>NZ_JBPFDU010000078.1:0-454249 GCF_051062815.1 Methylocystis sp. | reverse complement strand
CGTCATTTCCATCGCGCTCGCGGTTGACCGCAAGGGCGAGCTTGTCGGCGATCCGGACGTCGTCTTCGCCGGCGTGCCGAAACGCGGCAAATTCGGCGAGGAGATGGGCGAAGTCATCGACGAGGCGCTCTTCGCCGCCTTCGAGGCGCTGTCGCGTCCGCGACGCCGCGACGCCAACGCCGTCTCAACGGCGATCGAGCGCGCGGTGCGCGGCGCCGTATCGTCCGTCTGGGGCAAGAAGCCGACCGTGCATGTGATGGTCGTCGCGACGTAGGGCGAGTCCCTTAAAAAGGGTGCGAAACCCTCTCCCATCGGGAGAGGTGGCTGCGAAGCAGCCGGGAGAGGGGTTCGCCTCTTTACCGTTTGGCGTGATACCCCTCGCCCCGGACCTTCGGTCCGACCCTCTCCCTTAGGGAGAGGGCTTCTCGCGCTTCTTTTCAGTCGCGGCGGCGGCGCCAAGCGGGTACGCTGCGCTTGGAGCGAATCGCGCATGGACAAGCGGCCTGCCTATTACGAATTCTTCGCCGGCGGCGGCATGGCCCGCGCCGGGCTCGGCGACGGCTGGCGCTGCCTTTTCGCCAATGACTTCGACCGCAAGAAAGCCGAAAGCTACCGCGCCAATTGGGGCGGCGAGGAGCTGCACGTCGGCGACGTGCGCGAGATCTCCACGGCGCAATTGCCTGGCCGCGCCGATCTCGTCTGGGCGTCTTTCCCCTGTCAGGATTTGTCGCTCGCCGGCGCCGGCGCGGGGCTGAAGGGCGAAAGGTCCGGCACGTTCTGGCCCTTCTGGGATTTGATGAAGGCGCTCCGCAAGGAGGGCCGTGCGCCGTCGCTCATCGTGCTCGAAAATGTCTGCGGCGCGCTGACCTCGCATGGTGGAAGGGATTTTGTAAAAATCTGCGAGGCGCTGGCGAAGGAGCGTTACAGATTTGGCGCGCTGGTCATCGACGCGGCGCTGTTCGTGCCGCAATCGCGCCCGCGGCTGTTCATTATCGCTGTGCGGGAGGATGTCGCGATTCCGGCGTCTCTCCTGCGTCATTGCGAGCGAAGCGAAGCAATCCAGAGTGATGCCGGGGCTGCTGGTTTGCTTCGGCGCTTCGCTCCTCGCAATGACGGCTTCCACACGCGCGCGCTTTTCGCGGCGCATGAGCGCCTGCCGCAAATGCTTCGCGCCAATTGGCTCTGGTGGAATTTGCCGGCGCCGTCGCTGCGCAACACGACTCTGTTCGATGTGATCGAAGACAGGCCGCTCGATGTGGAGTGGCGCAGCGTCGAAGAGACAAACGCGCTCATCGCCATGATGAGCGACGTAAATCTCGCAAAAATCGCCGAGGCGAAGCGCGCCGGGCGCAAAATGGTTGGAACGCTCTATCGCCGCACGCGCTATCACTCGGGCGAAAAAATCCAGCGCGCCGAGGCGCGTTTCGACGAGGTTGCGGGGTGTCTGCGCACGCCGGCCGGCGGCTCGAGCCGGCAATATGTGCTGGTCGTCGACAAGGGCAGGGTGCGCTCGCGGCTGATGTCGGCGCGCGAAACCGCGCGGCTGATGGGACTGCCGGAAGATTATTTGCTCCCCGCGACCTATAGCGACGCCTATCATCTGACCGGCGACGGCGTCGTCGTTCCGGTCGTGCGCCACATTGCAGCGAGCCTGTTGGAGCCGTTGCTGAATACATGCGCCGTGCAGGAGGCGGCTTGAGCCCCCTCCCTACCCCTCCCCCGCTTCGCGGGAGAGGGAATCGTCGCGATCAGCGTCGCCGCGCTAGCCGCAACCTTTACGAGGGGCGGTCTCTGCTCCCTCTCCCGCAAGCGAAGCGCAGCGGGGGAGGGTTGGGGAGGGGGTCTTACGCGTGAGCGTGAAAGAAACGCGCGAACAGCGCTCCGCCATCATGCGCGCGGTGAAGGGGCGCGACACCGCTCCTGAAATCGCCGTGCGGACGATGTTGAGGCGTTTCGCGCCGGGCTATCGGCTGCATCGCAAGGACGTTCCCGGCACTCCCGACATCGCCTTCATCGGCCGCAAGCGCGCGATCTTCGTCCATGGCTGCTTCTGGCACGGGCATGATTGCCGGCGCGGCGCGCGCAGCCCTAAGGCCAACGCCGACTATTGGCGCGCCAAGATCGCGCGAAACGTCGCGCGCGACGCCGCGCATCGCGAAAAGCTCGCGGCGCAGGGCTGGCGCGCGCTCGTCATTTGGGAATGCGAATTGAAGGACGCCGCCGCCGCAGAGAAAAAGCTGCGCGAATTTTTGGGGTAGGGGGCGTTTCTCCTTCTCCCGCCGGCGGGAGAAGGCGTCATCACGAAGTGACGACGGATGAGGGCCTTCACCCGGTCGTCCCCTCAATCCTTGGCGCGCTCGACATAGGCGCCGTCTTCGGTCTGGATCACGACGCGCGTGCCCGGCTGAATATGCGGCGGGACCATGACGCGCGCGCCATTTGCGAGCTTCGCCGGCTTATAAGACGAGGATGCGGTCTGGCCTTTCATCGCCGGCTCTGTCTCGATGATCTCCAGCGTCACGCGCGGCGGCAATTGAATGCCAACGGCGACGCCGTTGAACATCGACAGGATGCAGACCATGCCCTCCTGCAGCCACTGCGCCTGATCGCCGATCACATCGGTGGGCACGATGATCTGCTCATAGCTCGCCTGATTCATGAAGTGATAGCCGTCGCCGTCATTGTAGAGATAGCTGAAATCCTGATCCTCGACGAAGGCGCGCTCGACCTGTTCGGTCGTTTTGTAGCGGTCCGAAGTTTTGACGCCGTCCGAGAGGCGGCGCATGTCGATCTGCGTCGTCGGCGTGCCCTTGCCGGGGAAAAAACTTTCGGCGGTCAGGACGACGTAAAGCTGCCCGTCATCTCTCTCGATGATATTGCCTTTGCGAATCGAACTGGCGATGACTTTCACGTCCGTATCCCTTATTGCCGGCCTAGTTTATGAACGGCGGTCAGACCATATTTCGGGCGCGCCGGCAATCCGGGCCCCGCCTCGCGGAGACCTTATGACGCGCGCGTCGCCTTGGTGGGCCCGGGATGTTTATGCCGACCGCAAGCCCTTTCTCAAGGGCCGGGCGGCGATCGCCGCCGCCACCCGACGTTTCTTCGCCGCGGAAGGCTTCGCCGAGGTCGAAACGGCGGCGCTTCAGCTATCGGGCGGCAATGAAACGCATCTTTCGGCCTTCGCGACGGAGCTGATCGGCTCGGGTGGCGACCGGAGCCGGCTCTATCTCCATACCTCGCCGGAGTTTTCCTGCAAGAAGCTGCTCGCGGCGGGCGAGGAGCGGATTTTCACCCTTGCGCGCGTCTTCCGCAATCGCGAGCGCTCCGCTCTGCACCATCCCGAATTCACCATGCTGGAGTGGTACCGCGCCGACGCGCCGACCCTGCGGCTGATGGAGGATTGCGCCGGACTGCTGGCGAGCGCGGCGCGGGCGGCGGGCGCGACGGATTTCGCCTGGATGGGACGGGTTTGCGATCCATTCGAGGAACCGCAGATCATCAGCGTCTGCGACGCCTTTGCGACCCACGCCAGCATTGATTTGGAACCGCTGCTCGACGACCGCGACGGGCTCGCCCGCGCCGCCGCGCGGGACGGCATACGGGTCGTCGAAGACGACAACTGGTCGGATCTGTTCAGCAAGATCATGTCCGAAAAGATCGAGCCTATGCTCGGTCGCGAGCGGCCGACGATCCTGACGGATTATCCGGTGAGCGAGGCGGCGCTCGCCCGCGCCAACGCCGATGATCCGCGCTTCGCCGATCGCTTCGAACTCTATGTCTGCGGCGTCGAGCTCGCCAATGGCTTCGCCGAATTGACTGACGCGGCGGAGCAGCGCCGGCGCTTCGAGGCGCAGATGCAGGAGAAGCGTCGCATCTATGGCGAGACCTATCCGATTGACGAGGATTTTCTCGCCGCTCTGGCCGAGATGCCGCCGGCCTGCGGCGTTGCGCTCGGCTTCGACCGGCTGGTGATGCTCGCGACGGGGGCGGCGCGCATCGAACAGGTGCTGTGGACGCCAGTGGCCGAGCGCGGCACGGCGCTCTAGTTCTCATTCAAATAAACGACGTGGTGCTGGCGCGTACGTCCTACGCTGGCAGGGACGTCCATATTGGCGCCATTTGGCGGCGAACGCGGGCGATACGCGCTCGCACGCCGCGCATGATTTCATGGAGGGCGCGATGGGCCTTAAATTATTGCTGAAATCTATCGTGGCGATCGCCCTGACGATCACGACCGCCGCCTCGGCGCAACAGAAAGAAACCCCGACCGCGCCTTCTGCGCCCGTGACGACGTTCGACGATAAGCTCGTCAAGATCGGAGAACTCGCCCCCGGCTTTGGCGGGATGTATTTCGACGAAAAGGGCGCGCTGCAGGTCTATATGAAAAACGCCGCCGAACTGCGCAGCGCGGACGCGATGAAAGCCGCGCGGTCGCAGGTCACGTCGGCCATCGCCAGAGTGCTCGGCGCGGAGTTCCTGACGCAAAACGCCGCCGCCAAAGGCCGCGCTCAAGAACCGAACATCATCAAAGGCGACTACGACGTCGTCGAACTCGCCAAGTGGAAGAAAAGCTTCGGCCCGGCGCTTGATGGCCAGGAGATCGTCTTCGTCGATCTCGACGAACGTCGCAATCGCGTGACCATCGGCGTCGTCGGCGATCCGTCGCGCCAAAGATTCGAAGCTCTGGCGAAATCGCTCGGCGTACCGTTTGAAGCGCTCATCATCGAAGAAACGCAGCCGATCCGCTTCCACGCCTCCTTGCGGGACAAAAGCCGGCCGGTTCCCGGCGGCGTTCAGATCGAAATCGACACCGGCGTTTTCGCCTTCAAGATCTGCACGCTCGGATTCAACGTCGTGCGCAATGGCCGCGACGGCTTCGTGACCAACTCTCATTGCACCAAGAATCGCGGCGTCAGCAATGACGACGATTTCCATCAGCCGAACGATCCGCTGTTTTCGGGCAATAAGATCGGCGACGAGGACGCCGATCCCGCCTATTTCACCGGCGGCATGTGCCCCTCGGGCAGGAAATGCCGCTTCAGCGACAGCGCCTATGCCGACTACCGGATCGACCGCGGCCGTTTCGAAATCGCGCGACCGACCAACAATGTCGGCTCGCTGACGATCAACGGTTTTCCGAGCGTCTTCCGGATCATGAGCGAGACGCCGGACTCGGTCGTCGGGATGAGGCTCAACAAGGTCGGCCGCACGACGGGCTGGGCCTTCGGCGACGTGCGGGCGACCTGCATCGACGTCAATGTCGCGGACACCGACGTCAGGCTGCTGTGCCAGAGCCGCGTCGGGCGGGTGAGCGGGACGAACAAGCTGACGGACAATGGCGACAGCGGCTCGCCCGTCTTCTCCATCCTGCCGACCGCCAGCCAGGCGAGCCTGCACGGCATTCTGTGGGGCGGACCCGACGATGGCAGCTCCTTCGTTTTCAGCCCGATGAGCATGATCGAGCAGGAGCTCGGGCCGCTCACCACCTTCACGGCGCAGCAGCCTCCGCAGCCCCAACCGCCTCCGCCGACGCCGCGCGAGCAGTGCTTGCGGGACTGTAACGCCGAGCGGGACGCCTGTCTGGCCGACGGCGGCCTGGGGTCGCAATGCATTCCCGCCTGGCGCCGCTGCCGGGAGCAGTGCCCGGCGCGGTAGCCCGCGGTTCGGGCAGGCGTCTGGCCTGGGAGGGACCGCCCAGGCCGGCTCCGCTTCCAAATTCCCCCGCCTTGAGGTATGAGACGCTGCATCGCAACAACAGCCAGCGTCTCCAGTTCCCGGCCGCTCTCGGGCGGCCGCAGAGGCGGCTGTTTTACCTGGCCGGCCTTTGAACATGCAGCTGCGCAATATCGCCATCATCGCACACGTCGACCATGGCAAGACCACGCTCGTCGACCGCCTGCTCCAGCAGTCGGGCGCCTTCCGCGAGAACCAGCGCGTCGCCGAGCGCGTGATGGATTCGAACGATCTCGAAAAAGAGCGCGGCATCACCATCATGGCGAAGGCCACGTCCATCACCTGGAAGGATGTGCGCATCAACATCGTCGACACGCCCGGCCACGCCGATTTCGGCGGCGAGGTGGAGCGCATCCTGTCGATGGTCGACGGCGCCATCGTGCTCGTCGACGCCGCCGAAGGCCCGATGCCGCAGACGAAATTCGTTGTCGGCAAGGCGCTCAAGATCGGCCTGAAGCCGATCGTCTGCGTCAATAAGGTCGACAAGCCTGACGCCCGCGTCTCGGAAGTCGTCAACGAGGTCTTCGACCTCTTCGCCGCGCTCGACGCCACCGACGAGCAGCTCGACTTCCCGATCATCTACGGCTCCGCCAAGCAGGGCTGGATGGCCGAGGAGCCGACCGGCCCGCAGGACGGCATGGCGCCGCTCTTCGATCTCGTCGTCAAGCATGTGCCGGCGCCCACCGTCGAGGACGGCGGCTTCCGCATGCTCGGCACGCTGCTGGAGGCCAATCCCTATCTTGGCCGCATCATCACCGGCCGCGTCTTCGCCGGCAGCGTGAAGCCCAATCAGGCGGTGAAGGTGCTCGACCGCACCGGCAAGATCGTCGAGCAGGGGCGCGTGTCGAAAATCCTCGCCTTCCGCGGCATCGAGCGCCAGCCGATCGAAGAGGCGGAAGCCGGCGACATCGTCGCCATCGCCGGCCTCGAAAAATTCAACGTCGCCGACACGCTCTGCGCGCTCGACGTCAACGAGCCGCTGCAGGCGCAGCCGATCGATCCGCCGACGCTCTCCATGACCTTCCTCGTCAATGACAGCCCGCTCGCCGGCACGGAAGGCGATAAGGTTACGAGCCGCATGATCCGCGCGCGCCTCTTCAAGGAGGCCGAAGGCAATGTGGCGCTGCGCGTCGAGGATGCGCCGATGGGCGACGCCTATATCGTCTCGGGTCGTGGCGAGTTGCAGCTCGGCATTCTGATCGAGACCATGCGCCGCGAGGGCTTCGAACTCGGCGTCTCGCGCCCCAAGGTCGTCTTCAAGAAGGATGAGAACGGCGATATTCTGGAGCCGATCGAGGAAGTCGTCATCGACGTCGACGAGGAGCATAGCGGCGTCGTCGTGCAGAAGATGAACGAGCGCAAGGCCGAGATGATCGAGATGCGCCCCTCGGGCGGCAATCGTCTGCGGCTCGTCTTCCATGCGCCGACGCGCGGCCTGATCGGCTATCAGGGCGAACTTCTCACCGACACGCGCGGCACGGCGATCATGAACCGCCTGTTCCATGAATATGCGCCCTACAAGGGCGAGATTCAGGGCCGCCGCAACGGCGTGCTGATCAGCAATGATTCCGGCGAGGCCGTCGCCTACGCCATGTGGAAACTGGAGGATCGCGGCCCGATGATGATCGAGCCCGGCTGGAAGGTCTACAAGGGCATGATCGTCGGCGAACATACGCGCGACAATGATCTCGAGATCAATGTGCTCAAGGGCAAGCAGCTCACCAACATCCGCACCCAGTCGAAGGACGAGGCGGTGCGCCTGACGCCGCCGATCCAGATGACGCTGGAGAAGGCGCTGGCCTATATCGAGGACGACGAGCGCGTGGAAGTGACGCCGAAGTCGATCCGCCTGCGCAAAGTGTTCCTCGACCCCAACGACCGCAAGAAGGCGAAGGGCAAGGCCGCGCTGGTGGAGTGAGGGGCCTTCAGAGCGCGTCATGCCCGCGCTCGTCGCGGGCATCCACGAAGCGCCGCTGCGCTCGAGGCGGACGCTAGCGGCAAGATTATCCCACGTCGCCTTACTGCAGGCCCACCGGATCGACGACGCCGCTTGGGCAGCCGGGGTCCGTCGCCGGCGCGGCGGCGATGAGGTCGGCGAGCTTGCTGTCGGATTTGACGTCGCCGACCAGTCCGATGGTCATCTCGACAATGAGATTGCGGCCGCCGTCTCTCTTGCAGGCGACGCGCACCCGATCGGCGGCGCCGTCGCCGAAGGTTTCATTGAACGCCGCCTTGAGCTGATCGCGCGTGATTTCCTGGCCGATATGCGTCGAGAAAAGCTCCCGGACCTTGGAGCCGTTCAGCTGCGATGTCAGCGCGAGCGAACGCGAGAAATAGGCGTCCGCGGCGCCGCCCGGAAAGCACGTGCCGTGCTTGATCCACTCATGCCGTTCGAGCAGCGACATCGTTCCCGGCATGACTTCCGACAGCGCGTGCCTTGTCGCGTCGGAGAGTTCGGGCTCGGGCAGGCCGTTCCACCGGTTGTCCTTATCGGCGGCGACGATGTGGCGATCGACGTTGCAATATTGTTTTTTGGGCCAGAGTCCATGCAGCGTGAAATGCGTCGCGTCGAAACGGTCGGGCCTTTGCGTTTCGCATTCCTTCTTGTCGGGTTTGCCTTCGCAAAACGCCGGCTGCCAGCTGACGGCGAGGATGTAGTCGGGCTTTTGCGCCGCTTGCCCGCCGCCGGGAACGCTCGGGCCTTGCCCGCCGCCATCGGCCAGCATCGCTTCGCCGCAGCCGACCGCGACCCAGCGGCGCGCCGGACGCGCGTCGGGCACCTCAACGAGATAATGCGTCGCATCCGGCTTGTTCTTGGCGCGCAACGTGTAACGCTGATCCGGCTGGACACTGACATCGCCAGGATTGGCGCCGGTTCTGATCGATTGAAGCGCGGGACATGACTGATGGGCGACGAAGGTTCCGGATGCGGACGTCTCCGCCGTCGCGCCTGAGGCGACGAGCGACAATGACGAATAAAGCAGGATTTGAAAAGCGCGTGCGCGCATGACGCCAACTCCAAAAAAATATCGGCAACGCGCGCGAGGGTAATCCGGGCGGGGAATGCGAGCAAGCAGCGGCTGCTTGCGCCATTGTTTCGACTTCCGCGACGGCGACATCTCAGGAAGATGAAACTCCGACAACTTTCCCCAGTTGTATGAGGCGAATTGCGGGGAGCGCGCAGATGCCCAGACATCAATCGCGCGAACAGCAGAAAACCGTCGAGCGCGTCATGCATGAGTCAAGCATGGCGAGCTGGAGAGCGGCGGCGGAAAGAAAATGAAGAACCCCAAGCAGGCGATCGCGCTGCATGAGGCGGGCGCCTCGAAATTCGAGAGCCCGGAAAAGAACAACGCTATGGAGCGTCAAAGGCCCCACCAGCAACCTCATCCTTGTAACTTAAACCGTGCCGGATCGGCTAACATTGCCGCTGCGGTGGCGGACGGGACGCCGGCTCATCCTCGGGCGATCGAGCCCGTTCCTCAGCTTGGCCGCCCGTCCGCCGTTCCATCGAACCCGAACAGTCGCTTGGGCCGCGCGAAGCGAAGCCCGCTTAGGCAAGGACGGGACATGATGGACGCTATTTATGTCGGGATCGATGTTTCCAAAGACCGGCTTGATGTGCATACGCTTCCGCAAGGCGAAGCCTTTATGGTGGCGCGTAATGGCGAAGGCGTTGCGCAGCTCGTCGAACGGCTGAAAGGGCTGTCGCCCGCGCTGATCGCGCTCGAAGCCACCGGCGGCTTCGAGACCGTGGTCGCTGCGGCGCTTGCCGCCGCCCGCCTGCCGGTCGTCGTCGTCAATCCGGCGCAGGTGCGCCACTTTGCGCAGGCGCTTGGCCAACGCGCCAAGACCGATCCGATCGACGCCGCGGTCATCGCCCGCTTCGCGCAAGCGACGCAACCCGCTGCGCGTCCGCTGCCCGACGAAATGACGCAGCTTCTCGCCGATCTTGTCGCCAGACGGCGTCAGATCGTCGAGATGATGGCGGCGGAAGGCCAGCGCGAGCGGCGCGCCGACAAACGCTTGAAGAAAAGCATCGCGCGCCTGCGCAAGGCGCTCGAAAAGGAGCTCGCCGAACTCGACGGCGAGATCGACGAGTACATGCGCGGCACGCCCGCCTGGGTCGAAAAGCAAGATCTGCTCGCCTCCGTTCCCGGCGTTGGGCCAGTGATTGCGCGCACGCTGATCGCCGAACTGCCGGAACTTGGCGCGCTCGACCGCAGGCGAATCGCGGCGTTGGCCGGCCTTGCGCCCTACACCCGCCAATCCGGCCAATGGCGCGGCAAGAGCTTCATCGGCGGCGGCCGCAAGACCGTGCGCAGCATGCTCTTTCTCGGCGCCATGGTTGCGGCCCGTCACAACCCCGTCCTCAAGGCCTTCCGCGACAAACTCGTCGACAGCGGAAAGCCCAAGATCGTCGCGCTCATCGCCGTCGCAAGAAAGCTCCTTACGATCCTTAACGCCATCATCAGGGACGCAAAGCCATGGCGCACACAAAACGCTTGATCGCCAAGACAGTCGCTGAGGAGGCCTCGAAGAGGCCGTCTCGAAGGACGAGGAAACCCGTTTTCGCCATTCTCCTCACCCTCGTCCTTCGAGACGCCGCCTTCGATCTCGGGCCTGCCCGAGATCGACATTAAATTCGCAAGTCGGGTAAACCCGACTTGCGGGCGGCTCCCCAGGATGAGGGTGAGGAAAACCATTCGTCACTCGATCGTCCTTGGGCTGTCCTTGGTCGTCATTGCGACCACGCGCGAAGCGCAGTGGGAAGCAATTGCGACTGGGAGCAGAAGAAGGTTGGGTCAGACTCTCACGGCAACCTTACCGTCGCGATCGCCAGCGCCGCCATGCCTTCCTGCCGGCCGGTAAAGCCGAGTCTCTCCGTCGTCGTCGCCTTGATCGCGACGCGGCCGATCTCGACGCCCATCGTCGCCGCGAGGCTTTCGCGAATCCGCTCCCGGTGCGGGCCGATCTTCGGCGCTTCGCAAATGATGGTGGCGTCGACATTGGCGATCGCGCCGCCGCGCGCGCGCACCAATTCGCAGGCGCGCGCCAGGAAGATCGACGACGCCGCGCCCTTCCATTGCGGATCGGATGGCGGGAAATGCGCCCCGATATCGCCCTCGGCGATGGCCCCAAGAATGGCGTCGGTGATCGCGTGGGACACAACATCGGCGTCCGAATGGCCGGCGAGGCCATGCGTATGCGGGACCGCGACGCCGCCGAGCCAAACGGAATCGCCTGGTCCGAAGGCGTGGACGTCATAGCCCTGACCCATGCGAATGTCGGGCAGATCGGCGAATGCGGGTTGCTTCAACTGCTCCATGGCGCGGGCGAAGTCCTGTTGCGTCGTGAGTTTGAAATTGGCGGCGTCGCCTTCAAAAATATGCACCTTCACGCCCGCCGCCTCGGCGATCATGGCGTCGTCGGTATAGTCGCGCCCGCCAGCGGCCGCAGCGCGATGGGCTTCCATTATCAGATCGAAGCGAAAGGACTGCGGCGTCTGCACGGCGCGGAGCCTCGCGCGGTCGGGCGTCGCGATGACGACGCCGGCGGCGTCGATCTGCTTTATCGTGTCGGCGAGCGGCACGCCGGGGGCGGCGGCGCCATGGATCGCCGCCGCCTCGATCGCGCGCGCGATGAGCGCGGCGTCCGCGAAAGGACGCGCGGCGTCGTGAATCAGCACGATGTCCGGCGCGCCCTCGGCCGCGAGCGCCTTGAGGCCGTTCCTGACGCTTTCCTGCCGGCTCGCGCCGCCGAACGCCGGCGGAAGAAGCCGCGTCCGATCGGAAGGGCAAAGCTCCGCGACGCTCGCGGCATAATACTCGAGGTCGTCTTTATGGATGACGACCTTGAGCGCTGCCTGGGGCATGGCCATATGCAGCCCATGCAGCGTTCGGGCGAGCAACGTCCTGCCGGCGATCGGTCGATATTGTTTGGGCAGGCCGTCGCCCGCCCGCGCGCCGCGGCCTCCGGCGACGACAAGGATGGCGATGGAAGGAATCTGGTGAGCGGCGCCCATGGCCGCTCTCTGTCGGTTTTCACCAACGCCGTCAAATGCCAACGGGCCGGAGAAATGCTATGTTGCAAGTGCGAAGGGAACTGCTTATGATGTGGGCAAGATGGCTACTGCCAAAAAACTAGGCGTTGGCTTTGCCCCTTCGCCTCTGAGCATTGGCGGGATCACGCTGACGGGTCGCGCGCTGCTCGCGCCGATGGCCGGCGTGACCGACCCGACCATGCGCCGCATCGCGTCGCGTCTGGGGGCGTCGGCGACGGTGAGCGAGATGGTGACGGCCGCTGGCGTCGCCCGCGGCGATCGCGAGACGGCGATGCGGCTGGAGTGCGCCGGCGTCGGGCCGCGAGTCATTCAGATCGCCGCGCGCGAGCCGGAAGAAATGGCGGCCGCCGCGCGAAGCGCCGAATCCTCTGGAGCTGACTGGATCGACATCAACATGGGTTGTCCTTGCAAGCGTGTCACCGGAGGCCTCGCGGGCGCCGCGCTGATGCGCGATCTCGATCAAGCGGCGCGGCTGATCTCTGCGGCTCGCGAGGCAATATGCGTGCCGCTGAGCGTCAAGATGCGGTTGGGATGGGATGATGCGACCCGAAACGTCGCGGAGCTGGCGCGCCGCGCGGAAGCCGAAGGCGCCGCGATGATCACCGTGCATGGGCGCACGCGCCAGCAGTTTTATGCGGGCCGGGCCGACTGGCGCGCGATCGCCGCGGCGAAAGCGGCCGTGCGAATTCCGGTGATCGCCAATGGCGACTGCGCCGGCGAAGACGACGCCGTGCAGATGCTGGAGCATTCGCGCGCCGACGGGGTCATGATCGGACGGGCGGCCCTGGGGCAGCCCTGGATCGTCGGCGATATCGCGCATTTTCTGCGGACCGGCGAACGGCGCGCGCCGCCGACGCTGGCGCAACGCGCCGACATCGCGCGCGAACACCTCGAAGGTCTGCTGGCGGCGATGGGCGCGTCGGCCGGGCTGAGGCACGCGCGCAAACATCTCGCCGCCTATGTCGATCTCTTGAGGGGTCAATTGGCGGGACACGCCGCCGCCGACGCGCGTCACGCGCTGGTCACGACACAGTCGCCTGAAGAGGCGGCGCGGCTGATTGAGCTGATTTTTCTGAAGGCGCAGCCTGGAGAGCAGGGGATCGCGGCATGAGCGTTTTCGACCGCCCCCGACGCAACGGCGCGCATTGCGGCAGCTATGAGCCGCTCAAGATCATCAATGACGCAGGCCGATCATGTATGCTTGAGGCCTTGCCGAACGCGATCCTGACCGTCGCCCGCGACGGCGTCATCGAGGACGCCAACGCCGCCGCGGAGGCCTTCTTTGAACTCGGCAAGCCTCTACTCATCGGGCAGTCGCTCGATCGGCTGCTGCCGTTCGGATCGCCGCTCACCGCGCTCATCGAGCAGGTTCGCGAACGTGGCGCGACAATCAATGAATACAAGGTCGATCTCGGCCGGCCCGGCCAGGAAGCCGACCGACGCGTCGACGTTCATTGCGCGCCGCTGCCAGAGGGCGACGGGCTCGTGCTTGTGATGCTGCAGGAGCGAACAATTGCCGACAAAATAGACAGGCAACTGACGCATCGCGGCGCTGTTCGCTCGGTTTCGGGGCTGGCCTCGATGCTGGCGCACGAAATCAAGAATCCGCTGTCAGGCATTCGCGGCGCCGCACAACTGCTCGAATCGGCGCTCGGCGATCAAGACCGCGCGCTGACGCGGCTGATTTGCGACGAGACCGATCGGATTGTGCGTCTTGTCGACCGGATGGAGGTTTTTTCCGACGCGCGTCCATTGCAGCGCGAGCAGGTGAACATCCATTCGGTGCTGGATCACGTGAAGCGCGTCGCGCAGAGCGGATTCGCCCGCAATGTTCGCTTCGTCGAGAACTACGACCCATCGCTGCCGCCGGTTTACGCCAACCGCGATCAACTGGTGCAGGCTTTCCTCAATCTCGTGAAGAACGCGGCGGAAGCCGTCGGCGAAGCCGTCGATGGCGAGATCGAACTCTCGACCGCTTTCCGGCCCGGCGTCAGCCTGCGCGCGCTTGGCGAGAAAAGCCCGATCGGCCTGCCGCTCGAATTTTGCGTGCGCGACAATGGCCCCGGCGTTCCGGAAGACATCGCCGCGCATCTCTTTGATCCCTTTGTCACCACCAAGTCGACAGGAACTGGCCTCGGACTTGCACTGGTTGCGAAGATCGTCAACGACCACGGCGGCATCGTGGAGTGCGAGTCCCTCCCAAGGCGCACGACCTTCCGGGTGCTGATGCCAATGTACAGGCCAAAACGGGCCGAGCAACGCGAGGAACGGCGTGCATGACATCTCGCAGAGGCGGGAGAACGAAGTAATGACGCGAGGAGAAATTCTGGTCGCCGACGACGATGCTTCTATTCGCACGGTCGTCGCGCAGGCGCTTTCGCGTGCGGGTTATGAAGTGCGCACCACCGGCGCGGCCGCGACCTTGTGGCGATGGGTGCAGTCGGGCGAGGGCGATCTCGTCGTCACCGACGTCGTCATGCCCGACGAGAACGCTTTCGAGCTTCTGCCGCGCATCAAAAAGCTTCGCCCAGAACTTCCGATCATCGTCATGAGCGCGCAAAACACGTTCATGACGGCTATTCGGGCGTCGGAGCGGGGCGCATACGACTATCTGCCCAAGCCTTTCGATCTCAAGGAACTCGTCGGCATCGTCGGCCGCGCCATGGCCGAGCCCCGCAAACGGCCCGAAGATGACCGCCACGATGAGATCGAGGGCATGCCGCTCGTCGGCCGCTCGCCGGCGATGCAGGAAATCTATCGTTCGCTCGCGCGATTGATGCAGACCGACCTGACGGTGATGATCAATGGCGAGTCGGGAACCGGCAAGGAGCTCGTCGCCCGCGCCTTGCATGACTATGGAAAGCGCAAGAAGGGTCCCTTCGTCGCCGTCAATATGGCGGCGATCCCGCGCGATCTGATCGAAAGCGAACTCTTCGGCCATGAGAAGGGCGCCTTCACCGGCGCCAACCAGCGCTCGGCCGGACGCTTCGAGCAGGCCGAGGGCGGCACGCTGTTTCTCGACGAGATCGGCGACATGCCGATGGAGGCGCAGACCAGGCTGCTTCGCGTGCTGCAGCAGGGCGAATACACGACCGTGGGCGGGCGCACGCCGATCAAGACCAATGTCCGGATCATCGCCGCCACCAACAAGGATCTGCGGATCCTCATCCAGCAGGGCCTGTTCCGCGAGGATCTTTACTTCCGCCTCAACGTCGTGCCGCTTCGGCTGCCGCCGCTGCGCGAGCGCGCCGAGGACATTCCCGACCTCGTGCATCACTTCTTCAAAGTGGCGGCGAGCGAGGGACTGCCGCAGAAATACATCGATCAGGCCGCGCTCGACCGGATGAAGAAATACCGCTGGCCGGGCAATATCCGCGAACTCGAAAACCTCATCCGCAGGCTCGCCGCGCTGCACCCGCAGGAAGTCATTTCCGACCAGCTCGTCGAGACCGAACTCGAACATGAGATTCGACAGGCTGACCCGGGCGGCGACAAAGGCTCAGCCGCAGCCGCGCCGTCGCAGGAATTGGCTGACGGACAAACGCTTTCGAGCTCCGTCGAGCTTCATCTCGCCAAGCTGTTCCGCGACTATGGGGATCAGTTGCCGCCGCCCGGTCTCTATCACCGGATCATCCGCGAGATCGAAATTCCGCTTGTCTCCGCGGCGCTCGCGGCGACGCGCGGCAATCAGATCAAGGCGGCGGAATTGCTCGGACTGAACCGCAACACGCTGCGCAAGAAGGTCAACGACCTTGACATCAGGCTGATGCGCTCGCCGCGATAACGGCGTCATAGCGCATCCCTTTCATGCGTTTGGACCATGCGGATCCTGCGTTTACAGACGTAGCATGATCTGCCGGTCAGCCTTTTCGGCCGGATTTTTTGAGGTTGAGCGGTCGCCGCTCGCGATTTTTGTTGCGGCCGTTCATTTCAAATAGGAGCCTTTTCATGGCTGACGACATTGCCAAATTGACCGCCCGCATCGACCGCCTGGAGAGCGCTCTGGGCCGTGTTCCTGGAGGAGGCGTCACCGACCCGCCGCCAGACCCCTGGCCGTGGCCGCATTGGCCCTATCCGCGCCCCTGGCCATGGCCGCCGCGCTGGCCATTTCCCTGGCCCGATCCATTGCCCCCGGGCCCGATCATCGACCCGGCGCCTTTTGATGTCTCCCAGTTTACGCGTCCCCAGCTTGAACTCGCGCTCGAGCAGATCAAGTCTCAGCGAGTCAAACTGGACGCCCAGGAAAAGGCGATCAGCGCGCAACTCAAAAACGTGAAGTAGCGCGACTGCGCTTTGGCCGTCCGCGACGGACGGCCAAAGCCGCACGCCGCATTTTTTCGAAGCTGGTCATTTACAAAAATAACCATTGGAGGCCGTCATGAGCGCCATACCGCAAAGAGAGAGCGGCCGGCCGCAGCGGGCTTTGCTTGTTGGATTTCAGGACCAGGACAATCTTGGTTTGCGATACCTGTCGTCGGCCGCGCGCAGCGCCGGCCATGAGACGGAGATCGCCACCTACGAAGCCGATGCCTCCGCTTTGGTGCGGCAGGTTCTCGCTGGCGGCTACGATTTCATCGGCCTCTCGCTCATCTTCCAATACATGACGCCGAGCTTCGCATCAGCCGTCACGGCGCTGCGCGAAGCAGGCGTTAGGGCCCACATCAGCATGGGCGGCCATTATCCCAGCTTCGCTTACGAAGAGGTCATGCGCGGGGCGCCCGGACTCGACTCCATCGTACGTTTCGACGGCGAATTGACTCTCGCCTCCCTGCTCAACAGCCTGTCGCACGGCGCGGAATGGCGCACGTCGGCGGGAATCGCCTTTCGCGGCTCCGATGGGGATATTCACGCCAATTGTCTGCGCGAGCCGCTCGGCGACCTTGACGCTTTGCCCTGGCCCGATCGCGACACGATCGACTATGAGAACCACAGCCTGTCGACGGCCTCGGTTCTCGGCAGTCGCGGCTGCCCCTGGGACTGCAGCTTCTGCTCGATCCGGCCGTTTTATGAGGCGCAGGGCGGTCAATTGCGGCGGCTTCGCAAACCCGACGCAGTGGTCGATGAAATGATCGATTTGCACGAACGCCGTTCAGTTCCCGTTTTCCTGTTTCAGGACGATGATTTTCTGGCCACTGGCCGGCGCGCCCGCGAATGGGCGGGAGGAATTGCCGACCGGCTCGTCGACGAAGGCTATGCGGGCGACATCGCTTTTAAAATCAGTTGTCGCTCCGACGAAATCGATGAAGCCGCCATCCGCCGCCTGATGGCCGGCGGACTAACGCATATTTATATGGGCGTCGAATCTGGCGATGAGACGAGCCTCGCCACAATGAATAAGAAGCTCGGGCCTCAGCGTCACGTCCGAGCGGGCGAAATACTGAAATCGCTCGGGCTCTCTTTTGACTTCGGCTTCATGTTGATGGAGCCCTATTCGACCTTCGAAACGATCCGCAACAATATCGCCTTTCTCGACGCCTTCGTGGGAGACGGTTGGTCGGTCGCGCCCTTCTGCCGAATGCTGCCTTACGCCGGCACGCCTATTCGGGAGCGGCTCGTCAAGGAAGGACGTCTGACGGGGAGCGAATTCCAGCCGGACTACCGCTTCCTGGATCCCAAACTTGATATCTACTACGAGTGGATGATCGAAACCTTCCATCGCCGCAATTTCACCGCCGAAGGCCTGTGCCACCTTCTGCGCTATTATCTCTTCGAGGCGCGGCTTCGCCTGCGCGGCAAGGGAGTTGCGCCACAACGCTTGGCGCAGTTGCAATATATCGCGGCGGTCGCAAATGGGGTGGCCTGTCAGGTGCTGCGCTCCGCGCTGGACCATATTGAAAGGACGCCTCTTGAAACGCTGCGCCGCGACCGGGAATTCCTGAAGGCACTGACGGCCCATGAAGCGCGCGAGGAGGAGCAATTGATGCAGGATTTGCGGCGCTATTGCACGCTCGTCGCCGCGGAGCGACGCGAAAGCGTATCGGATTCCTTCGACAAATCATGGACTTTCGAGGGCGTGGAGCGCGACGCGCTGCGGAACAGCGACCATGTGAGCGCTGCATGATCCCTCGTCATTCCATGGCGTCGCTCGGACCCCCCCTTTAATTGCAACCGGCGCGGGCGGAGCCTATACAGGCGCCATGGCCCTGACCGGAGACTCGGCTTCTCCGCTAAAGGCGAAAGGCAGAACGCCGTTTCGCAGCTGGTTCGGCCCGATCATCGTGATCGGCGCCGTCGGCTGTGCTTTGGCTACATTCCTGGTCGTGGCCGAATTCGGCGCGCTGTCGCCGACGGACGACCGCGTATTGCCGTTGCTCATCATCAACGGCGTCTTCGTCGCCGTTCTGCTCGCGATGGTGATCGTCAAGGCCTGGCGCCTCTACCGCGTCTGGCGGCGCGGCGAGGCGGCGGCGCGCCTACACGTGCGCACGGTCGGTTTTTTTGCGGTCATTGCTTTGATTCCGGCGATTCTGCTGGCCGTGGCGGGATCGCTGACGCTGGAGCGCGTGCTCAATCCCGCCTTCATGTCGAGCGTCAAGGTCTTCGTCCACAACACGGCGGAAGCCGCGGCCGTGTTCCGCGAGAGTCAGTGCCGGGCGCTGCTGCAGGAGGCGCAGCTCACGGCCTCGGACCTCGATCGCGCGAGCATCCTTTACAATTCCGACCGACCCTATTTTCACCAGATATTTCAGTCGCGGGCGTATTTCCTGGGCTTCTCCGTCGCGGCCCTGGTGAAATCCAACGGCGAAATTCTCGACCGCGTCGACGTGGCGCAGAACGCCGCCTCCATCATCATCGCCCCGCCGCAATCCGAGTTCGACGACGCGCGGCGCGGGGAGCCGCTGTGCCTTGTTATCGATGACGGCAAGAGCTTCGTCGCTTTGCGCGCGCTCAACGCCTTTCAGGATACTTTCCTTTACGTCACCCGGCCCATCGACCCGATCGCGGTGGAGTTTCCCAAACAGGCTCAAAGCCTGATCAGCAGCTACGACGCCTTCGATTCCTATCGCGCCGCCGTGCAGCGGGCCTTCGTGCTGATGTACGCCTTCCTGACGACGATCATGCTGCTGTCGTCCATCTGGTTCGGACTGGATTTCGCCGACCGGCTGGTGACGCCGATCCGCGACCTGATCGCCGCAACCGACGAGGTGTCGGCGGGCAATCTCGACGTTCGCGTCAACGTCGACAAGCAGCATGGCGATTTGGCGCGCCTCGGCGACGTCTTCAACAATATGACGACCGAGCTCAATCTTCAGCAAAACCGGTTGATCGAGGCCAATCGGATCAATGACGAACGTCGCGAATTCACCGAGGCCGTGCTCTCCGGCGTGCCGGTCGCGGTTATGGGCGTGGATTCAGAAGGCGTCGTCACCATTCTCAACCGCTCAGCCGAGGAACTGTCGCTGGCGGACGCGACGGGGCAGGCGACCGTCGGCGCCTCGGTGGCGTCGGTGTTGCCGGAGATCGTCCCCATCCTGAAGGACGCGGCGGAAGTTTTTCCGCGCGCCGTTCAAAGCCAGATCACCATCAAGCGCGGCGTCGCCGAGCGCACCTTGAATGTGCGAGTCACCTCGGCGCGCGCCGATGCGGGACAACACAACTACGTGGTGACGCTCGACGACATCACCGACCTCGTGATGGCGCAGCGCACCTCCGCCTGGGCGGACGTCGCGCGGCGCATCGCTCACGAGATCAAGAATCCGTTGACGCCGATCCAGCTTTCGGCCGAGCGGCTGCGCCGCAAATACGGCAAGGTCATCCAGGAGGATCGAGACGTTTTCGACCAATGCACAGATACGATCGTGCGCCAGGTCGACGACATCAAGCGTATGGTCGATGAGTTTTCGTCCTTTGCGCGTATGCCGAAGGCGCGCCCGGCGCGCGACGATCTCAACGAATGCATTCGGCAGGTCGCATTCCTCATGCGCGTCGGCAACGCCGATCTCGACATCGTCGAAGACTTGCCCGAAACGACCGTCATCGCACAGTTCGATCGCCGCTTGCTGTCGCAGGCGCTCACCAATATCGTGAAGAACGCCGTCGAAGGCATCGCCGCACGCGAAGAAAAAGACGCTCTGGAAAAGGGACGAGTCGAAATCAAGTTGGATGTGCGCGATCGCATGGCGGAAATCGACGTGATCGATAATGGTAAGGGCTTCCCGGCGATGAACAGGCAGCGCTTGCTCGAGCCTTACATGACGACGCGATCGGACGGCACCGGACTGGGCCTGCCGATCGTCGCCAAAATCGTCGAGGATCACGGAGGCCGGCTGGAGCTGCTGGACGCGCCGTCGGGTCGGGGGGCCTGCGTCAGGCTCATCGTGCCCCTCGCCGCGGAGACCTCCTCGAAAGAGGAGCCGGGCGCGGCGGGCGCACATGCGGAAAAAGCGCCGGCGCATGCAAATGGGCCGGGACAGAGCGGGGTATGATGGCAAGCGATATTTTGATTGTCGACGATGAAGAGGACATCAGAGAGCTTGTCGCCGGAATTCTGAGCGACGAAGGGCACGGGGTCCGCACCGCCAAAGACTCCGACGAAGCGCTCGCGGCGATCGCAAGCCGGCGTCCGCATCTCGTTTTTCTCGACATCTGGCTGCAAGGGTCTCGGCTGGACGGCCTCCAGGTGCTCGAACTCGCGCAGAAGCAGCACAAGGGCTTGCCCGTCGTCATGATCTCGGGCCACGGCAATATCGAAACCGCGGTCAGTGCGATCAAGATCGGCGCGTACGACTTTATTGAAAAGCCGTTTAAGGCGGATCGGCTGGTGCTCGTCGCCGAACGGGCGCTCGAAGCCTATCAGCTGCGGCGCGAGCTTTCCGCGCTGCGCCAACGGGCAGGAGCCTTCGACCGCATCGTCGGCGATTCCCCGGCGGCGCATCAGCTGCAGCAGCTCATTGGCCGCGTCGCCCCTGTGAATTCGCGCGTGCTGATCACCGGCGCCCCTGGGACGGGCAAGGAACTCGCCGCCCGCTGCATCCACGAGGCGTCGAGCCGCGCCGGCGGGCCGTTCGTCGTCATCAATTCGGCCACAATCACGCCCGAGAACATGGAAATCGAGCTGTTCGGCCGGGAAG
The DNA here is from genome assembly GCF_051062815.1 of Methylocystis sp. Classification (GTDB taxonomy): domain Bacteria; phylum Pseudomonadota; class Alphaproteobacteria; order Rhizobiales; family Beijerinckiaceae; genus Methylocystis. The sequence goes on along the minus strand of NZ_JBPFDU010000078.1, from coordinate 433,378 downwards.
GCGCCGACGGCGAGCGCAAGATCGGCGCGCTCGAGGAGGCGCATGGCGGGACGCTGTTCCTCGACGAAATCGCCGACATGCCGAAGGATTCCCAGGCGAAAATCCTGCGCGTGCTGGTCGATCAGACGTTTCAGCGGGTCGGTGGATCGAACAAGGTCGAGGTCGACGTGCGCATCATCTCGTCCTCGGCGCGCGATCTTGCGTCGGCGATCGAAGAGGGCACGCTGCGCGAGGATCTGTTTCATCGCCTCGCGGTGGTGCCGATCCGGATTCCCTCGCTGGCGGAGCGGCGCGAAGATATCCCGGCGCTCATCGACTATTTCATGGAGAATATGTCGCTCGCGTCCGGCATGCCGCGCCGACGGATTTCGGAGGACGCTCTCGCGGTCCTGCAGTTGCACGACTGGCCCGGCAACATCCGCCAGTTGAGAAATAATGTCGAGCGCTTGATGATCCTCACGTCTGGCGATTCCAGCGGGACGATCACGGCCGAAATGCTTCCGGCCGATGTCGGCGAACTCGTTCCGGCGACTCCCGCCGGCGTGCGCGGAGAGAAACTGATGAGCCTGCCACTCAGAGAGGCGCGGGAAGTTTTCGAGCGCGAATACCTTGTCGCTCAGCTCAATCGCTTCTCCGGGAATATCTCCCGAACGGCGGAGTTCATCGGCATGGAGCGCTCGGCCTTACACCGAAAACTGAAGTCGCTGTCGGTAGAGTCATAGAAACATTAACTTACATGAGCTAGTTAAAGCGCTGCGTTATGTTTGCGGCAAGAGCTGGCGCGGAGTCAAAGCCGGACGCCTCCCATAAACTGGCGGCGGAAAGCGCTCGACTTGCGCCTTGCGCTTCGCCATTTGAAAGGTTCTAATGACCACGGCGGCGAAAAAAGAAGAACGATCCCCTGGGGGCGGCGTCATTCCGCTCGGCTCAAAAAACAGAACAGGACAGCCGATGTCGTCAGAGCGTTCGCAGAATCTGCAAGATACATTTTTGAATTTCGTCAGGAAGAATAAAGTCCCGCTCACCATCTTCCTCGTCAATGGCGTCAAGCTCCAGGGAATCGTCACCTGGTTCGATAATTTTTGCCTGTTGCTACGACGAGACGGGCATTCTCAGCTCGTCTACAAGCACGCCATCTCGACGATCATGCCCGGACACCCCATACAAATGTTTGAGCCGGGCGACGACGAGGGCCAGGCCGACAAGCAGCGGTAGGCGATTGAAGGCTGACAGCGGAGCAGATAACGGGACGACGCCAAACGGCGCCGGGGCCCGCGCATTGGTCATTGGGCCCTATGTGACTCAAGGCGGCGCGGCGCGTGCGCGCGACACGGCGGCGCGTCTCATGGAGGCGGTGGGACTCGCCGAGGCGATCGACCTCGATGTCGTCGGTCAACTGCCCATATCGCTGAACGAGGTTCGACCGGCGACATACCTTGGGAAGGGCAAGGTCGAGGAGATCGGCGAACTCGTCAAGTCGAAGGACGCCGCGCTCGTAAGCATGGACTGCCAGCTCTCGCCCGTGCAGCAGCGCAATCTCGAAAGGGCGTGGGACGCCAAGGTCATCGACAGGACCGGGCTCATTCTCGAAATCTTCGGCGAGCGCGCCCGGACCAAGGAAGGCGCGCTGCAGGTCGAGCTCGCGCATCTGGCCTATCAGAAGTCGCGGCTGGTCCGCTCCTGGACCCACCTTGAACGCCAGCGCGGCGGTTTCGGCTTTCTTGGCGGCCCGGGCGAAACGCAGATCGAGACGGACCGGCGCCTGATCGAGGAGCGGATGCGGCGCATCGAGCATGATCTTGACAAGGTGAAGCGCACGCGCGCGCTGCATCGCAAGACGCGGCGCGACGTTCCCTATCCGGTGGTCGCGCTGGTCGGCTACACGAACGCCGGGAAATCCACGCTTTTCAACCGTCTGACCAAGGCCGAGGTGCTCGCGCAGGACATGCTGTTCGCGACCCTCGATCCCACGCTGCGCCAGATCAAACTGCCGCATGGCGCGCGCATCCTGCTCTCCGACACGGTGGGATTCATCTCCGACCTGCCCACCATGCTTGTCTCGGCCTTCCGCGCGACGCTCGAAGAAGTGACGCTCGCCGACGTGGTTCTGCATGTGCGCGACGTCGCGCACGAAGATTGGGAAGCGCAGGCGAAGGACGTCGAGGCGATCCTGAGCGAACTCGGTCTGAAAGGCGAAGCCGAAGGGCGGATTTTGGAAGTTTGGAACAAGATCGACGCGCTCGATCCGGAACGGCTTTCGGCGCTTCAGCTCGCCGTGAGCGGGATCGAGGCTCAGCGCCGGCCGACGCTCGTATCCGCCTTGACCGGGCAGGGGCTCGATGCGTTGCTGGCGAGGATCGAGTCCACGCTGGCGGCGGGACGCGTTCGTTTTGAAGTGGACCTCGACGTCGCCGACGGCGAAGGGCTCGCCTGGCTTCACGCCCACACCGAAGTGCTCGAACGCGAAGCGCTGCCGGAGGGCGGCGTCCATCTCGTCGTGCGTATCGATCCTGAACGTTCCGAGGGCCTCGCGAGGCGCTTTCCGCAGGCCGAAATCATCCGCGAAGCCGGCGCGGGGCGCTGACGGGCGGCGCCGTAACCTTTCAGACGTTTGAGAGAGTTATCAACGCGGCTTGTGCTCCGCGCCTTTCGCCTCGACCCACAGCGCTTCCATCTCGTCGAGAGACGCTGCTTCAGGCGAACGGCCCATCTCTGCGAGGCGGCGCTCGATATGGTGAAACCGCCGCTCGAATTTCGTGTTGGCGCCGCGAAGCGCCTGCTCGGGATCAACCTTGGCGTGGCGCGCAAGATTGGCGACGACGAACAGCAGATCGCCGATCTCCTCTTCAAGCGCTGGCGAAGCGTTGACGCCGGGACGTGCGAGTTCGGCGGCGACTTCCTCGGTTTCCTCGCGAATCTTGCCGAGAACATGCTGCGCGTCGTCCCAATCGAAGCCGACCCCGGACGCCTTCTGTTGCAGCTTGAGGGCGCGCGTCAGCGCGGGCAGGGCGAGCGGCACGCCGTCGAGCAAACTGGCCGGCGGCGCGCCCTGCTTGCTCGCTTTCTCGCGCGCTTTGATTGCGCTCCACTGCATGGTCACGCCGTCGGCGTCGAGAGACTGGGCGTCGCCGAAAACGTGCGGATGCCGGCGAATGAGCTTGTCGCAGATCGCGTCGACGACGTCCTTGAAGGCGAAAGCGTCCTGCTCCTGCGCCATTCGGGCATGGAACACGACCTGCAAGAGGAGATCGCCTAACTCGTCTTTGAGATCGGTAAGGTCGTTGCGCTCGATGGCGTCAGCGACTTCATAGGCTTCCTCGATCGTGTAGGGCGCGATCGATCGGAAATCCTGCTCGAGATCCCAGGGACAACCGCTGCCGGGCGTGCGCAGCGCCGCCATGATTTCGATCAGTCTGGCGACATCGCCGTGCGGTCGTCCGGACATGAGGTCTCCCCAAAAGAAAAGCGCCGCGGCCCTCAAGGAGGATCGCGGCGCGCGGATCTACGGAGCGAGGCTCAATCCAGGATGATCGACAGCGCTTCTCTGCCTTTCGCCGTATCGACGACCTGCATAGTGACCGGCTGCCCCTCGGCGAGCCGGTTCACGCCGGATGGACCCAGAATCGAAATATGGACGAACACGTCCTTGCCGCCGTCGTTCGACTGCACGAAGCCGAAGCCCTTTGTCTCGTCAAACCATTTGACCTTGCCGGAGACCGGAACGGCGGTCGACGGATCGGGCGCCTGGCGACGGGGCCGGGGGCTGTCAAAACCGCCCCCCGCGCGCGGCGGCGGCGGCGGCGCCCGCTCAGCGGCTCCAGCCAAGTCGACTTCGAGAATGCGCGCCACTTGCTGGCCCTTAACCGAGCTCGTGACTTGCACCTGCAACTTCGCGCCGGGCGGCAGCGTGTCGTAACCCGCCGCCTGAACCGCGCCGATATGGAGGAAGGCGTCGCCGGTGCCATTGGCGAGCTCTACGAAGCCGAAGCCCTTGTCCGTCTTAAACCACTTCACGATGGCGTCGACTGCTGGCTCATTCGACATCGGAGGCGGCGCATCAGGAAATCCGCCGCCAAAAGGTGATCGCGGCGCACGGCTCGTTCGCGGCGAATCATAGCTATACGGGGCGTCGTCATCAAATCCGCGCTTGCGGGGGCCCCGAAAATCTCTACCTTTGCTCATGTCTACCTGCTCGTCTCCGCCAAAAACGGCAAGACCGCTATGCCAACCTTGTGCGCCCAACCGCTCCAGTTGGCGCGTCTCAAAAAACGCGCCCGCCCGGAAACGACGATGATGTGCCTCTTGAATGCCATATAGTCCCGCGCAGCGAGCCTTTTACCAGAGTTTCGCCCCCGAAGGCCAGAGAATTCCGTGGGGTGATCCAAAAATCCAAACAGTCGCCATAGTTTGACAGCTGACGTCCAAACGCTGCGCCGGCGGGAACGTTTGCGTTTGCAGGAGTTTAGATGGGTGGCGCGGTTGGCATTGACGCGCCATGCGCTGCGCCCGCGCCGCATTGTCACCATAAAGCGTCATCCGAGGACGCCGGCGCTGCGTTCCGTCCGCCAGGACATTGGCGCGAAATCTCAGGTTAGCGAGAGGCAAGAGCGGACGGCGCGGGCCAGGATCCCGCATCCATGATTCGCATAATCGATATTATGGAACTCAACGATGTCGTTTGGCGATGCGCGCGACGTCAGACTTCGAGCGCCATTCCGTCAAATGCCGGCGTGACATTTTCCGGCAGCGTCGCGGCGAGCGCGTCGTAATCCAGATCGACGTGCAGATCCGTCAGAACGGCGCGCTTTGGCTTGAAATGCGCGATGAAGTCCAGCGCCTGACTGACGGACAGATGCGTGCCGTGCCGCTGATGGCGCAGCGCGTCGATGATCCAGAGATCCAGCCCTTCGAGATATTGCGCGCTCTCAGGCGGAATGGCGTGAAGATCCGGCGTGTAGGCCACATCGTCGAAGCGGAAGCCGAGGGCGTCCATGTCGCCATGGTCCAGGCGAAACGGCGTGGCGACGATCGCGCCACCGGGTCCGTCGACCGTCTCGGCGCGCCCCAGATGCAGCCGATGTTCGGTCATCAGCGGCGGATAAAAGCTGCCCGGCGGCGTCTTGAAGATGTAGTCGAACTTCGTGGCGAACGACCGCGAAGTCGGCTCGTCCATATAGGCCGGGATTCGCCGTCCGCTCAGAATGACCAAGCCGCGCACATCGTCGACGCCGTGCGTGTGGTCGGCGTGGGGATGGGTATAGAAGACCGCGTCGAGCCGCTTGACGTCGGCGTCGATGAGCTGCTCGCGCAGATCAGGCCCTGTGTCCACGAGCACTTGCGTCGCTGCATCGGCGGGGCCGCGCGCAACGAGAATCGAGCAGCGCCGGCGCCGATTTTTCGGATTGTCCGGATCGCACTTTCCCCAGCCCTGCCCGACTCGCGGCACGCCGCCGGACGAACCGCACCCAAGGATCCTGATTCTCAGGCTCACGCGGCGGCGTCCAGAGGCGGCATTTTGGAAAACAGCCGCAGCGCGTTTTCGGTTGTGGCGATCGCAAGTTCGGCGGCGCTGATTCCCTTGATCTCGGCGAGCACGCGCGCGGTGTCGACGACGAAGGCCGGCTCGTTGCGCTTGCCGCGATGGGGCGCCGGCGCAAGGAAGGGCGCGTCGGTTTCGACCAGCATGCGCTCCAGCGGCACGTCGCGGGCGATCTCGCGCAGATATTCGGCGTTCTTGAAGGTCACGACGCCGGAAAAGGAAATATAGAGGCCGAGCTGCAGCGCCGTTTCGGCGAGCGCGCGGCCGCTGGTGAAGCAATGGAGCAGGGCGGGGAAAGCCCCCTTCCCCATTTCGTCCTTCAGAATCGCCGCGCAGTCGTCGTCGGCGTCGCGGGTATGAATGACGAGCGGCAGACCGGTTTCCCTCGCGGCTTGGACGTGAATGCGGAAGATGCGCTGCGCCACCTCGCGCGGCGCATGATCGTAGTGATAATCGAGGCCGGCTTCGCCCAATCCGACGCATTTTGGATGCCGCGATAGACTCACCAGCGCCTCGACGGTCGGCTCGGCCTCTTCGTGCGCATGGTGCGGATGCGTCCCCACCGTGCAAAAGACCTCCGGATAGGTTTCAGCAACCGCCTTCACGCGATCGAATCGCGACAGATGCGTCGAGATCGTGATCATTCTGGCGACGCCGCGCGCCTTTGCGCGGGCGATCGTCTCCGCGAGTTCTGGCGCGAAATCGGGAAAGTCGAGGTGGCAATGGGTATCGATGAGCATCAGACTCTGTCAGGAAAGAGCAACATGGCATATGGCCAGGGGGCGCTCGTCCTCGGCCGCGGCTGGGGGCTCGACGACGCGCTTGGGCCAATGCGGCAATATGGCTCGGGCGGCGGAAAACACAAATATTTAGCCTGGGCCTCCTTCGCGGCTAAGACACGCGGCGCTATATTTTCTTTGCGATGCAATTCGCCTTTCTCATCGCCGACATCATTCGAGACCGTCACGGATCAAGCTCGGGCGGGACGTTGCAAGCGCGAGGAGCAAAAACTTGACGCAATCTTCCGCGCCGGACGGCGACGGCCGCCCGCTGGCGACGATCAAGGACGTGACGGACGTCCTCGGCGACATCGACGATGCGACGCTGTCGGCGATCATGGACCTGCGGCCGACGATCGCTGACGTCGAGGAGGCGGCGGTGTGGATGTCCGGCGATCAGGACGTCTTCGGCGCGGGCGCGCCGCTCAAGGACGTGGCCGGAGAAATCGTCTCACTTGTCGCCGGCGACGACGAAGAGAATTTTCCGCCGACCATATGAGCGTCGCCGCGCCGCCGCCGAGCAACGTGGCGCCAGCCGTGCGGCTCTTCCTGTGCGGCGACGTGATGATCGGACGGGGCGTCGATCAGATCCTTCCCTCGCCCTGCCCGCCCAAGCTCTATGAGGAATATGTTTCCTCGGCCGAAGACTATGTTCGTTTGGCCGAAGCGGCGTCAGGGCCGATTCCGCGGCCCGTCGATTATTCCTATGTCTGGGGCGAGGCGCTCGCCGAGCTTGAAGCGCAGGCGCCTGACGCGCGCATCGTCAATCTCGAAACGAGCGTGACGCGCAGCGAAACAGCCGAACCTAAGGCGATTAATTATCGCGTCAGCCCGCAGAACGCGGAATGTCTGCGCGCCGCCGGAGTCGATTGCTGCGCGCTGGCGAACAACCATGTGCTCGATTGGGGATGGCCTGGCCTCTTTCAAACGCTCGACACGCTTGAGCGTCTGGGCGTCGCTTTCGCCGGCGCGGGACGAACGATCGACGAAGCGCGGCGGCCAGCGATCCTGGACATCCCTCGAAAAAGACGGGTCGTCATCCTGTGCTTCGCCCTGCCCGACAGCGGAACGCCCTTGGAGTGGGCGGCGACGCCGTCGTCGCCCGGCGTCAATCTTCTGCGCGACCTTTCTCACGCAAGCGTTGACTTCGCCTGCGATCTGGCGCGGAGCGCGGCGCAGAGCGGAGATATTCTGGTGATTTCGATCCACTGGGGGTCGAACTGGGGCTATGGCGTTTCGAACGCCCAGAGACAATTCGCGCATCGGCTGATCGAAGACGCCGGCGCGTCCGTCATCCACGGACATTCGTCACATCACGCGAAGGGATTCGAGGTCCATCGCGACCGCTTGGTTCTCTACGGCTGCGGCGATTTCCTGAACGACTATGAGGGCATCAGCGGCTACGAAAACTTTCGCGGCGATCTGTCCCTGATGTATTTCGCAGACATCGATACGAACGGCGATCTCGTGCAACTTCGATTGGTCCCGCTGCATATGCGGCGCTTGCGCCTTGAACGGGCGTCGATCGCCGACGCCGAATGGCTTGCGCAAACGCTCGATCACGAAAGCGCGCCTTTCGGCGTTCGCGTCCGGCGCCAACCAGATGGCGCGCTGTCAGTTTCCTGGTCGGGCGGCGAATGAGCGCCGCGACGCTCGTGACGGGGAGGCCGACGCCTCCCATTTTCTCCCCATCTGAAATTCGTCAGCACAAAGGCGGAGCTTGATCGATGGCCATCATTCTCAATCACACCATCGTGCCGGCGCGCGACAATGAGGCCGCGGCGCGCTGGTTCGCACGGATTTTCGGTCTGCGCTACGACGGCGCCAAGGGCCATTTCGCGCCGGTGAAGGTCAATAGCGAGCTCACACTGCTGTTCGACAAAGATGAGGGCTTCGGCTCCAGCCATTACGCTTTCCACGTCAGCGACAATGAATTCGACGAGATTTTCGGACGCGTGAAGGACGAAGGCGTCGCCTTTGGCAGCGCGCCGGGCCGATTCACCGACGGCCAGCTCAACGACTGGAACGGCGGCCGCGGCGTCTATTTCAAAAGCCCCGACGGCCATGTGCTCGAGCTGATGACCATGCCCCAGTAGCGCGCCGTCCTACGCCGCGCTGGCTTCATAGAAAATCGCCTGCATCGGCAGGCGCATGGGGTTCTCGCCGAGTTCTTGCGCGAGCCGCTCGGCCAGCGCCTCGACAAGCGATTCGGGGCGCACGCCGCCGCGCTCGCGGAGCTGTTCGAAGAGCGGACTGCCGAAGACGAATCCTCTCGCAAAGGACGTCGGGTCTGCGACCGCCTTGACGCGCGACCTTACGGAAATGGTGATGTCCGTGAAGCCGGCGTCGATCAGCGATTCCTTGATGGGATCAATCTCGGCGCAGGAAAAAGCAAGAAATGGCGGTGGATCGCCGGGAAAAAATCGTTCAATCACCTCGAGCCCCAGGCGAGGGAAAGGATTGTAGCGTGGCGCATCCCAAACGCTAAAGAGATATCGGCCGCCCGGCCGCAGAGTCCGTCGCGCCTCACGATGCGCGCGGTCCTTATCGGGAAAGAACATCAGTCCGAACTGGCAGACGATCGCGTCGAAGGCGCCGTCGCCAAAAGGCAGGGCCGTCGCGTCGGCCGAACGGAAAATCACTTGCTCAGTAGCGCCGAACTTCGTCTTCGCCACTTCGAGCATCGGCTCATTGAGGTCGGTTGCGGTTAGCTTCGCTTGTGGATCGAGAGAGTCGCGCAGCTTGCGCGTGACGATTCCCGTGCCTGCCGCCATTTCGAGCACGTCCATTGGAGCGCTCGCGGCCGTCCGGTCGGCGATATCGGCGGCGTAATCCTCAAAGAGTACCGGGCCGAGGCCGCGGTCGTAAAAAATGGGAATGTCGCCGACGAAGCGCGCTGTTTCGCGGGTCACGGCGACATTCCTTCAACGAGCAGAGACAGAGGCGCCTGCCGCGCGACCCGCCCCAGCTCGTGAGCTGAAACAGGGGCTGGGTCACGGGGCAACTGGCGCTTTACTGCGCAGGCTGGTCAGCCGGCTCCTCGACCGGAGCTGCGGGCTTCGGCTTGGGTTTAGCCTTGGGCTTGGGCTTGGGCTTCGGCTTGACCGGCTGCTCAACCACTGCCTCTGGGGCCGGAGCCGCCTCCGGCATCGCCATGGGCGCGGGTTGAGGCGGCGGCGGCGCTTCGGTCAACGGCGCCGGAGCGGGAGCGGGCGCCGGCTCCGGCGCGCTCTCCATTGGCGCTTCTACGGCCGCCGGCTGCTCAGCCGGGGGCGTTTCGGGCGCCGGCGCGGCCGAGGCGTCGGGTTCGGCCGTCGCCTCCGGCTCGGCTGCAGTCGCCGGGGTTTCGTCCGGTGCGGCTTCCTCCGCTGGGGGCGCAGGTTTAAACCGGCCCTCGATCGCGGCTTTCAGATTGGCGACGCCTTCGGTCGGCGCAGCGTAGATGCCGAGGCCAAAACCGATCGCGCCGAAGATAACCGCCGTCAGAATTGTTGAAATGCCACGCGCCATTCCATGGTTTCCTCTGTAAGATAAAGAGTCGTCCGAGATACGACACAACGAAGGCGGATGTTGTTGCGCGAACGCTCGATCGAGCGGCGCGAGTTCCTTTACAAGGAGCCCGGACGTTCATACTTGCACGCCCGCGCTTTGGCCGACAAGCCCGCAAAGACGAAGGTCAATTGCACGCCGCTGCGCCGCCGCCAATTGAAACGGCTGATTATGGTCAGCGCATGGCGCGCACAAGCAGCGGTCCGCGTCAAGGCCGAGCGTCGAAGCCGGCGATCGGCTCCCGGCGCCCGCTGCACCGGGACTAACGCGCCTCCTCCTCCTCCAGAAACCTCGGAAACACCGGCGTCGGCGGCGGCAGCGGCGCGCCCTCCTGCAGGGCGTTCGCCGCGTCGGCGTGCGCGAAGTCCCGCTCGTCCGGACCGACGTCCAGGAGATCGAGAAGCTTGCCGGCGGATTCGGGCATAAACGGCTGCAGGGGAATCGCCAGCCGGCGCAACGTTTCGGCGGTGACGTAGAGAATCGTCTCCATCCGCGCAGGGTCGCTCTTCTTCTTCGCCCAGGGCTCTTCACCGGCGAAATAGCGATTGGCCTCGGCGACGATGCGGAAAATTTCCGCCAGCGCGTGGTGCGGCGCGTAATCCTCCATGGCGGCGCGGGCTTTCGCCAGGACGTCGGCCGCTTGCGCGAGAATGTCTTTGTCGGCGTCCGTAAGGGTATGTTTACGTGGTACGGCGCCCATACAATTCTTGGCGATCATCGACAGCGAGCGCTGCGCGAGATTGCCGAGGTCATTGGCGAGATCGGCGTTGATGCGGTTGACGATCGCCTCGTGCGAATAGTTGCCATCCTGGCCAAAAGGAATCTCGCGCAGAAAGAAATAGCGCAGCTGGTCGACGCCGTAACGCGCCGCGAGATCAATCGGATCGACGACATTGCCGACCGACTTCGACATCTTCTCGCCTTTGGAAAACAGGAAGCCGTGCACGACGACCTGCTTGGGCAAAGGCGCGCCTGCGGACATCAGGAACGCGGGCCAGTAGATGGCGTGAAAGCGGGTGATATCCTTGCCGATGACATGCGCGTCGGCCGGCCAGAAGCGCGCTTTATTTCCGCCTTCCGTAAGATATCCTGTAGCTGTTACGTAATTCGTAAGCGCATCGACCCAGACATACATCACATGCTTCGCGGCGGTGTGCGCGCTCGGCGGAATCTCAATGCCCCAGTCGAAGGTCGTGCGCGACACCGAAAGGTCCGTGAGTCCGCGCTTCACGAAGGCGACGATCTCGTTCTTATAGTGCTCGGGCGTGATGAAGCGCGGATACGCCGCGTAATGGGCGAGCAATTTCTCCGCATAGGCCGACAATTTGAAGAACCAGCTCTCCTCCTCCACCCACTCGACCGGCGTGCCGGTCGGCGCGAATTTCTTGCCGTCCCGCTCGGTGAGTTCATCCTCGTCGTAATAGGCCTCGTCGCGCACCGAATACCAGCCGGCGTATTTGGAGAGATAGAGGTCGCCGTTCGCCTCCATACGCCGCCACATTTCGAGCACGGTCTCTTTGTGGCGCGCCTGCGTCGTGCGCACGATGTCGTCGGCGCGGGCGTTCAGCGCCTCGCCCATCCGGGCGAATTGCGCGGCGGTGCGGTCGGCGAGCGCCCACGGCGTCAGCCCTTCCTTCTCGGCCGTGCGCTGCATCTTCTGCCCGTGCTCGTCCATGCCGGTGACAAACAGCACGTCATAGCCGTCAAGCCTCTTCCATCGGGCGAAGGCGTCGGTGGCGATGCGCTCATAGGCGTGGCCGATATGCGGCGCTCCATTGGCATAGGGAATGGCCGTCGAGATCATGTAAGGAGGACGTTCAGGCATGGCTCGGGTCTAGCGCGGTTTGGGGGCGCGGGGAAGCGCCCGAAAGTTATTCGAGAAATGGGGCGAGTGCGGATCGCCATTTTTCCTGCTTTTGGGCGAATGTCAGCGTAGCATGCGCGGGACTCGTCGAGGGCAGTCGGCGTGAAGCAATCGCCGCAGCCCGAACTGACAGCCTGGGCAGAACCAGCCGTTGATAGAGGCTGGCCGCTGTAGCGCCATTGAAGCAAATCAGCGCGATATCTGGATGCATCTCGAAAAAGCGCTCAAAATCATTGGCTCGCACAGTCGAGCGTTCGATCCGTTGGTCGAGGCTGCCAGGCCGATGCGCGCTTGCGCAGACGTCCCAGAGGGCGACGCCGCGCGCATTCAGGCTCTGCAGACGATCGACGTAACAAGCGCCCGCATCGAAGCCAAACAGGCTGCCCATCAGCGTCCAAAACGCGTTGCGCGGCTGCGCGTAATACTGCTGGCGCTCGAGAGAACGCTGGCCGGGAAGTGAACCAAGAATCAAGAGCTTTGCGTCGCGTGTCGCCACAGGCGGGAAGCCGACTGAAGAGGTCTTCGTGATCTGCGACTCCCCTTCCCGCCTCCGATGCGCTAAATTGATCGCTCGGAGCATGAGTATGAGCGTAACCAAAAGCGCGCCGAGGGATCTTGCGCGGCGCTTCGCCGAGAAGCGGAGCGGTCACACAAATGGCTGGCGGCGCGAGACCTTCTCGCTGGAGCGCCTCGAGGCGCGCGCGAAGGCGCGCGAGCTGTTTGAGCGTTTCCCCAAGGCCGCCTATATGACCGAGATCGAGTTCTGGCGCGAGCTGGAGGATGGGCGGATCGAGTTCACGATGCGCCGCCTTCCGAGCGCAGATTAGCGCCAGGCCCTGGCCTATTCGGGACCGACGTCCGGCGTGCGCCAGCCCAGATGCTGGCCGCTGTCGACGGCGATCATCTGCCCCGTCACGCTTTTCGCCCGGCTGAGGTAAACGACGGCGTCGACGACGCCGGAGACGTCGGCGGCCCGCTGCAGCGGCACGCCGCGCGCTTCCATCTCGAACTCCCGCTCGCCGAGCGCGGCATTTGCAAATACCGGCCCCGGCCCGACGGCGTTGACGCGAATGCGCGGCGCATAGGCCTGCGCCATGGTGCGCGTCGCCGCCCACAGCGCCGATTTTGACAGCGTGTAGGAGAAGTAGCGCGGCGTGAGACGCCAAACGCGTTGATCCAGGATATTGATGATGGCGCCATCGTCGCTTGCCGGCAGCGCCGCCGCGAAGTCGCGCGACAGCAGCAGCGGCGCGCGCAGATTGACCTGCATCTGCCGTTCATAGAGCTCGAGCGAAAAGTCCTGCGCCGCGTCGACTTCAAAAATCGAGGCGTTGTTGACGAGGAGCCGCAGCGGTCCGAAGGCCTCGCTGGCCTGCTCAATGAGGCGCTGCGTCGACTCCGCGTCGGCAAGATCGGCGATCGCCGTCGCCGCGCGCCCGCCGCGTCGCCGGATCGCGTGCGCTGCAAGCTCCGCCTCCTCGAACGAACGCGGAGAGGCGTGCAGCACGAGGGGCCTCCCCCCGCGCGCAAAGCGCTCGGCGATGGCGAGGCCGATGCGACGCGGCGCGCCAGTGACCAGCACGGGGCCGTCTGCGTCGTCGCCGCCCTCGCTCATGCGCCTACCCTATCGTTGAGCGCCTAGATTAGGCTTCGGGGTCCTCGCCTTCGCCGACGTCGCCGATATGCTCGACGGAAACGACGCGCTCGTCTTCGGCCGTGTCGAAGACAATGACGCCCTGAGCGCCGCGCCCGGCGATGCGGATGCCGTCGACGGAGCAGCGGATCAGCTGGCCGCCGTCCGTCACCAGCATGATTTCGTCGCCATGGCCGACGGGGAAGGAGGCGACGAGCTTGCCGTTTCTGGCGTTCACCGCCATCGCGACGATGCCTTTGCCGCCGCGACCAGTCGTACGATATTCGTAAGAGCTCGTACGCTTTCCGTAACCGTTCTCGGACACGGTCAGAATAATCTGCTCGGCCGCCTGCATCTCGTAAAAGCGGGTATCCGACAGCTCCACGGCGATCGCCGCCTCTTCCGTCTCAGTCCCCGCCTCGGGCGACACATCTTCGCCCATGCGCCGGCGCAGCGCGTTGGCGCGTTTCAGATAGGCGGCCCGTTCCTCGCCGGCGGCGTCGAAATGATTGAGGATGGACAGCGAGATCACCCGATCGTCGCGCCCCAGCGCCACGCCGCGCACGCCCATCGAGGTGCGGCCCTGGAAGACGCGGACCTCCGGCACGGCAAAGCGGATGCATTGGCCGTCGCGTGTGGTCAGCAGCACGTCGTCGCGCTCGGTCGCGGTCGCGACATCGACAATGGCTTCGCCGTCGTCGAGCTTCATGGCGATAAGTCCGTTGCGGCGCACGTCGACGAAATCGGAAAGTTTGTTGCGCCTTACGGTGCCGCTTGTCGTCGCGAAGATAACGTCGAGCGTCGCCCAGCTGTCTTCGTCTTCAGGCAGCGGCATGATCGAGGTGATGCGCTCGTTTTGTTCGAGCGGCAGCAGATTGACGAGCGCCTTGCCGCGCGCCTGCGGCGCCGAAAGCGGCAATCTCCATACTTTTTCTTTATAGGCCTTGCCGAGCGAGGAAAAGAACAGCACCGGCGTATGCGTATTGGCGACGAACAGACGATGGACGAAATCCTCCTCCTTCGTCTGCATGCCGGAACGGCCTTTGCCGCCGCGCCTTTGCGCGCGATAGGTCGAGAGCGGCACACGTTTGATATAGCCGGCGTGCGAGACGGTGACGACCATGTCTTCGCGCGCGATCAGGTCCTCGTCCTCAACCTCGCCGTCGGCCTCAAGGATTTGCGTACGGCGCGGCGTGGCGTGGGCTTCCTTCACCGCCAGGAGTTCGTCTTTGACGATGCCGAACAGGCGTTCGCGCGAGCGCAGAATGTCGAGGTAGTCGGCGATCTCGACGGCGAGCTTGTTCAGGGCTTCGGAGATTTCCTCGCGTCCGAGCGCCGTGAGCCGTTGCAGACGCAATTCGAGGATGGCGCGCGCCTGCGCCTCCGAAAGCCGGATGGCGCCGTCATCGCTGAGTCTGTGGCGCGGGTCGGCGATCAGCTCAACGAGCGGCGCCATGTCCTTGGCCGGCCAGTCACGCGCCATGAGCGCCTCGCGCGCCGCGGTGGCGTCGGGCGACGTGCGGATGAGGCGGATGACCTCGTCGATATTCGCCACCGCGATGGCGAGGCCGACCTGCAGATGGGCGTTGTCGCGCGCCTTGTTGAGTCGGAATTTGGTGCGGCGGGTGACGACCGTCTCGCGGAAATCGACGAAGGCGCGCAGCACGTCATGAAGCGTCATCAGCTCCGGGCGGCCGCCGTTCAACGCGATCATATTGACGGGAAAGCTTGTCTGCAGCGTCGTATGACGCCAAAGCTGGTTGAGCACGACGTCGGCGACAGCGTCGCGCTTCAGTTCGACGACGATGCGCATACCGTCGCGATCGGACTCATCGCGCAGATCGGCGACGCCCTCGATCTTCTTTTCCCGCACCAGATCGGCGATGCGCTCGATCAGCGTCGCCTTGTTCACCTGATAGGGAATTTCGGTGAAGATGATCGCCTCGCGATCCTTGCGCAGAGTTTCGATCTCTGACTTGGCGCGCATGATGATCGAGCCGCGGCCGGTCGCGAAGGCGTTGCGAATGCCGCCACGCCCGAGGATGCTGGCCGCGGTCGGAAAGTCCGGTCCCGGCACGATGTCCATCAGCTCGGCGATGGTGATGTCGGGCCGATCGATCATGGCGATGCAGGCGTCGATGACCTCGCCGAGATTATGCGGCGGAATGTTCGTCGCCATGCCGACGGCGATGCCGCCAGCGCCGTTGACCAGCAGATTGGGGAAACGCGCCGGCAGAACCGACGGCTCGTGCTCCTTGCCGTCGTAATTGGCCTGGAAGTCGACGGTGCCTTCGTCAAGATCTTCGAGCAGCGCGAGCGCTGGCTTTGCGAGTCGGGACTCGGTGTAGCGCATCGCCGCCGGCGGATCGTTGTCGACCGATCCAAAATTGCCCTGCCCGTCGATGAGCGGCAGCCGCATCGAAAAGGGCTGCGCCATGCGCACAAGCGCGTCGTAGATCGCCGCGTCGCCGTGCGGATGGTATTTACCCATCACGTCGCCGACGATGCGCGCCGACTTCACATATGACTTATCGGGCGTATGGCCGTTCTCGTGCATGGAGAACAGAATGCGCCGATGCACGGGCTTCAGGCCGTCACGCACGTCCGGCAGCGCGCGCGACACGATCACGCTCATCGCGTAATCGAGATAGCTGCGCTTCATCTCGTCGGCGATCGAAACCGGCCTTATGTCGGAGCCGGGCTTGTCGGAATCGTTTTTCTTGGAGTCGTCGTCGGCCAAGTGAGCGCCAGTTCAAGGATAGCGTCGAGTTCACATGTCTATAGGCGATTCGAGCGGGCGACGCCAGCACGAGCGCCTTAAGAAGATCAATGAATTTCAAATGCTTATTGGCTGCTAGCAGTCTTTTTCAGCGGAATGTGACGCCTTGCGCCTCCCCGCGGCCGGAATCTGCCGTTTTGGGCCTGCCCGGAGCGCGGCTTCAATCGCAAACTTGGCCCACTGAACCAGTTCGTCGTCGTCCTCGAACGCCTGGTCGGGGAGGCTCCAATAGGAGATCGTGATCTGTCGGTCCTTGCCCTGGTAGACGAAAGGCCGGGAGCCCGCCTCTTGAAATCGCGCGGCGCTATGCCGATCGGCCTTCAGGTAGATTTCGCCGCCGGCTTCGATGGCGAAGAAGAGGCCATCGGCGTAAACGCCGTGACCGCCGAACATGCGCTTGACCGACACAGCGGCAAATGGCGCGAAAAGCTCCTCGATACACGCACGATCCATGGCGGCCTCGACGCGATCAGGAACTCCCAATCTGCGACGCGGCGCCGACCTTTTCCGGGTCGGCCGGCTTCAACTCGACGCTCTCGCCGCAGCCGCAGGCCGACGTCTGATTGGGGTTTTCAAACACGAAGGTCGAGGCGAACTGCGTCGTTTTCACATCCATCGTCGTGCCGAGCAGGTAGAGCACCGCCGCGGCGTCGACGATCACGCGACCGCCCTCGATGTCGATGACCTCGTCGCCCCGCTTCGGCTCGGCGATCTCCATCTTGTAGGACATGCCGGCGCAGCCGCCCTTCTCCACGGAGACGCGCAGCCCCTTCCCGTCCGCGCCGGTCGCAAGCAGGCTGCGGACCCGCTCCGCCGCAGCGGGGCTGACGTTCATCACGCTCATCTTCTGCATGGAAGTCATCGCAAATCGTTCCCCTAGGCGTGTCCGCTCACCACATGTCGAGCGCGACGCGCGCTTCGTCCGACATGCGGCTTTGATCCCAAGGCGGATCGAACACCATGTTCACCTTCACCTCGCTGACGCCAGGCACAGCGCTCACCGCATTTTTGACCCAGATCGGCATTTCGCCGGCGACCGGGCAGCCCGGCGCTGTCAGCGTCATGTCGATCTCCACGAAGCCTTCCTCCGCGATGTCGACCCGGTAAATGAGGCCAAGCTCATAAATGTCGGCGGGAATTTCTGGATCATAGACGGTCTTGAGCGCCTTAACGATGTCGTTCGTCAGCCGTTCATTTT
Source organism: Methylocystis sp. (assembly GCF_051062815.1). Classification (GTDB taxonomy): domain Bacteria; phylum Pseudomonadota; class Alphaproteobacteria; order Rhizobiales; family Beijerinckiaceae; genus Methylocystis. Next base: position 416,037 of record NZ_JBPFDU010000078.1, on the reverse strand, counting down.
CAATGGCCCGAGACGTCTGGTCCGGCGTCGCGGAGCGTTGGGCTTCGCTCGTATTGGGAGCATCGTTCATGAACACGAAATTCTCCTCAGGCGAAAAGAGAGCGGGCCTTTTCGAGCGCTTCCGCCAGCCGGTCGATCTCCTCGCGCGTGTTGTAGAGCGCGAAGGATGCGCGACAGGTGGAGGTGACGCCCAAACGCGAAAGAAGCGGCATGGCGCAATGCGTTCCGGCGCGCACCGCTATGCCGGACCGATCGATCACCGTGGCGATGTCGTGCGCATGCGCCGCCGCCATGTCGAAGGAAAGGATCGGCCCCTTATCCGGCGCCCGCCCATAAATTCTCAGCCCCTCGATCTGCGACAGTCTTTGGTGCGCGTAAGCGGTCAGCCCTGCTTCATACTCGCGGATCGCGTCCCGACCGATGCGCTCCATATAGTCGAGCGCCGCGCCGAGCCCGACCGCCTGGGCGATGGGCGGCGTGCCCGCTTCGAAACGGTGCGGCGGGGCGTTATAGGTGACGCCCTCGAGCGTCACCGTTTCGATCATCTCGCCGCCGCCGCAGAAAGGCGGCAACGTCTCCAGCCATTTACGCTTGCCGTAGAGGGCGCCGATGCCGGTCGGGGCATAAAGTTTGTGGCCGGTCACCACATAAAAGTCGACGTCGAGCGCACGAACGTCGACATCGAGATGCACAGCGCCTTGCGAGCCGTCGACGACCAGCGGCACGCCATGCGCGTGGGCGATGCGCGCGACCTCGGCGATCGGGGTCGGCGCGCCGAGAACATTCGACATATGCGTGAGCGCCACGATCTTGGTGCGCTTGGTGAACAGCTTCTCGAACGCTTCAAGCTCAAAGCAGCCGTCGTTATCGACCTCCAGCCATTTCAACACGGCGCCCTTGCGCTCGCGCAGAAAATGCCAGGGAACGATGTTGGAGTGGTGCTCCATCATCGAGAGAATAATCTCGTCGCCTTCGTGGATATGCGCTTCGCCAAAGGAAGCCGCGACGAGATTCAAGGCTTCGGTAGCGCCGCGAGTGAATATGATCTCGTCCGTCGATTCGGCGTTGAGGAAGCGGCGCAGCGTCTCGCGCGCGCCCTCATAGCCTTCGGTTGCGGCATTGGCGAGATAATGCAGTCCGCGATGCACATTGGCGTATTCATGCTCGTAGAACTGCGTCAGCCGATCGATCACGGCGCGCGGCTTTTGCGCGGAGGCGGCGTTGTCGAGATAGGCAAGCGGCTTCCCATAGGGACGCTCGGAAAGAATCGGGAAATCCGCCCGAACCGCTTCGATGTCATAAGCCGTCTGAATGCGCGTAATCTCGTTCATCGGCTGATCCTTCTAGAAAGCCACACGCTGACGCGATCGCTGAGAAACGCCTTCAACTGCTCATCCTCGATTGTGTCCATCGCCTCATTGGCGAAACCCTCGATGAGCAAGGCTTCGGCCTCGCGGCGCGGCAGTCCGCGCGCGGTGAGATAGAACAACTGATCCTTGTCGAGCCTGCCGCAGGTCGCGCCATGGCCGCATTGCACGTCGTCGGCGAAGATTTCGAGCTCCGGCTTGTTGTTCATCGCCGCCTGCTCGGAGAGCAGAAGCGCCTTCGACTGCATGACGCCGTCCGTCTTCTGCGCGCCCGGGCGGACGATGACCTTGCCCTGAAATACGCCGACGCTCTGGTCATCGAGGATATTACGAAAAACTTCCCGGCTTTCGCCGCATGGCTTTGCGTGATCGATGATGAGGGTCGTGTCGGCGTGCAAGCGGCCGCGTCCCAATGTCGCGCCGTTAAAGACCGCTCTCGCTCCCTCGCCGTCGAGGCGCGCGAAGATCTGCCTTCGATTCAACCCTTCGCCCTCGATCAGCGCGAAGGAATTGATCAGGGCGCCCGCGTCGAGATGCGCGAGCAGCGACGTGACGCGGATCGCCTGATCGACGCCGCCCGAAAAATGGGTGATGAGGTCGAGGCGTGCGCCCGGCGCCAAACGAACCACGAGGGCGCTATTGTCCTGCGCCGGCGCCGACGAAAGCGCTCCAAGAGTTTCGATCACTGTCGCTCGAGCGCCTGCGCCAAGCATGACGAGCGCGCGCGTATAGGTCGACTGCGCGGCTTCCGCGGACGCCAATGTCGCGAGTTCGATCGCGCGGTCGATCGCGGCGCCCGGCGCGATCTCTATGACGACGCCGTCCTGCATCAGCGCCGCATTGAGCGCCAGGATTGGGTCCTGCGCGCCAATATCGGCGCTGGCGAGCGCTGACATGACATGCGGCTCTCCCTGCCCCAGCGCATCACGCAGCGATTGGACGACGACGCCATCGGGAAGCCGCGCGATATCCGAGAGATCTGGCCGGAAAACGCCATCGAGCGTGACGAGACGCAGAGAATCATGCGCGCGCGGCAACGACAATGCGGCGCGAGACGCGGTGGCGAGCGGCGCCGGCCGGCCCATCGCCGTTTTGAGGTCCGTGTAGTGCCACGCCTCGACGCGCCGGTTCGGCACGCCAGACTCGGAGAATGACGCCCAGCCGGCCGCGCGCAGACGCGGCGCGCCCTTGTCGCGCATCTCTTCGTAAAAGGAGGAAAGCGTCGCTTCCGCTTCGCTCGCCAGCTTGATCATCGCTTATGCCGCCTCTTGCGCGATGTAATCCTGATAGCCGCGCTCTTCGAGCTCCAGAGCAAGTTCCGGACCGCCCGACCGCATGATGCGTCCCTGCGCCATCACATGCACCGAATCTGGCCTGATGTATTCGAGCAGGCGCTGATAATGGGTAATGACGATGAAGGCGCGCTCGGGCGAGCGCAGCGCGTTGACGCCGTCCGCCACGACGCGCAGCGCGTCGATGTCGAGCCCCGAATCGGTCTCATCAAGGATCGCAAGACGCGGCTGCAGAAGCGCCATCTGCAGGATTTCCATCCGTTTCTTCTCGCCGCCCGAAAAACCGGCGTTGAGCGGCCGGCGCAGCATGTCCTGCGCGATGCCGAGCGACGCCGCGGCCTCCTTGACGCGCTTCATGAGCTCCGGCGTCTGCAATTCCGGCTCGCCGCGGGCGCGGCGCTGCGCGTTGAGCGCCGCCTTCAAAAAAGTCATCGTCGCGACGCCGGGAATTTCGACGGGATATTGAAAGGCGAGAAAGACGCCCTTGGCGGCCCGCTCCGCGGGGTCGAGGTCGAGAATGTTCTCTCCGTTGAGCCGCACGTCGCCCGTCGTCGCCTCATAGCCTTCGCGGCCGGCGATGACGTAGGAGAGCGTCGATTTGCCCGTCCCGTTCGGCCCCATGATCGCCGCGACTTCGCCGGCCTTGACGCTGAGCGTAAGGCCCTTGAGAATTTCGCGTTCGCCGACGGCGACGTGGAGGTCTTTGATTTCGAGCATCAATTCAGTCCCTCGAGCCGTCGCCTCATATGCACATAGCGAACCACTTCCACACGGTCCTCGAGCAACTGGTACAGGATTAGATAGGCGCCGCTTATCGCGCTTCTCACGCCTTTCCCGATGTCCGGTCGCTCTCGTCCGATTTGCGGATGTAAGCCCAACAATCTCGTTTTCCTTTCCAGCGCATCCAACGTCCGATCCGCCGCGGTCTCATTCTCTTTAGCAATATAAGACCAGATCTCGATTAGATCCTCTTCAGCGCGCGCCGTTCGAACGATGCGCATGGAGAATTAGCTCTGTGAATGACGACGGCGCGCCTCGGCTTTGATTTCATCGATCGCGCCGAAGCGCCCGGAGCCGCTTTCGACTCCTTCGCGCCATAGTCTTCGTAATTCATCCACGCTCATCCGCTCGACAAGGCGTTCGGCGCGCCACTGCGCAACTGCGGCGCGAATGGCGTCATTCTCGGACTCGAACTCGCCGGAATCGACCGCAGCAGCAAGCTCGGACTCCAATTCCTCTGGAAGAGAAATGTGTAACGTGCGCATCACCCCACGCTTCCTTCGAGCGAAATCGAGATCAGCTTCTGCGCCTCGACCGCGAACTCCATCGGCAACTGCTGCAGCACGTCGCGCACGAAGCCATTGACGATCAGCGCCGTCGCCTCTTCCGCCGAAAGCCCGCGCTGCATGGCGTAGAACAGCTGGTCCTCGGAAATCTTCGACGTGGTCGCTTCATGCTCGAACTGCGCGCTCGGATTCTTCGACTCGATATAGGGAACCGTATGCGCCCCGCAGTTGGGCCCGATCAGCAGGCTGTCGCACTGCGTGAAATTGCGCGCGCCATCGGCCTTACGATGCGCGGAAACCTGGCCGCGATAGGTGTTTTGCGAACGTCCGGCGGAAATGCCCTTGGAGATGATGCGGCTTTTGGTGTTCTTGCCGAGATGCAGCATCTTGGTGCCGCTGTCGACCTGCTGATAGCCGTTCGACACCGCGATCGAATAGAACTCGCCCTGCGCGCCATCGCCACGCAGGATGCATGACGGATATTTCCAGGTGATCGCCGAGCCCGTCTCGACCTGCGTCCAGGAGATATGCGAATTGCGCCCGCGGCAATCGCCGCGCTTGGTGACGAAATTGTAAATTCCGCCCCTGCCCTCGCTGTCGCCGGGATACCAGTTCTGCACCGTCGAATATTTGATTTCGGCGTCGTCGAGCGCGACGAGTTCCACGACCGCCGCATGAAGCTGGTTTTCGTCGCGCTTGGGCGCCGTGCAGCCTTCGAGGTAGCTCACATAGGAGCCTTCGTCGGCGATGATCAGCGTGCGCTCGAACTGTCCCGTATTCTGCTCATTGATCCGGAAGTAGGTCGAAAGCTCCATCGGGCAGCGCACGCCCTTCGGCACATAGACGAAGGAGCCGTCGGAGAAGACCGCGCTGTTCAGCGTCGCGTAGAAATTGTCGCTTACCGGCACGACAGAGCCGAGATATTTGCGCACCAGCTCCGGGTGCGTGTGCACCGCCTCGGAAATCGGGCAGAAGATCACGCCGGCTTTGGCCAGTTCCGCCTTGAAGGTCGTCGCCACCGACACGCTGTCGAAAACCGCGTCGACGGCGACGCGGCGGGTCTCTACTCCGGCGAGAATCTCTTGCTCGCGCAGCGGAATGCCAAGCTTCTCGTATGTGCGCAGCAGCTCGGGATCGACCTCGTCGAGCGACTTCGGGCCCGGCGTGGATTTTGGGGCCGAGTAATAATAGAGGTCCTGGAAGTCGATGCGGGGATAGTGAACACGCGCCCAGCGCGGCTCAGGCATCGTCAGCCAGCGCCGGTAGGCCTCCAGGCGCCAGTCGGTGAGCCACTGCGGCTCGTTCTTTTTGGCCGAGATGAAACGAACGATGTCTTCATTCAGGCCCTTGGGGGCCTTTTCCGATTCGATATCGGTCGAAAACCCGTACTTATAGGCGTCGACGTCGATGGACTCGACGCGCGCAACGGTCTCCTGACGAGCCGCCATCTGTCTTTCTCCTCGTCACGACGGGTTCAAGGCCCGCCGGCCGATCGTTCCGCCTCAGCCTAGCACCTTTTGGCGTCGACTAGGCGGCGGAATGCCGGGACCTCATGCGATCCACGACACGTGCAAGAACCTTTCCAAACTCTTCTACATCCTCTTGCGTCGAAGACCAACCGAAACTGGCCCTCAGCGCCTCCCTTTCAGCCGCGCCCATCGCCGCAAGCACGTGTGATTCCGTCATTTTGCCTGATGAGCAGGCTGAGCCTGCTGAAAGCGCGACATTCTCAAGGTCAAGCGCCATCAGCATTATGCGTGGGGCGAGGCCAGGGATTGAGAAAGCGCTGGCGTTTGGCGCGCGCGGCGCCCTTGATCCGTAGAATCGGGCGTCGGGCGCGACTTTCAAGACTTGCCGCTCCAGCGCGTCGCGCAAATCAGCGAGTCTAGACGCCTCTCCCGCCAGATCCGCGGTCGCCGCCGTCAGCGCCGCTGCAAAGCCGGCGATTCCGGGAACATTCTCGGTGCCCGCGCGGCGTCCGAACTCCTGGCCGCCGCCGCGCAGCACCGGTGCCTCCAGATGCAGGCTCTCGTCACGAAAGGCGAGCGCGCCGACGCCCATGGGGCCGCCGAGCTTATGTGAGGAAAAGAACATTACATCCGCGCCGGTCGTCGCGAATGTCGTCTTCAGCCGGCCGACGGATTGCACGGCGTCGCAGACAAGGACGCCGTTCGCCGCATGGATCAACGCCGCCGCCTCGGCGACCGGCTGGATGACGCCGGTTTCATTGTTGACGGCCTGCAGCGCGAGCATCACGCGGCCGCCGGAGCGCCGCGCCAGCGCCTCTTCCAGCGCAGCGAGGGAGATGACGCCTTCGCAGGTCAGCGGAAGGGTTTCAACTGCGTCGGGTGGAAAGCGATGGCCCTGCAAGACGCAGTGGTGTTCGCCGGCGCCGATCAGCAGTGCCTCTATTGGCGCTTCGTCGCCCTCCCGGCGAAGCGCCGGTGTAAGCGCGAGATTTGCCGCCTCGGTCGCGCCACTGGTGAAGACGACGCCCCGGCGCTCCGCGCCAATCGCTTGCGCGATCGCGGCGCGCGCGTCTTCGAGCAGCGCCTTGGCCGCCCTGCCCTCGGCATGGACGGAGGAAGGATTGCCGAGCGTCTCCACCGCGTCGAGCATCGCCGCGCGCGCCTGCGGGCGCAGCGGCGATGTCGCGTTGTGGTCGAGATAGACGCGTGCGGACATGCGTGCGGACATGGGCCTCGGTTTCGGTTGCCGCCATTCTAGCAGAGCGCGGCGACGCAGGCGCGTTCTCGTATCTGCGCCGCTCCTCACGAAAAGGGGTGGCGCGCCGCTTACGGCCGCGCCGACTTCGCCAGTCGCGCCAGATTAACGAACTCCGCGCGGTAGCCGAATGGATCGTCGCCCTTGGCGCTCTGCGCCAGCGCGATCACATCGTCATAGCCGTAATCGCCGAGATAGGGCGCGCCTTTCAGCAGCTGCGCGAAGGCTGCGACGGCGATGGAGAAGCGCACGTCCTGCGGCGCCTGCGCCAAACTTTCCACGCTTTGCTGGTCGGCGATCGGCTGCGTGATGAGCCGTGAGGCGTCCTCCTTCGGTAGCTTGTAGCGCAGCTTGAGAAAGCCGAGTTCGCTTTCCTCATGCGCCGGCGCCGGCGTGTTCTTTCCATAACGCAAATCGTCGATCAGCTTTTTCTCCGATCCCGCCGGCGTGATCTCGTAAATCGCGGTGACGCGGTGACCGGAGCCGACATCGCCTGCGTCCACCTTGTCGTTGTTGAAATCCTCGCGGCGCAGCGCGCGCGTTTCATAACCGATCAGGCGATATTCGGAGACGCGGGCGGGATTCCACTCCACCTGGATTTTAACGTCCTTGGCGATAGGAAAGAGCGTCGACGACGCTTCCTCGACGAGCGCTTTGCGCGCTTCGTTGAGAGTGTCGACATAGACCGCCGCGCCATTGCCGTTCTGCGCCAGCGCCTGCATCAGCGCGTCGTTGTAATTGCCCTGGCCGACGCCGAATATCGACAGGAAAACGCCCTTCTCACGCTTTCTTTCGATCAGCCCCTTCAATTCGCTCTGATCGGTGACGCCGACATTGAAATCGCCGTCGGTGGCGAGGATCACACGATTGACCGCCGACCTGTCGAAATTGCTTTCGGCCAGGCGGTAGGCGTCCTGAATGCCTTGCGCGCCGGCGGTCGAGCCGCCCGCGCCGAGCGCGTCGATCGCCGCCAGAATTTTGGCCTTGTCGGCAACCTTCGTCGGCTCCAGCGCGACGCCGGAGCCCGAAGCGTAGGTGACGACCGCGACCGTGTCTTCAGGCTTCAATTCGTCAACGAGCATCCGCAGCGCGTTCTTGACGAGCGGCAGCCGATCCTGCGGCGACATGGAGCCCGACACGTCTATCAGAAACACGAGATTGGCGCGCGGGCGCTCGGCGCTTTGCAGCGCATAGCCCTGTATCGCCACATGCACGAGGCGCTTGCCGGCGCGCCACGGGCTGGGCGTCACGGTGATCGTCGGCTTGAACGGCGCCTGCGCGCTTTCGGGCTTCGGATAATCGTAGGGAAAGTAATTGACGAACTCCTCGACCCGCACCGAATCTTTCGGCGGCAGGCGCCCGGCGTTTAGCGCGCGGCGCGCGAAGGCGTAGGAGGCGGCGTCGACGTCGATCGAGAAGGTCGAGACGGGCTCCGTCGCCGCTGACTTGACGGGGTTGATGTCTTTTGACTCGAACCTGTCGCGAAATTCGCTTTCCGGCGCGACATTCGTGTCGATCGGCGGCGACGACCGAGCGCCTTCCGCGCTCATCGCGGCGACCAGTTGCGCGGGTTGAATCGATCGCGACAGTCGCTGCTCGGCGTCCTTTCGGATCGAACCGGCGAGGCGCGGAGGCGGCGCAGCGACGCCATCGGCTCGGCCGCCAAGCGCACCCGCCGTCTTCGCTCTCTCTTCGCGCGCCATGGGCGCCGAGGGCGCGGGAGCTGGCGGAACCGCTGCCGGCGGCGCCTCCATGAGCGGCGCTACGGCGACCTCGGCCGGCGGCGAGATGGGGCCGACAGGATTGGATATGCTCCCGCCGCCCGGCGCATAGTTACGCGAAAGCATGAAGGCGGCGGGCGCGCTGATTATCAGCGCGGCGATCGAGGCCGCGAGCGCGCGGTTGAAATAGAACGTCTGACGCATCTTTCTTTTCCCTTCCAATGGAGAGGATGCGTAACTGAGACGTTGCGGCGCGGCCGATCCTTGGGCCTCGGCTGCGCTTTTTTCAAAAGCGGCCATCGCCGCCCCGAGCGCTACGCGCTTCGCCTCGCCATCGGGCGGCGGGACAGGCGCGTGTTTGAGGCGCGTAAGATCCGGTTCGATCATCGCGCGGGCTCCAACTGGTTCTTCAGACGTTTTCGCGCCTCATGCAGATGCCACGACACGGTCTTTTCCGAACAACCCATCAGCGCCGCCGCCTCGCCATGCGACAGGTCCTGCGCATAGACGAGCAGCACGGCGTCGCGTTGCTGATCCGGCAGGGCGCGCACCACGCGCCAAAGGTCCTGCCCCATCATCTCATCCTCTGGGGTCTCGCCGTCGGCGCCGTCCACGAGCGCCGACATGCGCGCCGGTTCGATCGCCACAATTTTGCGCCGCGCCCGGATATGGTCGATCGCGGTCGTATAGGCGATGCGATAGGCCCATGTCGTAAAGGCGCAATCATTGCGAAAGGCGCTCATCCCCATCGCCATCTTCACCATTGCGTCCTGAGCGATGTCCTGCGCCTCTGCGCGCGCGCCGCACCAGCGCCAGGCGAGCGCATAGACGCGGTCGTAATGGCGCTCGGCCAGCACGGCGAAAGCGGCAGCCTCGCCGGCGGCCGCCCGTCGCGCCAGTTCGCCGTCGGTGTCTTCGCCCGGCAAGTCGCCCCCGTTATTCAATCCCGTCGAGACTATTGACGGGTGTGATCGCGAATTCCTTGGGTCGGAGCGGCCAAATTTCGTCGCAGCCCAAGGGCTGCCGAATTTCCTTGCATTTTACACTAGCCCGCGTGGTAGAAGGCGCGCCTGCCCGTTTCGCAAGGGATTCCGAATGCCCGAGGTTATTTTCACCGGTCCGGCCGGCAGGCTCGAGGGCCGGTTCCATCAGTCCGCCACGCGCGGCGCGCCGATCGCGATCATTCTGCATCCGCATCCGCAGTTCGGCGGCACGATGAACAATCAGATCGTTTATCACCTTTACTACGCCTTCGCGGAGCGTGGTTTTTCCGTGCTGCGCTTCAATTTCCGCGGCGTCGGCCGTTCGCAGGGCGCCTTCGACCACGGCTCGGGCGAGCTGTCCGACGCGGCGGCCGCGCTCGACTGGGCGCAGGCGGTCAATCCGGAAGCGCGCGCCTGCTGGATCGCGGGCGTCTCCTTCGGCTCCTGGATCGGCATGCAGCTGCTGATGCGCCGTCCTGAGATCGAGGGGTTTATCTCGATCGCGCCGCCTGCAAATCGTTTCGACTTCTCCTTCCTGGCGCCCTGCCCCTCCTCGGGCCTCTTCATCCACGGCGACCAAGACCGCGTCGCGCCGCTCAAGGAAGTGACCGCGCTCATCGAGAAGCTCAAGACGCAAAAGGGCATTCTCATCGAACATGCCGTGGTCGAGGGCGCGAACCACTTCTTCGAGAACAGGATCGAGCCGCTGATCGCGCATGTCGACGCCTATCTCGACAGGCGTCTTGGCAATCCGCCGAGGATCGCAATTCCCGCGCGGGGGGATTGAGTCGGTCGCGCTCGATCATTCGGCGCCGTCATTGCGAGGAGCGTAGCGACGAAGCGATCCAGACGCTCGCTGGGTTGCTTCTCTTCGCTCGCAATGACGAAGCTGGCCCGAATCCTATGCGGCCGCTCGCGCCAGCACGCCGCCGCACATGGCTTGAGGCGCGCCGGTCGTCGTCGGGAAGGTGATCGGCAGCCCTTCCAGCACGCGCGCGGCGAGATAGGCGAAGGCCTGCGCCTCCATCGAATCCGCCGACCATCCGACCGCGTTGGCCGTCGTCACCTTGCACGGCAGGCGCATGACGAGTTCGCGCACGAGGATCGGATTGCGCGCGCCGCCGCCGCAGACGATCAGCAGTTGCGGCTGAGTCGGCAGATGCGGAAACAGCCGCAGCACGGAAGACGCCGTAAAGGCGGTCAGCGTCGCGGCGGCGTCCTCTGTCGAGAGCTTGGCGACCGCATCGAGCGCGAAGGCGTTGCGGTCGAGCGATTTCGGCGGCGGCTGATCGAAGAACGGATGCGCCAACATCTTGAGCAGCGTCGCTTCGTTGACGCGGCCGCGCGCCGCCATATGGCCGTGCCGGTCGATCGGCGCGCCGGTGCGCTGAAGCATCAGATCGTCGATCAGCGCATTGCCGGGTCCCGTGTCGCAGGCGATCGGCTCCTCGCCGTCCGCGACATAAGTGACGTTGGCGACGCCGCCGATATTGAGCAGCGCCACTTCGCCCTTCATGCCGCCGGCGAGGACGAGCGCGCGATGGAACACGGGCACGATCGGCGCGCCCTCGCCGCCGGCGGCGATGTCGGCGGCGCGAAAATCATAAGCGACGTCGAGTCCGAGACGGGCGGCGAGCGCCGGCCCGTCGCCGATCTGGATCGTGAGCCTTTGCTTGGGACGGTGAAGCACCGTCTGGCCATGAAAGCCGACGATATCGACGCTCGCCGGGTCGATCTCATGATCCCGCAGCAGCGCCTCGACCGCCTCGGCGTGGCGGTCGGTCACCATCCGCTCGGCGAAGGCGAGAACGCCCGGCCGCGCGTTTCGATCTTCGAGCGTCGCGGCTTCGGCGAGCGCATTGCGCAGCAGCGCGCGGTCGGCGTCGCTATAGGGGTAATGACCCGTCGGCCCGAAGACGACGGTGGCGTCGCCGTCGGTTTCGATCAACGCGACATCGACGCCGTCCATGGACGTGCCGGACATGAGGCCAATTGAGCGGTAGGTGGGCAAGGCGAATCTCCAAGAAAGAGGGAGATTAGCAGGAGAAGCGGTGCGCTGCCTGACTCTTGCCGAGTTCGCTCGCCGATAGAGTCTTACAAGGAACCTGTGTTCAATTGCAGCGCGCGCAACCCTCTCCCAGAGGGAGAGGGTCGGCCCGAAGGGCCGGGGTGAGGGGAAGCGCCTTGAAAGCATTGCGTCACAGATATGCGCATCACGATCAGCGCCCTTACCCCTCTCCCGGCTGCTGCGCAGCCACCCTCTCCCAGAGGGAGAGGGTTACCGCCTTCCCTCCCACGCCCATGCCGCGACCACAACGCCGACCAGCGCCAGCATCGCCCAAAGACCCAAACCCAGCGGCGCGATTTCGACGCCGACGAGCGTCGAGGCGCCGGTCTGCCTGATCCCGATCCAGTCAGAGCCGCCATAGCGGTTGGCGTCGCGCAATTCGACGACGCGGGGCATCGAAACGGTGTCGGCGCCGCCGTTCGACAAACGCCGCGCCGTGCCGCCGGTCGCCTCCATCAGCGGTTGAAGTTTCTCCGTCGTCGAGGCCACTTCGCGGAACTCGCGCGGATTGGGCGGACCGACGTTGACGAGCGCCGTCAGGCCTTCGCTCTCGAAACGCCACAGGCCCATTTCCTTGGCGTCGAAACGCGCGCGCCACAGTCCCGGCTCGCCTTGCGCGACCGCGATTTCGTCGCGCGCGCCCGACGGCGCCGTCGCCATCACCGGCGCCGGTCGCTCCTTCATTGTCTGGCGCTCGACGCTGACCTCGCGGCCATGCGCGGACGCGCGCAGCGCCTCCTCTTCGAGATCCGGCTCCTTCATCAGCCAATGCGCCAGGCGGCGAGTCAGATCGACATGCGGGCCGCCGCCTTCATAGCCGCGCGCCCAGAGCCAGATCTGATCAGAGAGCAGCAACGCCACGCGGCCCTTGCCTTCGTGCGAGAGCACCAGCAACGGCTTGTCGCGCACGCCCGACATGATCGAGTCGCCCTTCACCACATTGGCGTCGACCTGCCTGAACCATTCGCCCCAATTCGGCGGCTCGGATTTGGCGCCGGCGAGGCCACGCGTCACCGGATGCTTCTCGCCGTCCTTGCTGACGCGGGCGCGAAACGCCTGTTCGACGAGCGCGCCGTCAGGCCGGGCCGGCAGGATGTTTTCGAGCGGCGAATAATAGAGGCCGCGTAGCGTCGCGTAATCGGGGCCGACGGCCGCGAGAAAGGCGCCGCCATTCTCGACGTAATTGGCGATGTTCTCGAAATAGATCGAGGGCAGCGTCGTCTGGCTCGAATAGCGATCGAAGATGATGAGATCGAATTCGTTGATTTTCTTCCCGAAGAGATCGGCGGTCGGAAAGGCGATCAGCGACAATTCGCTCGCCGGCGTGATGTCGAGCTTCTCCGGCGGCCGCAAAATGGTGAAATGCACCAGTTCGACATTGGCGTCGGCGCGCAAGAGATTGCGCCAGCTTCGTTCGCCCGGATGCGGCTCGCCCGACACAAGCAATACTTTGAGCCGATCGCGCACGCCTTCGATCGTCAGCACGGCCTTATTGTCGAGCGGCGTCAGCTCGCCAGGCGCGGACGGAATTTCGAGTTCGACGACGTTTTGCCCGCCATGTTCGATGCGCACCGGAATGCTGACGATGTCGCCGGGCGCAGGGCTGAACGTCGGCAGCGCTTCGCCGTCGCGGCGCACTGAAATCGGGATGCGGGCGCCGTCGCCGCCAAAATCGACGACGCGCGCGCGGATGATCTGATCCTTGCCGACGATGCCGAAGCGCGGCGCCTCGACGAGTTCGATGCGGCGGTCGCGCTCGCCCTGATGTCCGGTCACGAGCGCTTGAACGGGCGCTTTGAAGCCGAGCGCTTCGGCCTTGGCGGGAATATCGTGAACGACGCCGTCGGTGAGAAGAATCGCGCCGCCGACGCGCTCAGGTGGAACGTCCTTCAAGATTTCGGCGAGCGCGCCGAAGAGCTTGGTGCCGTCATTGCCCGAAGCGTCGTTGGCGACTGTGATCGTGCGCGTCTCGACGTCGCCGAATTTGGCGAGCGCCGAGTCGAGCGCCTTGCGCGCCTCTTCCGTTTGCGCGTTTCTCGCGCCGAAATTCTGGCTGTCGCTCTTGTCGACAACCACCGCGACGACGCTCTTTTGCGGATCGCGTTTTTCGCGCACAAGCGACGGGTCGGCGAGCGCGGCAATCAGCAAGGCGAAAGCGAACGCCCGGAGCGGCGCGCCACGCTGGCGTTTGGCCGCCATCAGCGCCAGCGCGCCGGCGCCCAGCACGCCGAGGACGATCAGCGCCGACCAGGGAACGAGCGGCGAAAAGGCGAGCGTGAGGTCGCTCACTGGCCCAGCCTTTCCAGCAAGTCGCGCACATGCACCTGATCGGACTTATAATTCCCGGTCAGCGTATACATCACCAGATTGATGCCGCCGCGGAGCGCGAATTCGCGCTGGCGCGCGCCGCCCGGCGTCAACGGAAACAGCGGCTGGCCGCGTTTGTCATGCGCCCAGGCGCTCGCGAGGTCGTTCGAGGTGATGACGATCGCGGAGACGCTGTCCGTGGCGCGCACCGGACGCGCGGCCTGATCTTTCGGCTCCGGCGGCAGCGCCTCGACCCAGGTCTCGCCATTGGCGTAGCGGCCGACGAACCCGTCGAGCAAATAGAAGGTCTTGGTGATGACGTGATCGCGCGGCGTCACTTCCAGCGGCGGAATGTCCAAGCCTTTCGTCAGATCGCGCAGCCATTGCGCCTCTGGAGTCGGCGCGCCGCCGACGTGTTGAGACAGAGCGTCGCGCGTGTCGAAGATGATTGTGCCGCCCTGCTTCATATAGGCGGTGACTTTCGCCACCGTCTTCGCCGGCGGCTGCGGCGCGCTCGCGACGATCGGCCAGTAGAGCAAGGGATAAAAGGCGAGTTCGTCCTTCGCCGGATCGACGCCGACCGGATCTCCGGGCGAGAAAGATGTGCGCATGTTCAGCGCCTGGGTGAGCGCCTCGAGGCCCAGCCGCGATATTTCGTCGACGTGGGCGTCGCCCGAGATCACATAGGCGAGCCGCGCCGTCAGCGCGGCGTCCTTGTCGCGCTGGGTGGCGGCGGATTTCGGCGCGGACTCGGCGCGCGTCTCGCTGGTCATCGCCGTCACGCACAGTAGGCCGAACAGCGCGGCGGTCGCGGCGCCGAGGGGCCGCAGGCGCAGCTTTCCGGCAAGCGCCAGAGCGATCAGCGCGTCGGCGATAAAGGCGGCGAGCGCGAAGACGAGCAGCGGCCCGCGCAAATCGAGCTGGCCGCCGGCCCGCAGTACGTTCGCGCTCAGTCCGGCGCCGGCGAAATCGAAAGCGCTGATCTCGTCAGTCGGGCGCATGGTCTGCACCGCGACGAAAGCCTCCCCCGCGCCATACAGCCCGGGCGGATGTTCGGCGCTCGCAGGCCCGTCAAATCCGGGCGGAATGCTTTGCGCGAAAAGGCCTGGCGCGCCGAGAGCGCCAAACCCGTCAAGAAGGCGCATCGGCGCGAAAGTCGACGGATCGGCGACCATGCCAGACCGTTCGCTGCTCGAAGGCGCCGACTCTCCAGCCATGTCGCTGATCCGTTTCAGCATCTCAACGAAAAGCCCCGAGATTGGCAGATTCGACCAATTGGCGTCGGCGTTGACGTGAAACAGCACGATCAGCCCCTTGCCGCGCCGTTCCGCCGTCACGAGCGGCGTGCCGTCGGAAAGGCGGGCCCAGGTCTTGTCCGCAAGTCCCGGATCAGGCTCGGCGAGCACCTGCCGCTGCACCGTGACGTCCTTCGTAGCCGGCAGGCCGAAGAAGGGGCTCGTGGCCTCAAACTCGGCGAGCGCCTTTGGCTCCTCCCAGGACATGGCGCCGCCGAGCACGCGGCCGTTCCGGCGCAGGCGCACGGGCAGCAGACCATCGTCGGCGTTGGCAAGACGCGGTCCTGCGAAACGAACGAGCGTCCCGCCTTCTTCAACGAAGCGCGACACCGCGTCGAATGTCTCGCCGGGCGCAAGCCCGACATCGGCGAGCCCCAGGATATTGGGCTGTTCGGCGAGCAGCGCCTGCACCGGATCCACAACGCCGGGACGCGCCGTCCGAATTTGGGCGAAGGGCGCAAGCGCTTTTTCAAGATAGTAGAGCGGCGAGAGCAGCGGCTGCGCCTCATCGGCGGCGGCGCCGCCGACGAGCGCCACGCGCTTCACCTTCGAGCGCGCGTCAAGAAGCGCGACGGCGCCGGCGGAATTTTCCCCTTCGATGCGCAGATGACTAACGTCGTTGCGAAGTTCGACCGGCAGTTCGATTTTCGCCCGAACCCTCCGCGCGCCGCCAAAATCCACTGCGGCTCGGCCGACCGTCCGACCTTTCGCGTCGAGCGCGTCGACGACCGCCGACGTCTCGTCGCCGATGCGCAGCACATCGACGCTCAGCGCGGCCGCATCATTTGTCGGCGCGGCGAGCGCTCGCGGCGCGTGGTCCTCGACGTAAACTTCGACTCCGGCTGCGCCCGACTCTTTCAGCGCGCGCACGAAGCGTGCCGCGTCGCCCTGCGCGACGCCGTCGCTGATCCACATGATGCGCGCCGCCTTATGGGCGTGGGCGAAGGCGGCAGCCTGTTCGCCGATCGCCTTGCGGTCCGGCAGAAATGGCTTGGGCCGCGCTGAACGCAATTTTTCCATCGCGCGCGGCCCGTCGCCTGGAATGGGCGCCGCAGTCTCGGATGCGAGCGCGACCGCGACCGGACCGCCGGCGCGCGCCACCGACTCGATGATGGATGCGGCGCCAGCGAGGCGTCGTTCCCATGTCGGCGCCGCCGTCCAGCCGTCGTCGAGGATGACAAGCGTCGGCGCGGAGGACGCGACGACGCCGCTCGGCGCCCAGACGGGTCCCGCCATCGCGAAAATCAATGCCGCGGCGAGCGCCAGCCGCAGCGCCATCAGCCACCAAGGGGTTTTTGCCGGCGTCTCTTCGTCGGGCTTGAGCTCGCGCAGAATTTTCGTAGGCGGAAAGACAATCTCGCGCGGACGCGGCGGCGTGACCCGCAACAGCCAATAGATCATCGGCAGGCTGATGAGACCAAACAGCGCAAGCGGCGCGGCGAAGGAAAACATCAGCGCCGCTCCTCGAAGCTGACTCCATCCGCTCCGAGCAATCCCATGGCGAGCGCCAGCGCCGCTTCGGAGGCGGGCCTGTCGGTGCGATGCTGCAAGAAGATGAAGCCGACGCGTTGCGCGGCGCGGCGCACGGCGTCGCGATGCGCTTCGAACCGCCGCGCATAGGCCGCGCGCAAGCTGCGCGGGTCGCCTGCGTAGAAGGCGGGGCCGCCGTCGGTGTCGAGAAAAGTGGTTTCGCCAGAGAACGGCAAGGTTTCTTCGCTGGGATCGGTCACCATCAAGACTGCGCCGGAGGCGCCGCCGTCGGCGAAGCGCCGCAGGCGTGCGGCCAGCGCGTCCGGATCGATGAGGAAGTCGGAGATCAGAATCACGCGGGCGCGCGGGCGGATCGGCGCCTGCGGCGGAAGATCATCGCGCGTCGCCGCCGTTGCGTTGTCAGCCAGAGCGCGCGCCAGCCGGTCGATCACGTCGCGCGCCGAGATCGGCGCGGTCAAGCCCAGCGCCGCCGCCCGCTCGCCGCCGCGAACGAGCACGTCGGCGAGCGCGAGCCCCAAGGTGACGCCGCGCGACAGCTTGTCGTCGGAGGCGAGAGACGAGCCGAAGGCCATGGAGGGAGAACAATCCATCCAGAGGAAATAGTCGTGCGCGGCCTCCCATTCACGCTCGCGCACATAGAGCTGATCGCCGCGGGCGGAGCGGCGCCAGTCGATGCGATGCGCCGATTCGCCCGATGCAAATGGCCGGTATTGCCAAAATGTCTCGCCGACGCCCGCGCGCTTGCGGCCATGAACGCCATAGGCGAGGCTCGCCGCGATCTCATGCGCGCGCGCCACCAGCCTTGGCATCCGGCTCGCGAGATCGGCCGCCGTAGCGCCATCTGCGGGCTTGCGCTGTGCAGGATCGTAGGCGCGCGTGGCGACGTCAGCAAACATCGTCATCTTTCTCCGTCAGAGGGAAGAGCCGAGCGAAGGCTCGTCACCCGATCCGCGCCACGAGCGTCTGAACCACGTCGGAAACGGTCATCTCGCGGCGCGCGGCGAAATTGAGCGCCATGCGGTGGCGCAACACCGGCGCGGCAAGTTTCGCGACGTCGTCGATCGAGGGCGCAAGCCGGCCGGTGACGAGCGCCCGGGCGCGCGTCGCAAGCATCAGCGCCTGCGCGGCGCGCGGTCCCGGACCCCAGGCGACATGCGGCGCGATTTCCGCGTCGCCCTCGTCTGGACGGGCTGAACGAACAAGATCGAGGATCGCGTCGACGACCTTTTCGCCGATCGGAAGCCGGCGCACGAGCCGCTGGGTCGCCATCAGCTCTTCGGCGTCGAGCGCCTGGCTCGCCTCGGCCATCGTCTCGCCGGTCGTTTCCAGCAGCACCCGCCGCTCGCTGGCGCGGTCGGGATAATGCACGTCGATCTGCATCAAGAAGCGGTCGAGCTGCGCCTCGGGCAGCGGATAAGTGCCCTCCTGCTCCAGGGGGTTTTGCGTCGCGAGGACATGGAAGGGCCGCGGCAGGTCGTGGCGCTTTCCGGCGACGCTGACATGATGCTCCTGCATCGCCTGCAGCAGCGCCGATTGCGTGCGCGGCGAGGCGCGATTGATCTCGTCGGCCATCAGCAGCTGGGTGAAGACCGGCCCCCTGATGAAGCGGAACGAACGCGAGCGGTCGGCCCCCTCTTCAAGCACCTCGGAGCCGAGAATATCAGCGGGCAGCAGGTCCGGCGTGAACTGCACGCGCTGCTCCGCCAGGCCGAGCACGCGGCCAAGCGTCTCGACAAGCTTGGTCTTGGCGAGGCCAGGCACGCCGACGAGGAGCCCGTGGCCGCCCGCGAGGATCGTCACCAGCGCCTGTTCGACGACCTCGTCCTGGCCAAAAATGACGGCGCCAATCGCGGCGCGGGCGCGACCGATATGGTCGAGGGCGCGTTCGGCGGATTGAACGACGGCTGTTTCGAGCGAGGTCGTCCTGGTGTCGAATGAAGTCATTTCAGCGTGCTCAGGCAGCTTGTCTATGAAGAGGATCGGGCGCATCGTGGCGGCGCTGCCGTGTTTCGCCGCACTCGATTCAAAGCCCCCGCGCCATTCGGCTCCGCATATCAAGCGAAGCGGCGGGGATTAGGGCCAAGCGCAATCTTCGTCTCTCCGCCGGTGCAATTCAAGCGCAACCGGCGCGGTGGATAGGCATTTTACCGCCAAAACCGCAATTTGGACGTGACAGTTTGTTCATGCGTCGCGCATTAAACGCACTTCGACGGACGCCATGTATATTCGTCGGACATCCTCATCACGAAAGGCGTTTCCGCCCATGTGGCGCGCAATCGTTGAAACCGCCCTGCTCTTCCTCACACCCTTCGTCGCCTATGCGCTTTTCCATTCGTTGCAGCTTCGCTGGCCCTTCGTGCGCGAGCTCTGGCATGGCAAGATCGTATCGCTGCTGACGATCGCGGGCCTGCTCGTCGCGATCGTCGGGGTCGTGACGCTCGGCCTGACCGGGCTTAACCAGGGCGCTTATGTGCCGGCCCATGTCGAGAACGGAAAACTGCAGCCAGGCCGCTTCGAATGAACGCGGCGCTGAGACTGCTCGACGATCCCCGGCTCGCGACGCTGTTTGCGGCTCTCGCGAAGACGGGCGCCGAAACGCGGGTGGTCGGCGGCGCCGTGCGCGACGCTATGCTTGGTCTGCCGCCTCACGAGATCGACCTCGCCACGACCGCTTTGCCCGACGCCGTTCTTGCGGCCGCGCGCGACGCCGGACTGAAAGGCGTGCCGACCGGCATCGAACATGGCACGGTGACGATCGTCGTCGCGGGAACGCCCTTTGAAGTCACGACGCTGCGTGAGGACGTCGAGACCGACGGCCGCTTCGCCAAGGTGCGCTTTGGCGGCGATTTCGAGCAGGACGCGAAGCGGCGCGACTTCACCATCAACGCGCTGTCGCTCTCTTCCGATGGAGAGATTCACGACTATACGGACGGCCTCGCGGACATCGAGGCGCGGCGCATCCGTTTTATCGGCGACGCCGCGACGCGGATTCGCGAGGACTATCTGCGGATCCTGCGCTTCTTTCGCTTCAACGCCTCTCATGGCGAGGGACCGTTCGATCGTGAGGGCCTGCATGAGTCAATCGTCGCGCGGGAAAATCTCTCGCGCCTGTCGCGCGAGCGTATCCGCGCCGAACTCATGAAGCTGCTGCTCGCGCGCCGGGCGCCGGACGTGCTGCGCGCCATGTCGCACGCCGGCGTTATCGAAGTCATTCTCGGCATCGGCTATCCCTCTCGACTGCAGCGGCTGGCCGACCGCGAAGCGGCCTTGGGCAAGCCGGCGGACGCGGTGTTGCGGCTTGCCGCCTTTTCGGTGCTGACGGTCGAACACGGCGAGCGGCTGCGCGAGCGGCTGCGGCTCTCCAACGACGAATTCGCGCGGATCGCGGCGGCGGCGCGAACGCTGGCGCCCTTGCATGGACGCGAGGCTCCGCCGCCAGCGCCGCATCTGCGCGAAATGCTGTTCCTGTGCGGCGCGCGCGCCGCGGCCGACGCGCTGGCGCTCGCGCATGCGGAAAGCGCCGCGGCGGCGGACAATCCGGATTGGCGGGAGGCGGCGCGCTATCTGGAAGAGACGCCCGCGCCCGACTTCCCCATCAAGGGCGCGGATCTCATCGCCCGGGGCGTCGCGCCGGGCAAGCAATTGGGCGACGCGCTTAGAACGTTGCAAGCCGAATGGATTCGCGCCGGGTTTCCGCGCGACCCGGCGGTCGTTCTGCAGCTTCTTGAAAACGCCATGGCGAACAGCGGCCGAGAGGCGCGCTAGCGCCCGCCACTAGAGCGCGCTGCGAAAAAGTGGGAACCGGTTTTTCCGCCTGGAGCGCGCTTTGGGAATCGATCACGTTATCTGCATTTGGGCGATTCCGCCCAAATGCAGCGTGATCTAGCCGGCTTCGGCTTTCGCCAGCCTATCAAAGATCCCCAGCACCAGCGCGCGCTTGTCGAAATTGAACACCTCGGTTTCCCTGGCGGCGTCGCGAATGGCGTCCCAGGCGCTCGCGTAGCGGGCGAGTCTCGAAGGAGCGACGCCGGTCTGCGCAAGCGCGCGGACGCGCGAGTCGAGATGGCGCTGCGTCGCGCGCATGAAGGTCTCATAGGCCGCTTCATTGTCGCGGCCGGTAAGCTTGTCGGCCAGCATATGCGCGCCGAGCCAATCGACCTGCGGCAATCTGTCGAAAAGCCGGCGCACGGCGGCGTCGAAGGCGACGCCGTCATCGCCAAGCAGCCGCAGCGCCTCCCGCACCGAGCCTTCGGCGCGCGCGGCGGCGACGAGCAGGTCCGATTCAGGCGCCTTCGACCAGCGCGGCCCGAGACTTTTCACGGCGGCGATCGTGTCTTCTGGCGACAACGCGCCGAGCATCAGTCTGCGACAGCGCGAACGGATCGTCGGCAGCATGCGGCCCGGCTGATGCGCGACGAGCAGAAACAGCGAGCGTTGCGGGGGCTCCTCAATGAGCTTCAAAAGCGCGTTGGCGCTGGCGCGATTGAGATCGTCGGCGCAGTCGACGATGGCGATCCGCCAGCCGCCGCTTCCTGAGCCCTGATGGAAGGCCTGAATAACTTTCCGCACGTCCTCGATGCGAATTTCGGTGAAATGCTTTTTGGTCTTGTCGTTCCAGGCGCGGCGCAGCAAAAATATATCGGCAAGCGCCATTGAGGCGATCCGACGCGCCGCCGGATAGTCGGCGGGCACCGCGAGACTCTCCGCGGACTGAACCGCCGCTGCGGCGGGTTCGGGATGCGCCAGGAGAAATCGCGCCAGGCGCCAGGCGAGCGTCGCCTTGCCGACGCCTTCCGGCCCGCCGATGATCCACGCCTGCGCCATCTTGTTGCGGCGGTAGGCGTCGAGAAATTCATGCTCCGCCGCGGCATGACCGAAAAGCCCCAGGGTCTCCCGCGGATGCGGGGCGTCGTCGTAGCGATCGCTTTCCGGGTTCGCCTCTTCGCGGCTCATTGCGCGGCTTGTGCGGCGTGCGCAAGGAAGCGGTCGTGAACGAGCCGCTGCACCGCTCGCGCGACGTCGTCGATGGTCATGCCGGCGTCAATCACGCAGCAGCGTTCCGGCTCGCTCTCGGCGATGTCGAGGAAGGCCTGCCGCAGCTCCTCGTGAAAGGCCGGCGCTTCGCTTTCGAAACGATCGACCTCTTCGCCATGCCGCCGCGACGCCGCCCGCGTGAGGCCTTCTTGCGCCGGCAGATCGAGCATGATCGTCAGATCCGGCCGCGCATCGCCCACCGCCGCTCTTTCGAGCAGCGCCAGAGTCGTGGCGTCGACGCCGCCGCGGGCGCCCTGATAGGCGCGGGTCGAATCAGCGAAGCGGTCACACAGCACCCATGCGCCGCGCTTCAAGGCGGGCGCGATCAAGGTTTCGACGTGATCAGCGCGCGCCGCCGAGAACAGCGCCGCCTCGGCGAGCGGACCAAGCGGCGCGGCGCGTCCCGAGAGCAGGAAGGCGCGCAGCTTCTCGGCCTTTGGCGTGCCGCCGGGCTCGCGCGTCGTCACCACCTCGAAGCCGCAATCGCGCAAATGCTCGGCGAGCCGCGCAAGCTGCGTGGACTTGCCGACGCCCTCGCCGCCTTCGAAGGTGATGAAGCGGCCTTTTTCGGGCGTCGCCTGGAAAGTCATTTCTTGCCGGAGAGTTTCTGGTGAATGGCCGCGGCGGCGGATTCGTAAATAGCGTCGAAGGCGCGCCGCGGCAGCGATCCCTGCTCGACCGATTCCGCAGTCTGCAGCGGCTGTTCGAGCACGACGGAGTTTCCGCGTTTCACTTCGAGGCGTCCGACGCTCGCGCCCGCCTCGACCGGCGCCAGCACCGGGCCTTCGTAAACGATCTTGCCCATCAGCCGCTCGTTCGCGCCGCGCGGCAGAAGCACCTTGATGTCCTCTTTCGCCGTCAGCTCGACAGAGCCCTTCGTTCCGCCATAGACCTGCGCAGGCCCGATGGGTTCGCCGGCCTTGAACAGTTCCTTCTCTTCGAAGTTGCGGAATCCCCATTGCAGCAATTTGCGCGCCTCTTCGGCCCTCTCCTTCGGAGTCTTTGCGCCATAAACGGCGACGATAAGGCGTCGGCCTTCCTGCGTGGCTGAGCCAACCAGTCCATAGCCGCTGCTCTTGTCAATATTGCCGGTTTTCAGCCCGTCGGCGCCGATGCTCATCGTCAGCAGCGGATTGCGATTCTGCTGACGAATCTTGTTCCAAGTGAACTCCTTTTCGCCGAAATAGCCATAGAACTGCGGATAGGTCTTGATGATATGCGCCGCGAGCTTCGCCATTTCGCGCGCCGTCACTTTTTGGTCGGGACCGTCCATGCCCCAGGGATTGCCGAAGCGCGACTTGACGAGGCCAAGCTCGTCCCCGCGCTTGTTCATCCGCATGACAAAGGCTTCTTCCGAGCCCGCCAGACCTTCCGCAAGCGTAATCGCGGCGTCATTGCCGGACTGGATCACGAGACCGCGAAGGAGATCCTCGACGCGGGCGCGGCTATTGAGCGCGAGGAACATCGCCGACCCGCCAGCCGGCGCTCCGCCGGTGCGCCAGGCGTGCTCGGAAACGGTGAATTCATCGTCGAGATGCAGTCTGTCCTCGACCAAGGCCTGGAAGATCAGTTCCGCCGTGAGAATTTTCACCGTCGAAGCTGGCTTCTGGTAGTCGTCAGCGCCTTTCTCGAACAGGACGGTGTTGGTGCCGGCGTCGATCAGAATCGCGCTCGGGACGCTTGTCTGAAAATTCTGGGCGCGCGCCGGCGCTGCGCCAAGCGCCCACAATGCGAAGAGGGTCAGAATAAGATGCAGCCCGGGAAATTTCGGCAAGGCGCGCTCCCGTCATTTACGCCGCAGCGCGGCAAGCCGGGAGAAGATGGCGCGCGGCGCCGAAAATTGCAATCGCGGCGTGGGGCCGCTCAGTTCGTTCGAACCGAGGAGTTCAGCGCCTGTCGGATGGCGTTGCGAGCCGAAGCTTGACGGGCGCCGAATTGTGCGGGCCGCACTGGCGGCAGCGGCGCCACAACTTTCCTGACCTTCTGGGTCGAAGCGACGGGTTCTTTGTCGATGCTGGGTTGCTCCCGCGCGGGAGGCAGGGGCGCGTCGCTCTCCTGCCTGGCGTAGGCGAGCGCCTGGTCATTTGACGCCTGCCCATTCTCATAGGCGATGCGCGCCGAGAGTTCGGCGGCGTCCGCCCTATCATCATAGCGCGCCGCGCGCGCCGGATCCTCGTTCGCCGCCGTCATAACCGGGGCGTCGATCTGCGCCGGCTGGCCATCGTCGCGCAGGGTCGCGAGGAGCTTATCGTCGTCGTCTCCCTCAAGATCGGCGCGTCCGACCCATTCCACTTTGACGCGCGTCGTGCCGACGCCGTGAAAATCGAGCGCTTGCGCCACGCGCTGGGAGACGTCCATCACGCGTCCGCCATGATAGGGTCCACGATCGTTGACGCGCACCACGATCGAACGGTCATTGCGCAAATTGGTGACCCGCGCATAGCTCGGCAGCGGCATCGTGGGATGGGCGGCGGAAATCGACGCCCGGTCGAATATTTCGCCATTGGCGGTGCGTCGCCCATGGAAGTCCGAGCCATACCAGGAAGCCGTTCCTGTCGCCTTATAGGGCCTCTCGCTCGGATAATAGGTTCGGCCGGCGATTTTGTACGGCTTGCCGACCATATAGGCGCCGCCGCCCTTCGGCACTTCTTCGCCCTCCGCGATGACCCTCGGGCTGGGACGCACGCCGTAACGCGGGTCGATCTGACCGAATCCGCCGAGGCCGGCGCTTCTATGCGATCCCGTAGTGGAAGAGCATCCGGCGAGCGCGCCGAGACAGACAAGAGGCAGTAGTTTGGAAAGGATGATTGAGGAGCGAACCAGCGGACGCGGCGCATGAGCAGCGCTTTTAAAGACGACAAATCGCATCCAGACAGTCCTTGCCACCAAACTTCGATCCGCCGCCGACTGCACTGAAGCACGCCCCATAAGCGGCGACGCGTCCTTCATTTTCGGCGCGACGTGGAACCGCCGCGCGGCACAATCCGCGGAGTGTCTCGTTGATGTGTGAAGTTGTCGTTAAACGCAGTTACGCTGACGTCAGCAGGCGTCGCGAATGAGACCAAAATGCGACACTCGCCCTCTAAAAGCGTGCGCGCACCGAGATTGAAAACAGATGTGGCCCTGGCGCCACAGTCTTCTCGGCTTCATTGAACGCGCGCGAGATCGACGATTCGCGTCTCGACGCGCTCGATGCCGCGAAAGACATTGCGCGACAGTTTCGCCGCGACGTGAAGCTGTGCGCCGTCCCCCCTCAATAGGGCTTCGCCCAGCGGCGAGTGCAGGGCGCGAAAGGCGATTGCGTCAACCGTCGCGCCGTCGCGCGAGCGCAAGCGGGCGCGCACATGATCGGCCCCAACCGTCTGAGCGAATGTGACCTGCTGCTCAGGCAGAGCAAACAAGGGTTCAGGGTTGCCCTGCCCGAATGGCCCCGCCCGCTCGACCCGTCGCAGCAGTTCGAGACAGACTCCTCGTCCGGCGACTGCCGCATCGACAACCAGCGCATCGTCGAGACGCGCGGCGTCGACGGCCGCTCCCAGCGCCTCATCGAGAAAAGCGCGAAAGTCGTCGATTTTGCCCCGGGCCAAAGTCACGCCGGCGGCCATCGCATGGCCGCCCCCCTTGACCGCCAAGCCCAGATCGACGGCGCGCCGTACCGCCGCTCCGAGGTCGACGCCACTTAAACTCCTACCTGAACCTGTTCCATATTCTCCATTGAAAGCAATAACAAATGCGGGAGTATTAAAGCGCTCCTTTAAGCGTGATGCGATCAGCCCGACAACGCCCGGATGCCAATCCTGGCCGTGCACGACGAGACATGACAGGCGATTGGATCCCGCCACTTGCGCTTCCGCCGCGGCCACCGCCTGCTCCAAAATCGCCTTCTCGACGACCTGCCGTTCGCCATTCAGCCGGTCCAGCTCGAGGGCGATACGACGCGCGTCCGCGCCGTCGGCGAGGGTGAGAAGCCTTGCGCCGAGGCCAGCGTCGCCGATCCGACCGCCGGCGTTAATGCGTGGACCGAGCGCGAAGCCAAGATGATAGGCGCGCGGCGGCCCATCCAGACGGGCGGCGTCCATCAGCGCGGCGAGCCCTGGACGGGATCGCCGCGCCATCACCATCAAACCCTTGGCGACGAGCGCCCTGTTGAGCCGCGCAAGCGGCGAGACGTCGGCGACTGTCGCCAGCGCGACGAGATCGAGCGCGGCGAGAAGATCCGGCTCTGGTCGATCGTCGCTCCACCAGCCGCGCGCGCGCAGCGTCCTCGACAATCCGATGAGGACAAGAAAAACGACCCCTGCGGCGCAAAGCGCCCCCTGCCCCGAAAGGTCGTCGAGCCTGTTGGGGTTGACGACCAGCGCGTCCGGCAGGACTTCCGGCGCCTGATGATGGTCGAGGACGATCACATCGAGGCCAAGCGCCCGCGCCACGGCGAACGCCTCGTGACTTGAGGTCCCGCAGTCGACGGTCGCCAGCAGAGTCGCGCCACGCGCCGCGAGATCGCGGATCGCCTCGACGTTCGGCCCATAGCCCTCGATGATCCGGTCGGGAATATGGAGCAAGGGCTCCGGCGCGCCGGCCACGCGCCAAAAGTCGATGAGCAACGCGGAGGAGCAGGCGCCGTCGACGTCATAGTCGCCAAAAACGGCGATCTGCTCGGACTTTTCGATCGCCTCCGCGAGCCGGTTCGTCGCGGCGTCCATGTCGCGCAGCGACGACGGGTCCGGCAGGAGGTCGCGCAGCTTGGGATCGAGATAGCCAGCGGCGTCGGCGACCGTCACGCCGCGCCCGGCGATCACCCGCGCAAGGAAATCGTCGATGCCGTGCGCCTGGGTCAGCGCGAGCGCCTGCGCTTCGCCTCGAGCGTCGAGCCGCCCGCGCCAACGTCGACCGAGCACGGAACGCTCGACTCCAAGAAAGGCGGGAACCATCGAATCGGACATTGGCGCCTCAAATCGAATCGCTAAGCCTCGCCGGCAAGCGACGCAAGTTCTTCCGATCGCGATGAGCGCGGGACTCTCCGAGTGGCGCAAATCGTTCATCAATTCTAACGTCTTGGGAATTCACTCGATATCACTGTCCATTGGCTGCGTCAGAATGCTGGTGAAAAATTTCCAATCCAGTCCGTTTTGATGAGGCGAACATCCAACTGAAGTTTGTAGATTTTTCGCGCACTTAAAGCCTTCGCGCTTACAGCTTCGTCGGATTGCATAAAAGGAATCGTGCGGAGAGCTTATGGAGACCAAGAAGCTCGCGACGGGCGCCGCCCCTCGCAAACTCAGCGACTATCTCACGCGAGCGCGCGACAAAGCGCCAGCGCACGCTGGTCATGGCGCGGGCGGCGCGCAGTCGGTGCGCCAGGACAATTATCGCGGCCACGAGATCGAAATTGTCACGACCTACAAGATCCTGGTCGACGGAAAGAAAGTCCGCGCGCCGCTCGGCGTCGATGCCTCCGGCCAGGTTCATTGTCATTCATTGCCGAACTACCAGACCGCGTCGGCGGTCGACATGGTGCGGGCGCTGATTGACGGCTTTCCCGAGGAGTTCGAGCGAAAGCCGGCCCGGGCAAAGAGGCGGCCCCCAGCCAGCCGCAAGCGCCGGCCCCCTCCTGCTCGCAAAAGCAGGCCCGCCGCGAAGAAAGGTGCAAAACACGAGCATTGATTTTTCAGGAGGGCATTGATTTTCAGGAGAGAGACGATGGCCGTCGTCAGAAGCAACATATCAACGAACCCAGGAGTTCGGGACCAATATATTGAAGGCGTTAAGCTGTTGAAAAATGAGGCGTCCGGCCGAACGACCGATGAATTCGGCATTCCCGGCGCGGCGCGCTCAGTGAGCACCTACGATCTTTTCGTCATCTGGCACGTCACCGCCATGATGATCGAGACCCCGCCCGGAAATCCCGCGCAGCGAAACGCGGCGCACCGCGGGCCAATTTTCGCGCCATGGCACCGTGTGATGCTGATGGTTTTCGAGCAAAACCTCCAGCGGGTCCTGGACGACGCGAATTTTGGTCTGCCCTACTGGGATTGGGCGGAAGACGGCGACCTGCCGCCGCAGGAGCAGAGCGCGGCCACGATCTGGGGCGCTGACTGCATGGGCGGCGAGGGAAATCCGGTCGCTACCGGCCCGTTCGCGTTTCGCGCAAACGATCCGTCCGCGTTCAGAGTGCGCGTCTCCACGAATATTTCCGGAGAGTTGCGTTCGGTGAACCGCGGCCTCCGACGCGCCTTTGGCGTGAGCGCCGACGCGCTGCCGAGAACGGCGCATGTGGCGAATGCGCTGGCGCTGTCGCCCTATGATTCGCCAGATTGGGACGCCGACGCGAACAGCTTTCGTAATCGCATCGAAGGGTGGATGAACGACGACGGCGATTCCGCGACCTCGATGCACAATCTCGTCCACGTCTGGGTCGGCGGAGAGATGCTGCTCGGATCCTCGCCCAACGATCCGGTTTTTTTTCTCAATCACTGCAACATCGATCGCCTCTGGGAGAGCTGGATGTCCCGAAATGGGCGCGTTTACGTTCCCGATATGGCGGCGGGCGCGGATCTCAAGGGTCACCGCATAGATGATCCGATCAGCTCGCCGCTCGGTCGCAGCGCGACTCCGCGCGAAACGCTCGACGTGAGCGAAATCTATGAATATGACGCGCTCGCCTGAGCGCCGAAGCATTTTGATTTTCGATAGAATTCGGATCGGCGATGGCGCTCAAGTCCACTCATATCATTTTCGTGCATGATTTCTTCGGCTGGGGGCCTCAAGAGTTCGGACTTCCCTATTGGGGCGACGCGCTCGATGAGGTCGGCGAACCCTTCGCGGTTCACGAAGCGAAGGTAGGTCCGGTCAGCTCCTTCCATGATCGCGCCTGCGAGCTTTTCGCTCAGATTGCCGGCGGACGCGTGGACTATGGCGCCCGGCATAGCGATGAGGCCCGTCACGCCCGCTATTCGCGGGAATATACAGAGCCTTTCGCGCCCGAGTGGTCGGCGGAAAACCCGGTGATCCTCGTCGGCCATGGCGCGGGCGCCCAGACCGCCATGCAGTTGCAGGCGCTGCTCGCCAGCGATTTCTGGGGGCAAGGGACCAACGCCGGCTGGGTGGAAGGGGTGATCAGCGTCGCCGGCGCCATCAACGGCTCATTGCTGCCCTACGGCTTCGGCTGCGACCGTGAAGACGGACGGCTCAAGCGCAGGCCGAGCCAGTTCATTTCGGAATCATTCAATTTTCTCGGAATGGCCGCCGGCGTGCCGAGCGCCATGCGCAAGCCCTTCGATCTCCATCTCGACCAATGGACAGATGGCGAAGCCGACGCGAAAGCGGCGATGGCGCGTCTGGACGCAGGCGCCTTCGTTGCCGGCGAGGACAATCTCGCCTTCGACATGACGCTGCAGGGCTGCCGCAAGGCCAACGCCCGGTTCAGATCGCATCCGGGCACCTATTATCTGTCGCTGGTGACCAACGCCACGCATGTTCGCGCATCTGGCTTTTTCAGCAAGACCTGGCGGCCCGACCCGACGATCCATCCCATTCTCTGGCAGCCGGCGCTCTATCAGGCGCGCGAGGCCAACTTCGCCAAGGCGCCGATCGTCGGTTGGGGCGGCGGCGACCTTTCGCTGCCGCAGTGGCGGCCCAATGATGGCGCGGTGAGCGTCATTTCGCAAAGATATCCCTTCACGGCGCGGGAAGAGCCGGTGGGAGGCGAAGGCGTTTTTAAACGCCAAAGACTCAAGCCGGGGCGCTGGTATTACGAATATCTCGACAAAGCCATCGGACAGCGGTTCGACCATTTCGACGCGGTCGTCGGCGCGCGGCTCAAGCCGTGGGTTCCCGGACTGCGCGACGCGCATCGGGAGATCTATCTGAGGCTCGGCGAGACCTTGCGCAGCCTCTAGCCTTGTCTGAAGAGCGGCTAATGCAAGCCGCCAAAGCCTGCCGACCGAAGCGCGTCCATGACGCCGTTGAAGATCAACGATACGCCCATCGCCGAGACGAAGAAGCCGACGATCCTGGTCGCCGCGTCAATCCCCAGCGGCCCCAGCATCGTGGTCAACCGCGTCGCGAAGGCGAGGCAGGCGTAAGTGACGGCCACGGCGAGAAATATCGCGCCGAGAATGACGCCGAACGCCAACGCCTCATGAGACGAGTGCTCCACGGTGGCCATCATCCCGAGCACGGTGGCGATCGGGCCGGGGCCGATCATGAGCGGCATCGCAAGCGGCATGAAGGCGATATTGCCCGTCGATCGGGCAAACGCTGGCGTTCCGTCGCCGTCCGACGAGGGTAAAAAAAGCTCAAAGCCGATCTTCATCAGCACGATCCCGCCGGCGATGCGCACCATGCTGAGCGAGACGCCGAAGATTTTTAAGATCACCGCGCCAAAGAACAAGAAGAAGAGGATCAGCAGCAGCGCATAGAGACAGGCCATGAAGGCCACGCGACCGCGCTCATGGTTGCTCTTATCGCGCAGGAGCAACAGGAAGACCGGGAGCACCTCAAAAGGATTGATGACCGCCAGCAGCGTCGTGAACGTCGAGAAAAAGAGCGTCAACTCGGTTCTGAAAACTCCGGCGCCGATGTCCGAGACGAGACTGCTGTTCATAAGGCCTTCTCATTGGCGTTGCGCTGCGCCAACATGCGTGGCGGGTATGGCGGCAGCGGCGTGGCGGCGCGACCTTATTGCGGCGGGCGCCGCCGCTCAAGCGCCGCGCTGGAGGATCGCGCTGATTTTGTCAGCATTCGCTTGGACTTGTGTCTCACGATGGAATTGACCCATGACCGACGCGATTCAGCTCACCCATGCCTCTGGCGACGGCGCGGAGATCCTGGCTTTCGGCGCGGAGCTTTCGAGCTGGCGCGCGCGGGGAGTCGACATGATCTGGGCGAAGGACCCTAAGGTCTGGGAGCAGACCGCGCCCGTGCTGTTTCCCGTCGTCGGCTGGACGCGCGACGGCCGCGTGCGCGTCGACGGCGAGACCTATCCGCTTGCGCTCCATGGCTTCGCCTGGAAAAAGCGCTTCGACGTCGCCGAGCGGCGCGACGACTATCTGCGCCTCGCGCTCGTCGACGACGCCGAGACCCGCGCGCTCTATCCCTTCGCCTTCCGGTTCGAAGTGGAGTTCCAGCTTCGCGCCGGGGCGCTCGAAAATAATCTCATCGTCATAAACGCCGACTCGCGACCCCTGCCCTACGCCTGCGGCTTGCATCCCGCCTTTCGCTGGCCGCTCGCCGGCTCTTCCTCGCCGCATACGATCATATTCGAGAAGGCCGAGCGCGCCGAAGTTCCCATCATCGGACCGGGCGGGCTTTTCTCGAAACCCATCCGCAAAACGCCGCTTGTCGGCCGGCGACTGCCGCTCGAACCGGAAATGTTCACCCGCGACGCGCTGTGCTTTCTCAATCTTGCGAGCCACGGCCTGGTGTTTGACAATGGCGAAGGCGCGCGTCTTTCGGTCACGCTCGATGATTTCCCCCATGTCGGATTTTGGACGCTGCCGCCCGCCCCTTATCTGTGCATAGAGCCCTGGACAGGCCATGGCGATCCGGACGACTTTTACGGCGATCTCTACGAAAAGCCCTCGATGCGAATTCTGGCGCCGGGCGCGCAGGCGCGGCATGGCGCGATTTTCGCCTTTGAGCGGGAGCCGCCGGTCGGCTAGGAACGAACCGCCACTCGCCAGGAATCATAAATGACCGTCGCCTCCAGCGTCATCGAAGCCATCGGGCGCACGCCGCTCATTGAATTGCACGGCGCCTCGAAAGCGACCGGCTGCCGCATTCTCGGCAAGGCCGAGTTCATGAACCCGGGCGGCTCGGTCAAGGACCGCGCGGCGCTGTCCATCGTCGAAGATGCGCGCGCGAAAGGATTGTTGAAGCCGGGAGGAGTCATCGTCGAAGGCACCGCCGGCAACACCGGCATCGGGCTCGCGCTCGTCGCCAACGCGCTCGGCTTTCGCACTGTAATCGTGATTCCCGACACCCAGAGCCAGGAAAAGAAGGACATGCTGCGCCTGCAGGGCGCGCAGCTCGTCGAAGTGCCGGCGGTTCCCTACGCCAACCCCAATAATTATGTGAAGCTTTCCGGCCGCCTCGCCGAGCGCCTCGCCAAGGAAGAGCCGAACGGCGCCGTCTGGGCCAATCAATTCGACAATGTCGCCAACCGCGTCGCCCATCTCACCACCACCGGGCCCGAGATTTACGAAGCGCTGGAGGGCGCGGTGGACGCCTTCATTTGCGCCTGCGGCACCGGCGGCACGCTCGCCGGCGTCGGCATGGCGCTCAAGGAGAGAAATCCGGACGTGAAGATCGGGCTGGCCGATCCTTTTGGTGCGGCGCTCTATTCCTATTACACGACCGGCGAGTTGAAGGCTGAGGGCTCATCCATCACGGAAGGGATTGGCCAGGGCCGGATCACCGCCAATCTCGAGGGCGCGCCGGTCGACGTCGCCTACCGCATCCCCGACGACGAGGCGCTGCGCATCGTTTTCGATCTCGCCGAGCAGGAGGGCCTGTTGCTGGGCGGCTCTTCGGGAATCAACGTCGCGGGCGCCATCAGACTGGCGCGCGATATGGGCCCCGGCAATACGATTGTGACCGTGCTGTGCGACGGCGGCGCAAGATACGCCTCGAAGCTCTTCAACGCCGACTTCCTGCGCAGCCAAAACCTGCCGACGCCGCCCTGGCTCGAAGGCGCCGTCGCGATGGATCCGGGCTTCGTTTAGCCCTCGATCGGTTCCACGGGCGCGCGCGACGCCGCAGGTTCGGCCTCGCGCTGCGGTACGAAATTCTCGCGACGCACGAAGAGCACCTTTCGCAGCTCCGCCTCCCCGACCAGCTTGGCGAATTCGCGGAAGCCAAAGAACGGGATCAGCGCGGCGAAGGTGACCAGTCCGACCGACAGTAGCGTGCGCAGATTGTCGAGATTCACGGGGTCATGGTCGGCATGGGCCGGCCAAAAATGCTCCAGCAGCGCCTGTTCGATGACGTCCATGCCGATGAGCAGCAGACCGAACAGCAGCGACTTGGCCAGAATCGGCACGATCAGCGGCTTTTTGTCGAAGACGCGCCAGATGCCAAACTTGTTGGCGACAAACAGCACCTTCGCGAACGCAAGCGCCTTGGCGGCGGCGAAGCCCTGATGCTGCACGATATGCGCTTGCGACAGAACAACCGATTTGTGCACGCCGAGCACGGCGAGCAGGAACCACACGTAGAGGAACACCGGGTAAAAGGCCCTGGCTTCCTCTTTCACCTTGCTCGTCAATCCCTTTTTTGTCCGCTCGCTCATGTCCCATCCTGCGCCGGTCTCTTCAGCCTTGGCTGCGCGTCAATTTAGCCGCGCGACTCGTCCTTGGCTATCGCATCGGCGCGCGCCAGATCCTCCGGTCGGTTGACGTTGAAGAAAGGGTCGTAGGGCTCGATCGGCCAATCGACGATCACATTCGCATACCGCCCGATGAAGGCCGACACTCTGCGCTCGTCTTCCGCAACGAGCGCGCGCCGCAAATCGTCGCGCAGCGCGACCGGCCACAGCGCCACGGCGTGATGGGTTCGCCCGTTCGAGGCGGCGACGGCGATCGTCGCGCCTGTGCGCGTTCGGGCGGCTTGAAGTCGCGAGAGAAGATCGGCGGGCAGGAACGGGGTGTCGCCCGGCGCGCTCAGCACATGCGCCGCGCCTTTCGCCGCGCCAAACTCCATGCCGGCGAGAACGCCGGCGAGCGGGCCCGCGAAACCTTCAACGCTGTCGGAGATGACGGGCAGTCCGAAGGCGGAAAAGCGTGCGGGGTCGCCGTTGGCGTTGATCGCGAGACGTCCGCACTGCGGCTTCAGGCGGTCGATCACATGCTGAAGGATCGACCGGCCGGCGATCTCGACGAGCGGCTTGTCGCCCCCGCCCATGCGCCGCGCCAACCCGCCGGCGAGGATGACGCCGATGCAGTCGTTCATGCGCTGTCCGGTTTGGTTTCAAAGAGGGGCGCCATTATGTTCGTTCATAATCCCGAGCGCCGCTCGCGCAAGGGGCAGCCTTTCGAGGGAAGCACATGATCTCGCGTCGCCGACTCGCCGTTTCCGCCTTTCTTTTCGTTTCCGCAATCCTTTATTCGGCCGCGCCCGCCGGCGCCGCGGAACAGAGTTTTACGCCCCAGGCCTTCGCGGCCGCGCAAACGGCCGGCAAGTCGATCATCGTGCATGTTTATGCGCCGTGGTGTCCAACCTGCCGCGCGCAGGAGCCGGCGGTGCAGCGCGTCGAGGCCGATCCGAAATATGCCGACGTCGCCATGTTCCGCGTCGATTTCGACGGCCAGAAGAGCGCTCTCCGCTCGCTGAAGGCCAACCGGCAAAGCACGATCATCGTCTTCAAAGGCGATAAGGAAGTCGGGCGCTCTGTCGGAGTGACCGATCCGGGCGAGATTTCGGCGCTTCTCTCAAAGGCTCTGTAAATCGATGGATGCGAGCGCGCTTGGCGCCTTCGGCGTCGCCTTTGTCGCCGGCCTGTTATCGATTTTGTCGCCCTGCGTCCTGCCGCTTTTGCCTCTGGTGCTCGGCGCCGCGGCGGCGGAGCATCGCTACGCGCCGGCGCTTCTGGCGCTGGGCGTCGCCCTGTCCTTCGTGGCCATCGGCCTTTTCATGGCGACGATCGGCTTCGCCGTCGGGCTCGATGGAGATTCGCTGCGGCTCGTCGCGGCGGCTTTGCTGATCGGGCTGGGCGTGATCCTGCTCGCGCCTGAGCTGCAGGCGCGCGTCGCCGCCGCCGGGGGCCCGATCAGCGACAGATTGAATGCGGCCTTTGGCGAGGGGGCTCGCGGCGGAATGTTCGGTCAGTTTGGCGTCGGTCTGCTGCTCGGCGCCGTTTGGAGCCCGTGCGTGGGTCCGACGCTCGGCGCCGCATCGGTGCTCGCGTCGCGCGGCGAAGACCTGAGCGCCGTCGCGGCGACGATGGCCGCGTTCGGTCTCGGCGCGGCTGCGCCGCTGATGTTGCTTGGAGCCCTATCACGGCAAGCGATGGCGCGTTGGCGGGACCGGCTGCTGACCGTTGGAAAACAGGCGAAGCAAGCGCTCGGCGCGTCGCTCGTGCTGATCGGCGTGTTGATCGTGTCAGGCTACGACAAGACGTTGGAGGCGGCGCTTGTCACGGCTTCGCCAGAATGGTTGACGCAGTTAACGACGCGTTTTTAGCGCTTCGCCAAATCAATACGGTCGATGCTCGAGATGCTAACCTTGCCGGGTCAGCGCAAGACGCTCGATGCAAGCAAACCCAGGCAAAAGCAGACGCCGCTCTGGTATTGGCGGTTGCGCGGTCGGCGCGCCAAGTCTCCGAACGCCGCATATTCCTAAAATTTAGTTTATTTTCCATTGCTTATAGAGGCTATCCGTTTAGGCAATTCTTAAAGCGGCGCCTCTATAAAGACGCTACAACGTGGCTGTTTGAGTAGCGAGTGAGTGAGATGACCGAGACGCACCGTCCCCGTGTCAAATATGTCATCGGTCCCGATGGCAGTCCGCTGACCATTGCGGATCTACCCCCCGCTTCGACCAAACGCTGGGTGATACGGCGTAAAGCGGAAGTGGTGGCGGCGGTGCGCGGCGGCCTGCTCTCGCTCGACGAAGCCTGCAGTCGCTACACGCTGACCGTGGACGAATTCCTGAGCTGGCAGATGTCGATCGACCAGCACGGCCTCGCCGGACTGCGGACCACGCGCCTTCAGCAATATCGCATGTGAGCGCGGCGGCGACAGACGCCAAGAAATTCGAAACGCCGGTCCGCGATGGCCGGCGTTTTTTTATTTTTGAGGCTGTTCCTCTATCCGGCGCCAGCGCTCGACGAGTTTCCTGCGTTCGAAGAGCGCGACAACGACGAGCGCGATCAGCAGCGGGACGATGAGATAGAAGAGTCGCCAGACGAGCAGCGCAGCCAGGACCTTCAGCCGCGGCACATCCGGCATGACATTGATGAACAGCAGCTCGAAGACGCCGAGCCCGCCCGGCGCATGGGACACCAAAGCCGCCGAAAAGGACAAGAGAAACGCGCCGAGCACGACGAGAAAGCCGGGATTGCCCTGCTCCGGCAGCGCGAAATAGATGATGCCGGCGGCGCCGATCAACTCCAAGGGAGCCGCGAAGAGCTGGCGCAGCATGATGCCGGGGCGCGGGTAGAGAATTTCGAAACGCCCGAACAGCCGGATCGCGCGGAAATGCATGAGCGATCCGAGAATGTATAGAACGACGAAGGCCAGGCAGGACAAACCGACGACGAGCGCTGTGCTCGGGTTTGTAATTATGTCCGGAAGGAAGCCCGACAGTCTTTGCATGATCGCGGGGTCATAGGTCAGCAACAGTCCGGCGAGCAGCACATTGCCGAAGCCGAAGGTGTAGGAGCACAACACCACCAGCGTGGCGACCTGCGTCGCTGTCAGCCCCTTGGTGGAATAGGCGCGATAGCGCACCATGGCGCCCGAGAAAACGCTTGCGCCAATGTTGTGCGACAAGGCGTAGGTCGTGAACGAACAGACCGAAATAAACAGCCAATTTATGTGTTTGACGCCTAAGTGCAGCAGCGCGATGCGATCGTACCAGGCGAGCGCCGCATAGGCGACAAGCGTCGACAGCCCAGCGAGCAGATAGCGGCTTGTCGGAATGGCCTGGAGATTGGCCCAAACCTCGGCGCCGACCGACTCTCCTTTGAATTCGTGATAGAGAAGGAAGAACGAGGCGACGACCGCGACGAGGCCGACGGCCGGCCAAAAATATTCCAGCAGTTTTCTCATGCGGCCCGTCGCGTTAGATTTCACCGTCGATCATCGAACCGGCCGCAGCTGGCCGCACTCTCCCTCGCATGGAGGACCCGGCGCCCGCAAGCCCCGCTCCATGACCGCCTCGGTAATGAGCGCTTGCGGCGAATCAATGGAGGGCGAAATGCAATTGCTATCGCGGATCAAGGGCTTAATCCTGGCCCCGCAGACCGAATGGGCAAAGATCTCGGAAGAGGAGACGTCCGTCTTCGATCTCTACCGAAATTATATTGCGATATTGGCGCTGCTTCCGCCGTTCGCGAGCTTCTTCGGCTCGTGGCTTTTCGGCTTCTCCTACGGCTCGCAAGGAATCATGCACCCGACGTTCGCGGGCGGGCTTTATCGCGCCTTCGTGCAGTATCTGCTGAGCCTGCCGGCGATTTTTATCGTCGCCTTCGTCATATCGGCCATTGCGCCGCATTTCGAAGGGAAGACCGACGACCGCCGCGCCCTGTTGCTGACGGCCTATTCCTACACGCCGGTCTGGCTCGCCTCGCTGTTCGGCTTGATTCCCGGCCTTCGATGGCTGGACGTGCTCGGCTTCTATGGAATTTATGTTTTCTCCGTCGGTCTGCCGCCCATGATGCGCGTGCCCAGGGAAAATCTCGACGTCTTCACCCTCGCGACGCTGTTTCTCGTCGTCGCGACCGTCGCGCTGCACGGCTGGCTGGTGCATCTCATCGCGCCGCAGCAGCTGATCTAGCGCCAACGCTCCGCGGCCGCTTCGTCCTCGGATGTCGCGCTGACCCAATCGCCCGACGCGCCATCGGCGCGGCGCTCCTTTTTCCAGAAGGGCGCGCGGGTTTTAAGAAAATCCATCAGAAACGCTGCGGCGGCGAAAGCGTCAGCGCGGTGGCGCGCCGCCGCGAGCACGAGGACGATCTGTTCGCCCGGTTGGATGCGGCCGAAGCGGTGAATGACGGTCAATCCCTGCAAAGGCCATCGTTCGAGCGCTTCGTCGGCGACGCGACCGATCTCGGCCTCGGCCATTCCGGGATAATGTTCGAGCTCCAAAGCCTCGAGCGCGCCGTCCTCGTCCCTGCAGAGGCCTAGGAAGCTGACGAGCGCGCCGACGTCTCGCCGCCCGCCCGTCAGCAGCGCCTGCTCCCGCCCAAGATCGAAATCTTCCGCTTGCACGCGCACCGCCGGAGTCGGCCGCGGCGTCATCTCAGCCGCCCGTCATCGGCGGGAAGAAGGCGATCTCCCTTGCTGCGCCGATTGGCGCGTCAGGCGCCGCATGCGTCTTGTCGAGGGCCGCGCGGATCGTCGCCGGATTGGCGAAAGCGGCGGCATATCCCTCGTCCCGCGCGGACAGCCATTCGATCAGCTCACGGACCGTGACCACTTCACGCGGCGGCGCGATCTCCTCTTCCGCCAGACCGATGCGCTCGCGCACCCAAGCGAAATACAGCGCCTTCATGTCGCCTCGTCTTCTCCGAAATGGTTCCACGCCGACTGCAGGTAGTCGAACCCGGTATAAAGCGTCAGAATCGCCGCGGCCCACAAGAGCGCCGCGCCGATCTTGACCGTGCCGGGGAGAACGACTTCGCCGGCCGGTCCGGCGATCAGGAAGCCGAGCGCCACGAGCTGCGCCGCTGTTTTCCATTTGGCGATCGCGGAGACGGGCAAGCGCACCTTGAGCTCGGCCAAGTGTTCCCGCAAACCAGACACCAGAATTTCACGACACAGAATGATGATCGCCGCCCAGATCGTCCAGCCGGCGACCGTTCGATCGGCGACAAGCGCCATCAGGGTCGTCGCGACGAGCAACTTGTCCGCGATGGGGTCCAGCATCCGCCCGAGCGGCGACTGCTGCTGCCAGATTCTCGCGAAATAGCCGTCGAGAAAGTCCGTCACCCCCGCGGCGATGAAAATGCCGAGCGCGGCCCAGCGCGCCCAGTGCTCCGTAAAGCCCAGGAGCAGCCCCGCCACCACCGGGACGGCGGCCATGCGGCCATAGGTCAGCAGATTAGGCAGCGCCAAGGCTTGAGACCGACGCTTGGCGGTGAGGGCCGTCTGAGACATACCGCAAGGGAATATGTCCCCCGCCCCCAATGTCAATAGAAAGGGCGTCGCCGCCGGAAATCGTTTGCGAAATGCGAAGTCACTCGCGGTCGAGCGCGAAGGCGCCGGGCCCTGCCGCTGCAAAAAACAGAAATACGAAGCAGTAGAGCGCGGCAAGCTCGCCCTTGTTGAGGAGCGGCCACAGATCCTGGCCGGCGTGGAAAAAGAAGTAAGCGACCGCCATTTGGCCCGAAAGAATAAAGGCGACGGGCCGCGTGAAGAGGCCGAGCAGCAGCAGCAGTCCGCCGACAAGCTCAAGGACTCCAGCCGCGCCCAAGAGCGAGAACAGCTTCAAATTGTCGAACATCGCGACATGTGGGACGCCGAAAAGCTTGGCCGCGCCGTGCTGCATGAACAGCAAAGCGGCGGCGATGCGCAGCAGTCCCTGCGCGTGCGGGGCGAAGCGTTGGGGAATAATCCGCAGAGTCATGGAATTGGCCTCCTAAAGAATCGTCGCGATTTCCTCACAAGCGAGCCGCGGGCCGCGAGGATAGAGCTTTGCGGGATCACCGTATCCGATGTTGATCAGAAAATTCGACTTTATCCGCGTTCCTTGGAAGAATTCCGCGTCGACCTTCGCCCTGTCGAAACCGCTCATCGGTCCGCAATCGAGACCCACCGCGCGCAGCGCGAGAAGAAGATAGGCGCCCTGCAGCGAGCCGTTGCGAAAGGCCGTCTCCTCGATCAGCGTCTCATTGCCGACGAACCAGGAGCGCGCGTCCGTCGCCGGATAAAGGTGTGGGAGACTCTCAGGGAAATCGAGATCATAGCCGACGATCGCCGTGGCGGGCGCGGCCATGGTCTTCGGACGATTGGCGTCCGACATCGCCGGCGCGAGCCGGGCCTTCGCCTCCGGCGAGCGCACGAAGATGATGCGCATCGGCGAGCAGTTGGCGCTTGTCGGGCCCCATTTCGCGTAGTCAACGGCGAGTTCGAGCAGGCTGTCCGGCACCTCTTTGGGAAGCCAGCCATTATGGGTTCGCGCTCCCGTAAAGATCTGCTCCAGCGCTTCGGGCGCAACCGGACCCGGAGCGTGCCTCTCAATCGTCGTCATCGCATTCCCCGCAGCGTTCAGATGTCGCGCCCCTCGACGTCAATATGCAGACGCTCCTCGACTTTGCGGAGCGACTCCTGCTGGGGCGAGATCGCCAGCGACTTCCGATAGGCCGCGAGCGCCCCTCTCTTGTCGCCGGTCTTCTCCTTGAGCGCGCCAAGAGCGGCGAGCGCGTCAAAACGCTTCGGCTCAAGCGTCGCCGCGGTTTCGAGGTCGGCGATCGCGCCGCCGTCGTCCCCCTGCTCCGCCCGCACCTTAGCGCGCTGAACATAGCCTTCCGCCCACTTCGGCGAGAGCGCGACCACATAGTCGAGAAGCTTCAGGGCGAGAGGCGGCGCGCCGGCCGCGTCCGCCGCAAGGGCGCGCGCCGCAAGCAGGCTGATCGTGTCCGACTCCGAACGCGCCCAGCGGTTGACGATCGCCGCCGAAACGCCCTTCGCCTCCCGCTCGTCTTCGGCCTGCTCCAGGCGAAGGTAAAGCCGCGCCATCTCTTCGGCCCGCTGCTGATCGGGGTCCTTGGGCGGCGGGGGCGGCGCCGCCGCGGCCGGCGCGCGGCGCTCTGGATCAAGATCGCGTCCGCCTTGTCCGGGGCCGAGCGCGCGGGTCCCAGGAGGCAGCGGAATCCTTCCAATCCCAGGGATGAAAAGGAAATCGCCCTCTTCCTCGCCAAATGATTCGATCGACGGCGCCTCCGACGCCTGCGCCAGCGCGAATCCGGCCGGCAGGGCTCCAAGAAAGACCACGATCGTCAGCGGAAGAAGTAGCGGCGTTCGCATCGCCGCTAACATAGCGCAGGTCAACAGAAACGGCCACAGAGCCGAGCATTAGATTAACCATTTGTAAGCCACGACTCGCCCGACGCGCGGCGAATTCATCCTGCGTTCAGGCGAGGCGCCCGAATCCTTGGCGCGCTAGTTCAGGTTGTTAGGAAACCCTCGCGCTTATCGCGACAACAACGCTGCAGCCCGCTTCAACCGCGGAGCTCATGGAGTTGGATCGATGATTGATAAGATACGCGGTTTGCTGCAAGAGCACGGCCGTCTGCATACCCCGGTGGAACATCTGTCTGATTCGGACGATCTCTACAGCGCAGGGCTGACGCCTTTTGCCGCCATCCGCACGATGCTCGCGCTGGAAGAAGCCTTCGACGTCGAGTTCCCAGTCTCCATGCTCCAGCGGCAAAGCTTCGTTTCGATCGCCGCCATACATGATTGCGTCAGCAAATTGGCGCCGTCGGCGGAGCGCCGCGCCGCTTAAGCAGCGCGCGCTTCAGCTCATGCAGGGCGCGAGAGCTCGCGCCCACGCTGACCTTGTCCTGCTCGGCGCACGCGCAGGGCTAAACGCCGCGAAAGCCGCGGCTTCGGCTGCTCCCACCGCAGTTGCGGCGGTTCGTTGGCTGCGATAGTCGTCTTTGGAAAGGCTCGAATGACGAGCCTTCGCGACGGCGAGAGTTCAATGCCTCCTTATCATTCACGCACGACGACCCACGGCCGCAACATGGCCGGCGCGCGCGGCCTCTGGCGCGCGACAGGCATGAAGGAGGAGGACTTCGGCAAGCCGATCATCGCGGTCGCCAATTCCTTCACCCAATTCGTTCCGGGCCATGTGCATTTGAAGGATCTCGGCCAGCTCGTCGCCGCCGAAATCGAAAAGGCCGGCGGCGTCGCGAAGGAATTCAACACCATCGCGATCGATGACGGAATCGCCATGGGCCACGATGGGATGCTCTATTCCCTGCCCTCGCGCGATCTCATCGCCGACAGCGTCGAATTTATGGTCAACGCGCATTGCGCCGACGCGCTGGTCTGCATCTCGAATTGCGACAAGATCACGCCGGGCATGCTGATGGCGGCGCTGCGCCTCAACATTCCGACGGTGTTCGTTTCCGGCGGTCCGATGGAGGCCGGCAAGGTCGTGCTGGCTGGCAAGGAGCACGCGCTCGATCTTGTCGATGCGATCGTCGCCGGCGTGGACGACACGGTCAGCGAAGCGGACGTCGCGACGATCGAGCGCTCGGCCTGTCCGACCTGCGGATCATGCTCCGGCATGTTCACGGCGAACAGCATGAACTGCCTGACCGAGGCGCTGGGGCTGTCGCTTCCCGGCAATGGTTCGATTCTCGCGACCCATGTCGATCGCCGGCGCCTGTTCGTCGAAGCCGGCCATCTCATCGTCGATCTCGCGCGCCGCTACTATGAGCAGGACGACGAAAGCGTGCTGCCGCGTTCGATCGCGCGTTTTGAAGCCTTCGAGAACGCCATCACGCTCGACATCGCCATGGGCGGCTCGACCAACACCATCCTGCACCTGCTGGCCGCGGCCCAGGAAGCCGAGATCGACTTCGACCTGCGCGACATCGACCGCCTGTCGCGCAAGGTGCCGCAGCTGTGCAAGGTCGCGCCGAATATCCAGAAGTACCATATGGAAGACGTCCATCGCGCCGGCGGCATCTTCAGCATCCTCGGCGAGCTGGCCCGGGGCGGCCTGCTGCACACCGACGTAGCCACCGTGCACAGCCCGAGCATGAGCGACGCCATCGCCCAGTGGGACATCACCCAGACCGACGACGAGGCCGTGCATACCTTCTTCAAGGCGGGCCCGGCCGGCATCCCCACCCAGACCGCGTTCAGCCAGAGCACCCGCTGGCCGAGCCTGGACATTGATCGCGCCGAGGGCTGCATCCGCAGCGTCGAGCATGCCTACTCCCAGGAAGGCGGGCTGGCCGTGCTCTACGGCAATATCGCCCTCGACGGCTGCGTGGTGAAGACCGCCGGGGTCGACGAGTCGATCCTGGTGTTCGAGGGCAGCGCGAAGATCTACGAGAGCCAGGACAGCGCGGTACGCGGCATCCTCGCCGACGAGGTCAAGGCCGGCGACATCGTGATCATCCGCTACGAAGGCCCGAAGGGCGGCCCGGGCATGCAGGAGATGCTCTACCCGACCAGCTACCTGAAATCCAAGGGCCTGGGCAAACAATGCGCCCTGCTCACCGACGGCCGCTTCTCCGGCGGCACCTCGGGCCTGTCGATCGGCCACGCCTCACCGGAAGCCGCTGCGGGCGGCGCCATTGGTCTGGTGCGCGCAGGCGACAAGATCTTGATCAATATCCACGAGCGCTCGATCAACCTGCTGATCAGCGATGAAGAGCTGGCCGCACGCCGGGTGGAACAGGACAAGAAGGGCTGGAAGCCGGTGGAAAACCGCCCACGCAAGGTCACCACCGCGCTCAAGGCCTACGCCCTGCTCGCCACCAGCGCCGACAAGGGCGCTGTTCGTGACAAGGCGCTGCTGGAAAAGCTGGTGCCCTAAGCAGCTCACCCCTGCAGAAGCCCGGCCCTGTGCCGGGCTTCTGCATTGTGCGGTTAACGGCCGCTGGAAAATGTAACGCTTAAGACGAACATGGCGAAGCCGCGGCATATTCCCCAACACACCCAGCCAACAGGACGATGCATGAGCGGCACACGCCTCAGCTTTGATAGGCTCCCAGACAACTGCCAAGCCGCGCTCTTCGCCCTGGTCACCGCCTTCCCCGGCAAGGGCAAGACGGCGCTGCTCAAGCCGCTCAGGGCGATGAGCGTCCAGGACGACAAAGGCAAACTGCTCGATGCCAGCAAGCTGCCCCCCCTGCTCGACACCTTGGGAAAACTTGGCTGGCTGATCATTGAACGGCGTAGCTCGGGAGAGCTGTTCTGCCTGCCCGCCCAGCAACGTACCCTGGTGTTGCAGCATCTGCTCCAGCACAACCAGTGCAACGCCTGGCTGCATTGCCTTCAGCTCGATCTGCCAACACCCCAGCCTTGGCAAGCCCCCAGCCAAGGGTACGCGCTGCAGACACTCTGGCTGGCCCT
Source organism: Methylocystis sp. (assembly GCF_051062815.1). Lineage (GTDB taxonomy): Bacteria > Pseudomonadota > Alphaproteobacteria > Rhizobiales > Beijerinckiaceae > Methylocystis. The sequence continues at coordinate 372,711 of NZ_JBPFDU010000078.1, read as the reverse complement.
GCTCAAACCCGAAAGCAAGCTACTGCAGGCGTCCCTGCTGCGCTTCGCCCAGCTGATACCCAGAACTCAGCAGCTGGAATTGCACCCCGTCACCATCCTGCAGCGCGACGCCGCTGGCCAGCAGGTATTCGAGCGTCTCGCGCAACAGGCACGCCAACTGTTGCTGGAAGACTTCCTCGCCCTGTGCAACGCCCCGCTGATGCCGGTCGGCCAGGCTTACAAGCTGGGCCTGGCGCATTTCACCACGCGTACGCTGGACACTACTCTGGGCCTGCAGCTGTTGCTGCAGGCATTCTGGCGCGGCGACTGGAATACCCTGGAACAGCTCGGCGAGCATGGCCTGGACATGATGCAGCAGGCCATCCAGTACCTGCTGCGCGGGCAGAAAGAGGCGGTGGTGACACTGATCGACGCCTGGCTCAAGGAAGTACGCAAGCAGACCAAGAAACGCAAGATCGACCTGCCGCCCACCCTCAATGCCCTGTACTGCCTGGCCCTGATCGGCATCCCCGAACAACGGCAGTCGGCCAAGCTCGCCCAGGCCCTGGATAGCGGACTGAGATCGGGCTATGACGCTGCCTATCAAGGCCTCTCTTGCCTGTATGAGCGCTTTCAGGGCAACAACCTGGCGCTGCAGGGCAGCCTGCACCAGCTGCCCCAGCAGCTGAACGGCCTGCACGGGCTGCTCCTGGCCCTGGCGCTGTACTGGCTGGATGAACCCTTGGCCAAGCAAGAGGCCTGGAAAAACCGCCTGCAGGACTACCGAGACGAGCTCAGCGAACAGGGCTATGCCTGGCTGGCGGCGGAGTTCGATGCGCTGCGGGCCGTGCAGTTCAACCAGCCTCCGTTATTCGCCGAGCTGCACCAGAGCGCCGGCCTGCAGCCCCTGGTCAACCTCTACCAGCGCCAGGAAACCTGGCAGCACGCCCTCACCGCGCTGAGCCTGCTCAAGCCGGGCAAAGCCGCGACCAGCTCGAACACCCCCAAGACCTCGCGCCTGGCCTGGTTTATCAGCCTCGGCAGCTATATGGACAAGGTCGAACCGCGGGAACAGAAGCTCGGCGCCAAAGGCCAATGGAGCAAAGGCCGCGCCGTTGCGCTCAAGCGCCTGCTGGAAGACGGCGAGGCCATGGACTTCCTCTGCGAGCAGGATCGCCAGGCCATCCGCATGATTCAAATGAGTCACGCCTACTACGGCAGTGTCCACTATGAACTGCCGGCCGAACTGGCCCTGCCCCGACTGGTCGGCCATCCGGCGCTGTATTGGAGCGATGCACCGGACGTGCGCATCGACCTGGTAAGCGGTCAAGCCAGCCTGCAGCTGCAAGCCAGGGACGGTCAGATCCACCTGCGCCTGCAACCGGAAAATATCGCCGAGCAGGACGGGCTGATGCTGCACAAGGAAACCCCGACCCGCCTGCTGCTCTACCCGATCAGCCGCGAACTGCGGCAGATCGCCGATATCGTCGGCGCCGGTCTGAGCGTGCCGCAGTCGGCCAAGGCGCAACTGGTCGAAGCCATCGGCGCCATCGCCCCGCTGCTGCCGATCCACTCGGACATCCCCGAACTGGCCAGCCACCTCGAGCAGATCCCGGCCGACGCGACCCTCTACGCCCACCTGCTGCCGCTGCAAGCGGGGCTACGCCTGCAACTGCTGATGCGCCCGCTGGCCGAGGGCGGCTGGTTGCGCCCCGGCCATGGCGCACAAAACCTGCTGGGCGAGCTGGACGGCAAGGCGGTGCAAGCGTGCCGTGACCTGACCGGCGAGCGCCAGGCCCTGCAGCGGGTGCTGGACGCCTGCCCCGGCCTGGCCCGCGCCGACAGCGATGGCCAGGAATGGCAACTGGATCAGCCCCAGGACGCCCTGCAGGTGCTCAGCGAGTTGCACGCCCTGGATGGCCAACAGCTGCAGTGCGTATGGCCGGAAGGCGAGCGCATGCGCATCAAGGCCAAGACCGGACTGAGTCAGCTCAAGCTCGGCCTCAAGCAGCAGGGTGACTGGTTCGTTCTGCAGGGCGAAATCCGCCTGGACGACGGCAAGGTGCTGCAACTGCGGCAGCTGCTGGAACTGCTCAAGGCCAGCCCGGGCCGCTTCCTCAAGCTCGACGAGCGCGACTGGCTGGCTCTCGACGACAACCTGCGCAAACGCCTGGACGAACTGGCGCACCTGGCCGACCGGATCACCGACCAAGGCGCCCGCCTGAGCCCGCTGACCGCACCGCTGCTGGCCAGCCTGGCCGGGGAAGTCGGCGAATTCAACGCCGATGCCCGCTGGCAGGCGCACCTGGATAAGCTCGAATCGCTGCGCAGCTACCAACCCCGGCTACCCGGCACCCTGCAGGCACAACTGCGCGACTACCAACTGGAAGGCTTCGCCTGGCTGGCGCGTCTGGCGCGCTGGGGCGTCGGCGCCTGCCTGGCCGACGACATGGGCCTGGGCAAGACCGTGCAGACCCTCGCCCTGCTGCTCTACCGCGCCGCGCAAGGCCCACAGCTGGTGGTGGCGCCGACCTCGGTGTGCCTCAACTGGCAAGCCGAGAGCCGGCGTTTCGCGCCCAGCCTGCAACTGCGCGACTACCAGCAGGAACGCCGCCTGGACGACCTCGGCCCGCTCGACCTGGTGATCGTCAGCTACGGCCTGCTGCAGCAGGACAGCGCTGCCTTCGCCGCCCAGCCCTGGACCAGCGTGGTGCTCGACGAAGCCCAGGCGATCAAGAACGTCCAGACCAAGCGCTCCCAGGCCGCCATGGCCCTGCGGGCCGACTTCCGCCTGATCGCCACCGGCACCCCGCTGGAAAACCACCTGGGCGAGCTGTGGAACCTGTTCCGCTTCATCAACCCCGGCCTGCTCGGCAGCCAGGACAGCTTCGCCCAGCGCTTCGCCACCCCCATCGAACAGGGCGACGCGGGCAGCCGGCGCGCCCTCAAGACGCTGATCCAGCCCTTCATCCTGCGCCGCCTGAAAAGCCAGGTGCTCGACGAACTGCCGGCACGCACCGAGATCACCTACAAGGTGCCGCTGTCCGAGGACGAAGCGCACCAGTACGAGGCCCTGCGCCAAGAGGCCGTGGACGGCCTCGGCGAGGCCGGCCCCGAGAACGGCCAGGCGATGCGCGTGCTGGCGGCCATCACCCGCCTGCGCCGCTTCTGCTGCCACCCCGCGCTGGTCATGCCCGGCAGCCCGCTGCAGGGCAGCAAGCTGCAGGCGTTCGGCGAAATCGTCGAGGAGCTGCTGGAGAACCAGCACAGGGCCCTGGTCTTCAGCCAGTTCGTCGACCACCTGAGCATCGTCCGCGCCTGGCTGGACGAGCGCGGCATCGCCTACCAGTACCTCGACGGTGCCACCCCGGCCAAGGAGCGCCAGGCGCGGGTACAGGCCTTCCAGGCCGGCGTTGGCGAGGTCTTCCTGATCAGCCTCAAGGCCGGCGGCAGCGGCCTCAACCTGACCGCCGCCGACTACGTGATCCACCTCGACCCCTGGTGGAACCCGGCGGTGGAGGACCAGGCCAGCGACCGCGCCCACCGCATGGGCCAGCAGCGCCCGGTGACCATCTACCGGCTGGTCACCGAACACACCATCGAGGAGCAGATAGTCGCCCTGCACGGACGCAAGCGCGATCTGGCCGACAGCCTGCTGCAGGGCGGCGAACTGAGCGCCAAGCTGGACGCCGAGGCGCTGCTGCAATTGCTGCGCGGCGCCTGAATAGCCAGGCGCCTCCGCGGCAGATCAATGGCTCGGGTTTTGTGGGGTGCTGGTTTTTGTTCGGAGCGGGGACGCGCCTCTTAGAACGCCGGACCGCAGTTGTCCGGGGAAAGCGCTACCGCCCGCTAATGCCGCTCAGCTCACCCCCATATAGCGCCCGGCACGGTGATTGATCGCCAGCACCATGTTCAACGCCAGCGCGCCGAGCACCGACAGCGCGACCTTGTCCAGCGGCACGCTGAACACCGCCGCCAGCACGATGGCCGCGTCTATGCCCATCTGCACCTTGCCGGCGCGCAGGCCATAGCGCTCCTGCAGGTACAGCGCGAGGATGTTCACCCCACCGAGGCTGGCGCGGTGGCGGAACAGCATCAGCAGGCCGAGGCCCATGGCGAAGCCACCGAACAGCGCGGCATAGAGGACGTTCAGCTGGGCGAAGGCGACCCACTGCGGGGTCAGCTCGGCCAGCAGCGACACCAGGCCGACCGCGCAGACCGTGCGCAGGGTGAACTTCCAGCCCATGCGCCAGATGGCCAGGCCGTAGAACGGCAGGTTGATCAGGAAGAACGACCAGCCGAACGACCAGCCCAGCAGGTACTTGAGCAGGAAGGCCAGGCCCACGGTGCCGCCGGTCAGCAGCCCCGCATGGGCGTAGAAGGCGATGCCCAGGGCGACCATGGCGGTGCCCATCAGCAACGCCAGGGCATCCTCCCACAGCGGATGACGGATGATGATCGCGGCCAGGGTATCCGCCTGCGGACTTTCGGATTTGACTGCAGCCATGATGCAAGCCTGTAGGTGCAATGGACGAGCCGTAAAGGCTAGACCACCGGGCGCCCGGGCGAATTGGCCAGGGTCAAGAAAACCGCCGGCAGGCCAATCGCCCTGCTCAGCGGCGTACCCAGGTCTCGAAGGCATGGGCCGGCGTATCCGCCGTGGCGGGGTACTCTTCCAGGGAGTCACGCCGCCAGTCGGCCTCGCTGAACGCGGGGAACCAGGCGTCGCCCTCGGGGCTCAGCGCCACCCGGGTCAGGTACAGCCGCTCGGCCCGGGCCAGGGCCTGGCCGTAGAGCTGTGCGCCGCCGATCAGCATCAGCTCGCCGGCGCCCCGCTCGCGGGCCCATTGCTCGGCACGCTCGACGGCCGCATCCAGCGTGGCGAAGACCTCCGCGCCTTCGAGCTGCAAGCCGGGCTGGCGGCTGACCACCAGGTTGAGCCGGCCCGGCAGCGGCCGGCCGAGCGAGTCCCAGGTCTTGCGGCCCATGATGATCGGCTTGCCCAGGGTCAGCGCCTTGAAGTGCTTGAGGTCCGCCGGCAGGTGCCAGGGCAGTTGGTTGTCGCGGCCGATCACGCGGTTCTGCGCGAGGGCGGCGATCAGGCAGAGGGGGAGGGTCTTGTTCATGGCGGCGAGGATACCGACTGCCGCGAAGGAGAGAAAGCCAACGGCGGATCGGTGCACCCCATTGGGCACCCGATCAGTCGGTCGGTAACCTGCCGGCTCCCCCCAGGGAAGGTCCGGCGGCCTTTGCCGCTGCCATTCGTCGATCTTGCAATTGCTGATCAATGGGTCAGATACCTACTCCATGCATTTCCACGAATTTTGCGACAAGTTCAGGAAATTCGCCGAATTAACGCGCCAATAAAATGTATACAAACAACTAGCCAATACACCATGTAGTTGTCTACAGTCGCCGAACAAATACAACCGCGAGAGCCCATCATGACAGCTCCATCCGCACGGCCGTCTTCCACCCAACGCCCGGAAGACGAAAACCTCGGCATCGGTGCAAACCTCGCCTACGGTTTGCAGCATGTCCTGACCATGTACGGCGGCATCGTCGCGGTCCCCCTGATCATTGGCCAGGCCGCCGGGCTGTCGCCGGCAGACATCGGCCTGCTGATCGCCGCCTCGCTGTTCGCCGGCGGCCTGGCGACCCTGCTGCAGACCATCGGCCTGCCCTTCTTCGGCTGTCAGCTGCCGCTGGTCCAGGGCGTCTCGTTTGCCGGCGTGGCGACCATGATCGCGATCATCGGCAGCAACGGTGCCGGCGGCATTCCCGCCGTGCTCGGCGCGGTGATCGCCGCCTCGCTGATCGGCCTGTTGATCACCCCGGTGTTCTCGCGGATCACCCGCTTCTTCCCGCCGCTGGTGACCGGCATCGTCATCACCACCATCGGCCTCACCCTGATGCCAGTCGCGGCGCGCTGGGCGATGGGCGGCAACAGCCGGTCACCCGACTTCGGCAGCACGGCCAATATCGGCCTGGCCGCGTTCACCCTCGCGACCGTACTGCTGCTGAGCAAGCTGGGCAGCTCCGGCATCTCGCGACTGTCGATCCTCCTGGCGATGGTGATCGGCACCATCGTCGCGGTGTTCTTCGGCATGGCCGACTTCTCCAAGGTGCTCGACGGCCCGTTGATGGCGCTGCCGACGCCGCTGCACTTCGGCATGCCGGAGTTCCACGTCGCGGCGATCCTGTCGATGCTGATCGTGATCATCGTCACCCTGGTGGAAACCTCGGCGGATATCCTCGCGGTCGGCGAGATCATCGGCACCAAGGTCGACTCCAAGCGCCTGGGCAACGGCCTGCGTGCAGACATGATCTCCAGCAGCCTGGCACCGCTGTTCGGCTCCTTCACCCAGAGCGCCTTCGCCCAGAACGTCGGCCTGGTGGCCGTGACCGGCGTGAAGAGCCGCTACGTGGTGGCGAGCGCCGGTCTGATCCTGGTCACACTCGGGCTGCTGCCGGTGATGGGCCGACTGATCGCCGCAGTCCCCACCTCGGTCCTCGGCGGCGCCGGCGTGGTCCTGTTCGGCACCGTGGCGGCTTCCGGCATCCGCACCCTGGCGCAGGTCGATTACCGCAACAACATGAACCTGATCATCGTCGCCACCTCGATCGGCTTCGGCATGATCCCCATCGCCGCGCCGACCTTCTACCAGCACTTCCCCGCCTGGTTCGAAACCATCTTCCACTCGGGCATCAGCTCGGCAGCGATCATGGCGATCGCGCTGAACCTGATCTTCAACCACCTGCAAGCCGGCAACTCCGACCAGCAGTCGGTGTTCGTCGCCGCCAGCGAGCGCACCCTGCACTACCAGGACATCGCCGCGCTGAACGAGGGCGACTACTTCCGCGACGGCAAGCTCTACGACGCCGACGGTAACGAAGTACGGGTCACCGGCGCCGACGACCACCACGGCGCGCCGCCAGTACCGCGCCTCAAGATCGCTGCGGCCAGCACCACGGAAGGCTGATTCGGCAAGGCCGGCGTCCTGCGCCGGCCTTCTCATGGTGATGGGTTGCGCATCAGCGGTTATCCTCTGGGTTCACCCTTGGCCTTGAGGCCCTTCGTGAGCGAGCCCGACCCCGTCCCCATGCCCCTCTCCCCACTCGACCGGCTGTGGCTGACCGAAGCCATTCGCCTGCGCGAGGAACACGCCGGCCCGCTGGAGGACGGCGAGGCCAACCGCCGCGCCCGGGCCGCCGGCGGCAGCCTGGCGGTGCGTATCGAGCGGCGTGCCCTGCTGCTGGCCGAACGCGACGGCCAGTTGCAGGCGCTGCGCCACTGGCGCCAGGGCGCGCAACTGGCCCTGGCCGCGCTGTTGCTGCTGGCGATGCTCAGCGGCGCCGGCCTGGCACTGGCGGCCCTGGGCGACGGCCAGCGCCCGGTCAATGTGTTCTGGGCCCTGGGCAGCCTGCTCGGCCTCGACCTGCTGCTGTTGCTCGGCTGGGCCCTGGGCCTGCTGCTCGGTGGCGACAGGGCCGGAGCACTGGGCCGATTGTGGCTGTGGCTGAGCGAGAAACTCGCCCGCGACGCCAGCGCCGCGCAACTGGCCCCGGCGCTGCTGCTGGTGCTGCAACGCCGGTGCCTGGGCCGCTGGGGCCTGGGCCTGCTGGTGCACGGCCTGTGGCTGCTGGCCCTGCTCGCGGCGCTGGCGACCCTGCTGGCCCTGCTGGTGACCCGCCGCTACGGCTTCGTCTGGGAAAGCACCCTGCTCGGCGGCGAGACCTTCATCGCCCTGACCCAGGCGCTCGGCGCATTGCCGGCGCTGCTCGGCTTCAACCTGCCGGACGCCGAGCTGATCCGCGCCAGCGGCGACACCGCCCTGGCCAGCGAGGCGGCGCGCCACGCCTGGGCCGGCTGGCTGCTCGGCGTAGTGCTGGTCTACGGCCTGCTGCCGCGCCTGTTGTTGCTGCTGCTGTGCCTGTGGCGCTGGCGCCGCGGCTGCGCGGCGCTGCAGCTGGATGTCGAGCTGCCCGGCTACGGCCTGCTGCGCGAACGGCTGCAGCCGGGCAGCGAACGCCTGGGCGTCTGCGATGCGGCGCCGGCCCGGCTGCACCAGCCGCCGGCCGGCAGCCATGCGCGCGACAGCCAGGGCGCGCTGCTGGTGGCCGTCGAGCTGGACCCGCAGCGCCCCTGGCCGCCGGCGCTGCCCCAGGGCATCGGCGATGCCGGGGTGATCGACAGCCGCGAACAGCGCCAGCGCCTGCTCGAACAACTGACCCGCTTCCCGCCGGCGCGCCTGGCGATCGCCTGCGACCCGCGCCGCTCGCCGGATCGCGGCAGCCTGGCGCTGCTCGGCGAACTGGCGCGCAGCGCCGGCAGCACGCGGGTCTGGCTGTTGCCGGCACCGCCCGGCGAGAGCCTCGACGGCGCCCGCCTCGGCGACTGGCACGACGCACTGGACCAGCTGCACCTGGCGCATAGCGACAGCGCGCCGTTGCGCTGGCTGGAGAGCGGCCATGACTGACAGCGATCAATCCGGGCTACGCGACCTGGGTAGGGTGGATGACGCCTTTTTCATCCACCATCGTTGTTGGTGGATGGGTAAAGCGTCAGCTACGCGCCCCGATCCACCCCGGAGCCTACGATGAACCAGCCGCTGAAGCTGGCCGTGGTCGGCCACACCAATGTCGGCAAGACCTCGCTGCTGCGCACCCTGACCCGCGACGTCGGCTTCGGCGAGGTCTCACATAGTCCCAGCACCACCCGGCATGTCGAGGGCGCGCGCCTGTCGGTGGACGGCCAGGCGCTGCTGGAGCTGTACGACACCCCCGGCCTGGAAGACGCCATCGCCCTGCTCGACTACCTGGAGCGCCTCGACCGCCCCGGCGAACGGCTGGACGGCCCGGCGCGGCTGGCGCGCTTCCTCGACGCCAGCGAGGCGCGCCAGCGTTTCGAGCAGGAGGCCAAGGTGCTGCGCCAGTTGCTCGCCTCGGATGCCGGCCTCTACGTGATCGACGCCCGCGAGCCGGTGCTGGCCAAGTACCGCGACGAACTGGCGGTGCTGGCCATGGCCGGCCGGCCGCTGTTGCCGGTGCTGAATTTCGTCGCCGCCGGCCAGCACCGCGAGGACGACTGGCGCGAGGCCCTGGCCCGCCTCGGCCTGCACGCACGGGTCGCCTTCGACACGGTGGCGCCGCCGCTGGACGGCGAACGGCGGCTCTACGAGAGCCTGGCGCTGCTGCTGGAAACGGCCCGTCCGCCATTGCAGCGGCTGATCGACGACCACGAGGCGCAGCGCCAGGCCCGCCGCCACAGCGGCGCCCGCCTGATCGCCGAACTGCTGCTCGACTGCGCGGCCTGCCGGCGCGGCGTGGCGCCCCAGCCGACCCTGGAGCAGGGGGCGATCCGCGAGTTGCGCGAGGCCGTTCGCCAGCGCGAGCAACGCTGCGTCGAGGCGCTGCTGCGGCTGTACGCCTTCCGCCCGCAGGACGCCCGAGCCGGCGAGCTACCGCTACTCGACGGGCGCTGGGGCGACGACCTGTTCAACCCCGAGACCCTCAAACAGCTCGGCCTCAAGGTCGGCGGCGGCATGGCCGCCGGCGCGGCCACCGGGGTCGGCATCGACCTGCTGGTCGGCGGCGTCACCCTCGGCGCCGCCGCAGCCCTCGGCGCCGTGCTCGGCGGCGGCGCACAGACCCTGCGCAGCTACGGGGCGCGGTTGATGGGCAAGCTCAAGGGCCAGCGCGAGCTGAGCGTCGACGACGCCGTGTTGCGCCTGCTCGCGCTGCGCCAGCAACAGCTGCTGCAGGCCCTGGAACGGCGCGGACATGCGGCGGTGGACGCCATCGAACTGGCAGCGCCGCAGGACACCACCTGGCGCCAGGGAAAGCTGCCCGAGGCCCTGCACAGGGCCCGCGCCCATCCCGAATGGTCGTCGCTCAATCCCGGGGCGCGGCTGGAAGACGGCGAACGCCAGGAACAGGTGCAGCAGTTGGCGGCGGAGTTGCGCTAGGCCTTTCAGGCGTCGCGGCTAAAGCCCCTCCCACAGACAGGTAGCCGTCTATGTGGGAGGGGCTTTAGCCGCGATTGCGCTTCGATAGGGCCAGGCAGAACAGTAGTGCTCTCATCGAGGCGTTCTTCACTGCCATGAGCCGTAGGGGATGCCGTGCTGTTCGATATAGGTTTTGGCTTGTTCCGATAGAAAGTAGTACTCGCCCTCGGACAGCCCTTCGTATGGTCCCTTGGGCTCAATTTCCGCCTGCGCCTGAAACACCTCGATCAGCTTGCCGCAGGTGCTTGTTACCCAGCCCTTGACCACTCCGCCGGGTGCTAACCCAATCGCCATCGCCTCGCGGTACTCACTGGCCTGACAGGGCGGGTCGAGCCGCTCGCTCATCAATTGCCGGGCACGCTCGGGAATATCCACAATCACTCGATAGGTCTGGGGCTCCGCCAACGACTGCCAGCGCACATAGATGCGTTTAGGCAGGTCGGCACCATTGACGTAACGGCCTTTACCCCATGTTTCTCTCCAGCCCGTGGCATTACCGCTTCCGTCATTGGGTAGATGTACTGAGACAGTTCCACCACCCATCTTGAAGAATCTTTGCCCACGAATATCTTCGACATCCGCGGTTTCCACCCAGACCTCCATATAGTCCGGCGCCAGGAAACCAAGCCGCCAATACGTGTAGGGCAGGCTGCCAGGGCCCTTGTCGGCATGGGCACAGCCACCGAGCATCGATAGGGCCAGGCAGAACAGTAGTGCTCTCATCGAGTGTTTCCTCCAGGAGTGGAGGCATGGCGTGCCCGCTCGTGCTCGGCCGGGGCGTTGATAAAGACCACGTCAAGTGTGCTGCCACCTTGGCCGGCACCGGCGTTCCAGTTGGCGGACAGGTGGATATAACGTTGGCGTAATAGACGTTCTTCTTCCTCATCCAATGCACCATTGCCGCCTCTCGCCCATGCCACCAATTTTTTGCTGACAGATTCCAGCTCTTTAGGTAGCGTCAAAGAAGGGTCTTTCTCTTGAATCCTGTTCAAAGGAACACCCGCCTCCAAAGCCAGCGCATGCATAACCCTCAGGTAAGCCCGCGACAGATGGCCGTAGACCTTGCGCTCGATAAAGGGTGCGGCCAGCACGTATTTCATCTGGTCGGCACGCCCGCCGCTGAAGGGTAGAAAATGCTCCCATACATCGGTGCCCAGCTTGGCTGAAGGGTCTTGCGGGTCGAGCAAGCCAAGCTCATGGGCGTGGCGGGTATCGATCAGCGCGTCACGGTAAGCCGGGGTATTTTCCGGGAGCGTGGCCCGGCTTACCCAGTTGCTGCGCGGGCGCATCAGGTACAGCCGTTCCGTGGCCTCGGGCTGATAGCCGCCGCCCAAGTCGGAATGTGCGCCGGGCAAGATGATCTCCCTATGGGGCGACGCCACCCGGTTGAGGGCGAAGTTGCGCCGGTATTCGTCACGGGCGACCAAGTGCACCACCTGGCGTGCACAGTTGGGTGCCAGATACAGCTCGACACCGCCGTTGATCGCATCCCCCGGGTTGCCCCAGTCGTCCCAGCCACCGATAGCCGCCACGGTATCGAACAGGCCAATGAAGTTGATGGTTACATCTGTTTGCCAATCAAAGCCTGTGGCCAACTTGACCTTCCCCGGCAACAGCAAGTCGCCCAGCGGGCCTTGTTCACGTTTGAGAACCTGATTGGCGAAATGTCGGGCGGCGGCGGCGCCTCGGCTGAAGCCGAAGATATCCAGTTCCAGTTTGGCCAAGCCGACGCCGGTATTTTCATCCTTGAAACGAATCAACGCCTTTTCCAGCGAGCGAACCCCTTCCGCTACTTTAGCCAGCACTCCAGTAGCGCCTTGGCCCCATGCCTGGCCTGGAATCAACGTATCCTTTTCTCCTGAAACAGTGCCGATACCTGTGACATAAACCGGTAGGTAGGCCCTAGACTCTCCATCGTTATGCGTTGCTTTGGCGTCCTCTCGATACAACTCATACAGCCGCCAGATATTGCTGACATCGTTGGCATAACTGCTGTCCGTGTCGAGTTGATATGACTTGCAGCGTTGGTAGATGGCGAGGCTTTCCTGCTCGCCGATATTCAGGGCGGCGGCGCGGCATTGGGCACCGACCTCGCTGTTGCTCGAGTTGTTGCCGGTACCGTCGAAGAAGACGCCAATGCGCAGGGTGATGCCCTGTTGCACCTGCTCTTCCAGTTCCTCTTCCTCCTCCTCTTCCTCCAGGCCCAGCGGCGCCGGGTCGTCGGGCGTCTCCTGCCAGGTGCGGGCTACGGGCGGCGAGGGGCGTTGCGGCAGGCTCGGCAGGGAGGGGCTGGCGGGCATGGCGCGGGCGGCAGCGCCGAGGTTCATCGGTGCAGGCGGGGTAAAGGGTGCCGGGGTGAAGCTGTTGCCGATGAGCACGCTGCCGGCGCCGCTTGTCACCACGCTGCCATGGCTGCCGGTACTGCCCTGCGTTGCCGCTGGGAACCCGCCGATAAGCACGTTGGGAATCACATTGCCAGTGATGGTCGAGCCGCAGGCACAGCCTTGGGTCGCGGTGGCGGCGGGCATGTTCTCGAGGATGACGCTGGAAATCCCGGTGACGACGGCGTTTTGGCCGCATTTGGGGCAGATGACGGTGTCGCCGATACGCGCGGCGGGTTTGCCGGACATGACCAATCTCCTTATCGGTTACGGCAAAGCCGGGACCTTGCCGCAATAGGACGGTTTGGCGCAATCGGAAGCGTCCGATCCATGCGCTGTTTCGCAGTCAAAAGCCAGATTGCGCAAGAACTTGCGCAACTTTAGGGCGGGCGGCTCGCCGTACAGCGGCAGCCCGCCAATGCCGGCGGACCGCCTGCGACGAGTGACGCCTTTTCTGCTCAGAGCTGCAAACAGGTCTTGCGCGCCTGGTGATTGCCGCCGTAGGGCGAACACAGGCGCTGGTGCACCCGGCTGAGAAAACCGATCTCGAAGGCGCGGCGCTGCGCCCCCGGGGGCAGCGTGTCGCGCTCGATGATCAGGTTGGCCCACAGCCAGCCGGTGTCGTCGCTCGTCAGCCAGGTCTGGGCGCTGGCCACGCCCTTGTCGAAGGCCTGGTGACAGTTCACCGGCCACTTGATCACCGCGCCGCGATGGCCGTCGTGGGTCGGCAGGTAGCTGGTGCTGGGCCTATTCATCGGCGGCCCTCCCGGCGGATTGCGCCAGCGAGCTGCGGTACAGCACCACCACATCGTTGAGCATTTCGCGGGCACCCTGGCAGAGCTCGTGCAAATCCTTTGCGGTGGAAGCAGTCGCCTCCGAGCGGGCCAGAATCGAGAACAGCTTGTGCAACATCGCCACCCGCAACTCGGCCGCCGCCTGGAAATGGCAGACAGGGCCATCGAGGCAATCGAGCGGCTCGCAGCGTTTCGGGAAGGGGATTACAGCGGGGTTGGAGCTAGTCATGGCGCACCTCCAGGGCGGAGGGAAACGACAAGACGAACGGCCCAAGGTGGAGCCCTTGGGTAAAAGGTGGATAGCGCATTTTCCTTATGCTCCTCGAACTGATTAAGGAGCCGCCGACCGACCTTCCTACGGGTTTGGGTGGCGGACCGTACAAGGGTAGGAAACCGGCGTCCGAGGGAACCGGCCAGGCCGAAGCCTGCCTTGCACGGCCCACCATAGAAATGCGGCAACCGGGCACAAAAAAAGCGCCGGCTACACAGCTATGGCGCTTCCGCGCCTCAGACACAACAGGTTCCTACACCCGATCACGGGATTGACCGTGACCGGCGAACTCTAGCCCGGCGAGGCGTGATGGGCAAGCGCAAACAGGAATGGCGATTCGCCATGGAAATACTTGTGAGCTAAGTCACTCTCGACTAGCGTCAATTGAGGCGATGACGCCCCGCGCAGGCTGGATGCCGGTTATCTACCTACCTGCTTGGCAGTTACAGAATGTCAGTGGGCTTTCAGCCGGTGGTGAAAAGCCCTTGTAATGAAGGACCAGACCATGATCTGCGCGACAGTACTCCGCAGAGAAATCGTGGTCTATCCCCGTACTTTTCATCCACCAAGACAAGGAGGTCGCTATGCTTTCCACCAGCCCCCCGGGAAGTAAACACGCCTCGATAGACCTTAAGGTGATCATGCTGATGACCTCAGTTCTCCCATCCATCAGCATGGCAATCGAGGACAAAGAGGTAATGGCATGTGCGGCAATTTCCAATGATGTCTCCAGGCTTGAATGCTTCGACTCCATATCAGCACGCCATAACTTGGCGCCACATACGCAACTAGGGCCGATCAGCGGTGTAGGCAAATGGTACGTCAGCTCGAAAGTTAACCCTTTGGACGACCAGAGCATCCATTACGCAATTCTGGACGCAACAGATGCAAAGAATCGTTGGGGCAAGCCAGTCTCCTTGACTGTGCGGTGTGAATCTAATCGAACAGAGATGTACATCAACTGGAACGATTTCCTCGGCAGCGATGCCTATACGACCTTCAGGGTGGACAAGGATGCGGCAAAAAAGTCCAACTGGCAGCTATCCACTGACAAGACAGCAGCGTTCCATCCAGGGTCTCCGGTCGGCCTTCTGAAACGCATAGCAAAAAGCAATTCTTTCATTGCCAGCATTACTCCGTACAACGAAAGCCCCGTTACTGCAGTTTTTGAAACTTCCAGCGCTGCCGGTGCGTTTGCCGAAATTCGTAAGTCATGTAACTGGTAAGTCCAGTCTGGCAAGGAGACCGCTATGCGGAAAGTCTCAATCGTAGTCGCCACCCTCCTACTGGTAGCAATTGTTTACACACAGTTAACTATTTTTGTTGTGCCGCCGATCGGCGCGCTGCCGGAGGGGAGAACTGTCGTCATACTCCGCCTCAATAAGACTCAATTCATAGACAGCCCTGACGCGATGTGTAATCGCATTCAGGGCGGGGTCAGCCTGTTGTGCCGCGGAATGGTTTTGGGGGCGGTCGTGGAGAAAACCAAAATATTAATCAGGCTTCCCTACATGGATTGGCTCTATCTAATTTCGACAGATGGAAAGCGTTTCGAGCGATGAAGCAATCCGCCCTAGGCAAGGATGTGCCCAACTAAATTAGCCGGGGTCGTTTAGCCAAAATTAACTGATCAAAAACAAATAACTCCGCCCCATTTAGTTAGCCCAACAAATACTTTGACAAAATACTCACATAGACAGCAAATGTAAGCTAAGACCGAAAAGGTGATTGACACGCTAAAACATGAGGAGTGCAATCCATGCCAATAATGAAGATCGTGAAAGCACACACCCCCGAGGCTGTTGTTATAGCGATCAGCGTGTTCTCCATCGCTCTTATATGGCTGCTCTCCGCCGTCCACACCATGAATGCAACTTTAACGGCAGTAGATGTAAAGACAGCTGGGACCAACCAGAGAGTGGATGATACAAATCTACGAATCGACCGAATTGCCGCAGTTCTTCCCGATGTGCGAATTAAGATCGCGCATGAAGAAATATCAAAGCCCATTCAAGCTGCAATTGTAGTCACTGAACCATCTGAAATATCGGCAGGAAATTGGGTCACTGCTATTCATCTTCTGGAGACCGCAAAGCAGAAGCGTCGAACATACTTCGTCCCCGTAAAGGGGCCCAATGACAACACAGCTGCATACCTAGCAAGTGGCGCTGCCGTTTCGTTGGATTCGGACTCCATATCTTTTGAAACCCTGAGTTCCCTATCTGCAGATGCCGGTGAGCCTACATTTGCACCAACCTTTGTCATTTCAAGAAACAGCATGGCTCTAAGAAAACTCTCGCCAGAGTTTGAAAAGGCGCTGGAAAAAGCACTAACGAACTTCGAACCAGCGCTAAATGCCAAGAATGCAACCCTCCGTTCAAAGACAACCTCATGGGACACACTGTCTGCGGAGCTTACCGAGAACGCTGAAAGCTATGAAGTACCCAGAAATTAAAGATACAAATCAAGCACGTAGTTAAGGGACAGACCACGATCTACGCAACAATACTTAGCCAAGAAACTTTGACCTACCCCCAAACACAATAGCTCCCAAGAGCACTGGTGATAATTTATGGAAGGAAAAAACACCCTAGACATTGCCGCTCTAGTTGAACTAAAAAAGAAAGAGCTGGGCCAGCCAGACCATGCTGAAATTCAGTGCTTGGAGATCACCCTTCAATCAATAGCGAAGCGGCTTAATTATTGCAAATATCACTATGATCAGCTAATTGCTCATTCAGACAAAAAATCACTATTAATTGACAGACTGCACCGGTCCAACCCTGAAATTATCTCAATCAGAACAATATACGAAGCAAACATTGTCGCTTTTTTACAAAACTTACACTCACTAATTGACTCCCTACCTTATGCGGTAAATATTATTTTTCGGGTAGTCGATGACATTGAAAGCATACACATAGACTGGAAAGACGACCTCATAAACAAATATAACTCACATGACTTCTTTTATGCTTTAAGCGACTTGCATCACGATGAAACCTTCCAGAAAATAAAAGGATTCACAAACAGAACAAAGCACAAACATTTGATTCGAATAAAAAACAAAATCCAACGACTTGTTTTTGAAGATTTCTCATACTTCCACAACAAACAACGCAAGACATTGAAAAATCAGGATGTTAATTCATTCATCGTAGATTGCCACGATAACTTAATTCCGAAATTTCTATCTCTATATAACGCTGTGAAAGCAAGTAAAGAGAGAGCACTCTGCGATGGTGAATCTGCGCAAAATCAGTCATAACAGTCGACTACAGTGGACAAAGTTCTACTGCGCAAAACTTGCCCACTGAGTTTAGCGTTGTCCTGCCTATGCCCTACAACTCCCCCCGCAATGCCTTCTCGAACAACCGGCCGTACTCGCTCGCACTAAAACCAATCGGATTGGTCCCCGCCGATGGGTCGACCTCGGCCATCTGCCCGACCTGTTCGATGCGGCTGTCGTCGATGCCGATCTCGGCCAGGCTGTGGGGAATGCCGACTTCGTGGCGCAGCTGCAGCACCCAGTCGAGCACGCCGGCGAAGCCGGGTTTGGCCAGGTTGAGGTAGCGCGCCAGGCGTTCCATCTGGGGTTCGATGCTGGCGCGGTTGGCCTGCAGGACGTAGGGCATCAGCACCGCGTTGAGCAAGCCGTGGTGGGCGTCGTACAGCGCACCGAGGGGATGGGCCAGGGCATGCATGGCGCCGAGGCCGCGCTGGAAGGCGGTGGCGCCCATGCTCGAGGCCACCAGCATGTGCAGGCGCGCCTCGACGTCGCTGCCCTTGGCCACTGCGCGCGGCAGGTACTGCTGGACCAGGCGCATGCCTTCCAGGGCGATGCCTTCGGCCATGGGGTGGAACAGCGGCGAGCAGTAGGCTTCCAGGCAATGCGACAGGGCGTCCATGCCGGTGGCGGCGGTGATCTTCGGCGGCAGGCCGAGGCACAGTTGCGGATCGAGGATGACCAGCGCCGGGAGCATCCTGGGGTGGAAGATGATGCGCTTGATGTGCTCGGCCTCGTCGGTGATCACCGAGGCGCGGCCGACTTCCGAGCCGGTGCCGGCGGTGGTCGGCACCGCCACCACCGGGGCCATGCCGGCGACGTCGACCCGGCCCGCGTTGTCGCCGACGTCCTCGAAGTCCCACAGCGGGCGGCTCTGGCCGGCCATCAGGGCGATGGCCTTGCCGGCGTCCAACGCCGAGCCGCCGCCGAAGGCGATCACCCCGTCGTGGCCGCCGGCCTTGAAGGCGGCGATGCCGTCCATCACGTTCTGCCCGGTGGGGTTGCCCTTGATCGCGGCGAACAGTTCGGTCTTGAGGCCGTCGTCGCGGCACTGCAGCAGCGCCCGGTCGATCAGCGGCAAGGCGGCCAGGCCTGGGTCGGTGACCAGCAGCGGCGCCTGCATGCCGAGGGCGCGGCAGGCGGCGGGCAGTTCGACGATGCGCCCGGCGCCGACGCGGATCGAGGTCGGGTAGTTCCAGTTCATGCGGTACTGATTCAGGTCCATGGCGCGCCTCACAGTTGAGAGGTTGTGAAAAATCTCCCGCCTACTGCGACCGCCTCCAGGCGCCCGCTGCGGCGTTGCGCCACGCAAAAAACAGGGTCATTTAGCTCACTAAACTCCCCCATTTTTCGCCTAGCGCGCCTTGCCGCGAACGCCTGGAGGCGCTCTCGCCACGGCGCTCGATATTTTCACAACCTCTGGGTTTTGAAGTGGAAGGATTTCGGCCGGGTCAGGTGCTCGTAGCCGAGGCTCGAGAGGCTGCAGCCGCGTCCGGAGTGCTTCACCCCGCTCCAGGCCAGGGCCGGGTCGAGGTAGTCGCAGCGGTTGAGGAACACGGTGCCGGCCGCGACCCGCTCGGCCAGGGCCAGGGCAGCGGCTTCGTCGCGGCTGAAGATGGCGGCGGTGAGGCCGAACTCGCTGTCGTTCATCAGCGCCAGCGCCTCCTCGTCGTCCGCGACCTTCTGGATGCCGACCACCGGGCCGAAGGATTCCTCGGTCATCACCCGCATGCCGTGGTGCACGCCGGTCAGCACCTGCGGCGCCAGGTAGGCGCTGCCGGGTTGGTCGAGGGCGAAGCTGTCCGGGTCGATGTGCGCGGTGGCGCCCTGGGCCACCGCCTCGGCGATCTGCTCGCGGACGAAATCCGCCGCTTCGGCGCGCACCAGCGGGCCGAGGGTAGTCTGCGGGTCGTCGGAGCGACCAAGCTGGTATTGCTTGACCAGCGCCACCGCCTGTTCGACGAAGGCCTCGAACAGCGACTGGTGCACATAGATGCGCTCGATGCCGCAGCAGGATTGCCCGGAGTTGAAGAAGGCGCCGTCGATAGCGGTGGCCACCGCATGGGCCAGGTCGGCGTCGGCGCGCACGTAGGCCGGGTCCTTGCCGCCCAGCTCCAGGCCGACGCTGATGAAGCGCCCCGCCGCCGCGTGCTCGACCATGGCGCCGCCCGCCACCGAGCCGGTGAAGGACACGTGCTGGATCGCCGGCGCCTTGATCAACCGCTCGGTATCGGCGTGGCTGAGGTGCAGGTACTGGAACACGCCGTCGGGCAGGCCGGCCTCGGCGAAGGCCGCGACCATGCGTTCGGCGCACAGCGGGGTCTGCGCCGAATGCTTGAGCAGCACCGCGTTGCCGGCCAGCAGCGCCGGCACCACGGCGTTCACCGCGGTCAGGTAGGGGTAGTTCCAGGGTGCGACGACCAGCGCCACGCCCAGCGGTTCGCGGCGGATGAAGCGGGTGAAGCCGGGCTTGTCCGGCAGCTGGATGTCGGCCAGGGCGCTCTCGGCGATGTCGGCCATGTAGCTGGCGCGCTCGACGAAGCCGCGGATCTCGCCGGCGGCGTAGCGGATCGGCCGGCCCATCATCCAGCACAGCTCCTCGGCGAGCTGGTCTTCCTTGGCGGCGAAGGCGGCGATGGCCCGGCGGCCGATGGCCACGCGCTCGGCCACCGGGGTGCGCTGCCAGCGCTGCTGGGCCTGCTCGGCCCTGGCCAGGGCCGCCTGGATCTCACCGGCCGAAGCCAGCTCGCGCTCGACATACAGCGAGCCGTCGATCGGGGATATGCATTGCAGTTTGTTCATTGCGTGCTCCGTGGGATGTTGTTCCGATCAACCCGTAGATCCTATGTTCATGTGCAAGCCTCGCCGGACGTAGGAGCGGCGGGGGCGCCTAGCCCATGGCCGCGATAGAGTGCGCCCGCAAAAAGCATCGCGGGCATGGCCCGCTCCTACGCAATGCCCGAGAACTGTTCCATTCAACCCATCCTGGATTGCATCCGGGCTATGGGTTTTCGGGGTTTCGTAGGTGCGCATAAAAATAGGCTCTACGCACAGGACTACCGATCATTCAGATGATCTCGAAGTAGCGATCCAGCTCCCAGTCGCTGACGTGCCGCCGGTATTCACGTTCCTCCCATTCGCGGCTGGCGGCGAAATGCTCGACGAACGGATCGCCGAACAGCTCGCGTGCCGCCTGGGAGGCCTTCAGGCGTTGCGCCGCATCCCACAGGGTGCGTGGCAGGGCCAGTTCCTCGGGGTGCTTCATAGCGTAGGCGTTGCCGGACACCGGCTCGGTCGGCTGCCACTGCTGCATTACTCCGTACAGGCCGGAGCCGATGGCTACGGCGAGGGTCAGGTAGGGATTGCCGTCCGCCGCGCCGAGCCGGTACTCCTGGCGCTGCGACTTGTCGCTGCCGGGGATCACGCGCAGCGCCGCGGTGCGGTTTTCCACGCCCCAGGTGGCGTCGGTCGGCGCCCAGAAGCCGGGAATCAGGCGCCGGTAGCTGTTCAGGGTCGGCGCCACCATGCACAGGAACTCGGGCATCAGGCGCTGCTGGCCGGCGATGAACTGGCGCTGGACCTGGCTCATGTTGTGCGCCTGGCTCGGGTCGTAGAAGGCCGACTTGCCGCTCGCGCGATCGCGCAGGGAGACGTGGATGTGTCCGCTCTGCCCCGGGTACTTGCCCGACCACTTGGCCATGAAGGTGGCCATCAGGCCGTTGCGCTGGGCCAGCACCTTCATGAAGGTCTTGAACAGCGCGCCCTTGTCCGCCGCGGCTTCGGCGTGGTCGTAGGCGATGGCGGCTTCGATCACACCGGGACCGGTCTCGGTGTGCAGGCCTTCGATGGGGAAGTCCATCTGCTCGGCCAGCTCGAGAATCTCGTGGTACAGCTCGGCATGCACCGAGTTGCGGATGGTCGAGTAGCCGAACCAGTCCGGGGTGAACGGTTTGAGGTTACGGAAGCCCTTCTCGCGGGCCGACTCCGGGGTTTCGTCGAACATGAAGAACTCGTATTCCAGCGCGGCATAGGCGTCGAAGCCCAGCGCCTGGCAGCGTTCGAGCACCCGCCGCAGGGTGGCGCGCGGGCAGACCTTCTCGGCGCCCTCGGCGAACTCGCAGATGAACAGCAGCATGCCGCCCTCGAACGGAATATCCCGGCAGGTGTGCGGCAGCACGCGCACCGGCGCGTCCGGGTAGCCGGTGTGCCAGCCGGTGTAGCTGGCGTTGTCGTAGAGCTGGTCCTTGACGTCCCAGCCCAGCACCACGTCGCAGAAGGCGAAGCCGCTGTCGAGGGCGGAGAAGAATTTGCTGCGGCTCAGGTACTTGCCGCGCATCACGCCGTCGTTGTCGAAGACCCCGACCTTGACGTGGCTGAGACCGCGTTCTTCGACGATGCGCTTGGCATCGCCGATGGTTTTCACATCCCGCGGATTGAGCATAGGCACCCCTGTCTCTTGTTATGGTTCTGTTCTCATTGCCCCATAGCGCTGGCCATGCCTGCGATTCGCGGCCTCACGGGACATTTCGCGGCCATGGGCCGCTCCTACATTGACCAGGCGTGGCGCAGGCACGCCTTGCCCCCAGACGACGCGGACCCAGGAACCTGTCGGCTGGCATGATTCCCGGCAACCCTCGGCGAAACCGGCCCAGCGGCCCGGCAGTGGCCGCGCACCACGCCAGGGCCACGGCTCGGCCGCCGCGGCCCGGGCCTGGCATCAGTAGCGGTAGGGCGGGCCGGCCTTGACCATCAGGGCGTTGTACTTCTTGAAGATCTCGACGACCTTGGCTGCACGTGGGCTGGTCTTGGCGATCTCGTCCCAGAACTTCTGCGCTTCGGCCTCCACCGTCTGCCATTCGGCATCGGGAATGGTGGTCAGCTGCAGCTTGCCGCCCTCGACCCGCAACTGCGCCTCGCCGCCCCAGTACCAGTACTGGCGGTAGTAGTGGGAGCTGTCCATGCACAGCTTGAACAGGGTCTTGAGGTGCTCGGGCACCGCGGCCCACTTGTCCGAGTTGGCGAAATAGGAGCCGATCCAGGCGCCGGAGATGTTGTTGGTGAGGAAGTACTTGGTGACGTTGGCCCAGCCGACGGTGTAGTCCTCGGTGATGCCCGACCAGGTGATGCCGTCCAGTTCGCCGGTCTGCACCGCCACTTCGACGTCTTCCCAGGGCAGGGTCACCGGGATCACGCCGAAACGCGACAGGAACTTGCCGGCGGTGGGGAAGGTGAAGATGCGCTTGCCCTTGAGGTCGGCCAGGCTGTTGATCGGCTCGACCGTGGCGAAATGGCAAGGGTCCCAGGCGCCGGCACCGAGCCAGGTGACGCCCTTGACCTCGCCGTAGGCTTCCTCCCAGATTTCCTTCAGGCCGTAGCGGTGGAACAGCACCGGTACGTCCAGGCTGTAGCGGGTGGCGAAGGGGAAGTAGCCGCCGAACACCGAGACGTCCACCGGCGCGGCGATCGAGTCGTCGTCGCTCTGCACCGCGTCGATGGTGCCGCGCTGCATGGCGCGGAACAGCTCGCCGGTGGGCACCAGCTGGTCGGCGTAGTAGAGCTGGATCTCCATCTCGCCCTTGGCCGCCTGGTTGAAGGCATCGATGGACGGCTTGATCACGTGTTCGCCGAGCGCCGGGCCGGCGTAGGTCTGCAGCCGCCAGGTGATTTTCTTCGGCTCCTCGGCGTAGATGTGCGCCGAGCCCAGGGCGGTGGCGCCCACCGCGCCGGTGGTGACCGCGGCAGTCTTGAGGAAGTTGCGTCTCGTACTCATGCTGTTATCTCCAATTAGGTGTCGATCCAGATGTCATACAGCCGCATAGCACCACTGCGACCGCTAGGAGCCTGTCGGGCTTGACCGTTCGTAGCGAGGGAAAGTCCGGGTTGAGGCAGTTTTGTTGCTTTTCCGAGGCGAATAGCTGGCTATTTAACGAGGGAAAGCAGCAAAAATGACCAAATCCGGCTTTTCCGCAGTAGAACAGTGTTAAGTCCGACAGGCTCCTAGGGTCGGTGCAGCGTGTTCAGGTGGGCAAAGGGGTCCTCATAGGGGGCATGCCTGTCTCAACGATCCAACGGTCTCTTACTGCCTTTCCTGAATTCTTGGGGTCAGCGCGCGTAGTGCCACTGCGGCAGCCACAGGGCGATCTGCGGGTAAATCATCACCAGCGCCAGGGCCAGGGCCATGATCAGCACGAAGGGGGTGACCGAAGCATAGATGTCCCGCAGGCTCACCTCCGGCGGCGCCATGGCACGCATGAGGAACAGGTTGTAGCCGAACGGCGGGGTCATGTAGGCCATCTGGCAGGTGATGGTGTAGAGCACGCCGTACCAGATCAGGTCGAAGCCCAGGGCTCCGACCAGCGGCACATAGAGCGGCGCGACGATCACCAGCATGGCGGTGTCGTCGAGAAAGGTGCCCATGAGGATGAACGACAGCTGCATCAGGATCAGGATCTGCCAGGGCCCCAGGCCCAGGCGGTCGACGAAGAAGGTCTCGATCGCGCGCACCGCGCCGAGCCCGTCGAACACCGCGCCGAAGCACAGGGCGGCGAGGATGATCCACATGAACATGCAACTGATGCCGAGGGTCTTGCGCAGGGTTTCTTCCATCACCTTGGCGGTCAGCCGGCGCTTGGCCAGGGCGGCCAGGGTGGCGGCGGCGGCGCCCACCGCCGAGCTCTCCACCAGGCTGGTGAAGCCCAGCAGGAACAGGCCGGTCATGGAGAGGAAGATGAACAGCGGCACCAGGCCGGCCTGGAGCAGGCGCAGCTTCTCGCTCCGGCTGATCTGCCGGCGCTCCTCCTCCGGCAGCGCCGGCCCGAGCTCGGGCCGCAGGCGGCAGCGGATGGCGATGTAGAGGACGAACAGGCCGGCCATCATCAACCCGGGAAACACCCCGGCCAGCCACAGTTGCCCCACCGGCTGGCGGGCGATCATGCCGTACAGCACCAGCACCACGCTCGGTGGAATCAGGATGCCCAGCGAGCTGCCGGCCTGGATCACCCCGGTGACCATGATCTTGTCGTAGCCGCGGCGCAGCAGCTCGGGCAGGGCGATGCTGGCGCCGATCGCCATGCCGGCCACGCTCAGCCCGTTCATCGCCGAGATCACCACCATCAGGCCGATGGTGCCGATGGCCAGGCCGCCGTGCAGCGGGCCCATCCAGACGTGGAACATCCGGTAGAGGTCTTCGGCGATCCCCGACTCGGAGAGCATGTAGCCCATGTAGACGAACATCGGCAGGGTCAGCAGCGGATACCACTTCATCAGCTTCATGGCCGCGTTGAACGCCACTTCCGCACCGCCGTCGCCCCACAGCAGCAAGGCGGCGAGCACCGCGACGAAACCGATGGCGCCGAACACCCGCTTGCCGGTGAGCAGCAATACCATCATCGAGGAGAACATCAGCAGCGCGATGAACTCGTAGCTCATTACAGCTGCTCCCCGCGTGCCGCAGCGAGGTCCTTGAAGAAGGTCGCGATCGCCTGCAGCAGCATCAGCGCCACGCCGATGGTCATGATGATCTTGATCGGCGCCATCCGCGGCGACCAGGAGGAATAGCTGGTTTCCCCGTATTCCAGGGCGTACTGGGTCGAGGAAATGCCGCCGTAGAGGAGCAGCGCCAGGTAGAAGATCAGGAAGCCCACGGTCAGGGCATCCATGATCGCCTGGGTCCGCGGCTGCCAGTGGCTGTACAGCAGGTCCATGCGCACATGGGCATCGAGCTGCATGGAATAGCCACCGCCGAGGAGGAAATAGGCGACCATCAGGAACTGCGCGGTTTCCAGGGTCCAGAGCGCCGGATCGGCGAAGGTCTTGCTGATCGAGGAATACAGCAGCACGCCGAGCATGGCGAAGATCAGGTACATGGCGAAGCGGCCGATGACCCGGTTCAGCGCGTCCACCGCCCTTACGAACACCCGTATGGCCCTAGGCATGCAAATCTCGGCGAATTAGTCGTTATCTGGTCAGACTAGTCGAAGATTGCACAATGCCAACTGGCCCCCAAAAGGTGCGCGGCTCGACAACGCCGGCCGCCATGAGCAAGTAGGGTGTGCGGGGCCGCCCAGGCCGTGCGCACCAATAGCCCTCGGCCAGCGGTGCGCACGGCGCACCCTACCCGGCCACGCGGGCCACATGTGCGGGAGCGCTCTCCGCGAGCGGCGGAACGGACCAGCCCTACAGCCCAGCCTCGCGCAGACGCCGGGCATGCTCGACGAACAGGCCCACCGGATCGGCGCCCTTGCCGACCAGGCCGAAGCTCTGGTTGATGCTATCGAAGTGGTCCAGCGGGAAGTCGTCGCCGATCACCTTGCCCAGGTGCGAGCTGTAGCGCCCGACCATGCCGTCGCACTGCCCGGCCTCGCGGCGAAAGCTGCGGGCGAACAGGCGGCAGAAGAAATTCGGCCCGTCCAGGCGGTTGCCGCCGCGATCGGTGATGCCAGGTTGCAGGGTGCCGGACCAGGAGTAGTAGCGCACGCCATCGACCTCCTCCGCGCCCTCGCCGCCCCATGTGCCGGGCAGGCCCTGCGGGTAGCGCGCGTTGAACGCGGCGACGCCGGCGGTGGTCAGCGACTGCTGCGCGGCCACGGTATCGATCGGCAGACGCGGGCCGCGATAGCCGGTCTCCAGCCAGGCCATGCAGCGCGCCACCCAGCGCAGCAGCAGCGCCAGCAGCCGCTCGCGCAGGCTGCCCTGGGGCGCCAGGCGCTGGAGAAAATCGGCCAGCTCGGAGCCGTGGTTGGGCCCGGCCACCGAGGTCACCGAGGCCACCCACTGCGGCATCCGCGCGGCGGCGTAACGGGCCGTCAACGCGCCCTGGCTGTGGCCGATCAGGTGCACCTTGTCGGCGCCGGTTTCACGCAGCACCTGGGCGATCCGTTCGAGCAACTGCTCGCCGCGCACCTCGCTGGAATGCACCGCGGACACCAGCACCGGGAAGACCTTGGCGCCCTGTCGGCGCAGCGCCGCGACTATGCCGAACCAGTAGGGATAACCGAGCAGGCGGATGAAGCCGAGCAGGCCCGGCACCAGGACCAAGGGGTAACGCGGCGCGCTTGAGTTCGACATGACGGAGCTTCCCTGTGCGAAAAACGGGCGGAGCAGCACGCTCGGCGGCGCTACCGACAAGTACGCAAGACGCGGCCAACGCTTCGCCAAGATCGGCCAACGACGCCGATCTCAACACGAACCTGCGACCATCAAGGGAATCGATGGGCACTATCGAGCCACTCGACTTCTTATTCGCCGCCAAGTCCCTAGTATTGCCTCCCGTAGCCATTGATTCCCATCTGGAGGAGCCAATCATGAAACGCACACTCGCTCTCAGCCTGCTGCTGGGCCTGTTCGCCAGCAACGCCTTCGCGCTGCCGAGCAGCAACCCGATGCCGCTGCTCGGCGAAGTGAAGGACAGCCAGCCAGAAGTCCTGCCGCAGGACCGCCACGTCGCCGAAGGCGGCGCCGAGCGCACCCTGCAACAGCGCCTGCGGATCGCCGAGGATGGCTCGCAGCGCACCCCGGGCCAGCAACGCCTGCGCATTGCCGAAGGTGGCGCCGAGCGCCTGCTGGAGCAGCGGCATAACGGCTGAGCCTGCGCTCAGACCACCAGCAACATCCACAGCGGCAGCGTCAGCGCCGCCAGCAGGGTGGAGAGGAACACCGCCGAGCTGACGCTGCGGGTGTCTTCCGGGGTCTTGGCGAAGGCCAGCACATTGACCCCGCTCGGGCAGGCGGCGAGCAGCACCAGCACACTGCGCGCCGCCTCGCTGAGCCCCGGCAACAGGCCGCTCAGCCACCAGACCAGGGCCGGAAACAGCAGCAACTTGGCCATCGCCAGGCCCAGCACGCCGCGACTGGGCCGCAGCCGATAGCGCGACAGGCTGACGCCCAGCACGATCAACGCGCAGGGCAAGGCCGCCTGGGCCAACCACTCGACCATGCGCCACAGCGGCTGCGGCACGACCAGCCCGGACAGGTTGAGCAGCGCGCCGAGCAGCAGGCCGATGATCATCGGGTTGGCCAGGTTCTTCAGCAGCGCCCGCCCATCGACCCGCTCCTGGCCGCCCAGGGCGGCATAGACGCTGTGCAGGGAAAACAGCGTGAGGCTGTGGAACACCAGGATGGCGAATACATAGACCAGCCCCGCCGGTCCCATCAGGCTGGTCACCAGCGGAATGCCGACCAGCACGTTGTTGGAGAAGGCCGCGACCAGGCCCAACGGCGTCGGTGCACCCCGCCGCCTATGGGCGACCAGGTTGACCAGGCCGAACACCAGCAGCACCGGCAGGTAGTAGGCCAGCAGCAGCAGCGGCGACAGGCCGTCGGCCAGGGGCGCCTTGGCGATGCCGGCGAACAGCAGAGTCGGCATGAACAGCTTGAAGGTGATGTTGGCCAGGCCCGCCGCCGACTCGCCGCTCAGCCACTGGCGCCAGCCGAGCAGGTAGCCCAGCACAATCAACCCGAAGATCGGCAGAATCGCCTGAACGACCAGCATAAATCGACACGCTCCAACAGTACCCAACGGAACCGCCAGCATGCGCTATGAATGCCGGGCTTGAGGGGTCGCAAGCATACCCGGGCGGCCAGGGGATTTCGACCGGACACGGCGCGAGACACCGCAGCGCCGGAACGCGCCATGCGCACCAAAAAAATGCGCACAGCTCGGATGCGCACCAAACAAAACCCGCCCAACGCCCCAACTCCAGCCACACCACCAGCACAGACCGCCTCCGTGCGGCGCCATGCCGGCTTGGCAAGCCCCTTGCTGTACTCTGTATGTCTGTCATCGAGCCACCGGAAACTGCCCCATGCTGGTGATCCACCAACGCCTCACCGCCCAGCAGCACTGGGACGCCGAGCTGGAACTGAGCTTCGAAGCACGCAGCAAGAGCCGTCTGCGCTGCTTCACCACCCAGGACGAGGAAGTCGGCCTGTTCCTCGAACGCGGCCAGCCGCCGCTGCACCACGGCGAATGCCTGCAGGCCGACGACGGCCGCATCGTCCGCGTCTGCGCCCGCGCCGAACAATTGCTGCACGTCACCTGCGCCAGCCCCTTCGAGCTGATGCGCGCCGCCTATCACCTGGGCAACCGCCACGTCGCTCTGCAACTCGGCGACGGCTGGCTGCGCCTGCCCGACGACTATGTGCTCAAGGCCATGCTCGAACAGCTCGGTGCCCGGGTCGAAGCGATCGAGGCGCCCTACCAGCCCGAGCACGGCGCCTACGGCGGCGGCCACCACCACTCGCACGCCGGAGACGCCGAATTCAGCTACGCGCCGCGCCTGCATCAGTTCGGGGCGCGCAAGTGAACCCGGCCTGGGCGTTGCTCAGATTGGCCAGCCCGCAGCTGCCGATCGGCGGCTACAGCTACTCCCAGGGGCTGGAGCTGGCGGTCGAACAGGGCCTGGTCGACAGCCCGGACAGCGCCCAGCGCTGGATCGCCGATCAGCTGCTGCTGAACCTGGCGCGCTTCGAGGCGCCGCTGCTGCTGGCCCATTGCGAGGCGGCGGCCGCCGCCGACTGGACGCGCCTGCGGGATCTCGCCGCGCAGCAGCGCGCCAGCCGCGAAAGCCGCGAGCTGCGGCTGGAAAGCCGGCAGATGGGCTATTCCCTAGAGCAGCTGCTGGCCGGCCTACCGGAGCTGGACGAAGCGTCGCGCGCGCTGTTCGCCGCGCTGCCCGAGCCCGGCCTGGCCGTGGCCTGGGCCCTGGCCGCACGCGCCTGGCACATCGACCCGCAGGACGCCCTGGCCGCCTGGCTGTGGGGCTGGCTGGAGAACCAGTTGGCGGTCTTGATGAAAACCCTGCCGCTCGGCCAGCAAGCCGCGCAGCGCCTGACCTCGGCGCTGCTGCCGCAGCTCGAACAGGCGCAGCGCCGGGCCAGCGAACTGCCGGCCGAACACTGGGGCGGCGCCGCCTTCGGCCTGGCCCTGGCGAGCATGGCCCACGAGCGCCAGTACAGCCGGCTGTTTAGATCGTAGGAGCGGGGGCGACGCCTAGTTCCAGGCCCGCGATTGGTTTTTCGCGGGCATGGCCCGCTCCTACAAAAAAAAAGGCTATGTCCCAATGATGTGTTGCATGGGGGATTCAGACCTGATCCCTTCTCGCGGAGGCGGCAATGGGTAGGGTGCGCGGGGCCGCCTAGGCCGTGCGCACCAGCGCAGGCGACGAATCACTGGTGCGCACGGCGCACCCTACGGGCCCAGGCAATCTCAAACTTAGTGACGGCAGCCGAACGCAACACGCTATTGGGACATAGCCGGGTGGAAGCCCCGCAGGGGCTTCCACCGTTTACCGCGAAATACTGCCGGTAAGCGACGGATTACGCTTCGCTAATCCAGCCTACGCCTGGCCGAACCAATGCTGCCAGGCTAGCCGCGCAGTCAGCGCCAAGACCACCAGGATGAACACCGGGCGGATAAACTTCGAGCCGCCCTTGATCGCCGTCCGCGCCCCCAGAAAGGCGCCGACCATCAGCGCCATGCCCATGCAGACTCCCAGTAACCAGGCCACCTGCCCGCTGATGATGAAAATCGACAGGGCGCAGACGTTGCTGACGAAGTTCATGCTGCGCGCCACTCCGCTGGCGCGCAGCAGATCGAGCGGGTAGAGGAGCAGGCTGCTGACCGTCCAGAACGCCCCGGTACCAGGTCCCGCGACACCGTCGTAGAAGCCCAGGCTGATGCTTTGCGGCCACTGGCGGTAGCGTGGAATGGGCGCGTCCGCGTTGAGCGGGGCGTCCGGCGTGCGGCCGAACAGCAGGTAAAGACCGCAGGCGAAGACCACGGCTGGCAGCATCTGGTTGAGCCACTCCGCGGGCAGCCACTGGGCAATCGCTGCGCCGAGAAAAGCGCCGACAGCGGTTCCGCTCAACGCATTGCGCCACTGCAAGGGCGAGAACAGCCTGCGCCGGTAAAAGGTGTAGCTGGCGGTGGCGGCACCGAAGGTGGCGCAGAGCTTGTTGGTGCCGAGCACCAGGTGCGGCGGCAGGCCTGCGGTGAGCAATGCCGGGATGGTGAGCAGCCCGCCGCCACCGGCGATGGCGTCGATAAAACCGGCGAGGAAGGCCACCAGGGCGAGAATGGCCAGCGTTGCCGGGTCAACGGCAAGCTCGAAGGGGAAGGGCATGAAAAAGACGACCTATGTCAGATTGCGCAGCGATCCTGCTGTTCGGGGGCGAGGCAGCTGCGCATAATGCCGGCATTTTCACGCGGAAGGAATTGACTCGATGCAGTATGACGCTCTGGCATGGGCGACGGCGTTGCTGGCACTGCTGGCAGTGTTGGTCGCGGCGCGCATCCTGTTCGGCGGCCAGTGGTTGCTCGGCTGGTTGCGCGGCACCTGTGGCCTGGCTTTTCTCGGGCTGGCCGGGCTGGTCGGCCTGGTCGCCTATGACCTGTCCAGCTATGCGCCGCTGCCGCAGGACAAGCCGCTGCTGACCTTGAGCTTCAAGGCCGATGGGCCGTTGTACCGGGTCAACCTGCTCGAGGGCGGCCGGGAGCGCAGCGTTACCCTGGAAGGCGATCTATGGCAGCTGGACGCGCGCCTGTTGCAGTGGAAGGGGCTGGCGGCACTGATCGGCTTGCGGCCGGGCTATCGTCTGGAAAAACTCACCGGACGTTTCCTCGCCATCGAACAGCAGACCCTGGCCCAGCATGCGCGGGCCGAACTGGCGCACAGCCCCTATGGCGTCGACCTGTGGCGCCGGCTGCGCCAGGGCCAGCACGACCTGTTGATGTTCGATGCGCAGGCGCGCCGGGTCACCTACCTGCCGATCGCCGACGATGCGGTGTACGCCGTCAGCCTGACGCCGACCGGCCTGCTCGCGCAGCCGATGAACCAGGCGGCCAAGCAGGCGCTGCAGGACTGGCAGTAGAACAAGGTGAGTCCGGGCGGCGATCCGCTTCAACCCACCTGATGAGGCCTGGTGGGCTCGCACCCTGGGACTCGTGAAAGTAAAAAGGGACCCGCAGGTCCCTTTTTCGTGTCACCAGCCTTCGTCAGGACAGGAAGCCGCCGTCGACGTTCAGCGATACGCCGGTGGTGTAGCTGGAGGCGTCGCTGGCCAGATAGAGCACGGCGCCGGCCATCTCGCTCGGATCGGCCACGCGCTTGAGCGGGATCTGCGCCAGGGCGGTATTCAGGATGGCGTCGTTCTTCACCAGCGCCGAGGCGAACTTGGTGTCGGTCAGGCCCGGCAGCAGGGCGTTGCAGCGGATGCCGAACTGCGCGCACTCCTTGGCGAAGACCTTGGTCATGTTGATCACCGCGGCCTTGGTCACCGAGTAGATGCCCTGGAAGATGCCGGGGGAGATGCCGTTGATCGAGGCGACGTTGATGATGCTGCCGCCGCCCTGCTCGCGCATCAGCTTGCCGGCTTCGATGGACATGAAGAAGTAGCCGCGGATGTTCACGTCGATGGTCTTCTGGAAGGCCGACAGGTCGGTGTCCAGCACGTTGCAGAACTGCGGGTTGGTGGCGGCGTTGTTGACCAGGATGTCCAGGCGGCCGAACTGCTCGCGGATCTGCGCGAACACCTGCTGGATCTGCTCCATCTCGCCGATGTGGCAGGCGATCGCGGTGGCTTTGCCGCCCTCGGCGATGATCGCGTCGGCGACGCCCTGGCAGCCTTCGAGCTTGCGACTCGAGACGATCACATGGGCACCCTGCTGGGCCAACAGCTTGGCGATGGCCTCGCCGATGCCGCGGCTGGCGCCGGAAACGAAAGCGATCTTGCCGTCGAGGTCGAACAGATGGGTCTTGGACATGGGCTTTTCCTTTCTGGTTGAAGGCCTGTTCGGCCGATTACAACTGCGATTTGGCGATGACCTGCAGGCTCATCTGCTCCAGCAGCTTGTTCATCTGGATGAACTGGGCGAAGCGTTTGTCCTGGGTTTGGCCGTGGTAAAAGCGGTAGTAGATCTGCTGCACGATGCCGGCCAGACGGAACAGGCCGTAGGTGTAGTAGAAGTCGATGCTGGCGATCTGGATGCCGGCGCGCTCAGCGTAGTAGTCGACGAACTCCTGGCGGGTCAGCATGCCAGGGGCGTTGCTCGGCTGGCGGCGCATCAGTTGCACCGGTGGCGGGTCGCCGGCCTCGATCCAGTAGGCGAGGGTATTGCCGAGGTCCATCAGCGGATCGCCGATGGTGGTCAGCTCCCAGTCCAGCACGCCGATGATCTGCATCGGGTTGTGCGGGTCGAGGATCACGTTGTCGAAGCGGTAGTCGTTGTGCACGATGCCCGGCTTGGGGTGGTCGGCCGGCATCTTGTCCCTCAGCCAGGCCTTGACCGGCTCCCACAGCGGCGCATCGGGGGTCAGGGCTTTCTCGTAGCGATCGCTCCAGCCGCCGATCTGCCGCTGCACGTAGCCTTCCGGCTTGCCCAGGTCGCCGAGGCCGCAGGCCTGGTAATCGACGTTGTGCAGTTCGACCAGCTTGTCGATAAAGCTCTGGCACAGGGCGCGGGTCTTGTCGGCATCGAGGTTCAGTTCGGCCGGCATGTCCGAGCGCAGGATGATGCCGTTGACCCGCTGCATGACGTAGAACTCGACGCCGATCACCGACTCGTCGGTGCAGTGCAGGTAGGCCTTCGGGCAGTAGGGGAAGGCCTCGTAGAGCTGGTTGAGGATGCGGTACTCGCGGCCCATGTCATGCGCGGACTTGGCTTTGTGGCCAAACGGCGGGCGGCGCAGGACGAACTCCTGGTCCGGGTATTCGAGCAGGTAGGTCAGGTTCGAGGCGCCGCCGGGGAACTGGCTGATGCGCGGCTCGCCGCTCAGGCCGGGAATATGCGCCTTGAGATACGGGTCGATGATCGCCGCGTCGAGTTCTTCGCCTGCGCGGATGCGGGTGGACTGGTCAGTAAGCGCCATGCTTATCCCTTCTACTTATGATGGGTGCCCGAGATTATTGGCTAATCTAATACTGCACCCTGGCCGTCACAAGCAATACGCGCCGTTATAGGCGGGCGTGTTGCCGCACAATCAAGCTGCCTGATTCGCCACTTTCAGGCGAAAAAAAACCGGAGTCCAAGGACTCCGGTTCTGCGTTTCCACGATCAGCCTAGACGCTTAAACCGGGAACAGTTCGCCCAGTTTCATCGCCAGCATCATGTCGCCTTCGGCGCGCAGCTTGCCGGCCATGAAGGCCTGCATGCCGTCGGTTTCGCCGCTGGTGATGCCTTTCAGGGTGTCGCTGTCCATGATCAGGGTCACGTTGGCGTTCGGGTTGTCACCTTGCTGGACCTCGCAGGTGCCGTCCTTGACGACCAGGTAGTGGTTCTCGCCGTCTTCGATGTTGAACTGGAACACCAGGTCCAGGCCCGCAGCGGCAGCGGCGTTGAACTTGGACTGCATGGTTTTGACGATGTCAGCAACGCTCATGGTTTCTTCCTTTGTTTTCAGGTTTTTCTCGCGCCCTTGCGGGAGCAGTGGGCCGGTACTCAGCGAAAGGTGATGAGTTCCGGCGCCTTCAACAGCTGCAGATGCACATGGCTGTTGAAGGAAGCCAGGCTCACCTGCTTGCCGCGGAACTTCAGGCAGCTCAGTGAGGTGTTGACGATTTGCCAGTTCAGCTCGAAGGCCTTGTCCGCCGGCACGCCGGTGATCAGGTGCAGCAACGCGGTGATGGTGCCGCCGGAGGTGAACACGGCAATGTTCTGTTTGCTCTCGGCCTGCTCCAGCAGGCGCGTCAGGCCGCCCTGGACCTGTTCGACGAAGGCCTGCCAGCTCTGCAGGTCCGCTTGGTCGTGCTCGCCGGAAATCCAGCGGCCGATCAGCCTGGCGAACAGGCGCTGGAACTCGGCACGGTTTTGCGCGGCATTGCGCAGCACATGCAAGGCTTCGGGTTCTTCCGGGAGCAAGCCGGGGAGCAGGGCGCGGATCACCGCATCGGCGTCGAATTCATTGAAGGCTGTATCGATTTCCAGGGCGGGAATCTGCAGGCCGGCGTTATGTAATTGGTTCAAGGCGGCCTTGGCGGTGTGCTGCTGGCGGCGCAGGTCGCCGCTCAGGCTGCGATCGATGCGGATTCCGAGTTGCGCCAGGTGTGCGCCCAGCACTTCGGCCTGGCGAATACCGACGGGCGATAGCACATCGTAGTCGTCGGCGCCGAAGGAGGCCTGGCCATGTCGAATCAGGTAAATGCTGCCCACGTCCGCTGCGATCCCGGTCCGGTGAAGGTTTTCGCGAGGGTATGAGGATCGCTGGGGCCTGTCAACGAAAAAACATACGCTTGTTTGAATCCGTCGCCGGCGATTGCCGCGCAAGCCTGGCTGCTGGCCGTCAACCCGGGCCGCCGGTATGCTTGCTCGCTACGAGCGGCGCTCAAGGCTGGGCGCAGGCATGAAAAACAAGGGGGAATGCGTGGAGTTCTTTGCTGAGTACGCGAGCTTTCTGGCCAAGACGATCACCCTGGTGGTCGCCATTCTGGTCCTGCTGGTGGCGGCTTCTGTGGTGCGCAGCAAGGGCCGGCGGCCGGCCGGGCACTTGCAGGTGAACAAGCTCAATGACTTCTACAAGCAGCTGCGCCAGCGCCTCGAGCACTCGGTGCTGGACAAGGATCAGCTCAAGGCCACGCACAAGGCCGAGGCCAAGGCGGCCAAGCAGGCGAAGAAAGCCGGCCTCCACAAGCCGCGAGTGTTCGTGCTGGACTTCGACGGCGACATCAAGGCCTCGGCGACCGACCACCTGCGCCACGAAATCACCGCCTTGCTCAGCCTGGCCACGCCGCAGGACGAGGTGGTGCTGCGCCTGGAAAGCGGCGGCGGGATGGTCCACAGCTATGGCCTGGCTTCCTCGCAACTGGCGCGGATTCGTCAGGCCGGCGTGCCCTTGACCGTCTGCATCGACAAGGTGGCGGCCAGCGGCGGCTACATGATGGCCTGCATCGGCGACAAAGTGATTGCCGCGCCCTTTGCCGTGCTCGGCTCGATCGGTGTGGTCGCGCAGCTGCCCAACGTGCACCGCCTGCTGAAAAAGCACGACATCGACTTCGAGGTACACACGGCGGGCGAATACAAGCGCACCCTGACGATATTCGGGGAGAACACCGAGAAGGGCCGGGAGAAGTTCCAGCAGGATCTGGAAACCATCCACGAACTGTTCAAGAACTTCGTCGCCCGCTATCGGCCCAACCTGAACATCGATGAAATCGCTACGGGCGAGGTTTGGCTGGGGCTTTCGGCCCTGGAAAAGCGCCTGGTCGACGAACTCCGGACCAGCGACGAATACCTCGCCGAGCGGGCCCTGAAGGCCGAGCTGTTCCATCTGCACTACGTCGAGAAGAAAACCCTGCAGGAGCGGGTCGGTTTGGCGGCCAGCGTGGCGCTGGATCGCTTCACCCTGAACTGGCTGAGTCGTCTCAACCAGCAGCGCTTCTGGTAATCAGCGTTCTGTCACAGGAGAGGGAAATGACTAGGTTCATCGCACTGCAGGCGCGCGAAAACGCGACCGGTGAATTCGAACAAGCGCTGGTCGAGCGCGATATCGATGAGTTGCCGGCCGGCGAGTTACTGATTCGGGTCCGTTATTCCTCGCTGAACTACAAGGATGCCCTCTCCGCCAGCGGCAACCGCGGGGTGACCAAGCACTTCCCGCATACCCCGGGCATCGATGCGGCCGGAGTAGTCGAGGCGTCCAGTGTCGCCGAGTTCAGCGTCGGCGATGAGGTGATCGTCACCGGCTATGACCTGGGCATGAATACCGCAGGCGGTTTCGCCCAGTACATTCGCATCCCGGCCAGTTGGGCGCTGAAGCGCCCGCAGGGCTTGTCGTTGCGCGAGGCGATGGTGCTCGGCACCGCCGGGCTGACCGCGGCGCTGTGCGTCGACAAGCTCGAGCAGGCCGGCGTGACGCCAGATGCCGGACCGGTCCTGGTGACCGGCGCCACCGGCGGGGTGGGCAGCATCGCCGTGGCCCTGCTGGCCAAGCTCGGTTATCGGGTGGCGGCGTCCACCGGCAAGGCGCAGCAGGGCGAGTTCCTCACGAGCTTGGGCGCCCAGCAGATCGTGCTGCGCAGCGAGTTGCTGGAGGGCAGCGAGCGGCCACTGCTCAAGGAGCAATGGGCTGGCGCGGTGGATACGGTGGGCGGCGACATTCTGTTCAACGTGGTCAAGTCGTTGCGCTATGGCGGCAGTGCGGCCTGTTGCGGCTTGACCGCCGGGGTCGCCTTCAAGGGCAGCGTGCTGCCGTTCATCCTGCGCGGGGTCAACCTGCTCGGGGTCGACTCGGTCGAGTTGCCACTGGTGGTCAAGGCATCCATGTGGGACAAGCTGTCGCTGCAATGGAAACTCGGTGGACTGGACAAGCTGGTCAGCGAAGTCGGCCTGGCGCAACTGCCGGAGGCGATCGCCCAGATACTCGCCGGCAGGCTGGTGGGGCGGGTGCTGGTGCGAGTGGATTGAATCCGCCGCCGCTCCCGTTTTGATGACGGCCCGGTTCTGCCGGGCCGTCGCGTTTCAGGCACGGCTGACGTACATGGTGATCTCGGCGCGCAGTACCGGTTTGTCGCCGACATAGGCCATGACCGGCACCTTCACATCGCCCAGGCTGCTCCAGTCCAGCGCGCCGCCGTCGGCGACCGCGCGGATATCGCCGTCGGCCTTGGCCAGGTACTCCACGCTCATGCCGCGTGGAATCCAGCGGCAGCCCGCCGGGATCGAGGCGTCGGTCATGGTGCCGGCAGCCAGTTCGGCGGCGTTGCACAGGGCGATGGCGTGCACGGTGCCGATGTGGTTGAGCACCTCGCGGCGCTTGGCGAAGCTGACTTCGGCATAGCCCGGGCGCAATTCGACGATTTGTGGGGCAATGCTGGCGAAATAGGGCGCGACCTGGCCGATCATGGTGCTGAACTGGGCCGGACCGACCTGCTGGTACATCTGCATCATCTGACTCATGGGGTGCTCCTGGCGGTGGATCGATTGAGAATGAATGCGCGCCGGGGCAATATACGAACAGCTAGAAAATAATTCTAGAAAAATATTCCAATTCATTTGAATCCGGGAACTGCATGGCACGTCCATCGCGCAAAGACGACATTCTCCAGGCCGCGCTGGCCTGCTTCACCGAGGTGGGCGTGGATGCCACCACCATCGAAATGATCCGCGACCGCTCCGGTGCCAGCATCGGCAGCCTGTATCACCACTTCGGCAACAAGGAGCGCATCATCGCCGCACTCTACCTGGCGGGAACCGGGCAGTACGCGGCATTGCTGGAACAGGGCTTCGCCGCAGCCGACAGTGCCGAAGCCTGCATCAAACTGCTGGTGACCAGTTACATCGACTGGGTGGCGGCCAACCCGGATTGGGCACGCTTCATCCTGCACAGTCGTGGCCGGGTAGAGGCGAGCGAGCTGGGCGAGCAACTGCACGAGGCCAATCGCCTGCACTACGGGCGAATTCACCAGGAGCTGGCCGGTTATCGTGCGCAGGGGCTGTTCAAGGCGATGCCGAGCGATTGCTTCGCCTCGGTGATCATCGGTCCGAGCCACGACTTCGCGCGTAATTGGCTGGCTGGACGGACGCACACCCAGCTGGCCGACTGCCGCGAGCTGTTGGCCCAGGTGGCGTGGGACAGCGTGAAGGCCTGAAACGAACCAGCCCCGCGGTGCGGGGCTGGTGGGGCGACAATCAGCTGCGGCGGCGGAACAGCGGTTGCGGCTGGTCGGCGGCGGCCTGGTAGACCTCATCGAAGTCGTTCAGGCTGGCCAGCGCTTCGTACGGGTCGCGATCCGGGCGAACGGCATAGGCGTCGAAGCCACAGCGCTTCATGAAGAACAGCTGGTCGCGCAGCACGTCGCCGATTGCCCGCACCTCGCCACGGTAGCCGTAGCGCTCGCGCAGCAGGCGTGCGCTGGAGTAGTGGCGGCCGTCGGTGAAGCTGGGGAAGTTCAGCGCGATCACCTGGAAGTGGCCGAGCTCGTCGGCAATTTCCTCGACTTCCTCGTCGGCGTCCAGCCATACGCCCAGGCCGCCGTCGCGGGCCTTGAGGGCATGGCTGTGCTCGCGCCAGAGCGCCAGCGGGACGATCAGGTCGGCGCAGTTGGACAGGCCTTCCAGGGTCGCGTCCTTGGCCAGCAGGTGCCAGGTTTCGTCGATGACTTGGTCGTTCTTAATGATTCGCTGCATAGACGCGCTCCTTGAAGGGGTCGATGCCGATACGGCGGTAGGTGTCGATGAAACGCTCGTCTTCGGTGCGCTGTTCGACGTAGACCTTGATGACCTTTTCGATGACATCGGCCATGTCCTCCTGGGCGAATGACGGGCCGAGGATCTTGCCCAGGCTGGCGTCGCGGTTGGCGCTGCCGCCGAGGGAGACCTGGTAGAACTCCTCGCCCTTCTTGTCGACCCCGAGAATGCCGATATGGCCGACATGGTGGTGGCCGCAGGCGTTCATGCAGCCGGAGATGTTCAGGTCCACTTCGCCGATGTCGAACAGGTAGTCGAGGTCATCGAAGCGGCGCTGGATGGCTTCGGCGATCGGGATCGACTTGGCGTTGGCCAGGGAGCAGAAATCGCCGCCCGGGCAGCAGATGATGTCGGTCAACAGGCCGATGTTCGGCGTGGCGAAGCCATGCTCGCGCAGTTCGCCCCAGAGCTGGAACAGCTGCGTCTGTTCGACGTCGGCGAGGATCATGTTCTGTTCGTGGGAGTTGCGCACTTCGCCGAAGCTGTAGCGCTCGGCCAGGTCGGCGATCGCCTCGAGCTGCTTGTCGGTGACATCGCCGGGCGCCACGCCGGTAGGCTTGAGCGACAGGGTCACGGCGACATAGCCGGGCTTCTTGTGCGCCGCGGTGTTGCGGGCGCGCCAGCGGGCAAAGCCCGGGTGCTCGGAATCCAGGGCGGCGAGGGCGGCGCTCTGATCCTGCAGCGGCTGGTAGGCCGGGTCGACGAAGAACTGCGCAACGCGCTGCACTTCCGCCTCGGTGAGGGTGGTCGGACCGTCCTTCAGGTGCGCCCACTCGGCGTCGACTTTTTCCGCGAAGACTTCCGGGGTCAGCGCCTTGACCAGGATCTTGATCCGCGCCTTGAACTTGTTATCGCGACGGCCATAGCGGTTGTAAACGCGCAGGATGGCGTCGAGGTAGCTGAGCAGGTGCTGCCAGGGCAGGAATTCATTGATGAAGCTGCCGACTATCGGGGTACGACCGAGCCCCCCGCCGACGGAGACGCGGAAACCCAGCTCGCCCGCGTCGTTGCTGATCGCTTCCAGGCCGATGTCATGCACTTCGATGGCCGCCCGGTCGCTGACCGCGCCGTTCACCGCGATCTTGAACTTGCGCGGCAGGAATGAGAACTCCGAATGCAGGCTCGACCATTGGCGGAGGAACTCCGCCGTCGGCCGAGGATCTTCGATCTCATCCGGCGCGACGCCGGCGAAATGATCGGCCGTCACATTGCGAATGCAGTTGCCCGACGTCTGGATGGCGTGCATCTCGACGTCCGCCAGCGATTCCAGAATGTCCGGCGTATCGACGAGCTTGGGCCAATTATATTGGAGGTTCTGGCGCGTCGTGAAATGGCCGTAGCCCTTGTCCCATCTATCCGCGATATCGGCGAGCCGGCGCATCTGCCGCGCCGTCAGCGTGCCATAGGGAATAGCGACGCGCAGCATATAGGCGTGCAGCTGCAGATAGAGCCCGTTCATCAGCCGGAACGGACGGAACTCCTCTTCCGTCAGCGCGCCGGAAAGCCGCCGATTGACCTGCTCACGAAACTCCGCCACCCGTTCACGCACGAAGGCAGAGTCATATTCATCGTAGCGATAGGTGGTCATCGGCGCATTGGGCCGCTGCGCCACACGCAGATCGACCGCCGTCATAACGCGCCCTCGCCCGCTTGTTTGCCGAGATCAAGGCGAACGCTCGGTCCCTTCACGCGCATCTTTTCTCGATAATGTAACGGCGTCGGCGCGCCGTCGCTCCCGATCTCGACATCGGCGAGATAGACGTCGACCACGCGATTGGCTGAAATGTCGCACTTGCCCAAGGCTTCGAGCGCGGTCGCCTCGTCGGCCTTCCGCGCGATGCGCGCGCGGCGGTGGTCGCGCTCCCAGCCCGAGGGGCCGAGAAACACCACTTCGCCGTCCGTCAAATTCGAGGCGATGAGGATCTGGGGATGTTTGAAGATGGGCATCACGTTTCCTGCGCCAGCTTTAGCCGAAGGCCGCTCATCTCATCGGACCAGATGATCTGGCAGGAGAGACGCGAATTTTCGTAAAGCATCGGCAATTCATCGAGCTTTTCGACTTCCTCTTCGCGCGGCGGCGGCACGCGGCGGGCCGAGTCCGCGTCGAGGACGACGTGGCACTCCGCACATGCAAGAGCGCCGCCACAGGTGTTGACCATGCCGACGCCATGGTCGCGCAAGATTTCCATCAGCCGCCAGCCTTCGACGGCTTCGAGTTCATGGATAACGCCGTCGCGATCCTCGACGTGCAGGGTCGGCAGACTCTGCTGCGACGATTCGGCGGGCCGCCGCGCGACGATATTCTCGATATTGCTCATGCCTTGACGCGCCGACCTGGTCCGCGCCAGCGAGTAGCCACGGACGTTCTGTATTTCGAACGCATAAACCTCCAAACCGCACGAATGTCAATTCACGATCTTATTGTGGTGCTTGTATTTAATAACATATTTGTTGTGTTGTTTTAAGCGCGTCACAATTGGAGCGCCATCCGCAGTTAGCTGAAACAGAACATGACAAGCGCCAAAAACCATGTTTGTTGAGCGCTTGTCATTCACGAACAGCGGCGCCAGCGCGACATGCGATAGGAGCACCCATGGTTAAGAAGCCGGTCAAAATCACCAGGGAAGCGCCAGCCAAACGGGAGCCGGAAAGCCGGCCGCGTAAGGCCGAGGCTCCGGCCGCCCCCGCGAACGCCGCCGCTCGCCCGGCGGTCATCGTCGTTGGCGCGGACAAGGGCGGCGTCGGCAAAACCACGATCGCCAGAGCCATCCTCGATTTTCTTTCGCTTAATGACATCCATACGCGCGCGTTCGACACCGAAACGCCGCGAGGAACGCTTCATCGCTTCCATCCCGACGAGACGATGATCGTCGATCTGACCGAACCCTCGGACCAGATGAAGATCATCGACACGCTGAATACGTCGCAGGCCAAGGTCAGCGTCATCGACGTGCGCGCCGGCGGATTGAGCCCGGCGCTCGGGGCGCTCGACGAAATCGGCTTTTTCGACGCGGTGAAAGGCGGCGAATTCCGCTTCGTGCTGCTGCATGTGATCGGGCCCTCCATCGCTTCGCTGGAGGAGATCGCCGAAATCGCGCCCTACGTCACGGACGCCAACTATTTCATGGTGAAGAATCACGTCAACGACACGACCTTCTTCGAGTGGGATCCACAAACGCACGCGAAATATTTCGAGCATGTCGTCACCTCGGGCGAGATCACGATCCCCAAGCTCAGCGAACTCGCCTACGAGCAGGTCGAGCTGTCCGGCACGCCGTTCTCGACATTCATCGGCAATCAGGACGCGCAGGGCCGCCCGGCGGAGCATTCGTTCGTGTTGCGCGGCTACGTCCGCACGTGGCTGGCGCGCGTCGCCGACGAGTTCGAACGGGTCGGCCTTCTCGATCTTGTTGGCGAGAAGAGGCGATAGAGGGTCGCGTCGGCGGCGCGCATCTCTCCGCGAAGACCACATGGCGCGTCGCACTCTTGCGTTCTTCGTTTGCTCGCCGCACTCGCGAACAGGCGTGACGACAGCGGCGCGTTTGCTGACCGATTATTATTTGTCGCACAATGTCGACGTCGAAGGCTTCGACACGGATTTCCGGGAGCCGCTTTATGCAGTGTTCTTTCCGGAAGCGACGCACATCGTCGACCTCAGCGAGATCAAGGGGCAGATGTCGCTCTTCGACCGCCTGCTCGTCGCCGACGAGACGCCGAAGATCGTCGACGTCTGGCATCGCTCCTACGAGCGCCTGTTCGCGACCATCGCCGAAATTGGCTTTCTCGAAGAAGCGCGGCGGCGCGGCGTTGAGCCGATCGTGCTCTTTCAGACGGACGTCACGGAGAGCGCGGCGAACAGCGCGCTCACGCTCAAGACCACATGGCCGGATCTCACCATGAGCGTCATTCACAATCGCGGCGCCTCGCCGCTCGGCCGCGACTGCTTGGCGATTCTTGCGCGCTATCCCGCGAGCGGCAAATTCGTGATCCCGCGTCTTGAGGCGCCGATCGCGCGCGCGCTCGACGACGTCGATCTGTCGCTGTCCCGCTTCATGAGGGAGCCGCCGCCAGGGATGTCGATCGTGGTTCGCGCGGCGCTCAAGGCATGGCTCTTGCCTATCTTCATCCAATTCCAAAGCTTCGAATTGCGGCTCGAGCTGCAGTCGAGCGAATGGCTTCGTTAAGGGACGCGCCCCGTGGAATACCGCAAACTCGGCGACAGCGAGCTCTCCGTCTCCGCCATCTGTCTCGGCTCAATGACGTGGGGACAGCAGAACAGCGAGGCCGAAGGCCATGCGCAACTGGACTATGCGTTCGATTGCGGCGTCAATTTCATCGACACGGCGGAAATCTATTCCATTCCGCCGAAGCGAGAAACTCAAGGCTCCTCCGAGCGCATCATCGGAAGTTGGCTCGCCGCACGTAAGAACCGCGACAAGGCGATCATCGCAACAAAAGTCGCCGGCCGTGGCGACGCCAACTGGCTGCGTCCGGGGCGCGTGGGAACGGTTCTCGACGCCAAGAACATCGACTCTGCGATCGAGGGATCGCTGAGGCGGCTACAGACCGATTACATCGATCTTTATCAATTGCATTGGCCGGATCGTTCGCTACCGCTTTGGGGCGCGGGCGGAACGGTCTATCGACGGCCGACGAAGCGCGACGAAATCCCGATTGAAGAGACGCTGGAAGCGCTAACGCGGCTCGTCAAAGCCGGCAAGGTTCGTCACATCGGCCTTTCCAATGAAACGCCGTGGGGCGTGGCGCGCTTCCTGCGCGCTGCGGAACTCGGCCATGCGCCGCGCGTCGTCTCGATTCAAAACGCCTACAACCTCGTCAATCGCACCTTCGAGATCGGGCTCGCTGAGTTCGCTGAGCGCGAGCACGTCGGATTGCTCGCCTATTCGCCGCTCGCGCAAGGATACCTCACCGGCAAATATCAAGGCGGCGCGCGGCCGCCCGGCGCGCGCACGACGCTGTTTGAGCGCGCGCAGCGTTATGAAAAGCCGGAAGTCGAACACGCGGTCGCCGCCTATCTGACGCTCGCGCAAGATATTGGAGTCGATCCGGCGCAGCTCGCCATCGCCTTCGTGACGTCCCGGCCCTTCGTGACGTCGAATATTATTGGCGCGACGACGATGTCGCAGCTCAGAACCGACCTCGCGTCGACGGAGTTCAGGATCACGCCTGAAATCGAGCGGCGTATTGACGCCATCCACCATCTCCACAGCAACCCCGCGCCATGACCGGAAGCGCAACTCCTCGCGCGGAGACGCCGGAGGATCATTCCGCCATACGCGGGCTGCTTGTTGCGGCTTTCGACCGATACGGCGAGGCCGAACTCGTCGAGGCGCTGCGCAAGGAAGGCGACCTGGTCTTTGGCGGCGTCGCGGCT
This sequence comes from Methylocystis sp., assembly GCF_051062815.1. Lineage (GTDB taxonomy): Bacteria > Pseudomonadota > Alphaproteobacteria > Rhizobiales > Beijerinckiaceae > Methylocystis. The sequence continues at coordinate 329,420 of NZ_JBPFDU010000078.1, read as the reverse complement.
GTCAACGGCGTCATCGTCGGCTACGCCGCCCTGTCCAGGATGAACGCTCCCTTTGCGGCGCTCGGACTCGGTCCTGTCGCCGTCGCCGCGGCATATCGCGGAAAAGGAATCGCCAACGCGCTTTTGTGCTGGAGCTTGGCGCGTGCGCAGGACGACCAGTGGCGCGCGTTTTTTGTGTTGGGCGACAGCGCCTTTTACGGCCGTTTCGGATTTCGACCGGAGCTTGCAGCCGGCTTCGGCACGCCATACGCGGGGCCGTGTTTTCTAGCCCTGGCGGTCAACGGCGAGCTTCCAGCCAAGGAGGGACAGGTCAACTACGCGCCAGCCTTCGACCGACTCTGAGTCCGATGCTCAGGCGTGTCCCGCGTGTGTCGACAGCCGTTCTGGATCGACGCCGATCGAGCGCAACGCGCGCGCATATTTCGTCCCAAGATCGTGATCGAACAGCAAAGCGGGATCGGTCGGACAGTTCAGCCATCCATTGCGCTGAATCTCTTCTTCGAGCTGACCCGGGTCCCAACCCGCATAGCCGAGCGCGAGCAGCGCGCGGTCCGGGCCGCGCCCTGCGGCGATGGCGCGCAGAATGTCGATCGTCGCCGTGAGCGAGACGCCGTCGTCGATCGGCAAGGTGGAATTGTCCAGGAAGAAATCCGGCGTATGCAGCACGAAACCGCGGTCGGTCTGCACCGGCCCGCCGGACAGCACCTGGATGTCTTCGGCGCGGCTCGGTAGGCTGATGCGCTCCTGAGGCGCAATCACTTGCAGCTGAACGAGCAAATCGGGAAAATTGCGCACACGGGCCGGCTGGTTGACAATAATGCCCATGGCCCCTTCTTCGGAATGGGCGCATAGATAGATCACCGAGCGCGCGAAGCGCTGATCCAACATGCTCGGCATCGCGATCAGCAATTGGCCGTCAAGAAAGCGGCGCTCCTCGAGTCGCCCGCTGCGGCGCTCGCTCACTCTCTCCGCGAAATCTTGCTTCTTTCCGCTCGGCCTCATAGGGTCATGCTACGCCCGCCGCGTCCTCAGGACAAGCCGCGCAAATCACGTAACTGACTGCCTTGACTGGGGGACGGGGGCGCCGAAGGGTCACGATGCGCTCAAAATTCTTTCTCTTCGCGCCGCTAGCCGTCACGCTGGCGCAGAGCTTTCCGGCGGCGTCGCTGGCGGAGAACACAGCCTTCGCGTCTGCGATCGCAAAGGGGACGGCGTCGAGCGCTCGGCTCTTGTCCGCCGGCCCTCCGCAGGGCGGGGCTTACCGCGCCGCCGTCGAGATCGCGCTCGCTCCGGAAACCATCACCTATTGGCGCCAGCCTGGCGAGTCGGGCTCGGCGCCCGCGTTCGATTTCTCGAGATCGGTCAATGTCGCCAAGGTCGAACCGTCCTTTCCTGCGCCGAAACATATCGACGAGGCCGGAACCATCGTCGCCGGCTATGATGCGCGCGTCGTCCTGCCGTTGAAGGTGACGCCGCGCGATCCCAACGCGCCGGTGACGCTCAATCTCGTGCTCGACTACGCCTCCTGCGGCAAGATCTGCCTGCCGGGCCGCGCCGATCTTTCTCTGGAGCTGCCGCGCGCCGGAGCATCGCCTCATGCGGCGGCGATCGCCGAAGCCGAACGCCTGGTGCCAAAGAAACTCAGCGCGGCCGACGCCAAAAAGCGCTTTACGGTTTCGCGGAATAGCGCGGACGGGTCGTGGCGGCTGCGCTACCTTGGACCCGGCAAGGTCGAGGACGTCTTCGCCGAAGCGCCTGAGCCGCTCTTCATTGAAAGCACGCGCGCGGGAGAGGGCTTCGAGCTTAAGCTCTTTTCCGGCAGCGCGCCCGCCAAGGCCGCCGACGCGACGTTAACGATCGTCACCGACGCCGGCGCTTTCGAGGCCCCGGCGCGGCTGGAGTGAGCGCGACCGGCCTTCGCCCTACTCCACCTCAGCGTCGATCGGCGTCGCAGCTTCATGGTCGAGCTTGGGCGTGCGCTTGAACGTCGATTTACGCCCGCGCAGAGTCTGGAGGATCTTCGCGCCATTGGCGAAGGCGAGATAGATCATCAGCGGCGGAATCGACGCGACCGTTTTCACAAAATCGGCGAGGGTCCCGCGCTTGAGCGCCAGATAGGGCGGCAGCGTGATGCCGAGCGCCACCAGGACCGTCATGAGTCCGATGATCTCCAACATCCCGGCGAAGGGCGCGAGCGATCCGTGCAGGATCACGCCAAGGAAGAAGGCGATGAGTCCGATGGCGGCTGTGGGGAAGAAAATCTGATGAGCGATCAGCGAGATCGCCATCACGCGGCGCGTCAGGCTCCATGGCGAACGCCAGATCGGCAGGACGGTCTTTTGCGCGACCTGCACGAATCCGTTCGACCATCGCCTTTGCTGGCGGCGGAAATCGCGGATTCCCTCCGGCACCTGACCGGGAATCGGCGGCTCCGAGACAAACAGCCCATGCCATCCCTGGAGCGCCGCGCGCACGGTGAGGTCAAGGTCCTCGCACAGCGAATAGTCGGACCAGCCGCCGGCGTCCTCGACCGTCGCGCGTCGCCAAATTCCGCCGGTGCCGTTGAATTGAAAGAGCCAGCCGGCATGCGCGCGTGAGCGCTGTTCGACGAGATAATGGCCGTCCTGCACGAGGCCCTGGGCGCGCGTCAGCCAGTTTTTCTCGAAATTCTGGAACTCGCAGCGCGACTGCACGAAGCCGATGCGATCATCGGTCAAAAAAAGCGGGACCGTTCGCTTCAGCCAATTGGGCGGCGGACGGAAGTCGGCGTCGAGCATTGCGATGAAGGGCTCGTCCGTCAGCGTGAGGCCATGCGCGCAGGCGCCCGCCTTGAAGCCCGAGCGATCGGCGCGCCGCACATGGTCGATCACGGCGCCGCCGATGCGAAGCTCCGCCGCCACTACGTCTGCCCGCGCGCTTGTCTCGTCCGTCGAATCGTCGAGAAGCTGGATGCGCAGCCTGTCCTTGGGCCAGTCGAGAAGCGCGACGCAGCGCAACGACTGCTCGGTGACGAGCGGCTCGTTGAAAACGGGGATCTGAAGCACGACCCGCGGCAGATCCGCGTCAGGGATGGCAGGCGCTTCGGGATCGCGCACGCCGCGCAGCTGGTCGTAACAGAAGCGGCCGATGACGATCAGATAGCCGATTCCGATCGCTACCAGGATTGAAGCGCAGACCATCGCGACCGCGTCGACGAGGAATTGAAAAAGCCCCAGCACCAAACGGCCTATCCTTCTTCGTGCGGAACCGGCGAGGGCTTCGCCCCGGCGCGCGCGTTCACGCTGTCCCTCGCCCAAACCACCTGGTCAGTGACCCAGGCGTTCAACCAGACCGCCAGCATCGTCGCCTCGCGGACCACAAACACCGCGGGCGCGGCCCACGATAACTGCCATCCTTTGGCCACAGAAAGCAATGTCTCAAGCGCAAACCACAGCATAAGCGTCGCCGACGCGGCTACAATTGGCGCGATCCCGACGAGCGGCGCCGCGAGCGCCGAAGCGATAACTGCTGGAACTGCTTGGCATATTGGCTCGGCGAGGAAGGAGATGAGCTCATCGCTGCGGCGAACGACGCTCCAGCGCAATTGCCGCTGATAAACATCGTCGAACGCGCGCGCGCCGAGCTCCTGGCGCACAAGCCTGTGAGAAAAGACCGGCCGTTTGCCGATCCGCCGCATCGCCTTGGCCAAGGCGTTATCTTCGCCGACCGTATGGGAAATCGCGTCAAAGCCTCCCGCGCGCAGGAAGTCCGACCGTCGAAACAACATGATTTTGCCGACGCCATGCCCCTGTCCCAGCGCCGAGGCGAGAAACAGAATGCGGGCATGCGGACCGTTAATGATCGCTGCCTCGACATGCGCGGCGAAATTCTCGAGTCGCGCGCAATACGGAATGGCGCAGACGAGCCCGACGTCGTCCGTCAGCTGCCTGACGTGCTGCGCCAGCGCGTCCGGCTCAAGCAGCACATTGGCGTCCTTCATCAGTATGACGTCATGCGTCGCCTGCATGAACGGCGCATAAAGATTATCGACCTTCGGACTGACGGCGAATTTCGCTGTCGAACGCAGGATGCGCGAAGGCACAGACGGGTGGCGCGCGAGAATGGCGCGCATGCGCTGGACGGCCGGTCCATCGACCTCGGTTGCGGAGACGGTCACGTCGAAATCACGGTACTGCTGCGTCAGCGCGGACTCTTGCGTGCGGTCGAACTGGTCCTCGAGCATCTTGACGGGAAGGACCACGGAGATCGGCGGCTGGTCTTGGCGCGTGGCGCGGCGCGCGGCGAGCCAGGGCTGCGCGATCGTCGCCGCGACAGAGACGACAAGCAAAACGACGGCGATCATCCAATAGCCGCCTGCGGCCCAAGTAAGGACGGTGTAGGCCGTCACGAATTCTCCCGTTCCGGCGTCTCCGGCACTTCGGCGGGAAACTGGCGCATGACGCCGTCGACGAGCGCCGCCGGCAAGAGGGAGAAGAGGCGCATCGCCCAATACATGTAACGCGGAAAGGCGATGACGTTGCGGCGGCGGTCCAGCCCGTTCTTGATGATGCGCGCGGCTTCTCCGTCGGACATGGCGCTGGGCTGCCAGGATTCGACGCCCGCCGACGCCGATGTCTTTAGGAGAGTGTGCGCCGAAAGGGGCGTCTTCACGATGGTGCGCGCCGACATGGGCGTCTTCACATACCCGGGCACGATCAGCGCGACATGCACGCCATGGGCCGCGAGTTGGGCGCGCAGGGAGTCGGCCCACATGTGCACGCACGCCTTCGCCGCACAATAGGCCGGCGAATGCGGGAGCGCGCGCACCCCGGCCATCGACCCGACAATAGCGATTCTGCCGCTCTTACGGGCGCACATCGGCAGAATCGCCGGCTCGACCGTGTTGAAGACGCCCTCGACATTGATCTTGAGCATTGCTCGGACCGCCTCGGGCGTTTCGAGAAGCTGGCTGGGCGAAAGGCCCGTCGCGACGCCGGCATTGGCGACAAGAATGTCGATCGGGCGTTGTTCATGCGCAGACTGAACGATGCACGCCATCGCTTCGCGATCCCGCACATCGGCGACGTGAGTCTCCGCCTCTTCTGCGCCGGCTGCGAGACAGGCGCGCGCAGCGGCATCGAGGCGCTCGGCGTCGCGGCCAAGCAAGACAAGGCTCGCGCCTTCGTGCGCATAGGCGAGCGCCAAGGCGCGCCCTATGCCGCTTGAGGCGCCGGTGATAAGAACCCGAACAGCGCTTTTAGCCATACGCGCGCCCCGCCCCACGGCGCAGCCGATCATTCATGTGGCCGGCCTCGGCCGCAAGGTCGCTTCGCCGACGATGCCCGGCGCCCGCGCCGCGCCATAGGCCACCAGACGGACGAAAATCTCGTTTTCGGTGGCGCGCAGCACGCGGCCCGACAGCCTGACGGTCTCGCCGCGCAGGATCGGCTGCACGAACTTCCCGGCTATGGAGGAGATGACGAGGTCGCCGCGCCAGGCCCTCAGCATCGGTTCAAACGCGGCCAGGAGCTTCATGCCATGCACCGGCGGCGCGGCAAGCCCGATCGCCGCCGCCACGGCGTCGTCGAGATGCAATGGATTTGCGTCGCCAGAGACCTCGGCGTAGCGCGTAAGCGAAGGCGCGTCGAATGGGCCAATGACGGTCTCCGGCAGTTTGTCGCCGACCTTGATGGGATCGCTCATGACGCGCTCCCAAATCCCGCGCGCGGCACGAGCCGCAATATGGTTTCGATTCGTGCGCAAGGCTCCCCTTGGGGCGTTGCGACTGTCCCGACCATCGTCAGACGCGGCGGTTCTTCCTCGCTGCTCATGGTGACGCTCAAGTCGTAACTCTCGCCCGCGACGAGGGGCGCGTCATAGGAAAAGCTCTGAGACTCATGCACGGGCACGACGTCGCGCTTCGCGCAGACGTCGCGCACAACGGAAAATAGCGAAGGCTCGGCGAGCCAGACCGCTGGATAGGCGAGCGGAACGCTCGCGCCGTCGCCGCCGGTTTCTTGCGCATAGGCCGCGGCGCGCGCCGGATCGACGCGCAACCGGAAAGGCCCAAGCGCCAGCGGCGGCTCAGGCTGCATGACGCACGATCAACACGGCGTTGATCCCTCCGAAAGCGAAGGAGTTCGACATGGCGGCGTCGATCTTGTGCTTGCGCGCCGCATTCGGGACGACATCAAGCGGGCACCTGGGATCGGGCTCCAGAAAATTGATCGTCGGCGGCGCGATCTGTTCGCGAAGCGCGTGTATCGTGATGGCGAGCTCCAAGCTGCCGCTGGCGCCGAGCGCGTGACCGTGAATAGGTTTCGTGGACGAAACCGGCACGACCCGTCCATAATCGCCGAACACGCGCAGAATCGCTTCGGCCTCGGTGATGTCGTTGGCGTGGGTCGCGGTGCCGTGCGCGTTGACGTAATGAATCTCCTGCGGAGCCATTCCCGCGTCTTCGAGCGCCAGGGCGATCGCGTTCGACGCGCCTTCAAGATCCGGCCGCACGGGGTCCTTGGCGTCGCTCGTCGTGCCGTAGCCGGCGAGTTCGCATAGGGGCGCGTGGCCGCGCGCTCGCGCCGCCTCCTCCGTTTCCAGGACGAAAACCGCCGCGCCTTCGCCAAGCGACATGCCGTTGCGGCCCTTGGAGAAGGGGCGGCACAAATTCGGGCTCAGCACGCGAAGGCCTTCCCACGCGCGGATCGTCGCGTTGATGACGCAGGCCTCGGCGCCGCCGACGATGGCCTTGTCCACCAGGCCCTGGCGGATCATCTGCATGCCAAGTCCGATCGACTGCGTCGCCGAGGAGCAGGCGCTGCCGATCGAGAATGTCGGGCCGTGGCACGAAAAGCGCATCCCCAGGGTCGCAGGCGCCGCGCTCGGGATGAGCTTGGGAACGCTCAACATCTCGGGCCGCGTGCCTTCGACGTAATAGCGGTAGATGCCGTCCTCGATCGTCGTCATGCCGCCGATGCCGGAGCCGATGATGACGGCCGTTCTCGGCCCGGCGACGTCCTTGCGTCCGAAGCCTGCCTGCGCCACCGCTTCGTCGGCGGCGACGATGCAGAACTGCGTAAAGGGATCGCAGAACGGAAGAACGTTGGGTTCGATATAGTCGGCGGGATTGAAGTCGGGCACCTGCGCCGCGATCTTGATGCGCCCGTCATAAGGGCGCTCTGTCTTGAGCGGCCGTACTTGGGCGACGCCGCCGCGCGCCGCTTCCCAAAGCTTTTGCGCGCCGACTCCAGAGGCGCAGACCGCGCCCATGCCAGAAATAACGACGCGGCGCCCCTCGGCCCGCGCTCGCGAGAATGCCATTTACTGCTTCTCGCGCTCTTTCTGGATGTGGTCCGCGATCGCCTCGATCAGACTTTTGACGTCTTTGGCTTCCTGCAGCGACCCGTCCATGGGGATGTAGACGTTGAACTTCTCCTCCAGCGCCGTGAGAATCATAACGATGTCGACGGATTTGAGGTCGAGGCTCTCGATTGACGCGTCGGGGGTGATCTTGCTTTTGTCGACCATGCCTTCCGACGCGATCACTTCGATGATCTCGTCGACGAGCTGATTCTTGTCCTGCGGATTATCCGTCACGAATCCCTCCGTTTCAGGCTCTTCGCCGCCGACGACAACTCGCGCGCGAGCGCGACGCATTGACGCGGCGGCGCCGATCCGACGCCTTAATTCCGGGCGCGTGGCCAGAACCGCCCGCCTCTGGCTCTTCCGCTCCAGCGCCCTTTTTCCCGCCCTCGGGCGCAGTCGGCACTGGTTAAGGCGTTTGGCCTCGAAAATAAAGCCCGCCGCGCTCTCCGCGGATTTGCAGTGGCCGGGCGGAGCGCTTCATGCGAAAACGCCGCCCGAAACAACGGAGGGCGACAGCGAACATGACGGGACAGGAGACGGCGCTGGCGGGGGTCTTTCCGCAGGCCACCGACGCGCAGTGGCGCGTCCTCGTTGAGCGGGCGCTCAAAGGCGCGTCCTTCGAAACGCTCGTCTCCAAGAGCTATGACGGGCTTTCTATTGACCCCATCTACGCCCGCGCCGCGGGTTCGCCCGTCCCGGTCCTGCGCAAAAACCCCGGCCGCTGGGCGATTCTCGCGCGCGTCGACGTTCCCAACGCTGACGTCGCCAATCGCTTGGCTCTGCAGGACCTCGACGGCGGCGCCGACGGATTGCATCTCGTTTTCGCCGGCTCGATCGGCGCCTACGGCGGGGGGCTCGTCGGCGACGACGATGACGCAATCGCTCACGCGCTCGCCAATGTTCGCCTCGACTACGGCATTCCGCTGACGCTCGACTTTTCGCCGCGCGCGCCTGGCGCCGCGCAGGCGCTCATGCGCTTCGTCGACCGCCAACATATTGAACCGTCGCTCACCCGCGTCTCGATGGGCTTCGATCCGCTGGGGGCGCAGGCGCGCCACGGATTCGCTGCGCAGCCCTGGCCACAAGTCTCCCGGAGCTTCGCGCACGAGGTGAAGGCGGCCGCCGACGCCGGCTTCGTTTACGCGACCGCCGTCGCCGACGCCCGCGTCGTGCATTCGGCGGGCGGGACCGAGTCGCAGGAGCTGGCTTTCGCGCTTTCTTCCGGGCTCGCCTATCTACGTGCGCTGGCGGACGCCGGAGTCGACCTCGATTCGGCGCGCGATCTGATCGCGTTCCGATTCTGCGCCGACGCCGACGAATTGCTTGGCGTCGCGAAATTCCGCGCCGCGCGGCGCCTTTGGGCGCGCGTTGAAGAGGCCTGCGGCCTCTCTCCCAAGCCGGCGCTGGTCTTCGCCGAAACAGCCTGGCGGATGATGTCGCGGCGTGACCCGTGGAACAATATTTTGCGTGGGACGCTCGCCGCGTTCTCGGCGGCGATCGGCGGCGCCGACGCCGTCTCCGTCCTCCCCTTCACCCAGGCGCTCGGCGCCCCTGACGAATTCGCGCGGCGGCTGGCGCGAGACACCCAGCTCGTGCTGCAGGACGAATCCCATATCGACGCCGTCGACGATCCAACGAGCGGCGCGGGCGGCTTCGAGGCGCTGACAGACGCGCTGTGCGCGGGGGCGTGGGGGCTTTTTCAGCAGATCGAGGCGGAAGGCGGCCTTCCCAAAGCGTTGGAGACGGGAGCCTTTCAGTCGCGAGTCGCCGAAGCCGCCGCGTTGCGGGCGAAGAACGTCGCGCGCGCCAAGGATAAGCTCATCGGCGCAAACCAGTTTCCCGACATTCACGAGGGCGCGCTCGACGTTCTCGCGCCCTATGACGCTTCGGCTGAAACCATTGAGCCGCCAAAAGGCGCGCGAAAGAGCGCTCCGCTTGCGCCAAGCCGTCTCGCCGAGCCCTTCGAGCGGCTGCGTGAAGAGTCGGATGAGCGCCTCGCCGAGTTGGGCGTTCGCCCGAAGATTTTCCTCGCAAATCTCGGCCCCGTCGCGGCATTCACCGCGCGAGCGAATTTCGCCAAGAATTTTTTCGAGGCCGGCGGCGTCGAAGCGGTTTTTGGGCCTGAAACCGAGTCCACGACCGAATTGGTCGACGCCTACCGGGAGTGTGGCGCCAAACTCGCTTGCCTCTGTTCGTCCGACAGGATCTACGGAGACTCGGCGGAAACGGCGGCGCTGGCGCTAAAGGGCGCAGGCGCTGGGCTTTATCTGGCCGGCCGGCCGGGCGACCTCGAGGAGCGTCTGCGCCATGCGGGCGTGACGGAGTTTATCTACGCAGGCTGCGACATGCACGGCGCGCTGCGACGCGCGCTTTCGGAGGCCAAATGAGAATTCTAGCGTTGGCGCTTGCGGTCTGCGTAGCGGCCCAGGGAGCGTCCGCCAAGCAGCCGCGGGGCCAAAAGGCGCAGCCGGACAACGAACGAGCGCTGACCGGCCCGGTCGGCGATCCAAACGGCAGATGGAACATCGAAGCGACGACGACCGTCGGGGAGTGTCGCAGTCTCATTCCGCCGTCTTTTGATATCGTCGGCAATAAAATCGCGGCCGCGCCGGGGCCGGCTGCCTCATTTTGGGGCTATGTCGACGAGGAAGGCACAATCGTGGCGCGATTCACCGGCGAGAGCGAGCGGGTCGTGCGCTTCCACGGAACGCTACGGGGCGGCAGGGGCTCCGGCCCTTGGTCATCGTCGACCGACCTTTGCGGCGGAACCTGGCGCGCCTCGCGCAGCGACGCTGCGGCGCAATAGCGCCGCGCTTACCGGGGACGCTCCTCGAAGTAGCTGTCGTCGTCGCTGGGGAACAGCCCTTCGCCGCGCATCGGACGCGCCGCCTGCACGACCGTCGGGGCCGCCGAATCGGCGCCGGCAGAGCGCAGCCCGAGCCCGTCCCGCTGGTAGATGTCTTCGCGGAACTGGGTGACGCCGTCCGGCGCCGCCCACGCGGTGATATAGACCCAGTAGACCGGCACGGCGGGCGTGATCTTGACGTCCACGCGTTCGCCGGAGGCAATGACCTCGTCAATGTGGTCGCGGTCCCAGCCGGGCGTCTCCTTCAGGAGCCAGGCGACATAGTCGCGAACGTTCTGAAGCCGGATGCAGCCCGAAGAAACGAAGCGGAAGTCGTCGCCAAAAACGCCTTTAGCGGGCGTGTCGTGCATGTAAACGCCGTAGGGGTTGGCGATGTCGATGCGCACGACGCCAAGCGAGTTGAAATCCCCGCCGATGTCCTGGCGGAAGCGGAAATTGAGCGCGTCGAGCGAACGCCAATTGATCTGCTCGGGCTGTAGCTCCTGATTGTCCTTGCCGTAGACGCGGATGTGATTGGCGTTGAGATAGTTTGGATCCGCCTGCATCTTGGGGATCAAATCCTTGCGGATCACCGACGCCGGCACGGTCCAGAACGGATTGAAGTTGACCTGGATCGCCTTGGTCTGCATCACCGGCGACTGGCGGTCGATCTTGCCGACGCCGGCCATGTGATGGGTGACGACCTCGCCGTTCTCGACTGTCTCCACCGAAGCGGCCGGGATGTTGGCGGTGACGTAGCGGTTGCCGAGGTCGTGCGAAAAACTGCGCAGACGCACCAGATTGGTCTCGAGCTGCCTTAGCCGGGTCTCAGCCGGCACATTCAACGCCTGAACGGTCTGCTGATTGACGACGCCGGTCGGAATGATGCCGTGGCGCGCCTGGAACCGGCGCACCGCCGCTTCGACATAGGAGTCGAACACCGGGCTCGCGCCGGTTTCGGCCCCAATGTCGCCGGAGACGACCAGGCGGCGGCGTAACGCAGAGACCACTGGACTGTTCGAGCCCAGCCGCAGCTGTTGACCGGCCGGCACCTGCGGCCAGCCGCCTTCGGCGGCGATTTCGCGCAAACGCTCGATCGCCGCTTCGGTGGCGGCCACCGTATGAGTCGAAAGTATGGGGGTCGTCGAGCGCGAGACGGTCAGGCGGGCGTCGGCGTCATAGCGCTGCGCCCACTCGGCCTGTCCGTCCTGGTCCCAGGCGGCTGACGCGGGCGTGAGAGCGACCGCGCCAAGGACGAGCGCGGCGCAGCGGGCAAACTGGAAAATTGCGGATTCTCGCACAGATCGCTCCAATCGCATCGCCGAAGTGTGCTCCGGCGGTCAAGCCGAAAGACGACGCCGCCTGGAGGACCGCGCCGGCGCTTTCGATCGAGTTGTGCATCTTCGGCGTTAACAAGGCGCGAATAGTCCGGCGATTTTGTGGCCTGCCGGGGCTAGTCCACGCGGACCCAGCCGCTCATGCCCAGTCGCTCTTGAGGCAGGAAGCGCGACTTATATTCCATCTTGCGCGAACCTTCGACCCAATAGCCCAGGTACACATGCGGCAGACCAAAGGCGCGGGCGCGCTCCGCATGGTCCAGAATCATGAAGGCCCCGAGCGACCTGTGCTCGAGTTCAGGCTCATAGAAGGAATAGACCATCGACAGCCCGTCGGAGAGCCGGTCCGTCAAGCAGCAGGCGACGAGCGCGCCGATCTCGCCATTGCCTTGGGCGAGACGATATTCGACGAGCCGCGTGTCGACGTGGCTGTCTTCGATCATCATCTGATAGTCGATCATGCTCATGTCGGCCATGCCGCCGTCGGAATGGCGGGCGCTGACGTAGCGGCGAAACAAAGCGTATTGCTCAGGCGTCGCCCGCGCCGGGCGTGTTTCGGCGACAAGCTCGGCGTTACGCCGGCGGATGCGCCGCATGCCGCGCGACGGCGTGAACTCGTCGATCTTGACTCGCACCGACACGCAGGCTCGGCACTGCTCGCAAGCGGGGCGGTAGGCGATGGTCTGCGAGCGACGGAAGCCGGATTGCGTCAGCGTGTCATTGAGCGCGGGCGCGCGCAGCCCGATCAGATGCGTGAAGACCTTCCGCTCCTCGCGACCCGGCAGATAGGGGCACGGCGCCGGAGAGGTCAGATAGAATTGCGGCGCGTCGCGCGGCTCTTTCGTCACGCTCTAAGATCCCAGATCCACAACTAATCTAGAGCGCCCAGGTGGCGTGCGCCAAGGGAGATTTGCGGCGTCGAAGTTGCGGATTTTAAGACGACCGCCGTAAAACGATGACGTCCGCGAGCATGTCGTGCAGGCAGCGCTTGTCGCCTGCAAACAGCGAAACGAGCAGCAGCGGCGGGAATAGCCAGGTGACATAAAACAGCACGGCATGGACGGCCGCCTGCAGAAACGGCACCGGGTCTCCGTCCATGGTGCGCATCTCCAGGTCCATGAACGCCATGCCGGGAGTCGCCATTCTCCGCCCCGACACCGTCAGACCATTGTAGAAAAAGGCGACGATCGGGAACAGCGGCGGCAGGATGAATGCAGACAATCCGGCGCTGAGGATGAAGAGAGCGACGAACAACGCCGCCGACATGCCCGCGACAAGAATCAGATCGAGCGTGACGGCGATGATGCGGCGCGTCCGCACGCCCTCCAGCGCCTGTGGCGGAATGTAAGGCGCGGCGCGCGCCCCAATTGGGGCCATTGGGCGCTCGCGACTGGAAAAGGGATCCCGCTCGGTCATCAATTTAAGGCCTTTCTGGTGGCCCGCCAAAGATCGGCGACCTTAAGGCCGGTTTCAAGTGCGCCGCACGGGGTGCGGAATTCGGGGATTAGTGGCGCCGCCGCCTTGACGAGCGCCGCCGGTTTGTCGCAAGGCTCCCGCCCAGCCGGCGCGCGCCCCGCCCGCCCGGAGCAGCCTCGGGAATTGCACATGACCAGCAACGCCGTCGACGGCGGACATTTGCGCGCCTTCATCGAGCGGATCGAGAAGCTCGAGGAGGAAAAGCGTGCGATCAGCGACGACATCAAGGACGTCTACGCGGAAGCGAAAGGAACCGGCTTCGACCCCAAGGTGATGCGCAAGATCGTGTCGATACGCCGTTTGGATAAGCACAAGCGGCAGGAAGAGGAGGAAATCCTCGACCTCTATCTTTCCGCGCTCGGCATGGAATAGGCTCAATCAAACCCAAAGCGGACTGGCCGCGGGGGACGGTTCGCCTCATGATGGCGTCAGTGGGCGCGAGTTCCGAGACTCCACATGGATTTTGGCGCGCAAGATGAAGTCGTGCGCTTTCTCGCCTCGCTCGAGGGCGGCGCGGAGCGAATCGTCACGACTCACATTTCCGTCGTCGCGCTCTGCGGAACGCACGCCTATAAGCTGAAGAAGGCGGTGGTCTTCTCCTATCTCGACTTCTCGACGCCGAGTCGCCGATGGGAGATGTGCGAGCGTGAAGCGATGCTCAATAAAAGCTTCGCGCCCGAACTTTATCTCGGCGCGCATCGCGTGACCCGCGAGAGGGATGGGCGTCTGGCGCTCGACGGCGCGGGCGAGATGATTGACGCCGTGGTCGTCATGCGGCGCTTCGCCGACGAAGACCTCTTCGAGCAGATTGCGAAGAAGGATGGCCGCCTGACGCCCGCGATGGTGGAGGCTCTGGCGCGTCGAGTCGCCAAGACCCATGACGAGGCGGCGCCGGACTATAACAAGGGCGGCGCGGCGGCGATGCGCCGAACGCTGAACGACACGGCCTTGAGCTTGCGCAACGCGGCGGCTGCAAGCGCGGAGCACATCGATACGCTTGTCGCGCGCCTCAACGGAGTCCTCGACGCGCAAGGCGCGCTTCTCGACGCACGCAAGGCGCGGGGCAAGGTGCGCCGCTGCCATGGCGATCTGACGCTGCGCAACATCTGTCTGTTCGAGGGCGCGCCGACGCTCTTCGACTGCCTCGAGTTCGATGACGAAATCGCGACGATCGACGTGCTGTATGACGTCAGCTTCCTGCTGATGGATCTCTGGCGCGTTGGCGCCTTTGGATGCTCCAATCTGGCGTTGAACCGCTATCTCGACGCCCGCGACGAAACTGATGGCCTGCCGCTTCTTCCCTTCTTCATGTCGCTGCGCGCCGCCATACGCGCGCATGTCGAGGCGTCGCAACAAAACGCCGAACGCGCGCGCCTCTATTTCGATCTCGCGATGACTCTGCTTGCGCCGGCCAAAACCGCCGTCATTGCGATCGGAGGTCTCAGCGGGTCAGGGAAGTCGAGCGTCGCCGCGGCGCTTGCGCCCGTCGTCGGATGTCCGCCCGGCGCGCGCGTCATCAACAGCGATCGCATTCGCAAGCGGCTCTTCGGCGTCGCGCCGACGGCGCGTCTTCCGCAAGAGGCCTACGCCAGCGCCGTTTCGGCGCAGGTTTATGGCGAGATGTTCGACGTCGCGGCGCGAACGGCCGCGCTCGGCTGGCCCGTCATCGTCGACGCCGTCTTCGACCGTTTTCAAGATCGCGAAGCGATAAAAGCTGCGGCCGAAGGCGCGCAGGCGCTCTTCTTTGGGGCCTGGCTCGATCTCGATCTAGACCGGCGCGCGGCGCGCGTCGATGCGCGCGTCAACGACGTGTCCGACGCCACGCGCGACGTGCTTGAAACGCAGATGGAAAAAGCGACGGGCGAGATCGAGTGGCTCCAGATCGACGCCTCGAAAGATACGGCGACCATCGCCGCCCAAATAGGAAAGGCTTTCGAGTTCCGCCACGCGTCAACCTCGCAGGAATGATGCAGGCGTGATGCGTCGTCATTGCGAGCCGAAGGCGAAGCAATCCAGAATCGCGCAGCAACGCTTCGGCGCTGTCGCGTCCCCCAATGAGGGAAACATGTCGAAGCCTCATGCAACGCTGTCCTACGGAATGAGCACCGCGGCGCCTTGCAGCCGACCCTCGCGCAGATCGGCGAGCGCCTCATTCGCCCGCGCCAGCGGATAGCGCGTCGCATACATTTCCAGAGGAATCGTCGGCGCGAGCGCAAGGAACTCGCGCGCGTCTTCGCGCGTGAGATTGGCGACCGAAAGCAGTCGACGCTCCTCCCAAAGCAGCGCGTAAGGAAAGCTCGGAATGTCGCTCATGTGAATGCCGCCGCACACGACCGCGCCGCCTTTCTTCGTCGCGGCGAGCGCGCGTGGAATGAGCGCGCCGACCGGCGCAAAGATCAGCGCGGCGTCGAGCTTCTCCCGCGCCGGCGCGTCTGAGTCTTGCGCCGAGGCCGCGCCGAGCGAGAGCGCGAATTCCGCCGCCGCCTGATCGCCCGGCCGCACAAATGCATGAACGCGCTTGCCTTCCGCAATCGCAACCTGAGCAATGATGTGGGCGGCGGCGCCGAAGCCGTAGATGCCGATCGCTTCCGCCGGACCCGCCATCTTCAGCGTGCGCCAGCCGATGAGCCCCGCGCACAGCAGCGGCGCGAGCGTCGCCGGATCGCCGGTCTCGGGCAGCGGGAAACAGTAGGACGCGTCGGCGATCGTATGGGTGGCGTAGCCGCCATCGCGCGTATATCCGGTGAAGAGCGGATCGTCGCACAGATTTTCGCGCGCGCTCAGACAGTAGGGGCAATGCCCGCAGCTATGGCCAAGCCAGGGAACGCCGACCCGCTGTCCAAGCGAGAAACCGGTCACGCGAGGACCGATCGCCTCGACGCGCCCGACGATTTCATGGCCTGGAACGATCGGAAGCTTCGGCTGGGTCAGTTCGCCGTCGACGACATGGAGATCGGTGCGACAAACGCCGCACGCCTCGATCTTGAGCCGCACTTCGCCGACGCCGGGCGACGGGATCGGCCGCTCTTCCATGACGAGCGGCGCGTGGGGCCGCGGCAGGACCATGGCTTTCATGATCTCAGTCATCGGAGAGGCTTGCTTAGCGAGATGCGGCTGTGGCCCGGCGGAAAATCCGCGATTTCGCCCACGCGCGCGAAGCCGAGCCTCTCATAGAATGCGGCGACGCGTTTTTCGAATGTGTCGATATAGACGCCGACGCAACCACGATCCCGGGCGAGGCGCTCCGCCTCCCCCATCAGCCGGGCGCCGAGGCCCTGGCCGCGCCGCGACTCCGCCACCCAGAGATGGCGCACATAGGCCCATCGCCAATGGATGAGGCCATTGACCCCGCCGATCAGCGCGCCATCTTCCCCGCGCGCCAGAATGGAGAAAGCCGTTTCGTCCCGCACGCCGAACCGTTCGCCAAGCGCCGCGCCGAGACGCGCCGAAAGCTCCGCTGATTCCGCCGTTTCGATCGACAGAGCGAGCTTCTCAATCTCGATGCTTTTGGCCATGGTCTTGCGCATGACTCGGATGTTCGGACTCCTATTTTGCGCGCGGCTCGCCGGCGCCGCAACGGCCTATGGCGCGGAGGCCCCCTGCGCGCCGGTCGACATCGCGCCGTCTCCGACGCCGGCAGCTTCGCGCGTCAAGAATTATGCGCCGGTTTTCGAGAGCTGCGCGAGCGAAAGCCGCTCAACGCGGCTCGCCGTCCGGCGCATGAGCGTCGACGGGACGCCGCTGATCCTGACGGTCGACCCGCAATCGCTGCAGACGTCGCTGGAGCGGGCGGCATGCTGGCGCTGCGAAGCGACGAGCGATGCGGCGCAGGCCGCGACGCGCTATCTCCAGGCGTTGCATCCGCCGCAAGACCCGACGCGTCCGCCGGCGCTCGTCAACGCCGGCCTCATTCACGGCGCCGGCGGCGGCGGGGCCTTTGTGACCGGCGACCTCTGCCCGAGCCGCAAGCCGTTGGACCGCGCCTTTTTCGAAAAACTCGCCGCGCAAGGCAAGCATACGCCCGTGATGCTCGCCATCTCCGGCGGCTGGATCGCCCGCCACGGCGCCGACTTCGCCTGGCTGCGCGAGAAGGCGCGCAGCGGCGCGCTCGACATCGCCTGGGCCAATCATTCCTACAGCCATCCCTATGTTCGCCGCCTTCCGGACGGGCGGAATTACTTCCTGCGGCCAGGCGTGGACGTCGATCGCGAGATTTTCGAGACGGAAAAGCTCATGATCGCCCAGGGCGAAACGCCGTCGGCATTTTTTCGCTTTCCGGGTCTCGTCGCCGACGCCGCGCTGCTGGAGAACGTCCGCAGCCGGCATCTCATCGCGCTCGGCGCCGACTCCTGGCTGGCGCTCGGCTTAAGGCCCCGCCCCGGCTCGATCGTGCTCGTGCACCCGAACGGCAATGAGCCGGTGGGCATAAAGCTGTTTTTGCGGCTGATGCAGACCGGCGTGATGCCGTTGCCCCTACGCCCCATCAATGAGGCTCCGTGAGTCCCCTGTTTGATGAGCCCCTATTTGACGAGATTAACTGTGTAGTTGTTGTAGCTGCCGATATATTTCTCGCGGAAGCCGACCGTCCGGCATGTCGGCGAGCAACAGGCGTTGATGCACCACTCGTAGGCGCTCTGCGGCACGCATGTGTTGAAAGGGCCGCTCCACGCAGCGCCGTCGGTTCGACTCGGCGTACCAATAATAGTAGGTGTTGACGCTCCCCCGGCCGGGCGTCTTCTTCGCCGTAATCGGCTTCTCGCTCGCCGGCCCCAAGACCGCCTTTGGCGGCGGCTTGTCGCCGAAATGCTCAGTCCCGCTGACCGTCGCCTCGGAAGGCTCGCGGCGCTGGGCCTGCGCCTCTCCACAAGCGAGCAGAAGCGCGGCGGCGGAGAGCGCCGCGACGAGTTGAAAATTGCGTCTCATGAACGCACCCCCTCGAAAATCCGCCCGCGCCGCGACGCTAGCCCGGACGCGGGACGGTTGAGCGAGGCTAGGCCCCGGCGGCGCGCCGGTGTTCGTCCGTTGGGATCATAAGCGTCGGAACCGGCGAGATGGCGACGACCCGCCGCGCGACGGCTCCATCGTGCTGGCGCATCCCAACGGCAATGAGCCGGGCGGATTGCGGCTGCTCTCCCGTCTCATCAAGATGGGCAGGCTGCCCGGCCCGCTGCGGCCGATCAATGATGCGCCGTAGCCGCCGGCTTACGCCCAGCGCCGCACGCGCGCGCGATTAGCTTCGTATGTCTCGCCGAATTTCGCCGCGAGATAGGCCTCTTAGGGCAGGATCGCGAGGCGACAGAGCGCGCTGCCGAGCGGCGCGGCGAGCAGCAGCGTCCACCAGGAGTTGGCCAGGAAAGCCACGCCGACGAACAGCATCACCACCGAGAGGTAGGTCGGGTTACGGCTCACGGCGTAGGCGCCGGTCGTGACCAGCGCCGTCGACGATTTGCGCACGTCGAACGCCGTGCCCGCCCGCCTCAGTTCGAAAACAGCGGATAGGACAAGCGCGACCGAACAGATCACCGCCAAAGCGCCAAGAATCATGGCGCCGCCCTTGTCGAGAATGGGCGCGGGCGCAAACCAGCCGATCCCAAGGCCCGCCGCCAGAGTTGAGGCAAGCACGATCGGGGGCAAAATTCTCACCCTGGCCGAATCTTCCACGACGGCGTCCTCCAGCGGCCCCGAAGGATGGCTCAAGGACGCGGCGCGCGCAACGGGCCCGGGGCGCCGGGCCGCCAAATCCCTTACATTGACAAGGTTTCCGGCGGCTCTTATCTCTCCGGCGGAAACGCCGCGTCGATCTCGGCGCTCCGCCGTTGGCGCGATGTCGCAGGCGGATGTTATTCATGCATTATGCGACGTTCCGCCGGCCGCCGTTCCCCGGCGCGCCGAGAAGGCGGCAGACGCTGCTCGGGAGAAAGGTTCGCAAGGATGATCGGCGCACTCGCCAAGAAGATTTTCGGCTCGGCCAATGACCGCCGGCTCAAGACCTACGCGCCGAAGGTCAACGCGATCAACGCCCTGGAGGCGGACGTCGAAGCGCTGACCGACGATGAGTTGAAGGACCGAACCCACCAGTTCCGCGAAGAGCTCGCCGCCGGCAAGTCACTCGACGATCTGCTCGTTCCCGCATTCGCCACGGTGCGCGAGGCGGCCAAGCGCACCCTCGGCCAACGCCATTTCGACGTCCAGCTCGTCGGCGGCATGGTGCTGCATGAAGGCGCGATCGCCGAGATGCGCACCGGCGAAGGCAAGACTCTCGTCGCCACGCTCGCCGTCTATCTCAACGCGCTCGCCGGCAAAGGCGTCCATGTCGTCACGGTGAACGACTATCTCGCCAAGCGCGACTCCGAATGGATGGGGCAGATCTACAGATTTCTCGGCATGAGCGTCGGGGTCGTGGTGCATGACCTCATGGACGAGGATCGCGCCGCCGCCTACGCTTGCGACATCACCTACGGCACCAACAACGAATTCGGCTTCGACTATCTGCGCGACAATATGAAATATGAATTCTCGCAGATGGTTCAGCGCGGACATAATTATGCGATCGTCGACGAAGTGGACTCGATCCTCATCGACGAGGCGCGCACGCCGCTCATCATCTCGGGCGCGATCGACGACAAATCCGATCTTTACAACACGATCGACAAGCTGGTCCCCAAGCTCAACGCCGACGACTTCGAACTCGACGAGAAGCAGCGCACGGTTCATCTGACCGACGCCGGCAATGAGCATATGGAAGAGCTGCTGACCGAGGCCGGCGCACTGACCGAAGGCGCGCTGTACGAAGCGCACAACGTGACGCTCGTGCATCACGTCAATCAGGCGCTGCGCGCGCATAAGCTCTTCCAGAAGGACAAGGATTACATCGTCCGCAAGGGCGAGGTGGTGATCATCGACGAATTCACCGGCCGCATGATGCCGGGCCGCCGCTATTCGGAAGGCTTGCATCAGGCGCTCGAGGCGAAGGAGCATGTTCAGGTTCAGCCTGAAAACGTCACGCTCGCGTCGATCACCTTCCAAAATTACTTTCGTCTCTACGGCAAGCTCGCCGGCATGACCGGCACGGCGTCGACCGAGGCGAACGAATTCGCCGAAATCTACAAGCTGGACGTCGTCGAAATTCCAACGAACCGCGAGGTCTGCCGCCTCGACCAGGATGATGAGGTCTATCGCACGTCCAAGGAGAAGCTCGGCGCGATCGCCGCCGAAATCCAGGACGCGAACGGGCGGATGCAGCCGCTTCTCGTCGGCACGACGTCGATCGAGAAGTCGGAGCAGCTGGCGGAGTTCCTGCTCGCGCAGGGCTATACGATGATCGACTTCGTCGAATCCAAGGGACTGACCAAGCTCTACGAGGCGGCCCGTTCCGGCAAGCCGTCGAAGCTTTTCGCGGTGCTCAACGCGCGCTTCCACGAACAGGAAGCCTATATCGTCGCGGAAGCCGGCGTCCCCGGCGCGATCACCATCGCCACCAACATGGCCGGCCGCGGCACCGACATTCAGCTGGGCGGCAACGTCGAAATGCGCGTGACGCAGGAATGCGCCGGCCTCGAAGGCGATGCGCGCGCCAAGAAGGAAGCGGAAATCCGCGAGGAGGTCGCGGACTTCAAGGAGAAGGCCATCGCCGCCGGCGGCCTCTACATCATCGGCACCGAGCGTCACGAGAGCCGGCGCATCGATAATCAGCTGCGCGGCCGCTCCGGACGTCAGGGCGACCCGGGCCGCTCAAAATTCTTCCTGTCGCTGCAGGACGACCTCATGCGCATCTTCGGCTCCGAGCGCATGGATTCGATGCTGGTGAAGCTTGGCCTGCAGGAGGGCGAAGCCATCGTCCATACGTGGATCAACAAGGCGATCGAGAAGGCGCAGCATAAGGTCGAGGCGCGCAACTTCGACATCCGCAAGAACATCCTCAAGTTCGATAACGTCATGAACGACCAGCGCAAGGTGATCTTCGAGCGCCGGCTCGAAATCATGGATGAGGAGAGCGTCGAGGAGCAGACCGCCGACATGCGCGCCGACGTGGTCGACGCGATGGTGTCGCAGCACATTCCGCATGACGCCTACGCCGAGGCCTGGGACGTCAACGGGCTGGCGGAAGACGTCAAAACGAAGCTCAATCTGGATCTGCCGGTCGCCGACTGGGCGAAGGAAGAAGGCATCGCCGACGAGGAGCTCAAGGAGCGTCTGCTGGAGGCTGCCGACGCCGCTTACGCCGAGCGCGTCGAAAAGAACACCGAGCCGCTGATGCGCATGATCGAGAAGCAGGTCGTCCTGCAGTCTCTCGATACGCTGTGGCGTGAACATCTCATCGCCCTCGACCACCTTCGGCAGGTGATCGGCTGGCGCGGCTTGGCGCAGCGCGATCCGCTCAATGAGTATAAGTCCGAAGCGCTCGAGCTCTTCAAGGGCCTGATGACGCGGTGGGACGAAACGGTGACCACGCAACTGATGCGCGTCGAAGTGTCCTTCGAGGCCCCGCCTTCCGCGCCGCCGGAGCTGCCGCCGATGGAAATGTCGCATCCAAATCCCGAGGCGCTGATCGGCGGCGGACAGCAGCTTGCGCTCGATGAGCTCAATACGCGTCTCGCGGGGGTCGATTTCTCGGCGCGCGGGCTCGCGGTCAGCGAGGCGCCCCCTACGCGCGACGCGACCAATCCCGCCACTTGGGGCAAGGTGGGTCGCAATGAGCCCTGCCCTTGCGGCTCGGGTAAGAAATACAAGCATTGCCACGGCGCTCTTGTCTAAGCCGAGGATGCGGACAGCGATGTGGAAGATCAGCGTCTCGGCTCTCCTGTCGACGCTGGCGTCTTCCGCATCGGCCCGCGTCGAATGGGTGCAGGTCTCCAAGGACGATTTCTCGACCGTCTATCTGGACCCCGGCTCGCGTCGGACGTCGCCCGACGGAATCGTCTCGGTCGACGCGCTGACGGATTACAACGCCGCCTCGCCAAAAGCCGCCGCATTCGGCCTTGCCGAAAAGGGGCTGTCGGAAATCGAGAAAGTGTCGCTCGATTGCGCCAATCGGAAATACAGGTCCGAGGGCGGCGGCTGGCGGCAGAGCCAAATGGGCCAAGGAAAGATCACCAAGCCATATCCGCCGAAAGACGAATGGTCGCCGGTTCCGCCCTATTACGATGGACTCTTCGCCAAGGTCTGCGCGCGCACGTCCTCGGATGAGCGGTCGGATCGATTTGAACCGTCTGACGCCTGAGAATATAAGCGCAGCGCGGTTGAAGCGCCGCGGGTTTCCAGGAGCTTGTCGTGACCGCCATTGATTTTTCTAAAGTGCTCGTCGCTCAGGGCGGCGGCCCCACCGCCGTCATCAATCAGTCGCTCGTCGGCGCCGTGCTGGAGTCCCGCAAATTTCGCGAGGTCGAGCGGGTTTATGGCGCCTTCCACGGCGTTCGCGGCATCGTCAACGAGGATTTCGTCGACCTCACGCAGGAGACGACCCATAATCTCGAGCTCGTCGCCTGCACCCCGTCTTCGGCGCTTGGCTCGACGCGCGACAAGCCGGATCTCAAATATTGTCAGGAAATCTTCCGCGTCCTTCGCGCCCATGGAATCGGCTGCTTTTTCTATATCGGCGGCAATGATTCGTCGGACACGGTGCGCATCGTCTCGCAGGAGGCCCAAAGCGCCGGCTATCCGCTGCGGACGGTTCACATTCCAAAAACCATCGACAACGATCTGATGGTCAACGACCACACGCCGGGCTTCCCCTCGGCGGCGCGCTGGGTGGCGCAGGCGTTCGCCGGCGCGAATCTCGACAATTGGGCGCTCCCCGGGGTGTATATCGCGATCGTCATGGGCCGGCATGCGGGCTTTCTGACCGCCGCCTCGGCGCTCGGCAAGAAATTCCCCGACGACGGCCCGCATCTCATCTACATCCCTGAGCGCGCCTTCATCGTCGACAAATTCCTCGCCGACGTTAAGGCGACGATGGCGAAATACGGCCGCTGCGTCGTTGCGGCGTCAGAAGGCGTCTGCGACGAAAACCATACCCCCATCGCCGAGAAGCTGGCCAAGGCGGTGGAGCGCGACGATCACGGCAATGTCCATCTGGGCGGCGGCGCGCTGGCCGATGAACTCACCCGCCTCGTCAAGGATCGGCTCGGATTCAAGCGGGTGCGGGCCGATACATTCGGCTATGTGCAAAGGAGCTTCGTCGGCTGCGTTTCCGACGTCGACCAGCGCGAGGCGCGCGAGGTCGGTGAAAAGGCCGTGCAGTACGCCATTTGGGGCGACCGCGACGGCTCGGTGACGATCCACCGGACCGGCTTTTATTCGGTCGACTATCAGTTGACGCCGCTTGAAGAGATCGCCGCGAAGACAAAAGTCATGCCGGACGAATACATTAGCCCCTGCGGCACGGACGTCACCGACGCCTTCCGGATGTATCTCCGCCCCTTGCTTGGAAGCGGCATGCCGGACGCCTATCGCTTGCGGCTCAATCGGGTTCCCAAGATCCTGACCGCCTGAGCCGTCCGGCGAGGGCGCCTTTCTTGCTTCGATAGAGTTTCCAGTGAAGGTTGCAATTTAGCCGTCGTGTAAAATACACTCACTAGTCATGGTTCTCGGGCGCTCGTCGCTGACGACCGAAACTGGATGGGGAAACGGGCACGCCAGCCGCTTCCACTTTTTGTTAGTCTGGCGCCGGTACCACAGGTGTTCGGGCCGATTCGCCCGGCAGTCCGGCCCGATAGGAGAGCAATATGAGCAAGGTCGGCGGCGGCGATTCCAAGAACACGCTTTACTGCTCCTTTTGCGGCAAGAGCCAGCACGAGGTGCGTAAGCTCATCGCCGGACCGACGGTGTTCATCTGCGATGAATGCGTCGAATTGTGCATGGACATCATCCGCGAGGAGAACAAGTCCTCGCTGGTCAAGCAGCGCGACGGCATTCCGACCCCGCGAGAGATTTGTAAGGTTCTGGACGACTATGTCATCGGCCAGTCACAAGCCAAGCGCGTTCTCTCGGTGGCGGTCCACAACCATTACAAGCGCCTCAACCATGCCACCAAGCATGGCGACGTGGAGCTGGCGAAGTCCAACATTCTGCTGATCGGACCGACCGGCGTCGGCAAGACCATGCTGGCCCAGACTCTGGCGCGCATCCTTGATGTTCCGTTCACCATGGCCGACGCCACGACCCTGACCGAGGCGGGCTACGTCGGCGAGGACGTCGAAAATATCATCCTCAAGCTTCTGCAGGCGTCGGACTACAATGTCGAACGCGCCCAGCGCGGCATCGTCTATGTCGACGAAATCGATAAGATTTCGCGCAAGTCCGACAATCCTTCAATCACCCGCGACGTTTCGGGCGAAGGCGTGCAGCAGGCGCTCTTGAAGATCATGGAGGGCACCGTCGCCTCCGTGCCGCCGCAAGGCGGCCGCAAGCATCCCCAGCAGGAGTTCCTGCAGGTCGACACGACGAACATCCTGTTCATCTGTGGCGGCGCTTTCGCGGGGCTTGAAAAGATCATCTCCGCCCGCGGGCGCAACACGTCGATCGGCTTCGCCGCCACCGTGCAGTCGCCCGACGAACGGCGCACCGGCGACATTTTTAGGCAAGTGCAGCCGGAAGACCTGCTGAAATTTGGGCTCATCCCCGAATTCGTCGGCCGCCTCCCGGTCATTGCGACGCTCGAGGATCTTGACGAGGACGCCCTCAAGCGGATCCTGACCGAGCCTAAGAACGCGCTGGTCAAGCAGTATCAGCGGCTTTTCGAGATGGAAAACGTCGAGCTCACCTTCCAGGACGACGCGCTGTCGTCCGTCGCGCGCAAGGCGATCGAACGGCGCACCGGCGCCCGCGGCCTGCGCTCGATCATGGAAGGAATCTTGCTAGACACGATGTTCGATCTGCCAGGTTTGGAGGGAGTCGAACAGGTTGTGATCGGACCGGAAGTCGTCGAGGGCAAAGCCCGGCCGCTCTATATTTACTCCGAACGCAGCGAAAAAAGCGGCGCAAGCGCCTGACGCGCGAAGACGAAGCGACGATGTGGCGACGGCGACGCACGCGGGTTTAAGCTTGGGCGCCGCAGCGTCTTGAATCGATTATTCGCGTAACCATTTGCGTTAACAGGGCCGTCGGGCGCATCCGCCGGCGGTCTTCAACTGGCGCGAAATCGGCGGGCGACCGTATCGCGGCCTAAAGCCAAAGTCGCCCTGCGGACTCGCGCCGCCGCTTTAGCGGGACGCGTCAAGGACAGGACAAAAAGAATGTCGAACGAAAAGCGAGACGCCGTCATGCCCGGAACCATCGAAAGCTATCCGGTGCTGCCGCTGCGCGACATTGTCGTCTTCCCGCACATGATTGTTCCTCTGTTCGTCGCGCGCGAGAAATCCATCCGCGCGCTCGAAGAGGTGACGAAATCCGACAGGCTCATTCTGCTGGCGACGCAGAAGAACGCGGGCGACGACGATCCCTCGGCCGACGCGATCTACCCGATTGGAACGCTCGCCTCGGTGCTGCAGCTTCTGAAGCTGCCCGACGGCACGGTGAAGGTGCTGGTCGAAGGCGTCGCGCGCGCCAGCGTTCGCACCTACACGCGCGCAGACGATTATTACGAAGCGGACGCCGAAGTCGTCGCCGACGATCTCGCCTCTCCGGTCGAGGTCGAAGCGCTTGGCCGGTCTGTGATCGCCGAATTCGAAAGCTATGTGAAACTCAACAAGCGGGTCTCTTCCGAGGTCGTCGGCGCGGTGACGCAGATCGACGACTATTCGAAGCTCGCCGACACGGTCGCGTCTCACCTGTCGGTGAAGATCGCCGAGAAGCAGGACGTGCTTGAGACGGTCAGCGTCGCGCGCCGCCTCGAGAAATGTCTGTCGCTGATGGAGAGCGAGATCTCGGTCCTGCAGGTCGAGAAGCGCATTCGCACGCGCGTCAAGCGCCAGATGGAGAAGACGCAGCGCGAATACTATCTCAACGAGCAGATGAAGGCGATCCAGAAGGAATTGGGCGACGAGGACGGCAAGGACGATCTCGCCGAGCTCGAGGAGCGCATCAAGAACACCAAGCTATCCAAGGAAGCGCGCGACAAGGCCTTCGCCGAGTTCAAGAAGCTGCGGCAGATGTCGCCGATGTCGGCCGAAGCCACTGTCGTTCGCAACTACCTTGACTGGATCCTGTCGATCCCGTGGGGCAAGCGCTCCAAAGTGAAGCGGGATCTCGGACAGGCGGAGGAAGTGCTCGACGCCGAGCACTTCGGCCTCGACAAGGTCAAGGAGCGCATCCTTGAATATCTCGCCGTGCAGAGCCGCGCCAACAAGCTGACGGGACCGATCCTCTGCCTCGTCGGCCCGCCCGGCGTGGGCAAGACCTCGCTCGGCAAATCTATCGCCAAGGCCACGGGCCGCGACTTCGTGCGCATGTCGCTTGGCGGCGTGCGCGACGAAGCGGAAATCCGCGGCCATCGACGCACATACATCGGCTCGATGCCCGGCAAGATCATCCAGTCGATGCGCAAGGCGAAGACGTCCAATCCGCTCTTTCTCTTGGACGAGATCGACAAGATGGGCATGGACTTCCGCGGCGATCCATCGTCGGCCTTGCTCGAAGTGCTGGACCCAGAGCAGAACGCGACCTTCAACGACCATTACCTCGAAGTCGACTACGACCTTTCGAATGTGATGTTCGTGACGACGGCGAATACGCTCAATATTCCGGCGCCGCTGATGGACCGCATGGAGATCATTCGCATCGCCGGCTACACGGAAGATGAGAAGCTCGAGATCGCGCGCAGGCACCTCATCCCCAGTGCGGTGCATAAGCACGGCCTTTCGCCCGACGAATGGATGATCGCCGACGACGGGCTGCTCACCCTCATTCGCCGCTATACGCGCGAAGCGGGCGTGCGCAATCTGGAGCGCGAACTCTCGAACCTCGCGCGCAAGGCGGTGAAGGAAATCCTTCTTAAGAAGAAAGAGAAGATCCTCGTCACGAGCGAGAACCTCGCCGATTATCTCGGCGTGCCGAAGTTCCGCTATGGCGAGGCCGAACTCGAAGATCAGGTCGGCGTCGTGACCGGACTCGCCTGGACCGAGGTCGGCGGCGAATTGCTGACGATCGAAGGCGTCATGATGCCCGGCAAGGGCAAGATGACCGTGACGGGCAATCTGCGCGACGTCATGAAGGAGTCGATCTCCGCGGCGGCGTCCTATGTGCGCTCGCGCGCGGTCGACTTCGGCGTTGAACCGCCGGTCTTCGACCGACGCGATTTCCATGTGCATGTGCCGGAAGGCGCGACGCCCAAGGATGGACCGTCGGCGGGCGTGGCGATGGCGACCGCCATCGTCTCGATCATCACCGGCATTCCCGTCCGGCGCGACATCGCCATGACTGGCGAGATCACGCTGCGCGGCCGCGTCTTGCCGATCGGCGGCTTGAAGGAGAAGCTGCTGGCGGCGCTGCGTGGCGGCTTGAAGAAAGTGCTGATCCCAGAGGAGAACGCCAAGGATCTGGCGGAAATCCCGGACGCGGTGAAGAACCGCCTGGAAATCGTGCCCGTCGCGCGCATGGAAGAGGTGCTGCGGCACGCGCTGATCTCCCAGCCGACGCCGATCGAATGGCGGGAAGACGCCGCCGCGATCGCCAAGCACGCCGTCAGCGACGATGACGGCACCGGCGTCCGCGCGCACTGATCGCAGAGCCTTCAACACCTCAAGAGCCCCGCTCCTCCCAGAGCGGGGCTCTTTCCCTTTGGGCGGGTAGGATGCGCGCTGCAGCCCCCAGATTGCATGAGCATTTCGCCGCCGAGCCGCCATTTCCCCCGGAAAACCAGCGGTTCTGCGCCTTTGGCGGCCGCTAACCCTTGCTTTTCCTGCGATTCGCGACCAACACTCGCCCTCGCTGCGCAACGCCGATTCGAGGTCGCGCATTCTTACGCCGGGCGGCTCGCAGTGAAGGAGAAGGAAAAAGCCATGAACAAACTGGAACTCGTCGAGCACGTCGCGAGCGAGACGGACAGCTCGAAAGCGGCGGCGGCCGCCGCCATCGACGCCGTCATCGACGGCATCACGAAGGCCCTCAAGAAGGGCGACGAAGTTCGCCTCGTCGGCTTCGGCACCTTTTCGGTCAAGAAGCGCGCCGCCGGCAAAGGACGCAACCCGGCGACGGGCGAAGAAATCAAGATCGCCGCCTCCAAGAGCGCCCGCTTCAAGCCCGGCGCGACGCTGAAGACCGCGCTCAACAAAGCCAAGTAGCTGGGCGCGGGAGGGCGCTGGCGTCGCAGGCGTTTTTCGATACTTCGCACGACGGCCGTCGGAGCCCCGGCGGCCGTAGTTTTGAGCCGGCTTGCCTCGCGAGGCGCCCGCCCTTAAAACCCGGCGGGCGCGCATCGTGTCGGGGCGGTTAGCTCAGTTGGTAGAGCATCTCGTTTACACCGAGAGGGTCGGCGGTTCGAGACCGTCACCGCCCACCATTGGCGCCCTCGAGGCGGCGCGGGCTCGCTGCGGGAATTGGTGTTCCAAAGCCCAGGAATTCCTTTAGCTTGTTGGGACTAGGAAGGCCGCCCGGATGAGATCGATCAAGACCGTCCTCTTTGCGCTCTGCGTCGCCGCATTCGCCCCCATTTTCGCGCAAGCCGAAGAGATGAGCTTTCGCATCGTCGGCGTGAATTCCGACGGCTGCCGCGCAAATTGCCCACAAGTGATCGCGGCGCAAGGCGAAATGAGCTTAGAGACGCCCGAGGCCTTCATCGCTTTCGTGCGCGAAAATGCTCGTGGCGGCAATCTGCACGGAATTGTGCTGCTCGACTCGCCTGGCGGAAAGGTCGTCGCGTCGATGGAGCTCGGACAGGCCTTCCGCAAGCTCGGGATGGCGGTGATCGTCGCCCGTCCCGCGGCGGATCAATCTCGTACAATGGCGCTCGTATCGGGCCGCTGCTATTCGGCGTGCGTCTACGCATTGATGGGCGGCAGGAAACGCGTGATCCCGCCGCAGAGTAGCGTCGGCATCCACCGCATGTTCAATTATTCGACGAGTTTCGACATCGCCGAGGGGGGACTCGTGCGCGAGCGCAATTATGACGATGGCGGCATGCTCCAAACGCTTTCCCGCTACGCGGCGATGATGGGCGTGAGCACCGAACTCGTGAAGCTCGCCGAGCAGACGTCGCCCGATAAGCTTTACATGCTGACCGGCGCCGACATCGCCCGTTGGCGGCTTGGGTCGCGCAAGCTCTAGACGCGCCGGATTACAGGCATATCAGCAACCAGGTCAGAGCACATGAAACATATTCTCGACGGGCTTGAACGGCGGCGCGCGTCCGCCCGACTTGGCGGCGGCCAAAAGCGGATCGAAGCGCAGCACGCCCGCGGCAAGCTCACGGCGCGCGAACGAATCGAACTGCTGCTCGATCACGGCTCGTTCGAAGAATTCGACATGTTCGTCGCCCACCGCTGCACCGATTTCGGCATGGATCAGGGCGAGAAAATCTCGGGCGACGGCGTCGTCACCGGTTGGGGTACGGTCAACGGCCGCGCCGTCTTCGTCTTCGCCAAGGACTTCACCGTCTTCGGCGGCTCGCTTTCCGAGACTCACGCGCAAAAGATCACCAAGCTGCAGGACATGGCGCTGAAAAATCGCGCCCCCATCATCGGCCTGTTCGACGCCGGCGGCGCGCGCATTCAGGAAGGCGTCGCGGCGCTCGGCGGCTATGGCGAAGTCTTCCAGCGCAATGTCATGGCCTCTGGCGTCATTCCGCAAATCTCGGTGATCATGGGCCCATGCGCTGGCGGCGACGTCTACTCGCCGGCGATGACGGACTTCATCTTCATGGTGCGCGATACGAGCTATATGTTCGTGACCGGGCCCGATGTCGTGAAGACGGTGACAAATGAGACCGTCACGGCGGAAGAGCTCGGCGGCGCTTCGGTGCATACGACCAAAAGCTCGATCGCCGATCGCGCATATGACAACGACGTCGAAGCGCTCCTGCAGATGCGCAGGCTGATTGATTTCCTGCCTTCTTCCAACCAGGAAGAGGCGCCGGAATGGCCCGCTTTCGACGAGGTGGACCGGATCGACGAATCGCTCGACACGATTGTTCCGGATAATCCGAACAAGCCTTACGACATCAAGGAGCTCATCCATAAGATCGTCGATGAGGCCGACTTCTTCGAGATACAAGATGCGCACGCTCGCAATATCGTGATCGGCTTTGGCCGCATCGAAGGGCGCACGGTCGGTTTCGTCGCCAATCAACCTCTCGTGCTCGCCGGCGTGCTCGATATCGACGCCTCCAAGAAGGCCGCGCGTTTCGTGCGTTTTTGCGACTGCTTCAACATTCCGATCGTCACCTTTGTCGACGTGCCGGGTTTCCTGCCCGGGACGGCGCAAGAATACGGCGGCCTGATCAAGCATGGCGCGAAGCTGCTGTTCGCATACGCCGAAGCGACGGTGCCGAAAGTGACCGTCATCACACGAAAGGCGTTCGGCGGCGCCTATGACGTTATGGCGTCAAAACATCTTCGCGGCGACGTCAACTACGCCTGGCCGTCGGCGCAGATCGCCGTCATGGGCGCAAAGGGCGCGGTCGAAATCATCTTCCGCGCCGATCTCGGCGATCCGGAGAAGATCGCTCAGCGCACCAAGGAGTATGAAGATCGCTTCTTGTCGCCATTCGTCGCCGCAGAGCGTGGTTATATCGACGAAGTGATTACGCCGCGTTCGACCCGCAAGCGAATCGCTCGCGCGCTCGCGCTGCTTCGCCACAAGGAATTGGAGAATCCTTGGAAGAAGCACGACAACATTCCCCTGTGACGCGGCGCAATAGCGCCCGCGTCGCCGGCGCCGGCGTGATGGCGTTGCGCCATTTGCGTCGGGGTCCGCGCGATCAGCCTAATTCAGCGGCGCCCGATCACAAAATTCGTCAGACTGCACATTTTTGAAGTGACAGTCCGCCCGTTTTGTCCTAGTGTTCGCTCGCCAGGTTGGTTGGGGTAAAAGCCTAAGCGTCGAATGCGTCGCAGGAATTAAGCCCAGCTACGGTCCAAGTCGGGGAGGACGCCGAACAGAACGCAGTTCGCCGAGGCTCGCAAGATGAGCCGGCGCGAAAGGCTATCGGAGCGACTTAAGACTTCGGAGCTTGGCGTTTCAGTTCGGTTAAGGACGGGGTGCCAAAGAGCGGGGAGCGGCGGGACGCCATTCCCGCTCTTTGTGTTTTTGTCGTCGCGCGACTGATGCGTTTAATGAATCGCTAAGCGTCGAAGATTGATTCCAATCGGTCTGCACCGGATCTGCTTGGGACGTCGCCTTGACGGGCGATGACGCGCTTCCTACGTTCCGCGCACGTCTAACGAAAAGCCCAATGGAAGGCCGGCCATGTCCACGCAAAAAATCACTGACGCCACTTTCGAACAGGAAGTGCTCAAATCCGCCGAGCCGGTTGTTGTCGATTTTTGGGCGGAATGGTGCGGTCCCTGCCGCATGATCGCCCCGGCGCTGGAGGAGATCGCCGCGGAGATGAAGGGCAAGATCAAAGTCGTCAAGCTCAACATCGACGAAAACCCTGCCGTGGCGAGCAAGCTCGGCATCCGATCGATTCCGACGCTCATCCTGTTCAAGGACGGCAAAGCCGCCGCGCAAAAGGTCGGCGCCGCGCCCAAGGGCGAATTGTCGCGGTGGATCACTGCAGCCGTGTGAACGATTCTTGCAATTGGTGCCAGCGGCCGGCGCATCGCAACAGGCGTGCTCTCGAGCCATCAAACCTCGGGAGCTGCGTAGATGCGCCGACTGCATGAATTTCTTGCTTTCTGTTGCCTGATCGTTTTGACGCTCGCGCCGCTCCGCGCGGCGACAGCCAGCGAAATCACCATCGCGGCGGCGTCCGATCTCAAATTCGCGTTGCCGGAAATCGTCTCCAACTTTCAAGCCGCCCATAAGGGCGACAAGGTCGATGTTATTTACGGCTCGTCCGGCAAGCTGCAGACGCAGATCCGCGAGGGCGCGCCTTTCGACATTTTCTTTTCGGCCGACATCGCCTATGCGCGCGCGCTCCGCAAGGACGGCTTCGCGGCGACCGAGCCCACGCCCTACGCGGTCGGCAGGATCGTTTTGTGGAGCGCAACGCGGGACGCGACAAAAATGCGCCTGGAGGATCTTGCCGATCCCAAGATCGGCAAGATCGCGATCGCCAATCCGGCGCATGCGCCTTACGGCAGATGCGCGGAACAAGTGCTGCGCGCCGCCGGCCTTTGGGACAAGGTGAAGGACAAGCTTGTGTTCGGCGAGAACATCTCTCAGGCGACGCAATACGCCGAGACCGGCGCCGCCGATGTCGCGCTGACCGCTCTTTCGATCGCGTTGAGCAAGCAGGTCGCGGACAGAGGCGGCTATTCTCTGATCCCTGAGACGCTACATTCACGACTCGAACAAGCCTATGTCGTGACCCGCCAGGGCGCCGACAAACCTTTGGCGAAGACCTTTCTCGACTATCTCAAAACCGGACAGTCGCAGACGATCATGATAAAGTTTGGCTTCGCGCCCCCCGGCCAGGCCACGCGGTAGGCCGTTTTCGCCCATGCACGTATCCGCTAAAATGTGGAACAGGCGGACGCTGACAGTCTTCCGCCTGTCGTAACCTTACCGCCGCCGCTCGGCGGCAGGTCTCGCATGCCGACATCCGAAGATTTCGCCGCGATCTGGCTGACGCTGAAGCTCGCGACGATCGTCACCTTTCTGCTGCTCCTGATCGGCGCGCCGCTGGCGTGGTGGCTGGCGCGAACGGAGTCATGGCTCAAGGGACCATTAGGGGCCGTCGTGGCGCTGCCGCTGGTTCTGCCGCCGACGGTGCTGGGCTTCTACCTGCTGCTAACCATGGGCCCGCATGGACCATTGGGCAGGCTCACGGCGTTCCTGGGCGTCGCGCCCTTGCCGTTCACCTTCGCCGGCCTTGTCGTCGCGTCGCTCTTCTACTCGCTGCCCTTCGTCGTGCAGCCGATCCAGAACGCCTTCGAGGCGATGGGCGATCGTCCGCTGGAGGCCGCCGCCACACTGCGCGCCAGCCCGCTGGACGCCTTCTTCACGGTGGCGCTGCCGCTCGCCAGACCAGGTCTCGTCACGGCGGCCATCCTCGGCTTCGCGCATACGGTCGGTGAATTCGGCGTCGTTCTAATGATCGGCGGCGCCATTCCCGACAAGACTCGCGTGTTGTCGGTCCTGATCTATGACCAGGTCGAGTCGATGAACTACGAGCGCGCCCATTGGCTCGCCGGGGGCATGCTGCTGTTCAGTTTCTGCGTTCTCCTCGCGCTCTATGGGCGCCGACGGAACGGCCGCAATGGCTGACGGCGCCATCGCCGCGCGTTTCCGCCTCGCCTATCCCGGCTTCGCGCTCGACGTCGACCTCGAGCTGCCGGGACGCGGCGTCACGGCGCTTTTTGGCCCTTCCGGCTCCGGCAAGTCGACCGCCCTGCGCTGCATGGCGGGGCTGGCGCGCGCGCCCGACGGGCTTCTCAAGATCGGCGGCGACGTCTGGCAAGACGAGGCGCGTGGCGTCTTCGTGCCGACGCATCGCCGCGCGCTCGGCATGGTGTTCCAGGACGCGAGTCTGTTTTCCCATCTCACCGTCAAGGGAAACCTCGATTATGGAATGACCCGCGCGCGCGTCACGGCGGCCGAGGCGAGCCGCGACGCGCTCTGCGAAATGCTCGACATCGCCGCTCTCGCGGAACGATGGCCGGATACGCTTTCGGGCGGCGAGCGGCAGAGAGTGGCGATCGCCCGCGCCCTGCTGACGCGTCCACAACTGCTGCTCATGGATGAGCCGCTGGCGTCGCTCGACGTTGCGCGCCGTCTCGACGTGTTGCCCTATCTCGAACGGCTGCGCGACGAACTCGATATCCCGATTATCTACGTCAGCCATGCGCCGGAAGAAGTCACGCGCATCGCAGACGAGGCCGTCGTGCTCGATCGCGGTCGCGTCGTCGCGCGCGGCGCGCCGCTCGACGTGCTGCCGAGCGCGAGTCGTCTTGTCGAAGGCGGCCGTTTCGGCGTGGTTAACGCGCTCAAGACGCACGTCGTCGCCGTCGACGAAGCTTACGGCGTCACGCGGCTCGCCCATCCGGCGGGCGAGATATTGATCGCTGCGCGTCTGACGACGCAGCGCGAGGCGCGCGTCGTCATGCGCGCGACCGACGTTGCGCTTGCGACCGCCGAACCCCGCGACACCAGCGTGCGCACGATTTTGCGCGGCCGCATCGAGAAGATCGATACGACCGAGAGCGCCCTCGCCTTCGTCACGCTGACGCTCGTCGGCGGCGACCGTCTTGTCTCGGCGATCACGCGCCTCGCGCTCGACGAGTTGCGGCTGACCGTCGGCGCAGACGTATTCGCCCTGGTGAAGTCTGTCGCTCTCGATGAGCGCGGTCTATAGGCCTGCGAATTCCGCCAGCCACAACGCCATGAGCGCCCCGGCGACGGCGAGAGCGGAAGCCGCCGCGAGTCTTTGGCCCATCGCGGCGCCGCCGATCACCCAGCCCATCGCCACTTTCGACGCCGTGTTCGACAGCAGCGCCAGCAGCACCGCCCCCGCCGCCGCCCTTATGCCGATCTCGGTTGCGCCGAGCCGCGCCATGGTCAGTCCGATCGCGTCAACGTCGACGATGCCGGAAATGGCCGCGAGCGCATAGGCGCCGCCGCTTCCGGCGAAATGCGTCGCGAGCCGCGAGAGGATCATCACGCTCGCAAGGAGCGCGCCGAATTTGAGCACCGCCATCAAATCCAGCGGATTGCCGACAGAAAAGCCGCTCGATTCTGCGGGCCGCTCGCTTCGTCGCAGGAGAAAGACTCCGGCGAGCGCGAAGAGCACGCCGCCTGCAACGACCGGCGGCGCCAAACGCCACGCGAGCGTCGGATTGATAACCGCGATGACGGCGATGATTCGCGGCGCCATCATCGCATTCGCGAAGATGGCGCCCGCCGCCGAAGCGCCACTCTGCGCGGGATGTTCCCGCGCCAGCCGAGACATCGCCGCCGTCGCGGCCGTCGAGGACGCCAGCCCTCCCGCCATGCCGGCGACGGCGACGCCGCGCCGGTAGCCGACAGCTTTGACGGCGATGTAGCCGACAAAGGAAATCACGCCAATCAAAACGGTCATCAGCCACAATTCGAAAGGGTTCACCGCTTGCCACGGATCGATGGCGCGATTCGGCAAAACCGGCAGCAAGATGAAGCTCATCGCGAGCAGCGCCAGCCCGGAGCGCAGCTCGTCCCAGGTGATGCGCTTGACGAGGCCGTGCAGAAACGCCTTGAGCGCCAGGATTGCGGTCGTGGCGACCGCAGCCGCGGCCGCCGCCTGTATGTCGCCGATCACGGCGAAGGCGCCGAGCGAAAACGCAAGCGACGCCGCGACGACGGTCGTCGCGCCAAAGGTCTCGTCACGCACGTTTTCGCGGTAGCGATAGACCCCGACCAAAGCGCCGACGAAGGCGAAGGCGATCGCCAAAGCGACCACGCCGGAAGCGCCAAAAGGCTGCACGATTGCGCCCCACACGCCGCCGAGCAGTCCGGCAAGACCATGCGTGCGCAGGCCGGCGGCGCGCTCGCCTTCCGACTCGTCGCGTGACGTCCAGCCTCGCTCCAAGCCAATGAGCAGCCCGATCGCCAGCGCAATCGACAGTCTCTGAATCAGTTCGATGGCGCTTAATTCGTACATTTGTTTTTCTTTGCCGTCTTTTTCTTTGTGGCGTGACGCCAAGCCGTTTCCAGCGCGTCGCGCAGCTCCGAGACGTCGATCGCTGCGAGCAGAATCGTCGTCCATCCCTGCCGCCCCCAGGCGTTGGGGACGGGCGCAAACGCCTGCGGAGCCATCATGGATTTGAACGCCTGCTCTTCGGGCGCGAATTTCACATTCGCCGTTCGTCCGTCGGCGGCGAGAGTCGCGTAGATCCGCGCGACCTTAAAAGCAGCTCTGTCGAAATGCGGCGCTTCGCGCGTTCCCTCGAGAGACATTGCGATGCGCCGGAAATCATGGCTGCTGGCCATGTCTGCTCCATGAAAGGCCGGCGCGATGCGCGCCGCTCACGATAATATGGCGCGCGGCGGCGAGAGCGTGCGCACAACGGAGATTGGCAATAGAAGGCTCGTATGAACGCACCCCTGCCCCCATCCCGCCGCTCCCAAATCGCGCCCTTCATGGCGATGGACGTGCTGCGCGACGCGAAAGCCTTGGAGCGCGCCGGCCGCAGCATCATCCATTTGGAGCTTGGCGAACCCGGGGTCGCCGCGCCGCGCCACGTGCGCGAGGCCGCCACGGAGTCGCTGCGCCACGGCTCGATCGGCTATGGCGAGGCGCTCGGCGACGCGCCGCTGCGCGATCGCATCGCGCGCCACTATGGCGAGCGCTATGGCGTCGACGTCGCGCCCGACCGCGTCATCGTCACGACAGGCTCATCCGGCGGCTTTCTGCTCGCCTTCCTCGCGGCGTTCGACCCGGGAGCGCGCATCGCTGTCACCGCGCCTGGCTATCCGGCCTATGCGAACATCCTTTCCGCGCTCGGCCTGGAGCCGGTCCTGCTCGACGTCGGCCACGAGACGCGCTTTGCGCCCACTGCGGCGATGCTCGAAGCGGCCCATCGAGGCGGCAAGCTTCACGGCGCGCTCTTCATGAGCCCGGCCAATCCGACCGGCGCGATGATCGCGCGGGATGAATTGGCGCGGATCTGCGCCTTCTGCGACGAAGCCGAAATCGTGCTCGTCTCCGACGAGATCTATCACGGACTCGAATATGAGATGCGGGCGGAGACCGCGCTGCGCTTCTCGCAACGCGCCCTCGTCATCAATTCCTTTTCGAAATATTATGCGATGACCGGGTGGCGGCTCGGCTGGCTCGTCGCTCCGGCGGAATTGATGCGTCCGCTCGAGCGCTTGCAGCAGTCGCTGGCTATCTGCGCCCCGACCCTGTCGCAGCGGGCGGCCCTCGCCGCTTTCGACGCTGGCGACGAACTGGAGGCGAACCGCGCCGCTTATGCGCGAAACCGGGCGCTTCTGCTGGACCGGCTTCCCAAATTGGGATTGGACAATTTCGCCCCGCCCGACGGCGCTTTTTACATCTATGCCGACATCTCGCGCTTCACCGACGATTCGATCGGGTTCTGTCGGCGGATGTTGCACGAAGCCGGCGTCGCGACGACGCCCGGCCTCGATTTTGATCCGCGCCGCGGCGCAAAAACGCTGCGACTCTCTTACGCCGGGCCGGAGGCGGACGTGCGCGAGGGCGTCGTCCGCCTAGAAGCCTGGCTGCGGCCGTAAGAGCAGGTTCCGAAAAAGTTGACAGACTTTTTCGATGAGAACCTGCTCCACCATTTTGATTTTGAGCGATTCCTTATCGATCACATGATTCCATGTGATCGGGAAGCGCTCTAGCTTCCGAAAGGCGTGCGAACGCGCTGCCACCAGCCGCCCTTCTTCGGGCGGTCGGGGTCCGCTTGCGTAATGACCACTTCCGTGGGCTCGCGGGGGGCGACCGGCTGGGGAGCGGGCACGGGCGCCGGCGTCGGCGCCGCCTGAGATGGCGCGATCCGGGCGACCGGCTCGCTTGCGCGCTCTTGCTCGCTTGCGCGCTCTTGGGAGGGCGGCGCAATCTCGGCGCCGTTTACCGGCGGCGAAACCGGCAAAGGCGCCGGAAACTCCGGCGTCTGCGCGTCGCGCGGGGAGATCAGAGCACGAGCCTCCTCACCACCCTCATCGAGCGCGAAGACCGCGGAAGGGTCTTTGAATTCCTCCGGCAAGGGGGCGGATCGCCGCCAACGGCCAGGACCACGATCTGGACCGCGATCTGGACTGCGGTTGCCGCCGCGTCGGCCGCCGCGGCGGTCAGGCCGTTCCTCGGCGGGCGCCGGCGCGCCCTCAATCGCCGCCATGATCGCAAGGCCCTCATCGGACGGCTGCTCGGCGCCCGGCGCCAGGAGTTCGCCGCCCTGTGCGCCGCCGCCACGGCCTCGGCGACGGCGACGACGACGACCGCGCGACGCGTCTTCATCCGCGCCCAAGCGCGATCGTTCGCCGTTCTCGTCACGCTGTTCGCCGTTCGACTCGACGGCTTCCTCTTCCGCCTCGACGATTTCGCCAGCGATCACGTCTTCCGGCGCCTCTTCCTCAAGAGGTTCGGCGAGCACCGAATCGACGCGCAAAGGCGCGTCGCGCTGCGAAACGCGTGGCCCGGTCGCGAGTTCTCCGCGCTCGAGCGCGTGATATGTCGCGCCGGTGAGCGTGTCATCGGCGGCGACCGTGATATGGACGCCGAAGCGGCGTTCGAGTTCCTGCAGATGGGCGCGCTTCTGGTTGAGAATGTAGAGCGCCACCACCGCGCGGGTGCGCAAAGTCACGTCATGCGCGGCGCTCTTGACCAGCGCCTCCTCCAGCACGCGCAGCACATGCAGCGCAACGGAGGCGGTGGAGCGCACATGACCGGCGCCGATGCAGTGCGGACATGGCACCGTCGAGCCCTCGACGACGCCGGCGCGGATGCGCTGGCGCGACATTTCGAGCAAGCCGAAATGCGAGATGCGGCCAACCTGAATGCGGGCGCGGTCGTTTTTGAGCGCGTCCTTGAGGCGACGCTCGACAGCGCGATTGTTGCGGCTCTCCTCCATGTCGATGAAGTCGACGACGATCAGCCCGGCGAGATCGCGCAGTCGCAACTGCCGCGCGACTTCGTCCGCGGCTTCGAGATTGGTGCGAAGCGCCGTGTCCTCGATATTGTGCTCGCGCGTCGAACGTCCCGAGTTCACGTCGATCGCGACCAGCGCTTCTGTCTGGTTGATCACCAGATAGCCGCCCGATTTCAGCGTGACATGGTTAGAGAACATCGCGTCGAGCTGCGCCTCGACGCCGCTTTCGGCGAAGATCGGAAACGCCTCGCGATGCAGGCGCACGTTCTTGGCGTGGCTCGGCATCAGCATGCGCATGAAGTCTTTGGCCTCGCGATAGGCGTCTTCGCCCGAAACGACGACTTCCTCGACGTCGCGCCCATAAAGGTCGCGAATCGCCCGCTTGATGAGTGAGCCTTCTTCATAGACGAGAGTCGGCGCCGCGGAGCGCAGGGTCAATTCGCGCACGCTCTCCCACAGCCGCAGCAGATATTCGAAATCGCGCTTGACCTCCTGCTTGGTTCGCGTCGCGCCGGCGGTTCGCAGGATGACGCCCATCCCCTCCGGCACTTCGAGATCATGCACGATCTCCTTCAACCGCTTCCGGTCCGCGCCGTCAGTGATCTTGCGCGAAATGCCCCCGCCCCGCGCGGTGTTGGGCATGAGCACGGAATAACGGCCGGCGAGCGAAAGATAGGTCGTGAGCGCGGCGCCCTTGTTGCCGCGCTCTTCCTTGACGACCTGAACGAGCAGCACCTGACGCCGCTTGATGACCTCTTGAATCTTGTACTGGCGACGGGAGCGCGGCGCGCGATAGGGCGCTTCGTCCATCGCGTCCCCGCCGATGTGCTCGACGTGATCGTCCTCGTCGTCATGCTCTTCCTCGTCGTGCTCCTCAATCGGGGCGTCGACGCGGGCGTTGACCTCAACCGTTTCGTCTTCCGAATCTTCGCGGGCGCGTTCACGCGCCTCGTCGCGCTCGTCCTGTCGGCGCGCTTTCAGTTCGTGGTCAGGCTCTGGAGCCTGGAGGGCAAATTCCTCGGCCTCGCCGGTTTCGACCGAACCGAAGCCGGCGGGATCGATGGAAATCTGCTCATGCTGCGCCGTAGCGAGCCCCTGATCGCCCGCCTCGGCCTCGATGTCCGAGCTCTCCGACCGAACCTCGGCGGATTCAGGCTTCCCTGCGTCAGGCTCCTCCGCCCCGACGTCTTGACCACGCGCTTGGGTCTCGACGGCCGCTGGCCGAGCTTCAAGACGTTCTTGCGTCCCAGCCTGGGGCGCGAACTCCGGCGCGGCTTCAAACCGGTCCTCAGCCGATTCGGCAAAGGCTGTTTCGGCCTGATCCTCAATGACGACCGGCGAAGCGTCCGAATCCTCGAGGGGCTCGCTCGTCACAGCCTCGTCGGCGCTCACGCGCTTCTCAGCGCCCTCGTGTTGGCGGCGGCGCGAACGGCGCCCGCGACCATGCGGAACGCGCTCTTCCTCGTCGGCCTGCTGATGGGCGCGGCTCTCTTCGTCAAGCAGCGCCTGTCGATCGGCGACGGGGATCTGATAGTAGTCAGGGTGAATTTCCGCGAAGGCCAGAAAGCCGTGACGGTTTCCGCCATAGTCGACGAAGGCGGCCTGAAGGGACGGCTCAACCCGCGTGACCTTCGCGAGATAAATGTTGCCGCGTAGCGGTTTTTTGTCGGCAGCCTCGAAATCGAATTCCTGAACGCGGTTTCCACGTAGAACGACTACGCGGGTCTCCTCCGGGTGGGAGGCGTCGATGAGCATCTTGTTAGCCATGGGGGACTCTTCTGCGGCGTGGCGCGCAATAACGCCGACGGGGCAAGCCTGAGTCCTGGAAAGGACTCGGCGACCGCTCTTTGGCGCATCCTGACGGCGCGAACGCTTCTTGTGAGGATTAGGGAGACAGGCCTGAGGCCTGCGATACGCTTGCCGGCTTGCGAGCCGGCGGGACAAAGCGCATCGCGCCTCGTCCCCGTGAGATGACGAACGAGCCAAGAGCCCATGCTTTTAGCGAAGCTGCGCCCTGCCGCGCGGACATGCCACACGGAAGAATCGCCTGCTCTCGCGCCTATCACGGTCCTGGCCATGAGATCGTCAAAAAACCTTTCGCGCCGCCAGGTGGCGGCGACCAAACGTCACGACCTGCACGGGCGGCGTAACGGAAAGCAACTGTCCGAAATTCCGGTGGCTCGATTTGACGGCCGCATTTCGCGGCAAATATCGCGCCGCAGAATTCCGCAGCTATTCCCTTACATATCGGTCGACGTAGGCCGGCGCAAGCGCCGGCTCGGCTATTCACCGAAAAATTCGTGGAGAAAGGTCCCGGAGCTGACGGCTTTCAGATAAGCTAACGATGCGTTAACGGCGCTCCTCCAAAATCGACGATTGCCGGATCGAAACGCCACGTGACTCTAGGGACGAACATGAGGAGGACAGCTTTGCGCGCAGGGACGCCGCCACCGTTCATCGCCATGGCGGCTGCGCTCCTCGCGGTTCTGGGCGCGCTCGCGCGGCCCGCCGCGGCCGAGGAGCAGCAGAAGGAAATCTCTGCGCTGACCGCCCGCATTGAGGCGCTCCCCGATCGCTCCCGCCTCCTCTTCGATCTCACCGGCCTGCCGCCGGTGACCGCGCATCCCGTGGCGAACCCGCCGCGCATCATCGTCGATTTGCCCGAAGTGCTCTTCCGCATGGAGGCGAACGCGGGCCTGTCTCCCGGCGACAAGCTCATAAAATCATACCGTTATGGCATCTTCGCGCCGGGACGCTCGCGCGTCGTGATCAATCTCGCGGCGCCCGCCAAAATTCTCAAGGCGGACAGCGAGGCGGCGGCGGGGGGACCGCGGCTTGTCATCGAGCTCGCCCCGACCAGCGCCGGGCATTTCGCCGCGACCGTCGCCGAACAGGCGCGCCTGCAGCCCGCAGAGCCGCCGAAACTGCCAGGGACGGCGGCCAAAGCGCCAACCGACAAGCCCATGGTCGTCATCGATCCGGGCCATGGCGGCGTCGATATGGGCGCGACCTCCAAGCACGGCGAAATGGAAAAGGACGTCGTGCTCGAGTTCGCCCGCGCGCTGCGGGACAAAATCCAGGAAACCGGCCGCGCCCGCGTGCTGTTGACCCGCGACCACGACATGTTTCTCCCGCTTGCCGAGCGGGTGCGAATCGCTCGTGAAAACAATGCTTCCCTGTTTGTCTCAATTCACGCGGACACGCTCGCCGCGTCCCGGGTCGAGGGCGCCACCGTGTATACCGTCTCCGAGCGCGCCTCGGACGCCGAAGCGGCGCGGATGGCCGAGAAGGAGAATCTCGCGGATCAGGCCGCCGGACTTGAAAGCAAGGCGGACGCCGAAGAGGTCGGCGACATATTGTTCGAACTCACGCGGCGCGAGACCCGCGCCTACAGTCGCCAGTTTTCGCATTCGCTGATCTCATTCTGGAGGGAAGTCGGGGCGCTGAATAAAAATCCGAGCCGCTCGGCCGGTTTCGTTGTGCTCAAAGCCTTCGATGTTCCCTCCGTGCTGCTCGAACTCGGGTATCTCTCGAGCGAGAAGGATCTGTCCCGGCTGACGTCCCAGGACTGGCGCGAGCGCGCCGCGCAGAAAACCGCCGAAGCTGTTGACGCCTTTATCAGCGCGCGTAGCCGTGAAGCGCGGGCCCCCGCCGAAGCGCCCTCCGGCGCGACGCGCCCACAATAAAACACAAAATCACGGCACATGGAGACGCTCGCGACGCACGATCGCCCGCGCGTCGCAGCCGCCGAAGAACGAGAAACGCAGACGCGGCGTCACATACTTGCGGATAAGCGCTTCTCGCCTCGCGGCAATTCGTGACCGGCGGCGATCGCAGTCAAACGCGCCGGGAACCGGCGCCGGGAATTCGCCAAACGGTGGAATGATCCAAACGGGCGTTGTTAAAGAAAATGACCCCGGAAAGTGCGATCGCTCACTATATCTGAGCTGAACGAGTCGCTCTCGCGCGCCGGCCAGTCTCAGGCGCCCGCTGTCGCGACTCGGACTTTGGCATTGAAACAATAGCCGACGCCAGCCGCCGGCCGCTCTAAGGGTGAGATTTCATGCGAATGCTCGCAAGGTTTTTGGGCTTCGTCTTCGCGACCGCGACGATCGTCTTCCTTATCGGAGCGATCGCCGGGTCCGGGCTGATCTATTATTTTTCCAAGGATCTGCCCGACACGGCCCAGCTGCGCGACTACGAGCCGCCAGTGACGACGCGGTTGCACGCCGGCGACGGCTCGATCCTCGCCGAATATTCGCATGAACGCCGCCTGTTCCTGCCGAGCTCCGCCATTCCGCAACTGGTCAAGCAAGCGTTCATCTC
The DNA here is from genome assembly GCF_051062815.1 of Methylocystis sp. Lineage (GTDB taxonomy): Bacteria > Pseudomonadota > Alphaproteobacteria > Rhizobiales > Beijerinckiaceae > Methylocystis. The sequence goes on along the minus strand of NZ_JBPFDU010000078.1, from coordinate 286,464 downwards.
CGCCGAGGACAAGAACTTCTACAACCATGTCGGCGTCGACCCGGAAGGCGTGATGCGCGCCGTGACGGTGCTCGCCCAGGGCGGCCGCCATGTGCAAGGCGCCTCGACCATCACACAGCAGGTCGCCAAGAACTTCCTCGTCGGCAACGAGCGCTCGATCGAACGCAAGATTCGCGAAGCGCTCGTCGCCTTCCGCATCGAAGCCGCCTATCCCAAGGACAAGATTCTCGAGCTTTATCTCAACGAGATCTATCTCGGCCTTGGAAACTACGGCGTCGCCGCCGCGGCGCTCAATTATTTCAACAAATCGGTCAATGAGCTCACGCTCGCAGAAGCGGCCTATCTGGCGGCGCTTCCAAAGGCGCCGAGCAATTACAATCCGTTTCAAAACCGCGAGCGCGCCATCGAACGCCGCAACTACGTCATCGATCGCCTGATCGCCGACGACCATGTCACCGCCGAAGAAGGCGCGAAGGCGAAAGCGGAGCCGCTCGGAGTCAATCCGCGCGTTCTCTCGCCCAACACTTATGTCGCCGGCTATTTCGCCGAGGAAGTGCGGCGTCAGCTGCTGGAGCAACAAAGCGAGAAGAAGCTCTACGAGGGCGGCCTTTCGGTTCGCACGACGCTCGACCCGAAGATGCAGGCCTGGACGCGAAAGGCGCTGGCCGACGGCCTGGTTCGCTTCGACGAGGCGCATGGCTTCCGCGGCGCGATGAACCACATCGACATCTCCTCCGACTGGGGCGTGACGCTCTCCGCGATTCCGGCGCTTGGCGACGTCAAGCCGTGGCGCCTCGCCGTCGTGCTCGATGCGACCGGCGACGCCGCGCGCATCGGTCTTCAGCCGGGACGCGAGAAATCCGGCGAAGTGGCGCGCGAACGCGAGACCGGCCTTCTAACGGCCGAAGGCATGCGCTGGACCGGCCGCAGTCCGCGATCAGCTCTAAGCGCCGGCGACGTGATCTACGTCGAGCCGCTCGCGGGACGCGCCGGCCAATATCGTCTGCGCCAGATCCCCGACATCTCCGGCGCGATGGTGGCCATGGATCCTCACACCGGCCGCGTCTTTTCCATGGTCGGCGGCTTTTCCTTCGACCAGTCGTCATTCAATCGCGCGACTCAGGCGTGGCGCCAGCCTGGCTCCTCGTTCAAGCCCTTCGTCTATGCGACGGCGCTCGACAATGGCTACACGCCGTCGTCGTCAATCCTCGACGAGCCGATTTCCATCCAGCAGGCGGACGGCACCTATTGGACGCCGGAGAATTTCGAAGGCGGCCACGGCACCGGCGCGCATCCGCTGCGCTACGGAATCGAGCATTCCAAGAACATGATGACGGTGCGTCTGGCGAAAGACGTCGGCATGCCGCTCATCGCCGAATACGCCAAACGCTTCGGCGTCTACGACGAGATGACGCCCTATCTCTCCATGGCGCTCGGCGCCGGCGAAACGACGCTGCTGCGCATGGTCACCGGCTATTCGATGCTGGCGAATGGCGGCAAGCGCATCAAGCCCACGCTGATCGACCGCATTCAGGATCGCTGGGGCAAGACGCTCTACCGACATGACGAGCGTCAATGCATCGGCTGCGACTCCGCCAAATGGGAGAATCAGCTCGAACCGAAGCTCATCGACAAGCGCGAACAGGTGCTCGATCCGCTCACCGCCTATCAGATCACCTCGATCATGGAGGGCGTGATCCTACGCGGCACCGGCGTCTCGATCAGATCGGTCGGCAAGCACCTCGCCGGCAAGACCGGCACGACGAACGACGCGAAAGATCTTTGGTTCGTCGGCTTCTCGCCCGATCTCGCGGTCGGCGTCTTCATCGGCTACGATCGGCCGCGCTCGCTCGGCAGCCATGCCCAGGCCGCGCAGTTCGCCGCGCCGATCTTCCGCGACTTCATGACGGTGGCTCTGAAGGACAAGCCCGATACGCCGTTCCGCGTGCCGCCGGGGATCAAGCTCATTTCCGTCGACGCGCATTCCGGGCTGCGTTCGTCGGGAGCAGGCACGATCCTCGAAGCGTTCAAGCCGGGAACGGCGCCGCCCGACTCCTATTCCGGCGGCGGCGGCCCGCGTGCGCTCGATACGCCGCATGACGTGGATCAGCAGGTCGGCAGCGGCACCGGCGGCCTCTACTAGATCGCGCACGGCGGCCGGAGACCTTTGGTTTCCCGCCGCCGGACTTATATGCTCGAAGCGATGACCCCGGACGCCGAAACGACTGCGCATGTGACGCTGGAGACCGCGGCTGGCGTAGCGATCCTTACGCTGAACAGCCCCGCTTCGCGCAACGCCTTATCGCTCGCGATGATCGACGCCCTCTCGGGCCGTCTCGACGCGCTCGCCGGCCACGACGACGTTCGCGTCGTCGTGCTGCAGGCGGAAGGCCCCGCCTTCTGCGCCGGGCATGACCTCAAGGAGCTGACGGCGCATCGCAACGATCCTGACAGGGGCCGCGCCTTCTTCGATAGGACGATGCGCGCCTGCTCGGCCTTGATGCAGAAAATCGTGGCGCTGCCTCAGCCGGTCGTCGCGGCTGTCGATGAGATGGCCACGGCCGCCGGCTGCCAGCTCGTCGCGAGTTGCGATCTCGCCGTCGCCGGTCCGCGCGCCCGCTTCTGCACGCCGGGTGTCAATATCGGTCTTTTCTGCTCGACGCCGGCCGTGGCGCTCTCGCGCAACGTCGTGCCAAAACAGGCGATGGAGATGCTGCTCACGGGCGTTCCCATCGGCGCCGAGGAGGCGCTGCGCATCGGCCTCGTCAACCGCATGTCAGCCGATGGAGCCCGGATCGGCGCGCTGGCGCTGGCGCGGCTCATCGCGCAAAAATCCCCGCAGGCGATCCGCTTCGGCAAGAGGGCCTTCTACGCTCAAAGCGAGAAGCCGCTTTCGGACGCCTATGAGCTGGCGAGCGCCGTGATGGTCGAGAACATGCTGGCGGAAGACGCCAAGGAGGGCGTCGCGGCGTTTCTGGAGAAGCGTGCGCCTCTATGGGCCGAAAAGTGAGAACCGGCCTTATACGCTGCTGAAAGTCGCGCCGATAACGAGCGGCTCATGGCGATCGACCCAGGCGAAGCAGGCCCGCAAAGCCGCAGGCTCATGAAGAGTTGGGCGCGGCGCCATGCGGGGCGCGCAGCTCTCGGCTGCGCTGCGACGCTGATCTTTCTTTCGGCCTCTCTCAGCTAACCGGACGAGGCGCCCCACGCTATTTCGATCATAAATGATGTTCCCAGCGCGTGACCTGTTTCGCGCGGCGCGTCATTTTTGAAGGAAGAGAAAAATGTCCAGATTGCGCAATCGCGTCCTGCATCTGGCGCTGCTCCTCGCGCTCGCGATCGCTTTCACGCTCGCCGCCTTCCCGGCGCGCGCAGGCTGACCACCGGCGCGAAGAACGCGTCAGCTGTTTTGGCGGGCGTTGATGACTTGTCGCGAGTTTTTCAAGGCTCATTTTTTGGAGGGTGAAATGAATGCTTTTCGTCTTTCGATCGCGCTCGCCGTCGCATCCTGCGCTTTTGCGCCGCCCGCAAACGCGGATTTGACCGTCTGCAACAGAACGCCCGATCAAGTCACTGTCGCATCGGCCTGGGTGAGCCCCCGCGGCGGATTCACGTCGGAGGGATGGTGGAAGCTTCGCGCCTGCGGCGGCTGCGAAAGAGTCGTTTTGCGCAGCGAGACGTCGGACCCGCACAATTACTTTTTTTACGCGCATGGCGGCGGCAGGGAATGGCGCGGCGACTCGAATTTCTGCACGACACCGGGGGCGTTTAAGATCGGCGACGCCAAGCGCTGCGTGTTTGGACGACGCGGCCAGATGAAGAACTTCGTTCATGTCACGAGCCGCAGCGGCAATCATACGCACAGCCTGACCGGCCGTTCGAGCAGCGGCCGCGTGTGCATCGATTGAGCGCTTCTATTCGCCGAGATAGCGCAGCGCCGCGGCGGCCGCGAAGGGGCAGAGCGCGAGAGCGGCCAGCGTGATCGCGCAGAGGATCGCGAAGGGCGCGTAGAAGGGCACAGCGCCGCCGCTCGCCGCCTCCGCGGCGGAGACGCCGAAGATCAGCACCGGGATCGTCAGCGGCAGGACGAGCAACGCCATGAGCAGGCCGCCCCGGCGCACGGTGACGGTCGCCGCCGCGCCGATCGCGCCGATCAGAGTCAGCGCCGGCGTGCCGACAAGCAGCGTCGCGACGACGCCGAGAAGCGCGATGGCCTCCTGTTGCAGCATCAGCCCCAAAAACGGCGCGGCGAGAACGAGCGGCAAGCCGGTCGCCGCCCAATGCGCCGCGCATTTGACGAGCACCGCCAATTCGAGCGGCGTCTCGGAAAGATGGAAGAGATCGAGAGAGCCATCCTCGGCGTCGGCCTGAAACAGGCGGTCGAGACAGAGCAGCGTCGCCAGCAGCGCCGCGATCCACAGGATCGCCGGGCCGATGCGGGCGAGCAGATTGGGGTCGGGCCCGACGGCGAAGGGAACGATCGCGACGAGCGTCAGGAAGAACACGACGCCCATCGCGCCGGAGCCGCCGATGCGGCGCGCGACGCGCCATTCGCGCAGGAAAAGCGCGGCGAGCGGCGCGCTCACGAGGCGCCGCCCAAGGCAAGCGACGCCGCCTCTTCGAGCCCAAGCGGCTCATGCGTCGCGGCGACGATCAATCCGCCGTGGGCGCAATGATCGCGCATCGCCACGGCGAATTTTTCGCGTGAGGCGCGGTCGAGCGCGGTCAGCGGCTCATCGAGGAGCCAGAGCGGCCGAAAGGCGACGAGAAGACGCGCGAGCGCCGCGCGCCGTTTCTGTCCGGCGGACAGCACGCCGAACGGCGCGGCGGCGACATGGCCAAGGCCGACGATCGCGAGGGCGGCGTCGATCGTATGGCTGCGTTGGTCTGGCTCTCGGGCGAGATAGCGCGACCAGAAATCGAGGTTCTCCTCAACCGTCAGCGCCGACTTCATCCCGTCGCTATGCGCAAGATAATGCGCCTGCTGCGGCAGTTCGACGTCGGGCGGCCCACCTTCGAGAGCGATCGAGCCGCCCGCGCGCGGCAGGAGTCCCGCCAAGGCCCGCAGCAGCGTCGATTTCCCGGCGCCGTTGGGACCCGTCACGATCAGCGCCTGCCCGGCGGAAAGCGAAAAGCTCACGCGATCGAGGACGCGCCTGCCCCCGCGCAAAACGCCGAGATTGTCGACGCAAAGGCGTAAAGCGCCATCGACGGGCGGCTGAACGGGCTGGAGGACGTCGATCGACATGCGCTCCGCATAGAGCTTTGCGATCGACTCCGCCAGACGGGGCGGACAGATAGCCTCCTTGACGAGGGCCCCTCCGCTCGCGCCTCAAGCGCCCCGCCCTGCCCCCGGCCGCGCCGCTGGCGCAGACGGGACGGGAATGCTAAGCAGCGCGAACCCTTTCTTGGGGCGCTCAGCGGCCCAAGTTCTCGCCAATAGCGCGCGGCGCGCCCGTTATTCAGGGATTGCCCAGTAAGTGACGAAGCATAAGAGCTTAGAGGATTACGCGGCAAGGCGATTCCGTTTTGCTGGCAACGCCTTGCTGGAGTTCAGCGATCCGTTCTTCGCCCAGATCGACAGGCTGCGGGCCGAGTTCGAGGCGCAGGGCAAGCATTTCGTCAGCTTCGCCAATTACGATTATCTCGGGCTCGCGAATCACCCGCGGATTCGCGAGGAGGCGAAGCGCGAGATCGACGGCCTCGGCATCGGCGCGCTGGCCTCTCGGCTTGTCGGCGGCGAACGCACCACGCACAAGCCGTTCGAGGCGGAGATCGCCGAATTTCTCGGCATGGAGAGCGCGCTGACGCTCGTCTCCGGCTATCTCTCCAATGTGACGACGATCGCCTGGCTGATGAGCGGCAAGCGCGACGCGATCTTCATCGACGAACTGGCGCATAACAGCATCGTCGCGGGCGCCGACGGCGCGCCGGCGCAGGTCGTCAAATTCCGCCACAACGATTTAGATCACCTTGAACATCTGCTCGCGCGCCACCGCGAGGAATACCGCAACGTCCTGATCGTGGTCGAGGGCGTCTACAGCATGGACGGCGACACCGCCGACCTGCCGCGGCTCCTGGCGATCAAGGAAAAATTTCAGGTCTGGCTTTTGGTCGACGAGGCGCATTCGCTCGGCGTGCTCGGCGCGACGGGCCGCGGCCTCGCCGAGCATCAGGGCGTCGATCCGGCGCGCATCGACCTCATCGTCGGCACCATGTCGAAAACGCTCGCGTCCTGCGGCGGCTATGTCTGCGGCAAGAAGCAGGTCATCGACTGGTTCCGCTATACGCTGCCGGGCTTCGTCTACAGCGTCGGCCTGTCGCCCGTCATTCTCGCCGCCGCGCGCGCCGCCCTGCGGTTGATGCAGGAAGAGACCTGGCGGATCGCCAAGCTCGCGGACAACGCCGAGCTCTTCCGGAAGGTCGCGCATGAGGCGGGATTCTCGACCGGGCCGGCGATCGGCCGCGGGGTCGTGCCGATCCTGTTCTCGAGCGACGTCGAGACCATGTGGGCGTCGCAGCATCTGCTGGAGAACGGCTATTACGTGCCGCCGGTGGTGCGCATCGGCGTGCCGAAGGACGGGCCGCGGCTGCGCTTCTTTTTCTCGGCGAACCACAGCGAAGCGGAAATTCGCGGCGTCATCCAAGTGCTGCGCGACATGCCGCCGGTGACGGAAGAGGCGCATCAGATCGTCGCCGCGGCGATGGCGGGCGGATAGGCCATTCGCCATATCCGCGTCACTTTGACGCTTTCGGTTAATGCCGACTTGCCGCTAGGACTAGCATCATGGCGCGGATCGAGATTCTTCCGGTCGACGGCCCTTTTCGCTTTGCGACCTTCTGCAGGCTGCCGCGATTGCTCTATGCCGGCGCGCAGGGCTTCGCGCCGCCGCTCGACATCGAGCGCTGGAGCGTCTTCGCGCATAAGCTCAACCCGCATTACAAGCTCGTCGAAGAGCGGAAATTTCTCGCCCGCCGTGATGGCCAATGGGTTGGCCGCGTCATGGCGCAGATCTATAAGCCCGACGTCACGCCGGTCGGCGCGTCCAACGCGCAATTCGGCGCGCTCGACGCAATCGACGACATCGAGGTCGTGCGCGCGCTGACCCAGGCCGCCGAGGACTGGCTGCGCGCCAAGGGCGCGGAGCGGATCAACGGACCGTTCTCGCCGTCGGTCAACAAGGAGTGCGGACTTCTTGTCGATGGCTTCGACGCGACGCCGATGTTTTTCATGCCCTGGCATCCGCCCTATCTCTCGCGCCATCTCGAGGCGCTGGGGTATGAGAAGGCGCAGGACCTCTTGTCCTACCGCTTCGACATTTCGAGCGACGAGAGCGACAAGCCCGCGCGCATTTCAACGCGGCGCGAATGGCGCGATCGATTGAAACTCCGGCCGTTGAACATGAAGGCCTTGAAGCAGGGCGAGACCGCGCTGATGGCCGAGCTGTTCAACGACGGCTGGAGCGGAAATTGGGGCTTCGTGCCCTTCACCAAGGAAGAATTCGACTCCGACGCCGACGCGCTGCAATTTCTCGTGCCGGAGGATTTCGGCATCGTCGTCGAGCTCGACGGCGTTCCGCAGTCATTCGCGATCGCGCTTCCCAATCTCAATGAGATTCTCGCCGATCTCAACGGTCGCCTGTTCCCCTTCGGCTGGGCGCGCGCGTTCAAGCGCTTCCGCTCGCATCAGTTCAAATCGGCGCGGCTGTTGCTGCTTGGCACGCGCAAGACGCTGCAAAGAAGCGCGACCGGCGGCGCGATCTTCCTGTCGCTCGTCGAAGAGATGCGGCGGCGCCACGCGAAAATCCGCGTTCCGCATCTCGAAGCGGGCTGGGTGTTGGAAAGCAACGCCGACATGCGCCGGCCGATCGAAATGTTCGGCGGCAAGGTCGACAAGATTCACCGCATCTATGAAAAGCGCCTCACGGTCGGCGGCGAGGCGATGCGTATGCGCGACGGCGTTAGGGCGACTCAGCTACAGGATGCAACGTCATGAATGGCATATCCGTCACCGCCAATGGCGCCGACCGCTCGCATGTCGAACGGCGCAAGCTGATCCTCGAAAAATACCCGCAAGTGCGCGAACTTTTCGGCAAGGACCCGGTGACCTTCAAAATCACGGCGGCGATTTTCGCCCTTCAGCTCGTCATCGCCGCGATCTTGGGTTCGCTTGGCCTTTCCTATTGGTGGCTGTCGCTCTTGATGGCGATCTGCGTCGGCGCCTTCGCCAATCACGCCAATTTCGTCATCATCCACGACGCCATCCACAATTGCGTCTTCGCGAGCCCGCTCGCCAACAAGTGGACCGCGATCCTTGCCGATCTTCCCAACGCCTTTCCGACGGCGATGGGCTTTCGCTGCTACCACATCAAGCATCATTCGCATCTGTCGGCTTATGATTATGACGCCGACATTCCGAGCCGCTGGGAGGTCGAATGGGTCGGCAATAGCGCTTGGCGCAAGGCCGTGTGGCTCTTCTTCTTTCCCGCGATCCAGCTTGCGCGCCTGTCGCGCCTCAAAGGCACGGTGCCGATCTGGGGAACCTGGACCTATATCAATACCGCCGTCATCGCCGTCTTCGATCTTTTGGTGCTCTGGGCGTTTGGGCCGAACGCCCTGCTCTATCTTTTCTTCTCCTTCTGGTTCTCGGTTGGAGGCCTGCATCCGTTGAGCGCGCGCTGGCTGCAGGAGCATTTCGCCTTCGGCCCCGACCAGGGGACGTTCGATTATTACGGCCCGCTCAATACGCTCGCGCTCAACATCGGCTATCACAATGAGCATCACGATTTTCACGAGATCCCGTGGAACCGTTTGCCGGAGCTGAAGGCGATGGCGCCGGAGTTCTATGACGATCTGCGTTGCCATCGCTCCTGGGTGGCGCTGCTCGTCACCTTCATCTTCGATCCGACCTATTCGCTCGGCACGCGGTCGGAAAATGTGACGCAGGCGGCGGGGCGCGAGGCCCCCATCGTCGCGCCGGCGGAGTAGCTCATGTCTCAGGACGCAAGAACAGAAGCGCTCGACGCTTCGCCCCGCCTCTTCGAGAGCGATCTTCTCGATAAGCTGTCGCGCGTGCATCATTTGACGCCGGTGATCGTCTATTGCCCGATCATTCTCGGCCTGCTGATCTATTCGCTCACCTTCAACAGTCTGACGCTCGTCTTATTGGGTCTTGTCGTCGGCTATCTCGGCTGGACGCTGACCGAATATTTCGGTCACCGCTATCTCTTCCACACCGTGTTCGCGCTGCCGTTCGGCCTGGGGCCGCGCTTCCAGTTCCTCATTCACGGCGTGCATCACATCTATCCCAACGACCCGCTGCGGCTCGTCATGCCGCCGCTGCTCTCGGCGCCGATCATGCTGATCGCGCTCATCTGCGCCCGCGTGCTCTTTGGCGCGACATTCGCGTGGCCGGCGCTGGCCGGCTTCATCACGGGCTATGTGATCTATGATTGCGTGCACTACTGGACGCATCACGGGCAGCCGAAATCCGAGTTTGGCCGCTTAGTGAAACGCCTGCACATGCTGCACCATTTCCGCGACGCCGAAAAAGGCTTCGGCGTGCACGCGATCTGGTGGGACTATGTGTTCGGCACGGCCTATCGGAAGGATGAGACGCCGGGCACGCGCGCGGTGTGAAGGGGGCGCGACAACCCTCTCCCGCTTGCGGGAGAGGGTGGCTCGACGAAGTCGAGCCGGGTGAGGGCCCTCATCCGACCCTCGCTACGCGAGGGCCACCTTCTCCCGCACGCGGGAGAAGGAACCGCGCTACTTCTGCCCCGTCCTTGCAAACCACTCGTCTTCGCTGATCACCTCGATCCCCAGCTCCGCCGCCTTCTTGAGCTTCGAGCCAGCGCCGGGACCGGCGACCACGAGATCGGTCTTCTTCGACACCGACGCCGCGACATGCGCGCCAAAACGCTCGGCCTGCGCCTTGGCTTCATCGCGCGTGAGGCGTTCGAGAGAACCGGTGAAGACCACCGTCTTGCCGGCGACGGGCGACGTGGACGCCACCGCCGGCATCGGCTCCAGCGTGATTTGTTTAAGAAGCGCGTCGAGTTCGCGCTCATTATGCGGCTCGGCGAAGAAGTCGTGCAGCGCCTCGGCGACGACGGGTCCGACGCCATCGATCGAATCGATGCGGGCGCGCGCCTCGCTCCCCAACGCCGCATCACGGGCCGTCTCGCGCAACGACTCGAAGTCGCCGAAATGGCGCGCCAGCCGGCGCGCATTGGTTTCGCCGACATGGCGCATCCCAAGCGCAAAGATGAAGCGATTGATCGGAACGCTTCGGCGCGCCTCGATCGCCGCAAAGAGGTTGCGCACCGAGGTTTCGCCATAGCCCTCGCGTTCCGCGAGTCGCGGCGACATCTGCGCTTCGCGCTCGGAAAGCGCAAAAATATCGGAAGCGGTTTTGATCAGACCTTCGTCGTAGAAAAACTCTATCTGCTTGTCGCCGAGCCCTTCAATGTCCATGGCGTTGCGCGAGGCAAAATGTTTCAAGCGCTCGATCGCCTGCGCCGGACAGACGAGCGATCCCGTGCACCGGCGCACGACATCGGCTTCGCCGGTCTTCGCATCAATCTCGCGCAGCGCCGCCGAGCCGCAGCGCGGGCAGACATGCGGAAATTGATAAGGCTTCGCGCCGTGCGGGCGCTTCTCCGTCACCACGGCGACGATCTGCGGTATGACGTCGCCCGCGCGCTGCACCACGACGGTGTCGCCGATGCGAATATCCTTGCGCGCGATCTCGTCCTCATTGTGCAGCGTCGCGTTCTGCACGACGACGCCGCCGACCGTCACCGGTTCGAGCCTCGCGACCGGCGTCAGCGCGCCCGTGCGACCAACCTGAATCTCGATGTCGCGCAAAATTGTCGTCGCGCGCTCAGCCGGGAACTTGCGCGCAACGGCCCAGCGCGGCGCGCGCGAGACGAACCCGAGCCGCTCCTGCAGCGCGATGTCGTTCACCTTGTAGACGACGCCGTCGATGTCATAGCCGAGCGTCGCGCGTTGCGTTTCGATCGCCTGGTAATGCGTCAGCATGTCTTCCGCGCTCTCGCAGAGCGTCGTTAGCGGATTGACCGGCAGCCCGTAACCGCGCAGCGCCTCAAGCACGCCCAGTTGCGTATTTGCGGGCAGCGCGGACGTCTCACCCCAACCATAGGCGAAGAAATGCAGCGGCCGTGATGCCGTGATCTTCGGATCGAGTTGCCGCAGCGAGCCGGCGGCGGCGTTGCGCGGATTGGCGAAGAGAGTCTTGCCGGACTCCTTTTGCCGCACGTTGAGCGCAGCAAAATCCTTGTGCGTCATGTAGACTTCGCCGCGCACTTCAAAAACGTCGGAATGATCGCCGCATAGCCGTTGCGGGATCTCGTCGATCGTTCGCACATTGGCGGTGACGTCTTCGCCCTCATAACCGTCGCCGCGCGTCGCCGCCTGCACCAGATGGCCTTTCTCGTAGCGCAGCGAACAAGACAGCCCGTCGATCTTCGGCTCAAAGGTGAAGCGCAGCGCGCCGTCGCGCAGACCGAGAAAACGGCGCACGCGCGCGACGAATTCCAAGACCTCTTCGTCCGAGAAGACGTTGCCGAGCGAGAGCATCGGCACGGCGTGCTTCACTTTGGCGAATTTTTCAGAGGGCTTGGCGCCGACCGTCTTCGTCAGCGACTGCGGGGTCGCGAGTTCGGGGAACGCCTTTTCCAATTCCTCATAGCGATGGCGCAGCGCGTCATATTCGGCGTCCGAGATCGTTGGCGCGTCTTCCCGGTAATAGCGCCGATCGTGCGCCGTGAGTTCTTCCTGCAGCCGCGCATGTTCGGCGCGCGCTTCGGAAAGGGAAGGCTCGGGAGGCGACTTTGCCATGTGCTGGACGATCCGGTCGATTGGGCGCGCCAGACGGCGCTTTATTCTTTCAGGGCTGAAAGAGCGAGTTCTAATCGATCGCTACCCCAGAATAGTTCCTCTTTTGCAAAAAAGCTCGGCGCGCCGAACACGCCCCGACTCTTGGCCTCATCCGTGCGCGCTCTGAGCAATCGCTTTACGGACTCGTCTTTGGCGCGGTTAAGAGTCGCCTCCTCGTCGAGCGAGAGACCCCGTAAAATTTCCTTCAGAACGGAGGGTTCCGAGATGTCGAGGTCATCGGAAAAATTGGCGCGATAAACGGCCCGAACGAAAGCAGCAAGCTTCTCCGTCCCATCCAACGCGGTTGCGACCCGAGCGGCCAAAAGGCCGTTGCGCGGAAAGGCGCTGGGCCTGCGCCAGGCGATGCCCTTGCTCTGGCAGAGACGTTCGATGTCGCGCCACATATAGGCGCCTTTTGCTGGATAGAGATTAAACGGTGAATCCCGCCAGCCCTGCTCGGCGAAGATCGGCCCAAGAAGAAAGGGTCGCCACACCATTTCGATGCGAGCGGCGGCGGCCTTTTCCTCGATCTCTTCCGCCGCGACATAAGAATATGTGCTTGCGAATTCGAACCAGAACTCGAGTTTCTCCGCCATCGTCGCCCTACGCCGCTTCCGGCGCGGCTCCGACGAGGCGGCGCGCATCCCGCGCGCTGATCGGGCGCCCAAAGGCGTAGCCCTGCGCGAAGCCGCAGCCGAGCTGATAAAGCTCGATGGCGTCCTGCTCGGTCTCCGCGCCCTCGGCGACGACGTCCATGCCGAGATCCTGCGCCAGCGCGATGATCGAGCGCAGAATGATAGGGCGCGCGCCCTTGCCGGACTGCTTGATGAAGGAACGGTCGATCTTGATCGTGTCGAAAGGGAAGCGCTGCAAATAGGCGAGCGACGAATAACCGGCGCCGAAATCATCGAGCGACAGCCCCGCGCCGAGTTCCCTGATGCGCGCCAGCATCTGCGCGGCATATTCGGGATTCTCCATCACCAGACTCTCGGTCAGTTCGAGTTTCAGGCTGCCTTTGGCGATATCATTGCGCATCAACACGCTTTTGACGTCGCGCAGGAGGTCGTGACGCAAGAGCTGGCGCGACGAGACATTGACGGAGGCGAAAATCGGCGGATCGACCGCAAGCGCGCGCTGCCAGGCCGCGAGTTCGCGCGCCGTGCGCTCCAGCGCCAGAAGTCCGAGGTCGATGATCAGTCCCGTCTGCTCGGCGATGGGAAGGAATTCGGAAGGCTCGAGCCGACCCAGGCGCAGATGGTCCCAGCGCAGCAAGGCCTCGAAACCGGCGATGGTGCGATCCTCGAGCCTGACGATCGGCTGAAAAAATACCTTGATCTCGCCCCGCTCCAGCGCCCGCCGCAGATCGGCCTCGAGCGTCAGCCGGTCGGAGCGCTGCGCGCGCATGGCCGGGCGGAACACTTCGATGCGGTTGCCGCCCGAGCGCTTGGCGTGGCGCATCGCGATTTGGGCGTCTTCCAGCATGTCGCCGGCGCCGGGATGCGTCTGCTGGTCATAAAGCGCGATGCCGATCGAGGCGAACAGCGCGATCTCGCGATCGGTGAAGCGCACCGGAATAGACAGCGAGCGGCGCACCGAATCGGCGATGGAGATGACATGGTCGGCGTGCGACTCCGAGACGAGGATGATCGCGAATGTATCGCCGGAAAGTCGCGCCAGCGTGTCCTGAGGCTGCAACAGCCGCGTCAGGCGATGCGCCACGGTGAGCAGAATGCTGTCGCCCATCGCCATGCCGACCTGCTCATTGATCTGCTTGAAGCGGTCGATGTCGATGACGAGGATGGTCGGGCGCACGTCCTTTTCCATGCGCGCGAGAATCAGCGCGGCCTCCAGCCGGTCGAAGAACAATTCGCGGTTCGGCAGGCCCGTGAGATTGTCATGTACGGCGTCGTGCAGCAGCCGTTCCTGGGCGTTGCGTTCGTCGGTCACGTCATTGAGCGTGCCGACGACGCGGATCACCTCGCCGTCGGGGCCGACGACGGGCCGCGCCCGCAGCCGGTAGCAGAGATAGTGGCCGTCCGCGGCGCGCAGGCGGAAGTCCTGATTGATGCGGCCGCGCCGCTGCTCCAGGATGGCGTCGAGGCAGGCGCGATAGCGGTCCTGCTCGAAGGGATGCAGCAGATCGAGCCAGGAGGAGGCGGCGCCCTCGAGCCCGCCGCGGTCGAGCCCGAGGGCCGCTTCCGCTTCCGGGCTGACATAGATGTGATCCGAGGGCACGTCCCAGTCGAACACGATTTCATTGGCGCCGGTGAGCGCGAGGGCCTTGCGCTCGACGTCGCTGATGGCGCCGTGCGACAGCCCGCCGGCGGCGAAGGCGTTTTGCATCACCGTGAAACCGATCAGCATCACGATGAGCACCAGGCCGCCGACGAGCGCCGGAGACACCAGATCGTTGGTGATCCAGCCGGCGACCGCAAATCCGGCCGTCGCCACCCACACGGCCAGCAGGAACCACGTCGGAATCAGCATGATGGCCCGATCGAAGCCATGCGTCGCGAGATAGAGAATCAACACGAAGCCGACGACGGCGGCCGTCGCCAGCGAGATGCGCGCCACGCCAGCGGCGACGGGCGCGTCGAACACCGCCAGGCCGACGAGGTCCAACAGAATCAGCAGCCACAGGGCCGCGACGTGCCAGGCGCGCACATGCCAGCGGTTGAGGTTCAGATAGGCGAAAAGGAAGACGACGAGCGTCGCCGAGAGAACCGTCTCGGCGCCGGCGCGCCAGATGCGGTTGGCGTTGGCGTCAAAGCCGAAAATCTTGTCCCAAAAGCCGAAATCGATGCACACGTAGGCCAGCACCGCCCAGGCGAGCGCCGCCGCCGCCGGGAAGATGACGGCGCCTTTCACCACGAAGACGATGGTCAGAAACAGCGCGAGCAGGCCGGCGATGCCGATGACGATGCCCTTGTAGAGCGTCAGACTCGTCACCTTGTCCTTATAGGCGACCGGCTCCCACAAATAGAGCTGTGGCAGGTTCGGCGTGCGCAGCTCCGCGACATAGGTGACCGTGGTTCCAGGGTCGAGCGTCAGCCGGAAAACGTCGGCGTCCGAGGCGTCTTCGGCCTCGGGCGGAAAGCCCTGGCTGGCCGTGATCGCCGTAATGCGCGTCGAGCCGAGATCGGGCCAGATGACGCCCGAGCCCTGGAGGCGGTAATGCGGGGCGACAATCAGGCGCTCGATCTGCTCATCCGTGTCGTTGGTGAGCGCGAAAACGATCCAGTTGGGCTGGCTGCCAGCCTCCTTGGCGCCGACCTCGATACGGCGGACGATGCCGTCCGAACCCGGCGCGGTCGAGACCTGCAGCCGGTCGCCCTGCGAGGAATGTTTCTCGATGACATTGGTGAGATCGATCGCCCGCGCGTCTTGCGGCACCCGCACCGACTCCATGGCGACGGCCTGAGCGGAGAGGATGAACAAAAAGAGCGCAATCAGGTATTTTTTCAGACGCACGAATTCTCTTCTCGATGCCGCAGGCTCGGAGAACGCGTCTGGCGCGGCCGATGGCGGGCGCCAAGCGCGTGGGCGGGCTGTCATCGCCAGACTCTGATCGGAAAGTGGTAGAGGCTTCGAGCCTTGCCGGCAAGCCGATTCGCCAAGCTGTGCAATAACGGTATGTTCCTTGCGTCGGCTGCGTTTCTTGGCCGCGCTTGCGGAGCGCGGACGGCGCCAATATACGCTGCTTGAAGGCCACCGTCGCTATCTGCAGGCGCATGGCGGTTTTTTTGCGGTGTGCCCACCCGCGAAGTTCTGGGAAAACAGGAACGGATTGGATGCGAAGCGCTCTCGGCGGCCCTCGCCTTCTGCTGCGCCGCCTCCGCGAAATCAGCGCGGAACCGGTAAGCGCGCAGGCGCGGCTCGACAAGATCGTGGTGCAGATCGCCGCGAATATGGTCGCCGAGGTTTGTTCCGTTTATGTGCTGCGCGCCGACCAGCGCTTGGAGCTTTACGCCACGGAGGGCCTTAACCGCGAGGCCGTGCATCTCACCACGATGCACGCGGGCGAAGGACTTGTCGGCCTGATCGCCAAGAGCGCCGAGCCTCTCGCCCTCTCCGAGGCGCAGGAGCATCCCTCCTTCTCCTACAAGCCGGAGACGGGCGAAGACGCCTATCACTCCTTCCTTGGCGTGCCGATCCTGCGCGGCGGCAACACGCTCGGCGTGCTCGTCGTGCAGAACAAGGTGCGCCGCGTCTATTCGGAAGAAGAGATCGAGGCGCTGCAGACGACGGCGATGCTGCTCGCCGAACTCATCGCCTCGGGCGAATTGCAGGCGATCGAAGACCCGCGCGATCTCGCGCTTTATCGCCCGGCGTCGCTGAGAGGCGCGCCGATGGCGGAAGGCGTCGGCCTCGGCCATGTGCTGCTGCACGAGCCCCGCGTCGTCATCAAGCAGCTCGTCGCCGAGGACATGCCCTCTGAACTCGCAAGGCTTGAACATGCGATCGACGCGATGCGCCAGTCGATCGACGAACTCGTCGCGCATAGCGACCGCATCGCCGCCGGCGAGCCGCGCGACGTGCTCGAAACCGTGCGCATGGTCGCTTATGACCGCGGCTGGGTGCGCCGCCTGCGCGAAGCGGTGATGACCGGGCTGACCGCCGAGGCCGCGGTCGAGCGCGTCCAAAACGATGCGCGGGCGCGCATGCAGCGTCAGACCGATCCCTATCTGCGCGACCGCCTGCACGATCTCGACGATATCGCCAACCGGCTGCTGCATCAGCTGACGGGTCAGAGCTACGTCGCCGATCGCGACAGCGTGCCGGAAAACGCCATCATCGTGGCGCGCAACATGGGGCCGGCGGCGCTTCTCGACTATGACCGCAAGCGGCTGCGCGGCCTCGTGCTGGAGGAAGGCGGGCCGACGAGCCACGTCGCCATTGTCGCGCGCGCGCTTGGCGTCGCCACCGTGGGGCTCGTCGCCGGCCTGATCGACATCGTCGAAACCGGCGATCCGATCATCGTCGACGGCACGACCGGCGAAGTGCATGTCCGGCCGCAGCCCGACGTGCAGAGCGCTTATGCTGAAAAGGCGCGGCTGCGGGCGCGGCGTCAGGAGCAATACGCCAAGCTGCGCGACGTGCCGGCGGTCACCAAGGACGGCGTCGAAATCGGGCTGCACATGAACGCCGGCCTGGCGATCGACATGCCACATCTGCGTGAGACCGGCGCGAATTCGATCGGACTCTTTCGCACCGAGTTGCAATTCATGCTCGCGCCGCGCTTTCCGCGCATGGACGAGCAATATCGCTTCTACAAGGCCGTGCTCGACGCCGAGCCGGATAAGCCGATCACGTTTCGCACGCTCGACATCGGCTCCGACAAGATCCTTCCCTATATGGCGAAGATCGAAGAGGAGAACCCGGCGCTCGGTTGGCGCGCCATTCGCATCGGCCTCGACAGGCCGGGGCTTTTGCGCATGCAGCTGCGCGCGATGCTGAAGGCGGGCGCCCATCGCAATTTGCGCATCATGTTTCCGATGATCGCCAATGTCGCCGAATTTGACGCGGCGAAAGCGATTGCGCTGCGGGAGCTCGACCACATCACGCATCATCGCCATCCGCCGCCGACGCGATTGGAGCTCGGCGCGATGGTGGAAGTGCCGTCGCTCTTGTGGGAAATCGATCTTATCGCCGAGCGCGCGGATTTTCTGTCGGTCGGATCGAACGATCTGGTGCAATACATGTATGCGGCCGACCGCGACAACACGCGCGTTTCGAAGCGCTACGACAATCTCTCGCGGCCGGTGCTGCGCGCGCTCGAGCGCATCGTCACGGCGGGCGCACGGCACAATGCGCCGGTGACGCTCTGCGGCGAGATGGGCGGCCGCCCGCTCGAGGCGCTGGCGCTGCTCGGCATCGGCTACCGCTCGCTGTCGATGGCGGCCTCCGCCATCGGTCCGGTCAAGTCGATGATCCTCAGTCTCAATCTCGAAGAGACGCAGATGTATCTCGCCTCGCTGCTCGCGTCCGACGACGGCAGCGCGTCGGTGCGCGAGCAATTACGGGATTATGCGATCGCGCGCGGCGTGCCCTTGTAGCGAGCGCCCTTTCTTCACGCCGTCGCCCTCACCATTGCTCGGGAAGCCTCCTCCCCATGTTCGCTCAAGACAAGCTCGACCTCATTCTGCGCCGCTACGACGAGATCGGCGACAAGCTCGCGGCCGGCGCCGATGGGCAGGCCTTCGTCGCGCTCTCGCGCGAACGCGCGGCGCTCGACGCGGTCGTCGACAGGATTCGCGCCTATCGCGCGGCACAGCAGGAATCCGACGATCTTTCCGCCATGCTCGCTGACGCCTCGCTCGACGCCGAAATGCGCGGGCTGGCCGAAAGCGAGACGGAGGCCGCGCAGGAACGACTTGCTGCGGCGGAAAGCGCGCTGAAACTGGCGCTGCTGCCGAAGGATGAAGCAGACGAGAAAGGCGTCATTCTCGAAGTGCGGGCCGGCACCGGCGGCGACGAGGCGGCGCTGTTCGCCGGCGATCTCTTCCACGCCTATCAGAGATATGCGGCGCTCAAGGGCTGGCGCATTGAGATCGTGTCCGAAAGCCCCGGCCCGCTTGGCGGATTCAAGGAAATCGTCGCCGAGATCATCGGTCGCGGAGTCTATGGCCGGCTAAAATTCGAGTCGGGCGTGCATCGCGTCCAGCGCGTGCCGGAAACCGAGACGCAGGGTCGCATCCACACGTCGGCCGCGACGGTCGCCGTGCTGCCGCAGGCCGAGGACGTCGACGTCGACATCGACGAGAAGGATTTGCAGATCGATACGATGCGCGCGCAAGGCGCCGGCGGCCAGCACGTCAACAAGACCGAGTCGGCCATCCGCATCACTCATATTCCATCGGGCATCGTGGTGATGATGCAGGAGGAGCGCTCTCAACATCGCAACAGAGCCAAGGCGATGAACGTTCTTCGCTCGCGTCTCTATGACGCCGAACGCCAGCGCCTCGACAAGGAACGTTCGGACGATCGCAAGCAGCAGGTCGGCTCAGGCGATCGCTCCGAGCGTATCCGCACCTATAATTTTCCGCAGGGACGCGTCACCGATCACCGCATCAATCTCACGCTCTACAAGCTCGACCGCGTGATGGAAGGCGAGTTCGACGAGATCTTCGACGCGCTGACGACCGATCATCAGCAAAAGCTCCTCGCGCAGAGCGAGGCGTAGAGGCGCGCCGCCGAAATGACGTGCGCATGCGTCCTGTGCGCCGACGCACGAACGTCGTTAGAGGCTCTCGCTAGAGTGCGGCTACTCGCCAAATGACGAGTGAGAACGCCGAGGAGAACCTCATGTCCACGTTGAAAAAGATCGTCTCTACGAGCCTCGCCGCCAGCGTCATGTTGGGGGCGGTCGCGAGCGCCACGCCGGCATTGGCCTGGTCCAAATGGCATCATCACGGCTATGGCTGGGCGCCTTACGCCGTGGGCGGCGCGCTCGCATTAGGCGCAGTGGCGGCGGCGGCCGCGAGCGAGCCGGATTGCGATTACGTTCGCGAGCCGATCTATAGCCGCCGCGGCTATGTCATCGGCTACCGCGCCGTGCCGATGTGCTGACGCGGCCAAGATCCCATCGTCAGGAAGGGGCCGGCCCACGCCGGCCTTTTCATGTCAAGCGCGCGGCGCTCACCAGCCGTAATCGAAATACTGACCGATTTCATTGTAGCGCTGCGGATCTTGCAGCGAGAAATCCTGCTGCTCCAGGAAGTAATTGTCATTGGCGTAACGATTGGGCTGCAGATTTCCCTTCGCCGCGTCCGGCGCCGCGCCGTCGTCGAGCCAGTCTTTGCCGGTCGTCAGATTATGCGGCAGCGGAATCGGAAAATCGTCGCCCTGCGTCGCGGTGACCTGCCCCGTCGCGACAGGCGCGCGTTGTTTCGATTTCGCCAGAGCGTCGCTCGAGGCGACCGCGCAAATGAACGCGAGGCCCAACGCCAGTGTCAAAGACTTACGCATTTTCGAACTCCGTTTCGCGTCAAGCGGCCACTCTAGCTGGATCGCCCGCCGTATTGCTAGTGTCGGAAGTGGCGCACGCCGGTGAAAACCATGGCGAGACCCTGCTCGTCCGCCGCGGCGATGACGTCCTTATCATTCATAGAGCCGCCGGGCTGGATGACGGCCGTCACGCCTGCCTCAGCCGCCGCCAATAGTCCGTCCGCAAAGGGAAAGAAAGCGTCGGAAGCGACGACGGCCCCTTTCGCGAGACTTGTCGTCAACCCCGCCGCGCGCGCGGCCTCCTGCGCCTTATGCGCGGCGGTGCGCGATGAGTCGACGCGCGACATTTGCCCGGCGCCGATTCCCACCGTGGCGGCTCCCTTCGCGTAGACGATAGCGTTCGACTTGACGTGTTTCACGACGCGGAAGGCGAATTTGAGATCCGCGAGCTCCTCGGCCGTCGGTTCGCGCTTCGTCACAACCTGCAGATTCATCTCGTCGACGACGGCGCAGTCGCGCGATTGCGCGAGAAAGCCGCCCGAAACCGAGCGATAGGTCAAGCCGGCCGCGCGCGCATCTGGAACGCCGCCGGTCAACAGCAGGCGCAGATTCTTCTTGGCGCCGATGATCGAAATCGACTCTTCGTCGGCGTCTGGCGCGATGATCACCTCGGTGAAGATCTTGACGATCTCGCGCGCCGCTTCGGCGTCGAGCTTGCGATTGAGCGCGACGATGCCGCCGAAGGCGGACATCGGATCGCAGCGCAACGCCTTGGCGTAGGCGTCGACAAGAGTCGCGCCTTCGGCGACGCCGCAAGGATTGGCGTGTTTGACGATGACGACGGCCGAGGTCCGCGCCGGATCGAATTCCGCCACGCATTCGAAGGCTGCGTCGGTATCATTGACGTTGTTGTACGAGAGCTGCTTGCCCTGAATCTGGCGCGCCGTGGCGACGCCCGGCCGCTTCTCGCCGGTGAGATAGAAGCCCGCGGATTGATGCGGGTTTTCGCCGTAGCGCATCGGCTCGGCGAGTCGTCCGCCGAAGGCGCGTAGCGGCGGCGAGGCTTCGCCAAGCTGCTGCGCGAGCCAATTGGAAATCGCGGCGTCATAGGCGGCGGTCCGCGCGAACGCCTTCTGCGCCAGCCGTCGACGCGTCGCGAGCCGCGTTGCGCCCTTCGTCGCCGCGAGTTCCTCGATGAGCACGGCGTAATCATCGGGATCGACCACGACGGCGACGTCGTCGTGATTCTTCGACGCGGCGCGGATCATCGCCGGCCCGCCGATGTCGATGTTTTCAACGCATTCTTCGTACGGCGCGCCTTTCGCCAGCGCCGACTCGAAGGGGTAGAGATTGACGACGAGCAGATCGATCGGCCGGATGTCATGCGCGAGCATCGCCGCTTCATGTTCGGGATTCTCGCGGATCGCCAGAAGGCCGCCATGCACCTTGGGATGCAGAGTCTTCAGCCTTCCGTCCATCATCTCCGGAAACTGCGTGAGATCGGCCACATCGCGAACCGCGAGACCCGCCTCGGCGAGCGCTTTGCGCGTGCCGCCGGTGGAGACAAGCTCCACGCCATGCGTCGCCAGAACGCGCGCAAACTCGACGAGGCCGGTTTTGTCGGAAACGGAAATCAGCGCGCGCGCCACGTGGCGCAAATCGACGGGCATTGCATACTCCTAAACTGGCGCCGCGCTTATCACACCTTGCCGCCGGGAGGAACTTGCTCGCCGGCGCGCCGCCGGAAGCTCCAAGCGATCTCGGCCCCAGGAGCCGCCGCCCCTCGCAAAATGATTTGCGCGCATTTGCGCGCGCCGCCGGGCGCGGCGAAGAAAATACTGTCTTCGATTTCGGGCGTCAGGTCTTGCGCTTCAAA
Organism: Methylocystis sp.; assembly: GCF_051062815.1. Taxonomy (GTDB): domain Bacteria; phylum Pseudomonadota; class Alphaproteobacteria; order Rhizobiales; family Beijerinckiaceae; genus Methylocystis. The sequence goes on along the minus strand of NZ_JBPFDU010000078.1, from coordinate 264,740 downwards.
GATGAGGAGTTCGCCATCGGCGAGCGTGAGCTCGATTGCGCCATCGGCGTTCGGCGCGATGCGCACGCGCGGATGAATGTGAAAGCGCAGGGCGAAGTCGCTCGCTTGCGCATGACTTCCGCCGCGCTCCGCAGCGATGAGCCGATCGACTCCGAGGAGCGCGGCGCCATCGGCCGGAAGGGTCAGTTCACGCTGATGGACAAGGCCGAATTCGCGCACATAGCCGTCATGCGACAAAAGGAGCGTCGTCTCGCCGTCGAGACGGCGGCGCTCGACCGCCGTGTTGCGCGGGCCGCCAAGAACGCGCCCGGCGCGCCGGCGCGGCGCGCTCTGTGGCGCGATGCGGGCGCTGGAGCGGTCGCCGAGGACAAGCGTCGAATGCGCGGCGGTGGCGCGCGCCAGCTCACGGGCGTCGAGATGCGGCGCCGAAGGAGCGCCGCAATTGACGACGACCCGCTCGATTCCAAGCGAATATTCGAAAGACAGGCTGCCCGCGTGCGCGGACAGGGAAAATTCGAAAGGCGGCGGCCCGCCGGCGTCGACGAGGACGAGCGCGTCGCCCGCCTCCATGCGCTGATAACCGGCGTATGGGGCGTTGACGGGCGGCGCGCCGCGCGTGTCCTCGTGGGCGAGCGCGCTCGCCAGCCGGTCCAGCGCCGTCGCGCCCATGCCGTTGAACAGCGCCAGCGAGCCGTCGCCATGCTGCAGCATGCGCAGCATCGGCATCATCCGGTCGATGGCGCGCAGGACGGCGGACGGCGTTTGCAGGCCGCGGGCCGCAATCACCTGCCGCAGCGGCAACAAATCGAGCAGCAGGTCGACCGCGACCTGCGGATTGCGGCTGACATGGCCGCCGTCGATGAGGATCTGGCGGTCGAGCTCCGCGCTGAGCGCGCGCGACACATGCGGGGCGATTTTGCGGCCAGTGTCCGCGCAGACGGCGAATTCGGCAAGCGCGATGGCGCAGAAGGCGCGATCGGCGCCGCGCGCGCCATCGCCGGCCAGCGCCCGCCACAACAGCCGGGCGTTGCGCGCGAGCGCCAGCATGAACGCGTCATAAAAATCGGCGTCGGCGCCGTCGAGCAGCGTCGGCGATTGCGATAGAAATGAGAGGAGGCGCCGCGCCACGACGGCAGGCTCCATCGCCGGATCGTCGGCCGGAATTTTCGGAAGCGAAAGAAAATCGGCGACAAGCTCCTGCGCAGTGGCCAGGGCCACCCTGTTGTCCGAGGCCTGCAAATGCCGCAGCCAGGAGAAGCCTGCAAGGGAGCGCCGCCAGCATTCGGAAGGCGCGGCGACCAGAAAAGGCGATACGCCCCGCGCCTGTACGGTTTTGCCGTCGAAGGAGAAATAGCCGGCGTAAATCTGGTCGGCGACGGTCGAATCGGTGGTTCTGATGTCGGGAGGCGCGATGCGCAGCCGCTCCGGCGGCGCGATCGCCATCGACTTCATGAGATGATAGGGCGCGGCGGCGCCTCGCGCGAAGGCCCCCGCCGCCCGCGCCGCCGAAACGCTGGCCAGCCGAACCCGATCCCGCAACATGATGGCGCTCAGTGGGCGTCCTCCGACAGCGGCTTTCGCGCGATAGATCCCCACCGGCAACGCGCCGACCGGCACTATCAAACCCCGCCGTCCGCTTATAGTCCAAATTTCCGTGACTTCCGAATGAGATCGCGCGGGCTTTGGCGCTACGCCATTGCATGCGAAAGGGGGAAAATGGCAATGTCGCGCCTCTTTTTTAGGAGGCTTCGCCCATGCCGCTTTACACGATCGACGGAATCGCGCCGCGCCTTCCGGCCCCCGGCCGGTTCTTCGTGGCTCCAGGCGCGCATGTCATCGGCCGCGTCGCGCTGGAGGAGGACGCCAATGTCTGGTTCGGCTGCGTGCTGCGTGGCGACAATGAGTGGATCACGGTCGGCGCCCGCACCAATATTCAGGAAAACAGCGTTCTCCACACCGACATGGGCTTTCCGCTCGTCATCGGGCCGGACTGCACGATCGGCCATGGCGTCATTCTGCATAGCTGCATCATCGGCGAAGCGACGTTGATCGGCATGGGGGCGACAATCCTCAACGGGGCGAAGATCGGCGCGAACTGCCTCGTCGGCGCCAATGCGCTGGTGACCGAAGGCAAGGAATTCCCGGACTTTTCGCTGATCGTCGGCTCCCCCGCCAAGGCGATCCGCACGCTCGACGAAGCGGCGCGCGACCGCCATCTCGACTCGGCGAAACATTATGTAGAGAACGGCCAACGCTACGCGAGCGGGCTGACGCTGATCGGCTGAAAGCGGCCTCACCGCGACACATACAGCGGGGCGCTGGTCGCCGGGGCAATCGCCACCCAGGCGTTCTGATTTTGCTGCGACTGTCGCTTGACGAAGCGATAGGGAGCGCGCGTCCAGGGCCGCATCTCGTTGGAAAGATTGTCGAGCACGAATTCGCCGCGGTTGGTCTTGACCGTCAGGACCGAATGGCCGTCGCCGTTCTTCTCCTTCACCACCGTGAGCAGCAGCGCCTGCCGGGGAAAGCCTTCCTCGATCAGCATGCGGCGCTTTAGAAGCGCGAAATCCTCGCAGTCGCCCTTGCCGTCGCTGGGATAATCCCACTGATCGACCGCGCCCCAGTGATCGACGTCGGCGATCGGGGCGATATTCTCATTCACCCAGGCGTTGACGCGCGCGATCTTGCGAAAAACGGCGGCGGTGAGTTCGACCTCCTGCGGCGCGGTTTCCTCGTTCTGGCATTCGCCCCGGTAGCGCTGGCAGAAGTCCACCCAGCCGTAGGGGACGCTCGTTTCCGGGCCGAGCGTGGCGAAGGTCGCGGTTTCGGGTCCGGCGAAACTTTTTGCGTTGACGGCGACAAGCGCCGCGCCCGCCATCCCGAGAGCCACAACCGCCTTGCTAACGATGCCCAACATAACCCGCCTCCGTGACATGAGGCGAGGTTAGTTTTGTTGTTTTGCTGTCGATGAAAGTATTTCAGCCGCATTTTACGCGAATGCGTTCAGATTTTCATCGGTCTGCAGTAAGTATAATTTTTGACTATCGAAATGCGTAAAATTGGATGCAATCTCATAGCCTGTTGAAACTTAGCCGGTTTTGTTGCGCACGCGCTTCAACGCGACCCGCTGCGCATTGCTTCGGTTTAAGCTTCGAGGAACGCCGGTTAACATATGCCCTTAGCGCAGGTTAACGCGCCCGTTCAGCGCGAAAATTATTTTAGCGGGTGTGACGGCGCGCCTTTCTTGAAGCGCAAAATCGTCACAGAGCTTTACGCCGCGCTCCAGGAGGGTGCGCTAACGATAAAGCCAGGCGTTGCGGGCCAGCATGCCGGGGCCGCCGAGCGCGCGGATCGCGAGATTGCGGGCGGCAGCCGGCAATCCGCGCATATGGAAATAGCCGCCCTGGCGACGCGAGACGCGCACGACCCGCTCAGCGCGGGGAAGCCTTGCGCCCTCATAGGCGGCGAAGGCGGGTTCCACCGTCGCGCCCAATCGCATGAAGGCTTCGCCCAGGGCGTCAGCGTCCTCGATCGCCTGCGCCGCGCCCTGCGCGAGAAACGGGACCATCGGATGCGCGGCGTCGCCGAGGAGCGTCACCGGTCCCTGCGTCCAGTGTTCCAGCGCCGGCCGCGTGAACAAAGGCCAATGGCGCCAGGAGGCGCCGGCTTCGATCAAGTCGCGCAGTTCTGCCGCGAGTTTACGCGGCGCGAGTCGGCGCGCGAGCGCCGCGCCGTCAAGCGACAGGCTTGAAGCGGCGTCCTCGGCCTCCGGCGGCTCTTCGAGGATGACGACGGCGTTGATCATTGACGCGTCGCGCAGCGGATAGTGCACGACATGAGCGCCCGGCAGCAGCCAGAGATTGGACGCGCGCACGCGCAGCGCCGCCGGAACGCTCTCGGCGGGCAGCGTCGCGCGCCAGGCGACGCAGCCGGAATAGGCGGGCGCGTCGCGCTCGGACGGGACGAGATGGCCGCGCACGCTCGAGCGCACGCCGTCGGCGCCGATCAGGCCCGCCGCCTCGATTTCCTCGACGCCGTCCTGGGTATGCACGCGAATGCGAACGCCTCGGGCGGTCGCTTCGAAATCGCCGACGCGAGCGCCGGCGCGGACATGAGTCTGCGGATTGTCCAGCGCCGCCTGCAGCAGCGCGCCCTGCAGGTCGGCGCGGTGGAAAAGCCGAAACGGCGCGCCCCAGCGGGTCCTCGCGGCGGAAAGATCAAGGCGCGCCAGAATGGCGCCGTCCCGCCCGCGGCGGATATTGATGGCCTCGGGCTCCAGAGCGACGCCGGCGAGCGCCGGCTCGAGCCCGAGCTTGGCGAGGATGCGCCCGGCGTTCGGCGCGATCTGCAGTCCCGCGCCGACCTCCTCGATCCGAGCAGCGCGCTCGAGCACCAGCGCACGCTTGCCGGCGCGCGCCAGCGACAGAGCCGCGGCGAGGCCGCCAATGCCTGCGCCGGCGATGACGATCGGCGCGTTCACCCGCGATCTTCTATCAGGCGGCGGTGTCTTCAGAGATGCGATAGACGCATTCGGCCGGGTCGGCGCCGCCGCGCAGCGTCGCGTCGTAGACGTAATGCGTCGAGCAATAGGGGCAGATCGCCTCCGACCCCGCGCCCATGTCGAGATAGACATGCGGATGGTCGAAGGGCGGGAGCGCCCCGATGCACATGAATTCCTTGGCCCCGATCCTGATCTGCGCGACGCCGGGCTGATTGTGGAAATGGGGCGTGTAATGCTGGGCCATGATCCGCTCCTTGAGAGGCGCCGGGGCGGCGGGAACTGTCCCGCCCCTATAATCCAGCGGGCGTGCGTTGGATAGGGGTTTAGCTCTTGGGGGTTTAGCTCTTGGGCCTTTCCAAGTCCGAGACGCCCAGAGTTTTCAGTCGCGCGCGCTCTTCTTCACTGAGCGCCTTGGCGGGCGTGGCGGGGAAGCCTGCCCGTCGCCGCGCCGCCATCCAGATGGCGGCGGCGCCCGCGAGCAGCGCGATCAGCGGCGCGGCCCAGAGTAGCAGCGTGCCGGGCTTCACCGGCGGGCGCAGCAGCACGAAGTCGCCATAGCGGGCATGGACGAATTCGCGCACCTGCGCGTCGCTCATCCCCTCCTTAAGCTTCTCGCGCACGAGCACGCGCAAATCCTTGGCGAGCGAGGCGTCGGAATCGTCGATCGACTGGTTCTGGCAGACGAGGCAGCGCAGCTCGGTGGTGATCGCCCGCGCTCGCGCTTCGAGCGCCGGATCGGCAAGCCTTTCGCCGGGCGTGACGGCATGGGCCGTCAGGGGGAAGATAACGAGCGCGATGAAGACCCCCACCCCAACCCTCCCCCGCTTCGCGGGAGAGGGAGCAAGATTCGGCGATTTCTCGCCATCCGACAAATACCGATCGTTAGGGTCCCCTCTCCCGCGACAGCGGGGGAGGGACAGGGAGGGGGCTTCGACGCTCATTCCGCGGGCTCCAGGGCTGGCGCGGCGGCGCGGCGGGCGACGCCGATGCGCAGACGCCGGTCGGCGAGCGACAGCGCGCCGCCGAAGGCCATGACCAGCGCGCCGATCCAGATCAGCGTCACGAGCGGCTTCCAGTACAGCCGCGCGTCAATCGTTCCGTCCTCATGCGACTCGCCGATCGCCGCATAGACCTGCCCGAGCCCAAGCGTGACGATCCCCGCCTCCGAGCGCGCCATGCGCCGCGCCTGATAGAAGCGCTTCGCCGGCTCGATCGTCGCGAGCGTCGCGCCATCCTTGCGCACCGCCATCACCGCATAGACTTCCGAATAATTCGGTCCCTGGCGCGGCGAAACAGATTCAATGCCGATCTGATAGGGACCGACATCGTAGAAGCTCGCGGGCTTCATCGCGACGATGGTTTCGACGCCCCAGCCGGTCGCGGCGAGGCCAAGCAGCGTCAGCCCCATGCCGGCATGAGCGATCGACGTGCCGAAGGCCGAAAGCGGCAAGCCGGCGAGCCGCTTGAAGCTCGCGCGTCCGGAGGTCCCCCGCACGCGCAGCGCGAGATCGCTCAAGGCGCCGACGACGAGATAGATCGCGACGCCGGCGGCAGCGATCGAGAGAAACGGCGTTCCGTACCACGCGCCGAACGCGGCCGTCGCGACGACGCCGACAATGAAGGCGATGCGCAGCCGCTGCAAGGCGGCGGCAAGATCGCCGCGCTTCCAGGACAGCATCTGGCCGATCGGCATCAACAAGGCGAGCGGCAGTGCGATGGGAATCAGCACGGTGTTGAAGAACGGCGCGCCGACGGAAATCTTCTCGCCGGTGATCGCTTCCAGCGCCAGCGGATAGAGCGTGCCGACGACGACGGTGGCGCAGCACGCCGAAAGCAGCAGATTGTTGAGGACGAGCGCGCCTTCCCGTGAGATCGGCGAAAACAGGCCGCCGACGGGCAGCGCGCCGGCCCGCAGCGCAAAGAGCGCAAGAGCGCCGCCGATGAAAAAGACGAGAATGGCGAGGATGAACACGCCGCGGTCGGGATCGCTGGCGAAGGCATGCACTGACGTCAGCACGCCGGAGCGCACCAGGAAGGTGCCGAGCAGAGACAGCGAGAAGGCGAGGATCGCGAGAAAGATCGTCCAGACCTTCAGCGCCTCACGCTTTTCCATCACGGCGGCGCTGTGCACGAGCGCCGTGCCGGCGATCCAGGGCATCAGCGAGGCGTTCTCGACCGGGTCCCAGAACCAGAAGCCGCCCCAGCCGAGCGTGTAATAGGCCCAGTACGATCCCATCGCGATGCCGAGCGTCAGCGCGATCCAGGCGAAGAGAGTCCAGGGGCGAATGACTCGCGCCCAGCCGGCGTCGATGCGTCCGCCAATGAGCGCGGCGGCGGCGAAGGAGAACACGATCGAAAAGCCGACATAGCCGAGATAGAGCAGCGGCGGATGGATCGCGAGGCCCGGGTCCTGCAGGATCGGATTGAGATCGCGGCCCTCCCACGGCGCCGGCGCGACGCGCGCGAACGGATTTGAGGTGAGCAGGATGAAAAGAAGAAAGGCCGCGCCGAGCAGCCCTTGCACGGCGAGCGCGTCGGCGCGCAGCCGGTCGGTCATCGCGTTCGAGAAAATCGCGATCAGCGCGCCGCACAGCGAGAGAACGAGCACCCACAGAAGCATTGAGCCTTCGTGGTTCCCCCAGACGCCCGAGATTTTATAGATGAAGGGCTTCAGCGAATGGGAATTCTCGATCACGTTGACGAGCGAGAAGTCGGAAACGACATGGGCGTAGGTCAGCGCGCCATAGGAGAGCGCGACGAATAGGAATTGCGTGATCGCCGCGGGGCGCGCGACGCGCATCAGCGCGGCGTCATTCAAGCGAGCGCCAATGAAGGGGATGGCGAATTGCGCCAACGCCAGGGCGAGGGCCAGAACGAGCGCGTAATGTCCGGTTTCAACGATCATGCGAGGCTCGCGCCAATACCCTCTCCCAAGGGGAGAGGGTCGGTCCAAAGGACCGGGGTGAGGGGCAAGAGTCTTCGGCGTCTTTCGCCGCCCTGACGTTCAGCGCCGCAACCCCTCTCCCGGCCGCTGCGCGGCCACCCTCTCCCGATGGGAGAGGGTTGACGCGAATTTTCTTGAGGCGCGCGCACGCTCACTTCGTCTCCCCCTGCCAGACGCCCTGCTTTTTCAAGGCGTCGGCGACGTCGCGCGGCATGTAGCGTTCGTCGTGCTTGGCCAGCACGCTGTCGGCGCGAAAGGCGCCGTCAGGTTGCAGCACGCCATCGACGACGACGCCCTGCCCTTCGCGGAAGAGATCCGGCAGGAGGCCCGTGTAGGACACCGTAAGATCGCTCGTCTTGTCGGTGACAGTGAAGCGCACATCTTGGCCCTTCTTGACCACCGTGCCTTCCTTCACCAGTCCGCCGATGCGCAGCCGCGCGCCGGCGGCCGTTTGCTTCTTCGCAAGCTCCGACGGCGTGTAGAAGAATACGATATTGTCGCGCAGCGCGAACAGCATAAGCCCGGCGGCGAGGCCGAGAACGGCCATCGCTCCGGCAATCAACGTCAGCCGCTTTCCCTTACGCGTCATTATTCAGAACGCTCCCATGCGGCCTCATATGGCCGCTCTCGCGAAGAGGCGAAACGTCGCCTCAGCCCCCGATGTTCAATTCCTTCGCCAGCGCCTCGATGCGGGCGACATCGTCTTGCCTGCTGGCGAGCGCCTTGCGCGCCTCGGTCACCGCCTTCTTCGCCTTTTCTGTCTCGGCGAGGACGCTATAGGCGCGAATGAGCTTTAGCCATCCTTCGACGTCGTCGCCCTTGGACTCGAGCCGCGAGGCAAGACGATCCACCATGCCGCGGATCATCTCCTGACGCTGATCGGCGGGCATCGCCGCGATCGCTTTACCCTGCTCGCTCGACGGCCCGCGCGCGACGACCGGCGGGTTCGCCTCGCCGCGCAGAATGGCGAGCTGGGCGTTGACCGCCTTCAGATAAGCGGCGTCGGCCGGCGCGTCAGCGGCCATCTTGGAAAAGATTGCGATCGCTTTTTCCTTTTCGCCGGCCTGCGCCGCGGCGAGTCCAAGATAATACTGCGCCTCTGGCGCTGAAGGGTCGAGCGCGAGCGCGGCCTCGAAATCCTTCCTGGCTTGCGGCGTCACCACGCCTTGAGCGACGACGACGCGCGCTTCTCCAAGCGCCGCATGTCGCGCCGCGGTTGCGCCCAAAAGTCGCAGCGCTTCCGAATAGGCGTGGACGGCGTCTTCGCCGCGCCCCGTGCGCAGCAGATATGGCGCGATGACTTCGAAGCCGCGGCCGTCTTCGGGATGCTCGCGCAAATGCTGTTCGATGCGCGCGACGGCGCCGGAGAGGTCATTGCGGTCCGGCGCGGAGTCGAGCCGCGCCGTCAGCGGCATGTCCGGCATGTCGGAATGGCCGAGCCGCGCATAAAGCATCAGCGCGACGGCGGGGATGACCACGATAGCCGCGAGCGCCGCGGCGAGCGCGAGTTTGCGCGAGGCGATGACCCTCGCCTTTGGCGCGGCTTCCGCGCGCAACAGCCGCCGCGCCGCCTCGGTCTTCGCGGCTCCCGCGTCCGCCGCGTCGAGGCGCCCTTCCTCGCGCTCGCGCTCGATTTCGGCGATCTGCTCCTCGAAAAAGGCGACGTCGGCGGCGCTTTCATCCTGCGCCCCATTCCGCATGGCGAGCGGCGCCAGCACCGCCATCACCGCGGCGCCGGTCAGCAAGGCGAATATAAGCCAGATCATGCCCGCTCTTTAAGGCTTTGCGCTCCCTATTGGAAGGGCGGCCATTGCCCGTTCACGCCCGTCCATCGATATTGCCGCCAGGGAGGCAGCGTGATCACGCGGCTCGCGATTTCCGGCTATCGATCCATTCGCGATCTGGTCCTTGCGCCGGGGCGCCTCACCGTCGTGACTGGCGCCAATGGCGCCGGCAAGTCCAGCCTCTATCTCGCCGCCCGTCACGGTAAGGCTTGACTGACGGGCGCGCCTAATCGGAACTGCGCTGGATCCCGTCGTGCGAGACCTCATGCTTCGAGACCCTCATACTCATCACCAACACGCCATCGATCGAACAGCTTTGATCTCGCAGGTCACTGGCGCCGAATACGCCGATGTGAAAGCTGAACTGCCAATCCTCAGAAAGCGCGGCCAGCTGATGCATCACGCCATTTACTGGGGCGTGGCGAGCTGCATCGTGACGAGCCTTCTCGTGATCCTCAGTTTTGCGGCGGCATTTTTCCATGTGCGCCATGAGTATGGCGCGGGGTTGCTGTTCGCCCTGGCGATGGCGCTCTTCACCGCCGCGCTGATCGCCTTCGCGAGAGAATTGCAGCTTGGATATCTGGAGATTAGCGGCGGCGCTAAGCCTCCCCAAAGACCCGCGCGAAAATCGTATCCACATGTTTGAAGTGGTACGAGAGGTCGAACAGCGCGTCCAACTCCGCCGGCGATAGTTTCGCGCTTACGTCCTTGTCCTGCCCAAGCAGTGTACGGAAATCCCCTTCCAGATTATTTTCTTGCGACGGGCGTCCTTCGAACGCCCTATGCCAAACTGGCATGGCGTTTCGCTGCACCATGGCGTAGGCGTCCTCGCGCGAGACGCCTTTTTGCGTCAGCGCCAGAAGCACGCGCTGCGAATGAATGAGCCCACCGAGCTTCTCTAGATTCTTGCGCATATTTTCCGGGTAGACGACGAGATTTTCAATCACGCTCGTCAAGCGCGCCAGCGCGAAGTCCAACGTCACCGTCGCGTCGGGCCCGATCATACGCTCGACCGAAGAATGCGAAATATCGCGCTCGTGCCAGAGCGCGACGTTTTCCATCGCCGGAATCGCCATGGCGCGCACGAGACGCGCAAGGCCGGTCAGATTTTCGGTCAGCACCGGATTGCGCTTATGCGGCATGGCGGAAGAGCCCTTCTGCCCAGCTGAAAAATATTCCTCCGCCTCGAGCACCTCGGTGCGCTGAAGATGACGGACTTCGATGGCGAGCCGTTCGACGGACGACGCCACGACGCCGAGCGTCGCAAAAAACGCCGCGTGGCGATCGCGCGGAATGACCTGCGTCGAGATCGGTTCGACGGTCAGCCCCATCTTATGCGCCACATAGTCTTCGACGCGCGGATCAATATTGGCGAAAGTGCCGACGGCGCCAGAAATCGCGCAGGTCGAAATTTCCCGGCGCGCCTGGACGAGCCGCTCCCGCGCGCGGGTGAATTCGGCGTAGGCCTGGGCCAGTTTCAGCCCGAACGTCGTCGGCTCGGCGTGAATGCCGTGCGAGCGTCCGATCGTCGGCGTGTATTTATGCTCAAAGGCGCGCGTCTTGAGCGCCGACAGCAGCGCGTCGACGTCGGCGATCAGCAGATCCGCGGCGCGCGACAATTGCACGGCAAGACAGGTGTCGAGCACGTCCGAAGACGTCATGCCCTGATGAACGAAACGCGACTCGGCGCCGATGAATTCGGCGAGATGGGTCAAAAAGGCGATCACGTCATGCTTCGTCACCCGTTCGATCTCGTCGATTCGCGCGACGTCGAAGGTGACGAAATCCGCTTTGTCCCAGATCGCCTTGGCGCTCTCCCGGGGGATGACGCCGATCTCGGCGAGCGCGTCACAGGCGTAGGCCTCGATCTCGAACCAGATGCGAAACCGCGTCTGCGGCTCCCAAATCACGGTCATCTCGGGTCTGGAATAGCGGGGGATCATCCGGCGCGCCTTGAAAATTTGAGGAAGAGAGAGGCGCCTAGCATGCGCGTTGCATCAAAGTCCATATATGGGCTGATCAGGTGGGAGGAATCATGCAATCGACGGATGTCGTCGTTCTTGGCGCGGGGATCGTCGGCGTCAGCGCCGCGCTGCATCTGCAGGCGCGCGGCCGTGACGTCGCGCTCATCGATCGCACTGGCGCGGTGGGACAGGAGACGAGCTTTGGCAACGCCGGCTTGATCGAACGTTCGTCGCTCATCCCCTATCTGTTCCCGCGCGATCCGGCGAAACTTATCAAATATGCGCTGAACCTTCTCCCTGAGGCGCATTACCACGTCTCAGCGCTGCCGGCGGTGGGGCCATGGCTCCTGCGCTATTGGCGCGAGAGCGCGCCTGAACGGGTGCGGCGGAATATCGAAGCGCGGCGCCCGCTGATCGAACACAGCCTGAGCGAGCATGAGGCGCTGATCCAGCAGGCAGGCGCCGGCGAGCTGTTGCGCAGGACCGGCTGGATCAAGCTGCATCGCGGGGAGGCGACTCTGGCGCATGGCCTCGCCGACGCCGAGCGGCTGCGCGCCTATGGCTTACATATTGATACGCTCGACGCCGCCGGAGTCGCTTCGCTGGAGCCCGATCTCGCCCCGATCATGGGCGGTATCCATTACCGTGACACCGCCGCGATCATCGATCCCGCCGCGCTCTCGAAAGCCTACGCCGATCTGTTTGTCTCACGCGGCGGCCAGTTCCTTTCCGGAGACGCGCGCAGCCTTTCGCAAGAGCCGGATGGGCGTTGGCGCGTCGAGACGGCGAACGGGCCGCTCGTCGCGGGCGCGGCGGTGGCGGCGCTCGGCCCCTGGTCGGATTTTGTTTATGGGCCGCTCGGCTACCGCATTCCGCTTGGCTGGAAGCGCGGCTATCACATGCATTACGCTGCAAAAGACGGCGCAAGGCTCAATCATCCGATCCTCGACGCCGACGTCGGTTATCTTTTGGCGCCGATGCGCCGCGGGGTCCGGCTGACGAGCGGCGCCGAATTCGCCCGCCGCGACGCGCCGCCGACGCCGGTGCAGATCGAGGTTTGCGAACCGGCGGCGCGCCGATTGTTTCCGCTCGCCGAACGGCTCGACCCGGAACCCTGGCGCGGCGCGCGGCCCTGCCTGCCGGACATGCTGCCGATCGTTGGTCCGGCGCCGCGTCATCGCGGACTATGGTTCGATTTCGGCCATGCGCATCATGGGCTGACGCTTGGGCCGGTTTCCGGCCGGCTCCTCGCCGACATGATGACGGGCGAACAACCCTTCATCGATCCGACGCCCTATCGCGCCGATCGCTTCTGATCTTTCCGCGCGCGGTTTTGTGGGATTCTCGCGAGCCTATTCGGCGCCGACGAGCCTTAAGGCGCGGTCCAAAACGCGCACGACGCGCGCGAGATCATGTCCGCGCCGAAGCACAAGCCCTGTCGCTGCGATCACGGCATACGCGCCCTGCCGACGCGAAAGCGCAGGATCCTTTTCGATTCGATACAGCGGCGCTTCGCTCGCGCGCCGAAAAATCGAGAACACGGCCTTCGCCGGCGTGAAGTCGATCGCATAGTCGCGCCACTCCCCCTGCGCGACTTTCGCTCCATAAACATTGAAGATGACGTTGAGTTCGGGGCGGCTGAACGAAACCGCCGCGCCGCGCTTGTCTCCCCGGGCCTGCGCCGCGTCCGGCGAAGCGCCGTTCACGACGACGAGCGCGGGTCGAACCCGGCTGGGCTCCGTCGTCTCCGACTCCGCCATGCGTCCGCTCTCCTCGATCTCTCTTAACCATGTTGGCCCGCAAGGATGCGCCGGGCAAGACTTAATGACTGGTTTACGACGAGATTCTTCGCGTCCTTGCGCTCTGATAAGATTTGGCTGGGAAGAATCATACTTTCGCCGACTTGGCGCCCCTTGCCAGCCAAACGCGCCGCCCAAAATGAAGTTCATTGCCTCGACAGCTCGGGGCCACGCGTTTTCGGTTTCGTCAGCCCCCCAGCCCCCCGAAGCGTGTGGTTGCGAGAGATAGAGGTCGTGGCGATGGTCGGGCCGGCCGGGAGTTTCGCTCCCGCGCCGGCTCGTCTAGCTTTAGCGGGTCGCCATAGCCGCCTTTAGCGGCCCCGTGGCGGCGCCCCGCCGCCGAGGCTCTTGCAAAAAACCGCAACAATGACGAACTCAAGAGCCGCCGTCGCATCGACCGCGACGCGCATTCTCTTTTTCTTTTCATCGGAGAGAACATGACCGACGACGCCGCATCCGTCGCCGCCGCGGCTCCCGCCGCCGATCCGCAAACCGCCGCCGATTTCGGTTTTGAGGCCGACGTCGCGCGCCTGCTCGAGCTGATGACGCACTCTGTCTATTCGGAGCGCGACATCTTTCTGCGCGAACTCGTCTCGAACGCCGCCGACGCTTGCGAAAAGCTGCGTTACGAGGCGCTTTCCGACGAAAAACTCGCCGCGCAAGCCGCCGCGCCGCTGGTCACGATCTCACTCGATCAGGAAAAGCGCACGCTGACGATCGCCGACAATGGCGTCGGCATGTCGCGCGAGGAGTTGATCAGCGCCCTTGGCACCATCGCCAATTCGGGAACGCGCGCCTTTCTCGACAAACTCGGCAAGGAGAAAGACGCCGGCTTCATCGGCCAGTTCGGCGTTGGCTTCTACTCCGCCTTCATGGTCGCTGATCGCGTCGAGGTCGCGACGCGGCGGGCCGGCGAGGATCAGGCCTGGCTGTGGAGTTCAGACGGCAAGGGCTCCTATCAGATCGCGGCTCTGCCGCTCGAAGCGGCGCCCCCCGTCGGCGCCCGCGTCACTTTGCATCTCAACGCCGAGAGCGATGAATTTCTTGACGGCTGGCGGATTGAAAGCGTCGTGCGCGAGCACTCGGGCGCGATCGCCGCGCCGATTGATCTCATCGCGGCGCCCGGCGAAGAGCCCCGGCGGATCGCCGAAGGCGTCGCCCTGTGGACGAAGCCCAAGTCCGAAATCACCCAGGAGCAATATGTCGACTTCTATCGGCAATTGTCCGGGCAGCTGGACGAGCCGGCGCTGATCGCCCACTGGCGCGCCGAAGGACGCACCGAATATACGGTGCTCGCCTTTGTTCCTGGGGCGCGGCCGTTCGATCTCTTCGACCCGGCGCGAAAGAGCAAATCCAAGCTGTATGTGCGGCGCGTGCTGATCTCGCGCGACATGGAGCTGCTGCCCGCCTGGCTGCGGTTCATGCGCATCGTCGTCGACAGCGCCGACATTCCGCTCAATGTCTCGCGCGAGATGGTGCAGAAAAGCCCGGTCGCCGGCGCGATCGGCAAGGCCATCGCGACGCGCATTTTGCAGGAACTCAAGAAGCTCGCCGACGCCGAGCCGGAAAAATTCGCGGACGTGTGGAAGAATTTCGGCTCGGTGATCAAGGAGGGGCTGCATGAAGACCCGAGCCGCCGCGACGCTCTGTTCGAAATTGCGCGTTTCGCCTCGACGAAATCCGAGGAAAAAACCCGCACGCTCAAGGATTACGTCGCCGATCTGAGGGAAAATCAGACCGCGATCTATTATCTTGTCGGCGACGATATGAAGCGGCTGCGCGCCAGCCCGCAGCTTGAAGGCTTCCGCGCGAGAGGCGTCGAAGTGCTGCTTCTCGACGATGCGGTCGACGCCTTCTGGGTGACGAGCGCGCTCGGCTACGAGGGCAAGCCGTTCAAATCCGTCACGCAGGGCCAGGCCGACATCGACGCGGTCGCGCTCATCGACGAGGCGAAGACGGACACCGAGGCGCCCGCCGACGTCGCCGACCTGCTTGCAGCCCTCAAGGAGACGCTTGCCGAATATGTCGACGACGTGCGCGCCTCGACGCGGCTGACCGACAGCGCCGTTTGCCTAGTGGCGCCCGATACCGGATTTGATCGCCAATTGTCCCGCCTTCTGGCCGAACATGGACAACAGGCGGCCTTCGGAAAGCCGGTTTTGGAGATCAACCCGAGGCATGAAGCGATCGTCGCGCTGGCGACGGCCTTGCGCACAAAGGGGCGCGAAGCGACGCGCGACGAACAGCTCCTCCTGCTCGATCTCGCCCGCGTCGCCGACGGCGAGCATCCCATCGACGCAGCGGCTTTCGCAAAAAGGCTGACAACGCTTCTCGCCAGCCGGGGGTAGAGATGAGTCTGGGCGCGAGGAAGGCCGCAACGAGCGATCCGCTGACGCGCGCCCAGGCGATCGCGACAGTTGCGGACTATCTCGACGCCTGCGGGGTCGACGACGCGCAGGAGGACGCGCGCGTTCTGCTGCGCGCCGCCACAGGGCTGACGCGGCTCGAACTCGCCATGACGCCGCGCGCGCCGCTTTCTCAGGAGGAGGCGCGCGCCCTCTCCCGCTATGCGGCGCGACGGGCCGCCCGTGAGCCGGTGTCGCGCATTCTTGGAGAGCGCGGATTCTGGACGCTCGACCTCGCGGTCGCGCCGTCAGTGCTCGATCCGCGGCCCGACACGGAAACGCTGGTGGAGACGGCGTTGCGCTTCGTTGCGGAAAGGCGCGACGCGCCGCTCTCCATTCTCGATCTCGGCGCCGGCTCGGGCGCTATCGCCTGCGCGCTTCTCAGCGAGCTTCCGGCCGCGCGCGCCGTCGCCGTCGATCTCTCGGAGGACGCCTGCGCGGCCACCGCCGCAAATCTCGCTCGTTGCGGCCTGTCAGACCGCGCGGCGGTTGTGCGCGGCCGCTGGGCGGAGGCGCTCCAGGCGCGTTTCGACCTCATCGTGTCCAATCCTCCATATGTGCGCACTGGGGACATCGCAGGGCTCGATCCTGAGGTGCGGCTCCATGATCCGGCGCTGGCGCTCGACGGCGGCTCCGACGGGCTCGAGCGGTATCGAGAGATCATCGGCGACTTGCTGCGGTTCATTGACGAGGACACGGTCGTCGTATTCGAGGTCGGCTTCGATCAAGCTGCAAGCGTCGCGGCGCTGTTGGAGGCCCAGGGCTTCAAAATCGACCGTGTGGCGCGCGACATTGGCGGCCACGAGAGGGTTGTCGCGGCGCGGCTTTACCCGTCAAGGCCGTGACATATTGGCGACAGTGACCGCTTTTTTGGCCTGTCTCGCCGCGCTCGGCCTTGTTGGCGGCCACCCCCTCCACTATAGTCATCCCAGGTCCAGCCGATCGCCGACGTCGAGAGAAAACTCGAACGCTTTGGCTCCGCTTCGCGAACGGAAGCCCGAAACGACCGGCCAGGAGCAACGTCGAAATCGACATGAAAGCGCCGGAGTGAAGACCACTTCGATTGTCGGGAGCGTTGCGATCCGGCAGGCAGGCATGCAGTCGCGTTGGGCATCTAGCAGTTGCGCTGAGGGGAATTGGCGCAGAGCGACGTGGGGCCGCCGATTGCGGCCGACTTGAGGAAAATCGACTCGCGCACAGCATTATCGAAGCTTGAGGTCCGAAAACGGATTGCTGTCGCCTGTCCGTTGGCACATGCGCCGGGCGAAGGAATTTAGCGGCGACGTTGTTGGGAACGCCGCGCAGGCGGGGCCGAGCGCAGCAAGATTTCGGGGAGTTTGATGAGACCAGGGCAAAACAAGAGAATGCGCGGACGGAGCAACCGCAAAGGGCCCAATCCGCTTACACGATCCTATGAGTCGAATGGCCCCGACGTGAAGATCCGCGGCACGGCTCAGCATGTCGCCGAAAAATATCTTCAGCTTGCGCGCGACGCGCAGTCCTCCGGCGACACGATCATGGCCGAGAGCCTGCTGCAGCATGCGGAGCACTATTTCCGGCTGATCGCCGCCGCGCAGCAACAGCAGCAAGTCAACGGCTATGGGCGCCCGCAGCTGGAAGCGGAAATCGACACCTCCGAGGACGATGACGATTTCGCCCCGCTTCCAGACCGCTTCGCGCCGCTTGCCGAACGGCTGCCGCCGCCGGCCTTCCAGCCGCCGCCGCCCTTCGCGCCGCAACCGCAGCCGCATTTTGCGCAGCCCCAGCCCCAGCCGCAACCTCAGCCCTTTGAGGAGCGCCCGATCGGCGAGATGCGGGCCGGCGAGCGCGCGGAGCGTCCGGAACGCCCGCAGCGGCACGAACGACCGCAGTTCAACCGAGACCGCAACGCCGAGGGCGGCGACCGTCCTCGTCACCAGGGATATGAGCGCGGCCGCGACCGACGCTTCCAGCCGCGCCCCGAAGCCAACGCGCCCGAGAGCGAAGCAGGGACGGCGCTTCCCTCATTCATCACCGCGCCAGTGGCGCGCGCCGCCGCTGTTCCCAGCGAGAGCGCGGGCGCGGAACCCGTTCTCGAGCGCGAGAACGCGCCGCGTGAACACGAGGGCGGAGTCAATTATCATCTGAGCTCGCGCCGGCGTCGGCGCCCGCGCCCGCCGATGGATGACGTCGCCGGCGGCGCACGGGACGATGACGCGCCGCAGGTGGGCGAACTTCCGCTCGAGCCAGATCGGTTCTAGGGCTTCAGGCGAGGATGCTGATCGCGTCGCCGGCCTTGATCCGGCCGCCCTCGATCACCCGCGCGTAAACGCCGCAATCGATGTGGCCGAAGTTCTGGCGCAGCGTTTGAACGAGATCCATATCGCGTCGCCCCGTGCCCGGCTCGACGCCTGTGGCCGCGCAGCGATCGGTCATTTTGAGCACCTCGAGCCGCGCGCCGCCGATCGACAGGATTCGCCCCGGGAGCGCCGCTTCGGCCCATGCGTCCATGTCTTCGACGTAGAGATTGGCGCGAAACCGCAGCGGATCGAGCGCGGCCCCCTGCGCAATCGCCGCGACGCTCGCCAAATTGACGAGTGAGACAAATCCGGACTTTGAATCCGTGAAGCGAAAGCCGTCGGGCGCGGCCAGAAGCCGGACGGGGCCGCGGATTTCGGGCCCAAGAAAGCCGGTCAGGAACGCTTCGATGGCGCCGCGCCCTTCGGCGGACCGCAAATCTCCTCGCGCGACCTCGCGCCCTGCCCTGGCGATCGTCAATACGCCTGTCGCCTCGTCGTAACGCGTCGCAAGACCCGCGAGCGCGCCATTCCTCATCAGCATCAGGAATTTGATCTTGGGCTGATGCTCGGGCGCGGCGGGATCGAAGCCTGAAGGGCCGTTTTCCAGCGCAAACAGCCGATCTCCCGGAAAATAATCGCCAGTCCTCAGATCGGCGGCGTCCAGCGGCTCGGGCGAGAGGCCTTTGACGGGATAGCGGTAGAGGGAGGCGAGTCGCATGGACGTCCCTGTTTCGGTGACAAGTCGAGGCGGTTTGCCTACACCCGCCCGGCCATCAGGAAAATAGACTCGGCCGTTCGCAAGGAGAGCCAGCCGTGCCGGACAAGACGCTCACGGTCCTCGTTCTGGCCGCAGTGGCGTTTTCCGCCGCGCATGACCACCTGTCGCGCGACGATTTCTCGCAACCACGGCATGGGCGATCGTCGCCGTTTTTCTTTCGGTGAAATACGCGCTCACAGGCGCCGCGCTGTATTTCTATTTCCGCGGCAAGATCGGCTCGGGGTTCTGGTCGGTCATCGGCGTTCTCGGCGCCGCGGCGTTGTAGTTCGCGCATTTGAGCCCCGCCGCCGATCAACGGCCGTCCAACATCTATGCAATGTACGGCAGTCCCATCGCCGGTGCATCGCCTCGGGCCTGGTCTATGCGATGATGCTGTCGCTTGTGGCGCTCACGCTCTATGGGGGATGGCGCGCGCTCTGGCCGGCTGCGCGCCTGCGTCGCCAAGGCGATTAGCCGAGGTATTCCGATGTGCCCGGCGCGGCCGAGTCCG
The DNA here is from genome assembly GCF_051062815.1 of Methylocystis sp. Classification (GTDB taxonomy): domain Bacteria; phylum Pseudomonadota; class Alphaproteobacteria; order Rhizobiales; family Beijerinckiaceae; genus Methylocystis. The sequence continues at coordinate 245,796 of NZ_JBPFDU010000078.1, read as the reverse complement.
CGCTTTCGCGCCGCACCCCCTTTACTGCCGCCTAGCCGTTCCCATATCGACCACGAGGGCAGCCGCAAGGGGCCTTGAACGAGAAAATTTTGGACGCGAGGCGCGCCGCTTAAAACAAAGGGCCGCCTCATGGTCAGAGGGGCTATAAATGAACTTTGAGAAATACACCGAACGCGCGCGCGGATTTGTTCAGTCGGCGCAGTCGATGGCGACGCGCGAAGGCCACCAGCAGTTTACGCCCGAGCACATATTGAAAGTCCTGCTCGATGACGACCAGGGCCTGTCCGCCGGGCTGATCGACCGCGCCGGCGGCCGCTCGCGCGAGGCGCTGGCGAAAACCGAGGCCGCGCTCGCCAAATTGCCGAAAGTGATGGGGGCCGGCGCCGGTCAGCTCTATCTCGCGCCGGCGACCGCCCGGCTCTTCGACAACGCCGAGAAGATCGCGCAGAAGGCGGGCGATTCTTACGTCACCGTCGAGCGGCTGCTGTTGGCGCTGGCGATGGAGAAGGACTCCGAGGCCGCGAAAATTCTTGCCGCCGCCGGCGTGACGCCGCAGACGCTCAACGCCGCGATCGAAGATCTGCGCAAGGGTCGCACGGCGGATTCGGCTTCCGCCGAGAACGCCTATGACGCGCTGAAGAAATACGCCCGCGACCTCACCGAGGCGGCGCGCGAGGGCAAGCTCGATCCGGTGATCGGCCGCGACGAGGAGATCCGCCGCGCTATTCAGGTGCTGTCGCGCCGCACCAAGAACAATCCGGTGCTCATCGGCGAGCCCGGCGTCGGCAAGACCGCGATCGTCGAGGGCCTGGCTTTGCGCATCGTCAATGGCGACGTGCCGGAATCGCTTGAGGACAAGAAGCTGCTCGCGCTCGACATGGGCGCGCTGATCGCCGGGGCGAAATATCGCGGCGAATTCGAAGAGCGGCTGAAGGCGGTGCTGAACGAAGTCACCGCCGCCGAAGGCAATGTCATCCTGTTTATCGACGAGATGCATACGCTGGTCGGCGCCGGCAAGGCGGATGGCGCGATGGACGCCTCCAATCTGCTCAAACCGGCGCTGGCGCGCGGCGAATTGCATTGCGTCGGCGCGACGACGCTCGACGAATACAGGAAACATGTCGAAAAGGATGCGGCGCTCGCCCGGCGCTTCCAGCCGGTCTTCGTCGACGAGCCGACCGTCGAAGATACGATCTCGATCCTGCGCGGCCTGAAGGAGAAATACGAACTCCATCACGGCGTGCGCATCACCGATAGCGCGATCGTCGCCGCGGCGACTTTGTCGAACCGCTACATCTCCGACCGCTTCCTGCCGGACAAGGCGATCGACCTCATCGACGAGGCGTCGTCGCGCCTGCGCATGCAGATCGACTCGAAGCCCGAGGAGCTCGACGAACTCGACCGGCGCATCATCCAGCTGAAGATCGAACAGGAAGCGCTTAAGAAGGAAACGGACACGGCGTCAAAGGATCGCCTGGCGAAGCTGGAAGGCGAACTCGCGGACCTCGAAGAAAAATCGGCGGCGCTCACCGCGCGCTGGCGAGCCGAGAAGGACAAGCTCGGCGCGGCACAGAAGCTCAAAGAGCAGCTTGAAGCGGCGCGTAACGAACTGGCGCAGGCGCAGCGGCGTGGCGAGTATCAGCGCGCGGGCGAGCTGACCTATGGCGTGATCCCCGACCTCGAAAGGAAGCTGACGGAGACTGAAACCGAAGCTGACACGCTCGTCGACGAGGAGGTCACGGCCAATGACGTGGCGCAGGTCGTCTCGCGCTGGACCGGCGTGCCGGTCGACAAGATGCTCGAGGGCGAACGCGAGAAGTTGCTGCACATGGAGGACGAGCTCGCAAAGCGCGTCGTCGGGCAGCATGACGCAGTGGTCGCCGTGTCGACCGCCGTGCGCCGCGCGCGGGCCGGACTGCAGGATCCGAACCGTCCGATCGGCAGTTTCATCTTCCTTGGCCCCACGGGCGTCGGCAAGACCGAGCTGACGAAGGCGCTCGCCGCGTTTCTGTTCGACGACGAGACGGCGATGGTGCGGCTCGACATGTCCGAATATATGGAAAAGCACTCAGTGGCGCGGCTCATCGGCGCGCCGCCCGGCTATGTCGGCTATGAGGAAGGCGGCGCATTGACCGAAGCCGTCCGCCGCCGGCCGTATCAGGTGGTGCTCTTCGACGAGATCGAGAAGGCGCATCCGGACGTCTTCAACGTGCTGCTGCAGGTGCTCGACGACGGCCGCCTGACCGACGGCCAGGGCCGCACGGTGGATTTCAAAAATACGCTGATCATCATGACATCGAATCTCGGCTCGGAATTCCTCGTCATGCAGAAGGAGGGCGAGGATTCCTCCGCCGTGCACAGCGAAGTCATGCAGGTCGTGCGGGCGCATTTCAGGCCGGAATTCCTGAACCGCGTCGACGAGATCATCCTGTTCAACCGCCTGCGGCGCGAGGACATGGGCGCGATCGTCGACATCCAAGTCAAGCGGCTGCAGAAGCTGCTCGAAGATCGCAAGATCACGCTGCATCTTGACGCCAAGGCGCGTGATTGGCTGGCGGCGAAGGGCTACGATCCGACCTATGGCGCAAGGCCCTTGAAGCGCGTCATGCAGAAGGAATTGCAGGACACGCTTGCGGAGCGGCTGCTCGCGGGCGAGATCATCGACGGCGCGAGCGTCGAAGTGTCGGCCGACGCCTCGGGCCTCGTCATCGACGGCAGGTCGGCGCATCGTCATGCCCCGCCGCTGCTGCGCACGGTGGGGAACGCGTAACCCCCTCCCCAACCCTCCCCCGCTTCGCGGGAGAGGGAGCAGATTCCGCGCTTCTTCGGGATTTCGCTAACGCCGATCGTTAGCGTCCCCTCTCCCGCGAAGCGGGGGAGGGACAGGGAGGGGGCTCTTGACGTTTCCCGAGCGCCGCGTTCTTGACGCGGCGCGTCGCCCTACCCCAGCCGCTCTTTCCTCCGATTCAGCACATCCGCTTCGCGCAGATCGAGTTCGCGCTCAATCCGACGGCGGGCTTCGTCGGTGAGTTTGCCTTCCGGCAGCATGCCGTTGATCAGGTTGCGCTCCTCGGCGATGAGCCGCAGGTCGATCTCGTCGTGAAGCGCCGTCAGCGCACGGCGTTCTTCACTTTCCTCGCATTTCATGCGGACGCGCGACAGAAAGTAGTCCTGTTGCGCGAGAAGCGAGTTCATCGCTTCTTCCGGGACGTCATTCTCCGCGCCGAAGCGCGCGAGTTTCGCGCTCGACGCCTCAATCGCGGCGTGGCGGGCGCGCAGCTCCTCGGCGCGGTCGAGGACGCGTTCTCTCATGCCGGTTTTAACGAGGCCGAGTGTGCGGATGATCCAGGGCAACACCGACCCTTGGAAGACGAGCGTCACCATCACGACGCAGAAGGTGAGGAAAAAGATCGAGTCACGATAGGGAAACGGCTCGCCGTTCGCTGTCGAGAGCGGAATCGCCAGCGCCGCGGCGAGCGAGACAATTCCGCGCACGCCGGTGAAGGAAATGATGAACGGCCATTGCCAGGGCGGCGAAGGATCACGTCGCGCCAGCGGCGGAATGAGCCAGCGCGGCAGATAGGTGAGCGGAAAAATCCACACGAATCGCGCCGCGATCACAACAAGCGACACGATCGCGGCGGACGTCGTCAGTTCGTACATCGAATGGTCCTGGATTCGCGCAAAAAGCGCCTGCGCCTGTAGACCGGTGAAAAGAAAAACCAGGCCTTCGATCAGAAAAAGGAAGAAATCCCAGAAGAACACGCCTTGCAGACGCGTCGCCGCGCTGATCAGCCTCGGCCCTTTCCAGCTGATGTAGAGACCGGCCGCAACCGTCGCGATGACGCCCGAGCCGCCGAGATGCTCAGGCGGCCAATAGGCCAAGAACGGCGTGATCAGCGAGAGGGTGATTTCGATGCGCGGATCGCGCATGAAGCGACGCAGCCGCAGCATCGTCCAGCCGACGCCAAGACCCCATACGATCTCGCCGGCGATAATCGCCGCGAACGTCTCGCCCCCCTGCGCCAGGGAAAAGGAGCCGACGCTGACCGCCGCCACCGCGAAGCGATAAAGGACAAGCGCCGTGGCGTCATTGGCGAGACCCTCTCCCTCCAAAATGACCGAAATGCGCCGCGGCAATTGCATGCGTCGCGCAATGGCGAGCGGCGCGACGGCGTCGGGCGGCGATACGATCGCGCCGAGCACGAAGCCGACCGCCAAAGGCCAGCCGAGCAGCCAATTCGTCGCAACCGAAACGGAAATTGTGGTGAAGACGACGCAGCCGACGGCGAGCAGAAGTATTGGCCGCAGATTGGACCGAAACTCCTGCCAGCTCATGTTGATCGCGGAAATGTAGATCACCGGCGGCAGCACGAGGAGCAGCACGAATTGCGGCTCCAGCACGAAGGCGGGCACGCCAGGCGCCACTGCGATCAGCACGCCCGATGCGACAAGCAGGATCGGCGAGGCGACGCCGGAGCGCAAGGCGATGAAGGCGACGAACGCCACCGCCGCGAGAAGAAAGACGAGGATTTGCAAACCCGCCAGCATGCCCTCACCTCTTTGCCGCGCCCCAGCGGCAGAGTGAACTCCGCGACGCCGATGAAGCCAAGCTTACAACTTCCGAAGCGCCACTTCCTCGATCCTGTGATCGGCGTCCTTGGTGAGAATCAAACTCGCGCGCGGGCGCGTCGGGGCGATGTTCTGGCGCAGATTCTCGAGGTTGATGCGCGTCCATATGTCTTTTGCGACGCGCGTCGTCTCCTCTGCGTCGAGATCGGCATAGACCCGGAAGTAGGATTCCGGATCGCGGAACGCCGTCTGCTGAAGCCGCCGAAAGCGCTCCACATACCATCGCTCCAGCACGTCTTCGGGCGCGTCGAGATAGACCGAGAAATCGAAGAAGTCGGAGACGAAGGGAATTTCGCGGCCGTCGCGCATGCGCGGCGCAAGCAGAACGTTGACGCCTTCGACGATGAGAATGTCGGGACGGTCGACGCAGCTCGCTTCGCCCTCGACGACGTCATAGGTCATATGCGAATAGACCGGCGCGCAGACGTTGCGCCGTCCCGCCTTCACGTCGGAGAGAAATCGCAGCAGCGATTTGTTGTCGTAGCTTTCCGGAAAGCCCTTCTTGTCCATCAGCCTTTCGGCTTCAAGGATTCTGTTGGGCAAGAGAAATCCGTCGGTGGTGATGAGCTCCACTTTCGGCGTATTCGGCCAGCGCGACAGCAGGGCGCGCAAGACGCGCGCCGTCGTGGACTTCCCCACGGCGACGGAACCGGCGACGCCAATGATGTAGGGAACCTTGCCGTCCTCGGCGCCGAGAAAGCGCTGCGTCGCCTTGAAGAGGCCCTGCGTCGCCGCGACGTAAAGCGCGAGCAGGCGCGACAGCGGCAGATAGATTTCGATGACCTCTTCGAGCGAGATCGGATCGTTGAGCGATTTCAGCCGGACGAGATCATCGAGCGTCAGCGTCAGCGGCGTATCGGCGCGCAGCGACGCCCATTCGGCGCGCGTAAAATGCCGGTAGGGGGAAAGAGCCTCGTTGTTGGGGACGAGCTCCGCCACCGTCATTCCTTTGCTCCGCGCGCGGCTTTCTCGGCAAGCCCGGATTGTTTCGTGCGCCGCTCCAGTTCGCGCAACACGTCGCCCAGCGAAATATCCCGCGCTTCGAGCAAGACCAGAAGATGATAGAGCGTGTCCGCGGCTTCATTGACGAGCGCGCTTCGGTCGCCCTCCATCGCCGCGATCACCGTTTCAACCGCCTCTTCGCCGAACTTCTTGGCGATGCGCGGCATTCCGGCGTCGAGCAGGGTCTTCGTATAGGAGGTCGAGGCGTCGTCCTCGCGGCGTGATTTGATGAGCGCCGCCAGATCGTCGAGCGTGAAACTCATGACAGGCCCCCTCTCCAACCCTCCCCCGCTGCGCGGGAGAGGGAGCAGATTCCGCGCTTCATCGGGATTTCTCTAACGCCGATCGTTAGCGTCCCCTCTCCCGCGAGCGAAGCGAAGCGGGGGAGGGACAGGGAGGGGGTCGTGGCGACGGCGCGATGACATTTTTTGCTCATCTCCCCGCCTCCAGGCCGTCGAGGCGCATCGGGAGACCCGCCGCCGCCATATGAAGCTTCGCCTGCGGGATCGAATATTCGCCGAAATGGAAGATCGAAGCGGCGAGCACGGCGCTCGCATGGCCTTCCTTGACGCCCGCGACGAGATGGTCGAGCGTACCAACGCCGCCCGAGGCGATGACCGGCACCTGCACCGCGTCGGCGACGGCCCGCGTCAGCGCGATATCGAAGCCGCTTTTCGTGCCGTCGCGATCCATCGAGGTGAGCAGGATTTCGCCGGCGCCGAGTTCGCTGACCTCGCGGGCGTACCGCACTGCGTCGATCCCCGTTGCGCGGCGCCCGCCATGGGTGAAGATTTCCCAGCGTCCCTCGGCTGCGCGCTTGGCGTCAATGGCGACGACGATGCATTGCGCGCCGAATTTTTCCGACGCTTCGCGAACGAAGCCCCGATTGGCCACGGCGGCGGAATTGATCGAGACCTTGTCGGCGCCGGCGAGCAGCAGATTGCGGATGTCGTCCAGCGTGCGCACGCCGCCTCCCACAGTCAGCGGCATGAAGCAGGCTTCAGCCGTGCGCTGCACGACGTCGAGCAGAATGCCGCGGTCTTCATGGCTCGCGGTAATGTCGAGAAAGCAGAGTTCGTCGGCGCCGGCGGCGTCATAGGCGATGGCGCATTCGACCGGATCGCCGGCATCGCGCAGATCGACGAAATTGACGCCTTTGACGACGCGTCCTCCTTTCACGTCCAGGCAGGGAATGACGCGCGCTTTCAGCATCACGCCGCACGCGCGCGGATCATCGCCAACGCCTGCCCCGGATCGAGACGCCCGTCGTAGAGCGCCCGCCCGGTGATGGCGCCGGCGAGCTTGCGGCAGTCGGGCTGCAGCAGGCGCTCCACGTCGGCAAGCGACGCCAAGCCGCCCGAGGCGATAACGGGAATCGTCAAGGCGTCGGCGAGCGCCAGCGTCGCCTCGATATTGAGGCCGGTCAAAACGCCGTCGCGCGAGATGTCGGTGTAGATGATGGCGCTCACGCCCGCGTCTTCGAAGCTCTTGCCGAGATCGAGCGCCGACATGCGTGTCGCGCGCGACCAGCCGTCGACGGCGACAAAACCGTTCTTGGCGTCGACCCCTACGGCGACGCGGCCCGGGTGAAGGCGCGCCGCCTCGCGCACGAAAGACGGGTCTTTTACGGCCGCCGTGCCGATGATGACGCGCGCAACGCCTTTCTCCAACCAGCGCGACAGCGTGCGCATGTCGCGAATGCCGCCGCCAAGCTGCACGGGAATCGTCAGCGCGGCGAGAATGGCTTCGACCGCCCGGGCGTTGCGCGGCGCGCCCGCAAAGGCGCCGTCGAGATCGACGACGTGCAGATATTCGAACCCGACCCGCTGGAAGGCGCGCGCCTGCTCGGCAGGATCGTCATTGAACACCGTCGCGCGGTCCATATCGCCCTGGGCGAGGCGCACGCATTGCCCTTCCTTCAAATCGATTGCGGGAAACAGAATCACGGACGCCACCTCAGGAAATTGCCGATCAACGCTAGGCCCAGCCTCTGGCTTTTTTCGGGATGGAACTGCACGCCGACGAGATTGTCGCGCGCCACGGCCGCGGTGAGCGGCGCGCCATAGTCGGTCGTCGCCAGGACGTGGTCCGGCGAGGCCGGCGTCAGCTGAAACGAGTGCACGAAATAGGCGTGCAATCCACGCTCTCCCGTCGGCACGCCGGCAAAGAGCGGATGTTCCCGGCTCAGCGTCAGCGTATTCCAGCCCATATGCGGGATTTTCAGCGAAGGATCCGCAGGCTCGATCGCCGCGACGTCGCCTCGAATCCAGCCGAGGCCCGGCGTTTCGCCATGTTCAAGGCCGCGTGCGCCCATGAGCTGCATCCCGACGCAAATCCCTAAGAACGGCCGGCCACGGTCGATGACCGCCTCTTGCAGGGCGGCGTAAAGACCCTCGATCGCCATCAGGCCGCGGCGACAATCGGCGAAAGCGCCGACGCCCGGCAGCACGACGCGCTCGGCGGCGCGCACGACGTCGGGGTCGCTGGTGACGCGAATGTCGTCTTGCGCCTGCGACTCGCGGGCGGCGCGCTCAAAGGCTTTCAAGGCGGAATGCAGATTGCCCGACCCATAGTCGATGATCGCGGTCGTCAAGGAGCGGGCTCCCCAGCGACATCGTCCTTCGCGATCGGCTGAGACGGGCGATGGCGGTGGAAATAGGCCGCCTCCGCCTCGTCGAGGTCATCGCCAATGACGAGATCCTGCTCGACATAGCCGCGACGCGCCAAATTCCAGCCGACGAGCCGCTCCCCCTCGAAACCGAGCCAGACAGCGAGCCCGAGCGTCAGCCAGGACATCGCGTCGCGCGACACCCGCAGCTTCCAGGCGATGAGCGCGAGGATGACGAGAAGAAGCGTCCACAGCCCCGCGACGAGCCAAGCTCTGCGCCAGGCCAGCCAGAACGGACCAAAAATAAAAGCCGGCCAGGAAAAGCCGTCGCGCAAGAAGACGATCTTGTCCGGCGCGGGAGGCTGGCCCGACGCCATTCGCGGAAAATGAACAGTGAATATCGCCATCGGCCGTCCCCTCGTCGGCGTCACCCGCCTCTTTTCAGGCGGTGAGCGTTCCCTTGGTGGAAGGCGCTTCCCCCTGCGTGCGGCGCGGATCGATCGCCACCGCCTTGCCGAAGGCGCGCGCGAAGCCCTTGAAGGCGCTTTCGGCGATATGGTGGCTGTTGACGCCGCGCAGACATTCGATGTGCAGCCCGACGCGGGCGTGAACCGCAAAGGCCTGGAAGAATTCGCGCATCAGCTCGGTGTCAAAGCCGCCAATCCGCTGCGCCGGAAACGAGACCTCGTAAACGAGGAAGGGCCGGCCCGAGACGTCCACGACGACGCGGGTCAGCGCCTCGTCGAGCGGCACATGCGCGTCGCCATAGCGGGAAATGCCCTTGCGGTCTCCAAGCGCGCGATCCACCGCCTGGCCGATGGCGATGCCGACGTCCTCAACCGTGTGATGACCGTCGATATGCAGATCGCCCTCAGCGCGCACGGTAAGATCCAGCGGCGCATGACGGGCGATCTGATCGAGCATATGATCGAAAAATCCCACCCCGGTCGATATGTCCGAGCGGCCGTCCCCGTCGAGGTCGACGGTGACCGAGATTTTGGTTTCCTTGGTGTTGCGCTCGATCGTGGCGCTGCGCATTTCCAGCCTTTTCTTGGGCCCTACCGGCGTTTCCGGCGACTGCGGCCGCAAGCGGCCAGCTTGTAGCAACTCCGCCCTGGATTCGCCACCCGAACCGCTCGGGCGTCAAAGAGAAGCGAGATGCGCGCCAACGAACGCCGCTTGTCGGCGGATCGGACACAAAACAAAGAATGGTCCGCCTGTTCGCGTCGATTCCCTGGTTAAGCGCGACCACGGCAATATCTCCGACGCCGGAAGGCGCTTGTACCTTCGCGACAACGCATCAAGAAGACGCTAAATGCCGCAGCGGCGGCGACTTCGGCCGGTGGAATCGCGAAGGCGTGGCGAGAATCTGTGGCGCCGCAGCGCCGTAAGGAGGCTTAAACATGCGACTTAGGCTCGGTTTCGCGCTCCTCGCGGCGTCTTTGATGTCCATTCCGGCGACCGCCGAGCCTTGGCGGGACGGCTTCGTGCCGCGCATCGAAGCGCTGGCGCTCATGCAAACGCTCAACGCCTCCTTGCTCGCAAGCCGCAGCGCCACGGCGACGCTCGAGAAATGGTGCGCCGATCACAAGATGTCCGCCGAGCCCAAGATCGTCGCCCGCCGCGTTGCCGGAACCGAGCAGCAGCCGAGCGCGGAGACGCGCCGACGGCTCGACGTCAGCGACGACGAGCCGGTGAAATATCGGCGCGTGCAGCTCGCCTGCGGCGATCACGTGCTCTCGGAGGCCGACAATTGGTATGTGCCTGGGCGGCTTTCCGATGAAATGAACCGCACGCTGGAAATGACGGAAACGCCCTTCGGTAAGGCCATCGCTCCGCTGCAGCCGTTCCGCCGCACGATCGATATGAAGATGCGCTGGTCGCCCTTGCCCGAGGGCTGGGAACTCTCGGCCATCCCGACGGCCGCGCCTGAAAAGACCGGCGGCTCGCTTTTCATTCCGTACGACCTCTTCGAGCACACGGCCGTGGTCTATGCCCACGATCAACGTCCTCTCTCCGAGGTGCATGAGACCTATACGCGCGAGGTCCTGGATTTTCCCGCGCCGCTCGCCGGCGCGCCGCGCGAGTGAGTCTTGCAGTGAATCCCAGCCCAACTGGCGAATTGCGCGGCTGCCCTGTCGCCGCTCCGCCCTTGCTCAAATCGCCGCTAAACCTTACATCGGCTGAACATCTCAGGTTGGATACGGCGAATGGATAGCGAAAAACACCGCTTTGCGGCCATGCACGCGACGACGATCATCCTCGTCAAGAAAGCCGGAGAAACGGTGATCGCCGGCGACGGCCAGGTCAGCCTCGGCCAGACGATCATGAAGGGCAACGCCAAGAAAGTCCGCCGTTTGGGCAAGGGCGACGTGATCGCCGGTTTCGCAGGCGCCACCGCCGACGCCTTCACGCTCTTCGAACGGCTCGAATCGAAGCTCGAGCAATATCCCGGGCAATTGATGCGCGCCTGCGTCGAACTCGCCAAGGACTGGCGCATGGACCGCTATCTGCGGCGCCTGGAGGCGATGATGCTCGTCGCCGACAAGAGCGTCGGCCTTGTGCTCACCGGCTCTGGCGACGTGCTTGAGCCGGAAGGCACGGGCGAAGGCGCGGTGGCCGCGATCGGCTCGGGCGGAAACTTCGCGCTCGCCGCCGGGCGCGCCCTGCTTGATTCGCCGCTCGACGCCGAAACCATCGCCCGCCGCGCAATGGTGATCGCCTCGGAGATTTGCGTCTACACCAACCAGAACGTGGTGGTGGAGAAAATCTAAACGAGGCAGTCGTTGGTCGGCGGTAGGACAATCCGACTGCCGATCGCCGACTGCCGACTGCCGTTCCGAAGGAACTGACCATGTCCGACTTCTCGCCGCGCGAGATCGTTTCCGAACTTGATCGCTACATCGTTGGACAAAGCGACGCCAAGCGCGCCGTCGCCATCGCGCTGCGCAACCGCTGGCGGCGGCTGCAGCTCGAAGGCCAGATGCGCGAAGAAGTGCTGCCCAAGAACATCCTGATGATCGGCCCGACAGGCTGCGGCAAGACAGAGATCGCCCGGCGTCTCGCGCGTCTCGCGAATGCGCCCTTCATCAAAGTCGAAGCGACGAAATTCACCGAGGTCGGCTATGTCGGCCGCGATGTGGAGCAGATTGTGCGCGATCTGGTCGAGGTCGCCATCCTGATGGTCAAGGAGCGCCGCCGCAAGGACGTGCAGGCGCGCGCGCAGCAAGCGGCCGAAGAGCGCACGCTCGACGCGCTGGTGGGGCCCGCCGCGTCGCCCGGCACGCGCGAAACGTTTCGGCGCCGCCTGCGCGCGGGCGAACTCGACGATAAGGAAATCGAAGTCGAGCTGACGCAGTCGGGCTCCTCGATGCCGATGTTCGAACTGCCGAACATGCCCGGCGCCAGCGTCTCCGCCTTTTCGCTCGGCGATATTTTCGGCAAGGCGATGCAGCGCGGCAAGTCGCGCAAACTCTCAGTGAAAGAGGCGCAGGGACCTCTGATCGCCGAAGAGAGCGACAAGCTGATCGATCAGGAAGCGAGCGTCCGTGAGGCGATCCATGAGGTCGAGAACAACGGCATCGTTTTCATCGACGAGATGGACAAAATCTGCGCGCGCGAAGGCCGCGGCGGCGCCGACGTCTCGCGCGAAGGCGTGCAGCGTGACCTACTGCCGCTGATCGAAGGCACGACGGTCGCGACGAAACATGGAACGGTAAAGACGGACCATGTGCTGTTCATCGCCTCCGGCGCGTTCCATGTGGCGAAGCCCTCCGACCTGCTGCCGGAACTTCAGGGGCGCTTGCCGATTCGCGTCGAACTCGCCTCTCTCAACGAAGACGACTTCCGCCGCATTCTGACCGAAACCGAGGCCTGCCTGACGAAACAATATTCAGCGCTGTTGGGCACCGAGGGCATGACGCTCGAATTTGCGCCGTCCGCCGTCGACGCGATCGCCAAGGTCGCCGTGCAGGTGAACACCTCCGTCGAGAACATCGGCGCGCGGCGCCTGCAAACGGTGATGGAGCGCGTGCTCGACGACATCAGTTTTTCGGCGTCGGACCGCGCGGGCGACAGCATTGTGATCGACGGCGCCTATGTCGAGGAGCATATCGGCGATCTGGCGAAGAACAGGGATTTGAGCCGGTTCATTTTGTAAACTTGTCTTGTGCGGCAAGAGCGCGCGCTCGATAGGCGTTGAGGCGCTCTACCATTTCTGGCGTGGGCAATGCCCATACGCCAGGCAACACATTGTCCGCCCCCATCGCTCGGTTAAACTTGAGCAGCCTGTGTTTCGGCGCACGATCAGTGGCATAATTGAAGCCGACGAAACTTGGCGAGGTAAAGCCCTGCCGATAAATACAGAAACGTTCAACGTCGCGCCACGCCGTTTTCTGCGGCGTGCGGATCAATCCGCCGGCCAACGTAAATCCCACGCTGTCCAACAGCAAAGTCTGAGGACGCGCCAGAAGCCCTAGAAACACGCAAACACATAGACCAAAGAAGCCGATGCCGAGCCAACCAATTATTGCACTCTGCGCAAGGTCAGCACGGCCAGAAGCGTTGACAAAAAGTACTATAAAGATTGACGCGCCGGTCATTGCGCAACTAAGCAGCAGCGCCACCAGCGTAATAACGGTCGACTGGACGTAGCGTTCCTCCGAAAGCTGCCCTTGATCCACCGCAATCTTCCCGTCCGCGACGTCAATGGAATTCCGGATACCACGACGGCTTTTCAAGCAAAAGCGCCGTCTCCATTCGGTCGCAAATCCGGGGCAATGACAGCGCGGGCGCCCCGGACTTGCCTCAGCCCCCGCTTCTCGCCATAAGACCGGCCAAACCCAAAACCTTGGCCAATCCCATGTCCCCTTTCCCTCAGCGCGTCTTCTCGGGCGTGCAGTCCACCGGCAATCTGCATCTCGGCAACTATCTCGGCGCGATCGTCAAATTCGTCGAGCTACAGAAGAACTTCGACTGCATGTATTGCGTCGTCGACCTGCATGCGATCACGGTGCCGCAGGATCCGATCGCGCTGAAGGCGAACACGCGGGAAATCGCCGCCGCCTTCATCGCCTGCGGCATCGACCCGAAGGAGAACATCGTCTTCAACCAGAGCCAGGTGCCGGAGCACGCCGAACTCGCCTGGGTGTTGAATTGCGTCGCGCGCATCGGCTGGCTCAACCGCATGACCCAGTTCAAGGACAAGGCCGGCAAGGATCGCGAGAACGCCTCGATGGGCCTGCTCGACTATCCGGTGCTGATGGCCGCCGACATTCTCATCTATCGCGCCACGCATGTGCCGGTCGGCGACGACCAGAAGCAGCATCTGGAGCTCGCGCGCGATATCGCGCAGAAGTTCAACAACGACTTCTCGGAATCGATCGCGCGCAACGGCTTTGGCGAAGCGTTCTTCCCCCTGCCCGAGCCGCTGATCTCCGGCCCGGCGACGCGGGTGATGAGCCTACGCGACGGCACGAAGAAAATGTCGAAGTCCGACGCTTCCGACTATTCGCGCATCAATCTCTCGGACGACGCCGACCAGATCGCGCAGAAGGTGAGGAAGGCCAAGACAGACCCCGATGCGCTGCCTTCCGAGGAAAAGGGCCTCGAAGGGCGCCCCGAGGCCGACAATCTCGTCGGCATCTTCGCGGCGCTTTCGGGGCGCAGCAAGGCGGATTTGCTCGGCGAATTCGGCGGCGCGAATTTCTCGAGCTTCAAAAGCGCGCTTGTCGATCTCGCCGTCGCCAAGCTCGCGCCGATCACCGACAAAATGCGTCGCATTCGCGAGGATGAGAGCTATGTCGACGGCGTGCTGCGCGACGGCGCCGAACGCGCCCGCGCCATCGCCCGCGAGAACATGAATGCGGTGAAGGATATTGTTGGGTTTTTGCGTTAGCGACCGCTACTTCCCTGGATTTCTCTGAGAAGGCGCTCGGCTTCCGATTTCAGCGACGGCAGTTCGTTTCTCACGACGTCCCATACAAGCACGAGATCCACGCCCCAATAGGCGTGAATCAGTCGGTTACGAAACGCGATAATTCTTTTCCAGGGGACAGGCGCGCCAGAGCGCAGTTCGGGCGTTAACCGGTTCGCCGCTTCCCCTATGATCTCGAAATTTCGGATGACCGCGTCTTGGATCATTCTCTCGCGCAGAAATGACTCTTCTCCATCGCTCACGTAGGTCTCAATGGCGGCGATGCTGTCGAGAATATGTTGAAGGTATAGGCAGTCAGATTTCACAGACTGAAAATTTCCTCTTCAATAAGTGGTTTCAAATACGGACTGAGGCCCCGCGAGGTGACGAGGTCGACCTTTCGACCGATCAGCTCTTCCAACTCCTCGGCGAGCGCAAGGAAATCCGAGAAGCCGCGGTCTCGCGCCAGATCGATCAAAATATCCACATCGCTCGACGGCGTTTCCGACCTTCGAGCGACAGATCCGAAAAGCCGGACATTCGAGGCACCGTGCCGACTCGCGACGTTCAGAACTTCCGCGCGTTTGGCTACCAATGTATCCAGCAGTGGCATCGCGATCTTCCTCTGCCGCGAATCATATCAGGTTTTCGTTAGCGCTGTAGGGGGCTCGGCCCCCCGCTCGCCCAGTCGAGCAATTCCACTGTGTGGATGATTGGGATGGGGGTTCCCGACCTGATCTGTACGATGCAGCCGATGTTGCCCGCGGCCACAATGTCCGGCGCAGCGCTCTCGATATTTGCGACTTTTCTCGATCGCAACGCATCGGCCAGCTTCGGCTGCAGCACATTATAGGTTCCCGCCGAGCCGCAGCAAATGTGCCCCTCCGGAACGTTAACGACGTCAAACCCGGCTGCGACCAGCAGCGCGACCGGCTGTTGCGATATTCTCTGCCCATGTTGCAGAGAGCAGGCGGAATGGTAGGCGACCCGAAGTTTCGGCGCGTCGCCCGACGGCGCAAACCCAATCTCAGTCATCAGCTCCGTCACGTCTCTGGTCATCGCCGAGATGCGCGCGGCCTTATCCGCGAGAGCCGGATCGTTGCGGAACATATGGCCGTAGTCCTTCACGCTCGTTCCGCAGCCTGACGCGTTGATGACGATATGATCGAGTCCGCCAGATTCGATTTCGCGCGACCAGGCTTCGATATTCGCGCGCGCAAAGCGTAGCGAATCGTCGACCTTTCCGAGATGGTGCGGCAGCGCCCCACAGCAGCCAACGCCCTTCGCGACGACGGCCTCGACGCCGTGGCGTGTCAGGAGCCGTATCGTCGCCTCATTGATCGACGTGTCGATGACCGTCTGAACGCAGCCATTGAGTAGGGCAACGCGCAGCTTGCGCGCGCCTTGCGCGGCAAAGACCTGCGGAGAGTCGACGCTGGAAGCTGGCTGAAGGCGGGACGGCGCCAGCGCGAGCGCCGCCGCAATACGGCGCGGCAACCAGCGCGCCAAGGGGCGGAGCGTCGCCGCGACGCGAAACAGCGGTCGCGCGAGAAAAGGACGCGGTAAGACGAAAGCGAGCGCTCCGCGCATGGCGCGCTCCGCGAAGGGTCGGGCATATGTTTTTTCGATATGCGCACGGGCGTGATCGACGAGATGCATGAAATGCACGCCCGAGGGACATGTCGTCATGCAGGAGAGGCATGACAGGCAGCGATCGATATGAAGGGCCGTGCGCGCGTCAGCCGGACGCTCCTTCTCGAACATCTCCTTGATGAGATAAATGCGGCCGCGCGGCCCGTCGAGTTCGTCGCCGGTGAGAAGATAGGTTGGACATGTCGCCGAGCAGAATCCGCAGTGCACGCAGGCGCGCAGAATCTTCTCTGTCTCGGCCATTTCGGGATCGGCGAGCGCCTGCAGCGAGAAGAACGTCTGCATCGTCTCTTAAAACTCCGCGCGCATGCGGCCGCGCTCCAAAATATGCGCCGGATCGAAGCTGTTCTTGACGCGGCGCGTCAGCGCCGTGAGCGCGGCCGGTTGCGGATGGAAGACGTCGACTGTCGCGCGAGTCTCTTCGCTCGCGCGGATCAGCGTCGCATGGCCGCCGCTGGCGTCCACCGCGCTGCGCACGACGGCGGCATACGCGTCAGGCGCGGTCTCGAGGCGCAGCCAGATCAGTCCGCCGGCCCAGTCGTAGAAATGCGCAAGCATCGGCGCGCCGGCGCGGCGGATGCGCTCGACGACCGCGAAACCTTCGCTCGGCGCAACGGAAATGCGCCAGATTTGGCCGACCTTGGCGGCGACGGGCGCAGCGTCGCGCAAGGCCCGCCACAGCGTCTTCGAGTCGTATTCGTCGAGCGTCTCGAACCGGAGCCCATCGCGCGCCAGTCGCGCGACGAGATCGTCGCGGCGCGCCGTTACGGAAATGGCCGGGCCTTCCAGCCGTATGGCGGCAGCATTGGCGTTCAGCGCCAATGGCGCGGCGCCAGCCGGCAGCATGGCGAGCGCGGAAGGCTCGCAGGGCGTCGCGGTGGCGCGGCGTAGCAGCGCGAGGCTCTCCGCCTCATCCGCCCCGATCGCCAGCAGCGTGCATTCGGTCTGCGGCTTTGGAAGCACCTTGAGCGTCAGCTCCGTCAGAAGCGCCAGCGTGCCGTAGGAGCCGCAGACAAGCTTGGAGAGATCGTAGCCTGTGACGTTCTTCATCACGCGGCCGCCGGATTTCACCAGCTCGCCGCGACCGGTGACGCAGCGGAACCCGAGCAGATGATCGCGCGCCGCGCCCGCCTTGATCCGCCGCGGCCCGGCGGCGTTCACCGCGATCGCGCCGCCGATCGTGGCGCCGCCCGCTTCTCCGCCGAACAGCAGCCCATAGTCCATGGGCTCGAAGGCGAGCTGTTGCCCATGCCGGTCCAATAGCGCTTCGATCTCGCTCAGAGGAACGCCGGCGCGCGCCGAGAGCACGAGTTCATTGGGCTCATAGAGCGTCACGCCTGTCAGCGCGGCTGTGGAGAGCGCCTGCGCTTGCGGCGCGTAGCGGCCGAGCCCCGACTTGGAGCCGCCGCCAACGATCGCGCAGCAGTCGCCTTTCGCTTTCGCCGCGCAAATGGCGTCGACCGCTTCCGCCTCGTCGCGGATTTCGAGCGTCGCGCAAGCGGACTGCATCGCTAAAATCTCGGCAGGTTGGGAAAGGGCATTTTGCCGCCCGAGACATGCATCATCCCGAGTTCCGCGCAACGATGCAGCGTCGGAAACACCTTGCCCGGATTGAGCCGGCCCTCGGGGTCAAAGGCGCATTTGAGCCGCATCTGCTGCGCGAGATCCACCTCCGTGAACATCTCGCCCATGAGGTCACGCTTCTCGACGCCGACGCCATGTTCGCCGGTGAGAACGCCGCCCAGCGAGACGCACAAGCGCAAGATGTCGAAACCGAGCTTTTCCGCGCGTTCGACGTCGCCCTCTTTCGACGCGTCATAGAGAATAAGCGGGTGGAGATTGCCGTCGCCGGCATGAAAGACATTGGCGACGCTCAGCCCCTGCGCCTTGGCGAGCCGATCCATGCCGGCGAGCGCTTCTGGCAGCCGCGCCCGCGGAATCGTGCCGTCCATGCAAAGATAGTCGGGCGCGATGCAGCTCACCGCCGGGAAGGCGTTCTTGCGACCGGCCCAGAACTGCAGGCGCTCGGCCTCGCTTGTCGAAGCCCGTATCGTGGTTGCGCCTTCCTCGCGCGCGATATCCTGCACGACGCCGACGAGATGATCGACTTCGGCCTGCGGCCCGTCGAGTTCGACGATGACGAGCGCCGCGGCGTCGAGCGGATAGCCGCAGGGCTGAAAACGCTCGACCGCGTGGATCGTCGCCTTGTCCATCATTTCGAGGCCGGCGGGGATGACGCCGTGCGCGATGATGGCGCCGACGCAGCGCGCTCCCGCCGCCACGCTCGCAAAGCCGAGCAGCAATCCCCGCGCCACGGGCGGCTTTTGGAGCAGCCGCACCGTCACCTCCGTGACGACGCCGAGCAAGCCTTCGGAGCCGGTCATCAGGCCGATAAGGTCGTAGCCTTCGCTGTCGAGATGCTTGCCGCCGAGCCTGATCAGGTCGCCGCCCATCAGCACGACGTCCAGTCCGAGAATGTTGTTGGTCGTCAGGCCGTATTTCAGGCAGTGAACGCCGCCGGCGTTCTCGGCGACATTGCCGCCGATCGAACAGGCGATCTGCGACGACGGATCCGGCGCATAATAGAAGCCCTGCGCTTCAACGGTCTTGGAGATCGCCAAATTTTGAACGCCAGGCTGGACGCGCGCGCAGCGGTTTTCATAATCGATTTCGAGGATTCGATTGAACTTGGACATGCCGAGAAGAATGCCGTCCTCGAGCGGCATCGAACCGCCAGACAGCGACGTGCCGGCACCGCGGGGCACGAGTTTGACGTTCATGTCGGCCGCAAGCGCCATGATCGCGCGCACCTGTTCAACGCTCTCCGGGAGCGTGACGACGAGCGGGAGCGCCCGATACATGGTGAAGGCGTCGCATTCGTAGGCGCGACGCGCGACTTCGTCGACGATCAGGCTTTCGCGAGGCAGTATGGCCGCGAGTCGCGCAATGAGTTCATTACGCCGCGACATAATCGCCGGCTCGGGCTTCGGCATGAGAAGCGTCATCGACTCAGAAGCGTCATGGACTCGCGCCTCCAACGCGAGCGAGAGCGCCGCTGAATCTGCAGCTTCGCCTGAGCGGAGCTTGGACCCAGCTCCGGGCCGCGCCCTATGGTCCGAACCGTTTAGAGGAGCCTCGAAGCGCCCGCAAGCGCGGCGCGATCGCGCAACCATTAGAAATGCGCGGATTTCTGGCGCTCTTCATTAATCCGCCTATGCTAGGTGAGATCGATCGCACGACGAAACACGGGCCGAAGGGAAATGACCAAGACCATCCTCATCGTCGAGGATAACGAGCTCAATATGAAGCTCTTTAACGATCTCTTGGAAGCCAACGGCCATGCGACGCTGCAAACAAAGAGCGGCTTCGAAGCGATATCCCTCGCGCGCAATCACCGGCCGGATCTGATCCTGATGGACATCCAGCTGCCCGAGATCAGCGGCCTGGAAGTCACCCGCATGCTCAAGGAGGACGATAATCTGCGCGCCATTCCCGTCATCGCGATCACCGCCTTTGCGATGAAGGGCGACGAGGAAAAAATCCTTCAGGGCGGCTGCGAAGCCTATTTGTCGAAACCGATCTCCGTGGCGAAATTCCTAGAAACCGTGAATTCCTTTCTCGCAGATAAGCCCTGAGAGCTCTGTCGTCACATGAGCAAAGCGCGTTCGCGTCGTCAACGAACAACCGCGCGTCTTGCAGCCGTTATGACGGCTCTCGTTCAGTCCGGCGACGGCCTCCGGTCTGGAGTCGGGCGCAGACGACTTCATCGCCAGGCCCGTCGGTGGTCCAACCACGGCGGATCGGCGGCCCTCTTTGAGCGGGCTTGCAGGCGACGCGCGGCTGAACTATACAGCGCGCGACGACGTCAAGCCGTCCGGCCTCCCCCAAGAGGCGTCCGAATAGAACGGGGCCATAGCTCAGTTGGGAGAGCGCTTCAATGGCATTGAAGAGGTCGTCGGTTCGATTCCGTCTGGCTCCACCACTATCCTAGTTCGCTGTTTTAACGTGGCTTTTTCGAAGAACCAACGAAATGGTTCTCGACAATCCGGGACTTGGCCCTAGCCGAATCGCAAGAAGGCCTCGCAGCCTCTGAACCTGGCGGCCGGTCTCGGCGTGGGCAAATTGTTCTCGCGTCCAAAAAGGTGATCCGCGACGAAACCCCGGCGCGAGAGACCCGTTCAAAGACGCTCACCAAATGGACGAATTGGATCCGAAATGCGTTCTCAAAGATTGGGTTGGCGCTGATCTCGCGACAACGGCGCTGCCTGCCAGCGACATCGGTTGACGCCCATCGGCGCGCGCAGGGCGACACTTCCAAAGAAAAGGACATGCGAAATGAAATCACGACTATCCATTGCGACGATCATATCTTTGTTCTGCTCGGGTTGGGCCTTCGCTGAAGATGCGCCGGTGACATATCAATGCGAGGTTTCGGCTCAACAGAGCGACTCAAGCCAGTCCGCGCCATTTTCCATTGAGATAAGAGGCGCCGCGGTGAAGCTCAGCAACGTCAGCGCCCTCGATGGCAATTTTTCTCTCATTCGAAAGAATGACGCCTTTTACGTCTTTAAAAATAAGAAGAATCAGGGAGGCAACATCAACCGTTCCAACGGCGCAGTGGAATTATACGCCGTAAACGCCGCCTCCCATGAGATGACGGTCTCGATCAACGGCGCGTGTGTCGAACAGAAATAGACCCAGGATTTCGGGCCCCTCGAACACTTCTCCAAGATATCGACGCGATCGAGCGCCGGACGGCGCTGCAAGAACCCGTCCGGCATCGTGCTCCTCACCACGGCCTCCTCGCGCCAAGTCAGGCGCGACGCGTGAGCCAGGAAGCATATTCTCAATCTGATTTGCGATCGTCTCCTGAAGCTGCAAGGGAACCAATCCCAGTGCTGGCGGTTCTAGTTCCGTGTTCTCGGATCAGGCCATGCAAGGAAGACCGCAGGCGACATCCTACCTTCCTCAGCGGAGCTTGCCGCCGGAGTTCGAGGTGGGCTTTCACGTCAATGGCGTGGAACGCCGCGTAGTCCTGCGGCCGTGGACCACCCTGCTTGACGCCCTTCGTGAACATCTAGACCTCACCGGAACCAAGAAGGGTTGCGACCACGGTCAATGCGGCGCGTGCACGGTACTCATCGACGGGCGGCGCGTCCTTTCATGTCTCACGCTCGCCGTCATGAAGAACGGCGCCGAGATCACCACCATTGAGGGATTGGCGCAAAATGGCGAGCTGCATCCGCTTCAGGCCGCCTTCATTTCGCATGACGGTTTTCAATGCGGCTACTGCACGCCCGGACAGATCTGCTCGGCCGTGGGATTGATCGCCGAGGGCCGCGCCAAGACGAGCGATGAAATCAGAGAATTGATGAGCGGCAATATCTGTCGCTGCGGCTGCTATCCCAACATTCTCGCGGCGATCGAGGCGGTCATGCAAGGAGCGCAGACATGATCGATTTTGATTATGTCCGGGCGAACGACGTCGGCGACGCTCTTAGCCAGATCGCGAAACACCAGGCTGCGAAGTTCATTGCGGGCGGCACCAACCTCATCGATCTGATGAAGGAGGACGTCGAGCAACCGACCCGCTTAATCGACATCACAGGGCTGCCGCTTAACGAAATTCATGAGACGCAAACAGGGGGGCTGAAGATCGGCGCGCTTGTACCCAACAGCGACCTTGCCTACGACGAACGCATCACAAAGCGCTATCCCCTTCTCTCGAGCGCCATTCTTGCGGGAGCCTCGCCTCAACTGCGCAACATGGCGTCGACCGGCGGCAATTTATTGCAGCGAACGCGTTGTCTCTATTTTTACGACACCGCGACTCCCTGCAACAAGCGAAGTCCAGGGTCGGGCTGCGGGGCAGCGGAAGGGTTCAACCGCATGAATGCGATATTGGGTTGGAGCAAATCCTGTATCGCCGTGCACCCGTCGGATATGTGCGTCGCGCTTTCGGCGCTCGAGGCCGTGGTTCACGTGGCCGGCCCGAGGGGCGATCGCGCCATCAAATCCACCGATTTTCACCGTCTGCCGGGCGACACGCCCGAAATCGACACCAATCTCGCTCGCGATGAAATCATAACGGCGATCGAGCTGCCATCCGAGGAATTCCCTCGCAATTACAGCTATCTGAAAATCAGAGATCGGTTGTCCTACGCTTTCGCACTTGTTTCCGTCGCTGCTGCTCTGAGGATTGAAGCAGGCGCGATGACATGCGCGCGCGTCGCATTGGGCGGCGTCGCCCACAAGCCCTGGCGCGCGCCTGACGCCGAGCAGAGTCTCGTGGGCAAGCAGCCTGGCCGAAAGGCGTTCCTCGAAGCAGCCGATATCATCTTGCAGGGGGCTGTCGGCTTTGCCCATAATCGCTTCAAAATTGAACTTGCGCGGCGGGCGATCGTCCGCGCGCTTGAGCAGGCCGCCGCCGGAACGCCGCAGTCCCAGTCCGTGAAAGTGATCGTTTAGGTCGCGCTATGTCTCTCGGAACAAACAGTATCGGAAAGCCGGTCTCGCGAATTGACGGCCGGGTAAAGGTCACGGGGCGGGCGAAATACGCCGCTGAATTCAGCGCGCCCGACCTCGCATATGGCTTTGTGGTCTCAAGCGTGGTCGCCAAAGGCCGAATTCAAAGCATAGACCGAAGCGCGGCGCTGGCTGTGCCTGGCGTGATCGAAGTGTTTGCGCATGACAACAGGCCCTCCCTCCCCTCTTCGCATGAAAAATACACGGACCAAGTCGCCGCGCCGGGCTCGCCCTTCCGCCCGCTTTATAACGGTGAGATTTTGTTTTCGGGACAACCCGTGGCGCTCGTCGTCGCCGAGGAGCTCGAAATTGCGCGCTTTGCCGCGAGTCTTGTCGATATAAGATATGAAACCGAAGAGGCGGTCACCGATCTCGATACGCAGATCGACAAAGCTTTTGAGCCGCCGGAGAAGCGAGCGCCGGACTGGGATCCGCCCGCCCGCGGAGATGTCGACAGCGCCTTGTCGCGATCGCCCACGCATATTCGGAAGGAATATCGCACGCCGGTCGAACACCACAACCCGATGGAAACCTTTGCGAGCACGGCGGTTTGGGAGAAGGACGGCCGCCTCACGGTCTACGATAAAACGCAGGGCGCGCCCAATTGCCAGGAATATTTGTGCAGCGTGTTCGGCCTGGCCAAGGACAAGGTCCGGGTCTTGTCTCCCTATGTCGGCGGCGCCTTCGGAGTCGGTCTTAGGCCAAATTATCAGCTGTTCTTGGCGGCGCTCGCCGCCATTGGCCTCAAGCGATCGGTCAGGGTCACGCTGACGCGCCAGCAGATGTTCACGCTTGGCTATCGTCCGCAAACAATCCAGACGCTAACGCTGGGAGCGGAGAACGATGGACGATTGGTGGCCGTGAAGCATGATGCGATCGCCAATACGTCGCGCTTTGAAGACTACCAGGAGCCCACCGTCGTTTGGTCTGGCGCGCTTTATCCATCCGATCACTCGACGGTCACGTCGAGGCTTGCGCGGCTCGATCTCTTCACGCCTTGTGACATGCGGGCGCCCGGCGGCGCTGTCGGCATGTATGCGCTTGAAAGCGCCATGGACGAACTCAGCTATGCGGTTGGCGTCGATCCATTAGAACTTCGCCTCAAGAATTATTCCGAGAGGGATCAGAACAAAAACAGGCCTATTTCCAGCAAGGCGTTGAAGGACTGCTACCTTCAGGGCGCCGAGCGCTTCGGCTGGTCCAAGCGTCGGCCCGAGCCGCGTTTGATGCGCGAGGGGCGCGAACTGATCGGCTACGGAATGGCGACGGGGATCTGGTCAGCGTTTTTTGTGCCGACGAGCGCCAGGGCGATTCTCGCGCCTGACGGGACCTTGGAAATCGCCTGCGCCACGGCCGACATTGGCACCGGGACCTACACGATCCTGGCGCAGATTGGCGCTGAAATGCTCGGCCTTCCGCTCGACAAAGTCATTGTCAAAATTGGCGATTCCGATTTGCCGAGCGCTCCTGTCGAAGGCGGATCCTGGACGGCCGGCTCCGCCGGCTCAGCGGTGATGGAGGCATGTAACGGCATACGCAAAGAACTTCTCAAGCACGCCGGCGCGATCAATAACTCACCACTCCAGGGTGTCGACGTTGCGGATGTGACGATGGTCGACGGTCAAATCCGTGTGACGAGCGATCCCTCTCGCGCCGTGCCGCTGTCGGAAGTGCTACTCGGCCTCAACGAGCCCATTACGTCGGAAGTGTCGGCGGCGCCAGATGAGCGCGCCTTGGAAGAATATTCGCATTATGCGCATTCGGCGGTGTTTGCCGAAGTGAGGCTCGATGAGGAGCTTGGCATGCTGCGCGTCGCGCGCGTGGTCAGCGCGGTCGCCGCGGGCCGCATTTTGAATCCCAAAACGGCCAGGAGTCAGATCCTTGGCGCCGTCGTCGGCGGCATCGGCATGGCGCTTCACGAAGAGACGGTGATCGATCATCGCTACGGTCGGTTCATGAATCATAGTCTCGCCGAATACCATGTGCCGGTGCATGCCGACGTGCACGCCATCGACGTTATTTTTGTCGACGAGCAGGAGCATCGTTTAAACCCGCTCGGCGTGAAGGGCGTCGGCGAAATCGGCATCGTCGGCACGGCCGCCGCGATCGCCAATGCAGTCTTCCACGCCACCGGCGTGCGAGTCCGCGATCTTCCAATCACCATCGATAAGCTGCTCGAGCTGAGGCAGCCCACGAACGACCACGCGGCGTAAATGAATTATGTCCCAGACCCCTGCCAGCCGAGAGACGCACTCACCAGCGCCCGCAGATGGCTGGAGGAATTCGGACAAGCGGCGCTGGCGACCGTCGTCTCCACCTGGGGCTCCTCACCCGTGCCGGTCGGCGGCCAAATGGCGATCGGTCCAGGCGGACAATTCGAGGGCTCTGTCTCCGGCGGTTGCGTCGAAGTGGACGTGATTACCGAAGCGGCGGACGTTCTGGCGCGCGACAGGCCAAAGCTGCTAGAGTTCGGAGTCGGAGAGGAACTGGCGTGGAAGGCCGGCCTGCCCTGCGGCGGCGCGATCAGCATCTACGTCGAGCCGCTGCGTCGTGAGCGAGATTCGGCTTTTCTGGAGAGGGTGTTTTCAGCGCGCCGCGCGCGGACGTCGCTTGCCGTGCTCACGACTCTTGCGACCGCCGAGCGGCGCCTATTCGACGCCAGGGAGCCGATGCCGGCCGAGATCGCCCAATGCCTCAATTCGAGCGAGAGCCGGCTTCTCTCTCTTGGCGATGATCCGGTCTTCTTGCACGCACTCACCCCGCCAGTTCGCCTGGTCATTGTCGGCGCGACGCATGTCGGCCAGGTGCTCGCTGATCTGACGAACCGCATTGGTTTCGACGTCGTCGTCGTCGACCCGCGCGCCGCATTTGCGAGCGCCGACCGCCTCGGCGATTTCAAAAGTCTCACCGACTGGCCTGAAACCTCGCTGAAGACCTTGGGGCTCGACCCAAGGACGGCAGTCGTCACCCTGACCCACGCCGCCGCGATTGACGATGAAGCGCTCACCGAGGCGCTGCGCTCGCACTGCCTGTATATTGGCGCCCTGGGCTCGACACGGACGCACGCCAAGCGGTTGCAACGTCTCGCCGCCGCAGGATTCAACGATGCGGATCTCGCGCGCATCAGCGCCCCGGTCGGACTGCCAATTGGCGCGAAGGGACCAGCCGAGATCGCCGTCTCGATTCTCGCCGAAATCGTCAAGGTCGCGCGCGAAACGAGGCAAGCTTGAATATTGCAGCTGTGCTCTTGGCTGCCGGCGCCTCAAAGCGGTTCGGGGAGAACAACAAGCTTCTCTCTGACCTCGGCGGAAAGCCGCTCATCCGCAGGGTGGCCGAAGCAATCGTCTACAGCGGCGTCGAAGTTGTTGTCGTTACCGGCTGCGATCGCCTGCAGATCGAAAGAGCTCTCGAAGGCTTACCGCTGCGATTTGCACACAATTTGAACTGGGAAAGCGGCATGGGATCGTCGATCGCCGTCGGCGTAATGGCGCTCAGCCAACAAACACAAGGGGCGTTTGTGATCCTGGGCGATCTGCCCTTTTTGACATCGGATCTGATCAAAGACCTGACGGCTGTCTTTATGGAGAGCCGGGGAGCTTTGATCACTTATCCAACGACGTCCAAGGGCAAGCAGCGCAACCCGGTCTTGTGGCCCCGACGATTCTTCCCTTCGCTGGCGGCGCTCTCTGGGTCGTCGGGCGCCAAGCAATTGCTGCAGAACTGCGAGGATTCTCAAAAGCAGGCTGCGCACGTCCTCGACGAAGGCGCTTTTATCGACGTTGATATGCCTGCGGATTTGGAAGCCGCCCGTTCGCGATGGAACACTGCGAATCCCTAAGGCCTTTTACGCAGCGCAGAATTCGTCATGCGAGGGCCGCTTGTCACTGCGCACGCGACGATGGAAAAAGCAGCCGCGCGACTGCATGCCTCAAGAGCTGTGCGACCTTGATGTGTGTGGTTCAAGGAATATGATGCAACATAAGCGGCCATCAAGCGATTGACGTTCGGGAAGCGCTCCGACGCAAGAGGCTTCCGGCCGCGCCGAAACTGCAGGCCAAGCCATGCCGTATGAGTTCTATTATTGGCCCGGCATCCAGGGGCGTGGGGAATTCGTCAGACTCGCGCTGGAAGAAGCCGGCGCGCGCTACATTGATATGGCGCGTGAGCCAAACGCCGAGGCGACGCTTATAGCCTTCCTCGAACGGACCGACCTCGCCCATCCGTCATTCGCACCGCCGTTCTTGAAAGACGGACAGGTGCTCGTTGGACAGACCGCCGCAATATTGCTTTATCTCGGCGATCGTCACGGTCTCGCTCCGAAAGATCCGGCGCGCAGGCTTTGGGTTCACCAAATTCAATTGACGATCGCTGATTTGGTCGGCGAGGCTCACGACACACATCACCCTTTGGGCGGCGATTTGTACTATGAGGAGCAAAAACCCGAGGCCTCACGCAGAGCGAAGTGGTTCCGCGAGGAACGGATACAAAAATATCTTGATTGGTTCGAAACGATTCTCGCACGCAATCCCGCCAGCGACTCGCATCTCGTCGGCGATGCCTTAAGCTACGCAGATATCTCCCTGTTCCAGGTCGTCGAAGGCTTGCTCTATGCGTTTCCCAAGACAACGAAAGCCGTTCTCGCCGAGTCGCCGCGCGTGTCCGCTCTTCGTATGATGATCGCGCAACGCCCGCGCATTCGCGCATACCTCGATAGCGATCGCCGGGTGAAATTCAATGAGCAAGGGATATTTCGTCACTATGCTGAACTCGATGGCTGATCAGCGAGATCCGTCCTTACACGGATCTTAGATTGATCGGCTCGCCCTATATTGTCATCTTGTCCGGCGTCACAGTTCGGGTTCGGTTTGCTTCTTGGAGAGATGTTGATGGGCGGATTAGCCTTGATCCTCGATACGCAGCTTTCGGCGAGCGCCTCCAACGCCTTGAGCGATCGTCTTTTTGCAACCCGCAGGCTTTCGATCGAACTTGCGGCTCCACTCAGCGCCGAAGACATGGTCGTCCAAGCGATGGAAGACGCCAGTCCGACCAAATGGCATCTCGCTCATACAAGCTGGTTTTTCGAGACCTTTGTCTTGACGCCCTATCTGACTGGCTATCCCCTGTTCGACGAGGCGTTCAACTATTGTTTCAACTCCTACTATGAGCACCAGGGCCCCCGGCAGCCAAGGCCAAAGCGGGGACTTCTCACTCGGCCGTCGCTCGATCGGGTTCTCGCCTATCGGCAGCATGTCGACCTGGCGTTGGCGCAGCTCCTTGCTGATCAACCCGACGCGCCGCCAGCCTTGATCCATACACTCGAGGTCGGAATTCATCACGAGCAGCAGCATCAAGAACTGATGCTCACAGACATCCTCTCTCTTTTCGCTGCAAATCCCCTCAGGCCAGCCTACCGCCCGACCCAGCCGCGCTCCATTCCAGCGCTAAGCGAACCGCCACGCTGGATTGATTTTGCCGGCGGCGTCTACCAGATCGGCCACGAGGGAAAAGAGTTCGCTTGGGACAATGAGGAGCCTCGCCATGATGTGCTCCTCCGCCCATTTCGGCTTGCGGACCGTCTGGTCACAAACAGAGAATGGTTGGAGTTCGTCGACGACGGCGGCTACGAAACGGCGACCCTGTGGCTGTCCGACGGCTGGGCCGCGGTCACGCACGAGAACTGGCGTGCGCCACTCTATTGGGAGTCTCGTGACGGTGAGTGGTTTGAAATGTCGCTCGAAGGACTACAGCCGCTAAGCCTCGATGCGCCGGTTGCGCATGTGAGCTACTATGAAGCCGACGCTTTTGCGCGCTGGTCCGGCAAGCGATTGCCGACCGAATTCGAATGGGAGGTCGCGGCGGCCACAGCGCCCAAGCAGGGAAATTTTCTTGGAACGGCTGCATTGCGTCCGCGACCCGCCGAAACCGAACCAAATGGATCGCCTCGTCAGATGTTCGGCGACGTCTGGGAATGGACCCAGAGCGCCTATCTGCCCTATCCGGGCTATCGCGCCCCTGAAGGAGCGCTGGGAGAATACAACGGCAAGTTCATGGTTGGTCAGCACGTATTGCGCGGCGGCTCCTGTGTAACCCCACAAGATCACGTCCGCCCGAGCTATCGCAACTTCTTTTATCCGCATCAGCGTTGGCAGTTTTTGGGACTACGCCTCGCTTCGGAGATTGCCTGATGTCAGAGGCGACGGAACGCTCAGCGCCGCTCGTGCGGCAAGCGGACGACTTCTCCGTTAGCGTGCTCGAGGGCCTGTCCCGGCCAAAGAAGAGTCTTCCCTGTCGCTTCTTTTATGACGCTAAAGGCAGCGCGCTTTTCGAAGACATTACGCGCCAGCCCGAGTACTATCCCACAAGAGTCGAGCTTGGGATTCTCACAGCCAATGCGATGCAGATGCTCGAGGGAGCGCTCGGAGAGACGGTTCTCGTCGAATTCGGCTCGGGTTCGAGCATCAAAACGGAAATCCTGCTCGGACACATGCGGCGTCTACACGCCTATGTGCCGATCGATATTTCGGAGAGCGCTCTTACAGATGCTCGAGAGCGGCTGACGGCTCGATATTCCGGGCTCAACATTCAGCTGCTCTTGGCTGATTTTTCGCATCCGATCGAGCTTCCTCCCGAACTGGCGCCACGGCCTAAGCTGGGATTTTTCCCTGGGTCGACGATCGGCAATTTCGTCCCCGCGGAGGCGACGCGGTTGCTACGAGCGATGCGAGAGACACTTTCGCCGCGCGGAAAGCTGATCATCGGCGTCGATCTGAAAAAGGACGTTCGCCAGCTTGTTGCAGCTTACGATGACGCCAATGGCGTCACCGCCGCATTCAATCTGAATCTTCTAGCGCGCATCAATCGTGAGCTCGATGCGACGTTCGATCTTCAAGCGTTTCGCCATGCGGCGACCTACGAGCCCTTCGAAGGACGCATTGAAATGCATCTCGTCAGTGTGAAGGATCAGGACGTCTGGGTCGCAGGAAGAAAAATACGCTTCCGAGCAGCGGAGACGATTCACACTGAGAGCGCTTACAAATACACGATCGAGGAGTTCCATCTGATAGCGCAGGCGGCGGGTTGGACCCCTCTGCGCGTGTGGAAAGATGACCTAAGCTTGTTCAGCGTACATGAATTGGTCGCGCCTTGAGCGGAGTGCGACCCAGCCGGGACCAGCTGAATGACTGCGACCAGGATGAGCGAAGCAGAGCGAAACGCTTGGCCAGCATTGCCTTACTTCGCCTGGCGAGAGACCTATACGACTCTGCATCTTTGGACTCAGATCGTCGGTAAGATCCGGTTGTCGCTGACTCCCTGGCAAAACCACTCCTGGCACGTCGCGCTTTATGTGACGACGCGTGGCCTCACGACGTCGCCGATCCCATATAGCGCAAGGGTTTTTCAGATTGATTTTGATTTTATAGACCACGTGCTGCGTATAACGACGAGCGATGGCGGAGAACGTCAAATGCAGCTCCGACCTCAAACTGTCGCCGACTTTTACGCGGATCTTTGCAGCACGCTCGAGGAGTTGGACATTTTTGTCCATATCAATAAGCATCCCAACGAGATGCCTGATGCGCTTCCCTTCACCAAGGACCGGATTCATGCTGACTACGATCCTGCTTATGCAAACTGCTTTTGGAGATTGCTTGTACAAGCCGATCGCGTATTCAAACTCTTTCGCACGGGCTTCGTTGGCAAGGCCAGCCCTGTGCATTTTTTCTGGGGCAGTTTTGACTTGGCGGTGACGAGGTTTTCCGGTCGCCGTGCGCCGCGCCATCCGGGTGGCGTTCCAAATCTTGCAGACGCCGTTGTGCGCGAAGCTTACTCGCATGAGGTGAGCAGCGCGGGCTTCTGGCCTGGCGGCGGCTCGATCGAATTCCCCGCTTTTTATTCCTACGCCTATCCCGCGCCGCCGGGATTCGATCGCGCGCCGGTTGCACCGGACGGCGCATTTTTTAGCGAAGATCTCAAGGAATTCATCCTGCCCTATGACATCGTGCGCAAAGCCAAGCATCCAGATGAGACGCTCCTTCGCTTTTTGCAGAGCACATATGAGGCGGCCGCCGACGCCGGCGGATGGGACCGCGCCGCGCTCGAATGTCCGTTAGGAAACGTCGGCGTCCCGCGTCCAGTTCAAGGATAAGGTCGTCGACCGGTCAATTTGCGCGCGACTCTCTTTCTCACTCAGATCTCGGAGCACGGCGCGGTCCCCGCTTGGCGACGCCGCGGCGTCTCGGCCCTCGACAGACCAAGGCTTTGCGCTAGATTTTGCTTTATTCACAGATTCATTGGTTCAGCAACTGATGGAGAACTTAAATGCGGCATTCTCTTCCACGCAGGCTTCTGGCTGAATTTCTTGGGACTTTTTGGCTCGTGTTCGGCGGTTGCGGCAGCGCGGTGATTTCCGCCAGCTTTCCACAGCTCGGCATTGGCTTCCTCGGCGTGGCGCTAGCCTTCGGGCTCACGGTGCTGACGGGCGCTTACGCTTTCGGCCCCATATCCGGCGGGCATTTCAATCCAGCGGTGACGCTCGGCGTCGCGACGGCCGGCCGCTTCTCCTGGAAGGAGGTCGGACCGTTTTGGGTGGTGCAGCTTCTCGGGGCGACATTTGCGGCTTTCGTGCTGCTCAAGATCGCGCAGGGCAACATTGATTTTTCGGTCGCGAGCGGCTTTGCCGCTAACGGCTATGACGAACATTCACCCAATGGCTACACATGGCAGTCTGGCCTGCTTGCCGAAATCGTGCTGACGGCGTTTTTTCTGCTCGTCATCCTGGGCACAACGGAAGGTCGCGCGCCAGTCGGCTTCGCGCCCATCGCCATCGGATTGGCGCTGGCGCTAATCCATCTGGTCGACATCCCCATCACCAACGCTTCCGTGAACCCTGCGCGTTCGACAAGCCAAGCGCTCTTCGTCGGCGGCTGGGCGCTCGAACAACTTTGGCTGTTCTGGGTCGCCCCGCTCGCCGGCGCCGTCATCGGGGGACTCATTCATCGCTTCACCCTCGCTGATGACTGAGTGACACGAAGCGCCACGATCGTTGCGCGAAAAGCAGCTGCTTCTAGATGCATTCAGTGGACGCTCGGCTTCGCCGTAGCGTCCCTGACACACTTCTTCGTGAAGCTCGTCCGAGCTGCGCCTGCCAGCTTCTTTTCAGCCGCAGCGGCGTCGCAGGCGCTTGCAGCGGCGTCTCTGTCGCACTTTCTCATGAAACTTTTCAGCGCTGCGCCGTGCAGCTTCTTTTCCGTCGCCTGCGCGGCGCAGTCGGGGCCAGCTGGCGTTGTTTGAGCGAAAGCAGGAGCCGAGATCAAAGCGCCAGCGACGCATATACCGGCAATCAAAATTCTTACCGACATGTTGTCCTCCCGTAGCTTCGGCGAAGAGACCAAGTTAGCATGATGGCGACGCGATCTGCTGACATGGCCTGAGCCCAAGACACTAGGCGTCAAGAATGTCAGCGCTCCATGAGCGCATGATCGGCGTCGCTGTCTTCGCGCGCTCGCGCTTCCGCTAAAGAGAACGGCCTGTCCCTTTCCAGCCCCTCCAACAGATCGCGCAACCGATCGGGAAGCGGCTCTCGAAGAACGTCGTCGTACGTTTGCCGTAGCAATTCGCCGATTTCATCGCCGACCTTTTTGCCATGCATAGGGGACCGACGCATGTTACGCCTCCACTCGTCCACAGCGGACGTGAGAGCGTCGACTTAGGTTGCGGCCACAATGTGAGCGACGCTCCCCGGCGTGCCTGCAACAGGCGATTTGTAAAATTTATGGTAAATTAGACACACCACATCCTGCTCAATCGGCCCGCCATCGGTCTTCGGCAGCGGCAGCCGTTCGCATGGCGCCCTTGTCAGCATTGAAGGCAAAGCGAATTTTGACCGCTGGTCAAAAAGCTGAGCTCGAGTAGGCGCTTTCAATATCGATCATTTTGGCGCTATCTTTGCGCGACCAGCGCAGAGCGCTTGTTTTCTCTCTCGGAGGATCGCGTATGTGTCAGGCGTGTGGCTTTGCCGATATCGTCCATGGAAGCAAAATGCGCCGCAGAGCCTTTGTCTTTGGCGCCGCCACGGCGGGAGCGCTGACGGTCGTCGCAAACGCGCACGCGCAGAGCCGTAAATCTCAGTCGAAACAAGCTAAGCAGAGTAGTGCGCCGCCCAAGCCTGAGAATGTGATGACTCCGGACGACGCGTTGGCGCGCCTGATGGAAGGAAATAAGCGATATCAGCAAGGCATGGCGCGACGGCACGACTTCGTCGCGGAGCGCGAGGCGCTCGTCGGCGGACAAAATCCTTACGCCGCGATTCTCAGCTGTGCGGATTCGCGGATCGCGCCGGAATACGCGTTTGACAGTTCGCGCGGAGATCTCTTCGTCGTTCGCGTCGCCGGCAATTTCGCCAACCCGGACAATATTGCGAGCATGGAATATGCCGTCGAGGTCCTAAAGACGCCTCTCATCCTGGTGCTCTGTCACGAAGCCTGCGGCGCTGTTAGATCCGCAATTTCCTCAATCCAGGACCATACGACTTTGCCTGGCCACCTTCCCTCGCTCGTCGCTGCTCTGGCCCCGGCCGTCAAAGCAGTCGCTGGCCGTCCAGGCGATCAGTTAGAAAACGCGACGATGGAAAACGCCCGTCTTGGCGTTGAGACGTTGAAGACCGCAACGCCTTTGCTGAGCGCCGCTTTCAATGAAAAACGCTTCAAAATCGCGAGCGGAATTTACCGGCTCGGCGACGGTCGGGTCGATCTGTTTGCGTGAGGCTGAGGAGCTGACGCTGGCTTGTCGGCGCGGTTACAAAACCTAAGTCGATCGGCGGCGCAAGAACGTCAGTCGAGCGCGAAGGCTACCGCGCCTGCTATCAAGCGAGTATCCGCCGATCGATCTGCGCAACAGAAGCGACGCCCGTCAGAGTCATCGCCACGCGCATTTCCCTGGCGAAAATCTCGAGCATATTCTCGACGCCCGCCTGTCCGGCCGCGGCCAGCGCAAAGGCGGCGGCCCGGCCGAGCAGGACGCCCTTTGCGCCGAGCGCCAGCATACGCACCACGTCCAGTCCGGATCGAACGCCTGAATCGACAAATACTTCAAGATCGCTTCCGACGGCGTCGGCGATTGGGGACAAGGCTTTGACTGTCGACAGCGCCCCATCGAGCTGCCGTCCGCCGTGATTGGAGACGATGATCCCATTCGCGCCGAACCGCACGGCGTCCCGCGCGTCCTCAGGGTCCAATATGCCTTTGAGGATCAAGGGCCCTTTCCAGAAATCGCGGATCCATTCCAGGTCCGACCAGCTGATCGACGGGTCAATGTTTTTTCCAAGCCAGCCGATGTAATCCTGCAGTCCGGTCGTCTTGCCGAGATAATCTGAGATATTGCCGAGATCGTGCGGTCGTCCGCGGATCCCGACGTCAAAGGCCCAAGCGGGTTTTGTTATCGCCTGCAGTATTCGCCGCGGCATGGCGTAGGGTCCTGACAGCCCGGAATGGGCGTCGCGGTAGCGCGATCCATGCACGGGCAAGTCTACCGTAAACACAAGTTTTTCTATGCCTGCGCGCTGGGCGCGCTCCAACATCGACTGCATGAATCCACGGTCTTTGAGCACGTAGAGCTGGAACCAGATGGTTCCTGCGCTGCATTGCGACGCAACTTCTTCGAGCGAACAGACCGAGAGCGTCGATAACACGTAAGGAACGCCCTTCTTCGCCGCAGCTTTGGCCGCCTGGACCTCGCCTCGACGGGCAAACATCCCGCTCAGCCCGACCGGCGCCAGGATCACGGGAAGCTCGGAAGGCTGACCGAACCACTCCGTCGCCAGACTGAGGTCGGAAACGTTCTTCAGCACGCGCTGTCTGAGGTTCACGGCTCTCAAATCAGCGACATTGGCCTGCAGGGTGTCTTCGGCGTTCGCCCCGCCGTCGATATAATCAAAGAGGAAGCGCGGCAGCTTTCGCCGTGCGGCCTTTCGATAATCCGAAGCTGACGAAACGATCATTCGATTCTCCAAAGGCTCGTCGGGCGCCGGAACGAGGGCGCGCGTCCGCGCTTGAACGCACAGGCGCGCCGAGGCTCACGGCCTGCGCCTTTGATCGCAGCAGCGCGGCGCATCGTCAAACCGGTCTTTCGTCTCGGGACGCTTGCCGCTTCGTCACAGCTCAAGAGCGTTCGCCTGCAAGCTGGCCTGGTATCAAAATGGTTGGATTAGCAACACACGGCGCGCGGCGCGACGGCGGCGTGGCGCTGGGCGTGATCCATGAGAAGGTTTTGGACAAAGCCCAGCTTCTCTTTCACGACCGGCGAAATCACGAAGGGATAGATATCTGGCTGCCCCATCGATCGGTTGATGTTGTTCAACGCGAACGAAATGTCGAGCCAACTGTCGATCATCTCATTTATGTCGGGATAGCCATAGGGGTCAAAGTCGACCCGCGCCGGAGAACCGTCATTCCGCCGCACAACGAGTCCAGCGCTGCGACCCGTTTCAAGCGTGTCGACGATATGGAGATAATGCGCGAAGGTTTCCGCGAAATCTTCCCACGCGTGACAAGAGGCGTAGGCGCTTATGTGCTTCTGTCGCCAGTCGGCTGGGGGACCTTCATCATAATGTCTCTGCAGAGAGCTGGCGTAATCTTGCCGCTCGTCGCCAAAGAGCTCTCGAAACGGCCTAAGATGTTCGGAGCGCGGCACGATGCGATCCCAATAATAGTGGCCGATCTCATGCCTGAAATGCCCGAGCAACGTACGATAGGGCTCACCCATATCGTCGCGCATTTTTTCCCGGACCGGATCGTCCGCTTCCTTCAAGGCGATTGTAATCAGGCCCGAGCTATGGCCCGTTAGCACCGGCCTTTGCGATGGCTCCTCCGCCAAAAAATCAAAGACGAGCGGCTCGCCGTCGTTCTCGGAAGCCGTTGGCGCAGGAAGATTCAGTCTGATCAGGCTATAAAAGAGCCGCCGTTTGGCGGCTTCGATTTTTTGCCACGCGGCGTGGCGCTTCTCGTCCGACAAGTCGGGCACGGTTCGATTGTGCTGGCAGGCGAGGCAATATTCCGAAGGGCCGCCCTTCTCCACCATCCAATTACATCCGTGCAGCTCCCAGTTCTTGCAGAAGCGATATTCGCGGGTTCCGTCAGCGAACGCGCGCCATCCATCACCGACGGGTTCGACAGCGGTCATCTCGCCGTGCGTCGGCAAATAGCCGAGCGTGCGCCCGCAACTTTCGCATTTGGCGTTCTCGAAAAGTATGCTCTGGCGGCAAACCTGGCATCGAAAGGCTTTCATGGAGGATCTTTTCCAAACCGCGTTTGGCGCCTTAACTGCGCTGCAGGCGGAATGTTCCTGGTCAAGCAGAGCGGTGATCGCTGGGGAGCCTCGGTCTTCCGGAGCATCCTATACCGGCGCCAGTTGAATGCGCAGCCCCTATTCACCCGCTAGGCTTATTGCCGCAATTTCGGACAAAGCCGCCATTTTGGCGGCTCTTCAGATTGACACTGCGCGGCGCGGCCCCGCTAAACTCTCAGCCATGGCCATGCGCCAATTCGTAAGAGAATGGCGCTGAAATGAGACGCTGATTAACGTGTCGATCCAGATCGCACTTCACCATATCACCCACTACAAATATGACCGCCCGGTCGCGCTCGGTCCGCAGATCATCCGCCTGCGCCCGGCTCCGCATTGCCGCACGAAAATCTTGAGCTACTCGCTCAAGATCGCGCCTTCGGAAAATTTCATAAACTGGCAGCAGGACCCCCACGGCAATTGGCTGGCGCGTCTGGTGTTCCCCGATAGCGCGAGTGAATTTAAGATTCAGGTCGACCTGCTGGCGGATCTCGCCGTCTATAATCCATTCGATTTCTTCATCGAACCTTATGCCGAAGAATTTTCGTTCGCTTATCCCGACGAACAGAAAATTGAGCTTGCCGCCTATCTTAAACCCGAAGACGTCGGGCCTCTGACGGAAGAATTCGTCCGAAGCCTTCCGCGGCAAAAAATGCGGACAATTGATTTTCTCGTCGAACTTAATGCGCGGCTGCACCGCGATATTCGCTACGTCATCCGGATGGAGCCTGGCGTGCAAGCGCCGGAAGAGACTCTCGCGCTGGGGACGGGATCGTGCCGCGACTCCGCTTGGCTTCTCGTGCAGATCTTGCGCAAGCTCGGTCTCGCGGCGCGTTTCGTCTCCGGCTACCTCATCCAGTTAAAGGCCGATGTCGATCCTATTGAAGGCCCGAAGGGAACCGATCATGACTTCACCGATCTGCACGCCTGGGCAGAAGTTTTTCTGCCCGGCGCTGGTTGGATCGGTCTTGACGCGACGTCGGGACTGTTCTGTGGCGAAGGTCATCTGCCGCTATGCAGCGCGCCGCACTATCGCTCCGCCGCGCCTCTGTCGGGCCTCGTAGAGCCCGCCCAAGTCGAATTCGGTTTCGAGATGCGCGTCGATCGCATCAATGAGGCGCCGCGCATCACAGCGCCTTTTTCGGACGACGCATGGCGCCGGCTCGACGAGTTGGGCGAGAAGGTCGACGCCGACCTCGGCGCGCTGGACGTTCGCCTCACCATGGGCGGCGAGCCGACGTTCGTCTCGATCGACGATTTCGAATCCCCCGAGTGGAACACGGCCGCGACCGGCCCTACCAAGCGCGACCGAGCGGACGACCTCATACGCCGGCTGCGCAATCGCTTTGCGCCAAACGGGTTTCTGCATTACGGCCAGGGCAAATGGTATCCGGGCGAAAGTCTGCCGCGCTGGGCGTTTGGGCTTTACTGGCGCCGGGACGGCAAGCCGATTTGGTCGCAGCCGCAACTGATCGCCGAGATCGCGGAGCCGAAAGGCGCGACCACGGCGGAAGCGGAAGTCTTTGTGCAGGATCTAGCCGAGCGTCTCGGGGTGGGCGCCGAACATGCTTTGCCGGCCTACGAAGATCCCGCGCATTGGATGGTCAAGGAGAGCGTCCTCCCGATCAATGTCGATCCCTCCGATCCCAAGATCGACGATGCGGAGGAACGCTCGCGCATGATGCGGGTGTTCGAGCGCGGCCTGAGCAGGCCGACGGGTTTCGTCCTGCCGATTCAGCGCTGGAACGCGCGCGCCGAGTCCCAGTCGCGCTGGACATCGGAGAAGTGGACGCTGCGTCGAGGAAAGCTGTTCTTGGCGCCGGGCGATTCGCCTATCGGACTGCGTCTCCCGGTTGCATCCTTGCCCAAGCTGCCCGAAGGCGAATATCCGTTCATCTATCCGCAGGATCCCTTCGCGCCCCGCGAGCCGCTGCCCGAACCCGGTCATTTTCGCCGCATTCAAGGCGGCGGGGCGACGTCCGGCGGTCACGCGCGCCAGGACGTGCACGAACAGTCTATTGTCGAAGGGGCCGTGCGCACCGCCTTCACCATCGAACCACGAGACGGAAATCTCTGCGTGTTCATGCCGCCGGTCGAAACGCTCGAGGATTATCTCGAGCTGCTCGAGGCGGTGGAAGAGAGCGCCAAAGCGACCGGGCTGCCGCTCTATATCGAAGGCTATCCGCCGCCCGACGACCCGCGCCTCGAAGTGATCAAGGTGACGCCTGATCCTGGCGTCATCGAGGTCAATATTCACCCGGCCGCCACATGGCGAGAGGCCGTCGAAACGACGACCGCGCTCTATGAGGACGCGCGGCAAGCACGGTTGACGACCGCCAAATTTATGATCGACGGACGGCAGATCGGCTCCGGCGGCGGCAATCATGTCGTGCTTGGGGGCAAAACGCCAGCCGACTCGCCCTTCCTGCGCCGGCCCGACCTGTTGAAGAGCCTTGTGCTTTATTGGCAGCGGCATCCCTCGCTATCCTATCTGTTCTCCGGACTGTTCATCGGTCCCACCAGCCAGTCGCCCCGCGTTGACGAGGCGCGGCATGACTCGCTGTATGAGCTGGAGATCGCACTGGCGCAGGTGCCGTCTCCCGGAGAGGGCTATGTGCCGCCGTGGCTCGTCGACCGGCTGTTCCGCAATCTGCTGGTCGATGTCGGCGGCAACACCCATCGCGCCGAAATCTGCATCGACAAGCTCTATTCGCCCGACGGACCGACCGGGCGTCTCGGGCTGGTCGAATTCCGCGCTTTCGAAATGCCTCCCGACGCCCGAATGAGTCTGGCGCAGCAGCTGTTGCTTCGCGCGCTCGTCGCCTGGTTCTGGCGGGAGCCGCAGCACGGCGATCTGGTGCGCTGGGGGACGGCGCTGCACGACAAATTCATGCTACCGCATTTCGTATGGCAGGACTTCCTCGGCGTTATCGATGATCTGCGCCGCGCCGGCTACGCCTTCGAGCCGGAATGGTTCGAGGCGCAGCGCGAGTTCCGCTTCCCGCTCGCCGGAAGCGTCGAGCACGGCGGCGTTCATTTGGA
Source organism: Methylocystis sp. (assembly GCF_051062815.1). Lineage (GTDB taxonomy): Bacteria > Pseudomonadota > Alphaproteobacteria > Rhizobiales > Beijerinckiaceae > Methylocystis. Next base: position 207,085 of record NZ_JBPFDU010000078.1, on the reverse strand, counting down.
AATCCGCGGCGCGCTCGAACCCTGGCATGTGATGGGCGAGGAAGGCGCGAACGGAGCCACGGTGCGCTACGTCGACTCATCGCTTGAGCGCCTGCAGGTCAAAGCGAAGGGTCTCGTTCCGGGCCGACACATCATCGCCTGCAACGGACGCCGCGTGCCGATGACCGGCGTTGGAGTCCCCGGCGAGGCGGTGGCGGGCGTCCGGTTCAAGGCCTGGCAGCCGCCCTCCGGCCTGCATCCGACGCTGCCGGTCCATGCGCCATTGACCTTCGACGTCATCGACTGCTGGAGCAAGCGTTCACTGGGCGGTTGCGTATATCACGCGACGCACCCCGGGGGCCGCAATTACGACGCCTTCCCCGTCAATAGTAACGAAGCTGAAGCGCGGTGCTTGGCGCGATTTCAGGATCATGGGCACACGCCCGGGCCTGTCGATCCGCCGCGTGAGGAGCCGGGCCAAGAGTTTCCGCTGACGCTGGATCTACGGAGGAGCATTGTCCGCTGAGCGCCCGATTGAAACGGACAAGGCGTCGCAGCGCGTTGCCGCCTGGATCGCTCAATATGCGCCGACGCGCGACGCGCCGGATGAGCTTCTCGACCCAGATGGACGGCCGCGCGCGCACTGGCTCCAATTCCTCGACTCGCTCGCCGCATTCGGCGATATCGGTCTTGAGCAACGCTTCGCCGCGGCTGGCCGCCGCATCGACGACATGGGAATTTCCTACCGGGTTCATGGAGAAGCCAAGGAGCGCAGTTGGCCGTTAGGGCGTTTGCCGCTTCTGATCCCGGAATCAGAGTGGCGCGATATTGCGGCGGGCGTTGCACAGCGCGCCGAGCTTCTCGACCAGATCCTGCATGACGTTTACGGCGAGGCGCGCCTTGTCGCTGAGGGCGTCCTGCCGGCTGCAGCCATCACCGGGTCGCCGGACTTCATTCGACCGATGCGCGGAGTCTCGCCGCCCGGCGGACGTTGGCTTCGCTTTTACGCCGCCGATATCGGGCGCGGGCCCGATGGCGCCTGGCGGGTGCTCGGCGATCGCGCGCAGGCGCCTTCGGGAGCTGGTTACGCTTTAGAAAATCGGATGATTCTGTCGCGCGCTCTGCCGAGTCTCTATCGAGACATGAACGTCGAGCGCCTCGCGCCGTTTTTCCGAGAATTCCGCGCGAGCATCTCCCGCGCCGCGCAACGCGTTGATCCGCGCATCTGCCTGCTGACGCCTGGCCCTTGGAGCGAGACCTATTCCGAACAGGTGCATCTCGCCCGATATCTCGGCCTTACGCTGGTCGAAGGCGAAGATCTCGTGATGAGCGACGGCAAGCTGCATGTGCGCACCATCGCCGGCTTGAAGCGCGCCGATGCGATTTGGCGTCGCGTCGACGCTGACTGGTGCGACCCGCTGGAGCAGAACGCCGCGTCGCGTCTGGGCGTCGCCGGGATGTTTGAAGCCATCCGTCGCGGCGCCGTTGTCGTCGCGAACATGCCCGGCGCGGGGCTCATCGAGTCGCGCGCGCTCATGAGCTTCTTGCCGGAGCTGTCTGAACGCGTGCTCGGCGCGGGCCTCAAACTTCCCAATGTCGCGACGTGGTGGTGCGGACGCGAAAGCGAACGCAATCAGGTTGTCGAGGCCTTGAGCGACTATGCGATCAGCGGGGCGTTCAGCGACAGGCTCCCGGGATTTGGCGAACGTCGCGAGGCGCTCGGCCATGCGCTTTCCAGCGAGGAACGCGCGCGGCTGACCGACGCCATAAATCAGCGCTGCGTCGACTATGTCGCTCAGGAACCGGTCAAGCTCTCCACGACGCCGGCTTGGACCGACCGCAGGCTGACGCCGAGACCTTTCGCCTTGCGCGTGTTCGCCGCCGCGACGACTGACGGTTGGACGGTGATGCCCGGCGGATTCTGCCGAGTCTCCAACCGGCTTAATGCGCGCGCCGTGTCGATGGACGCCGGCGCGCAATCGAGCGACGTCTGGGTGTTGACGAGCCGTCCGATCGAATGGTCGACGCTGCTGCCTTCCGACGAGAATCCTCCGATCGTGCGCGCGCTCGGCAATCTGCCGAGCCGCGCCGCCGATAATCTTTTCTGGATGGGACGCTATCTCGAGCGCGCCGAAGCGACGTTGCGCGTCGTACGGTCGCTCGGAGCGCGGCTGGGCGAACTCCAGCACATCGATCTGCAAGGGCGCCAGTCGATCGAACGGCTTGCGCGACTGCTGCTCGCCTGGGGCGCCGCGCCCGAAGACATGCCGGATATGGACCCGACGCAGATCGCATGGGCGGCGGCCGCAGGCGCCGACAATTACGGTTCGGCGCTCTCTGTCGTGCGCTATGCAAGACGCGCAGCCTCGATCGTGCGCGAGCGCTTGTCCCAAGATATCTGGCACCTCGTCGGACGCATCGAAACGCGTCTGACGCGCGCCGGCGCCGGCGCGATAACCGAGCCCGAGGCGCTCGAGATTGTGGAGCGTTCGCTCCATACGCTGGCGGCTTTGTCCGGACTGATCGACGAAAATTTCAACCGCGTCGCCGGCTGGAGTTTTGTTGATCTTGGCCGGAGAATCGAACGCGCCATCGGGACGTGCCGCTTCGCCCGACAGTTTGCCGGCGACGATGCGACGGTCGAGACGTTGGACGCTCTGCTCGATCTACTCGATTCGCAGATCACCTATCGCTCCCGCTACATCGCCGGCGCCGCGCTGGCGCCCGTCCTCGACATGGCCATGCTCGATCCGTTCAATCCGCGATCCGTCCTCTTCCAGGCGATGCGTATCGACGAACATCTCGCGGCGCTGCCGAATCTGCGCGACGATGGAGTCATGGAGCCGCCGCGGCGACTCTCCGTCAAGCTGCGCGCCGAGCTCGAGTCGGAAGATGCGCGCCGCTTGGACGCCTCGATCATTCTTGCGTTTGAGCAACGCCTGATGTCGCTCGCCGACAAAATCGCCGAGCGCTATTTCACGCATGACGCCGATGGCGCAGCAAATTCTCAGCCGTCGCGGATCGCGTGATTTACGATATCGCCCATCGCACGATCTACAAATATGACGCGCCGGTCGCTTCGGCGCGCTGCGCCATGCGCCTGGTCCCGCGAAACGATCGCGGCCAAACACTGCTGTCCCATCGTATCGAGCTGACGCCATCAGCCGAAATCCTCAATGAAAGAATCGACTTTCACGGAAACCGGGTCTGCGAAGCGCGCATCCTCAAGCCCCACACGAAGCTGCAGATCGCCCTTGCGGCGCGCGTCGCCGTCGAACGGGCGCCGCCGCCTGCTCCGGCCCTGACCCCGGCATGGGAAATCGTGAGGAACGCCGCCTACGCGTCCGACTCGCTCGCCGCGTCCTCTCCCGCCCATTACATTTATGCAAGCCGCTTTGCGCCGCTGTTCGACGCGGCGACGCATTATGCGCGCGAAAGCCTTTCGCCCGGGCGGCCGATCCTCGAAGGCGCAATCGAACTGACCCAGCGCATCCACGCCGACTTCGCCTATGATCCGGATGCGACGCATATTGCGACGCCGATCGCGCAGGCGTTCGAACGGCGCCGCGGAGTCTGCCAGGATTTCGCGCATATCATGATCGCGGCTTTACGCGGTGTCGGATTGGCGGCGTCCTATGTAAGCGGCTATCTTCGCACCTTCGCCGCTCCAGGCCAGGCGCGGCTGGAAGGCGCCGATTCAACCCACGCGTGGGTTTCTGTCTGGTGCGGGCCGGAATTTGGCTTCTTCGACCTTGATCCGACGAACGCCCTTGTCGTCGGAAACGACCATATCGCTATCGCCATCGGACGCGACTATGCGGATGTTTCGCCGATCGACGGCGTGATTATCGGCGCCGGCGATCAAGATTTGGATGTCAGCGTCGACGTCAAGGAAGCGACGATTTAGGGGAGGACGGCCTTACGCTGTCTTTACAGAAGCGCCTGTTCCTTCGTCGCGCTCATCTGCGCGTCAATCCAATCATAGAGCGTCTGCATCCCCTCACCTGTCTTGGCGGAGACTTCAACGATTTCAGCATCCGGATTGACGCGGAGAATATTCTCTCGCGCCCGCGCCATCGAGAAATCAAGATGCGGCAGGAGATCAATCTTGTTGAAGATGACGAGCTTGGCGGCGCTGAACATATGCGGATATTTGAGCGGCTTGTCTTCGCCTTCCGTCGTCGAAAAGATCACCGCCTTGGCGTGTTCGCCAAGGTCGAACAGCGCCGGACAGACGAGATTGCCGACGTTTTCGATGAAGACGAGCGAACCCACGCTCGGCTTGAGTTCGGAAAGACCGCGCGCGATCATTTCCGCGTCGAGATGGCATCCGGTCCCGGTGTTGACCTGAACCACCGGCGCGCCCGCCGCGCGAATGCGCTCGCCGTCGTTCGACGTCGCCTGATCGCCCTCGATGACGAACAGCGGGAGTTCGCCTGAGAGGTCCGCGATGGCGCGCTCCAGCAGCGTCGTCTTCCCCGCGCCGGGCGAGCTCACGAGATTGAGCGCCACGATCTCGCGGCCCGCGAGCCAGGCCCGGCATTTGGCGGCGATCGCGTCGTTCTTCGCGAGAATGCGCGCTTCCAAGTCGACTCGATGATGGGAGTGATCGTGTGCGTGATCGTGATCGCTGTGATCATGCGCATGCGCGTGGCTGTGATCATGCCCGTGCGCATGATGCTCATCATCTGCATGATGATGTTCGCCATGAAAATGACCATGGCCATGGTCCCCATGCGAAAGGGCTGCGCCGTCTTGCTCCGGCCGCGCCGCGATCTCCGCGCGCGCGCCGGTCTGTAGATTGGTCATCGTGGTCCCCTGCCCTTGGCAGCCGCAGCTCGTGCACATTATGCAGCCTCTTCAACTTCGATGCTTTTGATGTTCAGCTCTTCGCCGCGCAGGCGCTGGAATTGACGAGAGCCGCATGGACACGCCGAGAGCATGTCGGGCGTGGGAAACTCAGCGCCGCAAACATCACAGCGCGCCTCGGCGTCGACTTCGCGGATGTCCAGCGTCGCGTCTTCAACCGGCGTGCCTCGGGCGACTTCCGGAAAACAGAAGGCGACGGCCTGCGGCTCGACGCCCGACAATTTGCCGATCTCGATTATCACGCGGCGCACAGTACGGCCCTCGGCGGCCTGCGACGCCAATTCGACGATGCTGCAAACGATCGAGAGTTCGTGCACGTCAGCTCCTTTAGCAGATGCGCGGCAGTTGCTCGCCGACCAGCATGTCGACGATGCGGCGGCCGCCGAAAATCGTGCGCATGGTGACGCGACCCGGCTCGCCTGCGACGACACTGCCGATGATGGCCGACTGTCCGCCCAGCGGATGCGCCCGCATGGCTTCGAGCGCCTGTTCGGCCTCGTCGGGCGGGACAATTGCGACGATCTTGCCTTCATTGGCGAGATAGAGCGGATCAAGTCCCAGAATTTCACAAAAACCGCGCACCTCGTCGCGCAGCGGCGTCGCGGCCTCGTCGATGTCTATGGCGACCTGAGCGGCTTCGGCGATTTCATTGAGCACAGTCGCCACTCCGCCGCGCGTCGGATCGCGCATGAACCGCGTGTTCGGCGCCGCATTGAGCAGGCTTGCGATAAGACCCTGCAGCGGCGCGCAGTCGCTCTCGATCGGCGATTGCAACGCCATATCGCCGCGCGCGCCAAGGATTGCCGCGCCATGATCGCCGAGGAGTCCATTGACGAGCACGGCGTCGCCCAGTCTTGCGCGATGCGCGCCAAGCTCGACGCCGGCGGCGACAACGCCAACGCCGGTGGTGGTGATGAACATCTGGTCGCAGGCGCCCTTGTTCACGACCTTGGTGTCGCCGGTGACGATCTTCACCCCAGCCTCCTGCGCCGTCGCCGCCATAGACCTTGCGATCTGCCGCAGAAAATCGATCGAGACGCCCTCCTCGACGATCACCGCGCAGGAGAGATAGAGCGGAAGCGCGCCGCCCACGGCGAGATCGTTCACCGTGCCGCAGACCGCAAGCTTGCCGATGTCGCCGCCGGGGAAGACCAGCGGTTCGACGACGAATGAGTCGGTCGTGAAGGCGAGCCGGTCGCCATATTGCGCGAGGTCTAGGAGATCGATCCGCGCCTGATCGTCGAGCGGCGCCAGCAGCGGATTGTCGAAGGCTTCGACGAACACGTCGTCGATCAGATCCTTCATTGCCTTGCCGCCGCCGCCATGCGCCAGCGTGACGGTCGGCACATGCACCTTGCCGCGCGGACGCCGGGGCGGGAAGGAGACCATGTTCATGCGACGCTCGCCTCCGCTTCGTCGCGTCCCCGCTTTATGCCGCCATATTGGTAATAGGCCGCGCAAGCGCCCTCGGACGACACCATCAACGCGCCGAGCGGCGTCTCGGGCGTGCAGGCGCGGCCAAACACTTTGCACTGCCAGGGCTTGATGACGCCCTTGAGGACTTCGCCGCACTGACAGGATTTTGGATCGGCTATTTTTGCATTGGGCACCGCGAATTTGCGCTCGGCGTCAAAGCCCGCATAGGCGTCGCGCACTTTGACGCCAGAGTGATCAATGGAGCCGAGCCCGCGCCATTCGAAGAATTCGCGCAGTTCATAGACCTGCGCAACCGCCTGCAGCGCGACGGCGTTGCCTCCCGCCGGCGCGACGCGCGCATATTGGTTTTCTATCTCGCAGCGTCCCTCATTGATTTGCTTAAGCAGCATCCAGATCGACTGCAGAATGTCGAGAGGCTCGAACCCCGCGATCACCATCGGCTTCTTGTAGTAGCCCGCGATAAATTCATAAGGCGCGTCGCCGATCACCATGGAAACGTGGCCCGGTCCCAGAAATCCGTCGAGGCGCAGATCCGGGCTGTCGAGAATCGCTTTGATCGTCGGGACGATGGTGATGTGATTGCAGAAGATTGAAAAGTTCTTGATCCCTTCACGCTCCGCCTGCAGCACGGTCAACGCCGTCGACGGCATCGTCGTCTCGAAGCCGATGCCGAAGAAGACGACCTCGCGCGCGGGATTTTGGCGCGCGAGCGCGAGCGCATCCATCGGCGAATAGACCATGCGCACGTCACAGCCGTCGGCCTTCGCCTGCAACAGACTCTTGCGCGAGCCCGGCACGCGCATAGCGTCGCCGAAAGTGGTGAAGATCACCTCCGGGCGCTCGGCGATGGCGACGCAATCGTCGACGCGTCCCATCGGCAGCACGCAAACAGGGCAGCCGGGTCCATGTACCAGTTCGATGGACTTCGGCAGCATGCCTTCGACGCCGTAGCGGAAAATCGAATGCGTGTGTCCCCCGCAGACTTCCATGATCTGCAGCGGTCGACTTTCATCGCGCCCGATTCGCGCAAGCAGCCGCTCGATCTCCTTGATCAGAACATCCGCCTTCGCCCGATCGCGAAATTCGTCGACATATCTCATGCCGCGACGTCCTTGCTTATGGCCGAGCCGCGATCGTCGGCGAGCAGCGTGTGAACGAGGTCCCACAGGATGTGATAGGCGGCGACGTGACACTCTTGGATGCGATGGACGGACGTCGTCGGCACGACAAGACAATGATCGCAGACACCCGACGCCATCTTGCCGCCGTCGCCGCCGCTAAAGCCAATGGTCGTCAGACCCATTTCCTTCGCCTTCACGAAGGCGGCGATCAGATTTGTCGAATTGCCGCTGGTGGAGAGGCCGATAAGCCCGTCTCCCGCCCGGCCATGAGCGATGATCTGGCGCACGAAAATGTGCTCGAAGCCCACGTCATTGCCGACCGCCGAAGTCATCGCAACGTCAGCGGTGAGATTTATCGCCGCAAGCGCTGGCCGCCCGGCGGTGATCGGATGGAGGAACTCGACGGCGACATGGGAGGCGTCGCAACTCGAGCCGCCATTGCCCATGGTGAACATCCGGCCGCCGCGCCGATAAACGGCGGCGAGCGCCTTCGCCGCGTCGAGTAGGACCAACGCCTGCTCGGCGAAGAAACTCGCATTGGTCTCGCGCGACTCGCGCGCCTTTTCTTCGATCGACTGCATCAAGCCCGCGTCGACGGCGGCAGGATCCTGCTCTTTGCCATGCAAGAACGGATAAAGGACTTCCAATGCGCTCTTGCTGGTCATGATCCCTATTCCTCCGCCGCGACTGCGTCGGTGAGCGTTTGCATAGTCTCAAGTTCGGCTTGGAGTTCGCCAAGCTCTTGCAGCAATCTGAGCGTCTCCGCCGCCTCCGCCTCGTTGATCCGGCTCATCGCGAAACCGACATGGACAAGAACCCAATCGCCGACGCAGGACTCGACAGGATGTTCTTCATCCACGATGCAGCTGATGTTGATCTGACGACGCACCCCGCTCACCTCGACGGTCGCGACGAGATCGTCGGCATTGTCTATGCGAACGATGCAGCCGGGGATGCCGAGACACATGCGCCGTCCTTTCCATCTCTTGTCATGTCGGTTCTCATCAGATGCGCGGCGCCGATGGCGGCCTGGCCAAGCGAGAGCCCGCCATCATTGGCGGGCGCGTCAGCATGTGTGAGCACCGTGAAGCCAGCCTCGCACAAACTGTCGCAGACACGTTCGAAAAGCAGGCGATTCTGGAAGCAGCCGCCCGACAGCGCCACCGTTTCAAGGCGTCGCGCAGCCGCCAGTCGCATGGCGACTTCAGTGATTGACTGAGCCAGACCAAGGTGAAACCGGCGCGCAATGGTCGGCGCCGAAACGCCCTGCCGCAGGTCATCGAGAATTGCGCCCCACATCGGCGCCGCATCGATGTCGATGAGCTCCGAGCCCGAAATCTCGAATGCATAGCCCCGCTCTTCGTTCGGCGCCGCAGCCGCAAGCGCCTCGAGTCGCGCCGCCGCTTCGCCTTCATAGGCCTGACGGTCGGCGCAGACGCCAAGCGCGGCGGCGACCGCATCGAACAGCCGTCCGCAAGAGGAGGCTAACGGTGAATTAAGTCCTTGCGCGATCATCCGGTCGATCGTGGCCAGCGGTTTGCCGTTCAAGGCGGTCCAATCGCCAGCCGCAGAAGGTGTCGTGAACGCGTCCGCGGCCTTAAGATGCGCATAGAGGTTTCGCCACGGTTCGCGCACCGCCTGTGCGCCGCCGGGCATGGCGACCGGCCTCAAGCGCGCCAGCCGCTCGTAGTCGTTATAGTCGGCGAGCAGGAATTCCCCGCCCCATATCGCGCCGTCATCACCAAAGCCGAGTCCATCGAGCACGATCCCGAGCGCCGGCGGCGCATAGAGCGGTCGACCGTTCTCGGCAAGGCAGGCGGCGACATGGGCGTGATGATGTTGAACGTCAATCAACGGCAAGGCCCGTGTGTCCGCCTCGGCGCGGCCGCGCTTCGACGAGAGATATTCCGGATGCCTGTCCACGACGATCGCCGACGGCGCGTGATCGAACAGGCTCCGATAGAGCGCCAGATTCTTTTTGTAATCATCCAACGTCGCCGCGTTCTCGAGATCGCCCTGATGCTGCGACAGGATCGCCTGACCGTCCTTGACCAGGCAGAAGGTCGCCTTCAACTCTCCGCCCATCGCCAACAAGTCGGGCGCATTCTCGAAGCCGCTCGGCAACAGGAGCGGCGCGGGCGCGTAGCCGCGGGCACGGCGAAGAACCCTCGGCCGCCCGCTCATAACCCGCACAACCGAGTCGTCAACGCGATTGGCGATGGCGCGATCATGCGTCAACGCAAAGGACGCGATATCGGCAAGCTGTCGGTACGCCTCCGCGTCGTCGACGACTGCGGGCTCGTCCGAAATATTGCCGCTCGTCATCACGAGCGGATGTTTGAATTGCTCGACGAGCAGCAGATGTAGCGGCGTCGTCGGCAACATGAAGCCGAGCGTGTCGAGTCCGGGCGCGATGGCCTCGGGCAGGCGCTCCGGGCCTGTTGCGCGTATCAGCACGATCGGCGCCTTGACGCTTGTGAGCTCGCGTTCCTCGACGGCGTCGATTGCGCAGTAGCGCCGCATGACATCAAGATCGCGCGCCATCAGCGCGAATGGCTTTGCGTCACGACGCTTCAATCGGCGCAGGCGCGCGACCGCTTCGGGGTTGGTCGCGTCACATGCGAGATGATAGCCGCCGAGTCCTTTGACGGCGATGATGTCGCCGCGCGTGATCAGGCGAGCTGCAATTTCGACCGCGTCGGCGTCGCCGGCGCGCGAAATTTTTGCTTGCCCGAAGGGAGCAACCGATGCGGTCGGCCCGCAGGACGGACAGGCCACAGCTTCGGCATGGAAGCGGCGATCCGTTGGATCATTATATTCCGCCTCACATGCCGCACACAGGGCGAAGGGCGCCATCGTCGTCGTCGCGCGGTCGTAGGGAATGGCCTTCACGATGCTGAGGCGCGGTCCGCAATGGGTGCAATTCGTGAACGGATAGCGATAGCGGCGTTCGTCCGGATCGCGCAGCTCCGCTGCGCATGCGCCGCAGAGCGCCGCATCGGGCGCGACCTGGGTGCGAGCGGGTCCCCCGATGCTCTCGGCGATACGAAACTCCTGTGGCAGTCTGCCGCTGTAGCGCCGCCTTTCAATGCTGTCGATATGCGCCAGCGGCGGCGGGTCTCGTTCGATTCGTCGAAACAGCGCAGCGATTCGCGACTGGTCGCCGCTGACGCGCACCAATACGCCCTCGCCGTCGTTGAGAACCTCGCCAGCAAGCCCAAGTTCGCGCGCCATGCGCCAGACAGTCGGGCGAAAGCCGACGCCTTGAACGCGGCCGCGCACCCGAAATTCGAGCGCCTGCGATGGCTCGGTGGCAAAACTCATGATTGTCCTGTCAGCCTCACATGTTGCTAATTTTGATATAGCGCCAAAGATCCTTCGCGTTCATGACCAGCAACAGGAGGATAATAATCCCCAGGACGATTCCTGTAATCTCCCATCCGCTCATGACGTTTCTCCCTTTTTCGATACGCGACGCTAGCGCGAATTGCGCCAGGTTACGCCGCCATCATTCCATCGATCAGCTCTTCTACCGTCTCGGTGGCGACGGCCACCGCCGCCGTGACAGGCTCGCTCAAACCCATGACGCCTTCCTCGCCGCCAAGCGTCAGGGGTTCGCACGCGACCAGGAGCACGCGCCGGCAAGTTCCGCCGAGCGCCGACGCCAGGCGAAGAACTTTCGCCGGATCGAGCTCATGCGGCGAAAGCGCCAGATCCTCGAGTGTGGAGTCTCCCGCCTCGATTAGGTCCGGCTCGACCACTGAGACGACGCCCGGCGCATGCCCCCGCTGCGCCGCGTCGACGAGAATCACGGCGTCATAGCCATCCATCAGCGCGTAGGTGAGATCGATTCCGCGAATGCCGAAATCGATCACTCGAACGCCGTCCGGGAGCGTGACCTGTGAGAGCCGGCGCGCCACCTCGACTCCGAAGGCGTCATCGCCATTAAAGATGTTGCCGACGCAGGCGACGAGGATCGAGGTCATGGCCCATCTCCCGCGGCAATCGGCTCGATCTCCTCCTGACTGAAAAAGAACCGGTGTCCGGGAAAGCCCGCCGCGCCGAGATCCCGGCCCGGATCGTCAATCAACGTCACCGCGACATGGATCCGGTCTTCGAAATCGCGCTCAATCGCCTCGACGACCGCGATCTTGTCTTTCAGCGCGATATCCATGATGTCGCCGCCCGATTTTGGACGTAACCGCACGCGGGCGCCGACACATAGACTGCGTCCGCTATCGAGCAGCGAGACGAGTCGAGGCTTCTCATGATCCCCGCCCATCGGCGGCGGTTCAATCGGACTGGCCTGAGACTGGTGATCGCGCATGACGCCATGAAGTCGCGCCATGTCCTCGGCGGTCAAAGCATGCGTGCGCTCCAGAAGCGCGCGCGCACGGGCGTCGACGGACGCCATCTCGCGTTTTTCGGCGTCGGTCATCGCGAGGATGCGAAGCGTCAAGATTTCGTCGATCTCAGTGCCGTCGAAGAGGTCGCCGGGACTTTCCGGCGCGATCGCCGGATGATCATAGAGGATGATCGGCGAAGCGAGCATGGCGCTATTGTCTTGTCCCCCGACCAGCACCGGGAAAGCGCCGACATTTCGGCACTGCGCCGCAGCTTCCCGCAGATCGTCCGGAGGATCGAGCAACGAGACGAACGCGCCATCTTCAACCGTGAGGATTGCATGCGTTGAGGCAAAGGCGCGAAGTTGCGCTGCTGCGCGTTCCTCACGATCCGTGCCCGCAAGCGGCGTGACGTTCTCGATTCCTATCGTCAGCTTCCACACATCCGGCGCGAGTCTCTGCGCCTTCGCGTCGATGACGCCCTGAATCTTATGCGACGTGCGAATGAGAACGGCGGCGATGCAGCCGTCTTCGCCGCGCACCGGCTCAATTTCGGGTGCGCCTTCGAAGCGGAACGGCAAGACAGCGGATACCTCTTGAATATCGGCCGCCCGCAGCGGCCCTAAGGCGATCTCCCGTTCGATCGCCTCCTCCCAGGCCAGCAACTCCCGACCGTCGACATTGAGGCTCGGAACGCGCGTCAGCGCCGGCTCGCCCTCTTCCGGAAGCTCTTGCGTCGGCGTCGTCAACTGTCCGACCTCGCGCGTCATGACCTGCAGGAATCGAAAATGGACGTTGAACGCCGCCTGCTCTCCGCCCCGCAAGAGAACCTGCGTCTCCATGCGCGAGGCGTCGCCCTGTCGATCGAACGCCTTCGGAAAGACGCCCCCGATCGTCCAGCGCTGACGATTCTTTATTGACGATGGCCGATAGGGATAAAGGATGTAGCCCTCGTAAAGAACGGCGTTGGCGATCGCTCTCATGGAGTCGAGTTTCATGTCGCCTCCGCCGCGTTGGCTTCGAGTAGCGCCTGCAAGGCGCGTTCAAATGTCGGAAGTCCTTGCCGGCGCCGGTACCGGTCCAGTTCGTCAAAAGCGTCGCGATGCAGGCAGAGCCACATGCTTTGCGGATAGTAATGCTCCATCATCGCGCGCCATACGCCTAACGGCAGGCGATACGCGCATTCCTTGCTCCACGCGACCTGCTCAATCTGCAACCTGCCTTCGCTGTCGCGGTAAAAAATCGAGCCGCTGAACAGAAAATTGAGCGGAACGTCGCCCTGCTCCAGGCCATGAAAATATTTCGTCGCGGCAATATTGAAATCATAACTGCAAGGCGCCGGCAGATCGACTATGCGCTCACCGTTGACGGCGGGAATGGAAACGCTCGCATGCGTCCAAAGGAAACTCCGCATCGTCTCGCCCCAGCGCGACGGCTGACCGAAGAGATCGGAAAGCCGATCGTGCTCATCACCGTCATAGCGCCGCCGCGCAGGCTCGATGCGAATCTGGCAGTTCAACATCACGTTGAGAACGGGCAGATCAGGCGTCTTGTTTACGACATGCAACGCAAATAGCAGCAGCGGCGCCGCCGAATATTTCTCGACTTTGACGTCTTCGATGCGAAAGTCGAGATCAACCATGAACCCTGTCCTTCGTCTCGACGTCGTCTCGTAGCGTCCCAAAATAGTCGCGAACAGCCTCCCAGACCTCTGCGCCGCCCGACAATCCGCGCCAATGACTTCGGATCAGCCCGATGAGCGCATAGCAGCGATCAATCGAAACGAGATAGTATTCCCGTGCGCCATTCACTCGATTGACGAGCAACGCCTCAACGTCCGGATCAAGGTGGGCCAACATCGGATTGGCCGCGATCAGTCGCGACCAGCCATCGGCGGCAAAAGGAGACTCGATCGCTCCGGCTGGGCCTGGATAGATCGCCACGGGACCCTGGGCCGGCGTGCTGCGGAACACGAAGGCGAGATCAATTGGGATGCGAAAGCCCTCCCATTCGTCGTCGCTCAGCTCGAAGTCGTGCAGCGCATCGGCGCGTGCGCGCAAGGCGGCAAAACGCTCTCCCCCTCCCAAGAGGCACGCACATTGAGGACAAGCGCAAAAGAACTTTCGCGTCGCGCGCTCGACCAAATGCGCGTGCCGGGAATCGATGGCCTTCGAGCAGAACTCGCAATGCTCTTCTTCCGTCGCGCGCACGAAGCGCCGCAGCCGAGACGCCCAATTCCCCGATTCTATTCTTTCCATGCTGTCGCGCCCCTTTATCTCTAGGCGGCGGTTTCGGCGTAAAGCGTGGTCATGTCCAATTCGATCAAAATATCGTCGAGGTCGGGCGCCGCGTCGGTGAGAGCGTTCTCGATCTCCAGCCGCAACTGGTCGGTAGGCTCAGCAACGCCATTCCTTTGCAGCTGAACCATTGCGAAGGCTTCATTCACGCTCATGAGGCTCACATGGAGGCCGCGCGCGCTCCACTGCGGCTGCATGCGCGCGATGATATCCTGTAGACGACGCTCAACGCTGTGCGGATGTAGTCCGTGGAGGAGCAATATCGCCCGAACGTCCCGATCCTCGACGATCTTCTCGAGTAAGGCGGCGCCATCATTCGATGCTGCAATGATTGTGCTGAGTCGCGCGAGCGAACGAGCATGCAAATCGAGCACGAGCGCCAACAGCTCACGCGCCGCCTCCCGCCCCGTCCCGTCCGCAATCCCCTCAAGCGCGGCCGTCAGCTGCTCCAGCCGGGCCAGAGACTGCTCCAGCGTCTCCGTCTCGCGCGCCTCTCCACTCATGGCGACTGCTTTCGCGACGCGCCGAACATGGGCGAATGCGTGGTCTTAACGGTTTTGCCGCCGCCCACATACATGTGCACGCCGCATGGCAGACAGGGATCGAAACTGCGCACTGCGCGCATGATGTCGATTCCCTTGAACTTGTCCGGACCGTTCTCTTCGAAGATCGGCGTGTTCTGAACTGCGTCCTCGTAGGGCCCCGGCGTTCCGAAATCATCTCGCGGCGTCGCGTTCCACGGCGTCGGCGGATAGGGATGATAATTGGCGATCTTCTTGTCTTTTATGACGAGATGGTGCGACAGCACGCCTCGCACCGCCTCGTGGAAGCCACAGCCGATCGCCTCGTCGGGAACTTCGAATGGCGTAAAGGTCTTTGTGCGGCCCGCCTGAATCTCTGCGAAGGCCTGCTCCAGGAAGTAATATGCCGCAGCGGCGCAGTAGGCTTGAAAATAGGTGCGCGCCCGATCGCGTTCGATCGCGTTGCTCCACTTTGGCACCTTCCATTCAAACTCCACTGCAGGCTTGAGCGCCGTCTTGGGAAGATTGATCTTCACGCTGTCGCCCGTGGCTTTGACATAGCCGTTCATGTCGACCAGTCCCGCCAGCGCCGTGGAGAACAGACGCGCGAAGGCGCCTCCGCCGGTGTCGAGCGGCAGATGATCTCCGCTGCTCTTGTCGAGCCAGCGCGGACACATCACCCAGGAGTAATTCTTGTCGAAATCTCGCTTCTGCGGTCTTGGAATCGTCGTCTGATTCCATGGGTGCTTTTGGTCGACCGGATTGCCCAGCGGATCCGTCTTGACGAAGGTTTCACAATTGTCCCAGTCGTCGTAGTAGGACTGCCCGCGCAATATGCGAATCTGCAAATTGATGTCGACGAGGTCGGTCGTGACAAGCTTGCCGTCGACGACAACGCCTGGAGTGACGAACATTTTTCGACCCCAGTCGGTCATATGCTTATAATTGTAGTCGCAATGGTTTGGATCCTGAAACGCGCCCCAGCACCCGAGCAGTATTCGTCGACGTCCGACCTCCTCGTAGCCGGGCAGCGCTTCGTAAAAGAAGTCGAACAGATCATCGTGCAGCGGCACGCATTTTTTCATGAACTCGGCATAGCGCACGAGGCGTGTCAAATATTCGGTAAAGAGCTGATTTGACGGCACGGTGCCGACTCCGCCCGGATAAAGAGTGGAGGGGTGCACATGGCGCCCCTCCATCAGGCTGAACATCTCACGCGTGTAGCGGCTCACAATCAATGTCTCACGGTAGAATTCTCCGGAAAATGGATTGAGCGCGGTCATGATCTCGGCGATCGTGCGATAGCCATGAGCGTCTGCGTTCCGCGCCGGAGTCCGTTGCGCCTTTACCCAGACGCTTGGATTGGTTTCCTTGACCATCTGCTCGCAGAAATCGACCCCGACGAGATTGTCCTGAAAGATATTGTGGTCGAACATATACTCCGCGGCTTCGCCCAGATTGATGATCCAATCGGCGAGCGGCGGCGGCTTGATGCCATAGGCCATATTCTGCGCATAGACAGAGCACGTCGCGTGATTGTCGCCGCAGATTCCGCAGATGCGGCTGGTGATGAAGTGGGAATCACGAGGATCTTTGCCCTTCATGAAAATGCTGTAGCCGCGAAAGATCGACGACGTGCTGTGACATTCGGCAACTTGCCGATTTTCGAAATCAATTTTGGTGAAAATTCCGAGACTGCCGACGATTCGGGTAATCGGATCCCAATTCATCTCGACGAGATTGGGCGACGCTTTATGGGGGCTCGGAGACGCGGAGCGACGCGTTGCAAGGTCGACCATGATCGCAGTCCCTTACTTTAGAGTGGATGAGTCTTGTTCGGCCGATCAGGATCGTACCCGGTGGTGTAGGACGGCTCCTTATTGCGCCACTTCGGCTCCTTGTTGAGCGTGTGATTGGTGATTTTCCGCAAATTGCGGATCAGCACGCCATAGGGCTTGATGAGAACCGATGAGATGCGGGCGCCGGGCGGTTCGTCCATGAACGGCATGAACTTGTCGGGAAAGCCCGGCATGGTGCAGCCGATGCAGATTCCGCCGACATTTGGGCAACCGCCAAGACCCGCGATCCAACCCCGCTTGGGCACGTTGCATTGAACAACCGGGCCCCAGCATCCGATCTTCACCAGGCACTTCCGCGAGCCATACTCTTGCGCGAAATCGGCCTCTTCGTAGTAAGCGGCGCGGTCGCATCCCTCATGAACTGTGGGACCAAACAGCCAGCGCGGGCGGCCGTGTCCGTCGACGGGAATCATCGGCGCCAGACCGGCGAGCTGGCGCAGCAGGTAGAGGAATGTCTCCATGAAATTGTCGGGCTGGACAGGACAGCCTGGAACGTTGACGATCGGGAGACCGGCTTTTGATTTCCACTCGGCGCCCAGATAGTCCTGAAGGCCCATGCAACCGGTTGGATTGCCTTTCATCGCGTGGATGCCGCCAAATGTCGCGCATGTTCCGGCGCCAATTACGGCAAGCGCCTTTGGCGCTAATCGGTCGATCCATTCAGTGGTTCTAATCGGCTGGCCTGTCGCCGCATCCGTGCCAACTGCCGCCCAATAGCCATCGCCGCTGAGCTTCTCGTTCGGGATGGAGCCTTCGACCACAAGCACGAAGTTTTCGAGTTCGCCCCGCGCGCCTTGATGGAACGCCTTCATGAAGTCATCGCCCACTTCGTAGGAGAGCACTGCATTGTGCAAGCGCACCTTCGGTAGTCCGGGGATCGCTCCGAGAATGACGTCTTCTATGCTCGGTTCGCTGGCGGCGGTGATTGAGACCGAGTCGCCGTCGCAACCCAGTCCCGCCGTAAGCCAGAGCACATCAAGCTCTTCGATTGTGGATGGAGGCCGTTCTTGTCCTTTGGGAACTGGATTGGGGTCTGGAGCCATCGGTCAATCCTTTCACCAAAAGACGTGGCGACGGAAAGTTTCCAACCGTAGCGAACCTGCTCAGCTTTCGCTTTTTTTGGCTGCGAACAACGCAACCACGCCAACGCGCAGCGGCGGCGTACAGCCTGTCACGGCCGAAGAAAAACTCTGGAACTTGAGAAATGTTCCTAGGAAGGAACAAAATGCACAGCTCGTATGCTCTCCAGAGCCTGGCAGCGAATTTCAATTTTGACGCGACGGTTCGATCACCGCATGTCAGGGTCCGCTGCGGTCAAATGCTTGCCAAGGATTCATTACCTATCAGGAGTCTCGCGAAGACAATGTTCCACAGTCGAATAACGCCACCCAAATTCAAGGCGGTGAAGCTCTTGAACAGCGGCAAGACGGCTGTCATCGGGTTCTCGGGGCAGTTCCCGGCCAAATGAATTTGAAGGCGAGAGCGTAACTGAAGCGGCCCTGTAAGCGTAATTCAGAAGCGAACTGGCGCTGCCTTAACTGACGCAGCGCCTCGCACTTTAGCTTGAGCCTATTTCGCTTCTGCGATGCTGATGAGATCGAAGTGACGGTTGACGCCGGCGTGGACGAGATTGCCATTGAAGCGCGTCGAGCTTGTCGCGCCGTAAGCGTAAAAGCCTGTCGACTGGGCCGCGTAATTGAACCCTTCAGCGGCCCCGAGATCGTAGCGAAGATAGTCGATCTTGACGCTCCAGTCGGGCGTAAACATCCATTCGGCGCCGCCGCCCGCCGTCCAGCCGATCAAGCTGTCCTGATAGACGGGATTGACGAGCGTCTGGTTCGTGCCGCCAATTCTTCGGGTGAAGATCGCGGCGTTGGAGATGACGCCGCCATAGGCCATGCCGCCCGTGCCATAGACGGCGAGCGTCGGGGTGACGAGATAGCCCAATCGGCCGCGGATCGTTCCCAGATAATTGAGAGTCGCGGTGTGCTGCGCATAAGTGGCGAAACTATTGCCGCCCCCCTGCGCGAGGGTCGCTTGCCACCGCGTGTCGGTGTTGCCGGAAACGCCGTGCAGATCCGCCTCGGCGCCGGCCAAGAAGCTGTCGAGGAACTTCCAATTGGCGCCAATCTGGAATCCGCCGATGAAGCCGGCGAGATGGTTCGTCTGGTCGAGCGGCGTCGCGCTGGCGGCCACGGCTGGACTCGCGGCGGCGGCGCCGAAGGGCCAGGGCTGCACGATCGACCGCGGGCTCGACCACGCCCCACCGCCATTGAGGCCGACGTAGACGTCAGACCAGCTTGGCGGCGGCGCAGGCGGCGGCGGAGGCCCTTCAGGCGAGAAGAGAGCGAGAAAATCCGAGCTTGGCGGCTTTGTGATCTGATTGCCATCGCCAAAGGCGTTGGCTGAGACTTCCAGATAGAAGAAGTCGGTCGGGCGCCCGGTCAGACCATTCGTGGTCGTGCTCTGCCCGGAAAAGGATTGCGGGAAGAACGGCTGCAGCGCGACCGGCGGCGCGAAGCTCGAGGTAAAGGAGCCCGGCCAGAACCGCGCGTAGCTCGCCGTCAAATTGATGAACTGATTCAGTTTGTAGCGGATGCGCAGATCATATTCCGTGCCGATGAACGTGCCTCTGTTGCCGAGCGGCGCAAAGAGATTAGCCCGGTCCCAGGCCGCCGCCGCGCTCGCCAGCCAATAGGCGCTAAACGCCGTATCGATCCGGAGATCTTTGAAAGGCGAAAACTCCAAGCGCGCCTTGGGCGCCTTGATATTATTCCAGGCGATATAGTCGTTGCGTGAAAATGGCTGGTTGAAGCCATAGAAGATGTCGAATGTCTGATTGGCGCTGTCGTATGGACTCTTGTTACCTGTGCCATAGGCGTAGTTGGCGCTGATCCGCGGCTTCCACGGATGCTCTGAAAATGTGTAGCCAGCCTCGAATGCATAGGCGATGGCGTCGTGCTGGACGGTCGTTTGAATGGCGTTGCGACGCGCGCCGAGATCGCGGAATTCGCCGGTTTCGCCAAACTGCTTGTTGATGTCGACGTCGTAATCGAAGTCGCCGAGCACGCCATAGACTCGCAGGCCAGGCGCGTATGTGTCGCGATGAAACTTCCGCGCGTTCGAGACGTTGAGCGGATCTCCATATTGCTTGCGGCCCAAAAAATAAGGCTGGATCGTCGCATATTCCGACCAGCGCCGGATGCTAAACACGCTGCCGTAGATCCAGTTCTGCCAGTCAGGTCGGTCGAACTGATAGGGATAACGAATAACCGGCCGCATCAGGAAACTGTCAATGTCCCAATCATTATCCTTCTTGCCGATTTTGATCCGGAAGCCGTCGAACGTATTCGTGGTGTTGCGGAACTCATTCTGGGCGATCAGGCGGCGATCGAGCAGCTCGAAGTGGAAGCGTCCGGCGCGAAGGGTCAGCGGACGATCATTGCCGAGATCGTCCTTGCCGAAGGCGTCCTTGAAAAAGAGTTCGCCGTAGCCCGAAATGACCTCCGTCTGATTGATCTCCTGGCCCTGATATTCATAGATGCTGTTGTAGGCGCGTGAGTCCTGAAATTCGACAACGAAACGGAAGGGATCGAGGATGTTCTGCACGCCCAGATAGGCCCGCGTGCGCGACAGCCAAAGCGAATTGGGGAAATACTTGCGCTGCGACGTCGGCGGATTGGTTGTCGTGTTCGTCCAAGGTCGATAGTCGTCCTTGCGATATTCAAAACGCACGCGCGAATCGAGACCGACGTTCAGCCAGTCGACGCCTTCGAATTCCTTGTAGGTCTTCGCCAGATTGCGCACATAGGGAGGAATGTCGGGCTGCGGCTCCAAACGATAGCCGCGGGTCGGCACGTAATAGCTCTTCTTCACCAGCGGGGCGGTCGGCGCCGCAGGACCCGCCGCGACCTTAGGATCGGTCTTCGTTTTCACTGACCCTTTTTCCGACGCGGCTGCTTTTGCGCCGCCATCCGACTGACCCCCTTTTTCCGAAACTTCCTTAGAGGGCGCTTTGTCTTCGGCGCCCGCAATTTCGGGAACGCTAAGGGCAGCGCCGACAACGGCGCCAAACGCGGCTAACCTCAACTTCTTTCTGCTTTTGCTTGTCGACATCGACTTTTGTCCCGTATCGCTTAACCCAACTCCGGTTGACGCGTTTTGAACGACGTACCGATATGTAAATCGTATACATATCGGTATGCCGTCACGGTTGAGCTGTTAAGCTCATGTTTTAGTCAATTCGATTTTTCGACTTGCGCTGTTGCGAAATAGCCACAGTAAACGCCGTAACTGCAGCCCGCGCCTTAGTTTTCGCTTCGACATTCGAGCTCTCTCTGGGCCGCCGAGGGTGCCCCTCTGCGACCGTTTTCCGTCCGCGCCGCGAGAGGCAGTAAAGCGAAACATTAGCTTTTCGTCTATCGATTTAGTAGACTACTTAGCACATTAAGCGAAAGCGTTGCGGCAATGTCACAGTTTGTCGGATTGGGCGCCGCCGTAGCGACCAGAGACCTAGACCGCCGCCCTATTTCTGCAGGGCGAAGAAGAGGCGCGGATACCGCAGAAGCACTTTGCCGTCCGGCTGGCGGGGATAGGCCTGTGCGAGCCTATCTCTGTAGCGCGTGAGAAATTCGGCGCGCTCATGTTCATCGAGCAAATCAAGAAATGGACGAAGGCCCGATCCTTCGAACCACTCGACCACGCCGTCAGGGCCGTCGAGCGGGTGGACATAGACCGTCTGCCAAATGTCGATCGTGCTGCAGAGCGGCGCGAGCAGATTGTAATATTCCTCGAGCGGACCGAGCGTCATGATCGACTTGGCGACTGGAAGCAGACGCGGCGCCCAGGGGCCATCCGCCGCCACCATGCGCATCGCCGCGTGCGAAAGCTCATGCGTATTGTTCGGCATCTGGACCGCAAGACGTCCGCCGGGCCGCAAATAACTCAAAAGCCTGGTCATCAACCCGCGATGATCGGGAAGGAAATGCAGCGCCGCATTGGCGAAGATGAGATCGGCGGGCTCCGACGGCCGCCAATGCGCGATATCCTCTTTGATAAACGTCGCCGTCGGCGTGCACGCCCGAGCGACCGATAGCATATTGTCAGATTTGTCGATTCCGATGATGTCAGCGCCGGGAAAGCTCATCGCGAGGAGCCGAGTGCTGTTTCCAGGTCCGCATCCCAGGTCAAAAACCGCTCGCGTGTCGCAATAAGGCACGTGCGCAAGCAGGTCGCGGGCGGCGCGCGTGCGCTCGGCTTCGAATTTCAGATAGAGCGCCGAATTCCAGTCGTTGGCGGCGTTCTTCGCATCGATCGCGTCAGCAGGCGCCGCGCTCAAATGCCGTCTCCGGCGTCGACATAGTCGCCATTCTCGTCGGCCGGAAAGATGCGTGCTTTCGCGAGCGAAAGCGGAACGCGGCCGCCGAGCGAAGCCGAACGTTCGAGCGGCGAGTCGATCTCAAGCGTTTGATCATAGCCGTCGATGGCGATCGTGGCGCGAACGCCGGCAGGCGTGCGTCGCAGGCTCTCGACGCGTCCTTCAAGATCGCCGTTGCCTTCAGCCGTGACGGCGATGTCCGCCGGGCGAAAGAAGACTCTCGCCGGCCCGCTACGCAAGCCGTGGGTGTCGATGTGCAATTCGCGGCCGCCGAATGTAACGTGGCCGTCGGAGATGGTGACGGGCAACGCGATCGCTTCGCCAACGAAGGAGATGACGAACGGCGAAGCCGGACGATCGTAAAGTTCTTCAGGCGTGCCGATCTGTTCGATGCGGCCTTCGTTGAGCACGACGACGCGATCGGCAAGCTCCATCGCTTCATCCTGATCATGCGTGACGAAGACCGTCGTCAATCCTGTTTGCTTATGGATGTCACGCAGCCAGCGACGCAAATCCTTGCGCACGCGCGCGTCAAGCGCGCCAAATGGCTCGTCCAGCAGCAGCACGCGCGGCTCAATGGCGAGCGCGCGCGCCAGCGCGACGCGCTGGCGCTGCCCGCCGGAGAGCTGCGCCGGATAGCGGCCGCCAAGCCCGTCGAGCTGCACGAACTGCAGAAGCTCCGTCACGCGCGCCTTGATCGCCGCCCGCGAGGGACGCGTGCGCCTGGGGCGAACTCTCAGACCGTAGCCGATATTGTTGGCGACGGTCATATGTTTGAAGAGCGCATAGTTCTGAAAAACCATGCCGACTTGGCGGTCCTGCACCGGGAGATTGGTCGCATTCTCGCCGTCGAAGAGGATCCGGCCGCGATCGGGAGAATTGAGGCCCGCGATCACGCGCAGCAGCGTCGTCTTGCCCGAGCCCGAGGGTCCGAGCAGCGCGACGAGTTCGCCAGGCTGAATGTGAAGGCTGACGTCGCGCAAGGCCGGAAAGGCGCCGAAATCCTGCTCGACTCCCTCGATGCGAATGGACGTTCCGCGCTTGCTTCCTTCAGTGGCGGCGAGCGCGTCCGGAGAGCGCGTCGGCGTGACGCCATTCGAGGAACGTCTTGAGCCCGAGTGTGACAAGCGCCAAGCCTGCAAGAAGAACCGCGAGCGCGAAGGCGGCGACATTATTGTACTCATTGTAGAGTATCTCCACCTGAAGCGGAATTGTGTTGGTCAGGCCGCGTATGTGACCCGATACGACCGAAACGGCGCCGAACTCGCCCATGGCGCGGGCGTTACACAGCAGCACGCCGTACAGCAGGCCCCATTTGATGTTGGGCAGCGTCACGGTGAGAAAAGTCTTGAAGCCGGAGGCGCCGAGCGTGAGCGCCGCTTCCTCCTCAATCTTGCCCTGCTCCTCCATCAACGGAATGAGTTCGCGCGCAACGAAAGGAAAGGTGACGAAGATGGTCGCCAGCACGATGCCGGGCACGGCAAAGATGATCTGCACGCCGTGAGCGGCAAGCCATGGGCCGAAGAGGCCCTGGCCGCCAAACACCAGCACATAGACGAGGCCGGCGACGACCGGCGATACGGAGAACGGAAGATCAATCAGCGTGATGAGAACGCTCTTGCCGGGAAAGGAAAATTTGGCGATCGACCAGGACGCCGCGAGTCCGAACACAAGATTCGCCGGCACGGCGATCGCCGCGACAAGAAGCGTCAGACGGATCGCGGCGCGCGCGTCTGGATCGTCGAACCCCGCAAGAAAGGGGCCGATCCCTTTGCTGAAGGCTTCAACGAAGACGATTGCAAGCGGCGCCAAAAGAAAGATGGCGAGAAACAGCACCGCGGTCGCAATAAGCGCGTAGCGCGCAAACGACGAGTCGTGCGTGACCGGACGGAGTTTGACGCCGCGATCGCGGCCGCTGGACGTGACCGCGATCTCAGACATGGCCGAATCTCCTGCGGCTCCAGGCCTGAACCAGATTGATGAGAAGCAGCGCGGCGAAGGAAATCGCCAGCATGATCGTCGCGATTCCGGTCGCGCCGGGGACATCATATTGTTCAAGCTTCACGACGATGAGCAGCGGCGCGATCTCGGAGACGTAAGCGATATTGCCGGCGATGAAGATCACCGACCCATATTCGCCAATGGATCTGGCGAAGGCGAGCGCGAAGCCGGTGAGCAGCGCCGGCGCCAGGGGCGGCAGCATCACACGGATGACGGTTTGCAGCCTGCCCGCGCCAAGAGTGGCGGAGGCTTCCTCCAGTTCCGCTTCGAGCTCGGAAATAATGGGCTGCACCGTGCGCACGACGAACGGCAGTCCGATGAAGATGAGCGCGACCAGAATGCCCCAGCGGGTGTAAGCGACCTTGATGTCGTAGTCGGCGAGCGGCGCGCCAAACCAACCATTCGGCGAATAGAGCGCCGCAAGCGAAATGCCGGCCACGGCCGTCGGCAGCGCAAAAGGCAGATCGACGAATGCGTCGAGCAGTCGACGGCCGGGAAAATCGTAGCGGGTGAGCACCCAGGCGACGATGAGGCCAAAGAACAAGTCGACGACCGCCGCCGCGAAGGAAATGAAGAATGTCGTGCGCAGCGACGCGGCGACGCGCGGCTCCGCGGCGATCGCATAGAGGCCGGAAAATCCTAGTCCCGATGACTGCCAGATGAGCGTGGCGAGCGGAAAGAGAACAATGAGGCCAAGATAGATCAGCGTACAGCCGAAGGTCAGGCCGAAGCCTGGAATGACGCTCGGCGCCGTGAAGCGCCGAGCGTTTTTGCCGACAAGGCTCGGGGAGGTCACCTTGTCAGCTCTTGTTTCTGAATTTCATCGAAAATACCGCCGTCGGCGAAGTGTTTCTTTTGCGCCGCCGCCCAGCCGCCGAAACTTTTATCCACGGTGATGAAGTCAATCTTGGCGAATTTCTTTACGTCGTCCTTCGCCGCATATTCGGGATGAACGGGACGATAGAAATGGCGTGCGATGATCGCCTGCGCCGGCGGCGAATAGAGGAAGTCGAGATAGGCTTCCGCGAGCTGCCTGTTGCCTTTGGCGTCGGCGTTGGCGTCGACGACCGCGACTGGCGGCTCGGCCAGAATGGACTGCGGCGGAGTCACGATCTCGAACTTGTCAGCGCCGAATTCCTTGAGCGCAAGGAAAGCTTCGTTCTCCCATGCGAGGAGCACGTCGCCGATGCCGCGCTGGGCGAAGGTGATCGTCGAGCCTCGCGCGCCTGTGTCCATGACCGGGGCGTTCTTATAGATCGCCTTGACGAAATCTTTGGTCTTGGCTTCGTCGCCGCCGAACTTCTTCAGCCCATAGCCCCAGGCCGCAAGATAATTCCAACGCGCGCCGCCGGACGTCTTGGGGTTTGGCGTGATCACCGCGACGCCGGGCTTGGCCAGATCGTCCCAATCCTTGACGGCTTTCGGATTGCCCTTGCGGACGAGAAACACGATCGTCGACGTATAGGGCGACGAGTTATTCGGTCGGCGCTTTTGCCAATCGACCGGAATCTTGCCGCTCTTGCTGGCGATCGCGTCGATGTCGGCGGCGAGCGCCAGCGTCACGACATCAGCGTTCAGCCCCTCGATCACGGCGCGCGCCTGCGCGCCCGAGCCGCCATGCGACGCTTGAATTTCGATCGTTTCGCCGGTCCGGGCTTTCCAGTCCGCCGCGAAAGCGGGGTTGATCGCCTTGTAGAGTTCGCGCGTCGGGTCATAGGAGACGTTCAGGAACGTCTGTCCCGCTTGAGAATGCGCGCTCGCCAGCATCGTGAGGGCGACCAAGCCCCCTAAAATTCCCAGACCAAGACTCTTCTGCAAATTCTCGCTCATGGTGACGCCTCTCCAATAGTCTATAAAAACGGTAGCATGAGTAGATTGATGGAGCAAGGCGAAAAAGGCCCGCGTCAAGCTGGCCTGTTTGGCGTCAATGAAGTTTGGAGTTGGACGGCCGCGAAAGGAAACGCCTACCAGCGCAGCACTGCGCCGCCCCAGGTCATTCCCGCGCCGATCGCCATCATCGCGATGACGTCGCCCTTTTTCAGCTTTCCGGCGCGATTGGCCTCATCGAGCGTAATCGGCATCGAGGCGCTCGACGTATTGCCGTAGCGGTCAATGTTAATCCAGCATTTCTCGAACGGAACGCCGAGATTCTGCATTGCGGACTCGATGATGCGCTTGTTGGCCTGGTGGGCGATCACGTGATTGACGTCGGCTGCGGTCAGACCGGCGGCTTCAAGCGTGTCGCCGACCACTTCAGGCAACAGGCGCGTCGCCACCTTATAGACCTCGCGCCCGCGCATCTTGATTTTGCCGGCCTTGTCTTCGAGCATTTCGGCGGAAGGCGGGCGACGGCTGCCGCCGCCATAGATGCCGAGAATCCCTGTCATTGAACCGTCCGTGCGCAGGCTCGCGGCGAGCAGGCCGCGCCCTTCCTCTTCGCTGGCGCCGAGCAAAATTGCGCCCGCGGCGTCGCCAAACAGCACGCATGTCTCGCGATTGGTCCAGTCGACGAAGCGGCTGAGAGTCTCGGCGCCAATCACCAGCGCGCGCTTCACCTTGCCGCTTTTGATGAACTGGTCGGCGATAGACAGCCCGTAAAGAGAGCCGGCGCATGCCGCGCCGACGTCGAAAGCGAAGGCGTTTCTCGCGCCGAGCTGCGCCTGAACAAACGACGCGCAGGACGGCGTCGGCGCATCGCCTGTCACTGTGCACACGACGATCATGTCGACGTCGTCCGGCTTTACGCCAGCGAACTGCAGCGCCTCGCGCCCTGCAGCCGCGGCCAGATCCGATGTGGCCTCATGATCTGCGGCCACCCGGCGCTCTTTGATGCCGGTGCGGCTGACGATCCACTCATTGTTCGTCCTGACGATTTTTTCGAGGTCGGCATTGGAGATGACGCGCTGCGGCGCATAAGACCCAGTTCCGAGAACTATGGAATTCGTCAAGACGTGGCGCTTCCTTCTGAGACGGCGTGGCTAAAGCTCGTAGCGAGGCGCTATTCATTAAGAGCGGCTCAGGCCGAGCGCAAATTTTTCTTTTTGAGCTCCGGCAAGGGCCCTCATCGTCGCTGACTTATTGGCTTTTTTGCGCCTGCCGCCGAAAACTCTCCCAGAACAAGGCCCTCAACGCCTTCTTAAAGCGCGCGCAATTAGACCAACTCGGGGCTCGTCGGAGTTGCGTTTATGGTCCACGCGATCATCTTCGCCGCCGTCGCGCTCTTCGCTCTCATTGGCGCGCTGACAGCGTAACGCCGAGCCCGCGATTGCAAAGTCCGCCGCCGCATGGCAAGGGGCGCCATGCAGGAACAACAGAGGCCGCTGAGCGCCGCCCCGCGCGTCTCCTTCGTCTCGCTCGGCTGTCCGAAGGCCCTCGTCGATAGCGAACGGATCATCACGCGGCTGCGCGCCGAAGGCTACGAGCTCTCGCGCAGCCACGCCGGCGCCGACGTCGTCATCGTCAACACATGCGGCTTCCTCGATAGCGCCAAGGCGGAGTCGCTCGAAGCGATTGGCGCCGCGCTGAATGAAAACGGCAAGGTGATCGTCACCGGCTGCATGGGCGCGGAACCCGAAGCGATCGCTGAACGCTTTCCACAAGTGCTGGCGATCACCGGCCCGCAGCAGTACGAGAGCGTCGTCGATGCGGTGCATCGCGCCGCCGCGCCCGCGCATGACCCGTTTGTCGATCTTCTCCCCGAACAAGGCGTGAAGCTCACGCCGCGCCACTACGCCTATCTGAAAATCTCGGAAGGCTGCGACAACAGCTGCTCCTTCTGCATCATCCCGCATTTGCGCGGGCCGCTCGTCTCGCGGCCGGCCGCCGATGTGCTACGCGAAGCGGAAAAGCTGGCGCGCGCCGGCGTCAAGGAGCTGCTCGTCATTTCGCAGGACACGAGCGCCTACGGCCGCGACATTCGCTACGCCGAGAGCATGTTCGGCGACCGTAGCGTGCGCGCGCGCTTTCTCGATCTGGCGCGCGAACTTGGCGATCTCGGCCTTTGGGTCCGCCTGCACTACGTCTATCCCTATCCTCATGTCGACGAGGTCGTGCCTTTGATGGCGGGGGGGAAAATTCTTCCCTATCTCGACATTCCTTTTCAGCATGCCGCGCCGAACGTGCTGAAGGCCATGAAACGCCCCGCGAATGAGGAAAAGACCCTGGCGCGCATTCGAGCCTGGCGCGAGGCGTGTCCCGACCTCGCGCTGCGCTCGACGTTCATCGTCGGCTTCCCCGGCGAGACCGACGCGGATTTCGATTATCTTCTCGATTGGCTGGAGGAGGCCGAGATCGACCGCGCTGGCGCCTTCAAATATGAGCCCGTCGCCGGCGCGCCGGCCGAGGCGCTTGGCCTACCCGCCGTTCCCGACGACGTGAAGGAGACGCGCTGGAAGCGCTTTATGGAAAAGCAGCAGGCGATCAGCGCGCGGCTGATGAAGCGCAAGATCGGCAAGCGCCTTTCCGTCATCATCGACGAGCCGGGCGGCGGACCATCGGGCGCGCTCGCCAAGGGCCGCACCAAGGCCGACGCGCCGCAGATCGACGGCGCAGCCTTTGTCGCATCGCGGCGCCCGTTGCGCGTGGGTGACATTGTCACGGCGAAAATCGAGCGCGCGGAGGCATATGACGTCTATGGCGCGGCGACCTAAAGCAGCCCTATATTGGGGCCAAGGATAGAATCTCGGGAGAGAAGCCCATGACCGAAGAACCCCACGACGAGGGCAAGCCTCAGAATGAGCCGCAGGAAACTCCGCCGCCCAAGCCTGAAGATGCGCCGACGCAGCCGCATGTGCCGAAGATCGTGATTCCGCGCAGTCTCTACATCGCGACCGCGCTGATCGTCATCGGCTCATTCGCGATTACGCTCTTTGTGCGCAATCCCTATACGCAGTCCGTGACCGAGGGCGGCGGCTTTTACGAGCACAGCACGGACAATTCGGCTCTGATGTGGGTCGCGATCTTCGTCGGCATTCCTCTGAGCTTCTGGGCCTATAAGCGCTGGATATTGCCGCTCTTCGAGCGCAAATAGCGGGAGCGTTTCCGCCGAAGTCGACGCGGGTTTAGCGCAGAAAGTGCATCAATCAAGAAAACCGGAGCGCGTTCACGAACGCGTCCCGGCGCGCAGTTCGGTCGACGAACGCTCGAGTCTCGGCCCGTGCAGATAGACGATCGCCGGCGGCGGCGTCACGGCGAGCATGCCGGCCTCGCTCTCGGGAATCCTCGCGCTCTTGAAATAGACCGCCGCCTTGGCGTTGGCGGCTTTGAGCGTCGCGCCCGGCCGGTCGATGACGGCGATCGGCGTCGTCCGCGCAATGTCCTGCCATCGCCGCCAGCGATGAAACTGCAAAAGATTATCCGCGCCCATGATCCAGACGAAACGCACGCCTGGACAATGCGCGTGCAAAAACTCGAGCGTGTCGCAGGTGTAGTGTGCGCCGATCTCGGTTTCGAATCCGGTGAAGGCGACCCGCGGATCGCGCAGGATTTTTTTTGCGGCCGCTATTCGCGATTCGATTGACGGCAGTTGGCGCGCGTCCTTGAGCGGATTGCCGGGCGAGACGATCCACCACAGCCGATCCAGCTTCAAACGCGTCAGCGCGAGCCGCGAGACCAGCGCATGGCCTTCATGCGGTGGATCGAAAGAGCCGCCAAAGAGACCGATGCGCATGCCGGACGCGTGCGGCGGGAGGCGGACGGGGGCGGCTGTCATAGCCCGATATGCGGCGCCGGCTTGGGTTAGATCAAGCGTTCTCAGGCGGCGCGCGGCTCGATCGCGCCGAGCTCGGAGCCGATCTGCCGGCGCCGGGCCATAAGGTCATAGTCCGCCTGCAGCCCGAGAAAGAAGCCTTCCGAGATCCCGAAATATCGCGCCAGGCGCAAATCCGTGTCGGCGGTGATCGCCCGCCTGCCAAGAACGATCTCATTGATGCGGCGGGGCGGCACGCGAATGGCGCGCGCGAGCGCATTCTGGCTCAGTCGCATGGGCTTCAAAAATTCCTCGGCAAGAATTTCGCCCGGGGTCGGATTGGGCAACAGCTCAGTCATGGCACTCGACGATCGCGACATCGGACGGCCCTCCCTCGACTTCGCCCTATCCCCGCACCTGGCCGTCGCCGTAGACGCGATATTTGAAGGAGGTCAGCTGCTCGACGCCGACGGGTCCGCGCGCATGCATACGGCCCGTGGCGATGCCGATCTCGGCGCCAAAGCCGAATTCGCCGCCGTCGGCGAATTGCGTCGAGGCATTGTGCAGCACGATCGCCGAGTCGACCTCGTTCATGAAGCGCTGCGCCGCAGTGGCGTCGCGCGTGATGATGCAATCGGTGTGATGCGAGCCATAGGTCTCGATGTGATCGATCGCGCCCTCTAGCCCGTCGACGACCCGCGCCGCGATGATGGCGTCGAGATATTCGGCGCGCCAGTCGTCTTCGCGCGCCGGCTTCACGCGCGCGTCGGCGGCTTGAGAGGCTGCGTCGCCCCGCACTTCGCAGCCTGAATCGATCAGCATCGAGACGAGCGGCGCAAGGTGCGTCGTCACACAGGCCTTGTCGACGAGCAGCGTCTCCGCCGCGCCGCAGATGCCGGTGCGCCGCATCTTGGCGTTGAGCAACACGCGCCTCGCCATGTCGAGATCGGCGTCCCTATGCACGAAGACATGCACGATGCCCTCGAGATGCGCGAAAACCGGAACGCGCGCCTCATGCTGCACGCGGGCGACGAGACTCTTGCCGCCGCGCGGCACGATCACGTCGATATTGCCGTCGAGGCCCGCCAGCATCGCGCCCACGGCGGCGCGATCCGCCGTCGCGACAAGCGAGATCGCCGCTTCGGGAAGCCCTGCGGCCTTCAGCCCCGCGACGAGGCAGGCGTGAATGGCGGCCGACGAGCGCAGGCTCTCGGAGCCGCCGCGCAGGATCGCGGCGTTGCCGGCCTTGAGACACAGAGCGCCAGCGTCGGCGGTGACGTTGGGCCGGCTTTCGTAAATCACGCCGATGACGCCAAGCGGCGTCGAGACGCGCTCGATTTTCAGGCCGTTCGGGCGATCGAAACTCGCCAGAACGCGGCCGACAGGGTCCGGCAGATCGGCGATCTCCTCCAGTCCACGGGCGATCGCCTCGACGCGAGCGGGATCGAGCGTCAGCCGATCGAGGAAAGACGCCGCCGTTCCGCGCGCCTTGGCGTCGGCGACGTCGAGCGCATTGGCGGCGAGTATGGCGTTGCTCTGGCGGCGAATTTCGCCGGCGGCTGCGCGCAACGCGTCGTTCTTGGAGTCGGTGGAGGCGAGCGCCACCGCCCGCGCCGCCGCCCGCGCGGCGCGCCCCAGCGCGACAAACGAGTCGCTCAGCGTCGCGTCTGCGCCGCCTGCCTGCGGCTCGCTGCGTAATGCCTGCGTCATAGCTTTCTCACGGGATATGCTGGAGTTTCGCTAACATGGCGGCCCCGGCAAGAAAAGCCGCCCTCAAGAAAAGCCGCCCTTGCGAGGCCTGCCGCGATATGAAAAAAAGCCGCATGTCCGCGCTTCAAGAAAATCCGTTCACTGGGCCCATTGCGGCCGAATATGACGTGCTGCGGCTGATGTGTCCAAACGCCGCCACGCTCGCCAAAAAGATCGGCGACAGAGTCGCCGGGTGGCGTTCCGACGCAGGGCCGATCGATGGCTTCGAGATCGGCTGCGGAACGGGGATCAGCACGCTGGCGGCGCTCTCGGCGCGGGACGACCTGAAGCTTACCGCGATCGACAGCGCCGGCGAAATGCTCGATCAGGCGCGAACCAATCTCGCCGATTACGCCCTGGCGGGCCGCGTCGAATTTATCGAAGCGGATGCGCTGACAGCGCTGCGCGCATTGCCCGATGCGCACAGGGATGTCGTCATTTCGAATTACGCGATCCATAACTTCCCTGACGAGTACCGTAAGGCCGTGGTTTGGGAGATTTTCCGCGTCCTGAAGCCGGGCGGAATTTTCGTCAACGGCGACCGCTATGCGATGGACGACCCGGCGGCGCATCTTGCCGATACGCAAGCCGTGGTGCGGGGTTGGTTCAAGATTTTCACGAAGATGAACCGACTCGATCTGCTCGAAGACTGGATCGTGCATCTGCTCAGCGACGAATCCTCTCTGCACATCATGCATTTCGAGCCGGCGCTCGAGCAGTTGCGCGCCGCAGGCTTCGCGCCGGTTACGGTCGAATTTCGTGACGGCGTCGACACACTGGTGACGGCGGTGAAGCCCGGCGCGTAAGGCAACGCGCGCTTCTCCTTCAAGACGAGGCGCGCAACCCTCTCCCATCGGGAGAGGGTGGCCGCGAAGCGGCCGGGTGAGGGGTTGCTACGCCGTTCGTCTAATGCGGAAAAAACCAGAGACTCTTTCCCCTCACCCCGGCCCTCCGGGCCGACCCTCTCCCCTTGGGAGAGGGTTTGCCGCGCGCAAGCTCGATATCTCAGGCAACGCCAACTCCCACTCTCGCTGATCATGCGCTATAGCGCGCCATGGATCTCGCGCTTCTCGCTCTCTTCGCCTCGCTCGTCACCGCCATTTGCCAATCCGTCACCGATCTCGGCACCAAGGCCGCGACGCGAACGGCCGACGATCGCGCCATTCTCGCCGCGCAATGGTGCGCGGGCGCTGTCCTGCTGAGCTTTGCTTGCCTCGTTTACTATCCGGGCCTGCTCGGCGCGCCGCGCGAGACGCTTGTTTCGCTGACGAAGCCTGATTTCTGGACTCTGCTGGCCTGGTCAGGCGCGCTCAACGTCGTCGCCTATGTGCTGTACATCCGCGCCTTTCGACTGTCCGACGCGTCGCTGGTCGCGCCGCTCGTCCTGCTCACGCCCGTGCTGATGCTGTTCACCTCGCCGATCATGACCGGCGAGCACGCGCCGCCGATGGGCGTCTTCGGCGTGCTGTTCACCGTGCTCGGCGTCGGCTTGCTCGACGCCGACCGGGCAAACGGGCGCCGCTTCAACTTCCATGTCTTCGCGCGCGACAAAGGCGCGCGGATGATGATCGGCACCGCGTTGATCTGGAGCGTCACCGCCAACATCGACAAGCTCGGCGTCCGGTCGTCGACGCCGCTCATCTGGATCGCGGCGGTGACGATCGTCATCTCGCTCTGCGCTCTGCTCTACTGGTTTGCCGGGCGGCGCGCCGCGCCAAGCGCGTTCGATTTGCGTTACGCCATCGGCGCAGGTTCGGCGATGGCCTTCGGCAATACTTTACAGATGTGGGCGCTCACCGTGCTGTTCACGCCCTATGTCATCGCCATCAAGCGATTGTCGGCGCTCTTTACCGTGGTCGCGAGCGGACGTGTGCTGAAGGAGGAGTCGAGCGGCCGGCTGCTTGGCGCGGCGGTGATGTTGCTTGGCGCGGTGATGATCGCGCTGGCGCGGGAGTAAGACGTCAATAATGATAGCGACACTGAGCAATCAGCAAGGCGCCGTTTTCGAGTTGATGAGCGTATTGATGCGTTCGGGAGTCTTTTTATCCTGTGTCTGCCGATAGAGATAATCGACCCAACCCTGCTCGGAGAAGACGAACTTCATTCAACGAGCTTGCGCTCTTTTCCACGCCCCGCGTCGAGTTCCTGGATGGCAGCGCGCAGGCGCTCGGCGTTGCAAGGGCTGTTCAGAAGATGATTCGTCTCCGAAAAGCCGCTGATCGAAGATCGCGGATATACGATGTTCGGAGCATCGCGCCTTTCGGCCAGTCTAAACACGTAAGAACGATGCATCCCACGAACTTTGTGCACCTTGAATCGTTGCGCCTCAACTAACTCTTTCCAACAAAAAAGCCAAATGCGATCGATCGCATAATGGTCGTCGAGATGGACGAACAGCAGATGAGTGGGGCACTGATCGCCGTCGTAGGTCGGAATAGGGCTTGTTTGCTTCCAGCCTTTACCCCAGCCTTTTCTTGTCTTGACCGAAACGCGCCAGCCGGCAGGGGTCTCGAAATCGTGCTCGTGCTGATCGCCGACCAATGAACCGCCGAAGAGCGTCTTTCCATATACTTCGCCGAGCCAACCGACGCGCTCATTGCCCTTTAATCTATTGCCGACGGCATGCTCCGTGATGCGTTCGCGAATGCGCCGCTCGATCTCCGAAAGCTGGATGAAAAGCTCTGAGAAATCCGCTTGCAATAGATCCAGAGCCGTCGGATCGGCGGCCGTCATTACTCCTCCATTTTCAGCGCGGCAATGAAGGCTTCCTGCGGAATCTCGACACGGCCGAACTGGCGCATCTTCTTCTTGCCTTCCTTCTGCTTCTCCAAGAGCTTGCGCTTGCGGGTCACGTCGCCGCCATAGCATTTCGCGGTGACGTCCTTGCGGAAGGCGCGCACCGTTTCGCGGGCGATGATCTTGCCGCCGATCGCCGCCTGAATCGGCACCTGGAACATATGCGGCGGGATGAGCTCTTTTAATTTCTCGCACATCTGCCGGCCGCGTCCATCGGCGCGCGTGCGATGCACGAGCATGGAGAGCGCGTCGACCGGCTCGGCGTTGACGAGGATGCTCATCTTGACGAGATCGCCGGCGCGATAGTCGGTGATCTGATAATCGAAGCTGGCATAACCCTTCGAGATCGACTTCAGCCGGTCATAGAAATCGAACACCACCTCGTTGAGCGGCAGATCGTAGACCGCCATGGCGCGCTTGCCGACGTAATTGAGATCGACCTGCACGCCGCGCCGGTCCTGACAGAGTTTCAGCACCGATCCGAGATAGTCGTCGGGCGTCAGGATCGTCGCCCTGATCCAGGGCTCCTTGATCTCTTCGATCTTCACGACGTCGGGCATATCGGCGGGATTGTGCAGCTCGATCTCGTCGCCATTCGTCAAGGTGATCTTGTAGATGACCGACGGCGCCGTCGCGATGAGATCGAGATCGAATTCGCGCTGCAGCCGCTCCTGAATGATTTCGAGATGGAGCAAGCCCAGGAAACCGCAGCGGAATCCGAAGCCGAGCGCGGCGGATGTCTCCATCTCATAAGAGAAGCTGGCGTCGTTGAGGCGCAGCTTGCCGATCGCCGCGCGCAAATCCTCGAAGTCGGCGGCGTCCACGGGGAACAGTCCGCAGAACACCACGGGCTGCGCCGGCTTGAAGCCCGGCAGCGCCTCGGCGGTCGGCTTCTTGTCGTCGGTGATCGTGTCGCCGACGCGCGTATCCGCCACCTGCTTGATCTGCGCCGTGATGAAACCAACTTCGCCGGGACCAAGCGACGCGACATCCTGCATTTTGGGACGAAAGACGCCGATCTTATCCACTTCGTAATGGGCGTCGGTCGCCATCATCTTGATCTTCTGACCCTTCTTCAGGGTTCCGTCGAAGATTCGCACCAGCACGACGACGCCGAGATAAGCGTCGTACCAACTGTCGACGAGCAGCGCCTTCAAAGGCGCCTTCTCGTCGCCATTTGGCGGCGGCAGGCGCGTGACGATCGCCTCGAGCACGTCGGGAATGCCGATGCCGGTCTTGGCCGAAATGAGCACCGCGCCCGAGGCGTCGAGTCCAATCACCTCCTCGATCTGCTCCTTGATGCGGTCGGGCTCGGCCGCCGGCAGATCGATCTTGTTCAGGACGGGAACGATCTCATGGCCGGCGTCGATCGCCTGATAGACATTGGCGAGCGTCTGCGCTTCGACCCCCTGGGAGGCGTCGACGACAAGCAGCGAGCCTTCGCAGGCCTTCAGCGAGCGGGACACCTCATAGGCGAAGTCGACGTGGCCCGGCGTGTCCATCAGATTGAGGACGTAATCCTTGCCGTCCTTGGCCTTGTAGTTGAGGCGCACCGTCTGCGCCTTGATCGTGATGCCGCGCTCGCGCTCGATATCCATCGAATCGAGCACCTGCTCGACCATGTCGCGCGCGGCGACCGTCCCTGTCTCCTGAATGAGCCTGTCGGCCAGGGTCGATTTGCCGTGGTCGATATGCGCGACAATCGAGAAATTGCGGATGTTTTCGATCTTGTGGGAGGTCATGTGCGCGGGGATAGCAGCGCCCGCCAAGGAATGAAAGGGCGCGTCAGCCCGCGCCCAGCGCCATTTCGAACGCAGGGCGCCCCAGGGAGCGGGCCGGAGCCTTCTGGAAGGCTATTTCTTCTCCATCCGCGCCTCGAGCTCCGCCTTGCCCTTGTTAAAAAGCTCGATAGCTTTGGGCACGGCCCAGCGGATGAAGGCGTCCGCCGCCTTCACGGCCATGCAGCCGACCTGGGTCACGAGCGAGACCGTCTTGTCGAACCAGGGCAAAGCCGCGCTGTCGGCGGGAATCTTGCCTCTCACCCAGGCGACGCCATCCCTGGTCTTTTCCGAAATGAGGCTCCACAGCACGACGGCGGGATCGGATGAGGGTGCGGTGGCGATCGCGTGGCGCAGCCGCACGACCTCCGCCGCAGCCTCGTCGGCCCGACAATTGGCGGCTTCGAGCTGCCGGGAGGTCTCAAGCGCTTTCGTCGACGCCCCGGCGTTCTCCGCGGCGAGGCGGTCGCGCTCCGCGGTCATCGCCGCCAGGCTGTCGCGAACATCGTCGCGCTCCTTGGCGTAGGCGTTCGCCTTCGCGACGATCTCAGACTTCTCGAAAATCTGCCGGTCGCGCTCCATGCGCGTCGCCTTGAGCTGCTCCTGCAGATTGGTCAGTTCGGAGCGGGAAACCGTATCTTCGGGTTGCGATGAAGTTTCTTCGGACATGGCCGCCTCCTTTAGGGAGAGGATGGCTCGCGATGTGCGAACGGGTCGCGCGAGCAAAAAACGGAATGGCCTCGGTGGCGGTTCGGCCTCAAAATCGCGCGCCAAGCGCAAACATGTTTAGTGTCAAAAAACTGATTCTGCAAAACCGGCGCAGCAGCGCGGCTATTGCACACTCTACCCTCGTGGATTGGCTGTTACTGCGCGCGACCGGCGGCAGACTGCACGCGCTGCGCCGCCGAGAGGCAGTCGCGCGGCGCCGCCAGACATTTATCGCGCGCCGCGCCGGCGAGCGCGTCGCCGCCGGCGCGAATCAGCGCGGACGCTTTCTCGATAGCGTCCTGTACGAGGCCAGCCGCGTGCTGCGGCGCAGAAGCGCGGACGGCTGCGTTTTTCGGCGCAACTGGCGCGTGATCCGCCCGCCATTGCAGGGCGACGCAGACGAGGAGAATGCAAATCGCGCATTTGGCGAGAAAAACCAACACTCGTCTCCATCAGGCAAAGCGGTTTTCTTTGTAAGTGATGTGGCCGCCAGGTTGAGCCTTCGTAAACGCTCCATCGAATCTTTCCCTGCGATTCTTTCCCTGAGAGTTACGGCAATAAAATGCAAACCATGTCGATGCGTCGCCGAGCAACGGATGAAGCTTTCGCATCGGCTTAGCGGCTGCTTAAGGACGCCCTGCTATCGCTATTGCCGATAGGGAGCGTACGCCTTGAGTAGCATCGCCGAGGACAGCCACGACCGGTCTTGCGTGGACGCCGCATTGCATGAGCGGGTCGCCGGACGACCGGTGGAAGAGGCGCGTCATCGGGCGTTCATCATTGCTCGGCTCGTCGTCACCGCCTGTGTCCTGCTCTCGGCGCCGCTGTTTCTCTTCTTCCATGGCGCGCCGACGACAAGCGACTGCGTCCTTTTCCTTCTCGCGCAGATCCCGCTCGCCTCCGTGATCGTGTTGTCGCGCGCGGGAGATTTGCGCGTCGCGCGGAGCCTCTCGATCGGCGGCTGGCTCGCGATGGCGACGGCCATCCACGCGCTAATGCCGGGCTATGACGCCTTTTCAATCGCGCTGCTGCTCGTTGCGCTCATCGAGGCTGCCCTGACGCCGGACGTCGGCGCGGTCATCGTCATAGAAGTGGTCGCCATCGCCGCCCTTGCGCTGACAGCCGGTCTCAATCTGCGGGCGCCGCGCGAACTGCTGACCGAACATGCAACGACGACCATGCTTCTCGGAGCGCCGCTATTTCTCTATATCGCCGCTCTCGTCTTCGGCGCCGTCCGGGTCGAGCAGGCTCGCGCCCGCGCCGAAGCGCGCAACGACCGCGACCTCATGCTCCTGACAGGCGCCGTTGGCGACATCCTGCTGCACCTCGATCGCGCCGGCGTCGTCAACGCGGTCCTGGGCGACGGACGCCACGTCTTTGATCTCAAGCGCGATCTGATCGGCCGCGAATTCTTCAAGCGCATTCACGTCGCCGACCGGCCGAGCTTCCTCAAGGCGGTCTCCGACGCCGTCGACGGCAAGGCGGTGGCGACCGCAGACGTTCGCGTTCAGGTTGGCGTTGCGCGCAATGCTTCCAGTGAATTCGTCGCGCCCGTTTTCAACTCTTTCGAGGCCCGCGTGCGCCGCGCTCAATCAAACGGCGAAGAATGCGCGGCGGAGGCCGTCCTCTGCGCCCTGCGAGACGTAAACGCCACGCTCGAAGCCGATATCGCGCTCGCGGCGGCTCACGCGGCAGCCGAGCGCGCTGCAACCCGCAACGTGCGCCTTCTCGCCAATGTCAGCCACGAGCTGCGCACGCCGCTCAACGCCATCATCGGCTTCTCTCAAATGTTGGCGACCGACGCGATTGCGCCTTCCGAACCCGCCAAACAGCGGGAATATGCGTCAATCATCAGCGACTCCGGCCACCATCTGCTCGAGATCGTCAACTCCATCCTGGACATGTCCAAGATCGAATCCGGCGCCATGGAAATCGCCGTTGAGTCCTTCGATCTGCGGATCGTCGCCGATCAGTGCTGCGACATGATGCAGCTGAAGGCCGATCAGTCGGGCGTGACGCTCGCGCGCGAATATGCCGAAGCCCCTGGCGAGATCGTCGCCGACAAGCGCGGCTGCAGGCAGATCCTGATCAACCTGCTCTCGAACGCACTGAAATTCACGCTGCGTGGCGGCACGGTCAAGCTATTGCTTCAGGCCGAAGGAAATCACGTCGTCGTCACCGTCGCCGACGATGGGGCAGGCATCGCCGCAGGCGATCTTGCGCGGCTCGGCGATCCCTTCTTTCAGGCGCGCGCCTCGCTTGAACGCGGGCATGAGGGGACGGGCCTCGGACTTTCCGTGGTGCGCGGACTCGTGGGTCTGCACGGCGGCTCGATCGCCATCGAAAGCGGACCGCAGGCCGGCACGGCGGTTTCCGTGCGCCTGCCGCTCGACTGCCGTAACAGCGGCGCTACCCGCGCTCCGGCAAGAATCGCAACGATCGCGCGACTTGGCGCGCCGCCAAGCGCGGCCGTCGGCGTCGGCGTAGAACCAGCAACGGTGAAGAAAATTGCGTGACGCCTCGCTCTACGCCTCTCGCTTTCAGGCTTCCCCCGCCGATCGCGCTCCGCCGCGCGACGGACGACGCAATGGTCGTCGCTCAGTCCTTGCGCGCGTGTTCGGCGCGAAGCGAATCGGCGTCATGCTTATCCTCGGCATCGCCGCCGTGGCGGCGATCGGCGTGCCCATGAACGCGCTGTTCCTCCAGGACGGACGACATCCGGCGCCGCTCTTCTCGTCTCCGCCTTCGAACGCGGTCCTGGGCGCGCCGACGCCGCCGGCGCGGCGACCTGCCGTGATTGAATCCGCACGGATCGAGCGAGACGCGAATGTGCCCGCGCGCGCCACTCCGAAAGACCCCATCGCCAACAAGATCGAAAAGCTTGACGTCGCCAAAAGCCCCGATGGGGGCAAGAGCGCGCCGGCGAAAGCGGATCCGCCGCACGCCGCGGACAAGAAGCGGGACGCGATCGGCCTGCTGATCGTCGGCGATCCGCCACCGATTAAGGCAAGCGCCAACAAGGTCGACAAAGCCGACAAGGCGGCCAGCGCCGACAAGACTGCGCCTGTCGACAAAAACGTTCTTTATGCGCAGCGCGCGCTCCTGAAGCTCGGCTATGTGGTGCGCTCCGACGGCGTTCTCAACGGCGCGACGCGCCACGCTTTGGAGAAGTTCGAGGGCGACGCCGGCCTTCCGGTCAAAGGCCGGATCACGCCGAAATTGCTGCAACAGCTCGCGGCGCGCTCCCGCCTCCCGCTCCCTTGAGTCGCGCGCGTTCGACAATCACGCCGCTCAAGCGCTAGTTTGCGCCCATGCGACTGAGGTCCGACATATTCGTCTCCGCGCTGATCCGCCGGGCTGAGGTGCAGGGCGCGGTCGCCATGCTGCGCCGACGCGGCGCCGCCGAGGCCGGCGCTATCTTTGTAAAGCTCGATCGGCTTGACGGACGCGCCGCGGTCTATGGCCCTGCCCCGCAGAGCGAAGAGCCGCCGGAGGGAGTCGATCGACTATTCGCGCGCGTCCATGCGGGCGACTGGCTCGATCCAGCGGAGGCCGAGCAGAGGCTCAAGCGCGAGATCATGTTCGACCCGGACCTTTGGATCGTCGAAATCGAGGATCCTGACGGCCGCGTGTTCGTCGACCTCGCCGCTTAACGCAGGTTCCGATCACATGATTCCATGCCGTCGGGAAGCTCTAAGCGGATTGATCGAATTTGCGCGATGGCCGCGCCAATGACTGCTGCGGCGCGGCGCGGCGGCGCGTCAGCGCGCCCGGATCTTCTCGCGCCGCACGGCGAGAATTCTCACGCTCCGATCGCGCCGCGCCGGTCATTGCGCCTACGATGCGCGCCGCCGCCCGCTGCGGCGTCGAGCGCATCACGCCGAGCAACGCCCGCACGACCTCGACGTCATGGGCGACGCCAGACTCGGCGCAAAGAAAGATGCTCGTCGCAGATTCGAGCGGGACGCCGATCGCGTTGAGCGCCAGAGCGAGCGCCTCCCCGAGATGATCGACGACGAGCGCGCGCGCCCGATCCTTTCGGCACTCGAGCGCCTCGGAGAGGAGAGCGGCCATCGCATTGCGATCATGGCGTTGCGCCGCGGCTTCCAGTTTCTCGACGAAAGCGCCGTCGGCGCGAAGCGGCGCTTCGGTCGCGCCGCTCGCCAATATTTGGCGACAGGCGTTGAGCACGATGGCCGTGCGCTCGAGCCGGTTCGCCGCAAGGAAAAGCGGTTCTGGATCGAGATCCAGGTCGTCGCGATCGAGCAACATGCGCGCGAGCGTCAGATCATCGCGCGCCGCCATGACCAGTGCGCGCCTGGACGCCGAATCAAAATGCGCGGCGAGATTTCCGGCGAGCGCGCGAAGCACCTCGCCCTCGCGACGCGAGGCAAGCGCCAGCATCGTCTCTCGATCGAGGTCGCGGCGGCGGGCGACGGCCGCCGCGAATTGCGCCGGCCCCTGCTCGGCGGTGGCGATCATGTCCCGCTGCGCGAGCTTAGGCGTGAATTGAAAAGCAAGCGCGGCCGCAGCGCCGCCCCTGTCAAAAAGACGCGCGAAAATCGAGGCGGGCGTTTCGGGATGGAAGCAGAGCGGCAGCGCCGCGCGGGCCACTGTTTCAGCATCGACAATGTCGATGAGCCCGAGCGCGAGCTGTTCGAACTGCCGGAGGTCGGCCGTCGGATGCATCGATCGCTCGACAAACTGATCGACGACCGCTCGAAGCAGCGACGCGTCGACCGTCCGACGCTGTTCCCTATCGGCGCCCATCACTTCACCGCTCAAACTCTTACGCTACTCGCAGAAAATTTAGCATCCGGTCGTTGACGGAGCATTAACCCTCGCCAATTCCTAATCGTCAGGGACGGCTGATTCATCGTCGGCGGAACGAGCTTGGAGAAATCGCCATGGGGAAGGTCATCGCCTTCCAGCCGCGCACGAGGGGGGCGTCGATACGCAACGTCGTGCAGCAGCGCGACGCGCAGATCCTATTCTTTCTCGGCGTGCGCTATGTGCGGGTGGACGACGCTCTCGTCAATGAAGCGGCGAAGCCCGCTCCAGAATCATGCCGCGCGCCGCCGGGTGGCGGCAAGCGCGGGCGCCGGGTCCGCGCCTGACCTCAGTCGGCAAGAACGAGCGCCCAATAGACTTTATATTTCGCGCTGGCCGCATACGCCGTCGCGATGCCCATCCGTTTCACCCGCTTATCCAGCATGCGCGCATTATGCGGCGCGGAATCGCGCCAGCCGGAAAAAGCTTCCGCCAGCGTGCGATAGCCCGCCGATACGTTCTCCACGGCGGCCGGCGTTTGAACGCCCGCGCCGGCGAGGCGGTCGCCAAGTTCGCCGCGCGCCGCAAGATCCCCACTTTGCGCCATGTCCCGCGCCTGCGTCTCCGCGACACGCTGCAGCCCGTCATCCAGCGTCAGAGCGCCGAGCCCGCTGTTGCGTCGATAAAGCGAGATCATATCGCGCGCCGTCACGGGATCGACGCGCGCGCCGGCCGCCGCCAGAGAGCGATACATCGGCGGCTCCGGCTCGGTCGCCCGAGTCGCAGGCTCTTGTCCGGCGTTGCAGCCGGCAAGCGCGCCGAACGCCAGGAGAATGGCGATGCGAGGAAGAGGCGACGGAAACATTAAACGCATCTCGCTCCTCATTGTTTGAGAAACAATGAATGGCAGGAGTTACTTCGCTTGCGCATCGTCCGGCGTCGCGGCCTCCTCTTTCGAGGCCTCGGACCGTTCGGTTTGCTCATCTTCGCTCTTGCCGCGCGCCCGATTGGCCTCGACTGCAAGGGCGCCCGCGGCGGCAGCGGCAGCGAGTTCCGTGAACTGTGGCATGTGAACGATCGTCTGCGCCGCCGCTGCAGCCAGGCCGATCGAAATCTCGGCCTCATTGAGCCGCTGATAAAGATCGAAGTGCAGATCGCTGCGCACGCGCGCGGACTGCTCGACGTCCTCGACGTAGCACCAAAGTTCGAATTTGAAGGCGTTCGCCTCCATGCCGAGAAACATCACCTGCGGCGCGGGAATCCGCAAAACGCCTTCCTGCGCGCGCGCCGCCGCAAGAAGAATGTCGCGCATTCTTTCCGGGTCGACGCCGGCATGGGGCGAAATGGCGATCTTGATGCGGCCGACTTTGTCGCCGCGCAGCCAATTCTTCACCACGCCCGCGACGAGATTCGAATTCGGCACGATCATCGTCGCGCGATCGAAGGTCTCGATCTCGGTGGAGCGGACATTAATGCGTTTGACATAGCCCTGCTCGTCGCCGACCACGACCCAATCGCCGACGCGAATGGCGCGCTCCCAGAGCAGGATGAGGCCGGAGACGAAATTGTTGACGATCGATTGCAGGCCAAAGCCGATGCCGACCGAGAGGGCGCCGGCGACGATCGCGAGTTTTTCGAACCCGAGCCCCACATAGGACAGTGCGAGCGCCGCCGCGAAAATGAAGCCGGCGTAGCCGAGCGTCGCGCTGATGGAGTTGCGCAAACCGAGATCGAGCCGGGTGAGCGGCAGAAAACGCCTGTCAAGCCAGCGCCGCAGCCCCTGAGTCGCGGCAAGCGCCGCGGCGAAGAGCAGCATCGCCACAAGCGCGCTCGAAGGAGAGATCGTGACGTCGCCGATCTTGAAGGAAACGAACGCCGAGCGAACATTGCCCAGGAAATCGCCCGACTCGTAGCCGAGCGGCGCGAGCGCCACCAACGCCGCGGCGAGGAAACAGAGCAGCGTGACGACGCCGGACAGGAGCACGGCGAGCGGCGCGAGCTGGTCACGGCGCACGCCAAGACCGCTGATCATTTTACGACCGAGGATACTCGTCGGCGCAAGCGCCGCCTCGATGCCGCCGCGCGAAAGGGTGACGACGACATACAGGATGGCCAGCACGGCCGCCGTCCAGCCGATCTGCAGAATGACGAAATTGGCGAATGTGACATAGCCGGCCGCGCACGCCCCGACGAGCACGAGCACGATAAGCGCGCCGAAGAAACGCGCGGCGCTCATCCAGTCGCGACCCTCGGGGGTGGCGACAGCGGCGCCCTCCTCGATTTCGACTCGGCTTGGCAGACTGAAGAGGGCGACGGCGATGAGCGCCGCGACGATCATAACGCCGAGGCCGCGCGTCACGATCACGAGCGAAAGGCCCCCCTGCACGGACTCTTCCAATTGCTCGAGGAAGCGCGCCACGGAAAGTGTCACCGCAGCCAGGGTGACGAGCTGCGTGAGACGTTTCGCAAGCCGGTCGCCGGGATCAATCAGCCGCCAGTTCGGATGCGCGGGAGCAAGAACCGCGCGCGCGATGGCGTAGGCGAAGGCGATTCGCGCCACGCCCTCGACAAAGCGTCGCCAGATCGGTTCGAGCGCGGCGTCAATAAGGTCGTAGGCGTCGAAGGCGAGGCTTAACGCTCCGACCGCCGCGACCGGCGCGGCCGAGATGACGAGCGCCGTCCATCCGGCGGCGGCGGCCTTGCGCAAAGGCGTCGGAGCGGACTCGTCTTCCGAACGCCGGGCGACGCGTCGCGCCATGAAGAGCGCCAAGGCGACGCTCGCTGCGATCAGAAAAATTACGGCGAAAAACTGCGCGCGTCGGCCGCTGTTGACGCGATCGACGACATTCGCCGTTCGGTCGGAAAGAAAGCTCGCAGAATCGCTGATCGCGGCGGGCGCGCCGTCGAGCGCGGCGCGCCACAGCGAAGGAGAGAAAAGACCATTCGTGCGCAGAAATAGATTCTTCGCAAAGAGTCCGCGCTGGCGAGCGACAATCGTGACGGCGACCTGCCGCGTCTCGAGCAACATGGCGCGCGCCCGTTTCAGAGTCGCGTCGACCGCGTCGTACAGACGACGCTGCTCTTCGAGTTCGGCGTCAGCGCTGACGCGCGCGCCCGCGTCGGAAGATTCGGGTCCATTCGGCGTCGCTTCGGGCGCGGCGACCGGCGGCCCTCTCGCCGGCGGCGGCTTCGCGACGCCGTTCTTTACAGCGGGTTTGCCCTGGGGCTTGGACTCCGCCGGCTTCTCGGGCGCTTTCGGAGCCTCTTTTGGCGGCTCCTGGGGTTTTGCGGCGGCGGGCGCAAGCTCCTTCAACCGCGCATCAATCGCGGCAAGGCGCGGCGTCAGCTTTTCGATCGTTTCCTCGAGTTCGTGGGGCAAGGGTTCGATACGCGCGCGCAGACTGCGCAGCGCGGCGTCGGAAAGCTCGGGCAACTCAAGCGCCTTCTGCACCTCGTCCAGCGTGGCGCGCGCGCGATCGAGACGCGCGTTGAACTGTTCGATCGAAGCCGGCGCTTCGTCGGCGCGCGATCCTGTAAGGGCGAACGTCGCAATCAGGATGGCGATCAGGAGCGTCAGTATGCGCACATGCATTCCTTGAGTGGAGCGAGCCGATCAAATCGGTTTCGAGCACGCGGGCGAAAGGTCAATCTTGCGGCGGTTCGAGTTCATCGCGGTAGGACCGCTTGTCGCCGTTCCGGTCGACCA
Organism: Methylocystis sp.; assembly: GCF_051062815.1. Lineage (GTDB taxonomy): Bacteria > Pseudomonadota > Alphaproteobacteria > Rhizobiales > Beijerinckiaceae > Methylocystis. The sequence goes on along the minus strand of NZ_JBPFDU010000078.1, from coordinate 162,088 downwards.
CGGTCCATCCCCCCTGCCCGTCCGGCGCGGCGGCGCCCTCGGCGACCCGCGCCTTGCCGAACCCGCCGGGGATGTCGAGCACATAGGCTGGCAGCGCAACGCTGGTCACGCGGCGCGAGAGCTCTGCGTAGATTCGCCTGCCCGCCGCCAGGCTGAGCCGAAAATGCGCGGTCCCCGGCGCGAGATCTGGATGGTGCAGATAATAGGGCCGAACGCCCAAACCTGCCAAATCGCGCATCAGCCGCTCCAAGACGTCGACGTTGTCATTGACACCCTTGAGCAGCACGGTCTGGGAGAGAAGAGCTGCGCCTGCCTCGCGCAGCCGAGCGATCGCCGCGCGCGCCGGCTCGGTCAATTCGCGCGCATGATTGACATGCAAGGCGATGAAAAGCGTCTTGCCGCTTTCGCGAAGCGCGGCAAGCCGCTCGCGCGTCACGAGATCGGGCGCGACCGTCGGCGCGCGCGTGTGGACGCGTAACAGCCGCACATGCGGGATCTCGGCGAGGCGGCGCGACACGGCGCCGAGGCGACGGGCCGACAGCATCAAGGGATCGCCGCCAGTGAGGATCACTTCAAAAATCTGTGGTCGCCGCGCGATGTAGTCGAGCGCCGCCGCGACGTGACGCTCGGGCAGCAGATCGCCCTTGCCGCGCCCCACGGTCTCGCGCCGGAAACAAAAACGGCAGTAGACGGGACAGACGGACAGCAGCTTCAAGAGCACGCGATCGGGATAGCGATGCACGAGCCCCGGCAGCGGCGAATGGACATCGTCGCCGATCGGATCGGCGCGTTCCTGCGGCGTCATCGCGGCCTCGCGAAGATCGGGGATAAACTGTCGCGCAATCGGATCATTCGGATCGGCGCGGTCGATCAGCGTCACGACTTCCGGCGTGACGGCGATGCTGTAGCGCTGCGCCACCTGATCGAGACCGTTGACCTCGCTCATGAGGCGCGCGTCGACCAGATCGGCGATCGAGGTAAGCGTGCGCGACGGCGCGCGCATGAGCGCAGCTGCGTCTCGATCCAGCGGCACGCGTTTCTCCGCCGCGCAATCGCTCTCTCTCCCGCGCAGCGGGGGAGAGTTGGAGAGGGCGCGATGCGGTGTGCGCTCGGCTCGAATATATTCCCCCTCGCTTACCCTCCCCCGCTGCGCGGGAGAGGGAAGCGTCAAGCGTTCCGCGAAAAAATCATCCGCGCGGTTCGTTATTGCTTCGCCCCCCGCGCGGCGCGCTTGGCCAAGGTGCGCAGCCGCAGCGCGTTAAGCTTGATGAAGCCTTCCGCGTCGCGCTGATCGTAGGTTCCGCCTTCTTCGAAAGTGACGAGGTCCTGATCGTAAAGCGACCAGGGGCTTTCGCGACCGACAAGCGTCGCCGACCCCTTGTAGAGCTTGATGCGCACGCGGCCCGTGACATGCTCCTGGCTCTTGTCGATCGCGGCCTGCAGCATCTCGCGCTCCGGCGCGAACCAGAAGCCGTTATAGATCAGTTCGGCGTAGCGCGGCATCAGCTCATCTTTGAGATGCGCGGCGCCGCGGTCGAGCGTCAGGCTCTCGATTCCGCGATGCGCGACGAGCAAAATCGCGCCGCCCGGCGTCTCGTACATGCCGCGCGACTTCATGCCAACGAAGCGATTTTCGACAAGATCGAGTCGCCCGATCCCGTGGAGCCGCCCCAGCTCATTGAGCTTGGCGAGCAGCGCCGCAGGCGAAAGCTTGACGCCGTCCACCGCGACGGCGTCGCCCTTCTCGAAGTCGATCGTGACATATTGCGGCTCGTTCGGCGCATCCTCGGGATTGCTGGTGCGCGAATAGACGTAATCAGGCGTCTCGTTGGTCGGATCTTCGAGCACCTTCCCTTCCGAAGACGTGTGCAGAAGATTGGCGTCGGTCGAGAACGGCGCTTCGCCGCGCTTGTCTTTGGCGATCGGGATCTGGTTCTTTTCGGCGAAGGCGATGAGATCGGCGCGCGAGACGAAGTCCCATTCGCGCCACGGCGCGATCACATGGATGTCGGGCTCGAGCGCATAATAAGCGAGTTCGTAACGGACCTGGTCGTTGCCCTTGCCGGTCGAGCCATGGCACACGGCGTCGGCGCCGAGCTTTCGAGCGATCTCGATCTGCTTCTTGGCGATGAGCGGACGCGCGATCGAGGTGCCAAGCAGATAAAGCCCCTCGTATTGGGCGTTGGCGCGGAACATCGGGAAGACGTAATCGCGCACGAATTCTTCGCGCAGATCTTCGATGAAGATGTTTTCAGGCTTGACGCCCAGAAGCAGCGCCTTCTCGCGTGCGGGCTCGAGCTCCTCGCCCTGACCGAGATCGGCGGTGAAGGTGATGACTTCCGCGCCATAGGTCGTCTGCAGCCATTTCAGAATGATCGAGGTGTCGAGCCCTCCGGAATAGGCGAGGACGACGCGTTTGATTTCTTTTTTCTGGCGGGTCATTTTGGCTCTGGCTCGGCGGGGGGCGATTGCGCGCGGACTATAGGCGCCGCGGGCCCGAGCGCAAGGCGGCGCGACGCGGCCCACGTCCGCGCAGGAGAAACGGCGTGAAGCGAACATTCGCCCTGGCGGGCGTCCTTTCTTTTTTGGGGCTATCGGGTCTCTGCGCGCAAACCGACCAGCGCGTATGGACGCTTGGCGGACTGGAGGAGAAAAACGCCGACAGCATCTATCTTGGCTATGGGGTGCCGGAGAGCGACGACAGCCTTGGGAGCTTCACCTGCGCGCCGGGGAGCGGCTTGGTCAAAATCTGGATCGCCGAAACCAGCGACAAGCTTAAAGCGGGAGACAGGGCGACGGCGATCCTTTCGGTCGGCGAAAAGACGGCGAAGGTCTCCGGCAAGCTCGTTCCCAATGAAGAAGCCGGCGTGCCGAGCTTCGAAGGGCGGCTGCCGGCGAAAGACCCGATCTTCGCGGCGATGGCCGGCGGGGAAACGCTCGACATCGCCATTGGCGGGGCGAAGCGCTCGGCGCCCCTCGCCGACGCGACGGAGAAATTCAAGAAATTCGCCGCGGCCTGCGCCAAGCGCTAAAGCCTCGTTTTTTACGTCGGAGCCCCCTAAATTGACGCAATGAGCAGCCGTACGACGAAAAACCCCACACGGCCCAAGATCGCCGGCCTGACTCCCGCGCGCCGCCGAGCGCTCGACATTCTCACGCAAGCGAACCGGCCGGTCGGCGCTTATGAGATGATCGACCTCATGGCCGACGAAGAGGGCAAGCGGCCCGCGCCCGTCTCCGTCTATCGCGCGCTCGGCTATCTCATGGACAACGGCCTCGCGCATCGGCTCGCGTCAAAAAACGCCTATATCGTCTGCGGTCACGCGCATGAGGCCGAAGAGCCGGTGGTTTTCATCATTTGCGAGCAATGCGGCGAGGTGAAAGAGGCGACGTCGCCAGGATTTGCCCGCGAACTCGCGGCGCTCGTCGGGGCGGCGCATTTCAGCGCCCGCACGCGCGTCGTTGAAATCGCCGGGCGCTGCGCCCGATGCGAAGGCAAATAGCGATGGCCGGCGCCATGCGCTGGCTCGCGCCGCTCGTCTTTCTTGTCGCCTCGCTGGCCTTTGCGGCGGCGAACTATCCGCCGCTCACCGGTCGAATCGTCGATCAGGCCAATATCATTCCTCCGTCGACACGAAGCTCGATCGAGACGAAGCTGGAGAATCTCGAGGATAAATCCGGCATTCAGCTCGTCGTCGCCTCGGTCAATTCGCTGGACGGCCTGGACGTCGAAACCTATGCCAATGGCCTGTTTCGCGCTTGGAAGCTCGGCGAAGCAAAAAAGAACAATGGCGTTCTGTTTCTGGTCGCGCCGAATGAGCGCAAAATGCGCATCGAAGTCGGCTACGGCCTGGAAGGAACGCTCACCGACGCGCTGTCGAAGATCATTTTGACGAGCGCGGTGGCGCCGCGGTTCAAAACGCGGGACTACGGCGCGGGGATCGAACGCGGCGTCGAGGGGATCATCGAGGTGCTCTCCGGCGATTCCGCCGAATGGACGAAACGCGCGCGGGGACCACAGTCCACGACCTTCGATGAGCTTTCCCCGCTCATTTTTTTCGCCCTGTTTCTATTCGTCGTGGTCTGGATGGCGCGCAGCGCGCGCGGCCGGCCGACGAATTACCGGGGATACAGGCGCGGCGGACCGCCGATCATCGTGCTGCCCCCGAGCGGCGGCTTCTGGGGGGATGATTCCAGCGGCGGGTGGAGAGGGGGAGGCGGTTTCGGAGACGGCGGCGGCTTTTCCGGCGGCGGCGGCTCATCCGGCGGCGGCGGCGCTTCGGGGGATTGGTGATGCAGCTCACGGCGGACGACTTCGAGCGCATCGCGGAGGCTATTCGTCGGGCCGAAGAAAAAACCTCCGGCGAGATCGTTTGCGTGCTGGCGCGCCGCTCATCGGATTACGCCTTCGTGCCGCCGCTCTGGGGCGCATTTATCGCGCTGGCGTCGCCTTGGCCCTTGCTGCTTTTCACCGATCTTTCGCCTCGTGAGATTTTTGCAGCGCAGATCGCCATCTTTATCGTCGCGACGCTTGTCGTTTCATGGGGACCGGCGCGCTATTTGTTGACGCCGCGCGCTGTCAAACGCGCCCGCGCCGCGCGCGAGGCGATCGAGCAATTTTTCTCGCGCGGCGTTTCGGCGACCAAGGCGCGCATGGGCGTGCTCATATTCGTCTCTTTCGCCGAGCGTTATGCGCGCATTGTCGCCGACGAAGCCATCGCCGCAAAGATCAGTAATGACGAATGGCAGGGCGCGCTGGATCTGCTGCTGGAAGACATAAGGCGCGAGAGAGCAGCGGACGGCTTTGTCGCGGCGATCGAGGAATGCGCGCGACTCTTGGCGAAACATGCGCCGCCCGGCGCGAGCGGCGACGAACTGCCGGACAAAATCTATGTGATGTAGCGGGCCGCGCCTCTTAGCCGGGCGGCCTATCCGTCGCCCGCGCTCAGCAGGCCTTTCGTTCGCGCGCGACTTCCCGCCAGCCGATGTCGCGGCGGCAAAAGCCGCCGGGCCAATCTATGAGATCCACCGCCGCATAGGCGCGCGCTTGGGCCTCGGCGACGCTTTCGGCCATCGCGGTGACATTCAGCACGCGCCCGCCGGCGGCAAGCAGGCGTCCGCCTTCCTCGCGCGTGCCGGCGTGGGTGATGGTGACGCCCTCGACGGCTTCGGCGCTTTCCAAATTGCGGATTTCCGATCCGGTCATCGGCGTTCCCGGATAGTTTTTCGCCGCCAGCACCACCGTCAGCGCCGCGAGCGGCGAAAACCGCGGTCGCTGCTGAGGCAATTCGCCCCGCGCGGCGTCAAGCATCAGCTCGAGAAGATCGCCCTCGAGACGGGGCAGAATGACTTGCGCCTCGGGGTCGCCGAAACGGCAATTGTATTCGATGAGCTTTGGCCCCTCCTGTGTCAGCATGAGTCCGGCGTAGAGCACGCCCTTGAAGGGCGCGCCTTTGTCGCGCATGGCGCGCATCGTCGGCTCGATAATCTCGGACATCACGCGCGCTTCTATTTCTGGCGTCACCACTGAAGCCGGCGAATAGGCGCCCATGCCGCCTGTGTTCGGCCCGGCGTCGCCCTCGCCGACCCGCTTATGATCCTGCGCCGTCGCGAAAGGCAGCGCGCGAACGCCATCGCAGATTGCAAAGAACGACGCCTCTTCGCCTTCGAGACATTCCTCGATGACCACCTCCGCGCCCGAGAGGCCGAAAGCGCCCGCGAACATCGCCTGCGCGGCGCGTTCCGCTTCCGTCAGCGTCCGAGCCACGACGACGCCTTTGCCGGCGGCGAGGCCGTCCGCCTTGACGACGATCGGCGCGCCGTGTTCCCGCAGATAGCTTAGCGCTGGCACAAGCGCGGCAAACCGCGCATAGCTCGCGGTCGGAATCCCGTAGTCGCGACACAAATCCTTTGTAAAACCTTTGGAGCCTTCCAGCTGAGCCGCCGCCTGCGTCGGCCCAAAGGCGAGGATCCCGTGCTTCTCCAGTTCGTCGACAAGACCGCCGATCAGCGGCTGCTCGGGCCCGACAACGACCAGCGCAATTCCCGCCTCCCGACAAAAATCTATCACGGCGGGGTGGTTGGCGACGTCGAGTTCGACGTTATCTCCCACACGAGCCGTCCCCGGATTGCCTGGCGCGATAAAGAGCCGCGTCAGCAGCGGGCTTTTTTTCAGCGTGTTGGCGATCGCGTGCTCACGGCCGCCCGATCCGATCAGAAGAACATTCATCAACGCTCGCCCGGTTGCTTCGTTTCCGCTTCTAGAGCGCGCGGACGCCAAAAGGCAATCCGCTGCCGAAATGCTAGGCTTGCCCGTTGCATAAGCGCCACTAGCTATCGGACCGGGGGCTAGCGGCTGGAGTGTCCCACATGTCCATTACCCGAGATATCGCATCGCATGACAATGCGGTCGCCTATGGCGGCCTCATTGACGCCATAGGCGGCGTCGCCACCATCGTCCTTGTAATTTGCGGTTTAGTTGGAATTGCGCCCCCCATGATGGTCGCGATCGCGACGATCGTGTTTGGCGTCGCACTGTTAATTCAAGGCGGAGCCATGCTGTCGGAATATACGCAAGTCGTGTTTCCCGGCGGCGTTCGAACCTCTTCCATCGAGCAGATGGGCGGCAATAGCCTCGCGCTCGTCTTTCTCGTTGGCGCGGGCGGCATTGTGCTCGGCGTCCTGTCGCTTCTCGGCATCAGCGCCGCCATTCTGTCGCCGGTGGCCGTGATCGGCTTTGGCACTGCTCTGCTTCTGAGCAGCAACGCCGTTTGGCGCCTCTATGTGCTGCGGCGCGCCTCCGCCCAGATGGAGACGACGGTCGGACAATCGCAACATGTCGGCGCCGAGATGCTCGCGAGCGAAATGGCGTCGGGTTCAGCGGGCATTCAGGCGCTCGCAGGACTGACGGCAATCGTCCTCGGCATTCTTGCGCTTGCCGGCAGTCCCGCCGATTTGACCCTGAACCTCGTCGCGCTGCTCGCGCTCGGCTCCACGATCGTGCTCACGGGCAGCACCCTTAGCGCCACGGTTCTGAGCTTTATGCGAACCTGAGCGCAACGCCAGCGCAATAAATGCCCCCGGCTCCCACCGGGGGTATTTTTATGCCTCGCGGAAGGCCAAACAGCTTCCCTCCCAGAGGGAAAATGCTCTAAAGACAGCGCAATCTCTCTTTGCGAGGCGATATGGCGCGCCAGTTCATCTATCACATGCAGGGCCTCAGCAAGACCTATCCGGGCGGCAAGAAGGTCTTGGAGAACATCAATCTCTCCTTTTATCCCGATGCGAAGATCGGCGTTCTCGGCGTCAACGGCTCCGGCAAATCGACGCTGCTGCGCATCATGGCGGGCGTCGACAAAGAGTATTCCGGCGAGGGCTTCGTCGCCGAGGGCGCACGGGTCGGCTATCTGCCGCAGGAGCCGCAGCTCGACCCGACGCTCGACGTGCGCGGCAATGTCATGCTCGGCGTCGCCGACAAGAAGGCCATTCTCGATCGCTACAACGATCTCGCCATGAATTATTCGGACGAGACCGCCGATGAGATGACGAAGCTCCAAGACGAAATCGAGGCCAAAGGTCTTTGGGACTTGGACAGCCAGGTCGACCAGGCGATGGACGCGCTCGGCTGCCCGCCGGACGACGCTGACGTCACCAAGCTTTCGGGCGGCGAGCGGCGTCGCGTCGCGCTGTGCAAATTGCTGCTCGAACAGCCGGAAATGCTGCTCCTCGACGAACCGACGAACCATCTCGACGCTGAAACCGTCAACTGGCTCGAAGGACATCTGCGCCAGTATCCCGGCGCAATCCTGATCGTCACCCACGACCGCTATTTCTTGGACAATGTCACCGGATGGATATTGGAGCTCGATCGCGGCCGCGGCATCCCCTACGAGGGCAATTACACCAGCTGGCTGAAGCAGAAACAGAAGCGACTGGCTCAGGAATCTTCCGAGGACAAGGCGCGCCAGCGCGCGCTCGAAGCCGAGAGCGAGTGGATCGCCGCTTCGCCGAAGGCGCGGCAGGCGAAAAGCAAGGCCCGCATTCAGCGCTATGAGGAACTCGTCGCCAAGCAGAACGACAAGGCGCCGACGACCGCGCAGATCGTCATTCCGGTGGCCGAACGTCTGGGCGACAATGTCATCGAGTTCGACCATCTGTCGAAAGGCTATGGCGATACGCTGTTGATCGACGATCTCTCCTTCAAATTGCCGCCCGGCGGCATCGTCGGCGTGATCGGGCCGAACGGCGCCGGCAAGACGACGCTGTTTCGCATGATCACCGGCCAGGAGAAGCCCGACAACGGGACGATCGAGATCGGCGACAGCGTGCAGCTCGGCTATGTCGACCAGTCGCGCGACGCGCTGCACGCCAACAAGTCCGTCTGGGAGGAAATCTCGGACGGCAATGAGGTGATTTATCTCGGCAAGCGCGAAATCAATTCCCGCGCCTATTGCTCGGCCTTCAATTTCAAGGGCGCCGATCAGCAAAAGAAGGTCGGGCAGCTCTCAGGCGGCGAGCGCAACCGCGTGCACCTCGCCAAGATGCTCAAGAGCGGCGCCAATGTGCTGCTGCTCGACGAGCCGACCAACGATCTCGACGTGGACACGCTGCGCGCGCTCGAAGAGGCGCTCGTCGATTTCGCCGGCTGCGCCGTCATCATCTCGCATGACCGCTTTTTCCTCGACCGCATCGCGACGCATATTCTCGCCTATGAGGGCGATAGCCATGTCGAATGGTTCGAAGGCAATTTCGCCGATTACGAGGAAGACAAGAAGCGGCGCCTCGGGATCGACAGCGTCATTCCCCACCGGCTGAAATATAAGAAGTTCGCGCGGTGAGCGGCTGAAATGACGTCTATCTCGGCCCGCCGTCAGTCTGCAAAAAATTGTAGCGCCTCCGGACATGTGCGCGAAATGGCGGCGCGGCTGTCCAGCGACGACTGAATGACGAACTTCTCTGCTCGTCCCAAGCCGTAAACGCCGATCAATGTTTGGACCATGAAGAAGCCAAGCCCTTCAATATCGGCGCGGCTCGCCATGGAAAATTCGCGCACATAGTTTTTGCTGCCGGCCTTTCTGACGAAGCCCAGTTTCGACAAGACGCGACGCTGTTTGGCGGTCAGGACCATTCGGTTGACGCCAGTCGGACCATATGCGCCACTCGACGCTTCGCACAATGCGCCCGCGTCGCGTTCGACAAACCGGCATTGCACATATCGCTGGCCCTGCCCCAGCGACACAACGATAAATCGGTTCAACCCGTCCTTCCGCGCAGGCGCATCGTGCAACGCATGGATCACCGCTGCGGTCGCACATTGAAGTTGATGCGCATTCGCGCCTTCAGCGATCGCATCGACAACGCTCGCTGCGATTAATAGAATCGCGAGAACCGGCGCAGCTCCTAGCTTCTGATTAGCGCGCATAATATCTCACCGCTCCTCGTCACGGCCCCAGCGTCGCTCGCCCTGTCGACGGCGACTGTCGATATCGCGTCCAGCGGCGCCTCGCGCAACGGCGCGCCACCTCACCCCGGCGCAACCGCCCGCACGCCTCTTATCGTCGCCGCTTCTGCGAGGCGCGTATCGAAAGTCGCCAGTCGATAGCCTCGGTTCGAGGCCAGCGCGAGATGCAGCGCATCGGGCGCTGAGAGCTTCGTCGCAAAATCGCGAACAAGGCTCTCCGCCAAAATCATGTCCCGCACGTCAGCCTCGATGGGCTGTGTCATCTCTCGCGCCCAGTCGTCGAAATCAGCGAGCGCTTCGCGCGCCGCCGTATCGCTCATCGCCTTGACGCGAACCTGTCGCGAAACGACAGCGGCAAATTCGACGCGCGCGAAGTTGCTGACAAAAAGCGCGCCGGGGTCGGAGTCGATCCATGCGTCAACCTTGTTCGAATGGGCGTCAACAGCGAAAAGGGAAACGAGGACATTGGCGTCCAGGTAAAAGCTCATTCCTCTTCGTCCCGCATCCTGCGGATGAGAGTCACCGCGTCCTCGCCGAGCGGCGGACGCGCGTCACGTCGCTTGCGCAGCCATTCGAGGTCGGCTTTCGTCATTCGTTTGGGCGCTTCGTCGGGTGTGCTCGGACGCAGTTCGACGACGGGTTTGCCATGACGGGTGATCGTCACCGTCTCCCCCGCCAGCGCCTCATCGATCAGCCGCGATAACTGTTCTTTCGCCTTGGCGATGGGGTAGGAGGACATGGCCGCCTCAAAAATGGTCATTTTTCGAAAAATAGGACATAATTTCCGGCGACACAACGCGTTACGGCGCCCCCAGTTCGACCTCCGGAATTATACCGTCCCAAATCCCGCGCCAAAATCGGCGCGCCATGCGCGCTCAATGGGGCGTCCGCCCAAACGCCTTCCGCAGCTCGTCCTTCGCCTGCTCCAGCACCTTTTGGCGCGCGTCCGGCAAATCCTTGCCGGCCCTATTGATGTAGAAGGTCAGCATCGACATGGCGGAACGGAACGGGTCCGCTTTGCGCCGCTCGCTCGCCTCCGCCGACCGCTTGAGGGAGCGGGCGATCTTCGCGGGGTCGTCCCATGTGAACACCCCCGCGTCGAGATCGAGCGCGTTGCTATGGCGCGTGACCTCGCCCGACCAGTAGTTCGTCGCCGTCTTTGAACTTTTTGCCGGCGCGCGGCTTTTCGGCTGCCTTTGCGCCATCATCCGCCTCATTTCAGGAGCGCTTGTCAGGAGCGCTTGGCCAGGTAGTCGGCTGCCCACAGAAATCAACGGTCCTGAAGCGTGACCGCCATGAATTCGCCATTTGCGCGTGGCGGATTTCCCTGCTGGGCCTGGGCGGCCGACGAGGGAATTTTAGATGAGACTATTCCGCCGGGCCGCTGTCTTTGTCGCCATCGGCGCTCTGCCGCTCGCGGGCTGCGCCCCGCAGGAGTCGCCCGTCGCTTCGGCTCCCGCCGCCTATGACGAGGCCGCTAAGGCGACCGAACTCACCGGCCAGGACGCGCTGCATGCGCGAATCTCCCATTACGCCCGCATCTACGACATTCCGGAATCGCTCATTCATCGCTCGATCCGCCGCGAGAGCAATTACAATCCCCACGCCCGGCATGGACCCTATTGGGGGCTGATGCAGATCCGCCACGACACGGCGCGACACATGGGCTACGCCGGCCCGGCGAGCGGTCTTCTCGACGCCGACACCAATCTGGCCTTCGCGGTGCCTTATCTCGCCAACGCCTATAAGGTCAGCGGCGGCGACGAAGGCCGGGCGATCAAGCTTTACGCCGGCGGCTACTACTATGAGGCGAAGCGCAAGCGGATGCTCAAAGAGCTGGTGACGTCAGCCTCGCAGTGAATGCCCGAAGCCTTATTGGTTTTTCGGCGTGAAGGTGCTGCGCACCCGCCCCCCCTGCGCCGCGCCGCCTTGCACGGTCGCCATGCCGGTCGCCACGTCATAGACGAGCTTGTCGCCTTTCACGATGTTCTCGGCCTGGGTGAGCGTGACGTTGCCGACGAGATAAACCTTGTTTTCGGCCTTGTCGTAGCTGCCCCGATCGCCCGTCCCGATCTGGTCCTTTGAAACCAGCGTCACCGGCCCTTCGGCGTCGATATGTTTGACGCGGTCGTTGGTCGTCGCGGCGGCTTGTCCGCTGCCCTTTCCTTCGAGAAAAATGATGAGGCGCGAAGCCTTGAGCGTCGAGGGCCCGTTCGTGACGATGACGCTGCCGGAGTAGATGAGCTTCTGCTCCTTCTCGAAATAATCGAGCTTGCCCGCGTCGATGTTGAGCGGATCCTTGGCGGAGGCGCCAGGCAGAATGCCGCCAGAGCGGCCTGCGGCGCCCGCCGGCGTCGCGGCGACGAGCGCAGCAAGGAGAAGAACGAAAGGGTGGCGGCGCATTTAGTCCTTGGTCGCGGCGCCCGAAGTTTGCGGGGGCGTATCGCCCTCCCCGTATAGCACCGAATGGACCCCGCCCGCGAAGGACGCGTGACGGTCCTTTTGGGAAAATTCGACAGACTGCGCGGTGACCTCGCCGCCGTCGATCTTCAACAGCACGGGCTTGTCCGACGTCATCACGCTATCCTTGAAATCCATGACGGCCGACTCGAGCCGCATGTCGAAGTTGTTGTCTTCGTGGATGTCGACGCCGCCGCTCATATCGGCCCGATCGGCTTTCCTGTTATAGACGCCCTTCGCCGCCGACAGGATTATGGAATTGTCCTTGGAGTTCTCGACCCGGACCTCGAGCTGATCGAGTTCGAAGACATCAGGCTTCGCCAGATCCTGCGTGCCGACAAGCGCGCGCACTTCATAGGGACGTCCGTCCTTGCGATAACCGACGAGCTTGGGGCTTTCGATAACGATGCGGGAGCCCTTGAGCGCGACGCGCGCCAGGCTCAGATCGGCGGGCAGAAAGCGCAGCGAACTGATCAGCAGACCGAGGCCGACGATTCCAACGACGCCGCCCGCCCCCCAAAGGATCCAGCGGCGCAGGCGCGCAACTCGCGTCGTGTGGCGCAGCGCCTCCGGAAAGGCGCTCTGGCGCGGCGCAACAAGGCCGCCCAGGCGATCGCGGGCGCTGGGCGCCGTCAAGACGTCAGTCATGTCCTGATCATGAGGCATGCAGGTGGCGAATTCGAGGCGACGCCAAAGCCTTATTCGCCGCCTTACTCATGGGCGAAAATGTCCGTTTCCGGCCAGCCGGCGAGGTCGAGCCGGGCGCGGGCTGGCAGAAAATCGAAACAGGCCTGCGCCAGTTCGGCGCGGCCCTCGCGGGCAAGCATGGCGTCGAGCTTGTCCTTAAGCTGATGCAGATAGAGAACGTCCGACGCCGCATAGGCCTGCTGCGCGTCGGAAAGAACTGGCGCGCCCCAGTCCGACGACTGCTGCTGCTTCGAAATCTCGACGCCAAGAAGCTCGCGCACGAGATCCTTGAGGCCATGCCGGTCCGTATAGGTGCGGGCGAGCTTGGAGGCGATCTTGGTGCAATAGACCGGCGCCGGAACGAAGCCAAAGGTCTTGGCCAATATGCCGATGTCGAAACGGGCGAAGTGGAAGAGCTTCAGAACGGCCGGATCGGCGAGCAGGCGCTCAAGATTGGGCGCGCACGTCTGACCGCGCGCGAACTGGACAAGCTCGGCGTTCCCGTCGCCGAAGGAGAGCTGCGCCAGGCACAGACGGTCACGATGCGGATTGAGGCCCAGAGTCTCGGTGTCGATCGCGACAATGGCGCCAGCGCCGATCCCCTCGGGGAGATCGCCCTGGTGGAGGCGGATGGTCATGCGGCTCGAATCTTTCGATGTGGAACGGACAGTCTATCGCAGAATGCGCAAGGCTTGTCGAAGCGTTGCGGGTTCGCGCCCGACTCGCTCGCCCGCGCGGCGAATTGTGCTACCTAATGGCTGGGCCCTGGTCGATGGACCTCCTGGCCCAGGGAGTAACCCCATGCGTTACATTCTTGCTTTGATTCTCGCATGCGCAATTGCTGCGCCGCCCGCCTCCGCGGCATCCTCGAAATCCACCGCCAAATCCGTTTCGGCCTCGAAATCGGATCAAGCGACAAAAGCCGGCAAGCGCAATCGGCAGAACGCCAATCACGGCGGCGCCGGCGGTATCCATCCTTTGGTCGGAAGCGGCGACTATTAGGGGTGACGCCGCAGGGCTTCGGCTGGCGTTCGGCGAGCTGCGGTTCGCCCGGAACCGACTCGCCCGACAACCCGCAAACTGCTCCTCTTGTCAGACGCCCGCCAAGTCTTCACTCTATTGCGATGCAAAAGTCGCGGGATGACAAGAGAACGCCGGTGAATGATCCGACCAATGGCCTTAACGGCTCTGACCGCCGCTTCAACGCGCGGGTCATCGAACTGGCGATCCGCCTGTTCGCGATCGGCGCGCTGATCTACTGGACCTTCATCATCGTCCTGCCTTTCGCGGCGATCATTCTATGGAGCGTCGTGCTCGCCGTGGCGCTCTATCCGATTTTTCGCGTGGTGGCGGAAATATTGGGCGGCCGGCCGATAACAGCCGCCGTTTTGATGACGATCGCCGGCCTGGTGCTGATCATCGGGCCCGTCACCTGGATGGCGGTCGGCGCCATTGACCCCATCAAAACGTTGATGGCGGGGATCGAGACGGGCAATATCGCCGTCCCGCCGCCGCCCGCGTCGATCAAGGATTGGCCGTTCGTCGGCGAGCAGCTCTATTCCTTCTGGCTGCTGGCCTCGACCAATCTGCGCAGCGCCTTCACCCAAGTTTTGCCGCAGCTGAAGCCCGCCGGGGAATTCTTGCTCGACATGGCGAAGAGCGCCGGCGCGGGCACGCTCAAATTTCTCGTCTCCGTCCTGCTCATGGGCTTCATTCTCGCCGCCGCGCCGCAAATGCTCGCGGGGGCGCGCGCGCTGTCGCGGCGCATCGATCCTTCGAGCGGCGAGAAATTCGTCGATCTCGCCGGCGCGACGATCAACGCGGTTTCGCGCGGCGTCATGGGCCTGTCGCTATTGCAGGCCGTCGTCGGCGGCGCCGGCATGTATCTCGCCGACGTGCCGGGCGCGAGCCTGCTGACGATCGCCATTCTCGTCCTCGGCATTATTCAGATCGGGCCGTTGCTCGTCGTGGCGCCTGTCATCTTCTGGGCGTGGACGACTTTGGCGACCGGGCCGGCGCTGGCGCTGACGATCTGCATGCTCAGCGTCAATTACGTGGACAACGTGCTGAAGCCCTTCATTTTCGCGCATGGGCTGTCGACGCCGATACCGGTGATTTTCGTGGGCGTGATCGGCGGCGTTCTCGCGCATGGCATCGCCGGCCTGTTTGCAGGACCGGTCGTGCTCGCCGTCGTTTGGGAGCTGACGAAAGCCTGGATCGCCGACGACCTCAAATTGGTCAATGAAACGGACGCCGAGCCCGACTTCAACGTGGAGACGTCGCCGGTGCTATCGTCCGCGCAAGGCGTTAAGAACCTTTAGGCCGGCGCGGCCGTTGCGCTGCAGGCCGGCGCGCGACTGGAAATCGGCGATCGCCTCTTTGGTCTTCGTGCCGATCACCCCGTCGGGCTCGCCGACCTCATAGCCGCTGCGGGTCAGAAGCGCTTGCAGTTCGCGGCGCTCGGCGCGCGAGAGGCCCGGATCGTCGGTCGGCCATGGCGTCTGAATGCCCGGCCGGCCGCGCAGCCTGTCGGACAGGACGCAGATCGCCAGCGCGTAAGATTCGGAGGCGTTATAGGCGTAGACCGCGTCGAAATTTTTCGTCACCAGGAACGCGGGTCCGTTCCGCCCCGCCGGCAGGAGCAGCGCCGCAGTTCCCCCGCCAAGGCCGCCGCCGTCGAGGCGCGTCACGCCGCGCGCCTGCCAGAAGCCCATCGATTGGCGGCCCTTGCGTCCGGAAGGTCCGGAATAGCCGTTCGGCAAGCGCACCTCGAAGCCCCAGGGCATGCCGGCGCGCCAGCCGCTCCTGCGCAGATAATTCGCCGTCGAGCCGAGCGAGTCGGCCGCCGAGCTGGCGATATTGCGCCTGCCGTCGCCGTCGAGATCGACCGCCATGCCGAGAAAGGTCGACGGCATGAATTGCGTGTGGCCGAAGGCGCCCGCCCAGGAGCCGTAGAACTCCTCCGGCGCGATATCGCCGTGGTCGAGGATTTTGAGCGCGGCGATGAATTCCTTGC
The DNA here is from genome assembly GCF_051062815.1 of Methylocystis sp. Lineage (GTDB taxonomy): Bacteria > Pseudomonadota > Alphaproteobacteria > Rhizobiales > Beijerinckiaceae > Methylocystis. Next base: position 146,465 of record NZ_JBPFDU010000078.1, on the reverse strand, counting down.
GCCAATAGTCGTTGCGGCGCGGCGCTTCGCAGGCGAGCGTCGCGAGGCTCTGCACCACCGGGCGCTTGCCGAAACTCTTGCCGAAGTCGGATTCGACGCCCCACACGGCGACGATGGTCGGGGCGTCGACGCCGTAGCGGCTTTCAGCGGCGTGCAGCGCGCGGGAATGCTGACGCAGCATCACGCGCCCTTCGTCCACGCGCTCCTCGTCGACGAGCCCGGCGACATAGTCCCAGACGGGCGTCGTAAACTCCGGCTGCTTGTCCATGAAGCTGACGGCGTCGTTGGGGGCGAGCCCATTCGTCGCCGACGCGATCGTCTGCTGGCTGACGCCGGCGCCGGCCGCCGCCGAGCGCAGGCCGGAGAGGCAGCTCGACCATTCGGCGCGGGCGGGCGCGGCTGCAAACAACAGGGCGGCAAGCGCCGCCAGAAGATGATTTGCCTTCATGCTGCGAATTCTAGCGCAAGGACGCGGCTTTTTCATGAGCCGCATCGGTCGTGAAAAGACCGCGTCACTCGCAGATGCGGCGCGGGCGGGAGCCGATCACCTCGCCATATTCGTCGAAGACGGGACGGCGCTCGACCCAGCACACCGGCGGCGGCGCGACATAGACGGGCGCAGGCGCATAGACGACGGGCGGCGCGGACCCGGCGAGCGCCCCGCCGGTGATGGCGCCAAGCGCAAAGCCGCCAATGCCCGCCGCAATGGCCGGGCCGGCTGAATCGGCGCGCGCTGGCGCAACCGGCGTCAGGGCTGCGGCGCCGAGAGCCAAAGCCGCCGAAAGCGTCGCGATAGTTTTGCGCATCATACTCTCCCAAGACGGGCGAGCCACATCTCCGCACGCGCTGCGCCGGCAAGCTCGCTCGAAGGGACAATAGGAGCGATCCCGTAGATGAATCGTTAATGGCCCGCCTGGCGAAGCTTCAGAGCTGCGAGACCCGCGGCTTGCCGGAAGTCGACTTCGGCGCCGGCTTGACCGGGGTCTGCTCCCTCGCGCCCTCGCCGCCGCCCGTCCTGATCGCCGGCGCGTCATTCGCCTCCGACGTCGGGGTTTTGGCGCGGAATGCGGCGGCCAGCGCCTTGGCCGCGGCAAGCTCCTTGGAATCCAGCCGGGCGCCGATTTCGTCGCGCTTCTTGGCTGCGTCCTCATCGCCCTGGTCGGCTGCGGCGGAAAACCACACGTAGGATTGCTGCAGATCGCGGCTGATGCCGAGGCCGCGGGCGTAGAGGATGCCGAGATTGAACTGGCTGTCACGGATGCCGTATTCGGCCGCCCGACGGAACCACTCTGCAGCCGCGGCGTAATCCGGCTTGCCGTCGCCGCCCTCGGCGAGCAGCACGGCGACATTATGCATGGCGCGGGCGTTGCCGGAATCGGCCGCGCGCTCGTACCACTGCCTGGCGCGGGCGTAGTCGCGCCCCACCCCGACGCCCCTCTCATACATCGAACCCAGCCGGTATTGGGCGAGCGCCAGGCCCATTTCAGCTGCTTTTTCGAACCAATGCGCGGCCGCCTTGGCGTCGCGCGCGGCGCCGCGTCCCTCGACAAGACGCGCGCCCATTTCATACTGGGCGGCCGGATTGCCCTCGACGGCGAGGCGCTCGATCGTCGCCAAGGCGTCGCCAGACGAGAGCGGCGGCGCCTCGATCGTTCCGGTGGGGGTCGGATCGATGTTCCGCTGTGCGGCGACGGGTCGTTCGACGGGCGCCGACGCCGTCGTCTCGGCGGGCGGCTTTTTGAGGACCGGCCCAGACGTCGCCGGGCGCGCGGCCACCGCCGGCGACGACGCGCGGTTAGAGGCCAGCCGCTTTTCCGGCGACAACGCCGGCCGAACCGCCTTGGCTGGCGCCTTCGCCTCCTGCTGTCTGAGCGACGGCCCGACAGTCAGGCCGCCCTGCCCCTCCATGCGCGCGATCTGATAGGCGCCGATCAGCAGCATGACCGCGGCAAGGCCTAGCAGCAACGGACGCTTGCGGTCCTGAATGAGGGCGCTGAAATTGACCACGGCGCCCTGCGGCTTTTCCTGAGCCTGTCCCGCGCGGCGCGCCGCTTCGGCCGACTGAGCGTCGGCCTCAGCCGCAGGCGTTTGCGCGGCGCGACGCGCGGCGGCGATGAAGTCCGACTGAATCGAGCTGCGATGCGCGGCCTGATCGGCCTCGGATCCCGGCGGCGCAATGAAAGGCTCGCGCCGTTCGGCGACCCCATCGCCGACCGGCAGCAGGAACTCCATCGGATCGACCGGCGCCAAGGCTTCGCTTACAGCGTCTTGGGCGTCAGCGACGGCCGGCGCGCCGACCCGCTCGCGCGTATCATCGCCGCAAAGTTCGACACCGAGTTCCGCATCGGTCGAACGCCGCGCGACGCCGCGGTTCTCGGTCAATTCGTCATCAAACACGCCGAGACGATTGACGACGCGCTCGAGCATTTGATGGACCGCCGTCAGCGTCTCATTCGTGCGCTGGCCGCTCGCGTCTTGCGTCTTGAGGATGTCGTTCAATTCGCGCTGCACGGCGACGCGCACGGCCGCCGGCTGAACGCCCGCATCGCGGAGAACCTCCGTGGCGGCTCGGCGAACCGCCGCCTCCGCGGCTTGCGTCGTTGCGGACCGCGTGTCCTCCAGGCGCACGAAAAGATCGTTGATCTTCGACTCAAAGCCGATGAGCGCGCCGCTCCCTGCGTCGAGTCGTTCGAGCCGCTGCGCCAACGCGCCGATCTGAGTTTCGAGCGATTTGAGCGCGCCGCCATCGGCCGTGGAATCAGCCGTCTGCTTTATGCGGTCGGCGAGCGACCCGACGAGAGCCGCCAGCTCGCCTTCTCGTTTCTCGACGCGCGCGCCGTCTTCGACCCGCTGCGCGAATGCGGCCTGCATACGGTCGAGGCGCTCGACGATGTCATCGAACCGAGCGTTCTGTTCGCCAAATCTCGGCGCTGAGAACGGATCGTCGAGCCGGTCGATCTTGAACGAGAGCTGCGCGAGCTGACGCTCGACAGCCTGCAGATCGAGATCCCGCGCGTCGGCGGAAAACGCGGCATCCACTTTTCTGTCGAGGCCGCGCACCAAATTCTCGAGAGCGGCGAAATTTTTGGAATCGCCGGCGCCCGAGGGGGTTTCCAACCGCGCGGCGATCGTCTGTCGAAGCGCATCGATGCGCTGCGCGAGATCGGCGAACTGACGTTCGGCGTTCTGTTCGGCGAGCATGGCCTCGATGCGCGCGAGCGATTCCGTCGGCGCGCTGTCCACGACGCGGGACTCGAACCGATCGAACCTGCGGCCGATCTCCTCGAACGCCGAGGCGTGACCGTCGCCCTCCAGCGCCGTATCGATTTTTTTGGCGAGCGTTGTGATGAGCGCTTCGAGGGGGGCCATATTCGCGGCGCCGCGATCGATGCGCTGCGTCAGCGTCTTGCCGAGTTCGTCGATGCGCTCGCCGATCTCGTCGAACCGCGCCGCCGACGTTTGTTCGACGACGACGTCAAGCTTGCGCGCGAGCCGCTCCAGCCGCTTGTTGAAGGTCTCCAGCCCCTTCCCGGTTTCCGCCGCGACGATGGAGCGGATCGCCTTAACCACTTCGCCGAGATCCGCGCCGGACGCGCCACGTGACAGCGCCAGCGCGTCGACTCGCTGCGTAACGTCGATGATGCGCGTTTCGATCCTCTCAAGCGGCAGCGGCCGCGCCATGAGCGCCGTCAGCTGTTCCTTGATCTCATGAGTTTCACGCGCGAGGTCGCGGACAGCCGAAGCGTTCGCAACGTCTCCGTTCTGCAGCTTCTCCAGCCTGAAGCCGATCGTTTCGACGTCGGCGCGCAGGTTGCGCACGATGGGAGTCGGATCGAGATCTTCGATCACGGCGCGCAATTCGCCGATAATTCTCTCGGCAGGCGCGAGCGTCTCGTCTGGCACCCCCCGCCCGCGTTGCGACTCGATGCCCTGGCGGAGATCGCCCATCGCCGTTTCGATGGCGGCGACCGATGCGCGCGGCGCGAGTTCGCCGATCGCTTGCGCCACATCCTGGAGTTCGCGACGGACGTTTTCGATTTGTCGCATCATCACGAGCTGCTGGTCGCCGCGCTCGGCGGCGTCCTCGCGAAAGCTGTCTAAACCCTGCGTGACGGAATCGATCGAGCGCTGCAGCGCCTCAAAGCGCGATCCGCCGGAGGCGCCCGACGTCATGGCCGGCTTCGCTACGCCCCCGCGCGCCGCATTTTCGTCCAGGCGCCCTGCAATTTCGGCGAGATGCTGATCAAGGCCGCGCAGCGTCTTCTCGACGTCGGCGCCGCGATGTTCGCCCGACAGCCGCGCGAGCCGCGATTCGAGCTCCGCCAGCGCATTTCGAATCGGCCGCGCATTCGCGGAAGGCTGCTCGCCGAGCTGGCTCTCGATACGGCTTTTGGAGAGCGCGGCGATCGACCGCCAGATGGAGTCTTGGTCGACGCCACGGTTCTCCACGCGTGGCTTTTCCGCGTTGGGAAGATTTTCCTCCCGATGTCCAGCCTCGCGCTCATCTTCGGGCGACTCGGAATTCGGACGACCCTGATCAGGAAATTGCGCCTTGGTCATGTGGCTGTCCGGCGGGATCGACCCGTGGAAATTGGGACAAAAACGCGGTGGAACCGACGCGAACGCCCGAATCGCGCGCTACTGTCGGCGCGGGCCGCCGACCGCCGTGACTTTCCGTCGATCGAAGTAAAGAAGCCGTTAAGAAACGGCTCCAAAGAGCTGTCGCGCTCACGATTGTCGCACCGCGTCTCGCTTGCGCCCGCGCCGGCGCCTCTCTACCTATGACGCAGCCCGAGAGAATCGCGGCGCGACGGCTCGGCCCCAAGCGCCGGCATGCAAGGAGGCGTTGATGCCGAGCTACAAGGCGCCTGTAGACGACACCCTCTTCCTGCTAAATGATGTCTTGAATTTTCAGCGTTTCGGCAATTTGCCAGGCTTCGCGGACGTCACGCCGGACGTCATGTCGCAAATCCTCCTGGAGGCGGGAAAGATCTGCGAGGAGGCGCTCGCGCCGCTCAACCAGATTGGCGACGAAAAAGGCTGCAAGCGCCACGACGACGCCTCCGTCTCCACCCCGCCCGGCTTCAAGGAGGCGCATGACGCTTTCGCTCAAGGCGGCTGGATCAGCCTCGCGGTGCCCGAGGAATATGGCGGACAGGGCCTGCCCTATACGCTGTCGATGGCGATGAACGAGTTCGCCTCCTCGGCGAATATGTCCTTCGCCATGTATCCGGGTCTGACGCAAGGCGCGCTCGCCGCTCTGCTGCGCCATGGCGACGACGCGCAGAAGAAGCTTTATGTGCCGAAGATGGCCGAAGGCCGCTGGTCGGGCACGATGAATCTGACCGAGCCGCAATGCGGCACCGATCTCGGACTGCTGACGACCAAGGCGACGCCGCGCGGCGACGGCTCCTATTCGATCACCGGGCAAAAGATCTTCATCTCCGCCGGCGAGCACGATCTGACCGAAAACATCGTGCATCTCGTGCTCGCGCGCATCGAGGGCGCGCCCGCCGGCGTGAAAGGAATTTCGCTCTTCGTCGTGCCGAAGTTCCTGGTTGACGGCGACGGCGCGCTTGGACCGCGCAACGGCGTCAGCTGCGGCTCCATCGAAGAAAAGATGGGCATCCACGGCAACGCCACTTGCGTCATGAATTACGACGGCGCGCAAGGCTTTCTCATCGGCGAAGCCAATCGCGGACTGAACGCCATGTTCGTGATGATGAACGAGGCGCGGCTCGGCGTGGCCATGCAGGGCCTCGCCCAGTCCGAGGTCGCCTACCAGAACGCGGCGCAATACGCCAAGGAGCGTCTGCAAGGCCGCGCGCTCTCGGGTCCGAAAGACCCCGGAAAGCCGGCCGACCCGATCATCGTGCATCCGGACGTGCGGCGGATGTTGCTCGAGATGAAGGCCTTCAACGAAGCGGCGCGCGGCTTCGCGCTGTCGGCCGCGCTCGACAGCGATATCGCGCATCGTTCCGACGACGCCGCCTCGCGCCAGGCGGCGGAAGACCGGCTCGGCCTGCTCACGCCCGTGCTCAAGGGCGTGCTCACCGACCTGGGGTTCGAAAACACCGTCAAGGCCCAGCAGGTGCTCGGCGGACACGGCTATATTCGCGAATGGGGCATGGAGCAGTTCGTTCGCGATGCGCGCATCAGCATGATCTACGAGGGCGCCAATGGCATTCAGGCGCTCGACCTCGTCGGCCGCAAGCTGCCGCGCGATGGCGGCCGCGCGATCATGGCCTATTTCAAGGACACGGCGGAGTACTTGAACCCGCTCGCCGCCGACGACGCGATCAAGCCTTTCGCGACGCCGGTGAAGGCGGCGCTCGACGATCTGCAAAAGGCGACGATGTGGCTGATGCAGAACGCCATGGCGAAGCCCGACAACGCCGGCGCCGCTTCTTACGACTATATGCATCTCTTCGGCCGCGTCGCGCTCGGCGTGATGTGGGTGAAGATCGCGCAGGCGGCGATGGCGATAAAGGCGCAGGAGCCTGAGCGGGCCGAGCTGATGGATGCGAAGCTGTTGACCGCGCGCTTCTACATGGAGCGCATGCTGCCGGAAACGCGCCTGCGCCTGACCCGCATTTCAACCGGCGCCGACACGATGATGTCGCTCCCCGAGGAGATGTTTTAGGGGCGGTCGGATTTCGGCAGTCGGCAGTTGTTACCTCCTACTGCCGAAGCCCGACCGCCGACTGCCGCTACAGGAGACGATATGGCCGACGCTTTTATTTATGACGCCGTTCGCACGCCGCGAGGCCGCGGCAAGCCGGACGGCTCGCTGCATGAGGTCTCTTCGCTCGGCCTCGCCGTCACGGCGCTGCAGGCGGTCAGGAAACGCAACAAGCTCGAAGGTCCCGAAATCGACGACGTGATCCTCGGCTGCGTCGATCCGGTTGGGGAGGCCGGCGGCGACATCGCCCGCGCCGCGGCGATTTCATCGGGCTACTCCTACAAAGTGCCCGGCGTGCAGATCAACCGCTTCTGCGCGTCCGGATTGGACTCGGTGAATTTCGCCGCCGGCGAAATCATGTCCGGCCAGCATGATCTTGCGATCGGCGGCGGCGTCGAGAGCATGAGCCGGGTCGGCATCGGCGCGTCGGGGGGCGCCTGGCCCGTCGATCCGACGATCGCCATTCCCTCCTATTTCATGCCCCAGGGCGTGTCCGCCGATCTCATCGCCACCAAATACGGCTTCTCGCGCGACGACGTCGACGCCTACGCCGTCGAATCGCAAAAGCGCGCGGCCAAGGCGTGGGAAGAAGGCCGCTTCAAACATTCGATCGTCCCGGTGAAGGACGTCAACGGCATCACCCTGCTCGACCGTGACGAACATATGCGTCCGGGAACCGACATGCAGTCGCTCGCCGCATTGAAGCCCTCCTTCGCCTTTTATGCGGAGCAAGGCGGCTTCGACGCCGTGGCGATTCAGGCGCATCCCGAAGTCGAGAAATTGAATTACGTCCATCATGCCGGCAATTCTTCAGGCATCGTCGACGGCGCCGCGGCGGTGCTCGTCGGCTCGAAAGAGGCGGGCGAGAGACACGGACTTAAACCTCGCGTGAAGATTCGCGCCTACGCCAATATCGGCTCGGACCCGGCGCTGATGCTGACCGGCCCTGTCGACGTGACGAAGAAAGTGCTGCATCGCGCCGGCATGAGCATCGGCGACATTGATCTGTTCGAAGTGAACGAAGCCTTCGCCGCCGTCGTGCTGCGCTATCTCGAAGCCTTCGAACTCGATCCCGCCAAGGTCAACGTCAATGGCGGCGCGATCGCCATGGGTCATCCGCTCGGCGCGACGGGCGCCATGCTGATGGGAATTGCGATCGACGAATTGGAACGCACGGGGAAATCCACCGCGCTCGTGACGCTCTGCATCGGCGCCGGCATGGGCACGGCGACGATCGTGGAGCGGGTGTGATCCTGGCGCGGAGCCGCACGATAATGGAACAAAGAATCTCCCTTATTACGCTCGGCGTGAACGATCTTGCAAAGAGCACGGCCTTTTTTGAACGGCTGGGCTGGCGCCGATCGGTCAAACAGGCGCAGGGCGTCTCGTTTTTCCAGTGCGGCTGCGTCGCCATATCGCTTTATCCGCGATTGAAATTGGCGGCGGACGCCGGAGCGCCGCCCGATGGGCGCGGGTTTAGCGGCGTCACGCTCGCCTACAACACGCGCTCGAAACAGGATGTCGACGCCGTTCTTGCGGAGGCGACATCCGCCGGGGCGACGATTGTAAAGCCGGCGCAAGAAGCATTCTGGGGCGGATATTCGGGTTATTTCCGAGACCTCGACGGACACTTCTGGGAAGTCGCGTGGAACCCGGGCTTCCCTCTCGACGACGCCGGCGCAGTTACGCTGCCGGAATAACGGTCCATACGTTCGGTCTCGGCGCCGCAAATCGCTCGTTCAAGGGAGTCTTCGATGAACCTCCAGAATTTCAAATTCGTAATCGATCCCGACGGCGTCGCGCTTGCGACCTGGGACATGCCCGAGCGCTCGATGAACGTCATCACCCCCGAAGTGATGGACGAGTTGGAGACGATCATCGACACGGTGGTCGCCGCGCCCGACGTCAAAGGCTGCGTGATCGCCTCGGGCAAGAGCGCCTTTTCCGGCGGGGCCGATCTTTCCATGCTGCAGCATGGCGCCGCGCAATACGCCAAGGCGCTCAAGGAGCAAGGCGAAGACGCGGCGAACAAGCAGTTCTTCGACTTCTCGCGCCGATTGTCGCTGCTCTACCGCAAGCTGGAAACCTGCGGCAAACCTTTCGCCGTCGCCATTCACGGCGTCTGCCTTGGCGGCGCCTTCGAACTTGCGCTCGCCTGCCATTATCGCGTGATGGCCGATGACGAGAAGACCAAGGTCGGCCTGCCGGAAATCAAAGTCGGGCTCTTTCCGGGCGCCGGCGGCACGCAGCGCGTCTCGCGCATCATGCAGACCGGCGACGCGCTGCAATTCCTGTTCAGGGGCGATCAGATCAAGCCCAGAGCCGCGCTCGGCGCCAAGCTCGTGAACGAAATCGCGCCGAAAGCGGAGATCGTCGAGCGCGCCCGCGCCTTCATCGTCAACGGCGGCAAGGCGCAGGCGCCATGGGACGTCAAGGAGTTCAAGACTCCGTCCGGCAGAGTGTTCTCGCCCACGGGCATGATGATCTGGCCCGCCGCCAACGCCATCTACCGTCGCGAGACCTACGACAATTATCCCGCCGCCAAGGCCATTCTGCACGCCGTCTATGAAGGGCTGCAATTGCCGATGGACCAGGCGCTGACCGTCGAGTCGCGCTGGTTCGCGCATATTCTGCGCTCGAAGGAGGCGGCGGCGATGATCCGCTCGCTGTTTCTCTCGAAGAATGAATTGGACAAGGGCGCACATCGGCCAAAGGACGTCGGCCCCACCAATCTCAAGAAGATCGGCATTATCGGCGCAGGCTTCATGGGCGCGGGCGTCGGCTATATCAGCGCGCTGAACGGCCTCGACGTCGTTCTTGTCGATCGCGATCAGGAGAGCGCCGACAAGGGCGTGGCGACGATCGACAAGCTCATCTCAAGTTCCGTCAGCAAAGGCCGCGCCACCGCCGCCGACAAGGATGCGCTGATGGCGCGCGTCGTCGCGACCGCTGATTACGCCGCGCTCAAGGGGTGCGATCTCGTGCTCGAAGCCGTATTCGAGGATCGCGCGGTCAAGGCGGACGTCACCAAGCGCGCGCAGGAAGTTGTGGGCGCCGACGTGATCTTCGCCTCGAACACGTCGACGCTGCCGATCACATCGCTCGCGGACACCACGCAGAAGCCCGAGAACTTCATCGGCATCCATTTCTTCTCGCCCGTCGAGAAGATGCTGCTCGTCGAAGTGATCCTCGGCAAGAAAACCGGCGACCGCGCGCTGGCCACGGCGCTCGACTTCGTCCGCATCATCAAGAAGACGCCGATCGTCGTCAACGATTCGCGCGGCTTCTTCGCCAATCGCTGCGTGCTCAATTATGTTCGCGAAGGGCAGATCATGCTTGTCGACGGCGTGCCGCCGGCGATGATCGAGAATGTCGCCCGCATGGCCGGAATGCCGGTCGGGCCATTGTCGCTCAATGACGAAGTCGCGCTCGATCTCGGGTGGAAAATCCTGCAGGCGACCAAGAAGGATCTCGGCGAAGGCTCCGTCGATCCCGCGCAAGAACGCGTGCTGCGATTCATGGTCGAGGAAAACAGCCGCTTTGGGCGCAAGAACGGCAAGGGCTTTTACGACTATCACACCAATGGAGCGAAAAGCCTTTGGCCCGGTCTCTCCGCGCTGGCGCAAAAGGAGCTCGATCCCGATACGCTCGACGTCGCCGAAATGAAGCTGCGCTTTCTCGTCACGCAGGCGGTCGAGGCGGCGCGCGCCATGGCGGAGGGCGTCGTCACCGATCCGCGCGAGGCCGACGTCGGCTCCATTCTCGGCTTCGGCTTCGCGCCCTTCACCGGCGGCGTCATCTCCTATATCGACGGCATGGGCGCGAAGGCCTTCGTTGCGCTCTGCGACACGCTCGCCGCGACATACGGCAAGCGTTTCGAGCCGCCGCAACTGCTGCGCGACATGGCGGCGAAGGGCGAAAGCTTCTATGGACGCTTCATGTCACAGAAAATGGCGGCGTGATCTGCGTCTCGCGCGCGTTTTGAAGCGCTTCAGACCGGACATGACATCCGTCATGCCGGCGGGTAAAAGACAGGCTGGGCGTGTAGGTTTGAAACGCGCGCCCGCGCCCGGACCTGGTTAATGCCGATTTTCGTGCTTCCCTTTCCAGTGATCGATCCTGTCGCCGTCAACATCGGGCCCGTGCCGTTGCGGTGGTATGCGCTCGCTTATATCGGCGGCTTCATCTTCGGCTGGCTCGGCTTGCGCGCGCTCGCCGCAAACGACGCGCTCTGGAGGCGCGGCCAACCGCGACCAAGCCGAGAGTCTCTCGATGATCTTCTCGTCTTCGTCGCCTTCGGCGTCGTCATCGGCGGACGACTCGGGCATGTGCTGATCTATGATCCGGCGTTCTATTTCGCGCACCCACTGGAAATTTTCCAGACCTGGAAGGGCGGCATGGCCTTTCATGGCGGCCTCATCGGTGCGATCATCGGCATGGGACTCTACGCGCGTCGCAGCGGCGTGCCGCTGCTCACCGTGAGCGACATTTGCGCCACGGTCGCGCCGATCGGACTTTTCTTCGGCCGCCTCGCCAATTTCATCAAGCCGGAGATGTGGGGGCGCGAAACCGACGTTCCCTGGGCGATGGTCTTTCCCGGCGCGGGCGACGTCCCGCGCCACCCCAGCCAGCTTTATGAGGCGGGGCTTGAAGGCGTGGCGCTGGGCCTGCTGTTGTGGCTCGCCGCGCGCCACGGCGCGCTCAAACACCCGGGTCTCGCCACCGGCCTTTTTGGCGTCGGCTACGGACTGGCGCGCATTTTCTGCGAGTTTTTTCGTGAACCCGATCCGGTTCAGGAAGCGCTGCCCAATGGATTGACCATGGGCATGGTCCTTTCTGCGCCGCTTGTCTTAATTGGCGCGGCGGCGATCATGTTCGCGCTGCGCCCGAGGAGCGCGACGGCATGAGCGCCTTGCAAAGAGAGATCGTCGAGACGATCGCTCATGACGGTCCGATGACGCTCGAGCGATTCATGTCGCTCTGCCTGACGCATCCGCGCTACGGCTATTACATGACGCGCGATCCATTCGGCGCGGGCGGAGACTTCGTCACCGCGCCGGAGATCAGCCAGATGTTTGGCGAATTGCTCGGCGTTTGGGTCACCGAAGCCTGGCGCGCCGCGGGAGCGCCGAATGAGGCTAGGCTCGTCGAGCTCGGACCCGGGCGCGGCACGCTGATGTCGGACGTGCTGCGGGTGACGCCGATCGCGCCCAACTTCTTTTCCGCCGTCAGCGTGCATCTCGTCGAAACCAGTCCGGTTCTGCGCGAGACGCAACGCCAGACGCTGGCCAGGGCCGCAAAGCCGGCGCAATGGCATTTGGATTTTGCCGAGACGCCGCCCGGTCCAGCCTTCATCCTCGCCAATGAGTTTTTCGACGCCCTGCCCGTCAGGCACTTCGTCAAGACCGCCAGCGGCTGGCGCGAACAACTTGTCGGGCTCGACGCTCAAGGCGAACTCGCCTTTGGACTGTCCGATCAGATCGAGCCGACGCTCAACGTTCCGGCGCGCGAAGGATCGATCATAGAAGTCAGCGCCGTGAGCCAAAAGCTTATCGGCGACATCGCCACGCGGCTCGTCGCCCAAGGCGGCGCGCTGCTGCTCATTGACTACGGCTATGAGCAGACATCGCTTGGCGAAAGTCTGCAGGCGGTGTCGCGCCACGCCTATGTCGATCCGCTGGCGGCGCCGGGCGAAGCGGACCTGACCGCTCACGTCGATTTCGCGGCTCTGGCGCGCGCCGCCCGCGCGCGCGGCGCCAAGGTGATGGGCCCGGTGACGCAAGCGCAATTTCTGCTGCAGCTTGGCATCGAACGCCGCGCCGAGACCTTGTCGAAAAAGGCGACGCCGGAACAGGCGCAGTCGATCATCGACGCTTTCGAACGTCTCACCGGCGTCGACGATGCGCGCCATCAGATGGGCGGACTGTTCAAAGTGATGGCGGTGACACATCCCGACATGCCCGACCTGCCCGGATTTTTCGTGTAACATCGTCGAGATGACGTTCGAAACGCCTGCGCTCACCGCGCGGAATCTCAGCCTGCCCGGCCTTCGCCACGCCTTTTTCACCCGCGGCGGCGGCGTGTCCCAAGGCGTCTACGCCTCGCTCAATGGCGGCGTCGGCTCGCGCGACGCGCCGCCGCACGTCGAGGAGAATCGCGCCCGCATGGCGGCGCGTCTCGGAGTGGCGGCCGAGCGCCTGCTGGTGCCGTTCCAGATCCATTCCGCGGAGGCGCGCGCCGTGCGCGAACCGTGGAGCGCTGACGCGCGGCCGCGATGCGACGGCGTCGTCACGGCGGAAGTCTCGCTCGCGCTCGGCGTCACCGGCGCCGACTGCGGGATGTTGCTTTTCGCCGACGCGAAGGCGGCCGTCATCGGCGCCTGTCACGCCGGCTGGAAGGGCGCGATCGGCGGCGTTATCGAAGCGACCGTCAGAGAGATGGAGGCGCATGGCGCGCGCCGCGCCGACGTCCATGTCGCGCTCGGCCCGGCGATCGGCGCGACGAGCTATGAAGTCGGGCCGGAATTCATCGATCAGTTTCGCGAAGCCGACGCGTCCTTTTCGCGCTTTTTTACGCCGACGGCGCGCGAAGGCCATGCGACCTTCGATCTGCCGGGCTTCATCGCCTCCCGCGTCGAAGCGCTGGACGTCGCCTCCTTCGAAGACCTCGGCGTCGACACTTATGCGGATGAAGCGCGCTGTTTCAGCTACCGCCGCAGCGTTCATCGCCGCGAGCCGGACTATGGGCGGCTCGTCTCGGCGATTGCGCTCGTCTGATTTGCCTATCCATAACGACTGCAAGAAACGCGGGCAGACTCGATGATGGAAGGAACGGAAAAATCAAACGCAGAAGAAAAAAGAAACGAGGAGGAACGAGACGGCGCGACTGAACTGGAAAGCCCCATTGAGGAAAAAGTGTTCCAGGGCTTCATGCTCGTCGCAGTGGTCTGGATGTTTCTGGCGCCAAGGTTAGCCTCCGACACCGATTTTTGTCGGAAGCCTATACTCCATATGGCTGAACTACCGTTTTTCGAAAGGGCGATTTATCACGGTTTCATAAAGAGCGCTGAAATCTGCTCCTTCGAGTGGATGCTCATCGAATATACATTCTTCGTGGTCACGGGATTTATTTATTTTGGAGCGCCAATCCCGCCTGTATGGTTCGCGCGAGCACGTGCGAAGGGATTCCCTGATCCTAAATTTGGAGACTTCTGCTTTTATCTTATTGGATGCAGCCTCATATGTTACGGACTTATCTATTTGATAGCTCTACTACCCGTAGATGGCGATTTAAGTTTCGTACGAAAACTACTTTTCCTGTCGGAACGGACACTTTGTGCGGGAAGCCTGATCTTAGGTTTCGGGCTCTTCCCAACCTACTGGCTCTTATTTAAGAGGCGCCGCGAGTAAAGAAGCGCGGCGAATGAAGCGCCAGAAGCGCCACCACCAAGAAAACACTCATTTTGTCGCGTAGCTGAAGATCATTGAGTGCGGCAGGCCACGCGGCGGCGCCGGGAACGGCGCGGCGCGGCGCACGGCTGCGAGAGCGGCGGCGTCGAGATCGGGCGCGCCACTCGGCTGGTGCACAGCCTGATGAGTGAGATTGCCCAACTCGTCGATGTAGAAGACAACCGCGCCCCTGCCTATCGCGCCGCTCCCGCGCACGCGTGGCGGAATACGCATATGCGGCATGATCAGGCCGTAGAGGATCGTCAGATAGGTGGTCTTCGCGCGGCCGCCGCCGACCGGCGAGAACTTGCGCGGCGCGGCAAGCTTATAGTCGGGTATCGGCGCGAGCGCCGCGAGCTGATCGGCGATGGAGTTCGCCTCGCCCTTCTTCACCGACCCCTTTTCGTTGGGGTCGGGCTTTTCCTGCGGCTTCTTTTCGGGCGCGGCCTGCTCGATGATCTCGGCGTCGCTCTTGTCCTCGAGCGGCGTATCTTTAGTCTCTTCCGGAGCCTTCGCCTTTCCGTCTTCGTCCTCGGCGTCCTTCATTCCCTGAGGCTTGTCGTCCTTGGGCGCGTCCTTCTCCTCCGCGTTCTTCGGCGACTTGAGGTCCTTCTCCTCCGGCGCGTTGACGTCGGACTTGGTCTTGCTCTCGGCCTCCGGGGCGTCGAAAGCCGGCTTTTCCTCTTCCAGCGGCGGCGGAGGCGGCGGCGGCTTTTGCTGTTTTTGCTGCTCCGGCGGCTTCTCTGGCTCGGGCGGCGGAGGCTCTTCCTGCTTCGGCGCGGGCGGTTCGGTGATCACCTCGATGGGAGTTTCCTCGACGATGCGCGGCGCTTCGCGGGCGGAGCGCCAGTCCTCCAAGAGCAGGAACGCGAGGACGCACAGATGCGCCAGCAGGCACAGCAGGAGAAACATGAGGAAGCGCGGGCGCACGACGAGCGCGCGGCGCCGCCGAAGGGCGTCCACGGCCAAGGTCGCGCTAAAGGCGCGTTGTTGGCTGCTGTCGTTCATTGCGATGGAAAGCCGCGCTCCAGCGCCGCCGCTGCTTGCATAATCGATCTGGGTCGGTGACCGGGGGGCGCCACTCTCCAATTATAGCCGCCTTTGGGCAAAAACGCGCCCCCGCAAAAACATGACGCCTTTTGCCGCAGTTATCAACGACCTGAGACCACATATATAAGCACTATCTAATTTAAGTGGCGCTCGAACGCTGCTCGGGAGGATGCATGAAACGCTTTAGGCCTTTGTCGCGCCGGGGATTTCTCGTCGGCGCGGGCGCAGCGGCGACGATCGGCGCCCCGGCCTTGGGCCAGGGTCATGCGATGCGCCGGATCGCGCCGAACCGGGCGTCCGACGCCTTCACGCCGGACGTCGAACTCGAATTGATCTGCAAGCGCGACGAAACGTCCATCTTGACGGGCAAGCCGACGCGAGTGTGGCGCTATGTCGGCCATCTGATCAAAGGTCCGCCGAATGCGCTGACGGCGCTGCCCGACGCTTACCTTGGCCCTCTGCTGCGTTTCACCAAGGGACAAAAGGTTCGCATTCGGCTTCGCAACGAATTGCCGGAGGAAACCATCACGCATTGGCACGGCCTGCATGTGCCGATGCTGATGGATGGCCATCCGACGGCGGCGATCGATCCGGGCGAAACTTACGTCTACGAATTCGAGATCCGCAATCGCGCCGGGATGTATTTCTATCATCCGCATACGCATGAGAAGACAGCGACGCAGGTCTATCGCGGCCTGGCGGGCGCCATCATCGTTGAGGACGAGCAAGAGCGCGCGCTCGGACTGCCCTCCGGTGAATTTGAAATTCCGCTCGTCATTCAGGATCGCGCGTTCGACGGCGAAAATCAGCTCGCCTATGGCGGGGACATGCATACCAGCATGTTCGGCTTTTATGGCGACCGCGTGCTCGTCAATGGACGACGCAATTTGACGCTCGACGTCGCGAGCCGCGCTTATCGTCTGCGGATCCTCAACGGCTCCAACGCGCGCATCTACAAACTGTGCTGGGACGACCGGACTCCGCTGACCGTGATCGGCGTCGACGGCGGTCTATTGGAGAAGGCGGAGACGCGGCCCTATGTGATGCTCGCGCCCGCCGAGCGCGTCGATCTCATCGTCGATTTCAGCGGCCGCCCGCAAGGCGCGAAGCTTACGATGTTGAGCGGAGAATTCTACGGTCTGATTCCGCCGATGGCGCAGCGCATGATGGGAAGCGATCTCGCGATGGGCGAGGAATTCCCGTTGTTTGCGGCCAGGGTGACTAAAACCTCAATTGACTCATGGAAGCTTCCGGAGAAGCTCTCGACGATACGGCGTTTTCGCAAGGACGAGATCGCCAATCTCGACGATCCGATCCCGATCGCGATCACCATGGCGCATATGGCGATGTTCCTGAACGGACGACCTTACGGTCACGACGACATCCTGCCACGCGAGCGCATCCCCGTCGACACGACGCAGCTCATCGAAATTTTCCATGAGCACGGCGGCATGGGCGGGATGGGCATGGGCGGGATGCAAGGTCGCGGCATGATGGGCGGCGGCATGATGCGCGGCCGAATGGGCGGCATGGGCATGGGCGGCATGGGCATGGGCATGGGCATGATGGGCGGCATGGGCATGATGGGAATGATGTCGATGGCGCATCCTATCCATCTGCACGGCCAGCCCTTCGAGATTATCGAGCGCAGCTTCGAGGGCGACGAGGACGCCTACGCCTCGATCCGCGACGGCTTCATCGACAGCGGCCTAAAGGACACTGTGCTCGTCACGCCGGGCGAGCGCCTGCGAATCATCAAGCCGTTCGGCGATTTCAAGGGGCGATTCATGTATCACTGCCACAACCTCGAACATGAGGACGCAGGCATGATGCGCGAGTTCTCGGTGGAGTAGAGCGGCTCAAGACGCGCGGCCGCGAAGCGCATTCGCAAATCCAGAAGCCGTCGATCTAACTCAATCTTAAAAGCTGTCTATTCAAGCGCACTCCCGGTCGGGCCTTCGGCCCGCCGGGAGCGAGTTACGCTGACTAATGCTGCATACCGCCCATGCCGCCCATCATGCCGCCCATCATGTCGCCCATCATGTCGCCCATGGACATGCCGACCTTCATGATGCCGCTCAGCGTCTCATTTGCGGTCTTCTTCTGCTCATCGCTCAAACTGGTGAAGAGCGACTCAATCGCGGCCTTCTGCGCGCGCACCACCTCGAGATGGTCGACCATATGGTTCTCCATCATCGTGAGCTTATTCAACACTTCCGGCTTGGAATGGTCCGCGCGCATATCGGCGGCGTCGCATTTTTGCTTCGCCTTGTGCCCCGCGGCGCGCCACGCCTCGACGAAGGCGTTCCAGGCGCCGGTTTGCCCGTCGGTCAGTTTCAACTCGGCCTTGAGATAGGCGAGGCGTCCCTCAAGATGATCGGCGAAGCCGCAGACCATTTTGTTCATCATCCCGCCGCCGGCATGCGACATGCCGCTCATGCCGTCGCCGCCCTTGCCGCCGCCATGGCCCATGCCCGACATTCCCCCCATCATGCCGCCTTTGCCGCCGCTCTGGCCCATGCCCGACATGCCGCCGTGATGGCCTGCATGACCTTCGTCGGCCTTGCCCGCTTCGCTCTTCTGCTCTTCGGCCTTGCCGGATTCAGCGCCGCCTGATTGCGCCTTGCCGGGGTCCGCCCATTGCGCCGGGGCGTTGGCGCCGCCGTGCTCCATGGCGCCATGATCCATCTTGCCATGATCCATCTTGCTATGATCCATGCCGCCGTGTTCGGCGCCGCCCTGCTGCGCCTGCGCCGCCGAGAGTCCAGCTGCGAGGAGCAAAGCGGCGGCGCTCGCCGCAAGCAATTTACCGCGCGATGTTTGTGTTCGCGTCGTCATGGCGCCCTCCCTTGTGATGTTTGTCGCGATCGCTCCTGTCGTCGCTGGCGCGACGAATCATTGGCGGAGTTTCGCGCATGTGGAGCGCCTAACCGAGCATCAGGCGCCGTTGAACGTCTGCAACTTTGTCACAGATCAAGCCGTGAGGCGATGGGCGAATCGTCACGCGATCGCCACAAAAAATCATGCAATGCAAAAAGCGGCGGACGCGCGTCCGCCGCTCATAAATTTATCCTGCGAGGCTATATAATCGATGCGGTCTCATTTGGCGCTGCGGCGCGCCGCGATGACCGCTCGATCTGTCCTCACCGGTTCTCCGACGACATGCTCGTATTGCGCGCGCCATAGGGATCCTGCCCAATCGGACGCGGCGCCGCCGCCTCTTTTGGCTTGACGATTTCTTCCTTGTAGCCGGGCTGCCCGACGACTTGTGGCGACTTCCAATCGACGGTCGATGCTTGCTCGCCGGCGAAGGCATGACTAGTCAGGGCCGCGGCCGAAGCGAGGGCGACGACGGCAAAAAGCTTATAAGCCATGTTTCCTCTCCCTGATGATGCAGTTCTCCCGTCGCCCCTTCCTCCAATAGGCGACGCAAGGCGCGAGTTCACGCGCGTATAAAATGCTACTTTTTCATGTCGCAATTTCTACAGTGTCGTTTGCGCCGTTTTGCCGCAGTTTTGTTTTCGCAGCTGCGAAAGAATGCGCCGCAGCGAAGGAAATTCGGCAGGGCTAAGCCGCCTTCTTCTCCGCGATCTCGACGAGCGCGCGCAAAATCCGGCGCGTGCCGGCGAGGCGCTGTTTCGTGTTCTCGAATTCGCGGATAAACACCACGCGCATGTCGGGACGCACCTTGGCGCTTGTCCGCTGCTCCGCGACATAACGCACGAGCCCGGCGGGATTGGCGAATTTATCTTCGCGGAACGCAACGATGACGCCCTTCGGGCCGGCGTCGATCTTTTCGACGTGGGCGCGCCGGCAGAGCGCCTTGATCGCGACGATCTCCAAGAGCTGCTCCACTTCCGGCGGGATCGGACCGAAACGGTCGATCATCTCGGCGGCGAACGCTTCGATGTCTTGATCCGTTTCGAGCGTCGACAGACGGCGATAGAGCTGCAGGCGCAGCGTGAGGTCGGCGACATAGTCTTCCGGTATCGTCACCGGCGCGCCGATCGCGATCGTCGGCGACCAGACTTCCTCCTGCGGCTCCTCGACTCCAGCCTTCAGCAGCGTGATCGCATCGGCGAGCATCTGTTGATAAAGCTCATAGCCCACCTCCCTGATATGTCCCGACTGCTCCTCGCCAAGCAGATTGCCGGCGCCGCGAATGTCGAGATCGTGACTGGCGAGTTGGAAGCCCGCGCCAAGCGTATCCAGCGACTGCAGCACGTCCAGCCGCTTTTGCGCCTGAGGCGTGATCGTGCGGTTGGCGGGCGTCGTGAACAGCGCATAAGCGCGCAATTTGGCGCGCCCGACGCGGCCCCGCAGCTGATAGAGCTGCGCCAGGCCGAACATATCGGCGCGCCAGACGATCAGCGTATTGGCGCGTGGGATGTCGAGGCCCGACTCGACGATCGTCGTCGACAGCAGAATGTCGAATTTGCCGTCGCAGAAGGCCGACATCTTGTCCTCGAGTTCGCTCGCGCTCATCTGCCCATGCGCCGTGACGAATTTCGACTCAGGCGCGTTTTCGCGCAGAAACGCCGCGGCCTCCTCGAGGTCCTCGATGCGCGGACAGACGAAGAAGGCCTGGCCGCCGCGATAGCGCTCACGCAGCAGCGCTTCACGCACAATGAGCGAATCGAAAGGCGAGACGAAACTGCGCACCGCCAGCCGGTCGATCGGCGGCGTGGCGATGATCGAAAGCTCGCGCACGCCCGTCATCGCGAGCTGCAGCGTGCGCGGTATGGGCGTCGCCGAGAGCGTCAGAACATGCACCTCGGCGCGCAACTCTTTCAGCCGCTCCTTGTGGCCGACGCCGAAATGCTGCTCTTCGTCGATGATGACGAGTCCAAGATCCTTGAAGCTCACCGTCTTGCCGAGCACGGCATGCGTGCCGATTAAAATCTCGATGCGGCCGTCGGCGAGGTCCTTCTTCGTCTCGCGCGTTTCCGCGGCGCCGACCATCCGCGACAAGCGTCCGATGCGCACCGGCAGGCCCGCAAAGCGCTCGCTGAACGTCTTGTAGTGCTGGCGCGCAAGCAAGGTGGTGGGCGCAACGACGGCCACCTGCTTGCCGTTGATGGCGGCGCAGAAGGCGGCGCGCAGCGCGACCTCGGTTTTGCCAAAACCAACGTCGCCGCAAACCAGTCGATCCATCGGCCGGCCGGCGGCGAGATCATCGAGCGTCGCATCGATGGCGGCGAGCTGATCCTCGGTTTCATCATAAGGAAAGCGCGCGCAGAATTCGTCGTAGAGTCCTTCCGGCGCAACGAGCTTGGGCGCCTCGCGCAGCTGCCGCTGCGCCGCAATTTCGATGAGCCCTTTGGCCATTTCGCGGATGCGTTTTTTCATCCGCGACTTGCGCGACTGCCAGCCGGCGCCGCCGAGGCGATCGAGCTGCGCTTCGGCGTCCTCGCCGCCATAGCGCGTCAAGAGCTCGATGTTTTCGACCGGCAGATAGAGCTTGTCGCCGCCAGCGTAGTGGAGTTCGAGGCAATCATGCGGCGCGCCGGCGGCGGAGATCGTCTCGAGGCCGATGAACCGGCCGATGCCGTGATCGACATGCACGACGAGATCGCCGGCGGCGAGCGCGGCGACTTCGCCGAGGAGATTTTCGTTGGGCTTGCGTTTGCGGCGGCGACGAACGAAGCGATCGCCAAGAATGTCCTGCTCGCCCAGAACCGCGTAAGCATCCGTCTCGAAGCCGTGTTCGATCCCGAGAACAGCTACGGAGACGGCCTTCGACAACGCCTGCGGAAGGGACGCGACGCGCGCCAAATCGGGCAAGCCGTGTTCCGCGAGCACATGGCCGAGCCGCTCGCAGGAACCCTCGGACCAGCCGGTGACGATGACCGTTCTGCCCGCGTCGCGCAGCGCCGCGACATGATCCGCGGCCGCCTGGAAGACATTGACGTCGGGCGTGTTGCGCTCCGGCGCAAAGTCGCGCCCTGGCCGCGCGCCGCAGTCGATGGCTTTCTGGCCTTCATGCGCGGCGAAAGGCGTGAATTGCGCCGCAGCGCGTCCCTCGATGGCGGCGCGCCATTCGTCAAGCGACAGGTAGAGCGCGCGCGGTTCCAGCGGTTTATAGTTTGAGGCGGCGGGATCGAGTTCATGCGCATATTTGCGCGCGTCGTAATAATCCTCGATCTGCTTGACGCGCTCCGCCGCGGCGTCCTCGACAAGCGGATCGAGCACGACAGGCGCCTCGCCCAGATAATCGAAGAGCGTATCCATCCGCTCGTAGAAGAGCGGCAGCCAATGCTCCATGCCGTGGAAGCGCCGGCCTTCGCTGACAGCCTCATAAAGCGCGTCGCCGCGCGTCTGCCCGCCAAAGCGCGCGGCGTAGGACTGCCGGAAGCGGCGCATCGTCTCGCTCGTCAGCCGCAATTCGCTCATGGGCGTGAGGTCGAGCGAACGGAGCTGCCCCGTGGCGCGTTGCGTATCGGGATCGAACGAGCGGATCGATTCGAGCGTTTCGCCAAAGAAGTCGAGACGGATCGGAGCCGGCAGCCCCGGCGGATAAAGATCGACAATGCCGCCGCGTTGCGCATATTCGCCGGTTTCGCGCACCGTGCTGGCGCGCAAATAGCCGTTCGACTCGAGCCAAAGCGCCAATTCGTCGAGCTTCACGACATTGCCGGGCGCGGCGGCGAAGCTTTCGGCGGCGACCATCTTTTGTGGCGGAACGCGCTGCAACAGGCAGTCGACGGTCGTCGTGACGACGCGCGGACGTTCGAATGAGGATTTTGCCCGCGTGAGACGCGAAAGCGCCGTCATGCGCCGCGCCACGACGCCGGCGTGCGGCGACACGCGATCGTAGGGCTGGCAGTCCCATCCTGGTATGTCGAGAATTTCGACGTCGGGATTGGCGAAACGCAGGGCGTTGCGAAAGGCCGCCGACCGCGCGCCGTCGCGCGCGACATGCACGAAGACCGCCGCGTGTCCTTCCGACTCCCGCGCGAGCGCGCGCGCAAGATCGGCGCTGACGAAAGCGTCAAAGCCGTCCGGCGCATGGGCGAATATCAGCCTTTCGCCTTTGACGAGACCGCTACGCGCCGCTTGAAGTCCTGCCGCCGCTTTCTTGAGCTTTGTCGCAGCCGCGCTCAATGGATCGGCCCGTCGTGTTGGTGAAAGGCGATGATCTGCCGCAGAACCGGCGTGTCATGCTCGGCCGGCGGCTGTTCCGCCCCCGACAGCCATCGGAACACCGCGGCGTCGGGCAGGTCGAGCAGAGCCTCGAGTTCGTCCAGCGCCTGCGCGGGAAGCGTCTCGACGCGCGCGTCGACGAAGCCACCCAACAGGATGTCCATCTCGCGCATGCCTCGCCGCCAGGCGCGCACCCGGATGCGCCGCCTGCGCATGTCGTCGTCCAACGTCTGTCTCCTTATATGGCGCGAGGCTTAATGCAGGCGCAAAGGAAAGGCAAAGGAAGGCCAGGGAAAGACGCCGAGCAGCGGGGCGCGCGCACGGCTTGCCCGGCCCCGCGGCGCTTCGTCTGAGACTCCGCGTTGGCGAAGTTCCTTGACCTCAAGATGCGGCTGCGCTATCTGGCGCCTCTCGCGTGCGCGCGCTCGCGGGGGAGTAGCTCAGTTGGTTAGAGCGCCGGCCTGTCACGCCGGAGGTCGCGGGTTCAAGTCCCGTCTCTCTCGCCATCCCGTAAATCGAGAAATCTCTGCAAATCGCGGCTCGGGCGCTTTTTTAATTTGTCGCCGAGTTAGCGCATTTTGTTCTTGGCTGTTTTGTCCGAATTGAATTTCTGGTTGAGTTTAAAAAACCTTTGTCGTTTCGGCGTCTGTGCGAATTCACTCGGCTTTTTGAGCCGACAAGCTGCCTTCGACTCCCGGCCATGCTGTGTCGCCGGCAGGCGGCCGGTCTCTCCCACCGCAAAGCAAACACCTGGAGCCCGCCTTTCGCCGCTTAACGGTCGACGGAACAAGGAAATCAGGCTCGCGTTAGACGGGGTGGCCGGGGGCCTTGTCAGCAACCTGGAGATTCCGAAATGAAAAGCTCACGCAAGCTGCTCACCACGGCGCTCGCCGCAACCATGCTTGTTGGCGCCTTGTCAGTCTCCACTCCCGCCTCCGCGTGGCACCGTTGGGGTTGGGGGCCCGGAGCGGGCTACTGGGGCTACGGCGGATGGCGGCGTCCAGCCTGGGGCTACGGCCGCTGGGGATATGGCAGATTGGGCGTAGGCGCAGGACTGGCGACCGGCCTCGCGCTCGGGGCGGCGGCGAGCGCCCCGTACGGCTATGGCTACCCTGGCTACTACGGCGCGGCCACCCCGGGCTACTACGGCGCAGCTGTCCCCGCCTATGGATACGGCGGCTGCACATGCTGGTAAGCGGTTTCCACTCCAGACCCGGTTAAGATGATGTCTTAATAGTAAGACAGTGCAGCCGCGCAATGCGCGGTTGCATTCCAGCGCCACCGGGGCTGACGAATTCTTCCGCCCGACGACGCGACTGCGAGGCGCCACGCGCACGTATTCGTCGCAGCCCTCTTCCAATTCGCTTAGCAACTTATAAGGACGCCGGCTTATCTTCGCCGGCCAAGCGCTACGCTCCCTCACCGCCCCGCCTTCGCCTGAATTGGTCCGCTGTGGCTTGGCTCCCGGCGCGCGCTATTTGCCCCTCTTGAGCTTCGACGCGGCGCTTAAGAGGGAATGGGACATGCAAAGTAAGTGGGCCTGGCGGCTGTCCCATTTCTTCCAGCAATTATGGGTGCGGGTCACGCTTTACGCGATCGTCGCCTGCGTCACGGCCTTCGCCGCCTTCCTGTTGCGCACCTATGTGCCGGAATGGATCGACCAGGAGCTCGGCGCCGACGCCATCGAAAGCGTGCTGACGATACTGGCCTCCTCGATGCTGGCGGTGTCGACCTTCTCGCTCGGCATCATGGCGGCCGCGATCGCGAGCGCCGCATCGAGCGCGACGCCGCGCGCAATACAGCTTCTGCTCGAAGATAAGACCTCTCAAAAGGTCATCGCGACGTTTCTCGGCGCATTCGTCTTCAGCCTCGTCGGAATCGTCACGCTCAAAATGGGGATGTACGGCGGCGCCGGACGGCTTCTGCTGTTCTTCGTCACGCTCGCGGTCATCGCGCTGATGTTCTGGAATTTCATTCGCTGGATTGATCTGCTGCGCGTATTCGGCCGCTTTTCGGACCTTCTGCCGCGGGTGGAGAAGGCGACCGCCGAAGCGCTCGAGGAGCGGCTCGAATCGCCATACCTCGGATGTAACCCCTCAACCGAGCCGCCGCCCGAGAACGCGACGCCGATCCATGCGGAGCGGCCGGGCTATGTCCTGCACATGGACCTCACGGCGGCGCAGGAAGCGGCGGAAGAGACAGGCGCGACCGTGTGGATAGAGGTGAATCCCGGCTCCTTCGCGCATCGCACCAAGCCCCTGTGTTACGTCGCATGTCCGAACATCGAGCACGAGCGGCTCAAGGAGCTGACGGAGACTCTGCGAGGCGTTTTTTCCATCGGCGACAATCGAACCTTCGAGCAGGATCCCCGATTTGGCCTGATCGTCCTTAGCGAAATCGCTTCGCGCGCGCTCTCGCCGGCGATCAACGATCCCGGCACGGCGATCGACGTGCTCACGCGGGGCGCGCGCCTGCTCGCTCTGTGGGAGACCCGCAGCGAAGCGGAAGTGAACTTTCCCAACATCTATTTGCCGCCGCTCGACGTCGGCGACATGTTCGAGGATTTCTTTCGCCCCATCGCGCGCGACGGCGCCGCCTTGGTCGAAGTGCAGATCTGGCTGCAGAAAATCCTGCTCGGTCTGGCGCGCGATGATGAAACGACCTTCGGCAAGGCCGCCCTCCGCCAGTCCGCGGACGCCCTGGCGCGCGCGGAAGCAAAACTAACCCTCGAGTCGGAAAAGCAGCAGATACGCGCGCTCGCTGCACAGATCGACGAGGCCGCGCGCTTCGTCGAGGCGCCGACGATCTGACCGGCTCAGCGAACGTCGATCTCGGTTTCGACGACGTGGTTGAGCGGCGTGCCTTCCGCCGTCAACGCCATGCGCAGCTTCAAGCGGCCATTATCGACCTTGTGCTCGCGCACGATGCGCTCGATCTCGCGCTGCGAGGTGACGCCCACCTCCTTGAGAAATTTGCGCACGGCCATGTTGAAAGCGTCTTCGTCCATCGTGCTTCTCCCGACTTCGCGCAATTTAGATAACGCTTTTTTGTAGCGCTGCTATTGCCCCCTCAGCCCTCCCCCGCTTCGCTACGCCCGCAGGAGAGGGAGCGGATTGCGCTCGTCAAGCAGGATGATGCGAAATCGTCGTGAGCGTCCTCTCTCCCGCGATAGCGGGGGAGGGACAGGGAGGGGGCGGTAAACCCGTCAGTCACCCCGCCTTCGCCACTTCGCGCTGCGCAAAGCCCAGACGGATATTCAACTCGTACAGCAACTTCTCCGCCGCCAGCGGAATATTGGTGCCGGGCGGGAAGATCGCCGCCGCGCCAGAATCATACAACGCCTGGAAATCGTCGGGCGGGATGACGCCGCCAACGACCATCATGATGTCGCCGCGCCCGGCGCGTCTCAGCGCGTCACGCAGTTCCGGCGTCAGAGTCAGATGGCCGGCGGTCATCGTCGAGACGCCGACGATATGCACGTCGGCTTCCGCCGCTTTCCTGGCGACTTCGTCGGGCGTCGCGAAGAGATCGCCGATGACGACGTCGAAGCCCATGTCGGCGAAGGCCGAGGCGATGACCTTCTGGCCGCGGTCATGGCCGTCCTGACCCATCTTGGCGACGAGAATGCGCGGTTTGCGCCCTGTGTTGTCTTCAAAGTCGCGCGTCATGCCGATGACGCGGCCAAGATGAACGCTCTCCTTGCCCGCCTCGCGCGCATAGACCCCCGAAATCACATTGGCCTTCGGCTGATGGCGGGAGAATATTTTTTCGAGCGCGAAAGAGATCTCGCCGACGCTGGCCTTCGCCCGCGCCGCCTTGACCGCGAGATCGAGAAGATTGGCGCCCGATGTGGCGCCGTCGGTCAGCGCGTCGAGCGCTGCTTGCGTTTTCGCTTCGTCGCGCTCATCACGCAGCCGCTTGAGCTTGTCGAGCTGCGCGGCGCGCACCGCGGCGTTGTCGACTTTGAGCACATTGGGCTTGGCGTCGTTCACGGGCTGATATTTGTTCACGCCGACGACGACCTGCGTTCCGCTGTCGATGCGCGCTTGCGTCTTCGCGGCCGCCTCCTCAATGCGCTGCTTGGGCACGCCCGCGGCGATCGCCTTCGCCATGCCACCCAGAGCTTCAATCTCCTCGATATGCTTCCAGGCCCCCTTGGCGAGCTCCGCGGTCAGGCGCTCCACATAATAAGAGCCGCCCCACGGATCGATGATGCGCGTCGTGCCGCTCTCCTCTTGCAGCACGATCTGCGTGTTGCGCGCGATGCGCGCCGAGAAGTCGGTCGGCAAAGCGAGCGCTTCGTCGAGCGCATTGGTGTGCAGCGATTGCGTATGCCCTTGAGTCGCCGCCATCGCCTCGACGCAGGTGCGAATGGCGTTGACGTAAACATCCTGCGCCGTCAGCGACCAGCCGGAGGTCTGGCAGTGCGTGCGCAGGGTCATGCTCTTCTCGGACTTGGCGCCGAGATCCTTCATCAGCCGCGCCCAGAGCAAGCGCGCGGCGCGCAGCTTCGCGACCTCCATGAAGAAATTCATGCCGATGGCGAAGAAGAAGGAAAGACGCGGCGCGAAGGCGTCGATGTCGAGGCCGGCCGCGACGCCGGCGCGCACATATTCGACGCCATCGGCGAGCGTATAGCCCAATTCGAGATCGGCCGAGGCGCCCGCCTCCTGCATGTGATAGCCGGAGATCGAGATCGAGTTGAACTTCGGCATATGCTTGGAGGTATAAGCGAAGATATCCGACACGATGCGCATCGAAGGGTCGGGCGGGTAGATGTAGGTGTTGCGCACCATGAATTCTTTGAGGATGTCGTTCTGGATCGTGCCGGTCAGCTTTTCGGCCGGCACGCCCTGCTCTTCCGCCGCGACGATGAAGAGCGCGAGAATCGGCAGCACCGCGCCGTTCATGGTCATCGACACCGACATCTGATCGAGCGGAATGCCGTCGAACAGCGTGCGCATGTCATAGATCGAGTCGATCGCGACGCCCGCCATGCCGACGTCGCCCATCACGCGCGGATGGTCGGAATCATAGCCGCGATGGGTCGCAAGATCGAAGGCGACGGAGAGGCCCTTCTGTCCGGCGGCGAGGTTGCGCCGGTAGAAGGCGTTCGAGTCCTCGGCCGTGGAGAAGCCGGCATATTGGCGGATCGTCCAGGGCTGGGCGACATACATCGTCGGATAGGGTCCGCGCACGTAAGGCGCGACGCCCGGATAGCCGTCGACGAAGGCGAGGCCCTCGATATCCTGCGGGCCATAGGCGTTCTTCACCTCGATTCCTTCCGGCGTCAGCCAGCGGCGGGGCTTTGCCTCCTGCTCGGGCGCAACGGGCGCAAAGGGGATCGATGCAAAGTTCGGTATCGCGGACATTCTTTCCTCGGCTATTTGCCGTTTTCTCTTAGACCAGAGCGGCCTGTCTCGCAAAGCCGTGGCAGCAAAGGGCAGAGCGCGGCGATTTGAAGCGCGGCGGGTCAGTCCCCGCTCGGCGCACCGCCCTCCCTCCTCGCCGCCCTCTTGCCCTGATCGCGGCAGGCGGGTCACAATCAGACTCCCGGCCGTTCGCCTTCGTCCAAAACCCCAACCCAGGAAAAATTACATGCGCCATTCCCTAAGCCTGTTGCTGATCGCCCTCTTCGCCAGCGTGGCGCCCGTGCAGGCCATGGCGGGAAACGATATTCCCGACGAGGTGAAGGTGAGATGCAAGGCCGATTATTCGAGGCTGTGCAGCGGCGTCATGCCTGGCGGCGGGCGCATCCTCGCCTGTTTTCAGGCGCATAAGGCCGAAGTCTCGCCGGACTGCGCCGATGCGCTCTCCAAGATGAAGAACTGACGCGCAGTCTCCCGCGCTTCCGCCGCTGACGGCGGGAGCGCGCCTCACCGGCGCGTTCAGCCGTCCACGCCGTCCGACGCATTGGAGGAAAATCGCGCCGAGGCGTAGCGAATCGTTAGGACGGCGAGCGAGAGAATGAGCGTCGCGCCCGCGAGGATCAGTATGCCGACGTCCGGGAGCGATTCCGTCTGCACATAGCCGATCATGTGGCGGGTGAGCGCCGTGATGCCGACATAGAGGAGAAAGCGCACCGGCATGTGGTTGGTGCGGAAATAGATGCCGACCATCGAGCCGATTTCGAGATAGATAAAGAGCAGCAACAGGTCTTCGATCGAAGCGTGACCCTTCGTCGCCATTTCGAGAAACGCTTTCGCCGCCGCCCAGACCGTTGCGCCGCCAATCGCGAACAGTCCCAGAAGGTGAAAGACTTCGGTGAGCAGGTAGCCGATCGGATCCATCAGATCCAGCAATCGACGCACCGCCGGGTGTTGCTTCCTGTCCAAGTCTTTCATCGCCCGCCTACAAGGTATGTGAGCGCCCAGCATGGTCGAAGGCCGCAGCGTCAACGTCGCGCATGGCGACGCCGGGCGCAAATGACTTTGTCACCAAAGCGCCTTACGTCTGTCGGCCAAGCTATCCCCCGAGCCGCCGCCTCCAGTCTTCGACCTTGCGGCTTTCGAGTCGCCTGCGCGCGAGCGCCCGCCAGCTTTCCGCCAGTTCCGGCAGCGCGGCCATCTCAGTGAGTTCGTCGAAGGCGCGCGGCCGCACGTAGAGCAAGGCGAAAAGCCGGGCGAGCGGCCATTCGGCACGCGGCCGCTCCATAAGCCGCAGATTGTCGCCCGGCTGCGCCGCGCCCGTTTCGAGAACGCGGTAATACCAGCCGCAGCGCATCGCCTCCTGGGTGCGCCGCGCCATGTCGCGCCGGCCGAAGCGGAAATTGAGGGTCAGACAGGGCTGTCGTCCCTGGCTCACCTGCAGGCGCGCGCCGCCGAGCGCGAAGACGTCGCCGACGCAGACCTCAGCTTCGGTGAGCCCGCTCGTCGAAATGTTCTCGCCAAAGGCCGGCGCAACGAATTCGCTCGCAAGTTCCGGCAAATCCGCGCGCCAAGCGTCGTAATGCTCGCGGGGATAGTGGTGCAGCGCTTTCTCGGCGCCGCCATGATGACGCCGATCCGCCTGCAGATCGCCGACGAGCCCTTCCGACTCGATGCGCCAGGGCGGCTCAAGCGGCGCCTTGCGGATCGCACTTATGCGGCCTGGGGCGATCTCGCGCGGGCGCCCCGCATAGAGCCTGTCGATAGGGAGTTCAACCATCGCGATTCATTCCCGCGCCAGCGGTCGCGCAGGTCTACCTCTGGATGGAGTTGAGATAGGCGAGCAGCGCTTCGATCTGCGCGGCGCTGAGCCGGAACTGCGGCATCTCGACGCCTTCATGGCCGACGACAATGCCCTCGGCGAGCGCCTCCTCGAGATTGTGCAGCGGATATTTTCGCGCGAGATCGCGAAACGGCGGCGACTTGGGATTGGCGCTGACGCCGCGCGGGCCGACCGCATGACAGCGGCCGCAATTTGCTTGCGCGATCGCCCGTCCGCGCTTCAGCAGCTGGGCGTCGACAGGCGCTTTCGCCGCGGCGCCGGCGGCGAACAAGAGGCAAGTCGTAATCGCTACAGGCGCGAATCGAAGCATCCTCGAAGTCTAGCCGCGCGCCCCGAGCCTGTCACCGCGTCCTATTTGCGCACGACAAGCACCGAACATTTGGCGTGACGCACGATGGTCTTGGCGTTGGAGCCGAGCAGATAGGTCGCCATCGTCGGGCGATGCGAACCGACCACGACAAGGTCGGCGCCCCATTCCTCGGCCTCGGCGAGCACTTCTGGGTAGACGGCGCCGAAACGCACGATCGAGGAAACGCGCTCCGCCGGATAGGCGATTTTTGCGCGCAACGCTGCGAGGTCCTTTTCGGTCGCCTCGCGCATCTCCTCGTCGAAATTGGGCGGAATGTAGTCGATGAAGGCCACCGGAACGAGCGGCTGGACATTGACGAGCCGAAGCTCAGCCTCATGCTCCACTTTTGCGAGCGCCACCGCCGCGTCGAGCGCGAGCTGCGTGACCTCCTCCTCGCCGATCTCCACCGCCACCAGAATTTTCTTATACATCCCCGCCTCCCGATGCGCGCGGCGTCTACGCCGACTCACTCCTTCATAGCGCGACTGTCGCCGCCGAGCCACAGCGCCGCATCCGGCGAAGGTCAATCGTAGGATGGCTCCGCTGGCTCGGTGACGGAAAGGTCTCGTTCCCAGCCTTCGTTTTCGAGCACGAGCCGCTGAATGGCGACGGCCGAGCCATTGGCGTCGAGCGTCGGCAGCGCCTCGAAGCAAGACGGCCAACAGCGGCGGATGACATAGGCGATCGCCACCTGGCCGGCTTCGTTGAGAAGTTCGAGGACGACGTCCTTGCGGAAATCCTTGAGCGAAGATTCAACGCCCGCCGCGCCGTCAAGACTCCAGACCTTGTTCACCCAGCGCTCAAATTCAAGATCATGCGAGACGCCGCGTTCGACGACGATCGGCGCGAAGGTCGTCACGCCCGGCAGCTTGCGCGCCAGCGACGGCCCGCCGCCTTCCCGATATTCAATAACTTCAGTCGTGCGCCGCAACGACCCGACGAGCGAGACGCCCGCGACATAGCGTCCGTCCCACTTCAATCGGAACTTGAAGTTTTTGTAGGGATCGATGCGGGCGGCGTTGACGGTGAATTGCGACATTGAACTCCCCTCGAGCAATTCGCGCGCATGCGTGGCGACGCGCGGCTAAGGCTATAGCCGCGCGCGTAAGCGCTCAACTCGCGAGACTTGGCCTTGTCAAAAGCCGCCATAAAGGTAAACTTACGTTTAGAGCGGCATTCATCTTGCAAATTCCGATGCCTCTAGGAAGGCTGCATGCACGGGGAGCACGCTGCGGAAAAGCGGCTCAAGATGATCCATGACCACGCGCACCCTGCAGTAACGGAAGTTTTCATCACATCGGCGTAAACCAGCGCCGCGACTCGCCCTTAGAAAAACAATTCACTCGAGGAAACTGAAATGTCCCAGAGCATGAGAAGAGTTCGCAGTTTCTTGATTAATTTTCTAACGGCGCTGTCGATCGTCATCATTCAATGCGGAGCGATCGCCGGCTTTTCCGTGATGGGCGCGACGGCCGCCGCTGCGGCCGGAGATCGCGGCGGTCGCGGAGATAGAGGCGACCGTGGAGGTGGAGATAGAGGCGACCGCGGAGATAGAGGTGACAGAGGCGGGCGCGGCGACCGTGGTGGCCGCGGAGATCGAGGAGGCCGTGGGCGCGGCGGCTGCGGTTGGCAATGGTGGCGCGGCGCCTGGGTGTGGCGCTGCTGACGAGGCGGGCTCCGCTTCAGTTTTCACAAATTCCATAACGGATTTCTTTCGCTCGGACGGGTCGTCCGGGCGAGGTAATTGCGTTCGCAGTGTGTGAGGGCCTTCGCTCGCGTCACGCGCCGCCGGGAAAGCAATGACCAAGAAAAATGACCAAGAAACACGCCTATGTTTTGGGGATCAACGCCTACGATCATGACGCGAGCGCGTGCTTGCTGCGTAACGGCGAACTCGGCTGGGCGATCGCCAAGGAGCGCATCACGCGCGAGAAAAACGACGGCGGCTTTTACAGGGAGCCGGTCGAATATTGCCTGAACGCAGAGGGCGTTTCCGTCGACGACATCGATCTCGTCGTGCGCAATTGCTATATTTTGCCGCCTGCCGAAATGGAGCGGCGCATGCTCCATCAACCGCTGCGATATTTCGCGCCGGACGAAAGCGGCAAGCCTGCCGACTATCCAAAATTCTTCAAAGATGTGCCGGTCGAATATGTCTCGCATCATCTTGCGCACGCCTATAGCGCTTTTGCGCCTTCGCCTTTCGAAGAGGGCGTCGTGATGGTGGTCGACGGCGTCGGAAGCTATCGCGCCGACGTGACGGAGCCCGTTCCCGAGACCGATATCGCCACGCCCCTGGCGCGCGAATCCGAAAGTTATTACCGCTTTTCGGGCTCGAGCGTCGAAACCCTGAAAAAGGTCTGGATGGAGCCGGTCCGCGGTTTTCTCAGCGAAGAATTTTTTAACATGCCGGGACTCGGCGCTTATTACAGCCGCGCCTCCACTTATATTTTCGGCGACTGGAACAAATGCGGCGAGTTGATGGGGCTCGCGCCCTATGGCCGGCCCGGCAAAGTCGAGCCTTTACTGGAAATGGATGGGCAGAACTTGCGCGTTCTCGAGTGGCCGGCGTCGCTCGACAAGCCCTGGGGGCCGATGAGCGGCGGCAAGTGGGAAGGCAATACCGCCATCGAGCATTGGCAGGATCTCGCCTGGCGCGTCCAGGACGACGCCGAGCGGGTGCTGCTCGCGCGCGCCAGATGGCTGCGAGAAACGACGGACGCGAAAAACCTCGTCATCGCCGGCGGCGTGGCCCTGAATTGCGTCGCCAACGGCCGCATCGCCCGCGAGGCCGGTTTTGACAATGTGTGGATTCAGCCTGCCGCCGGCGACGACGGCATCGCCATCGGTTGCGCGCTCTATGGCCGGTTGGCGCTGCAGAAGCATCCGCGTAACTTTGTCATGAAGCACGCCTATCTCGGCCGCGATTATTCAGGCGACGAGATCTCTGCGGCGCGAAACGCCTTCCCCATCCGGTTCGAGACGGCCGCCGAAACCTTCGACGACATTTGCGCCGAGACCGCCAAGCGCCTGTCGGAGGGCAAGGTGATCGGCTGGTTTCAGGGGCGGTCGGAATTCGGTCCGCGCGCGCTGGGCAATCGCAGCCTACTCGCCGATCCGCGCACGTCGGAGATGAAGGATCGGCTGAACAAGCGCATCAAATTCCGTCAGGGTTTCCGGCCCTTCGCGCCGATCGTGCTCGCCGAGCGATCCAAGGAGATCTTTGAAGGCGATCATGATTCGCCCTTCATGCTGATGGCGCAGAACGTGCGGCCGGAATGGCGCGACAAGATTCCCGCCATCGTTCATGTCGACGGCACAGCGCGCGTGCAGACCGTGTGCGAAGAAACCAACCCTCGGCTTTACCGGCTGTTGAAAGAGTTCGAGAAGCTCACCGGCGTGCCGGTGCTTCTGAACACGTCATATAATGTTAAGGGCGAGCCGATCGTCGAAACTCCCGCGGACGCCGTTCACTGCTTCCTCAACACCAATATCGATTGTCTGGTGATGAAAGACATGATCGTCACCAAAGCGCCCCTCTATAATTGGATATCGCCGCTCTTCAAATTTTATCGCGATGTGGCGGCGAAGGTGCGGGCGGGCGTGGAGGCGGGGTGACGCGGCCGCTCGATCGCCGAGGACTTTTTCGCCGCTTTCAAGCTTGTGGACATAGCGCTGAAATCGCCTCGCGCTCGCGCAGCGCGAGGCCTCGTCGCGGGGACGACATTGTCCCCGACAGCCGCTCAGAAATCTATTCGACCGCTTCGGCTTTGACGAAATTCCAGGACGCCGTGTCGACGATCCTGTTTTCGCGACTCTCATTGCTGAGCTTGGCGCAGGTGCCCTCGACCTCTGTGACGGTCCACAGATCGATCTCTTCGTCCCAGGCGCCTTCGCAATTCACCAGCGTCGTGACCTTATAGATTTTGCCAGCCTCAAGCATGTTGCTGTCCTGTGCTGAACGATTCCCTTGGGAAAATACGGCATGGGCTCAACGCGACGACTCTTTACTATCGTCGCCAAAAAACAGGCAAAATTAGGGAAAGCTGCGGGCGACACATAGAATAGGCGCGCATCGTTCCCCGCCAATTCTTAAGTTCACGCCGTGTTGACGCCGCAGCGCATGTAAAGCGGGACGCACAGCGGCAGATCCGGCGGATGCGCGCTCCAGGCCTCCTCCAGCTCCCGATCGACGAGCGCCAGCGGATCGCGGCCATAATGCAGTCTGTATTTCTCGACCGCGGACCAGGTCTTGAGAAAGCTCACGAGATCGCTTTTCGATCGCGCAACCGGCGTGTGAAACGGCGGGCAATCGATCTCCTTGAACGGAAACGGCAGGGTCTCGTAGCGCTCGAAATACAGGGCCGAATTCTCCGCCCAAAAGGGGCCGAGAATATCCTCTTTGAGCCTGCGCAGGATCGCGTCGAGCGGCTCGACATGCGTTCGCGGCCAGTCATAGGTCCATGCCGCGATGATCCCCTCGGGGCGCAAGGCGCGCCGCGCGTTTACGTAAAACTTCGGCAGGTCGAACCAGTGGATCGAACAGGCGCAGGCGATGAGATCGACCTCCGCGCGCAGGCCGAGATCGTCTTCCGCGCGCGCCAGGCGATAGTCGACATTGGGCTCTTTTGGCGCGAGCGCCAGCTGCCGGGGATCGGGATCCGTCGCGAGCACGCGTGTGAAATGGCGCGAAAGTCCGAGCGCCGCCTGCCCGCTCCCCGCGCCGCAATCCCAGGCGAGCAGATCCTGCTTCGCGACGCTTGCGAGCCACGCGAATAGCGCGTCGGGATAGTGCGGGCGAAAGGCGCGATAGTCGTCGGCATTGTCGCCGAACACCATCGTCTGGCGTGCATTCATTGCGGCGATCTCACTTCGTCTCGAACATGCCTTGCGGGCCCAAACCTTTTTGCTTGAGCCACTGCGCCGTGGCGCGATCATGCCAGGGCGTCAAGCTGCCCACGCCGTGGAAACCCATGTGTCCCCCGCCCTGCGTCAGCGCCGCCTCGATCTTCGGCAAATTCGACCAGTCGATCGCTGTGTAACTCTGCGCCGGAACCCAGGGGTCGTCGAGCGCGTGCAGGATCAGCGTCGGCAGCCTCGCGCCGGCGAGGAAATTCTTCGCGGCGTTGGATTCGTAATAGTCCGGCGCGCCCCGATAGCCGAAATGCGGCGCGACGAAGCGGTCGTCGAATTCGTAAAGATTGCGGGCGCCGGCGATGGCGGCGCGCTCGGCGGCGGTGAGCGCGGCGCTCGGCGCCAGCGCCTCGCGTTTCATCTCATTGAGCATGTAGCGATGATAGACGAAATTGCGCGGCGCCATCAGCCGGGCGCAGGACGCAGCAAGGTCAATCGGCGTCGACACGGCGACGGCGGCGTGAACTGGCAGCCCATGCCCGCCTTCGCCCACAAATTTCAGCACGAGATTGGCGCCGAGCGAATTGCCGATGAGCACAATGCCATGACGCACGAGTTCCGCCGGCAGGCCGCGCAGCGCCGCGACCAAATCCTCGGTCTTGCCGGCGTGGTAGCGCCCGCCCGAGGTGGCGCGCGAGGGCGCGGCGCCGCGCAGATTGAGGCGCAGCACCGGCCAGCCTTGGCTCACGAGATAGCGCGCCGTGGCGATTCCATGCCGGCTGGATTCGGAGCCGGCGAGCCCATGCGTCAGAACGATGAGCGGCGCGCCGCTATCCGTCGCCGGCCGATCGAGCCGCGCCGCCAGAAGGTCGCCGTCCGGCATGGCGAGCAGCAGCCGCTCGCCGCCGGGAAGTTCCGGCGGTCCGCCGATGATGATGTTGCGCAGAGTCTGCAGATCGCCGCCGAGCCACGGCGCCCGCTCGCGGAAGGGGGGAAGCGCGGGGTTTGAGGAGGTGGGCTCGCTGGGCATTGCTCCTAGCCTACAACCGACTGGGCAGGCTGGCGAAAGCTGGTCGCAAGATCAGCTTGCCGCGTTGGCTTTGGCCAGCGCTGCGCCGCCTCTCGCTCCGTTCGTGGGTGAGCCTCGTGGCCGAACGTGATTCGCCCCTCACCCCCCATTCACCCGTTTCATCACCGCATCCAGCTTCTTCAACAGTTCCGGATCGCGCGCGTCGGGGGCGGTGACAATGGCGCTGTCGAGCGCACGGTCGGAGCCGATCGGGCAAGGCTCGTGTTCGCGCGGGAAATCGGTCAGAACCCGCGCCAGCAATCTCGCGACGGTCGCCGAATTCTTCTGAACCACAGCGATCACCGAGGCGATGTCGACATTGTCGTGCTCGGGGTGCCAGCAATCGAAATCGGTCACCATGGCGACGGTCGCGTAGGAGATTTCGGCCTCGCGCGCGAGCTTGGCTTCGGGCATCGCCGTCATGCCGATCACGTCATAGCCCGCGGCCTTGTAGGTGAGCGACTCGGCGTAGGACGAAAACTGCGGGCCTTCCATGCAGACATAGGTTCCGCCGGCGACATGATCGATGCCCTCGGCCTTCGCCGCCGCGCCGATGCGGGAGGAGAGCAGCGGCGCGATCGGATGCGCCATCGACACATGCGCGACGCAGCCGTCGCCAAAAAAAGAGGATTGGCGCGCGAAGGTGCGATCGACGAATTGATCGATCAGCACGAAGAGACCGGGAAAAAGCTCGGATTTGAATGAGCCGCAGGCGGAGACCGAAATCAGATCGGTGACGCCGGCGCGCTTCATCGCGTCGATATTGGCGCGGTAGTTGATGGTCGAGGGCGAGAGCCGATGGCCGCGCCCGTGCCGCGGCAAAAAGACCGCCTGGGTCGCGCCCAGTTCTCCGAAGCAAAGTTCGTCGGAAGGCTCGCCCCAGGGCGTCGCGACGCGCTCGCGGCGGATGTTGGCGAGCCCCGGTAGATCATAAACGCCTGACCCGCCGATTATTCCGACGACCGCTTTGGTCATGAATGATGTCTCCTTCGTAGCTGTTGCTTGGCCGGGTTTTGGGCCGGCGCCAAAAATCGCGGCAATGTGACAGGGTTGCGCCCCCAAAACGCCTGTGTTAGGGGACGCTCGCCTTGGAGCTGGGGCGCAGCGGCCCTCGTTCCTTTTCCTACAGCATCCGTCGTTTGAGGCTAACCGCTTAATCGTCGCGACCGTGCAACTTGCACTGCGAGCGGCGTCTCCAAACGGCGTAGATTGACGAGCGAACCAAGTGGCTCAAGACGGGGATTCCTTATCAGGCGTTGCAGGTCGCTACGCCTCCGCACTCTATGATTTGGCGACGGAAAACCACGCCGCCGATGACGTCGCCGCGGCGCTCGATCGATTTAAGACTCTGCTGGACGGCAGCGCCGATCTCAAGCGCATGGTCAAAAGCCCGGTGTTCTCCGCCAAGGAGCAGCTCGACGCCCTCGAGCCCGTTCTCAACAAGGGCCAGATCTCCGGCATCGCCGCCAATTTCATCCGTCTCGTCGCCGCCAAGCGACGTCTCTTCGTCATCTCCGACATGATCGCCGCCTATCGCCGCCTGCACGACAAGGCGAAGGGCCTGGTGCGCGCCGATGTGACGATCGCGGCGCCGCTGAAGCCGGATCATGAAGCCGCGCTGCGCGAGACGCTCGCCGGCGTCACCGGCGGCAAGACCATCGATCTCAAGGTGACGACGGATCCGTCGATCATCGGCGGTCTGATCGTCAAAATCGGTTCACGCATGGTCGACGCCTCCGTGCGCACCAAGCTCAACTCAATCCGCACACGCATGAAAGAGGTCGGCTGATGGATATCCGCGCCGCAGAAATTTCCGCGATCCTCAAAAAGGAGATCGCCAACTTTGGCGCCGAGGCCGAGGTCACCGAGGTCGGCCAGGTTCTGTCCGTCGGCGACGGCATCGCGCGCGTCTACGGACTCGACAATGTGCAGGCCGGCGAGACGGTCGAATTCCAGGACGGCACCAAGGGCATGGCGCTCAATCTCGAAACCGACAATGTCGGCATCGTGATTTTCGGCGACGACCGCGCCATCAAGGAAGGCCAGACGGTCAAGCGCACCGGCGCCATCGTCGAGGTTCCCGTCGGCAAGGAGCTCCTGGGCCGCGTCGTCGACGCCCTCGGCAATCCGATCGACGGCAAGGGGCCGATCAAGACGGCGCAACGTTCCCGCGTCGACGTCAAGGCGCCGGGCATCATTCCGCGCAAATCCGTGCATGAGCCGATGGCGACGGGCCTGAAGGCCGTCGACGCGCTGATCCCGATCGGCCGTGGCCAGCGCGAACTCATCATCGGCGACCGCCAGACCGGCAAGACCGCCATCGCGCTCGACACGATCCTCAATCAGAAGTCCCTGAACGACGGCGACGACGAGAAGGCGAAGCTCTACTGCGTCTATGTCGCCATCGGCCAGAAGCGCTCGACCGTGGCGCAATTCGTCAAGGTGCTCGAAGAGCGCGGCGCGCTCGAATATTCGATCATCGTCGCCGCGACGGCCTCCGATCCGGCGCCGATGCAGTTCCTCGCGCCCTTCTCCGGCTGCGCGATGGGCGAATATTTCCGCGACAATGGCATGCATGCCGTGATCATCTATGACGATCTGTCCAAGCAGGCCGTCGCCTACCGCCAGATGTCGCTGCTGCTGCGCCGCCCGCCGGGCCGCGAAGCCTATCCGGGCGACGTCTTCTATCTGCATTCACGCCTGCTCGAGCGCGCCGCGAAGCTTTCCGACGATCGCGGGGCCGGATCGCTCACCGCGCTGCCGGTCATCGAGACGCAGGCGAACGACGTGTCGGCCTATATTCCGACCAACGTCATCTCGATCACCGACGGCCAGATCTTCCTGGAGACCGATCTCTTCTACCAGGGCATCCGTCCTGCGGTGAACGTTGGCCTTTCGGTGTCCCGCGTCGGCTCGTCGGCGCAGACCAAGGCGACCAAGAAGGTCGCCGGCAAGATCAAGGGCGAACTCGCGCAATATCGCGAAATGGCCGCCTTCGCCCAGTTCGGCTCGGACCTCGACGCCGTGACGCAGCGCCTCTTGAATCGCGGCGCGCGGCTCACCGAACTCTTGAAGCAGCCGCAGTTCTCGCCCTTGAAGATGGAAGAGCAGACCTGCGTGATCTACGCCGGCGTCAACGGCTATCTCGATCCGCTGCCGGTCAATCGCGTGCGGGCGTTCGAGGACGGCTTGCTCGCGCTGCTGCGCTCGCAGCACAGCGACATTCTCGAGAGCATCCGCACGACGAGGGATCTCACCGACGAGACCGCGGCGAAACTCAAGAGCGTCGTCGAGAGCTTCGCGAAGTCCTTCGCGTAACGAGCGTGTCGTCATGGCCGGGACAAGCCCGGCCATGACGGGCGTTAGAAAAACGAGACAGGCAAAACGATATGCCCTCGCTAAAGGATCTTCGAAACCGCATCTCCTCCGTCAAGGCGACGCAGAAGATCACCAAGGCCATGCAGATGGTCGCCGCCGCAAAATTGCGCCGCGCCCAGTCGGCGGCGGAGGCGGCGCGTCCCTATGCCGAACGGATGGAGTCGGTGCTGGCCAATCTCGCCTCCGGCGTGACGGCGGGCGGACCTGCGTTGCTTGCCGGCAATGGCAAGGACGAGACGCACCTGCTGGTCGTCGCCACCGCCGAGCGCGGCCTGTGCGGCGCCTTCAATTCCTCCATCGTGCGTCTCGCCCGCGAGCACATCGCGCGGCTTCAGGATCAGGGCAAGACCGTCAAGATCCTCTGCGTCGGCAAGAAGGGTTTCGAGCAGCTCCGCCGCCAGTATGAGCGCAACATCATCGAGGTCATCGAGCTGCGCGGCGTCAAGCAGATGGGCTTCGACAATGCCGATGAGATCGGCAAGAAGATCATCCGCATGTTCGAAGAGGGCGACTTCGACGTCGCGACGCTGTTCTTCTCGCGGTTCAAATCGGTGATCGCTCAAATTCCGACCGCGCAGCAGCTTATCCCGGCGCAAATTCCCTCAAACGAGAACGCGCCGCCGGTCGAAGGTCCGCAGGCTTCCTACGAGTATGAGCCGGGACAGGACGAAATTCTCTCGACGCTGCTGCCGCGCAACATCTCCGTGCAGGTGTTCCGGGCGCTGCTCGAGAACGCCGCCTCCGAACAAGGCGCCCGCATGAGCGCGATGGACAATGCGACGCGCAACGCCGGCGACATGATCAAGAAGCAGACGACGATCTACAACAGGTCGCGTCAGGCGATGATCACCAAGGAGCTCATCGAAATCATCTCGGGCGCCGAGGCGCTCTGAGTCATTTTAGGACGAGGACGAAACATGGCCGCCAATAAGCCCAGCGGGCGCATCACCCAAGTCATCGGCGCCGTCGTCGACGTGCAGTTCGACGGGCAATTGCCTGAGATTCTGAACGCCCTCGAGACGACGAACCAAGGCAATCGCCTCGTTCTCGAAGTCGCGCAGCATCTGGGCGAAAATTCCGTTCGCACCATCGCCATGGATTCGTCCGAAGGCTTGGTGCGCGGTCAGGAAGTCACCGACACCGGCGCGCCGATTTCGGTTCCCGTCGGCGACGAGACGCTTGGGCGCATCATCAACGTCATCGGCGAGCCGGTCGACGAGGCGGGCCCGATGCTCACCAAATCGCGCCGCGCGATCCACCAGCCGGCGCCTTCCTACGCCGAGCAGGCGACGGAAGCGCAGATTCTCGAGACCGGCATCAAGGTCGTCGATCTGCTCGCGCCTTACGCCAAGGGCGGCAAGATCGGCCTGTTCGGCGGCGCGGGCGTCGGCAAGACCGTGCTGATCATGGAGCTCATCAACAACATCGCCAAGGCGCATGGCGGCTATTCCGTCTTCGCCGGCGTCGGCGAGCGCACCCGCGAAGGCAACGACCTCTATCACGAGATGATCGAGGGCGGCGTCAACAAGAAGGGCGGCGGCGAAGGCTCCAAGTGCGCGCTGGTCTACGGCCAGATGAACGAGCCGCCGGGCGCGCGCATGCGCGTCGCGCTGTCGGGCCTCACCGTCGCCGAGGACTTCCGCGACCGCGGCATGGACGTGCTGTTCTTCGTCGACAACATCTTCCGCTTCACCCAGGCGGGTTCGGAAGTCTCGGCGCTTCTCGGCCGCATCCCTTCGGCGGTGGGCTATCAGCCGACGCTCGCCACCGACATGGGCGCGCTGCAGGAGCGCATCAC
The DNA here is from genome assembly GCF_051062815.1 of Methylocystis sp. Classification (GTDB taxonomy): domain Bacteria; phylum Pseudomonadota; class Alphaproteobacteria; order Rhizobiales; family Beijerinckiaceae; genus Methylocystis. Next base: position 105,485 of record NZ_JBPFDU010000078.1, on the reverse strand, counting down.
CACGACGACCAAGGGCTCGATCACTTCGGTGCAGGCGATTTACGTGCCGGCCGACGATCTGACCGATCCGGCGCCCGCCACCTCCTTCGCCCATTTGGACGCCACGACCGTGCTGTCGCGTTCGATCGCGGAAAAGGGCATTTATCCGGCGGTCGATCCGCTCGACTCGACCTCGCGCATGCTGTCGCCGGCCATCGTCGGCGAGGAGCATTACGACGTCGCGCGTAAGGTGCAGTCGACGCTGCAGCGTTATAAGTCGCTGCAGGACATCATCGCCATTCTCGGCATGGACGAGCTGTCCGAAGAGGACAAGCTCGTCGTCGCCCGCGCCCGTAAGATCGAGCGCTTCCTGTCGCAGCCCTTCCATGTCGCCGAAGTGTTCACCGGTTCGCCCGGCAAGCTCGTCGCTCTCGCCGACACGATCAAGGGTTTCAAAGGACTCGTCGAAGGCGAATACGACCATCTGCCGGAGGCGGCTTTCTATATGGTTGGCTCGATCGAAGAAGCGGTCGAAAAGGCCGCGAAGCTCGCCAAGGAAGCGGCGTAACTTTTACAAAGCGTTTTGGCCGGACGTGCTCCGGCCATGACGCTGATCAGTTTTCGTGGATGGCCGGGTCACCCCGGCCATGACGGGCTGGACGCAAAGCGCCGTCGGAGAACATCATGGCTGCATTCCACTTCGAACTCGTCTCTCCCGAGAAGCATCTCTTCTCCGGCGAAGTCGAGTCGGTCGTCGCCCCTGGGGCCGACGGCCAGTTCACCGTGCTCAAGGACCATGCGCCGGTCATGACCACGCTGAAGGCCGGCGTGGTGACCGTTTCCGGCGGCGAAGGCAAGGTTGAGAAGCTTTTCGTGCGTGGGGGATTCGCCGACGTCAACGCGTCCGGCTTCACCATTCTCGCCGAACAGGCGATTCCTCTTTCCGAAATCGACGTCGCCAAGGTCGACGCCGACATTCGGAACGCGCGCGAAGACATCTCCGACGCCAAATCTGACGAAGCGCGTCTCGCCGCGTCCGACAAGCTCGCTCAATTGCAGGAGCTGCGCGCGGCGATCGGCGGCTGATCAGACCGCGATGGACATTCACGCGGCGGCCCGCCGCGCAGGTCTCGCAACTTCTCTCCACGTCATGCCCGCGCTTGTCGCGGGCATCCACGCGGCGCTCTCACGCGGAACCGCTCAAACGCAGCGTGATCTATGCCTCGTCCGCTTCTGCCGACGCCGCCGGTTCTTCGAGCTCGGCCTCGATGATGTCGCCGTGCCGCTCGACGGGCGCCAATCCCGATCGCGACTGGGCGACCTCGCGTATCGCGTCTCCGATTTCCGGATTGCGCTTGGTCAGCGTCTGCAGATCATAGGCGTCCAGGATGAGGAGTTTCGTTGCCGCGGTCGCCCGCACGTCGGCGGTGCGCAACGTTTTGCGCAGCACGGCGATCTCGCCGAAGAACTGCCCTTCGCCGAGCGTGACGTTTTCATGCGCCAGCTCGACTTCAACCTCGCCCTCGGCGATGAAATACATCGAATGGGCGGGATCGCCCTTGCGCACGATCAATGCGCCACGAGGAAGGGACTGCGCCCGAAGATAGCGCATGATTTCGGCGATTCCGGCCGCGTCGAGGCCGCGAAACAGCGGCACGCTGGCGACCATCGTCCAGGTGACGACGAATTCGCGGCGGTGGATCTCTTCAGCGAAGGCGGTGGCGAGAATGCCGACCGGCAGGCCCAGCAGCAGAAAGCCCGTCACCATGGCGAAGGAGGCGATGAGCTTGCCCGCCAGCGTGAGCGGAATGACTTCGCCATAGCCGACGGTCGTCACCGTTTCGATCGCCCACCACATGGCGTCGGGAATCGTGCCGAATTTTTCGGGCTGCGCCTCATGTTCGGCGATATGCATCGCTGTCGAAAAGAACAGCACCGCGCCAAAAAGAATGATCAACCAGGCGAGCAGCGCCTTGCGCTCGGCCTCGATCACCGCGAGCAAGGTGCGGATGCCGGGAGAATAGCGGGCGAATTTGAAGAATCGCAGCAGGCGCAGCATCAAAAAGACGCGCAGATCCGCCGAGAAGTAGAAGGACAGATAGAAGGGCAGGAAGGCGGCGAGATCGATCAGCGCCCAGCCTGATGCGATGAAGGCGAACCGCGCCGCCGTCGCCGAGCGGCGCGCATAGAGCGCATGTTCGGGCGCGCACCAGACGCGCAAGACATATTCGAGCGTGAAGGCGGCGACGGCGACATATTCAATGACGTTGAAGATGTCCTCATAGCGGTCGCTGTATTCCGGCACCGATTCGAAGATCACCGAAACGACCGACAGCAGGACGAGCCCAATCAGCCCGCGATGGACGACGCGCGCGATCCGGTCGTGGCTGCCGCCGTCAAGGACGACGTGGATGCGCCGCCGCAATAACGCCAGACCGCGCCGCCGGTCCGGCTCGCTCATGGCGCAGCTGCTTTTCCGCGCAACGCGTCCTCGACGGAGGCGAGCGCCTGATCGATGGCGGCGGCGTTCGGGCCGCCCGCCTGCGCAAGGTCGGGCCGGCCGCCGCCGCCCTTGCCGCCGAGCATGACGCTCGCGACGCGCACGAAATCCACGGCGCTGTATTTTTCCGTGAGATCGTCGGTGACGCCGACGACGATGCCTGCCTTGCCGTCGGGCGAGGCGCTGGCGATCGCGACGACGCCCGAGCCGATCGCCTTCTTGGCGTCGTCGACCATCGACTTCAAATCCTTGGCCTCGATGCCTTCGACCGCGCGCGCCAGGAGCTTGACGCCGCCGATGTCGCGCGGCTTCTCGGCGGCGCCGTCGCCAGCGCCGCCGCCCATCGCCAGCTTGCGCTTGGCGTCGGCGAGTTCGCGCTCCAGCCGCTTGCGCTCGTCGAGAAGCGCGGCAAGCCGCGCCGGCGCGTCCTCGAGCGGCGCGCGCATCAGCGCCGCCATGTCGCGCAGCGCGCGCGACTGCGACACAAGCTGGCTGCGCGCGCCCTCGGCGGTGCGCGCCTCGATGCGGCGCACGCCGGAGGCGACCGCGCCTTCCCCGACAATGGCGATGAGGCCGATGTCGCCGGTCCGCGAAACATGCGTGCCGCCGCACAGCTCGACGGAGAAGGGATGCGCGGCGCCGGGGTTTAACGGCCCCATCGACACGACGCGGACTTCGTCGCCGTATTTCTCGCCAAAGAGCGCGCGCGCGCCGGAGCGGATGGCGTCGTCCTGAGCCATCACCCGCGTCTCGACCGGCGCATTGTCCTGAACGATTTCATTGGCGAGCGTCTCGACGCGCGCCAGCTCCTCATCGGTGAGAGGCTTGGGATGGGTGAAGTCGAAGCGCAGCCGGTCCGGCGCAACGAGCGACCCCCTTTGCGCCACATGCTCGCCGAGCACCTGCCGCAGCGCCTCATGCAGAATATGCGTGGCCGAATGGTTGGCGCGCGACTGCGTGCGCCGCTCGTGGTCGACGTCGAGCTCGAGCGCGAGGCCGGGCGTGATCTCGCCCTCTTCGACGACGCCCTCGTGAACGATGAGGTCGCCGAGCTTTTTGACGGTGTTTTCGACGCGAAAGCGCACGCCGCGGGCGCGCATCACGCCGACGTCGCCGACCTGTCCGCCCGACTCACCATAGAAGGGAGTCTGATTGAAGATCAGCGCCCCGCGCGCGCCTTCCTTAAGCGAAAAGGCCTCGCCGCCGTCATGAATGATCGCGGTGACGACGCCCTCGCTTCTTTCAGTTTCGTAGCCGAGGAATTCGGTCGCGCCGAGACGTTCCTTCAGCGCGAACCAGAGCGCTTCGGTCGCGGTTTCGCCGGAGCCTGCCCAGGCCTTGCGCGCGTCCGCCCGCTGGCGCTCCATCGCGGCGTTGAAGATTTCCTTGTCGACGCCGATCCCGCGCGGACGCAAGGCGTCCTCGGTGAGATCGAGCGGAAAGCCGTAGGTGTCGTAGAGCTTGAACGCCGTTTCGCCGGAAAGCTTGTCGCCCTGGCCGAGCGCCGCCGTCTCCTCGTCAAGGATCGCGAGGCCGCGCGCGAGCGTGGCGCGAAAACGCGTCTCTTCGGAGAGCAGCGTGTCGGCGATGAGCGACTGCGCGCGCACGAGCTCCGGATAGGCCTGCCCCATCTCGGCGACAAGCGTCGGCGCCAGCCTCCACATCAGCGGCTCCTTCGCGCCGAGAAGCTGCGCGTGACGCATGGCGCGGCGCATGATTCGGCGCAGCACATAGCCGCGGCCTTCGTTCGAAGGCGTCACGCCGTCGGCGACGAGGAAGGAGGAGGCGCGCAGATGGTCGGCGATGACGCGGTGGCTCGCGCCCTGCGGTCCGTCGACCGGCGCGCCGGTGAAATCGGCGACCGCGCCGGTCAGCGCGCGGAAGAGATCGATGTCGTAATTGGAGGTCACGCCCTGCATCAGCGCGGCGATGCGCTCCAGCCCCATGCCGGTGTCGATCGAGGGACGCGGCAGCGGCGCGCGTTGCCCCGGCGCCACCTGCTCATATTGCATGAAGACGAGGTTCCAGAACTCCAGGAATCTGTCGCCATCCTCGTCAGGGCTGCCGGGCGGACCGCCTTTGAGCGCCTCGCCCTGATCGTAGAAGATCTCCGAGCAGGGGCCGCAGGGCCCGGTGTCGCCCATGCTCCAGAAATTGTCGGCGCTGCTTATGCGGATGATGCGGCTGTCGTTAAAGCCGGCGATCTTTTTCCACAGATCATAGGCCTCGTCGTCGTCGTGATAGACCGTGACGAGCAGCCGATCGACGTTGAGCCCGAATTCGCGCGTGATGAGGCTCCAGGCGAGCTCGATCGCGCCTTCCTTGAAATAGTCTCCGAAGGAGAAATTGCCCAGCATTTCAAAGAAGGTGTGATGGCGCGCGGTGTATCCGACATTGTCGAGGTCGTTATGCTTGCCGCCGGCGCGCACGCATTTTTGCGCCGAGGCGGCGCGCGCATAGGCGCGCTTTTCAACGCCGGTGAAGACGTTCTTGAATGGCACCATGCCGGCGTTGGTGAACATCAACGTCGGATCATTGTGCGGCACGAGCGACGAGGAGGCGACTTTCTCGTGCCCATTATGCGCGAAATAGTCGAGGAAGGCGGTTCGGATCTGGTTGACGCCACTCATGCGGTCACGGCTCGCGAATGCGTCTCTGTCGCCAAAGCGGCTTCTGCGCCGATGCGGGAGACGCGTTTAAAACAATAACCTGGAGCGGCCTTTCGCTTCAACGAAACAGGCGACGGCCCGAGGTTGCGGCGAAGGCTGCGGCAGGCGGCGCCGTCGCGCGCTTCGTCATGCGCGATATGACAGTTTCGGGGAGAAACGGCAATGGCGAGGGGACCGCCAGGCCCCCTTGCGCTATTCCAATCGCCAGCGGGCGAAGCGCCTCAAGCTTGTGCCGCTGAGTGCGGCGCGTGAGGCGGCCTAGGCCTCGTTTTCATCCGGCGCGTCAAGAATACGCTCGGCGATCAGCCCGGCGTTCTCGCGGATCGCCTGTTCGATGCGCTGCGCGGCCTCGGGGTTTTGCTTCAAAAAGCTCTTGGCGTTCTCGCGGCCCTGGCCGAGCCTCTGGCTGTCGTAGGAGAACCAGGCGCCCGACTTCTCGACGACGCCGGCCTTGACGCCAAGATCGATCAATTCGCCGAATTTGGAGACGCCCTCGCCATACATGATGTCGAATTCGACCTGTTTGAACGGCGGCGCCACCTTGTTCTTGACCACTTTGACGCGGGTCTGGTTGCCGGTCGTCTCGTCGCGGTCCTTGATCGCGCCGATGCGGCGGATGTCGAGCCGCACCGAGGCGTAGAATTTCAGCGCATTGCCGCCGGTCGTCGTCTCCGGCGAACCGTACATCACGCCGATCTTCATGCGGATCTGATTGATGAAGATGACGAGCGTGTTGGAGCGGGCGATCGAGGCGGTGAGCTTGCGCAGCGCCTGGCTCATCAGCCGCGCCTGCAGGCCCGGCTGCACGTCGCCCATCTCGCCCTCGATTTCGGCGCGGGGCGTCAGCGCCGCCACCGAATCGACGACGAGCACGTCGACGGCGCCAGAGCGCACCAGCGTGTCGGTGATTTCGAGCGCCTGCTCGCCGGTGTCGGGCTGCGAAATTAAGAGATCTTCGAGATTGACGCCGAGCTTGCGGGCGTAGATCGGATCCAGCGCATGTTCCGCGTCGACGAAGGCGCAGACGCCGCCCAATTTCTGCGCCTCGGCGATGACATGCAGGGTGAGGGTGGTCTTGCCCGAGGATTCCGGCCCGTAAATTTCAACGACGCGGCCGCGCGGCAGGCCGCCGACGCCCAGCGCGATGTCGAGCCCCAGCGAGCCCGTCGAAATCGTCTCGATCTCGACGGCCTTCTGGTTCTTGCCGAGCCGCATGATCGAACCTTTGCCGAAGGCGCGCTCGATCTGCGACAGAGCGGCGTCAAGCGCCTTGGTCTTGTCCACGGACGTCCCTTCCACGAGGCGGAGATTGGCTTGGCTCACGGCTGAAAATTCCTTCTGACACGGTTAGCTAGGCGCAGGCAATGCGGCTGCGAGGGCGTTCGCGAGGCAAGGGGCGCTGGGCGAAAGAGCGCGCTCGACCCTGAACTCCAGTGTGCACGATTTGTTCTCTTTGCCAAGTTTTTTTTGGAGACCTTGTCCGGAAATTGAGGGGCGACAACAGTAGTGATCGGGCGCGCCTGTGCGCGTAGCCCGTCCCCAGCCACGCCCCCGCATTTGCGCCCTCCCCCGCCATCCGTGTATCTCTTTGAGCGTGGCGGTTTCGCCATTCCATCCACGCGGCCAAATTCGCCGCTGATCGCAAGGCCGTTTCATGCCGCTTGCCGCCGCCATTCGCACCATTCCCGATTATCCCAAGAAGGGAATCCTCTTTCGAGACATCACCACCCTGCTCGGCGACGCCAAGGCGTTCCGCAAGGCGGTCGACGAACTCGTGCAGCCCTGGTGCGGCGGCAAGATCGACAAGGTCGTGGGCATGGAGGCGCGCGGCTTCATCCTGGGGGGCGCGGTGGCGCATCAGCTTTCCGCCGGCTTCATCCCGATTCGCAAGAAGGGCAAGCTGCCGCATCGCGTCGTCTCGATCGCCTATGAACTCGAATATGGCGTCGACGAAATGGAGATGCATGAGGATGCGGTCCTCCCCGGCGAGCGGGTGATTCTCGTCGATGATCTGATCGCCACCGGCGGCACCGCCGAGGGCGCGGTGAAGCTCCTGCGCCAGGCCGGCGCCGACGTCGTCGCCGCCTGTTTCGTTATCGACCTGCCCGACCTCGCCGGCGTGAAAAGGCTCCAGACGCTGGGCGTCCCGGTGCGCACGCTGGTCGCCTTCGCAGGCCACTAAAGCGCCTTTTTCGAGTGGTCTTGCTCAGCCCAGGCTCGAATTTCAGAATCTCGGTTCAAAATCTCGGCTCAGAATCTTCAGGAGAGGCTGCATAGGCGTATGACGCCGCGACGGACACATTTGGCGCTGGCGGCGATCGCCGTCGCCGCGCTCGTCGGCGGAGTCGTGGCCCTCCGCTATATGCCCTGGGGCGGGAGCGCGTCTCCCGTGCGCAGCGACGCCGCGCGCGGCGCCTGGAGCGGCGCGCTGCCGACCGGCCTGCGCCGCATGGCCCTGCGGGTGAAGCCCGGCGCGTTCCCCCCTGCTCCACCGCCCGTCGCCGTGCAAGAGCCAACCGCCGAGGTGGCGGCGCTGCCGGCGCAAGACGGCGTCGAAGGGTCGGTGTCGTTCCCGCCCGCGCCGCCGCCCGCGCGGCCGGAGATTGTGGAAAAGCCCACGCCGCTGCCCCCGTCGCGACCGGCCAATCTCGCCGAGCTTGCGGACAAATTCGCCGAGGCGGCGGCGGCAGCCCCCGCCGAGCAGCCGCAAACCGCCGAGGCGACCCCGCCGGCGCCCGCCAATGCGCCGCTGCCGCCGGCCCGGCCGCAGGAGCCGTCGGCGAGAGCCGCGGTTGAGGCGACGCCCACGGCGCAGGAGTCGGCGCCGCCGACCCAGGTGGCGCGCGCCGTCGAGCCGACCTTGCGGGCTGCGCCCGAGGACGCCTTTCAGCAGGAGGCCCCGATCCGCTACGGCATGGGGGACCAGGTCTTCGTGCGCATCTTCAAGCAGGAAGGCCAGCTCGAACTCTGGCTTCGAAAGAGCAACAGCCGCTTCTCGCTCTACAAGACCTATCCAATCTGCAAATGGTCAGGCAAGCTCGGGCCAAAGCTCAAGGAAGCCGATTACCAGTCGCCGGAAGGCTTCTATAGCGTCTCGGCGAAGCAGCTGCATCCGCATTCGAATTATCACCGCGCGTTCAACGTCGGCTATCCGAACGCCTTCGATCGCCAGAACGGGCGGACCGGCGGTCTCGTCATGGTGCATGGCGCGTGCAAGTCGGTCGGCTGCTTCGCCATGACCGACCGCGGCATCGAGGAAATCTACGCCTTCGTCGAGGCCGCGATGCGCGCCGGCCAGCGTGAAGTGCAGCTGCATATTTTTCCCTTCCGCTTGACGGAGCAGGCGATCGCTCGGGAAACCGGCGGCAGCTGGCTCGCCTTCGTCGGCGCGGGCGGCAATTATAAGCACTGGACCGAGTTCTGGCACAATCTGAAGCAGGGCTACGACATCTTCGAGCAGACCGGCGAACCGCCGGTGGCCTTCGCCTGCGGCGATCATTACGCCTTTGGCGCGGGGGATTCGTCATGCCGACGCATCGCCGGCTGGTGATCGCGGCCCGCTGAGACGCTGTTCAGCTTGGTTTCAGCCGGCGCGCGCGAAGATGCCTTGGCGAAAGCGCTGGGGGCGCAATCAGGGAAAACGCCGCATGCGGCTCGTGACCTACTCTATCGTCGGCGCGGCTTGCGCCCTCGGCATCCTCTTCACGCCGATCGCTCAGGCGGCCAATGCGCCGCTGTGCCTCGCGATCGCTCAAAACTACAACACCTGCATGCGCCAGCATCAGTACGGGCGCGGCGGGCATGGCGGTTATGGTCCAGGCTACGGCCAATATCGCCGCGGCTATCCCGGCGACGATTTCGACGGCGATCCCGGCGACTATGACGGTTACGGCGGTTACGGCGGCTATGGCGGCTATGGCGGCGGCTCCCCCCGCCGCCGTTACGAGCGCGCCAAGGCGGCCTGCGCGATCTGGATCGCGCAGATGCAGGCCAGCGGCTGCTTCAACTAGCCCAAGATTTGGCGCGGCTCGATTGCGCCGCGCCGGCGCCAGATCTCAGCCACCAGTCTCACCTGTAAGGTTTCGGGCACTCGCCGTCCGACTTTTTCGCGACCTTGGCGGCGCGACGCGTGCAGTCGTTGCCATAGGTTTTGTCATCACAGCCGCAAACGGGACGATAGTCCCTGGTGCAGATCTTTGGAACCTCCACACACTTGCCGGCGATGTCCGCCCCGCGGCATTGGCCCGGCTCGGGGTCGCACCACAAGCCTGTGTCGCATTGAATGCCGGCGATGCCTGCGCACATCTCGCCGACCTTGGCGGCCGAGGCGGGCGCGGGAGCAAAGAATATGAAGAGCGTCGAAGCGAGCAGCGCGCAGAGGCGCAAGCCAAGGCGTAAATTCATCGCAATTCTCCAAAAAATTCTTTCGTAACGGTGGGATAACGCCTGCGGCCGGCGAGCGTTCCCGCGACGGCGGCCGGCGACTGCGGGCGGCGGCCCCCGGTTGATCGTTTGCGCCGGCGCGACTAAGCTGCCTCCCACACGGGATGGGGCTCCCGGTAACCGCCTGATGAGGCTGATGGCTCCTGCCGCAAGGACGCGCGTCCTGCGGGAGGAGCGCGCCTAAAACGCCGCCTGCCGCAGCATGTTTGTCGTCCGCCTGTTGGAAAGGACGACGTCATGGGCTTCTTCATCGTATTTGCTGGCGGAGGACTGGCCGCGGCCGCGCGCCACGGGGTCAATCTTCTTCTTGCCCGACTGATCGGCGTCGGTTTTCCGTTCGGGACGCTGGCCGTGAACGTGCTTGGCTCGTTCCTGATGGGCGTGATCGTCGGTTATTTCGCCTTCCAGGGCGAGGCGTCCCAGAACTGGCGCCTGTTCCTCACCACCGGAATCCTCGGCGGCTTCACCACTTTTTCGGCCTTCTCGCTCGAGACGGTCTTGCTTTACGAGCGCGGCGAACTGGCGATGGCGACGTTCTATGTCGTGGCGTCAATCGGCCTAGCGGTCGCCGGCCTCCTCGCCGGCCTGTCGCTGCTGCGGCATTTTTCGTGAAGGGTTTAAACCCAGCTTTGCCCCCCATTAGTCGCCCGCCGAGCGGATGACGAATGGCTTGTTTGACCCTAAGAAGACTGGAAGGCCAGCCTTAGGCAAGGCCAATTGAGGTTTAAACTCACGTGCGTTGTGTGGCCCGGGGCGTCACGCGCGATTAGGGACGACCGACGGTTCGACGTCAGACTTCGCAAAATGCTCATCGGCCTTCTGACCGAGGCAGCATTGTTCGACGTCATGGGGGCCCACGTCCCTTGTCGATTTTACGATGAGGTTCCGCTTCAGGATCGCGATGTCGGAAAAGAGCTGCGGTTTCCCACCCTCTATCACCGCAGGCATGAGCAGATAGACGCCCGCCTTCTCGTAGTCGGTAAGGAAGCGGCGGAGATACGTGTCGGTGTCGGGTTGCATGCGGTTGAACCGCGAGAGAACAATGGCTCCTCCAGGCTTGCAGTCTTCCGATGGACTGAAACCTGAGGTGATCAACACGTTGTAGTGGTGGGGGTTCTCGTCTGACACGTCTCGAACGATAGACAGATAAATCTCGTCCTCGCGGTCAACCTTTCCGAAGCGCTCGCGCCAGCGTTCGAAGATCGAGCGTGCCGCGTCACGATCCGCGAACAGCAAGCCCACGGCGGGCGGTACGTCCGGCCCATAGCTGGCGTAGAACGTTCCCTTCCATCCGGCCTTGTTCCAGAGATTGTAGTCGATCACCGAGCGGGTCTGGATGTCGCGGTGATTGCCGCTCTTCCACCAGGTCTCCATCTTAGGGCCAGCCCGTTCGTCGTTCTCGTCCGGATCGTTGACCTTTTCGCGGACAATTGTCGGCCGGTCATCGCGGAGGACGTACGTCTTGCAGACGAACTCATTCCACGTATCGAGGGACGCCAGATCACGCGAAAACAGGCGATGGAAACTGTTCGCTGTGATCGAAATCATCGTCACGCGGTCAAAAACAGCCTCGTCGCGAGCAAGGCACTCGACCAATTCCTTGCCGCCATGCCAAACGCAGCTAGCGGCCATCGTGAGCAGGGAAACTTGGGTGAGGAAGCGGATCGTGTCAGCGGAACGTTCAAAAGAAGTGAGCGGCAAGTCCTTCGGCCAAACGAGCTTCGCGGTTGGCTTCAGAGGATCGATCTTAAATGACGGCACCGCTGCCCCAGCATCTTCTACAAGAACGATCTCATAGTGCTCCGTGTGAGGATGAATCCGGAGTTCAAAAGCGGTAGCAAAACAGGCCTCGATGGACGCAAGGATAGCTTCCGCAACGAGGGTCGCGGTCGTTGTTCCTTCGAACACCACTTCGACCGTCATTCCCATGACCGTCGATTGCATGCGGGGGCACCCTGGCCGGTTTGTGATCAGCGGACCTCGGATGTCGTCGGTCACCGGCTGGCTAGCAAGCCTCTTGACCATCTCCTGTACGGCCTCGACGGATTCCCCGGACGGTAGTGATCCGTCGGTGCGAAGCTGATCCTCGTAGCCAAGGGCATAGAGCAGCGCGAATCGCGCCGTGAAGAGACCGAGTGCTTCCAGCACGTCCGGAAGGCCTTCGACTTGACGCAGTTCCACGGGCTGGAAGTTGAGGAAGTAGCTTCCGACCGCCATGTCGAAGGTTACGAGCCGATCTTCGAGAAGTTTTTTCGACTCCTCGGCGAGCGGCAAGGCCTTCAGGCACCCATTGAGGAGTTGGATGGCTTCGAGGAAATCCGGCAGGTGGCGCAGCTCAAGCGCCGTCCAGGCCATGAGTTCGAGCGTTGGGATGATCGCAACATCGATCTGACTATCCGCCTCGCCTTCGATGGCGATGGACGCAGCTGCGAAAATGCAGGTGGCGCGTGAGGCCCAGAGGAGGCCGGCACTACGGTAGGCTAGGCTCAACAGCTGCAAAGCTTCAATGAGCTTCTCGGCATACTCCTTCTTGGTGAGCTGGCGCGCCGCTTTGCCGAGCAGCCGGATCATCTCGAAATGAGCGTCGAAGTCGAGCTTCTGGGCGCGTTTGAGAAGCACCAGCGCGCCTTCGGCCTCGCTAGTCCGTTCGCTGACAAAGTCCGCGACTTCCTCAATCAGCGCGTTGTAGGCTGGATCATTGCCCGCCGTGTTTCCAACCGCTTCGATCAGGTTGACGAGGCGGGTTGCTTCGAATTCGCCGAGGCCGCGAGCCTGCGCCAGAATTTTGGAGAACTCCTGCCAAATTGGAGGGATCGCATGGCGGTCGCCCGCCAGCATGGCTCCGTTCAGGCGACCTAGGAGCAATAGCGTGCGCGCCCAGAGCGCGTTGTTCGGGCGGTCCTTATTCGCAGCGACAGCTTCAAGCCGGGCTTTGAGCCGGTCAGCGCGCGCGTCGAGATCACATTGCTCGCGCGTGAAGTGACTATAGATCACGGCGTTGAAGAGCATCTGAAGGAGGTTAGAGAGGAACTCCAGATTGATCGAGTGATCGCTGTCGATCGCTAACGCCTCGAAGGCGTCGTAGCTGGAATTCAACTCGTTATAGTCGTCAAACCACCAAACGGCGGTCCAGAGGGCTTCGTAGCGGGCCTCAAGTTTCTGCCGGTAGGTCCCATTGACATCGCTAAGACGGATCGCCCGCTGGAAGCGCCCGTCGGTCTCCGGACGCGGGCGCTCAAGCGAACGGGAAAGCTTGGCGCCGAGAAGTGCCTCGGTAACGCCTTGGCGCTCCATCCCCGAAAAGCTGTCGGGGTCCGAAAACGACTTCTCGATCGCTTCCAATTGCCGGTTACGGGAATAGTCGGCGGGACCAAGTCGGCTCGCATCGGCGACCTCCAGTCCCACGTGGAGATAGTTGTAGGCCAAGTCTTTGCGGTCGAATTCGATGACCTGCTGCACGATCCACGAGCGATCGTGAACCGTGACTTGGATCCCGTACTTTTTGGTCAGTTCATCTTCAAGCGCGGCGCGGGCCTTCGCCTTCGCATACCGACTCGTTACAAAGATGATGCGCTTATAGCCGCGTTCGGTCTTGGCGATTCCGTCGACATCGCTGCGGACTTTGGCCAGCCAATTCGCTTTGGCGCTGAACGCGAAAGCCCACTTCTCCTTGCCGGCATTCGGCTCGCCGACATAGGTGAGGGCCATGATCTCATCCGAGACGGGAAGCGTCTCGGAGTCGGCTTTGCTGTCGCCGCCGCCATCAGGGCCGGTCTGTGGCCGCAAGTTTGGGCAGATGGCCCGTTCGCAGAGCTTGCGGCAGAATATCTCGAATTCGTGGGTCTGATTGCGCGAAGTGATCGTGTCGAGGTGGTGTTCGAAAACGGCGGCGTCGAGTAGGTAGGAGGTGCGCTCGAGCGTGTCCGAATAATTTTCAGGCCGAAGCTGGCGCATGAAGGCAGAAGGAGAAAGCTTTTCGTTCGCCATATCCCCTTTCCGGGTCCGAGGTAGGCCGAACATCAATAGAACAGAACTCACGCGAGCGCCAGAATTCTGGACGGATTACAACATCCGCTTGGCGCGAAGCGGCCATTGTCGCCTGCCAGCCAGTTTCTGTTTTTACCAAAATCTGAAATTCAAACTGAGACGCTACCCAACAGCCCACATATTGACAGTCGCCGGCTTTGAAGGGTAGATGAACGTCGCTTCGGCGCGGCGGTTTCGCCGCGCTTTTCGTTTGCGCCTGGCGCAAGTTCGAGGCGAAGCCACTAACTGCCAAGAAGCCGGCCGGCGGAGACGCCAGCGTCGGGACGAACACAGGAAAAAAAGATGTTCGCAGTCATCAAAACCGGCGGCAAGCAATATAGCGTCGCCGCGGGGGACGTGATCACCGTCATGGCGCTCGACGGCGCGCCGGGCGACGCCGTCACCTTCGACGAAGTGCTCATGCTGGGCGGCGACAGCCCCAAGGTCGGCGCCCCGACGATCGCGGGCGCGAAAGTCTCCGGCGAGATCGCCGAGCAGACGCGCAGCGCCAAGTCGATCGCCTTCAAAAAGCGCCGTCGGCAGAATTCAAAGCGCAAGCGCGGCCATCGCCAGGACCTGACGCTTGTGAGAATCACCGCGATCGAGAGCTGACCGCCCTCTCGCGACACTTAAAATAAGCGGCCCAGTCGCCGCATAGGGAAATCGGAGCAAGACCATGGCGCACAAAAAGGCAGGCGGCTCGTCGCGCAACGGCCGCGATTCGGACGGCCGGCGCCTCGGCGTCAAGAAATTCGGCGGGGAATCCGTCATCGGCGGCAATATTATCGTGCGCCAACGCGGCACGAAGTGGCGCCCGGGCCGCAATGTCGGCATGGGCAAGGACCACACGCTTTTTGCGCTCGTCGAAGGGGTCGTCGAATTCAAGTCCAGCGGCGGACGCGCCAGCGTATCGGTGGCGCCGGCGCCCGCCGCAGCAGCCGAGTAAGGCGGTAGGGGACGACCCGCCGCCGGCCTTCCGGCGGAACGTCGTCTCGACTACCTCTCTCGCGAATTCAGGCGGGAACGTTTCAGGCGAGATGTCCGGAAGCGCCGTGAAGGGCCAGTGGGGAGCGCTCTCCTTTCAGGCTCTTGGGCCAATATTTCCGATGTCGCTTGGAGCAATCAATGTTTCCCGAAATTACCCGCGACGACGTTTTTCGGCTGGAGACTGAAAGACTGTGGCTGCGTTGGCCGCGCGCCGCTGACGCCGAGGAGATTCGCCAGCACGTCGGCGATCCCGACGTCGCGCTGATGACGGCCAGCATCCCGCATCCTTACGCGCCGCACGACGCCGACGCGTTCATCGCATCGGTGCGTGAGGAGAACGGCGCCGGCGGCGGCCTCCATCTCGTCATCACCCCGAAGAACCGGCCCAACGAGCCGATCGGGCTTGTGAGCCTTCATGGCGCGGACCGTCGCGGCTCGGCGACGTTCGGATTCTGGCTCGGCAAGCCCTATTGGGGACAAGGCTATACGACCGAGGCGGCCAGGGCGCTCATCGACCTCGCCTTCGGAATCACGTCGCTGGATCGGATCGTCTCCGCCGCGCGGCCGGATAATCGCTCGTCGTTGCATGTGCATGAGAAGCTCGGCTTCCACCGCACGGGCAGCGGCATGCGGCCGGCGCCCGCGCGCGGCGGCGACATGGAAGTCGAGCTTTTCGAGTTAAAGCGCGGCGAAGCGCATACGCTGTTCGGCGCCCGCCGGCCGCGATTCTTTTCACCGTGAGCGGCAGATGAAATTCCTCGACCAGGCCCGCGTTTTTGTCCGCTCCGGCGACGGCGGCGCCGGATCCGTCTCCTTTCGGCGCGAGAAGTTCATCGAATTCGGCGGGCCGGACGGCGGCGATGGCGGACGCGGCGGCGACGTCGTCGCCGAATGCGTCGCCGGGCTGAACACGCTGATCGATTACCGCTACCAGCAGCACTTCAAGGCCAAGACCGGCGGCCACGGCATGGGCAAGAACCGCGCCGGCGGGCGCGGCGCCGACGCCGTGCTGAAAGTGCCGGTCGGGACGCAAATCTTCGAGGAGGATGGGGAAACCCTCATCGCCGACATGACCGAGGTCGGGCAGCGCGTCGTCATCTGCAAAGGCGGCAATGGCGGATTCGGCAACGCGCATTTCACCACCTCGACCAATCGGGCGCCGCGGCGCGCCAATCCGGGCCTCGAGGGCCAGGAGCGCACCATCATCCTGCGGCTGAAACTCATCGCCGACGCCGGGCTGATTGGCCTGCCCAACGCCGGCAAGTCGACATTCCTGGCGACGGTGACGGCGGCGAAGCCCAAGATCGCCGACTATCCCTTTACGACGCTGCACCCCGGACTTGGCGTCGTGCGCAGCGACGACAGGGAACTCGTTCTGGCGGACATCCCGGGTCTGATCGAAGGCGCGCATGAGGGCCACGGCCTCGGCGACCGTTTTCTGGGCCATGTCGAGCGGTGCCGGGCGCTCCTGCATCTGATCGACGCGACCGGGGAACATGCCGGCAAGGATTACAAGATCATCCGCGGCGAGCTCGCCGCCTATGGCGCCGGTCTCGCCGAGAAGCCCGAAATCGTTGCGCTTTCAAAGATCGACGCGGTCGACGCGGATCATCTCAAGAAGCAGCGGGAGCGGCTGAAGCGGGCGATCGCCGCCGCCGGGCCCGAGACGCGCGAACGCCATCCGGCGCCCTTGCTCCTTTCGTCGGCGAGCGGCGCCGGCGTCAGGGAAGCGCTCCGCGCGCTGTTCGACGCCATCGAGGCGCAAAAGGCGTTCGAGCGCGCGTCAGACGCCGCGGGGCCCTGGAGCCCCTGACTTCGGGCGCGACCTTTAATCGCCGCCGACGCGCGGCGTCGCCATTGACCTTGACAAGATCAGTGAATAGCTTCGACGGGCTATGAGCGCGCGCAGCGAAGTCAAAACATCGCAGTACGGTTCGACGGCGGTCACGCTGCTCGTCGCCTATCTGTTTGTTTTGCAAGGCCTCGCTGTCGGCGTTTCGTTCAGCGGACGCGGTTCGGGCCTCTTCGCCAACACGATCTGCTTTAGCAAGGCTTCCGGACCGCTTTCCGGAGATCCCGCGACGCCCGCACGTCCGGCGCGGCACGGCGACGTCTGTTGCGTCGCGCATTGCGCATCGCTCGGAGGCGCGACCGCCGCCTCGCCGTTCATCGGCGAGACGCCCCCGGCCGCGTCCTATTCGACGATCGGACTGGCCTTTGACGAGACATCTCGTCTTCCAGAGGCGTCGACCCCGCCGCTCGGCTCCCGCGCTCCTCCCGTCCTGATCTGACGCTTGCCGCAGCACTGCGGCGTCACGCCCCGACATGTCGGCATGCCGCCGGCCGGGAGAGTCAGACCAGCGTATCCGTCGTTTGTCAGCGTGCATCGCAGAAAGCACGCGCCGCTCAGTTCTCAGACTGGCGGTTGCGACGAGCCATCGGACCGCGCAGCGATTTGGGATCATGGAACAGAAAACTCATTTGGCGCCGCGCCTCGTTAAGCGGGCGCGCAGCGCCGCCTCGGGAGAACGGCGCTGCTCTCAGAGCGGAAAGCTGACCGCCGCGAGCGACGGCGACATCCGCGTCGCGCCTGAAGCCATTGCGGCCCCGGCGCCGACGCGCGGACGGGTGGAGGTCGTCGAGACCTATTTCGACCCCGACGGGCGGCCCATGAAGCGCAAAAGCCTGGGCGCAGCCAGGGTGGCGCGCTTCTATGACGCCAAGGGCAATCAGGTCGAGGAGGCCTATTTTAACGCCGAGGGCAAGCCCACGATCCGCAAGGATCTGGGCGCGGCGCGCATCTCCTGGCGCTATGACGACAGCGGCAACCAGGTGGAAGCCGCCCTGTTCGGGGCCGACGGCGCGCCTTTGCCCCGCAAGCGGCGGAGCAAACGGGCGTTCGACAGCGTTTGACGGGCGCTGAGGCGTCCTATTTGACGCGCGCGATCAAAAACCCGTCCCAACCCTTGGCGCCGACGGTTTGCACCGCCGTCGCTTCGACCCGCCCTTGCGCGGCGACGGCGTCAAACAGCGCGCGCGCTCCCAGCGCGCCACTGTCCGTGGCGGATGGGTCGGCGACGGCGCCCTCCCGAACGACATTGTCGACGATGATCAGCGCTCCGGGACGCGACAGCTTCAGCGCATAATCGAAATAGGCGGCGTTGTTGGGCTTATCGGCGTCGATGAAGGCAAGATCGAAAGCGTGCCCCCGCTCTGATTCAAGCAACGGCAACATTTCGAGCGCGGGGCCGACGCGCAGTTCGACGCGCGCGCTCATGCCTTCGCGGGCAATATTGGCGCGAGCGACCTCGGCGTGTCGCGCATCGACTTCGAAGGTGACGACCTTGCCGCCCTCGCCCACCGCCCGCGCCAGCCAGGTCGTCGAGTAGCCTCCAAGCGTCCCGACTTCGAGAACGCGTCTTGCGCCGATCGCGCAGGCGAGCAGATGCAGCAATTTGCCTTGCGGCGGCGAAACGTCGATCGCGGGAAGGCCAGCGCGCGCATTTGCCGCAAGCGTTTCCTCCTGCGCTTCTTCTTTGGAAATCAGCGCCGCGCCGATGTAGTCGTCCACGCGACGCCAGGCTTTTTCTTCGAACATTTGACGTCCCTTACATCGAGCGCTTAACGTTAGCTAAGGCGAAAATAAATTGACATCTCGCGTGATATCACGCGATGTTCCGCCGTCGTTCGCGCGCCAAAGCGCATGGACGCAAAAAGGCTTGATAGCCGCATTTCACGAGCCCCAGTTGGACTGCGGCCGATATGCTGCTCATCACAACACTTTATGGGAGCACAACAAATGATCAAGCTTGCTTTGACGACGGCCCTTGCCGCCGCCGCCTTTAGCGCATCGGCCTATGCCGCGCAGTGGAATGTGACCGAAGCGAATAAGGCGGGCATCAAGCGCGCGCAGGGCACCTGGACCGTCGCGACGGAAGGCGACAAGGTTTCGGGCAAGAGCGAAATGCAGCTCGATAACGGCTCCGTGCTGACCTACAAGCTTGAAGGCGAACTCACCGGCGGCGTTTACACGCTCAAACTCGTGGACCGCACCGATTCCAAGAAGAATTGCGTATGGACCGGCAAGCCCGTCGAGGGCGCCCATAACGTGTACATGGGCGAAGCCGTCTGCGACGGCGAAAAAATCGTGATCAGAGGCGGCCAGAACTAAGCGCCTGACAACAGCGTCTTCCAACAACAAACGCCGGCTCAACGCCGGCGTTTTTCGTTTGGCGCGCGCGTGTCGTCATCGCGCCAATTAGGCGTCCTCCATCGCCTCGAGTTCCGCGATCAGGCCTTCGATCATTTCAAGGCCGATGTTCCAGAACGCCGGATCCCGCGCGTCCAATCCGAAGGGCTTGAGAAGCTCGCCATAAGGCTTGGCGCCGCCCGCTTCGAGCAAAGCGAAATAGCGCTCGGCAAATCCTTCATGCGCTTTTTGATAAACGCCGTAGAGCGAATTCACCAGGCAATCGCCGAACGCATAGGCGTAGACGTAGAAGGGCGAATGGATGAAATGCGGGATATAGGCCCAGAAAGTTTCATAGCCGGGGCCCAGGCGGATCGAAGGGCCAAAGCTTTCGGCCTGCACGCTCATCCATAAGTCGCAGATCTGGTCTGCGGTCAGTTCGCCTTCCCGTCGCGCGTTATGCACCTTTCGCTCGAAGGCGTAGAACGCCATCTGCCGCACCACGGTGTTGAGCATGTCCTCCACCTTGGAGGCGAGCAGCGCCCGCTTTTGCGCCTTATCCGACGCTTGCGCGATGAGCGCGCGGAAGGTGAGCATTTCGCCGAAGACGGACGCCGTCTCCGCGAGCGTCAGCGGGGTCGGCGCCATCAAGGCGCCCTGCCGGGCCGCAAGCACCTGATGCACGCCATGGCCGAGTTCATGCGCGAGCGTCATCACGTCGCGCGTCTTTCCTTGGAAATTCAGCAGCACATAGGGATGCGCGGAAGGCACGGTCGGATGTGAAAAGGCCCCCGGCGCCTTACCCGGCCGCACCGGCGCGTCGATCCAGTTCTTCTCAAAGAAGCGCCCGGCGATCTCCGCCATGCGCGGCGCAAATCCGTCGTAAGCGTTGAGCACGATTTCGCGCGCTTCGGGCCAGGAATAGCGCTTGGCCGGCGTCGACGGCAGCGGCGCGCTGCGATCCCAATAGTCGAGCGCGTCCTTGCCGAACCATTTCGCCTTGAGCTTGTAATAGCGATGCGACAGGCGCGGATGCGCGGCCTCCACCGCTTGCGCGAGCGCCTCGACGACCTCGCGTTCGACGCGATTGGAGAGATGGCGCGAATCGGCGACGTCCTGGAAGCCGCGCCAGCGATCGGAGATTTCCTTATCCTTCGCCAACGTATTGGTGATGAGCGAAAAGGTGCGCAGATTGTTCTTGAGCGTCACGCCGATCGCCTGCGCCGCTTCCCGGCGCGTCTCTTCGCGCGGATCCTGCATCAGATTGAGCACGGGCTCGATCGCGAGCTCCTCGCCAGCGACCTTGAAGCGCAATCCGGCGATGGTCTCGTCGAAAAGACGATTCCAGGCGGCCGCGCCGGAGATATATTTCTCGTGGAACAGCTCTTCCAGCTTGTCCTCGAGTTCGTAGGGCTTCTCCTTGCGGATGTCTTCGAGCCACGGCTTCCAGCGCGAAAGCGGCTCCTTGCTGGCCGCGGCCATCAGCGTGGCGTCGTCCAACCGATTGAGCTCAAGCTGAAAAAACAGCAGCTGCGCCGAAGCGTTGGTGACCTTCTCCTGCACGTCGCCATAGAATTTCGCGCGCGCCGGATCGGTGGTGTCGCCGCTATAGAGCAGGCCGGCGAAAGACATTAGTCGCCCGAGCAAGTCCTGCAGCGCCTCGTAGCGCGCCAGCGCCTCGCCAAGCTTGACGCTGGCGTCCGGGGCTTTCGCCAGCGACTCGAGCTGGCCGCGATAATCCTTGCCGAATTGCGCAACCTCCTGCGCGGCCTTGGCGAGATCGGACGCGACCTGGGGAGAATCGACCCCCGGATAAAGATCGGCGAGATTCCATTCCGGCAGGCGTTCCGCGGTCTTCGCGGCGGGAGCTTCGGCGATCGAATGGGCAAAAGAACGGGCGCTGAACATGGCGGGGACCAAAATGGGCGGCTCCGACAAGCGAAGACGCGAGGAGCGGGGCAAGCCTAGATATGGCAAGAGGCCGGACGGGATCAACCTGCGGTCAGGGTCGGCGCCGGCGCCAGTTGCCTCTATAACAATATGGGGGCGAAAGAATCAGCTTAGGTGCGCGCAATGGCGGGAGAGCCCGATTTTCTCAGTTCAGTCACGTCGCGTTACGCCATGGCGCGAGATATTTTCGCGCGTGTCTCAACTTTCCTCAACAAAGCGACCTTCAAGATCAAGCGCGGGCCGCCGCTCGAAACGATTGGCGAGATCGCGAAGCGGTTCAAGACCGACGACTATGATCGGCTGACTCTGAAGGAACTCGCCGAGACCAAGGCGGGCGCCACTTTCATCGACGAGAAGATTCAAGACATCAACCGCGCGAGCTTTCATCGCTCCGCCTTCGTTCTGAACGCGTTCACCCATCTATTTTTCGTCGACCTCGCCGCGCAACTGTCGTTCTCGTTCCTCCAGCTCAAATTCGCGTTCGTGATCGCCAACATCGTTCTCGCGCTGCTGGCGCATTCCTCGGTGCGTCAAAGCTATCGCGCGCTGCTCGCGGGGCCGAATGCGCTTCCGCCCAAACGGCGCTTCTGGGGCATGTTTCCCAATCCCGCCTATAACCGCACGGTGAAGAAGAATTCACGCAGCTATGCGCAAAGCGCCTGGGAAGAAAAATCGCTGTTCCGGCCGGCCTATTTCATCAACGCGGCGCTCATCTTTCTCGGGGCGCAATTCATTCTTCCGCCGGACCGTCTCATTTTTCCCTTCAGCTTCATCGTCGGGAAAATTTCCGGACTGTTCACGACGCTGGTCATGGCCTTCGACGTCTGGCGCGGCTTTCGCGCCGGCGATGCGGCGCGGATCGCGCGCGAAAGGGAAGTCTCCGTCTACCGCGATCTCGACGTCTGAACCGCAGCGACTCTAGATCACGCTGCATTTTGGCGGAATCGCCAAAATGCAGCGTGATCGATTCCAATAGCTTAGAGCGCGCTCTACGCGAAAAACCGGATTCCACTTTTTCGCAGCGCGCTCTAGCGGCCGCGCAGCCGCGCCAGAACGTCTTTCGTCGCAAAGCCGTCGGCGGGCTGTATGCCCTGGCTCAATTGAAAGGCATGGATGGCGTTGCGGCTCGCGCGGCCGAGCTTGCCGTCGAACGTGCCACGATAGAATCCACGCTCCGTCAACAGCTGCTGCATCGCCTTGACGTCGGCGGTCGACAGCGGCGCGACCTTCGGCCAGGGCGCGATCGGGATATTGCGCCCGGCGATGCGCTCGGCGAGCAGCGCGACCGACATCGCATAGGCGTCGGACGTATTGTATTGGCGGATGACTTCGAAATTGTCGGTGATCAGAAAGGCCGGGCCGCTCGCGCCGGCCGGCAGATAAAGACTTGCAGCGCCGCCGCCGGGGAGCGCGCCGCCGTCGGCGCGGGTTACGCCGAGCTGCCGCCAGCGGGCGAAGTCGAGATCGAAGGCGCCATAGTCGAACCCCTCGGGCAGTCGCACTTCGACGACGGCGGGCAATCCGGCGACCCATCCGGATTTCGCCAGGAAATTGGCGATGGAGGCCACGGCGTCGCCGCGCGAGCGCCAGATGTCCGGCGCGCCGCCGCCCGCGTCGCTTTCGGCATATTTGAGATAGGCGGAAGGCATGAATTGCGGTTGGCCCATGGCGCCGGCCCAGGAGCCGCGCAATTGCGCCCGCGTCGCATAGCCCCTCTCCAGCATCACGAGCGCGGCGACAAATTCCTCGATGAAGGTTTCGGCGCGATGCCCCTTCCACGCCAGCGACGCCAGGACGCGCAGCGCGTCAGAGCCGCCGGCCGCCGTTCCGAAATTGCTCTCGACGCCCAGAATGGCGACGACGATCTCGCTTGGGACGCCATGACGGGACTGGGCCCGACCGAGCGGCCCCGCGAGTTCGGCGGCGACCGCACGGCCGCGCGCCACGCGACCATTCGTCACGGCGCCCGCGAGATAGGCGGGAATCGAGATGGTGAACTCGGACTGCGCGCGCGGCTTCGCCGAGACCGATGGGTCCGGCGCAAGTCCGGCGATCGCCGAGTCGAAGGTTTCGCGCGAGACGCCGGCGGCCTGCGCTGACGGCCACAGGCCCTGCAAAAACGCCTCGAACGTGTCGGCCTTGGCGCGGCCTCCGGCAAGCCAGAGAGCGGCGACCGCACGAACCGACGCGCTGAGCATCTGACGTCGATCAATCCCTGCACAGAGTATTGGCTCAAGGCGCCGCATCATTAGCCAGTCCTTTGCTGCTTCTTTGGAAATATTACACCTTCCGCCATTTCGTTTGACAGGGGGCAGGCGCTGCCCTCTACTGAAAAAAGCTTAATGTATGAATAGGGAGCGAGTGATGCTCGCCTGTCGCGAAGAATGACTCATCAACCTTCGACTACGAGTTTCGACCGTTCGATCAAGCTGCGCGATCAATCCCCCGAGAGCGCAACGAAGATCTCGGATATCAAAGCGCGGCTGCGCGGCGCAGGTCTGCGCCCCACCGTTCAGCGGCTCGCTCTGAGCCGGCTGCTGTTCGGCAATGGCGATCGACATGTGAGCGCCGAGGCTTTGCACGCTGAAGCGCGCGAAGCCGGTCTGACGATGTCTCTCTCCACGGTCTACAACACGCTCAACCAGTTCGCTGGAGCAGGGCTGTTGCGCGAGATCGCCGTACAGGGACCCCGCACCTACTTCCACACCCGCACCTCGCCGCACCACCATTTCATGGATGAAGCGACGGGCCGCATGTTCGACGCCGCCGATGGCTCTGTCGAATTCACGCGGTTGCCGGCGCCGCCGGAAGGGATGGAAATCGTCGGCTGCGACGTGATCATCCGCATTCGCCCGAAGAGGGGGTGAACGACGGGCCGCCGCAGGATGCGCGATGGCGCTTTTGCGCGTCGGTTGGCTGGCCTATGCAATACGGACGATCGCCCCCTTGCTCGCAGCTTACTTCCGCTGCGCGTCGCGCCACTGCCGCACGACGGCGAGCGCATTCTCAATATGCTTCGTTGCGCCGGCATCCTCTACCGCCGTGAGAATCTTCCCGTCCGGCGCGATGACATAGGAGATGCGGTTCGCGAACATCGCTCCCGCGACCGGAACCTTGAAGGCGGCGTCATAGGCGTTGATCACCTTGAAGCCCGGATCGGCGCCGACCGGAAATTTGTCCCGGCACTCTTTCGTCGAGAATTCGCGCTGCGTGGCGATCTTGTCGCTCGACACGCCGATGACGCTCGCGCCCATGGCGGCGAACTGCTCCATGGCTTCGGCGAATTCATGCGCCTCGAGCGTGCAGACGCTCGTGAACGACTTCGGATAGAAATACAGCACGACCGGGCCCTTCTCGAGCGCCTGCCGCAGCGAGAAGGAAAACTCCTTGCCGCCCTGCGCCGCCTCCAAACTGAAGTCGGGCGCGGCGTCGCCAGGCTTGAGAGCGGCGAGCGCGACGCTCGAGACGAGAGTCAAGAAGACGGCGGCGATGGCTCTCATTAGGGCTCTCCTAAGCGGTCGACATTCCTTCACAAGGACATGGTAGCGCTCGCCTCCCGGCCAAGTCCGGGAAACGCAATGTTGCGGCGCAGCATTCCCCGAAATAGAATCAGAATCCAGTCGAGCGCCTCGCGCTTAAAGGACGTTGATGACAAAGCACCCCAATGCCGCGCAGCCGAACCCTGCGCGCGCAGAGCAGACATCTTCTAGCCATCGCCACCCCTCCCCTGCCCATGACTTTCCGCGCCTCGCGTCGAAAGCCTTCGTCGAAGCGTGGCCAAGCGCCTTTCTGGCGGCGGAGCGCGCCGCCGACAGAGACCCTTACGGCTACGCGGCGCTGAGCAATGTCATCGACCGCTCGCTTCACGCAAGCGTCGCCCATCTGACCGGCGGCCTCTCGCCCGCCGCCATGGCCGGCGCCTATTGGGACTGGGCGGCGCATCTTGCGTCAGCGCCAGGAAAGCAGATGCAGCTTGCCGAAAAGGCGATGCGCAAAAGCTGGCGGTTCGCCAATTACGCTTGGCGCTGCGCGCTGCAGCCGAACGCCGCGCCCTGCATCGAGCCGCTGCCGCAGGATAAAAGATTTGCCGGCGAAGCGTGGCGGACTTGGCCCTATGCGCTGCTCTACCAGGGTTTTCTGCTCAATCAGCAGTGGTGGCACAACGCCACGACGGGAATCGGCGGCGTCACCAAGCAGCATGAAAACGTCGTCGAATTCGCCTCGCGGCAATTGCTCGACATGTTCTCGCCGTCGAATTTTCTGCTGACCAATCCCGAGGCGCTGCAACGCACGCTGGAGACCGGCGGCGTCAATCTCGTCTATGGCCTGCAGAATTTTCTCGAAGACATGGAGCGGCGCGCCGGCGGCAAGCGGCCTGTCGGCGCCGACGCCTTCGTTCCGGGTCAGAACGTCGCGATCACGCCGGGCAAGGTGATCTACCGCAACCGGCTGATCGAGCTCATCCAATATGCGCCGTCGACAGAAACGGTGCGGCCGGAGCCCGTGCTCATCACGCCCGCCTGGATCATGAAATATTACATTCTCGATCTATCGCCGCATAATTCGCTGGTGCGGTTTTTGACCGAGCAAGGCTTCACTGTCTTCATGATCTCCTGGCGTAACCCGAACGCCGAAGATCGTGATCTCGACATGGACGCCTATCGCAGGCTCGGCGTGATGGCCGCGCTCGACGTGATCTCGCGACTCATGCCGGACCGAAAGATCCATGCGGCCGGCTATTGCCTGGGCGGAACGCTGCTCGCGATCGCCGCCGCCGCAATGGCGCGCGACAATGACGAACGCCTCAAGAGCGTGACCTTGCTCGCGGCGCAAACCGATTTCACCGAAGCCGGAGAACTGACGCTCTTCGTCAATGAAAGCCAACTCAACTTTCTCGAAGATCTGATGTGGGAGCACGGCTTTCTCGATTCCAAAGAGATGGCCGGCGCGTTCCAACTCCTGCGCTCCAATGATCTTGTCTGGTCCTATGCGCTCAAATCCTATCTCATGGGCGAGCGCGAGCCGATGACCGACATGATGGCCTGGAACGCCGACGCGACGCGCATGCCCTACAAGATGCATTCGGAATATCTGCGGCGGCTTTTTCTCAACAATGATCTCGCCGAGGGCCGGCTGCGCGTCAACGGCGGCGCCGTCGCGCTCAACGATATTCGCGCCCCGATTTTCGCCGTCGGCACGGAGCGCGATCATGTCGCGCCCTGGCGCTCGGTTTATAAGATCCACCTGCTCGCCGACGCGCAAATCACCTTCCTGTTGACCAGCGGCGGACATAACGCCGGCATCGTCTCGGCGCCCGAGAAGAAGCGCGGCGAGTACCGCTTCACGAGCCGTGTGGACGGCGAGCATTACGCCGACCCCGCAGAATGGGTGAAGATCGCGGCTGTCAGGGAAGGATCCTGGTGGCCGGAATGGAGCGCCTGGCTCGCCGCCCGTTCCGGCCCGCCGGTCGCGCCGCCTCTGATGGCCGAAGCGCTCTGCGACGCGCCGGGAACCTATGTGCTGCAGAACTGACGGGCTGGGACGTCGTGGACAGGCATTTCCGTCCTAACGGGTCCTCCCCGACGCGCGCAAGCGCGATCGGGGATCCAGAGCAACATCTACGACATTTGTTATGAATCTGGATTCCCGATCGCGCGCCAAACGCGCGTCGGGAACGGCATGGCTGCGTGAGTTCGTCATTGCGAGCGAAGCGAAGCAATCCAGCAGTCGCCGCGCGATTCTGGATTGCTTCGTCGCTGCGCTCCTCGCAATGACGACCGACACACTTGGGTTCGCCTCAAACGTGAATCGCGCGGCCGAAGGCCGCGAGCACGCTCTCATGCATGGTTTCCGACAGCGTCGGATGCGGAAAGATCGTGCGGATCAGCTCTTCTTCGGTCGTCTCGAGATTCATGGCGATGACGAAGCCCTGGATCATTTCCGTGGCTTCGACTCCAAAAATATGCGCGCCGAGCAGCCGCCCGCTCTTGGCGTCGAAGATCGTCTTCACCACGCCTTCGAGTTCGCCGAGCGCGATCGCCTTGCCATTGGCGAGATAGGGAAAGCAGCCGATCTTGACGTCGATCCCCTGCTCCTTCGCCTTCGCCTCGGTCAGGCCGACGGACGCGACCTGCGGATGACAATAGGTGCAGCCCGGCACGCGAGATTTATCGAGCGCGTGCGCATCCCTTCCAGCGATCGCCTCGACGCAGGATACGCCTTCATGCTCCGCCTTATGCGCGAGCATCGGACCGCCGGCGACGTCGCCGATCGCGTAAACGCCTTCGACATTGGTGCGCCCTAAGCCATCGATCTTGATGACGCCCCGCTCGAGCGCTACGCCGAGCGCCTCTAACCCGAGATTTTCGACATTGGCGACGACGCCGATCGCCGACAGCGCGCGCTCGACTTCCAGCGTCTGCGTCTCGCCGTCCGCGGGTTTCAGCGTCACGACGAGACTGTCGGCTTTCTTTTCCACGCCCGTCACCGTCGTCGCGACGCGAATGTCGATCCCCTGCTTTTTGAACGATCGATGCGCCAGAGCGGCGATCTCTTCGTCTTCGCTCGGAAGAATATGCGGCAGCGCTTCGACGAGAATGACCTCGACGCCGAACGTCCGATAGAAGGAGGCGAATTCGACGCCGATGGCGCCGGCGCCAACTATCAATAGCGATTTTGGAAAGCGCTCCGGCTTCATCGCCTCGAAATAGGTCCAGACGAGTCGCCCATCGGGCTCGAGGCCCGGCAGAACGCGCGGGCGGGCGCCGGTCGCGATAATGATGTGTTTCGCCTGATAGACGCCGTGGTCGAGCCTCGTTTTCGGCGAGGGCAATTGCGGCAGCATGGGCGGTTTGGTCGGCGCGGCGACGCGCACCTCGCCCTTTGCGGCGAGCGTCGCCTCGCCCCATATGACGTCGATCTTGTTCTTCTTGAGCAGAAACGCCACGCCGCCATTGAGCCGCGTCGCCGCCTCGCGCGAATGCGCGACGATGCGCGCGACGTCGGCGCTTAGGGCGCCTGCCGAAACGCCGAACCGCTCGCCCTCCTTGGCGAGACGATAGACCTCGGCCGAGCGCAGCAGCGCTTTCGTCGGGATGCAGCCCCAGTTCAGGCAAATGCCGCCAAGATGTTCGCGCTCGACGACCGCGGTCTTCAGCCCCAATTGCGCCGCGCGGATTGCGGCGACATAGCCGCCGGGCCCGCCGCCGATGACGATGAGATCATATGTGTCGGTCATGCTTCGTCCTAGCTTCCCCACCGGATTATAGGCCAGGCCAAGCCAAAGGGGAGACCGCTTGCGCGGCCAAGAGCCCGCGTGAGCATGTCTTCAGCGCTGGAGATTGATCTGAAAATTACGGCCTTGCGAAAAGCATAATGTCGTCGAGCGTATCGCATGCCGGCGCGACAGCTCGGGACGACGCATGAAATCCGCAGCGTCAGCCGATGATCGAGTTTAAAAACAAAAAGCCCCCCGCAGGCTGCGGGAGGCTCGAATGTGTTCGCGATATAAGTCTTAGGCGGCCTGCGGCAACGCCGATTTAGCCTGCGCCACGATCGCCGCGAAGGCTTCGGGCTGGTGGATGGCGAGATCCGACAAAACCTTGCGGTCGACTTCGATCCCGCCTTTGGCGAGCCCGTCGATGAACCTCGAATAGGTCAGCCCGTGCGCGCGCACGGCGGCGTTGAGCCGTTGGATCCACAGCGCGCGGAACACACGCTTCTTCGCCTTGCGGTCGCGCGTCGCATATTGCATCGAGCGGTCGACTGCGGCCTTGGCGGCGCGAATCGTATTCTTGCGGCGGCCGTAGAAGCCTTTGGCCGCCTTGAGGGTCTTCTTATGTTTGGCGTGCGATGTGACGCCACGCTTGACGCGAGCCATGACGAACTCCTTTGCGAAAAAGTGCGGTTCTGCGGATCAGCTGTTCGGCAGGAAGTATTTCTTGACGTTGTCGCCGTCAGTCTTGAACAAGACGGCCGTGCCGCGCAGATTTCTGATCTGCTTGTTCGTCCGCTTGATCATCCCGTGGCGCTTGCCCCGCTGGGCGTAGACCACTTTCCCGGTGCCGGTGATCTTGAAGCGCTTTTTCGCGCCGGATTTCGTCTTCAGTTTGGGCATTTTGCTCTCCCGGGCTCTGAGCCCTGTTGTTTGCGCCGCAGGAAATTGGTCCAAACGACGCGTGTTCGCGCGAGCGAAAGAACCGCCACGGCAGCCCATCACTGGCCGGGCGGTTCTGTAGAGCGCGGTTTATTGCCCAACGCCGGGGGAAACGCAAGTCCGCGCAAGCCAGTCCGCGCAAGCCTTGGGAGCGCCAGGAGTAGACGGCCCCGCCTCTTGGCGACATAGTCCGACCGCCAAGAAGGCTTGAGTCGGCAACAAAGCGAGGAAGACCAGGCAGCGCGACGTTAAACCAAGAAATAACGCCGTTTTTTCGCAAGATTGAAGAACAATCGGAAAGCGCTAGATGTCACTCGCTGGAAACGATCCGGGGCGCATTATGAATATGCATGCATCTATGGGGGCCGCGATTGCCGCGGACTGTCCAGTCAATTCCCACAATGAGTGGGATCCACTGGAGGAGATCATCGTCGGCCGCCTCGAGGGCTCGACGATTCCTTCCGACCATCCGGTCGTCACCTGCAACATCCCCGGCATGGCCGCGCGCGCCCAGTCGCTCGCCGCCGGATTTCGCTTTCCGAAATTCATGATCGAGCCGGCGCAGCAGGAGCTCGACGGTTTCATCGCTTTGCTCGAGTCGCTCGGCGTCACGGTGACGCGGCCCGAAGCGGTCAATCATAAGGCGAAATTTTCGACGCCGCACTGGTCGTCGCGCGGCTTCTGCAATTCCTGCCCGCGCGATTCCATGCTCGTCTTCGGCGACGAGATTCTCGAAACGCCGATGGCCTGGCCCTGCCGCTATTTCGAAACGCACTCCTATCGGCCGATCCTGAAGGACTATTTTAAGCGCGGCGCGCGCTGGACCTCGGCGCCCAAGCCGCAACTCACCGACGAACTCTTCGACCCCGATTTTACCCTGCCCGAGAAGGGCGAGCCGCTCCGCTACATTCTCACCGAATTCGAGCCGGTGTTCGACGCCGCCGATTTCTTCCGCTGCGGCCGCGATATTTTCGTCACGCGCTCCAATGTGACGAACGCCATGGGCATCGACTGGCTGCGCCGCCATCTGGGCGAGGGCTATCGCATCCATGAGATCAAGAGCCGCTGCCCCAATCCGATGCATATCGACACGACGATCCTGCCGCTGGGGCCGGGTCGCGTGCTCATCAATCCCGAATACATCAATCCCGACGAACTGCCCGACATTTTGAAGAAATGGGACATTCTCGTCGCGCCGGAGCCCGATCCGATCAACGACCGCATTCTCGCGATCACCTCGATGTGCGGCAAATGGCTCAGCATGAACATTCTGATGATCGACGAGAAGCGCGTCATCGTCGATCCGCATCACACCAACATGATGCGGCAGATGGAGAAGTGGGGCTACGAGCCGATCCCCTGCTCGTTCCTGCACTATGCGGCGTTCGGCGGCGCGTTCCACTGCGCGACGCTCGACGTGCGGCGGCGCGGAACGCTCGAAAGCTATTTCTGATTCACGCGCGACGCTTTCCCGACGCTCGTCGCACGGGCGTCGGGGCGCGCTCTTACTTCATATCCACGCCACCGAGCCGCAGGCCGATGATGCCCAGAATAATAAGGCCGATCGAGCCTAAACGCAGAAAGGTCGTCGGTTCGTTAAAGAGGTAAACGCCCACAAGCGTCGCCGCGGCGATGCTTGTTCCGGTCCATGCGGCGTAAGCCGTGCCGGCGGGAATCGTTTTCACGGCTAGGCCCAGGCATCCGACGCTCGCCGCCATAAAAAAAACCATGATGAGCGAAGGCCAAAGCCGCGTGAATCCTTGGGCATATTTCATCCCGATGAGCCAGCCGACCTCGCAGAGGCTGCCGATAAAAAGGATGATCCAGTCCATCTAACCGTCCTTGCCATGCGACGTCGTCGCCGCGTCCGGCGACTTGTGGATTTTGCGGTCCGATCCGTCAAGAACCGCCGATTTGCATTTCGCCCGACGCCGCCCACATAGGCCGCAAGGAGCTTCCTCATGAGAAAAATTGTCGGCGTTCACCCCGCCCCGGACTCCATACACTGGGTCGGCGACGGCTTTCCGGTGCGTTCGCTGTTTTCGCATCACGAACATGGCGCGCGGGTGAGCCCCTTCTTGCTGTTCGACTATGCGGGACCGTTCGACTTTCCACCAACCGCCAAACGGCGCGGCGTCGGCGCCCATCCGCATCGCGGCTTCGAGACGGTGACGATCGTCCTGGACGGCGAACTCGCACATCGCGACTCGACCGGCGCCGGCGGACTTATCGGTCCCGGCGACGTGCAGTGGATGCGCGCGGCCTCGGGCGTCGTCCACGAGGAGTATCATTCCGAAAGCTTCGGCAAGTCGGGCGGACGGTTCGAGGTCGTGCAGCTTTGGGTCAATCTGCCGGCCCGCGAGAAGATGAGCCCGCCGCGCTACCAGACCCTCCTCGACAAGGACATTCCGCGCGTCGATCTGCCAGATGACGCCGGAATCGTCCGCGTCATCGCCGGGGAATTCGATGGCCATCGCGGACCTGCGCAAACGGCGACGCCGATTGATCTTTGGGACGTGCGGATTGACGCGGGAAAGCGCGCCCGCTTCACGCTTCCCGAAGGCCATACGGCGCTTGCGGCGGTTCTCGAAGGAACGGTCGAAGCCAATGGCGAGAAGATCGCGCGCGCAACCGACGTTGTCGTATTCGAGGAGGAAGGCGGCGACATCGTCTTCGAAGCCAACAATGACGTGAAGCTGATCCTCATGAGCGGCGAGCCGATTGACGAGCCCGTGGAGCAACAAGGTCCATTCGTGATGAATACGCAGGACGAATTGCGGCAGGCCTTCGCCGATTATCAATCAGGACGGTTCGGCGTCATCGCGCCGCAGGGCGGCTAGAGCGATTCCCGATCACATGCAATCATGTGATCGATAAGGAATCGCTCAAAAATGGAATGTTGAAGCAGGTTCTCAACGAAAAAGTCCGTCAACTTTTTCGGAACCTGCTCCAAGAGGAAGCGCTACGTCCGACGCGGCGCCAACCTCAGCTCTTCGATCGTCGCCGCGAGCGATGCGAACTCCACCGGCTTGGTGAGAAAAGCATCGACTCCGGCGGCGCGGGCGGCGCGCTCGTCTTCTTCGCGCGCGCTGGCCGTGAGCACCAATATGGGCGTGCGCGGCGCGCCTGCCCGCGCCTCCGCCTCACGAATGCGGAGGCTCGCCTCGCGTCCGTCGAAATCCGGCATGAAAAGATCCATGACGATCACGTCATAGGGCGCGCCCACGCCCTCGATCGCTTCGCGGGCGCGCGCGAGCGCAAGCGCGCCGCTTTCCGCCCGAGTCACCGTCGCGCCAAGCTTCGCGAGGTGACGCGTGAGGATGAGCGCGTTGATCTCATTGTCTTCGGCGATGAGCGCGTTCACCCCGGCGAGCGCCTGCGGCGGCGCGTCGTCCTCAGGCGCCGGCGCCTTGGCGCGCTCTGGCGACAGACGGGCGATCAGCGAGGCGATCCGCACCGGCTTCACCAGCCAGCCGTCGAAGTCGCACAGAGCGTCTTCGCCGAAGGCGCGCCGTTCGATTGGCGAGAAGAGCAGAAACAGTCGTCCCGCCTGCGCGTCGCGCGCGACTTTCGCCAACTGCGCGGTCATGTGCGGGCCCAGCGCGCAGTCGACGATGACGGCGTCGAAGGGTTTCTCGCGCCGCCTCTGCAGCGCGGACGGCGCATCCTCGGCCACGACGATCTCCGCTTCGGCTCCAGCGAACCGCAAGCTCTCGGCGAGATAGGGCGCTTCGAAGATGCTTTGTGCAACGATCAGCGTCTTAAGCCCAGAAAGAGGCGCCGGCGCCCTGTCTTCGTTGAACGGCGGCGCGGGAAGCGTAAAGGCGAAAACGGCGCCCATGTCGGATGAATTGACGAGCGCCAGCGCGCCGCCCATCCTGGCGACGAGACGGCGAGAGATGGCGAGGCCGAGCCCTGTGCCCGCCTGCGGGTGGTTCTCGGAAGGATCGGCCTGCTCGAATTCCTCGAAGATCGCCTCGCGCGCCGCCTCTGGAACGCCCGGCCCGGAGTCGCGCACCTCGAAGCGCAGCCGCGCGCCGTCTCGCGCGACGCGCACGCCCACGCCGCCGCGCTCGGTGAATTTCACCGCGTTGCCGATGAGGTTGACGAGCACCTGCCGAAGACGCGCCGGATCGCTCACGATTTCACGCGGCGTGTCGGGCAGGATGACGCTGGCAAGCTCCAGCCCTTTGGCCATCGCACGCGGCGCCAGCAATTCGACCACGCTTTCGACGAACGGCGCGAGCGCAAAGGCTTCGTGACGCAGCTCGAACTTGCCGGCTTCGATCTTGGAGAAATCCAGAATGTCGTCGATCAGCTGAGAGAGCGAACGGCTGGAATCGCCGATCGCTTCGACATAGCTCGCCTGTTCGGCTGTGAGCCTGGTCATCGCGAGAAGCTGCGCCAGCCCCATGACGCCGTTGAGCGGCGTGCGGAATTCGTGGCTGACCGCCGCGAGAAAGCGCGACTTGGCAAGACTGGCGGCTTCCGCTCTGTCGCGAGCCGCGGCGGCGGCGCGCAGCTCCCAGATTTCGTCGCGCAGCGATTCGAACTCGGCCTCGACCTGTCGGCGGCCGCGCCTGCGCAGAGCAATGAAAATGGACGCTGCCAGCAGCAGAATGGCGAGCTGCGCCGCGAGCAAAATCACAATATGGTTTAAGGACATGCGCCCATATCAGGCCGCAAGGCGCCCCGACGCAAGTCCCGCGCGATAGGAAAGCGCTTCAGCAAGATGCGGTCTGCCGACGGATTCAGCGCCGTCGAGATCGGCGATGGTGCGCGCGAGCTTCAAGACCCTGTGAAACCCTCTGGCGGTGAGGCCGAAGCGCTCGGAGGCGTCCCGAATCAGCGCCGTGCCGGCGGCGTCAAGACGCGCCACGCGCTCGATGACCGCCGCCGGCGCGGCGGCGTTGGCGGCGACCCTTGGCAGCGAGAGAGCATCGTAGCGTGCGCGCTGAATCTCTCTCGCCCGCGCGACGCGCGCCGCGACCTGCCGCGAACCCTCGCTCGGCGGGGGCAACACGAGATCGGCGGCGGTCACCGCCGGCACCTCGATCTGCACATCAAAACGGTCGAGCAGCGGCCCCGAAAGCCGCGCTTGATATTGCGCGACGCAGCGTTCATTGGGTTGGCGCTTGCAGGCGTAGCCCGGATCCATCGCGTGACCGCAACGGCAGGGATTCATCGCCGCGACAAGCTGAAAGCGCGCCGGGTAGACGGCGCGATGATTGGCGCGCGACACCGCCACCTCGCCCGTCTCGAGCGGCTGACGCAGGCTGTCCAGCGCTTGCGGTTGAAACTCCGGCAATTCGTCGAGAAAGAGAACCCCGTTGTGGGCGAGCGAAATCTCGCCAGGCTTTGCATGGGAGCCGCCGCCGACCAGCGCCGGCATCGAGGCGGAATGGTGGGGCGCGCGAAAGGGCCGCCGGTCGGTCAGTTCGCCGCCGGCAATCTGCCCCGCCACCGAATGAACCATTGAAACTTCGAGCAATTCCCGCGGGGTCAGCGGCGGCAGGATCGACGGCAGCCGCGCGGCGAGCATCGATTTTCCCGCCCCCGGAGGGCCGCTCATCAGAAGGTTGTGGCCGCCGGCGGCGGCGATCTCGAGCGCGCGCTTGGCGCTCTCCTGTCCCTTGATGTCGGAAAGGTCGGGCAGATCGGCGGCGGGCCTGCGCACCGCCGGCTGAGGCCGGGCCAGAACCTGCACGCCCTTGACGTGATTGACGAGCTGGATGAGCGAGCGCGGCGCGATCACCTCCATATCGCTCGACGCCCAGGCCGCTTCCGGCCCGCATTGGCTCGGACAGATCAATCCCAATCCCCGAGCGTTGGCGGCCACCGCCGCCGGCAGGACCCCCGCCGTCGGCGTCAGCGTTCCGTCGAGCGCAAGTTCGCCAAGCACGACGAAGCCTTCGAGCGCGTCGGAGGGAATGGCTCCAATGGCCGCCATGACGCCAAGCGCGATCGGCACGTCATAGTGGCTTCCCTCCTTGGGCATGTCGGCAGGGGCGAGATTGACGGTGATTCTTTTCGCCGGCAGCGCCAGACCAGAAGCGATCAGCGCCGCGCGCACCCGCTCGCGCGACTCGGCGACGGCCTTATCGGCCAGACCGACGACATTGAAGACGACCGCGCCGCTCGAAATCTGCACCTGAACGTCGACGGGACGGGCCTCGACGCCTTCGAACGCGACCGTCGTCACCCTCACCGCCATCGCGCGCTCCCGAGAAATTCTTTCGGCAATTATCTTTGGCAGCTTAGCTGGCGCGCGAACTTGGCGCAAGAACATTATATGAACATAGCTGGGCGTCGGCTAACCTCGATCGCAAATTGCAATTGCCAAGATTCGGTTTGCGCGCAGATATTCTGCGGGCGCGGCGAGAAGGGCCGCGCACAGGCCGATTGAAGGAGATTGGAGATGAAGTTGAGAACGGGTCTCGCGCTGGTTTTCGCGGCGGCTCTGGCCGCGCCGGCCCACGCCGCCATGCCGGTCGCGCCGAGTGAGACTTTGGGCGCGCCGATCGTGCACGTCTATGGCGGTTGCGGGCCTTACGGCCATCGCGGTCCCTATGGCGGGTGTCGGTGGGGCGGACAATGGGGAGGATACGGCGTCGGTCGCGCCTGCCCGCGCGGCTTCCATCTCGGCCCCTACGGCCGCCGCTGCTGGCCAAACTAAGCTCAGCGAAAAGCCGGGACGGCGAACCGTCCCGGCGCTTTGCCGGCGCCCCTCCCGCCGCCGTCAGGTCTTTGGCTTTGAGGTGCGAAGTCCCGTCCCGCCTTTTGGCTGTTCCGCGGCGCTCGGCGCTGGCGCGTCGCTCGGCGCCACCGGCGCCGAAGATCCCAGCGAAACCGAGAGGCCGAACAGCTTCCACTGGCCTTGGACCGGCGCATAGAGCAGTTCGAAGCGGATCTGCGTCGGCACGGAGGGGAAAAATCCCGCCATGTGCATCATGCCCGTCGACTCTATTTGCGGCAGCATGCTGAGCTGCGGCTCCAAGACGGCGACGCCGGAGAGATCAAGATTCTGGTTGCGCTGATAGGCGAAAATTTCCGCTAGCCGCGCGGCCGTGTTCGTCTGGAAGCCCGGGGCTCCGAGGTCGCGCAGCACCGTATAATTGCCGGTTTTGTTGGCCTGGTCGAGCGCAAGCAGAGTCGAGCGGACGAGAATCAGAACCCCGTTCTTGTCGATCTCAGCAGGCTTGGGCGCCTGCGCGGGTTTAGACTGCTTAGGCGCCGGCTTAGGCGACTCCGCCGAAGCCATCGTCGGAAAAAAACTCGCGGCCACAAGGGCCGCGAGCAGTATTGTCTTGACCTTTACGATCATGGATCACCAAGCCAGGGTCACGCCCGCACGGCCGGCGACGCCGCCGTATTTGAGGCCCGCGCCGATGCCGGCATTGACCACCGCCCATTCGTTCAAGCGCAATTGCGCCTGAGCGGCAAGGCCGTACTGACCACGGAAGGTGCCGAAGTTGCCGGTGACCGAGAAGAACTTGTTGTCCGGCAGGTAGCTGGCGCCGCCGAGCGCGACGGCGACCGCCGTGCCCTCGTAACCGCGTTGCACCCCTCTGCCCAGGCTATACACGCTTTGCGACAGGCCCAGAACGCCGGCCTGAAGACCTTGGATGTCCTGCGGACCGAAGGCCGAAGTCGCGAGATGACCCTGGGCATCCGTGGTGGTGAACTTGGTCACGCCAA
Organism: Methylocystis sp.; assembly: GCF_051062815.1. Classification (GTDB taxonomy): domain Bacteria; phylum Pseudomonadota; class Alphaproteobacteria; order Rhizobiales; family Beijerinckiaceae; genus Methylocystis. The sequence continues at coordinate 68,889 of NZ_JBPFDU010000078.1, read as the reverse complement.
CCTGCGAAGCCAAGCTCGCGGCAGACGTGATGCCAGGCGCCTGGTAGGTGTTGGCCGCCGTCCCGAGCATGATCTGTCCCGGAGCGTTGGTGACCGCGCCGGCGCCGAGAGCGGTCGAGCCCGCAAATGCGGCCGAGGAGCCTGCGCCGAGCGCCGTCGAACCGAAGCCCGAGGCGTTGGCGCCGACGCCCATGGCCGTCGAAGCCACGCCGCTGGCGTTGGAGAACGCGCCGTTCGCCGTGGAGCCAAACGCGCTGGCGTTCGAGCCCACGCCCGTCGCCGTCGAGCCGATGCCGCTCGCGTTCGAGAACGCGCCGGAGGCCGTGGCGCCAGCCTTGCTCGCGTTCGAGAACGCGCCGGTCGCCGAGGAGCCGAGGCCGGTCGACTTGGAGCCGAAGCCATAGGCGTTCGAGAGAGGTCCCGTCGCGGTCGAGAAATCACCCACGGCCGTGCCGCCGTTCGACGCGGTGGAGTTCAAACCAATCGCGACCGAGTCGGTGGCTTTCGCGTTCGTGCCGATCGCGATCGCGTTGGCGCCCTTCGCGCCAGCCTCGGCGTTGTTGCCGATGGCGATAGCATTCTTTCCAATCGCCTTCGAACCCACACCCGCAGCGAACGAGTTGTCGCCAGACGCGATATTATTCGTGCCGACGGCGGTGCCGCTGTCGCCGGTGACCAGGTTGCCAGAGCCAAAGGCTTGGGCCGTGTCGGCGGCCACGAGGTTGGTGTTGCCGACCGCCGTGGATTTGTCGCCAATGACGCCATTGATCGTGCCGAACGCGTTCGAGCCGTCGCCAGCGACGCCGTTGATCGTTCCGAAGGCGTTGGAGCCATCGCCAGCGACGCCGTTGATCGTGCCGACAGCGTTGGAGCCATCGCCAGCGACGCCATTGATCGTGCCGATCGCATTCGAGCCGTCGCCAGCGACGCCGTTGATCGTGCCGATGGCGTTCGAGCCATCGCCAGCGACGCCATTGATCGTGCCGATGGCGTGCGACCCGTCGCCGACGACGCCGTTAAGCGTGCCGATGGCGTGCGAACCGTCGCCAGCGACGCCGTTGAAGGCGCCGATCGCCGCGGAATTGTCGCCAACCACGCCGTTGACCGTGCCGAATGCGCTAGAATTGTCGCCGAAGACCGCGTTGGTGTTGCCGACGCTGGTGGACTTGTCGCCGACGATAAGGTTCTTGGAGCCGAACGCGCTGGAGCCGTCTCCGAAGACCGCGTTGGTGTTGCCGACGATGGTGGACTTGTCTCCAACCACAAGGTTCTTCGAACCGACAGAAGTGGAGTTCTTGCCCAGGATGCCGTTGAGCGTGCCGACGGCGGTCGAGTTTTCGCCGGCGATCGCGTTGAACGAGCCGACCGAGGTCGCCTTGGTCGACGCGGGGGTAATCACATTGACATTGCCGATGGCGGTGGAGCCATCCGCGAGCGCGAAATTCGCCACGCCCACCGCAGTGGAGCCCAGACCGGCCGCAGTATTGAAAACGCCGACGGCGGTCGAGGCGTCGCCCGAAGCCTTGTTCAGCACGCCCTGCGCCACCGAACCGATTCCCGACGCGGTGTTGCCGACGCCTTGCGCGACAGAACCCAATCCAATCGATTTGTTGCCGACGCCAATCGCCGCCGAGCCCAGTCCGTCCGAGGTGTTGCCGACGCCGACCGCCGCCGAGCCGTCTCCGTTCGAGGTGTTGCCGACGCCGACCGCCGCCGAGCCAATTCCGTTAGAGGTATTGCCGATGCCGAATGCCGCAGAACCCGCTCCGTTAGACGTGTTCAGTACGCCAAACGCCGCAGAGCCCAGCCCTGTCGATGTGTTCAGATTTCCGAACGCGGCCGAGCCTATTCCAGAGGAAGTATTGCCGATGCCGAAAGCCGAGGACGCGGCTCCCGACGCAGTGTCGAAAAATCCACAGGCAAAGGACGTAAGCACTGAGACGGAGCCGAACGACCCGGTGCAGACCGCGGCGCTCGCCGACGTCGGCGCAAAAGCCGCGCCCATCGCGATGGCCGCGGAGCCGCCCATGAGAGCGCGACGAAGTGCGATGGAACCATTTTTGGGCATGATGAGTTTCTGAGACAGTTTGGTCATGATCAGTTCCCATTCCTTAGGACTGCGAAGAGCACCGAACCGCGAATTTGCCGAGCCGCGGTGAGAAGTGGTCGTGATGAATAAAATTTAGACGGACATGCACAGTCAACGATGAACGGCGCCTTTGACGCTCGCTTTGGCCACATTTCCGGCGGCTGTGATAAAAAGGAGACAGTGTGGCGGCCGGCCAAAAAGCCCAACAAGCGCGCCCTTTAATCGCAAATGATTGAAGTGAACCAGGGAACGGTCGCGCCTTGAAACGGCCTCCGTAATCTTACGTGCGGCGTCTCATCAGGGCGGAGTCGCGTCCTCGAATATCGTTAACAGGCGACTCTTGCGTTCGAACATCGTTGGCGAGCGATTCTCGAGGACGAGCGCTCGGCGAATCTCGCCACGTTGCAAATTCGCCGGCCAGAAGGGAGAATGAAACTCCTTTACGCTCCGGAAACTTGCTTATGACGACTCACTTCGGGACGGCCGTGCAAGCGGCGATCGCACGCAACGCCGCCTCCTATGACGATCTTCCTTATGTCTCGCATCCCTTTCCGCAGACGCATCCGGCGCGGCTTGGCGCGGTCGCCCGCGTCTTCAAGCTGACGGCCCCCGATCTCTCCCGCGCCCGCGTTTTGGAGCTTGGATGCGCGGCCGGGGGCAATCTCATTCCGCTCGCGGCCCGTCACCCCGACGCCTATTTTCTCGGCGTCGACCTGTCGCAGCGGCAGATCGAGGAGGGCCAGCAGCGAGTCGCCGCCCTTGGACTCTCCAACATCAATCTGCGCCGCCAGAGCCTGACCGACCTTCGCTCCAAGGACGGCGGCTTCGACTATATTATCTGTCACGGCGTCTACAGCTGGGTGCCGGAGCAGGTGCGCGATGCAATTCTCCGAATCGCGCGCGAGAATCTCGCGCCGAACGGAGTCGCCTTCATCAGCTACAATGTTCAGCCCGGATGGCGGCTGCGGCAGACGCTGCGCGACGCCCTGTCGCTGCACGTCGGCCCGCATGGCTCGCTACGCGAGCGCGTGGCCCGCGCCAGAGAAATGCTGTCCTTTCTTGAACAGAATACGCTGGAGGATACGACGTGGGGCCGGATTTTCCGAGCCGAAGCCGCCCATCTGAGGACGACCGACGACTCGTACATTGGTCATGAGTTCCTCGAAGACTGCAACGAGCCGTGCAGTTTCTCCGAATTCATGGCGAACGCGGGGGGCCGCGGACTGGCCTATCTCGGCGAGGCGGGGCTTTCGACGATGATGCCCGAAAATATGAATCCGGCGGCGGCGCCCTTGCTGCGCGCGCTGGCGGGCGACAATCAGGTCTCGCTTGAGCAGCATATGGACATTTTCACCGGCCGGACCTTCCGCCAGACCCTGCTCATCCATAAGGAGCGGGAAGGCAAATGCGTCCGCAAAGTGACGCCCGACGCGCTCGCGGGCCTGCACTTTCTGGCGCGGACGGACTTCGGCTTTTCGCGCGAAGCGGACGGCAACGCCTTTTTCGCTGACGGCGGCGGCGCCTGGTTTTCCACACAGGATCCTGGCGTGCGGAAGGCCATCGAAGCGCTTGTCGCGCGCCTGCCGGATTCGAGTTCAATCGACGAGCTCGTCGCGGCGATGGAGCTGCGCGGCGCCTCCGTCGACGAGGCGATGCGATCCAGAATCGCCGACGCGCTGATGCGCATGACGCTTGTCGGTCTCTTGACCGGCTCAACGGAACCCATGCGGATCGCTCGCGCGCTTTCGGCAAAGCCTATCGCCTGCCCCATGCTGCGGGCCGACGCGGCCGCCGGCGTCTTGCACTCGGCTAATCTGCGCCACGAGCCGATTCGGCTCGATATCATCGCCCAAGTGGTGACGCCGCTGCTCGACGGCAGTAACGACCGCGACGGCCTGATCGCCGCGACGATCGCCGCGGCGGATGCCGGCCGCGTGACCTTTCAGCGCGCCGGTCAGACAGTGGTCGAGCCGGCGGACATCGCGCTCTGCGCCGCCGAGCACGTCGACCGCGTGCTTGGCCACCTGCAGAGCAACGCCTGCCTCGTCGCGTAACGGCAAGAGATCGTTAGCCGCCTCGCTTCCGAGTTGACGGAAACGCGTCGATTGCGCGCGGCCGACGAACTGTCGCCCGCGGCGTGGCGCATATGGCCATCCGTCAAGGAGCGGAACGGCGAGCGACGCCCCCTACTTCTTCAGGCGAACCGGCGCTTTCCGGCTGATCGTCGGAGAGCAGCATGGCGATCCAACGGACGCTGGGAAAATGCTTACAGAGGATGATCAGCGCCGAGGTCAGCGGAACGGCGATCAATGCGCCGGCGATGCCCCAGATCCATGTCCAGACCGAGAGCGATACAATGACCGCCATCGGCGTCAGCGATAGGCGCTGGCCCTGAAGCGTCGGCGCAATGAAGTTGCTGATCACAATCTGAATGATTGAGAAACCGATGAACGCGACCGCCGCGGTCATCCAACTGTCAAATTGCACGATTGCGTATAGGGTCGGGGGCAGGATTCCGATGATGTTGCCGATCACCGGAATGTAATTCAGCAGGAAATTGAGCAGCGCCCAGACCAGCGCCAGATCGAGGCCGAGGGCGAGCGACCAGATGAGCGTCGCCGCCGCGGTGATTGCGCTTGTGAGGGTCGTCACCCAGAGATACTGACGAATCCTCACGGCGGTCGAATCAACGGCGTCGACGAGTTCGCGTCTTTCGTTTCCGCCCAGTTGCTGTCCGATTTTCTTACGCAGCAGCGTAACTTCAGGCAGGCCGAAAGCGACGAGCACGCCGATGACGCCGATATAGGCGATGATGTTGTAGACGCTTGTGAGCGCCTTCTGCGCCAAATCGATCATTCGACTGTAGCCGCCAAGTCCGCCGAGGGAGCCGCCCCAACTCTGCACCCAAGCGGAGACCCTTTCGTAGAGCTGCTGCAGCTTTTCCGAGTTTTCGCCGAACGCTTGCCCGATCTGAGCGACGGAAAAGGAAATGGCGCCCGCGAAAGCCGCGAGCACGGCCAGCAACACCAGAACCGTGCCAATGTTGCTGAGCGTCTCCGGCACGTAGCGCTGAAGCCATGGTTTGATCGGCCAGACAGCGGCGATCACGACAAAGGCCGCCGCGAGCGGCATCGTCACCGGATAGGTTTGTCTCAACGCAAAGGCGACGAGCAAGAAGGCGATGATCGCTAGCAGTCTCGTCTGCGTGGCCTGTTGCGTTTGCTGCGACTGATCCATTCCGCTCTCCAGAGAGGCTCATGCAAAGCAAAGCGGCTGACAAAGGACGCGCCTAGCCACTGTGAAACGCCACCTGCTCGCGTCTTTGCTTGCGCGGCGCCGGCGCCTCTTTGGGAGCCGGCCAGCCTTCGCGCTGTCGTCCGCGCTCGCCGTCGGTTTCCTCAGTCTGATCATGGAAGAGGATCTGATAAGTCGGGAATGGCATGTCGATGCCGGCCGCCGTCAAAGCGGGCGCAATGGCGCGATAGACTTCGTCGGTCGATTCGACGACCTCGCGCATGATCGTCGGCTGGATCCAGTAGCGGACCTCCAGATTGACGCCGAAATCGCCAAGGCCTTGAAAGAGCACGGCCGGCTTCGGCTCCGGCAGCACCCGTTCGATTTTGGCGATTTCGGCAAGAATCACCGCGCTGGCCTTGGCGACGTCGTCGCTGACCCCGATCGAGATCATGAGATGAATGCGGCGCGCCTCATAAGCGGTATTGACCACGACGCGGTTCGTATAGAGCTCGCTATTCGGAATTACGACGCGGCGACTGTCATATGTGCGCAGCAGGGTTGCGCGGATCTGAATGTCCTCAACCGTGCCCTCATGCGGGCCGCTGACGATCTGGTCGCCGATATGGAATGGCCGCGTCACCAGCAAGAGAATGCCGGCGAGCAGATTCTGGAATATGTCCTTCGCCGCGAAACCGATGGCCACGCTGCCAATGCCGAGGGCGCCGAACACGGAAGCGGCGTCGAGCGAAGGAAGAATGACGGACAGGGCGATGATCGCGCCGATCAGGTTAACGGCGCCGCGACCCAGCCTGGAGAAAATCTTGACGATGTGTCGAGGCTGTCCCGAACGGGTCGCGACCCTTGCGACGCCGCGTCCGACGCCCAGGGCGAACAGGTAAACGACGAAATAGACCAAGAGTCCGAAGGCGAGGTTCGGCAGAAATGCGACGAACCCCTGCCAAATGTTCTGAAGCCGCTCCCAGGCTGCGTCCAACTGAAACTCCATGACCCCATCCGGTTTCGTCAGGCGATAGAACCCCGAGACGCGGGCGATGTTCCTTGTTGGCTGCAGGCCGGTTTGTGCGCGGCTCTCGTGTCTGCGCTTTCTGCGTTGGAAAAAACTGCGGCGCAGCTGAGAAGGCTATGAACTCTGATCGTGCTTACCGCTGGAATTTTCGTCGACCAGCCCGCTGTTCTCGATCGGCGTGATCGCCCTGAGCGTCAAAAAAGTGAACAGCGCGACCGCAACCGCAACGTCATAGCTGCCGAGACCGACTGCAGCTCCTGTCGCGCCTGTGGCCCACAGACTCGCCGCGGTCGCCGTCCCCTTAACCGCCGCGCCTTGCTTGAGAATGGCGCCGCCGCCGATGAATCCTATTCCTGTGATGACGCCTTGGATGATTCTCGCCATGCTGTCAGGCGAATTCGCCATGTACTGCTCAGCCGCCTGGACAAAGCCGCAGGAGGCAAGAGCGACGAGCGGAAACGTACGGAGCCCTGCGCTGCGCTCCTGTCGCTCTCGATCCCAGCCGATCGGCAACGCGAGCGCATAGGCGCCCGCCAGCGCCGCGAGATGGGGAATTATCTGAAATTTGTCCACGTCGAAGCCTTTGCTCTACTCGCTCTTACACTAGTCGACGCAGAGCGCGTTTCAATGCCGCCAAACGCTCTGGACTGGCGCGAGCTTTGGCCAATATGGATCGGTATGCGCAGGAAATTCGATCGCGACGCCGCATGAGCAGAACTAAAATCGCAATTCTTGCGATGGCGAACGGCGCTCCCGGCGCCCAGGCCGTCTCAGATTCGCGAGCGAAGATCGCCGTCGCGATCGTCGTCGCTTGCGCGGTCGGGCTTGTCGCTTACGCGGGCCCAGGCCTCGGACCTCGCGCGTCGCACATGGCGACGCACATTATACTTATGAGCGCGCTCGCGCCTTTTTTGGCTGTGCTGTCAATAAGGTTTGCGTCGACTCCGGTCCTTGCGAGCGGTCGCGCCTTGGCGATTATCACCGCGGCGCAGCTTGCCCTGCTCTATGCGTGGCATGCGCCGGGCGCTGCCGCTTACACGGAGTCGCATCCGGCTGCGCATTTTTCGATGCACGCCTCATTGCTCGCGGCGGCGTTGCTTTTTTGGCTGGCGATTCTCGGCGATACAGGCGTCGCGCGCTGGCGCGGCGTCGCCGCTCTGGCGATCACCGGCAAGCTTGCCTGCCTTCTCGGCGTGCTTCTTGTGTTCGCGCCGCGGGTTCTCGACACAAGCGCTGCGAGTTGGGGAGCGACCACAGAGATGATGCTGGCGGATCAGCGCCTTGCCGGTCTGCTGATGCTGGCGGCCTGCCCGGCAAGCTATGTCCTCTCCGGCGTTTGGATCGCATCCCGGTGGCTACTTGCTTTGGAGGATGATCGCTTGGGCGCGCGGTCCGATCTTCCGGACGGCGCCTAGGGCGCCGCCTCGATGCCTGAACGCCAAAGCGACCCGAAGCGCCTTCCAAACGAAACGCCGCGGCCGCCAGGCGAACTTGAAGAACTTGAGCGTGTCTGGGCTTATCCGCCAGGGTGGCGAAAAATCAGCGAGATCAACAACAGTCTCGTCGGCGTCATCTATATCGGCGCGGCCTTTCTGTTCTTTCTGCTCGCGGGCGTGCTGGCGCTGATCATGCGCGTCCAGCTTTCGCACGGCGACAATCGTTTCATCGGCCAGGATCTCTACAATCAGATTTTCACCGTGCACGGCACGACGATGATGTTCCTCTTCGCCGTGCCTGTGATGGAGGCGCTCGGCGTCATTTTGCTGCCGCAGATGCTGGCCGCGCGCGACCTGCCCTTCCCAAGGCTCAGCGCCTTCGCCGTCTGGGCCTATGTGATTGGCGGCCTCGTGTTCTTCTCGACGATTTTCTACGGCCTTTCGCCGAGCGGCGGCTGGTTCATGTATCCGCCGCTGACGCTGACCAAATTTTCGCCTGGAGATAACGCCGATTTCTGGCTGCTCGGCATCGGCTTCATCGAAATATCCGCGATCGCCGGCGCGATTGAAATCATCGTCGGGATGCTGCGCACGCGGCCGCCGGGGATGACGCTCGACAAGATGCCGCTCTTTGGCTGGTCGATGCTGGTCTTTGCGGCGATGATCGTCTTCGCCTTCCCCGCCGTGATCCTCGCGACGATGATGCTCGAGATCGAGCGGTCCTTCGGCTGGCCCTTCTTCAATGCGGCCCAGAGCGGCGATCCGTTGCTGTGGCAGCACCTCTTCTGGTTTTTCGGGCATCCCGAGGTCTACATCATCTTTCTGCCGGCGGCCGGTCTCGTCTCGATGATCGTGCCGACGATGGCGCAACGGCCGCTGATCGGCTACCGGCTGATCGTCGTCGCGCTGATCGCGACAGGCTTCTTCAGCTTCGGCCTGTGGGTGCATCACATGTTCAGCACCGGCATTCCGGCGCTGAGCCTCGGTTTCTTTTCGGCCGCGAGCATGGCGGTCGCGGTTCCCTCCGGCATTCAAGTCTTCTCATGGATCGCGACCATCGCCTCGGCGCGCGATCGATTCAGTCTCTCCACGCCGTCGCTGTTCATCCTCGGATTTCTTTTCATCTTCGCCATCGGCGGCCTAACGGGCGTGATGGTTGCGGTCGTCCCGTTCGATCTCCAGGCGCATGACAGCTATTTCGTCGTCGCGCATTTTCATTACGTGCTCGTCGGCGGCATGGTGTTTCCGCTCTTTGCGACCTTCTATTACTGGGATCCGATGATCAGCCTGAACCGGCTTTCGGAGCGCCTCGGACGCTACGTATTCTGGCTGATGTTCGTGGGCTTCAACGTCGCCTTTTTCCCCATGCACGTCTCCGGCCTGCTCGGCATGCCGCGACGGGTTTGGACCTACCCCCGCGCCATGGGCTGGGACACGCTCAATATGATATCGACCATCGGCGCCTTCATTCTCGCGCTGGGCGTGCTCGTGTTCGTCGTCGATCTTTTCGTGCGCTTCCGACGCGACTGGGAGACGCAGAGAACGCAGACCAATCCCTGGGACGCCGGAACGCTGGAGTGGCTGCCGAGCGATCTCTATTCGATGCGCAGCGTTCCGATCGTGACGAGTCGCTACCCTCTATGGGATCAGCCTAATCTCGCCGAGGACGTCGCGGCGGGGGCATATTATCTGCCGAACGCCGCAACCGGGCGGCGCGAGACGATCGTCACCTCGCCCATCGAGGCCCGACCGGAATATCTCCTTGAAATGCCGGGACCCGGCTGGGCGCATATGTTCTCCGCGGTCTTCACGGCCGCGTTCTTTCTGCTGCTGACGGTGAAGGCCGTTGCGATCGCGCTCGTCTGCGGCGCTTTGGCCGTTTTCGCCACGCTCGTCTGGTGCTGGCAGCTCGACCCGCCGCCGCGCGGACGGGTGGAGATCGGCGGCGGGATCAGTCTGCCCACCTATATGTCCGGACCCTCGTCGCACGCCTGGTGGGCGATGATCGTGCTTATTCTCGTCGCCGGATCGCTCTACATCACCTTCGTCTTCTCCTACCTCTATCTTTGGACTGTCAGCCCGCAAGTCTGGCCCGTCGTTGGCGCGTCGCCGCTTCCGGACCTGCGCTGGGCGGCGAGCGGCGCGTCGCTGATGCTTCTCAGCATTCTTGCGTTCAGGATGGCCGACCGTGCGCTTCCCAAACCCGGTTCGATCAGCCTTTCGGCGGCGCTTCTGATGATCACAGGCGCCTTGTGCCTCATCGCCGGCGTCGGGATAGAGGGCTATGCGCAATGGCGATCCGGCCTGCGGCCGGGGGAAAACGCCTATGGCGCCATGGTGTATTTGGAGATTGTCTTGACAGGTCAGCTCGTGGCGACTGTCGCGGTGATGACGGGATTCGCCTTGGCGCGTCTCTTCACGGGGAAGCTCGATGCGCAGCGACGCGTATCATTCGAAAGCGCGGCGCTGCTGGCGTACTACACGGCCGCGCAAGGGTTCCTCGGATTTCTGCTCATTTATGGCTTTCCGAGAATGCTGGAGTAGACGATGTCGCGTGCAAGCAAGGCTGAGCATCCTCGCTGGTCTCTGACGACGATTATCGCCTTTCTGCTCGCCGGCCCCATCGTCTGGGGCCTGCATTTCCTTTTTGTCTATGGCGGGCACACGCTGATGTGCGTGCTCGGCTGGTCCAGCGAGCCGCAAATCATACGGGCGACTGTGATCGTGGCGGGCGGCGTCGCGCTCGCGCTTCTTGTTTTCCTCGCGCGCGCGGCGCGCCGCTGGCGTCGCTATGTGGTCGAGAGCGACGGCGACGCCGCCCTGTCAGCGGAATTTCAAATGTATGCGACGTTGCTGCTGATCTTGCTGTCGAGCGCCGGCGTGGCGTGGTCGAGCCTTGCTGCTTTCTTTATCGCCCCCTGCCAGACGCTGCGATGAAGTCCGCCTGCTGAGCAAGATCAGTTCAGTCGGCTTTGCTCTTGATAGGGACGCAGATCGAATCGCTTATAGAGCGCTTCGAGTTCGGAACGCTGAACCCGCGTCGGCAGGCCGGTCTTGCTCGCGGGCTGGAACGCGTCCGGCGACGTAGCGCCTTGCACCGTCAGGCCCTTGTCTGAAGACCATGCCAACGCCTGAAGCGGGATGGGAATCCAAGTGTTTCCCTCGGACACGAGCACAAATGCGACCCTGCCGTTCTCAAGATCGAGCATCACATATTCGACTTCGCCGACAATTTCGCCGTCCTGCTTGCGGACCTTCGCTCCACGCAGTTCATCGGCGAGCGTTCGATCGGCTTGCTGCTTCTTGGAAAGGGAACCAGGAACGCGGTCAGGCCTAACGAGGAGATAGCGATCCGGAAGGCGTTCGCGGTTCGGGTCCGGAGGCACAACATAGCCATAAGGTGTCGGAACGCCGTATCGGCGGTAGCTCTCAGCGACACGATCGCGATTCATCCAATCTTTCAGTCGGTCGACAGTTACACGCGGACTGTCGTGAACGATCCTATCGTAGGCGTGTTCAATCTGAATGGGTCCTTGTGACCAGAATCGGAGCGCAAGCGCGCCAAACGGAATCAGCATGCGCTCCGCGCTCTCGCGTCCATCGCCCTCCGGCGACGCGATCGCGAAGACAGCGTCTCCGCTCGCGAAGTTAAGCATCACTGCTTCGACGCGGCCGACGCGCCGGCCGTCTCTACTGAGGAGCTCCTGATTTAAAAGACTCTGCGCCGAAGAGACCTTGATCCACGCGCGCTGGTTCTGGCTGGCTTCCCGCGCCTGTTGCTTCGTTGCGGGTATATTTTCGCCGAGCGCAACAGCGCCAAAGCTAAACGCCGCGAAAGCCACCAGGAAGATGCTTGGACTGCGCTTCATGAGACGATTCCCTCAGCCGATCTGGGGCCGGCGCCCTGAATGGGGCTAGCGTCAGCTGCACTTCAGCTCGAGCCGAGCGCCGAAGGGGAAATCCGGCGGAAGTCCACTTTGTTCCCAACTCGGCTCAAAGCAGCGCTGGCGGGGACCTGTGATGGAGCCGCGGATCGCAGGAATGGAGAGAGGGAAGCGTCGCGCCAAAGGCGCGCATTCCGGAGACATGAGGCAAGTCAAATGTTTAAAGGAATGGCGCCACGCGTGACGCGGGGCCATGGTCGAATGAAAAGCCGCAGTCCCGCCTGCGGCTTCATCAAAAACCACCGTTCGTCGCGCCGATTTGCTCGGCCCCTTGCGCGAAGCGCGTCAGGCCTCGGGCCGGATCAGCTTGCGCCGCGCGCGGCCTTGGACGGCTTCTGGGATTTCAGGCCGCAGGCTTCGCTTGTTCGGCGACCTTGACCGGAAGCTGCGTCCGAATCGCCTCGACGATCCTTTGAACGGAGGCGTCGGCCTCACTGGCGCGCTTCTCCGCCGCGACCGCCCGCTGCTCCATCGCCGCCAGTTCGGCCTGCCTCGCCGCGAGCTGCGACTGCACCCCATCGAGATCTTTCCGCGTCTGAATGAGGGCCGCGGAGAGTTCGGCGGCTTCCGACTCCGATTTGCGCAACGCGGCTTCGGCGCGATCGCCGCGATCTTCGGCGCGCTCCAGCTTCTCTCTCACCGCATTGGCGGCGCTATGCGCGCGCGCCACCGCCTGAGCGGACTGCTTTTCGAGCTCCTTGATCGCCGCGGCGGCCTGGGACACGAGGTCCAGCGCCGCCGTAGCGTCGTCAGTGGCGCGCAGCCGCTGACGGACAGGAAAGTTTGGCGCCGGCGGCGCCAGCGGCCTGTTGTCCCCTCTCGGGATGATTTCGTCCATCACCTGATCCAGATCCAGCGAATCCATTTGCGCCTCCCGCCTTCGCACGAACTGGGTTGGGCCAGCCGTCCAGTCAGATTCCTATTATGGCCCAGAATCCGGCCAAATCTCGACCATTAGGTCAAGTTTTAACCATAACCAGCAGGGTAAGCGTTTTTCCTAGGACAGATCGGCCTCCAGGGACCAATGCTTAAGCTAATAAGAGCGCCGATGCGACTGAAAACGTGCCTTGTTCACACAAATTCTGTGTAAGCGCTCAATATCACCGCGCAGCTGTAATAATTATGGCGCAATAGCCCCAGGACCTCACGCTCGCTCCCTTACCAAAAGAGCTCGTCATGAATAAAATGGCCGACTCCACCAACTCCAAAGAGACAAAGCCGGCGCATTCGGCCTCCGGGCAGTTTATTCGTTTTTTCAACGAGGTGGACATCGCCGACGTGCCGCTGGTGGGCGGCAAGAACGCCTCGCTTGGCGAAATGTACCGGGAGCTGACGGCCAAGGGCATCCTGGTGCCCAATGGCTTCGCCGTCACCGCCGAAGCCTATCGCTATACGCTCGATGCAGCGGGCGTCTGGACCGCGCTTAGAGAGGCGCTCGACGGATTGAACCCGTCTGACGTCGATGATCTCGCCAAGCGCGCCGCGCGCGCCCGCGACATCGTTTATGGCGCGCCGACGCCTCCGGATGTCGAAGCCGAAATTCGCAGCGCCCTAGCCCGCCTCACCGACGAATACGGAGCCGATTTGACGGTCGCCGTGCGCTCGTCGGCGACAGCGGAAGATTTGCCGAGCGCAAGTTTCGCCGGACAACATGACACCTATCTCAATGTGCGCGGCCCCGCCGCCGTTCTCGACGCGATCCGTCATTGCTTTGCGAGCCTGTTCACCGACCGCGCCATCCGCTATCGCATCGACAACGGATTCGATCACTTCAAAGTGTTCAACTCCGTCGGCGTGATGAAAATGGTGCGCTCGGATTTGGCGGCGTCCGGCGTCGTCTTCACGATCGACACCGAAAGCGGATTCGAGGACGTTGTCTTCCTCACCGGCGCCTACGGCCTCGGCGAAAACGTGGTGCAGGGCGCCGTCGACCCGGACGAATTCTACGTCTTCAAGCCCACCTATCGGCAGGGCAAGCGCGCTATTTTGAAGCGCGCGCTGGGGGCAAAAAAAATCAGGATGGTCTTTTCGGACCGGGGCCGGACGACGACGCGCAATATCCCCACCGACGCCAAGGAAAGAGAGAAATTCTGCATCTCCGACGAAGAGGCGCTGACGCTCGCCGGCCAGGCGATTGAGATCGAGGACCACTATAGCGCCAAAGCCGACGCGCGCCGCCCCATGGACATCGAATGGGCCAAGGATGGTCTCGACGGCCAGCTCTACATCGTTCAGGCCCGCCCGGAAACCGTCGCGTCCCGCCGCGACCGGAACATCGCTGAAATCTACAAGGTGACGAAGCACGGCGCGGTGAAAGTCGAAGGACGCGCAGTGGGCGCAAAGATCGCCAGCGGCAAGGCGCGCGTGATCGAGCGCGCCAGTGAGCTTTCAACATTCGTACCTGGCGAGATCCTCGTCGCCGATACGACGTCGCCAGACTGGGGCACGGTGATGAAATCGGCCGCCGCCATCGTGACGAACCGCGGCGGTCGCACATGCCATGCGGCGATCGTCGCGCGCGAACTTGGCATTCCGGCAATCGTCGGCACGGACGCGGCGACGCGGCTCATTCGCACCGGCGACATGATCTCGGTAAGCTGCGCCGAGGGCGACGTCGGAAAGGTCTACGACGGACCCATCGCCTTCGAGGTGGAGAGCGTCAATCTTTCAACTCTGACGACACCCGCCACGCATGTGATGATGAACGTCGGCAATCCCGATATCGCCTTCGGCCTTGCCGCACTGCCGAACGACGGCGTCGGCCTTGCGCGCATGGAGTTCATCATTGCGGATTCGATCAAGGCGCATCCGATGGCGCTCGTTCACCCGGAGCGGCTCGGAGCGCGTGAACGCGCCGAAATTGCGCGACTGACCGCCAATTATGTAAGCCCCAGCGAATTCTTCGTGAAGCGCTTGTCCGAAGGCGTCGGCACGATCGCAGCGGCGTTTTATCCAAAGCCTGTCGTCGTGCGCATGTCCGACTTCAAGAGCAATGAATATGCCTCATTGCTCGGTGGAGAGGTTTTCGAAACGCAGGAAGCCAATCCCATGATTGGCTTTCGCGGCGCGTCGCGCTATGCGCACCCTGCTTACCGGGAAGGTTTTGCGCTCGAATGCGCCGCGATGACCCGCGTGCGCGACGAGATGGGTCTGACCAACATCAAGCTGATGATTCCCTTCTGCCGCCGGATTGAAGAAGCGGAAAAGGTCATCTCGCTGATGCGCGAGCTCGGTCTCGAACGCGGCAAGAACGGGCTCGAGATCTACGTCATGTGCGAAATTCCAAACAACGTCATGCTTATCGATCAATTCTCCAAACATTTCGACGGTTTTTCGATCGGCTCGAACGATCTGACGCAACTGACTCTTGGCGTCGACCGCGACTCCGAAATCGTCGCCTTCGACTTCGACGAACGCGATGAAGGCGTCAAGGAGATCATTCGATTGGCGGTCGAGGGCGCGAAGCGAAACGGACGACACTGCGGGATCTGCGGCCAGGCGCCCTCGGATTATCCTGAAATCGCTGAGTTCCTCGTGCGCTTGGGAATCGACTCGATCAGCCTCAATCCCGACTCGGTTTTGCAGACCACAAGACGCATCGTCGACCTGGAGAAGCGTCTCGGTCGAGAGCCGAGACAGATGGATTGACCGGCCCAGCGCGTCTTCAGATTCATTGAGATTGCAGTCACGCTCCGGCGTCCGCGCAAGGCGTCGATCGACTGTGGCGCGCGTCGCCGAATAAAGGAAAGCAAATGAGCGCAGCCGCCAACCGGAAAGTCCTCGCGACGATGGCTCCAGCGGCCGGACTTGTGGGAGTCGCCGCGGCTCTGCATTTCACCGAAGCCGGACCCATCGTAAACTTCATCGCCTCGGCATTGGCCCTGGCGAGCGTCGCGCATGTGATTGGCGAAGCCACCGATCAGCTTGGCAATCACCTCTCGCCGGCGGCGACGGGCATTGTTCAGTCGGCGGTCGGCAATCTCCCAGAACTGTTCGTCTGCATCTTCGCGCTCCGGGCCGGGCTGCTGACCGTCGTGCAGGCTTCGCTGATCGGCTCCATTCTGTCGAACGCGCTTCTTGTCCTGGGCCTCGCTTTTATCAGCGGCGGGTGGAGGGTCGGCGTCCTTCACTTCGAAAGTCAGACCCCGCGAATGATCGCGACGCTGCTTCTGCTGGCGGTGTCGGCGCTGGTGTTGCCGACGCTCGCTCAGGAGCTGCATCTGCCGAGCGGCGCGCATGAGCAGGAACTCGCCGTCGTCTGCGCGGTCGTGCTTCTTTTCGTTTTTGTTGTGCTCACCCATGCGATGCTCAGTCAGGGGCAGCGCGCGCTGCCGGCTGAGACCCATGCGCGCGCGCATGCATGGTCGCTCGGCGTCGCGATCGGCGTTCTCGCGGCGTGCGGCGGCGCCGCCGCCTTCGTCTCCGACTGGTTTGTCGACGCGCTCGGTCCAGCGATCGAAACGCTGGGCGTCAGCGAAGCCTTCTCGGGCCTCGTGATCGTCGCCATCGCCGGCAACGCCGTCGAAAACGTCGTTGGAATTCGGCTCGCGGCTCAGGGCAAGGCCGATCTCGCGGTCAGCGTTATTCTGAACTCGGCGCTTCAGGTCGCCGTCGCGCTTATTCCGATTCTGGTGCTCGTCAGCTTTGCGATGGGCGGCGCGGCGACGTTCACGCTCGCCATTCCGCCGATTCTTGCGGCGGCCCTGTTTCTTTCAGTGCTGGTGGTCACTGTGGTCACCGTCGACGGCCGCGCAGACATGGTCGACGGGGCGGCGCTTGTTGGTCTTTACGTCATTATCGCGGCGATCTTCTGGTGGGGTTAGCCCGTCCCTGGCGACAACGTGACCTCTTCTCAATTCTACGCTTTTTCCGGCCGTGAAGGGATGAGCGCAGTCGCTCTCGCCCTATATCTCTCGCCCTGAAGGCGCCGCGGAGCCGACGCGGCCTAGCGTCGTGCGGGAAGGCAGATCGCGGCGGTGGGAGGGACTCATGAAAGCAAGAATAGCGATCCTCGTCGCTGGCGTCCTCGCCTGCGGCGGAGTGGCCCAGGGCGGCGCAGTCGAAGCGCATCGCGTATTTCTTCCGCAGAACATGAAATGGGAGCTGGCGCCGAGCTCGCTGCCGGGCGGCGCCGAAATGGCGGTGCTGTACGGGGATCCAAGCCGAGAAGGCGACTTCGTCGTCAGGATCAAAGCGCCGAAAGGCTACCGGCTTCCGCCGCATACGCATCCAAAGGTGGAACTTGTGACGATCATCTCCGGCGCATTCAGTTTCGGTCGAGGGCAGGCGGCCGACCGCGCCACGGTCGAAAAACTACCGGCGGGAAGCTTCATTTCAATGCCTGCCGGCGTGCTGCATTATGTTTTCGTCGACGAGGACTCAGTGCTCCAGATCAATGCAACCGGTCCTTGGCAGATCGACTATTACGATCCGAAAGACGACCCGCGGCTGAATATTGCGCCTGCGGGAGCGCCTATGCGCTAAGCGGAAAACGCTTCAAAGAAAACGGCTCGCGCCTTTACATCCGAGGTCGCGAGCCGTTCCGTGTAGGGCTACCGCTGGCAGCGGCCGCCTCTCGGTGAAAACCTAGGCCCAGCGCAACTGAAAGCAAGCCCGGCCGTTGCGCCGTTGTCCGCGCCCAGAGCTCGCGAGGAACATTATTCGAGCGTGAGAGTTGCGCTTTGAAACTGTCGCGCAAGTGGCGCGCGCGGACAAGCGGAGTTCAGCCATGCTCTCGACCGTCCTCATCGTCGTTCTGCTGTTGTTGCTTATCGGCGCCCTGCCGACTTGGCCCTATAGCTCTCAATGGGGATATGGCCCCGGCGGCATTGTCGGCGCCCTGCTCGCAATCGTGCTCGTGATGGCGCTCATCGGCAGGCTGTAGCCATTCGGAGCCGGCGCGGCGTAGCGATGGCTTGCGCGGGGTTGCGCAATGACCGAGACGAGAACGGCGCCATTTGAGCGCAGTCGGCGGGTTTATTTGCTGGGAATATACCTTACGTCTCGAGACGGCCGACAACTCGCCGGCGATGTCATCGCGCGCATTGATCAGCGCGACTATCGCATTGCGCACGCTGATGCGAAGGCTCAACTCGCCGCGACGCAAGCGACCGCGAAGAATCTCGAGGCGCAAATCGCTGCGCAGCACGCGCAGATCAGCGCTTCGATTCCATCCAATATCTAGTTTCAGGAGGCGTTGCGGCGCGCCACTGAACATTTTCTCGCGCTCGGCGGAACGGCGTCGGAGGCGCGGCGGCAGGTGCAAACGCAGGCGTCCCATCTTGCCTATATCGATGTTTTCCACGCCCTGACGCTCGTCGCAGCGACGATCATCCCGCTCGCCTGGTGTTTGCGCCGCGTCCGGCTCGGCGCTTCGAACTCCGCGCCAGCGCATTGAGCCGTGCTCGACTGGCTTCTCGGCGCCGGATCGCTCCGGCGCGAAGCCGCGCCCCGTTCGGCTCGGGCGCGATCCGCTGTGCGCAAATATTCTTGTGACTGCCCAAGGGATTCCCGGCGGGGTTACTTTTTGTATTTTTCGCCATTAAAGTCCCGCCGCGCGGCTAAGTTCCGCACCCATCGATTGGAGTTCGATAATGTCTCATTCCTCGCTCGGCCGCGCGATTTGCGCGATGTCTTTCATCGCGCTGTCGTCCAGCGTCGCCACGGCTCAATCCGTGCAAGTCGGCACCCTTCTCTGCCATGTCTCCGGCGGCGTCGGCATGATCATCATGGAGAATCAGGCGCTCGACTGCGTGTACACGGACGCTAAAGGCAGCCCGCCCCAGCATTACATCGGCAGGCTGACCAATGTCGGCGCCAATATCGGCATCAGCGGTCCGGGTCAGATGATTTGGACGGTTCTCGCGGCCACGAACAGCGTGGAGCCTGGCGCGCTAGCCGGAGACTATGTCGGCGCGGAAGGGTCGGTCGCAGTCGGCGCCGGCGCCGGCGGCGCGGTCCTTGTTGGCGGCTCGAACAAGACCATCTCGCTGCAGCCCGTGTCCGTCTCCCTTGGCACCGGCCTCAATGTTTCCGCCGGCATCGGCAATGTCAGCCTGCAATATATGCCGGTGACCCCCCCGCCGCCGCCGCCCGCGCCGGCCGCCAAGCCGAAGAAAACCCGCGCGCATCGGTAATCTCCGACGACGCAACGAACCGCAAACGGGCGCGCCGCAAGCGCGCCCGTTTTTCTGCGCCGCCGATTATTTCGAGTGCGGCGTCCCGAGGTAGGGGAACTCCACCAGAGTGTCGGTGTGCGGCTGCAGCCCATCCGGCGGGATGTCGCCCTTCGAGAGAAACGACAGCCGAAAATTGATGACGTCGTCGGCGAAGGTGCGGCCATTGGGATAGCCCGCGGGCTTAGTGGGATCGAAGCTCAGCATATCGGGCAGGATGCCATGCGCGTCGATGGCCGTGATTGCTTCATCCCTCGTGTAGTCGCCGGTATGGCCCATCAGATGGATGAACAGCTCGAGCCAGCGCTCCCGATCGTTCACCGGTTCGCTGGCGTTATATTCTTCCTTTGTTTCGTCGGTATTGAAGAAGCTGCTGACCGACGGATGGCCGGCGCGATCGGCATGAATCAGCTTGCCGTCCTCACGCACGCTGCACCGCCCCCAGATTCTGACCGCCGGATTGCCGCCGAGAGCGCTCGTCGGCATCTCGACGACCGTCGAAAGCACATTGGCTTCGGTGTTTGAATCCTTGCCCGTCCAGGGAGACTTGCCGCCCAGATGCGGCGCCGTGAAATTTCTGCCGCCGGACGTGTCGTACAGCGCCAGAATGCCGTCGTAATCGAAAAAGAACGCGTCGCTGCGAACGCCTGTAAAGAAGGTGAAATCGCCTGATCGCACGATGTTCGGCTTGGGCCCGAAGGAGACTTCGGCGCCAGAGACGATCTTCTCGCCTACGGCTTGGGGAGAATGCGACTCTGCCCCGCGCGCCAGGTAAACGTCGAAGGTCTGCTTGCCGTTCTGCTTGGGCGAAAACACATAGCTGATCGCAATGTCCGTCAGGCAATCGCCGTCATTGTCGATGTTGAGCCGGTAGATGGCGTCGGGATGAAATTCATCGCAAGCGGGATTGGCGTTGAGGATGATCGCCGACCGAGTCGGATCGCTTGGAGACTGGAAGGCATAGAGATCGCAGAGATCCAACCTTTGATCGCCAAGCGGCGGGCCGAGACTGAGGCCGGTAAAATGATTCGACACGTGTCGCCTCCGTTAAAAAGGTCGAGAGAATGTGCGGCTGATCTGTTTTGAGCGCCTGCCGGCGCACGCTATGTCGTGTTTGTTTCAACATCAAGATTGTTTGAAATTGTTTATTCGCCGCGAATGAGTCTGATGATGCTCGAAAAATCGGCGCCGCCCTGGCCCGCAGCCTGATGCAGCGCGTAGAGCTGCGTCGCCGCGGCCCCGAGCGGCGAGGCCGCGCCAACCTGCGCGGCGGCTTCCTGCGCGAGTCGCAAATCTTTCAGCATCAGGGCGGTCATGAAGCCCGGCCTGTAGTCATTGTTCGCAGGCGAAGCAGGCGTCATCTCCGGCACTGGGCAATAGGTGGTGAGCGACCAGGATTGGCCCGAGGAGATCGACGCCGCGTCGAACAGCGCCCTGTGCGAGAGGCCGAGCTTTTCGGCGAGCACGAAGGCCTCCGCAGTCGCGATCATCGTGGCGCCGAGCATGAGATTGTTGCAGATTTTCGCCGCCTGCCCCATGCCGGTGCCGCCGCAATGAAGCACATGCGCGCCCATATGTTCGAGGAGCGGCTTCGCCGCCGCGAACGCCTCCTGCTCGCCGCCGCACATGAAGGTCAGCGTCGCCGCTTTCGCGCCGGCGACGCCGCCCGACACCGGCGCGTCGACCGAGCGCGCGCCGCTCTCCTGCGCGAGTCGATGCGCGGCGCGTGCGCTTTCGACGTCGATCGTGGAGCAGTCGATGAGAAGCTTGCCGCGCGCGTCGGGGACGATTTCATGCCAGACGGCAAGCGTCTGATCGCCGCTTTGCAGCATGGTGATCGCAACGTCAGCGCCGTCGATCGCATCGCGCAAGGTATTGGCGGCGGCGACGCCCTCCTGGGCGGCGGCTTCGACCAGCGAGGCGTTGAGATCGAATCCTCGCGTCTCAACGCCGGCGCGCGCCAGCGCCGCCGCCATCGGACGGCCCATGTTGCCCAGACCGATGAAGGCCGCTCGCATCATGGCTACGACAAGGTCGGCATGACGAAACTCGCGCCGGTCCTGACGCCGCCCGGCCAGCGCGATGCGACCGTCTTCGTCTTTGTATAGAAGCGAATCGCGTCCGGCCCATGCTGATTGAGATCGCCGAACATCGAGCGCTTCCAACCGCCGAAGGTGTAATAGGCCAGCGGCGTCGGGATCGGCACATTGACGCCGACCATGCCGACTTCGACGCGCGATGCGAATTCGCGCGCCGCGTCGCCGTCGCGGGTATAGATCGCGACGCCATTGCCATATTCGTGATCATTGGCCAGCGACAGCGCCTCGTCGAAGCCGCGCGCGCGCACGACGCAGAGCACCGGACCGAAGATTTCCTCCTTGTAGATCCGCATCTCCGGCCGCACCTCGTCAAACAGACATCCGGCCATGTAGAAGCCGTTCTCATAGCCTTGCATTTTGAAGCCGCGTCCGTCGACACGGAGTTTGGCGCCCTCCCCGACGCCAAGCGCGACGTAATCCTTGACCCGCTCCAGATGCGCGCGGGTGATCAGCGGACCGAAATCGGCTGAAGGATCGGTCGAAGGCCCGACGCGCAGATTTTCAACCCGCGGCTCAAGCCGCGCGACCAGCGCGTCGGCGGTTTCTTTCCCGACCGGCACGGCGACCGAGATCGCCATGCACCGCTCGCCGCCCGACCCATAGGCGGCGCCGACCAGGGCGTCGACCGCCTGATCCATGTCGGCGTCAGGCATGATCACCATGTGGTTTTTCGCGCCGCCGAAACACTGCATGCGTTTTCCGTGGGCGGCGCCATGCGAGTAGACATATTCGGCGACCGGCGTCGAACCGACGAAGCCGATGGCCTTGACGTCAGGGTCTTCGAGCAGCGCGTCGACCGCTTCCTTGTCGCCGTTGACGACATTGAGCACGCCGGGCGGCAGGCCGGCTTCGAGCATCAGTTCGGCCAGAAACAAGGGCGCGCCGGGATCGCGTTCGGAGGGCTTCAGAATGAAGGAATTGCCGCAGGCGATCGCCGGGGCGAATTTCCACATCGGAATCATCACCGGAAAATTGAAAGGCGTAATGCCGGCGACGACGCCGAGCGGCTGGCGCATCGAATAGACGTCGAGGCCGGCCGCCGCGGAATCGGTAAACTCGCCCTTCATCACATGCGGAACGCCGATGCAAAATTCCGCGACCTCGACGCCGCGCTGGATCTCGCCCCGCGCATCGGCGAGCGTCTTTCCGTGCTCGCGCGCGAGAATCGCCGCAAGCCTCTCCTTCTCGCGCCCGACGAGATCGACGAATTTCATCAGCACGCGGGCTCTGCGCTGCGGATTGACCGCCGCCCATTCTCGCTGCGCCGCGGCGGCGTCGACGATCGCCTCACGCACCTCGTCGCGGCTGGCGAGCGGCACGCGCGAGATCGCCGCGCCCGTCATCGGCTCATAGGCCTCACTGAAACGGCCGGACTTTCCCTTGACCCGGCGCCCGCCGATAAAATGCGAAAGCTCTTCCATGTTCGCTCATCTAAGGCGCGTCCGGCCGATGTCATCTCGCAAGACGGGATCGCGCGCCTATATGTTGGAGAGAGACGCCTTCCACGACGGACACCCGCGATGGGACTGCAGCTCACGAGCGAAAGCAAGAATCGATACGCGCAGGCGCCGCGACAGGCGGACTGGACGATAGACCAGAATTGGGCCTCCTACAGCGACGAGGAGCACGATCGCTGGAACAGGCTGTTCGCCCGCCAGGCGAAGCTCTTGCCCGGCCGGGCCTGCGACGAGTTCCTGGAGGCGAAGCAACAGCTCGAACTGTCGCGCTCCGGCATCCCGGATTTCGCCGATCTGAGCCGCCGACTGGGGGCGATGACCGGCTGGAGCGTCGTTCCGGTGGCCGGGCTGATTCCCGATGACGCCTTCTTCGATCATCTCGCCAATCGGCGCTTTCCGGCCGGCGCGTTCATTCGCCCGGAGGCGGAGCTTGAATATCTGCAGGAGCCCGACGTTTTCCACGACGTCTTCGGCCATGTTCCGCTCCTCGCCAATCCGACCTATGCGCGCTTTCTCCAAGCCTATGGCGAGGGCGGCCGACGCGCGCTCGCGCGCGGGCAGCTTCACAATCTCGCGCGGCTCTACTGGTACACGATCGAGTTCGGCCTGATCGAGACGGCGAAAGGGCTGCGCATTTTTGGGGCTGGGATCATGTCCTCGCCTTCGGAGACGATCTTTTCGCTGGAAGACTCGTCGCCAAACCGCGTCGCCTTCGACCTCGAACGCGTCATGCGAACGAATTACATCATCAGCGATTTCCAGCAGACGTACTTCGTCATCGAAAGCTTCGAGAAGCTTCTCGCCGACGGCTACCAGGATTTTGATCCGATCTATGATCGGCTGCGCGACGCTTCCGACCTCGCGGCGCATGAGCTGGCGCCGGGAGACCGCATCATTTCGCGCGGAGATTTCCATTATTTCCGCGCCAAACGAAGCGCTTAAGGCCGAGGCCCTGAGTTGGCCACCTGTTGCTCTATGGCGCCGAAAATCGAGCGCCCGTCAGCGGCGCGCATCTCGATGCGCACCACATCGCCAGCCTTCAGGAACGGCGTGCGCGGCGCGCCCTCGATGAGTTTCTCGACCACGCGCTGCTCGGCGATGCAGGAGTAGCCATCTCCGCCCTGCGCGATCGGTCTGCCAGGACCGCCGTCGGCGTCCCGGTTGGAGATGGTGCCGGAACCGATGATCGTTCCGGCGCTAAGCGCGCGCGTGCGCGCCGCATGTGCGATGAGGCGCGGAAAGTCGAAGGTCATATCCTTTCCGGCGTCCGGCCGGCCGAGCGGCGCGCCATTGACGAAGGACAGAAGCGGCAGCGACAGCCGTCCGCCGTCCCAAGCGTCGCCAAGCTCGTCAGGCGTCACGGCGACCGGAGAAAAGGCCGAAGCGGGCTTGGACTGGAAAAAGCCAAAACCTTTCGCGAGCTCTGGAGGGACCAGCCCGCGCAGGGTTACGTCATTGACCAGCATGACGAGCTTGATGTGGTCGCGCGCCTCATTTGGCGTCACGCCCATCGGCACATCATCCGTGACGATGGCGACTTCCGCTTCGAGATCGAGGTCGTACCCCTCATCCAGCAAGGGAATGGCGTCTCGCGGGCCAAGGAAGACGTCGGAGCCTCCCTGATACATCAGCGGGTCGCTCCAAAAGCTCTCCGGCATTTCGGCGCCGCGGGACTTGCGAACAAGCGCGACGTGATTGACGTATGCCGAGCCGTCCGCCCACTGATAGGCGCGCGGCAGCGGCGAGGCGCAATCCTGCTCGCGAAAGGGAAAGCTCTCGCGAAGTCCGCATTCGAGCCGCGCCGCCAGCGCCCGCAGCTCCGGCGCGACGGCGTCCCAGTCTTCAATCGCCGACTGAAGAGTGGGCGCGACGAAGCCCGCCGCGACAGCCCGCGTGAGATCGCGCGAGACGAGGATGAGGGCGCCGTCCCGCCGGCTCTTCAGGGATGCGAGCTTCACGGTCCATTGCCGGTGAAATAACGGCGCAGGCCCGACCAGCACTCCGCGTAATCCTGCTGCAGGGTTTCAAGCGACATGGCGAAAGAGGTCGGATAGAGCGGCAGTCGAGACTCGAACATGAAGGCGAGAGCGTCGTCGATCTTCGCCGGACCAAGGTCCGCCTCAGAGGCCTGTTCGAAAGCCTCCGCGTCCGGACCATGCGGCAACATGGCGTTGTGCAGCGACATGCCGCCGGGCTCGAAGCCGGACGGCTTCGCGTCGTAGCGTCCGTAAATCAAACCCATGAACTCGCTCATAATGTTCAAATGATACCAGGGAGGCCGGAACGTATGTTCCGCGACTTGCCAACGCGGCGGAAAAATCGCGAAGTCGACGTTGCCCACGCCGGTTTCGTCTGAAGGAGAGGTCAGCACCGTAAAAATTGATGGATCGGGATGATCGAAGAGCAAGGCGCCGACCGGACAGAATTTGCGCAGATCATATTTATAGGGCGCGTAATTTCCATGCCAGGCGACGACGTCGAGCGGCGAATAATCGAGGTCACAGCGATAGAAGCGGCCGCCCCATTTGACGCGGAGGCGGCAAGGCTTTTCCGTGTCTTCGAACGCGGCGGTCGGCGAAAAGAAGTCGCGCGAATTGGCGAGTCCATTCGCGCCGATGACGCCGCGATAAGGCAATGTGAACGGCGCGCCATAGTTTTCGCAGACATAGCCGCGAGACGGGCCCGCCGAGAGTTCAACCCGAAATTTCACGCCGCGCGGAACGACGCATATCTCACCGGGAGAGCACTCGATGAGGCCGAACTCCGTGAAGAAGCGCAGGTCGCCGAGCTGCGGGACAATCAGCAATTCGCCGTCGGCGTCGTAGAAATAGTCGTCGGACATCGACTGTCCGGCGAGATAGACATGCGCCGCCATGCCGACTCTCAGGCTGCAATCGCCCGCCGTCACAATGGTGCGAATTCCTTCGATGAAGGAGCCTGCATCGTCTGGGACGTCGCTTGCGTCCCAGCGCAGCTGCCCGAGCGGCGCGTCGACATCGCGGCAGGGCGCGGTTTTCCAGTGGCTCTGCTCGATGTCCTTGGGGTTGCGGACGTGCAGGACGGAAGGTCGTATGCGGTAGAGCCAGGAGCGCCGGTTGAGATGGTTCGGCGCGGTGAAGGCGGAGCCGGACAATTGTTCGGCGTAAAGGCCGTAAGGGCATTGCTGCGGCGAGTTCTGGCCCATCGGCAACGCGCCCGGCAGAGCTTCGCTCTCAAAATCGTTGCCGAAGCCGTGCAAATAGCGCGTGGGGGACATTGCCTAGCCTGCCGCCCGGTTCAAAACGCCGCGTCGGATCTGATCCTCTTCGATCGATTCAAATAGCGCCCGGAAATTTCCTTCGCCGAAACCTTCATCGCCCTTGCGCTGAATGAATTCGAAGAAAATAGGTCCAATGACCGTCTTGGAGAAAATCTGCAGCAACAGACGACGCGCGCCCGTCGTCAGGCCGTCGATCAGAATGCCAAGCTCCTTGAGCCGCTGCGTCGGCTCTCCGTGCCCCGGCAGCCTTTGCTCGAGGGCTTCGTAATAGGCGTCCGGCGGCGCCGGCATGAAATCGAGCCCGTTGTTGCGCATCGCGACGACGGTCTCGTAAATATCCCGGCACGCGCAGGCGATGTGCTGAATCCCTTCGCCCCTGTAGGCGTCCAAGAATTCCTCAATCTGGCTTTTTTCGTCGGCGCTTTCGTTGATCGGGATGCGAATCTTGCCGCAGGGGCTCGTCATGGCGCGAGAGCGCAAGCCTGTCATCTTGCCTTCGATGTCGAAGTAGCGAATCTCACGAAAATTGAAGATGCGCTCATACCATGCCGCAAGCGCGTCCATGCGGCCGCGCCGAACATTGTGAGTCAGATGGTCGATATTGGTCAGCCCCACGCCTGGGGGATTCGGATCGCGCTCTCCTATCCACCGGAAGTCGATGTCCCAGATCGAACCCTGATCGCCATATCGGTCGACAAGATAGATGAGCGAACCTCCGACCCCCTCGATGGCGGGAATGTTCAGCTCCATCGGGCCAACGCCGAAGGCGACAGGCTTGGCGCCCAGAGAAACGGCGCGGCGCATCGCTTTTGCGGCGTCGACGACGCGGAAGCCGATGCAGCAAACCGACGGCCCGTGCGCTTTCTGGAATTCGGCGGCGAAGCTGTGAGGCTCCGCGTTCAGCACATAATTCACTTCCCCCTGCCGATACAGCGTCACGTCCTTGGAGCGATGACGCGCGACGGCGACGAAGCCCATCTTCTCGAACAGCGAGGCGAGTTGCGCGGGATCTGGATGAGCGAATTCGACAAATTCGAATCCGTCTGTTCCCATCGGGTTTTCGGCGGGCGTTCCAGCGCCGCCAAGCGTCGAGTCCATGAGCAGGCCCTATATACAGCTTTGGCTGACCTGCTATTTAAATATTGCGTTCCCGATCCGGTTAAAGGCCCATGATCCTTTACGACTATTATCGCTCGTCAGCCGCCTATCGCGTGCGGATCGCCATCGCGCTCAAAGGGCTCGTCGTGGAACGCCGCCGGGTCCATCTCTTGCGCGGCGAACAGCGTGATCCCGGCTATCGCGCCAAAAGCCCGTTGGCCATCGTGCCGACCCTCCAACTTGATGACGGTCGGCTCATTACCCAGTCACTGGCGATCATCGAATATCTCGAAGCGCTGAAGCCTGAGCCGCCGCTCTTGCCAAGAGACGCCGTTCTGGCGGCGCAGGCGCGGGCTGCGGCGTTGACGATCGCCTGCGAGATTCATCCGCTCGCCAATCTGCGGGTGATCGAGGCGCTGCAAGGGGAATTCGGCGCGAGGGACGATCAGATCGCCGCTTGGCGCAAGCGCTGGATCGCAGAGGGTCTGACAGCGGTCGAGGCGCTCATCGCGCCTGGCCCCTTCGCCTTTGGCGCAGCGCCTTCGCTCGCTGACATTTGCCTCGTTCCGCAGGTCTATAACGCGCGACGCTTCGACGTTTCACTCGACGCCTGCCCGCGCATCCTTGCCGTCGAGGCGGCGTGCGCCGCGCACCCTGCTTTCATGCAAGCGCGTCCAGAGGCGCAGCCGGACGCCGAATGAGATTTTAGGACGCGAGCGTCAGATCGGCGATCACAGCCCCCAGGAAGCGGCCTGCTTCGCCGCCGGTGACGACGCGGTGATCGAAGGTCAGGCTTAGCGGCAGTATACGATGCACGGCGGGCGCGCCGTCAACGGCGACCACCTCGTCTCTGATCCGGCCGGCGCCGAGGATCGCGACCGTGGGCGGCAGCACAATCGGGGCGGCGTAGCGCCCGGCGATCATGCCGAAGTTCGAAAGCGTAATGGTCGCGCCGCGCAACTCCTCGGGCGGGATTCGCCGCGCCGCAGCGTCCTGCCGCAGGCGGTCCAGACCCTTGCGCAAGTCCTGCGCCTCACGATTGCCGACGTCGCGCAAGACAGGCACGAACAGGCCCTCTTCCGACAGATCCACGGCGACGCCAAGGTCGATCTTCTTCATCACGCGACGCGCGAAGGCGTGAGGCTCGAACCAGGCGTTGAGCGCAGGCTCCGCCTTGCAGGCCTGGGCAAGAGCGCGGATCAGGCGGATGGTCGTATCGGCTCCTGAAGCCCACGCGTGGATGTCTGCGTCGTCGACGATCGTGGCCGCCGCGACTTCCGCCTGCGCCTGCGCCATGTTGTGGGCCATGGCGCGGCGCACACCCCGCAGCGGCTCGGCGGCTTCCGTCTCGCTCAGAATGCGCGCGACGCGCTCGATGTCCTGCGTCGTAATCAACCCGTCCGCGCCGGAGGGCGTCACCATGGCGAGATCGACGTTAAGCTTTCGCGCGAGCGCTCTTACCGCAGGCGTCGCCCGCACCGCTCCGCCGACGTGGCCGACTGAGATCGGCTGGTCGCGGACGACGCCGGACCCCTGCTGAACAGCGCCGACCACTGACCCCGTGTCCTCTCCCGCGCCCTCGAAACCCACCAGCGGCGCGCCGATGCGGATCACGTCACCCGCGGAGGCGAACAGCCGCTCGATGCGGCCTCCCTGTGGCGATGGGATTTCGACGACCGCCTTGGCGGTTTCAACCGCCACGAGCGGCTGATCGACTTTAACGTCCTCGCCGGCGGCGACGCGCCATTCGACGAGTTCGGCCTCCTGCAACCCCTCTCCGAGATCGGGAAGACGAAAGATGTTCATGACGCCTCCATCACTTGCCGAACGCCGTCGACGATGCGGTCCACGCTTGGAATATATTGCTTCTCCAGCTTCGCCAGCGGCACGACCACGTCATAGCCGGTGACCCGCTTGATGGGCGCCAACAGCGAGTAAAGCGCGCGCTCAGCGAGTTCGGCGGCGACCTCGGCGCCAAAGCCCGCCGTGCGCGGCGCCTCGTGAACGATGACGCAGCGTCCGGTCTTTTCGACGGAGCGCAGGATCGTTTCCACGTCGAGAGGCTTCAAGGTCGCGACGTCGATCACTTCGATCATAACGCCCTCTTCTTCGAGCTTTTCGGCGGCGGCGAGCGTTTCGGGCACCATCGCGCCCCAGGTGACGACCGTCGCGTCGGCGCCTTCGCGCAGGATGAAACAAGCGTCGAGCGGCAGCTCCACGCCGTCGTCCTCGACCTCCTGACGGAAGAGACGATAGAGGCGCGTGGGCTCGAGAAAGATCACCGGATCGGGATCGCGCACAGACGCCAGAAGCAGCCCATAGGCTCGGGCGGGGGATGACGGCGCGACGACGCGAAGCCCCGGCATGTGCGCGAACATCGCCTCTGGACTTTCGGAATGATGCTCGGGCGCGTGAATGCCGGCGCCGCAAGGCGAGCGAAGCACCATTGGACAGGTCAGCCGCCCGCGCGTGCGATTGCGCATACGAGACGCGTGATTGATGATCTGGTCGATCGTCGGATAAATGAACCCGGAAAACTGGATTTCGGCGACAGGCTTCAGCCCCATCGCCGCCATGCCGACCGCAACGCCGGCGATGCCCCCTTCCGCCAAGGGCGTGTCGATGACGCGCTCGCGACCGAAGCGCGCCTGCAAGCCGTTCGTGGCGCGGAACACGCCGCCATTGACGCCGATGTCCTCGCCAAGCAGGAGGACATCCTTGTCTTCGCTCATTGCGCGCGCGAGCGCGAGATTGACCGCTTCGACAAGAGTGATTTCAGCCATGACCGTTTCCGTTGCCATTTGCGCTGCGCTGGGCAAATCGGCGCGCTTCCTCGCGTTGCCACTGCAGGGTATCCGGGAGCTTTGCGTAGAGATGCTCGAACATGGCGTCGCAGTTCAGCGGCGAGGCGTGCAAATAGGCCGCAACCTCGCGATCGACCTCTTCCGCACATTCTTTATGAAGCTCCGCCTCCTGCTCTTTCGACCAGGCGCCTTCGCTCACGAGGTAGGCGCGTAGCCGAGCGATCGGCTCGCGCGTCCACTGCGCGCGCACGACTTCGGGATCGCGATAGCGCGATGCGTCGTCGGCGGTGGTGTGATCTCCAAGGCGATAGGTGAGCGCTTCGATCAGCGTCGGTCCGCCGCCCGATCGCGCCTTGTCGATCGCCCGGCGCACCACTTCGTGAACCGCAATGACGTCATTGCCGTCGACCTGGCGCCCCTCGACGCCGGCGGCGACACCCTTTTGCGCGAGAGTCTCCGCCGCGCTCTCAAGTTCCCGCGGGGTCGATATCGCCCAGCCATTATTATTGATGATGAACACGACAGGCGTTTTCCAAACTCCCGCCATGTTCAACGCTTCGTAAAAAGCGCCATTGGAGGTGCCGCCGTCGCCGATGAACGTGACGACGACGCGATCCTCCTTCCGCGCCATCAACGCATAAGCCGCGCCGACCGCCTGCGGGGCCTGCGTGGCGACGGGGACGCAGTTTGGGAAGTCGCTTCGCGCATTTTTGAAGTCGCTGCCGCGCTCGTCGCCGCCCCAATAGAGCAGACATTCGGACATCGCCATGCCGCGATAGAATTGCGCCGCATGATCTCGATAGGACGGCACAAGCACGTCGCGTTCTTCCATCGCCGCGGCCGCCCCGACGCCGATCGCTTCCTGGCCGAGCGCCGACGCGAAGGTGCCCAGCTGACCGGTGCGTTGAAGACTGATCGCCTTGTTGTCGAAGATTCTGGTTCGCGTCATCGCGCGATAGAATCTGACCAGTCGCTCGATGTCCTTCGCCGACTTGCTGGCCGCCTTGCTGATCTCGCCGCTCGGCGACAACAGCTGAACAAGATCCATGTGGAGATCGAAGCCCATCTCAATGTTTCCCATCGCCCCGCTCCTGATGAGCGAAGTAGCGCGGCGATAGGCGACGTCACGGCTCTGCGACATTTTTTTTGGCGATTTCCCGGCGCCGCAGCGCAGGAAAAGGGGCTCGACTGCGGGCTTGACTGTATGGCCGGTTGTCCAATTTACCGATCATGCCCGCCAAATCGGAAATCGATCCCTTCTCATTTCGAGACGAATTTGGCCCCGCGAAGATCGTCCATATCTGGTCGCCCTCGGTCAAACTACGCGCCGTCGTCGTCATCGATAATGTCGCCGCAGGTCCCGCCATCGGCGGCACGCGCATGGCGCCGGACGTCAGCGTCACGGAGTGCTTCCGACTCGCCCGGGCGATGACCTTGAAGAATGCGGCCTGCGGATTGCCCCATGGCGGCGCAAAATCCGTGATTTTCGGCGATCCCGACATGGCGCAGGCCGACAAAGAACGGCTCATTCGCGTGTTCGCCAAATCCATTGAGCAGCTCGTCGACTATATTCCCGGACCCGACATGGGCACGGACGAGACGGCGATGGCCTGGGTGCATGACGAAATCGGCCGCTCGGTCGGTCTCCCGGCGGAGATTGGCGGCATTCCTCTCGATGAAATCGGAGCCACGGGTTTTGGCGTCATGATCGCCGCGTGCGCAGCGGCGCCCTTCGCCAATGTTTCTCTACGGGGAGCGCGCATCGTCGTGCAGGGGTTTGGCGCCGTGGGCATACATGCTGCGCGGTTTCTGGCCAGCAAAGGCGCACGAATGGTCGGCGTATCCGACAGCCGCGGCGCGATGGCTGACGAGGATGGGCTCGATATCGAGGCGCTCGCCGCGTTGAAGCGCCAGGGCCAGAGCGTCGGCGAGCTGGAGCGCGCGCGCGCCGTCGACCCTGAGTCGCTCATCGCCTTGCCTTGCGAGATCTTCATTCCAGCTGCGCGCCCCGACGTGCTGCGCGCCGACAATGTCGACATGCTCGACTGTAAATTGGTGGTGCAGGGCGCGAATATTCCCGCCACCGCCGAGGCGGAGCGCATGATGTTCGCGCGGGGTATCGTCAGCGTCCCGGATTTCATCGCCAACGCCGGCGGCGTGATCTGCGCGAGCATTGAATACAGCGGCGGCGGCGAAGCGGCGGCCTTCGCGGCGATAGAGGAAAAAATCGGCCGGAACACGCGGCTCACGCTGGAGCGGTCGCGCGCCGAGAGCGTTTCTCCTATCGACGCCGCGATGGAACTTTCGACCGACCGGCTGCGCAAGATCATGCAACTGAGGCGCTGGGGCTAGCCCAGCCGCTCGATCGCCATCGCGGTCGCTTCTCCGCCGCCGATGCAGAGCGCCGCCACGCCCCTTTTTAGGCCCTTAGCCTCAAGAGCGGCAAGAAGCGTGACGATGATTCGTGCGCCAGACGCGCCGATCGGATGGCCAAGCGCGCAGGCGCCGCCACGGACATTGACCTTCTCATGCGGCAAGTCCAGTTCGCGCATCGCCGCCATGGCGACGACGGCGAACGCCTCATTGATCTCAAAGAGGTCGACGTCGTTCGCCGCCCAGCCCACCCGGTCCAGGAGTTTGCGGATCGCTTCGATCGGCATGACGGAAAAGCGGCTCGGCGCGCCCGCGACCGTGACATAGCCGCGAATGATCGCGAGCGGCGTCGCGCCGGCGCGCTCGGCCTCGTCGACGCGCATCAGGGCGAGCGCCGCCGCGCCGTCCGATATCGCGCTGGCGTTGGCGGCGGTGATCGTGCCGTCCTCCCTGAAGGCCGGCTTGAGGCGCGCGATATCCTGCGCCTTGGCCTTGCCGGGCAGCTCGTCGCTGGCGATGGCGCGCGCGTTGGCGCCTTTTCCCAGCGTTATTGGCGCGATCTCCTGCGCGAAAGAGTCGTCGCTCGTTGCGCGTTGCGCGCGCGCCAGCGACGTCGACGCATAGTGGTCCTGCATCTCGCGGGTAAATTGATATTCCGTCGCGCAATCCTCCGCGAAGGAGCCCATCAGCCGACCCTTTTCGTAGGCGTCCTCTAGCCCATCCAGAAACATGTGATCGAGGACCTTGCGGTGCCCCATTCGATAACCGGTGCGCGCGCGATCGAGCAGATAAGGCGCATTGCTCATGCTCTCCATGCCGCCGGCGACCGCGACCCGCGCGCCTCCAACGGCGAGCTGGTCGCTCGCGAGCATCACCGCCTTCATGCCAGAGCCACACATCTTGTTGATGGTGACCGCGCCCGTCGCCTCCGGCAGCCCGGCGCCAAGCGCCGCCTGCCGCGCCGGGGCCTGGCCGAGGCCCGCGGAAAGGACGCAGCCCATGACGACTTCATCTATGTCATTCGGCGCCAGTCCGGCGCGAGTCACGGCCGCCTCGATGGCGTGCGCGCCGAGCTGCGGCGCGGAGACGTCCTTCAATTCTCCCAGAAATGCGCCGATCGGGGTGCGCGCGGCGCCGACGATGGCGACCGGTGCGGCAGCGCTCATGACAATCTCCTCATCGGCTGGCGAGCTAGCCCCTCCAAGCAAAATATGGGGATGAATCCCAGCTTTTGAACGCCGGGAGCTGCGTGTCGTCCCCGGCGAGAATGCCCTCGACGGTCTCGTCGCTCACAGCGTCAAGCCTGTCCGGCGACCATCTCGGGCGCCGGTCCTTGTCGATGATCGCGGCGCGGATGCCTTCATAAAGATCGTGGGTCGCCAACACGCGGCACGCCGCCTTGAATTCATTCGTCAGACACGTCTCGACGTCAGCCGCTCCCGCGGCGCGCAGAAGCAAAGCGCGCGTCACTTTCAGCGCCGTCGGCGACTTCGCCCTGATGTCCTCCGCCGCGCGCAAGGAGAATTCCGATCCTTCGCGCTCGAAGGCGGCGACCACGTCTGCGACGTTCTCATGCGCCGTCGCTGCAGCGAGCAATGGCCTGTGCAGCGAGAGTCGGCCGCTCCCTGGGTGGCGGGCGAGGCGCCGCAACGCAACATCGACGTCTTCGGCGGCGCCTATCGTCACCAGCCTGTCGATCAGCGGCGAAATGTCCTCCACATGAATTAGAACATCCGCAAGACCGGCCTCTATCGCATCCGCCGCCGCCACCGACGTCGCCGAAAGCGCCAGATAGGCGCCGATTTCGCGCGCGCCCGAAAGAAGCCAGGTCGCGCCCACATCAGGAAAGAATCCGATGCCGACCTCCGGCATCGCGACGCGGCTTCGCTCCGTGACCACTCTCCGATTGCCATGCGCAGATATGCCTACGCCGCCACCCATCACGATGCCGTCCATGATCACGACATAGGGTTTGGGAAAGGAGGCGATGCGGGCGTTCAGCTCATATTCCTCGCGCCAAAAGTCGGCGAAAAGCCGTTTTTGCGAGGGCTCCAGCTCATA
Source organism: Methylocystis sp. (assembly GCF_051062815.1). Taxonomy (GTDB): domain Bacteria; phylum Pseudomonadota; class Alphaproteobacteria; order Rhizobiales; family Beijerinckiaceae; genus Methylocystis. Next base: position 34,830 of record NZ_JBPFDU010000078.1, on the reverse strand, counting down.
GAGACTCCTCACGTCGCCGCCGGCGCACAGACCGCGATCGCCGGCGCCCGTGACGAGCACGGCGCAAATGCTCGCGTCGCGCCCAAAGTCGTCAAGCGCGCGCCGGAACTCGCGCACCATCGCCAGCGTCAGCGTGTTAAGCGCCTGTGGTCTGTTGAGGAGGATGCGTCCGAGACGGCCCTCGCGCGAAGCGATGAGATCCATCAGCTCACTTCAGCAATGAGCGCGCGATGATGACGCGCATGATTTCATTCGTTCCTTCGAGAATCTGATGGACGCGCAGATCGCGAACAATCTTCTCGACCCCGTATTCGCTGAGATATCCATAGCCGCCATGCAATTGTAGCGCCTCATTGGCGACCGCGAAGCCGGCGTCGGTCACGACGCGCTTGGCCATCGCGCATAGCGTCGTGGCGTCGGGCGCCTTGACGTCAAGCGCCGCCGCCGCGCGCCAAAGGAATGTGCGCGAGACTTCAAGCTGTGTGGCCATATCCGCGAGCCGAAACTGCAGCGCCTGAAATTCGTCGAGCGCGCGTCCGAACGCCTTGCGGCTCGCCATGTAGCGTAGACTATGGTCGAAGGCCGATTGCGCCCCGCCAAGCGAACAGGCTGCGATGTTCAGACGCCCGCCATCGAGCGCCGCCATGGCGATCTTGAATCCGTCGCCCTCTCGTCCGATGAGATTTTCGGCCGGCACGCGGCAGTCATCGAAGATGACCGCCCGCGTCGGCTGCGCGTTCCATCCCATTTTTCGCTCGAGCGCGCCAAAACTTAGGCCCGGGGCGCCACCCTCGACGACGAAGGCCGATATGCCCTGGGGCCCCGGCTCGCCGGTGCGCGCCATGACCACGTAGAGATGGTCGGCGCCGCCCGCGCCGGCGCCTGAGATGAACTGTTTCGCGCCATTCAAGACGTAGTGATCGCCGCTGCGCCGCGCCTGCGTGCGTAGCGCCGCAGCGTCCGAACCGCTGCCCGATTCCGTCAGGCAGTAGCTCGAGAGAACCTCCATCGTCGCGAGCCTTGGCAGCCATGCGTCGATCTGGCGCTCGGTTCCGAAAGCGTCGATCAGGCCCGCGCACATATTGTGAATCGAGAGATAAGCAGCGATCGTGGGGCAACCCATTGCGAGCGCCTCGAAGATCAGCACGCCATCCAATCGCGTCAGCCCGGCGCCGCCGGACGCCTCTCGCACAAAGATCGCCGCCATGCCGAGCGCCGCCGCTTCGCGCAGCGTGTCGACCGGGAAGACATGCTCGCGGTCCCAATCGAGAGCAAAGGGCGCAAGGCGATCGCGTCCGAAGTCTCGCGCCATCTCACGAATGGCTTCTTGCTCGGCGCTCAATTCGAAATAGGACGACATTCGGCCATTCACCGCAATTGTTGACGTTAATCTGTCGCGGCGAAGCTTTTTGACAAGTCAGCCTCCCAAAGGCGCCTCGGCCCGACCGCCGCACTTGGCGGCATAGGCTTGCGCCACGCGGCTCGCCGGCGCGCGCTTCAATTCGCGGCAGGCGAAGGCCCCCGCCTCCAAAAGGCGGTCGAGCGACACGCCAGTTTCGACGTCCATTCGCTGAAGCATGTAGACGACATCCTCGGTCGCGACATTTCCGGCGGCGCCAGGCGCGAAAGGACATCCGCCAAGGCCGGCGACCGAACTATCGACAACGCTGACGCCGGCTTCGAGGCACGCGAAAATATTAGCGAGCGCCTGTCCGTAGGTGTCGTGAAAATGCACCGCGATTTTGTCGAGCGGCGCGACGCGCGCCACTCTTTCGACCATTCGGCGGGCGGGCAGCGGCGCGCCGACGCCGATCGTATCGCCGAGCGAGACCTCGAAGCATCCCATTTCCAGAAGAGCGGAGGCGACTGACACTACTCGGCCGCTATCGACATCTCCTTCGTAAGGACAGCCCAAGACGCAGGAAATATAGCCGCGGGCCATGATGCCGTATCGCCGGGCTTCCGCGACGACTTTGGCGTATCGCGTGAGACTTTCCTCGATCGAGCAATTGATATTGCGCTTTGAAAACGTCTCCGACGCCGCAGCGAACACGGCGATCTCGTCCGCCCCGGCCGCAAGCGCCGCCGCGAGTCCGCGCAGGTTTGGAACCAGCACGCTCAGCCGCACATTTTGCCTTGGCGTAAGCGCAAGAGTCTCATCCGTGTGCGCCATCTGCGGCACGGCCGTAGGGGAGACGAAACTTCCGGCCTCGATGCGCGATAGCCCCGCGGCCGCAAGACGGCTGATGAGTTCGGCCCGGGTCTGCGGCGACAGCGTCAACGTCTCATTCTGCAGGCCGTCGCGAGGACCGACTTCGACGATGCTGACGCGCGCAGGAAGGCTCATGCCATGTCCTTTCGCAGGATCGTGACGAGTTCCGCGCCCTCGATCGCCATGTCGCCCACTGCGCAGGCGACGCTCTCCACCACGCCGTCATGCGGCGCAGCAAGAGGGATCTCCATTTTCATCGCCTCCAGAACCAAGAGGGTCTCGCCCTTGCTGACGGCGTCGCCAGACTTCACCGCGACTCGCGTGACGGTCGCCGGCATCGGGGCCAGCACGCGCTCATTCAATGGTCCTTCGCCTTGCGATGAGCTCGCCGCTTCCACCCAGTTGATGACATAGTTCCTGCCGCCAAGAATGACGACGACGCCGTCGTCCAGGGCGACTGTTGAGACCTCGTGCTTAACCCCGTCCACCAGCAGCGAGAGGCGACCGCCGACGCTTTGAACCTCCACCGCTGTGACGGCGTCGCCAAAGCTCAGCAGGAACCCGCCGTCCTGCGGCCGCATGATTTTTGCAGCAAGCGTCCGGCCCGCCTGCGTAACCCTGAGTTCATGATCGGCACACTCATAGAGCCGCCATGCGTCCGTTCCGGCCCAGGGCGACCATTCGTCGCCGACCGCTCGACTCGCTTCAAACGCCGCGCGCCGAGCGTTGGCCAGGAAGACCGCACTCGCCGCCGCTAGAAGGACGCGATCCGTATCCGTGCTCGGAGCCGCGGCGCAAGTCAGCATAGCGATAGTGTTCCCGACGTATTCCGTGTCGTAATCTCCGTCCGCCATCCGGTCGCTCTTGGAGATCGCCCGCAGCAGATCGAGGTTTGTGGCGACGCCAACGATCTCGACCTCGTCTAGTCCCCCCTGCAGGCGACGCAACGCCTGCTCGCGGCTTTCGCCAAAGACGATGAGTTTCGCCAGGAGCGAATCATAGTAAGGCGTGACGCGATCGCCGGCGCGAACGCCCGAGTCGATGCGCAAGAAAGGCGCTTCCCGCGGCGCCCGGAAATGGTCGATCTCGCCAACCGACGGCATGAACCCGCGAGCAGGATCTTCCGCGCAGATCCGCGCTTCAATTGCGCAGCCGCTCATCCTCAGATCGTCCTGCGTCAAGGGGAGCGGCGCGCCACAGGCGACGCGCAGCTGCCATTCGACGAGGTCCTGCTTCGAGACCATCTCGGTGACCGGATGTTCGACCTGAAGCCGCGTGTTCATTTCGAGAAAATAGAAGTGGTCTTCTCCGACAAGAAATTCGACCGTGCCTGCGCCGGTGTAGCCCGCCGCATGCGCGGCGCGGATCGCCGCCTCGCTCATCTGCGCGCGTAACGAGGGCGTCAGACCGGGCGCAGGCGTCTCTTCAATGATCTTTTGGTGGCGGCGCTGCATCGAACAGTCGCGCTCAAGGAAAGAAACGACGTTGCCGTGGGAGTCCGCGAAAATCTGGATTTCGACGTGCTTATAGCCGGAGAAATATTTCTCGATGAACAGCGTGTCATCGCCGAAGGCGGCGCGCGCTTCACGCCGCGCGCTTTCGATCGCCGATGACAATTCTCCCGGCGCGCGCACGATGCGCATGCCCCTGCCGCCGCCGCCGGCGGACGCCTTCACGAGCAATGGAAGGCCGATGGCGCGCGCCGCTTCGAACAATTCAGCGTCTTCGCCCCCGGATGACCCCGGCGCCACAGGCACCCCTGCCCGCATCATCGCGGCCTTGGCCTCGCTCTTGGAGCCAAGAAGCCGCATCGCATGGGGCGGAGGCCCGACGAAGATCAGACCGTTCGCCGCACAGGCTTCGGCGAAGTCGGCGTTCTCGGCCAGGAATCCGTAGCCCGGATGTATGGCGTCCGACCCGGAACGATGCGCATTTTCGATGATCTTCCCGATCGACAGATAGCTGTCGCGCGCCGGCGCGGGTCCGAGAAGATAGGCTTCATCCGCCAGTTCGACATGCAGCGCCTGCGCGTCGACTTCGGAATAGACGGCGACCGACGTGACGCCCAATCTTTTCGCGGTTCGCATGATTCGACAAGCGATCTCGCCGCGGTTGGCGATGAGGAGCTTGCGCATCATCTCAATCGGCCGCGATCCAGAGTGGCGCTCGCTTTTCAAGAAAGGCGGAAAGACCTTCCTGCGCCTCCGCGCTCGATCGCCTTGCGGCGAGTCGATGCGCGGCCTCCCGCAAGAGTTCAGCGTCCACCCCGTGGCCGTGGCATTCCGCGAAGAAGCTCTTCACATCCGCCTGCGCGCCAGGCGCGCCGCGCAACACGTCCGCGACGATCGCCGCATGCGCCAAATTGACCTCGAGCCTTGGCGCCACACGGTGGACGAGACCCAACATCTGCGCCTCGGCGGCGGAAAATCGTTCCGCCGTCAAAGCATATCGGCGCAGCTGCCGCACGCCTATGGCCCGGATGAGGAACGGCGCGACGACCGCCGGAAGCAGTCCCAGACGCACCTCATTGAGCGAGAATGACGCGTCGGCGGCGGCGACGACGATATCGCAACACGCAAGCAGGCCGACGCCTCCGCCAACGACGACGCCTTTGGCCAAGGCGATCGTCGGCTTTGACACTGTGTCCAGAGCGTGCAGCATTCGGGCGAGCGCCAAAGCGTCCTGCTCATTGGCGCTCGATGAACGCTGCGTGACGCGGATCATCGAGCCGATGTCGCCGCCGGCGCAAAAATAGTCTCCCGCACCCTCAAGCGTAATGACGCGGACGTCGGCTCGCGCATCCAATTCTATAAGCGCTTCCTTCAGAGAGCCAATAAGCTCATAGTCGAGCGCATTGCGCTTGTCTGGACGGTTCAGCGTCAAAGTCGCGACGCCAATTGCGTCAACCGATTGCAGCAAAGTCGTCATAGAACATGGCTCACATGCGAAACAGGCCAAAGCGCGTTTCTTCGATCGGCGCCCTCAGCGCGAAGGATAGCGCCAAACCGACAATCCGTCTCGTGTCGAGTGGGTCGATGACGCCGTCGTCCCAGAGCCGGGCGCTGGAATAGAGCGGCAGGCTCTGGCGCTCATATTGCTCACGAATCGGGCGCGCGAAGTCTTCTTCCTCTTCTTCCGTGAAAACCTTCTTCTGTTTATCCATGGCCTCGCGCTTGACGCGCGTCAGCACGCTCGCGGCCTGCTCCCCGCCCATGACGCCGATGCGCGCGCCCGGCCACAGCCACAAAAATCGCGGCGAGTAGGCGCGTCCGCACATCGCGTAATTGCCGGCGCCAAAACTGCCGCCGACGATGATCGAAAGCTTCGGCACCGCGGCCGTCGCCACCGCCGTCACCATCTTCGCACCTTCCTTGGCGACGCCGGCGCTTTCGTACTTCGCCCCGACCATGAAGCCCGTCGTATTGTGCAAAAAGAGCAGCGGTATTTTTCGTCGCGTGCAAAGCTCGATGAAATGTGCGCCCTTTTGCGCGCTCTCGGGAAACAAGACGCCGTTATTGGCCACGATCCCGACGGGATAGCCATAGATGTGAGCGAAACCTGTCACGAGCGTCGGGCCATACAGCTTGCGGAATTCTTCGAATTCGCTGGCGTCGACAAGGCGCGCGATCACCTCCCGTATGTCGAACTGCTTGCGGGGGTCCTGCGGCAGCAGACCGTAGATCTCGGCGGGATCGTAGAAAGGCTCCGCGGACTTTCTCACCGGAACTGTTATCGCGCCGGAAGGTCCGAGATTGCCGACGATCTCCCGAGCGATCTGCAGGGCATGCGCGTCATTCTCAGCGCAATGATCGGCAACGCCAGACCGGCGGCAGTGAACGTCGGCGCCGCCGAGCTCCTCGGCGGTCACAATTTCGCCCGTCGCCGCTTTGACGAGTGGCGGACCGGCCAGGAATATCGCACCTTCGTTGCGCACGATAATCGTTTCATCGCTCATCGCCGGAACATAGGCGCCGCCGGCGGTGCACGAACCCATGACGACGGCGATCTGCGCAATGCCGCGCGAAGACATCGTGGCCTGATTAAAGAAGATACGGCCGAAATGATCGCGGTCGGGAAAAACATCCTCCTGGCTCGTCAGATTGGCGCCGCCCGAATCGACGAGATAGAGACAGGGCAAATTGTTCTGAGCGGCAATTTCTTGCGCGCGAAGATGCTTCTTCACTGTCAGAGGAAAATAGACGCCGCCTTTGACCGTCGCATCATTGGCCACGATCATGCATTCGCGGCCGCACACCCGCCCTATGCCGGCGACGACTCCGGCCGCCGCGACACGCCCGTCATACATGCCGTGAGCGGCAAATGGCGCGATTTCGAGAAAGGGCGAGAAGGGATCGACAAGCGCGTCGATGCGCTGACGCGCGAGCATCTTACCGCGCGCGAGATGCCGCTTACGCGCTTGCTCGCCGCCACCCGCTCGAATATCCGCCGCAATCCGCTTCAGCTGGGCGACGCGATCGGCCATCACTTGGTGATTATTCCTGTAATTGGCGTCTTTCGGATTAACAAGGCTATCGAGGCGGGGCATATCTCTAATCCAAAGTCAGGCTGTCTCCTGAAAGAGTTCGCGCCCAATCAACATGCGGCGAATTTCGCTTGTTCCTGCGCCGATCTCGTAAAGCTTGGCGTCGCGCAATAATCTTCCCGTCGGATATTCGTTCATATAACCGTTGCCGCCGAGGCACTGAATGGATTCAAGCGCCATCCATGTCGCGCGCTCGGCGGCGAAAAGTATCGCGCTCGCGGCATCCTTCCTCGTCACGCGGCCGCGATCGCACGCCTTGGCGACCGCATAGACATAGGCGCGCGTGGCCGTGACCGCCGTGTACATGTCGGCGAGCTTGCCCTGCATAAGCTCGAACTCGCCGATCGGCTGACCGAACTGTTTGCGCTCATGAACATAGGGAAGCACGACATCCATGCAGGCTTGCATGATTCCAAGCGGACCGCCCGCAAGCACCGCGCGCTCGTAATCCAGGCCACTCATCAGCACATTGACGCCGCGCTCGGGAAGGCCGAGCACGTTTTCTTCGGGAACCTCGCAGTCCTCGAATACGAGTTCGCAGGTATTCGAGCCGCGCATGCCAAGCTTGTCGAGCTTCGCGCTTGATGAAAATCCGGCAAAGACGCGCTCGACTATAAAGGCGGTGATGCCATGCGGGCCGGCGCCCGGATCAGTTTTGGCGTAAACGATCACGACATCGGCGTCGGGACCGTTCGTCACCCACATCTTGCTTCCATTCAGAACATACCGATCGCCGCGCTTCACCGCGCTAAGCCTCATGTCGGTGACGTCGGAGCCCGCGCCAGGCTCCGACATCGCCAGCGCGCCGACATGCCGACCAGAGACGAGATTCGGTAGATATCGCCGCTTCTGATCGTCCGAGCCGTTACGATGGATCTGGTTCACGCAGAGATTGGAGTGCGCGCCATAGGACAATCCGACCGACGCTGAGGCGCGGCTGATTTCCTCCATCGCCAGCACATGTTCCAGATAACCCATGCCCGCGCCGCCATATTGCTCATGCACGGTCAAACCGAGCGCGCCGAGCGCGCCGAGCTTGGGCCAAAGATCCGGGGGAAAAGCGTTTTGGGCATCGATCTGCTGCGCCTGCGGAGCGATTTCCGCCGTCGCGAAGGCTTCGGTCGCGCTGCGCACGCGGTCGGCCACATCGCCGAGATCGAAGTCAAATGTAGGCGTCCAATGGCGCATGCGCATCCTCCGACGGCGCATCAAGATAGAGCCTATATTTCTCGAATCAGCGAAGTTTCAAGTTGGCGCGCGCTTGCGCGGCCCTGTTTGGCGCGAGGCGCTTGCTGGCTATCCGACGACGCCCGGCTGGGCGTTGAGAACCTGCTGGTCGACGAAGGGGGCAAACCGGCTGAAGTTGGCCTCGAACATTCCGATCAGCCTTTTCGCCATCTGGTTAAAATCTTCGCGCGAAGACCACGTCTGGACAGGATCCAGCATTTTCGAGTCGACGCCCAGCGCAGAAGTCGGCACGCACAGACCAAAGGATGGATCCGTCCGGAAGTCGGCTTGCGCGAGGGAGCCGTCGAGAGCGCTCTGAAGCAAGGCGCGCGTCGCCGCGATCGGCATTCGACGTCCGATTCCGTATGGCCCGCCCGACCAACCGGTGTTCACCAGCCAGCAGTTCGCTTCGCTGGAACAGATGAATTCGCGCAGCAGGTCGGCGTATTCCGTTGGCCGACGTGGCATGAAGGGTGCGCCAAAGCAGGCGGAGAACGTCGCCTGGGGCTCTTTGACGCCACGCTCGGTCCCCGCGACTTTGGCGGTGTAGCCGGACAGAAAATGATACATCGCCTGCGCGGGCGTGAGACGCGCGATCGGCGGCAGCACGCCAAAGGCGTCGCACGTCAGCATCACGATGTTCCGGGGATGGCTCGCGCGACGCGTCTTCGAAGCATTGGAGATGAAGTCGAGCGGATAAGCGATCCGCGTGTTTTCGGTTTTCGAATCGTCGTCGAAGTCGAACCGACCGGCGCCGTGATCGTACGACACATTCTCGAGGATCGCGCCCCGACGATGAGACGCGGCGTAGATATCGGGCTCGGAGTGTTGCGCAAGCCGGATCGCCTTAGCGTAACAGCCGCCTTCAAAGTTAAAGAGACCGTTCTCATCCCAGCCATGCTCGTCGTCGCCAATCAGGCTGCGTGTCGGATCGGCGGAAAGCGTTGTCTTGCCTGTCCCAGAAAGCCCGAAGAACACCGCCGATCCGCCCTCGCCGTCATTGACGGCGCAATGCATCGGCAGCACGCCCTTCGCGGGCAGAACATAGTTGAGATAGGTGAAGATAGACTTCTTGATCTCTCCCGCATATTGGGTGCCGCCGATGAGCACGACGCTTCTTGACAAGTCCATAGCGATCACCGTGCTGGAGCGGCAACCGTGGCGTGAGGGGTCAGCCTGGAATGAAGGCAAGTCCAGAACCGTTAGTTGCGGCTCGAAACCGCTCGCGCTCTCAACCGGAGTGAAGAGATGCCGCGCAAACAGCGAATGCCACGCGCATTCTGTCAAAACACGAATATTTAGCCGATGCGCTGGCGCTGCGCAGGCATAGAGATCCTGAGCGAAAAGCGTCATTCGACGCGCGTGCGTCAGCATGTCTTGGCGCAGTCGGCCAAATTGCTCTGGCGTCATTGAAAGATTGTTGTCCCACCAGATCGTCGGTTCGGTCGAAGCGTTGCAGACGATAAACTTATCATTCGGCGATCGCCCCGTGTGGGCGCCGGTTTCCACGACCAGCCCTCCCGTCGAGGATGCGACTCCCTCCCCGCGTCGGATCGCTTCGCCGTAGAGCTCGCTCGTCCCGCAATTCCGGCGAGCCTGTATGGAGAGGTCGAAATCTTCGATCGCACAACCCCCGACGTCGTCAACTCGCCACATCGCCGTGTTCGCCATCCCGAGATTTCCTCACCGGCTCGCTAACATGCGACGCGAAATGCGTATGACGCGCCAGCTAAACGCAAGCACTTTTTTGGAAATAAAGCGTAAATCATTCAAATCAAGCCGCCGTAGACGTTTCGCTGAAAGGCATGCGGACAGCGACGCCCAAGGCTCAGCAAAGAGGTCTGCCGAACGCATCCGCCCCATCGCGACCTGCGATGTCCTGGCTTTTCCGCCATTGGAACAACGACGACGTCAGCGGGTTAAGGCGAGGCTCGAATGATTTCGAGGATGGAGGCAAGAATGGCGACGCCAGAACTGGAGCGCATCCGACAATCGGACCGCCCGATCAGCGAAACTGCTGCGGTCATGGGCGACAAAGCAATGGCGGCGGCCGACAGAGTCGGGCAACGCATCAATCAGACGATGGAGCAAGCCGGATCGGCGATATCGACGGTGCAGGAGAAGGGCAGCGAAGTCGCCGGACGCGCCGGCGATGTGATCGGCAACTTCAGGCAAGCCATTGAGACGTCGGCGCGTAGTCAGCCAACGACGACGGTGCTCATGGCGGTGGCTGCGGGATTCGTGCTGGGCGCGATGTGGAATTCGGGCGGCAGCTATCCGCGCGACTAGGTTTGGCGGGTTAATGATGGCCGGCGCATGAGCGTCGGCCATGTTCAGTTTCAATCCAGTACGCCGGGGTTCGTTCGCTGCCCCTCAGATGGTAAGGCGCTGGGCCAATCATCGGCTTGAAGCGCCGGTAGGGCGTCGAGTTCCTTCCCAGACATTTTACTGTGCGCAAAACCGCCTGTGAACTCTATGTTCGCCGGATCGACGGCGCGTAGCGTCTCACCGACGCCGCCCGTTCCATATTGCGCGATGACCACATAGGCGAGACCGCGCTGATCGCGTTTCAACATCAGATCAACGATAACGCCGAGTTTTTCGCCGCTCACGTCTATGACATTGGCGCCAACGGCCGCCGACGCGGAAAAAAGCGTGGACGCGTCGCCCGCCTGGCTGCTCTTGTACACGGCCTTGATGCTTCCGTCCTCATGCCTGGCCTGCCTGCCTAACCACCGCCACACCCCGATCAAGTTGATCACTGTAAGGAAAAGGTTGGTGAGCAGGAGATTGCTCTGATGGGTATAGGTCGCCGTCAAGCTCCAGGCGACAGAGCCGATTGCAAACACGACGAAGCCCCAGCCCGTGACGCGCGCGCCGGCGTTGGCGGCCGTCATCATCGCGGCGATCATTGTTGCGGCTGGCGCGATCCAGCCTAACGCCCATTCCCACATAAATGACCGCCAATGGCCCCGAACCAACCGCCGTTCGCCAGCCGCCGTTCGTACGGTCCGCCTAAAACGCGCCGGCAGAGACGCTGTTCCGACAGACGCCCGGCGCGGGGGCGCACTCGCCGTTCCCCGCCAACCCTGTCCAATTGTTCATAATGCCGGAACAAAGTTGCTCAACCCGAGTTTGTTCAGGGAAACCGAAAGGCAAAGAAATCGGCAAGGCTTGAGGTGGGGCATGATGTCAGTTCCAAGTCATCTTTTTTGCTTCTCTCATCTTCGATGGAACTTTGTTTATCAGCGACCACAACATCTCCTCAGTCGAGCAGCTAGAAATCTCGGCGTCTTCTACGTCGAAGAGCCCATATTTTCTAAAGATGGTACGGGCGTAAACATCCAAAGGGATGAAGCCTGCGGCGTCGTTGTCGTGACGCCAATTCTTCCAGAAGGGCTCTCAGCAGACGAAATCACTCACGCGCAACACCGCGTCGTGAGTGAGTTGCTGGCGGAGGTGCGGCCTTCGCGATGGGTCGGTTGGTACTATACGCCCATGGCGCTTCAGTTTACCCGGCATCTCTCTCCCAACCTGCGCGTCTATGACAATATGGATGAGCTTTCCGCGTTCGCTGGAGCGCCGCAAGGGATTCTCGATCTCGAACGAGAGCTGATGGCCAAATGCGATCTCATGTTCGTCGGCGGACAGAGCCTGTACGAATTCAAACGTAAACGACACGACAACATTCACGTTTTTCCCAGCAGCGTCGACACCGCTCACTTCAAGAGCGCGCGAGAGCGCAGCGTTGACCCCGTCGATCAAAGGTCGATTCCGCATCCCCGCATCGGATTCTTTGGCGTGATCGATGAACGCATGGATATGGATATCGTCGCTGGCATCGCAGCGCTGCGGCCGCAGTGGCAATTGGTGATGATCGGCCCCACCGCGAAGATCAGCCCGCAATCTCTGCCGCGCGCCGAAAATATCCATTGGCTGGGGTGCAAGCAGTACCAGGAGCTGCCGAACTATCTTTCGGGATGGGACGTCGGAATCATGCCATTCGCGTTGAATGAAGCGACACGCTTTATCAGCCCGACGAAAACGCCCGAGTTTCTTGCTGCAGGCGTGCCGGTCGTTTCAACGCCCATCACCGATGTCGTTAACCCCTACGGCATGGCCGGGCACGTGGAAATCGCATCGAACGCGGCAGAGTTCGTCGCCAAGATCGATCTGTTGCTTTCGCGGCCGAAGGCGCCCTGGCTCAGTGCGGTCGATGCGCATCTTGCGGAAATGTCGTGGGACAAGACCTGGGCAAGGATGATGCTGCATATCGCGAGCGTCAGCGCCGAGTCCAAGGCAGCGCGGGAGGGTCAACTTGTTTGACTGGCTTATCGTCGGGGCAGGCTTCGCGGGAAGCGTGCTGGCCGAACGGCTCGCGTCGCAGCGCGACGAGCGTGTCCTTCTTATCGATCGCCGGCCGCACATTGGCGGGAACGCCTATGACCGCTACGACGACGCCGGCGTGCTTATGCATCAATACGGCCCGCATATCTTTCATACCAATTCCGAAGCGGTCTTCGAGCATCTTTCTCAGTTCACGCGTTGGCGCCCGTACGAGCACCGCGTACTGGCGAACGTGGACGGCATGCTCGTGCCGATCCCAATCAACTTGGACACGGTGAATCGCCTCTATGGTCTCTCCTTAGATTCCAACCAACTTGCGGAGTGGTTCGCGAGCCGCGCGGAACGTTGTGAGGAGATCAAAACGTCCGAGGATGTCGTCGTCAGCACGGTGGGGCGAGAACTCTACGAGAAATTCTTTCGCGGCTACACCAAAAAGCAGTGGGGCGTGGAGCCGTCGCAGCTGGACAAATCCGTCACGGCGCGGGTGCCCACGCGCCTCAATCGCGACGACCGCTATTTTGGCGATGAGTACCAGTTCATGCCGCTTCACGGCTATACGCGCATGTTCGAACGAATGGTGGACCACCCCAACATAAATGTCATGCTGCAGACCGATTTCGAGGAGCTGCGCAACGAAGTTTTCTATCGGCGACTGATCTTCACCGGGCCGATCGACGAATATTTCAACTTCCGCTTCGGCAAGCTGCCTTATCGGTCCCTCCGCTTCGAACATGTAACGCTCGATAAGCGTCAGCATCAACCCGTGGCCGTCGTCAATTATCCGCAGACTGAAGCCTATACGCGGGTGACGGAATATAAGCATCTCACGGGTCAGGAACATCCTAAGACAAGCTTGACCTATGAGTTCCCCAGCGATGAAGGCGATCCCTATTATCCCGTGCCGCGCGCGGAAAATGCGGAAATTTACAAGCGCTACGAAAAGCTTGCGATCGCGCAGCAAAATGTCTGGTTTGTTGGCCGGCTGGCGACCTATCGCTACTACAATATGGATCAGGTGGTCGGACAGGCGCTCGCGACGTTCCGACGGATCAATAAGGAGATCCCGGCTCGTAACAGCAGCGCGGCCTTCGCTGCTGCGTCAGTCGCCGCTGAATAGGCTCACGTCTTAAATGCGAGCCAACTTTGCGGCGCTGCGCAGTCCGGCTAAGCTTGAGTCGTGAATAAAAATACTGCGCGTTTTGGCGTTCGCTATGTAGAAAATCGTCTGTGGATCGCTCATTGTTATAGTCGACCAACGCATCGATGCTCCGGCGCCGGCACTTTTGGTCGAGGTGAGGTTAGGTGAGCGCAGCGCGCATATCCCTGGACGGGTTGTGGGACTTTAAATATCTCGGCTATGGCGCCAAGCCGGCCGAGACCCGGGCGATTCTGGTCCCGAGCCCCTGGCAAGCTCAGTTCGCCGATCTGCGCATGCGCGGCGGCGTCGCAGTCTATCGCCGAGACGTCGAGATTCCGGAAGAATGGTTGGAGCAGCGCGTCTTCCTGCACTTCGGCGCGGTCTTCCATATCACCCATGTGTTTGTTAACGGCGCATTCGTCGGCAGCCATGTGGGCGGCTTCCTGCCGTTTCATTTCGACATTACGGATCGGATCGTCAACGGAAAGGCCGAGATAAAGGTGAAGGTGGAAAGCCCCACCGACGATCCGTTCGAATTCCCTACGACGCCATTCGCCGAAATGCCGTTCGGCAAGCAGAGCTGGTACGGCCCACTCTCGGGAATATGGCAGTCCGTGTATCTCGAAAGGCGGATCGCCGATCACGTAACCACGGTGCGGGTGCGTTCATCGCTGGCCAGCGGAGAGATCTCGGCGCATGTGCGCTTCGAGAGCCCGCTCACCGACGCCGCTGACGTGACGATTACGGTCGTGGACGCAGAGGATAACGTCGTGGCGCGGTCATGCGCCAAGCTGGCGGCCGGCGTCGAGAACGCCATCGTTTATTCGTTTGTGCCTGCGCCTCGCTGCTGGTCGCCTGACTGCCCCTATCTCTACCGTCTGCAAGTCTCGATGATGCGCCAAGATGTCATCGTCGATCAAACCGAGACGACATTCGGCTTTCGCAGCGTCGAAACCCGCGACGGGAAATTGTATCTCAACGGCAAGCCCTTCTATCTGCGCGCCGCTCTCGATCAGGACTATTATCCCGACACGATCTGCACTCTGCCCTCCGTCGAATTTCTCGAGGACAGATTTTGCAAGGCGAAGCAGCTCGGGCTGAACGCCCTGCGCTGCCACATTAAAGTGCCGGATCCGCGCTATTATGAGGTTGCCGATCGCCTTGGTCTGCTGATTTGGGCGGAGCTGCCAAATGCTGGTGATTCGACCGAACTCTCGCGAGAGCGCAAGGAACTCACGCTGAAGGGCCTTATCGATCGCGACGGAAACCATCCCTCGATCTTTTGCTGGACGCTGATCAACGAGAACTGGGGCGTCGACCTTGTCCATGACGCCTATCACCGCGCATGGCTGAAGAAGCTCTACCTGTGGCTCAAGTCCTACGATCCGTCCCGGCTTGTCGTCGACAACTCCCCCCTGGCGCCAAGCTTTCACGTACAGACCGATCTCGCGGATTTCCATTTCTATGCGGCCATTCCCGATAGTCGGGAGGACTGGGATCAGTTCGTCGAAGAACTCGCCGGAAGGGCCGAATGGCTCTTCAGTCCCGAGGGCGACGCCGTCATTACGGGACAAGAGCCGCTGCTATGCTCGGAATTTGGCAATTGGGGGCTGCCCGACCCTGAGAAATTAAGAGACGCGGCTGGCGCCGAAGCCTGGTGGTTCGAGACAGGCCACGACTGGAGCGAAGGCGTCATGTATGCGCATGGCGTTCGCAACCGATTTCAAGACTGGAGTCTCGACCGCGTGTTCGGGACGTTCGAAAGCTTCGTCGAAGCGACGCAGTGGCAACAGTTTCGGGCGCTGAAATACCAGATCGAGGCCATGCGCCGGAAGCCGCAGATCGCCGGCTACGTCATCACCGAGCTGACCGATTGTCACTGGGAGGCGAACGGCCTTCTCGACATGCGCTCGAATCCGCGCGTTTTTCACAATCTGTTTCACTCGATCAATGCCGATACGGTTGTTCTGCCCACACTCGATCGCCCCGCCTATTGGTCGGGCGACGCCGTTCACCTCTCGCTCTGCGTCGCGCATGGCGGGCCAAATCCGCTGGAGCCGGCGGCTCTCGACATATCGGTCGCCGAGCCGATGACATTGGAAATCCCCTCCATCGCACCCGGCGCGGTGACTGATCTTGGCAAGATTTCGCTGAAGCTGCCGGTCGTCGAGCACTCCTGCCTGCGCCGTCTCACGTTGCGCTTGCGCTCTCTCGATGGACGACTCCTCGCGAGCAATGACGTCGAGATTGCCGTGCATGCGAAGCTTCGACCGCCGGAGCTTTCGCTGTGGTCGTCACAGGATGACATTCGGGATCGGTTGCAGGCGCTTGGCTATGGATTGGCTGAAGGGGCCGAGACGGCGGACGTCGTTGTCGAGACGCAAGCTTCCGCCGCGCTCGCGGCCTATGTGCGCGCCGGCGGCCGAGCGGTTCTCTTGACCGAAACGCCGGGCTCGCTCACGCCATTCTTTCCGCATTGGCAGAACGTCAAGGTGGTTGCGCGCGACGGCACGCTCTGGCGAGGCGACTGGGCGTCCTCCTTCGCCTGGCTTCGACGGCAGGGTCCCTTTGCCGCGATTCCCGGCGGGCCTTTGCTTGATCATGCGTTTGACCGTGTGATCCCGACGCATGTCATCTCCGGCTGCAATCTGCTCGATTTTCAGGCGCGCGTTCACGCGGCGCTGGTTGTCGGATGGATCCATCGTCCGGCTGCAATCGCGGTCGGACGCAACTACGGCACCGGCCGCATCGTGATCGCGACCTTCAAACTGTTCCGTGATCCTCCGGGAGAAGATCCAACCGCCGCGGCTTTGCTTGGCGGTCTGATCGAGGCTGCGGCGCGAAGCGCCGGTCCGGCGCCTGCGATCTCCAAACTCGAACCCGTGGGCTGGGAAGACCTTTAGGCGAGCTGGCGCGTTATAGCGCCATGCATTCTGCGCAAGACATGTCAGACGTCGCGGTTTATCGCCGGGCGCTAACATACTTCCTGCAAGACCGGGTGCGGATCGCCGCGCTTGTCGCGATGATAGCGGTCTCCGTCAGCGTGGGCCTCCTTGAGGCGTGGCCGCTGGCGGTGCTTGTCGATGCCGTGCTTTCCAGCGAGCCGAAAGGCAACTGGATACACAGCTACTTCCTCGCCGTATTGCCGGCGGACAAGCCCGGGCAGATCGCCGGTCTGGTCGCGATCGGACTTGGACTGCAACTCGTCGGATATACGGCCTGGATGGACCGCATGATGATCAACTATTACCTCAATTATCGCGGCACGACGCGGGTGCGGTTTGATCTCTTCACCAAGCTTCAAAATCTTGGCCTCACGTATCACCGCAGCCGACCGCAGGGCGATTCGATCTATCGTCTGACGACGGACGCCTTCGGCCCGTGGGGCATCGTCGACGTCGTCATTGGAACCTCGGTTGCGGCCGTAACGCTCACCGTGATGACCATTATTCTTTTGTCTCGAAACGTCAGTTTAACGCTCGCGGCATTTACCGTCGCCCCCTTCATGATATGGAGCAACTGGCGATTTGGCGTCAAAATCCACAAACACGCACTTGACTCGAAGCAGATCGACGCCGACCTGACCGCGCATATTCAGCAGGCGATGGCGCGTATACCTTTGGCGCAGGCGTTTCGTCGCGAGGCGTTCGAATTCAGACGCTTCTCCGGCGCGGTCGGCAGAAGCGTCGAGGCGCTGCTGAGTTTGAATTGGCAGGAACAGCTCTATCCTCTCGCGCGCGACGGCATTCTCTCCGTGGGCGGAGCGATCATCCTCGGCTATGGAGGCTGGCTCGTTTACCGAGACCAGTTTCTCGTGCCCGTCGCCGACGGAATGACCGTCGGGACGCTGCTCATTTTCATCGACTACTTGCGCAAGCTTTGGGACCCGCTGAAATGGCTCAGCGAGTTCTTCGCCAAAGTGCGCATCTTCGAGGCCGCTTCGCGACGGGTTTTTCGTGTGCTCGACGAACCGGAAGCCGTTGTCGATACGCCGGCGGCGCGTTGGATTTCCAGTAAGCCGCGAACTCTGACGCTCGAGCGCGTGAGTTTCGACTACGGTAGCGGCAAGCAAGTTCTCACTGACGTTTCGGCGACGATACGACCGCGCCAGATGGTGGCCTTCGTCGGAGCGAGCGGCGCCGGCAAAAGCACGCTGTTAAGTCTCATGCTTCGGTTCTACGATCCAACGAGCGGGGCGCTACGCTTGGATGGCGTCGACTTCAGGGATGTACGGCTCGAGTAGCTGAGAGCGCATTTCGCGCTCGTCGCGCAAGACAGCCTCGTGCTGCCGGCGACCATCGCAGAGAATCTCTCCTATGGCCGGCACAACGCAACGCGAGCGGAAATCGAACGAGCGGCCGAAGGCGCGGGCGCCGCCGAATTCATTCACCCTCTGCCTCATGGCTATGAGACCGTGCTGGCCGAGGGCGGCGCCAATCTCTCCGGCGGTCAGCGGCAGCGGATCGCCATCGCGCGCGCGCTGCTGTCCGACGCGCCGTTCCTGGTCCTCGACGAACCAACAAGTGCGCTCGATCCCGAGCAGGAGCGGCGGCTGATAGGAACGCTGCACCGACTAAAGGGATCACGCACAATCATTCTCGTGACGCATCGGCTGGAGTCGGTCATCGATTGCGATTGCATCTTCGTCATGAGCAAAGGACAAATCGTCGAACGCGGCGCGCACGACGCGCTCATCTCTTCAGGCGGCGCTTTCTCAAAAGCGCGCAGACGTGCGGAAGCGGCGGAGTGACGACGCGCGGGATAGCCGTCAACGCGCGGCGTAGCGCTTGCGCCTCGCAAGATTGAACTGTGAGTCGCGGCGACCTTCAGCCTCCTGCTGCGCCTGATGAAGCGCTTCGAGCGGCGCTGCGCCTTGAAGCGCCTCGGCCATCGGTTCGCACAGAAGCCGGCCTGCGGCGGGATCGCGGTGACAGAGCGGATCCCACAGGCCCATGGGCGTCCAGAGATCGCGATCATGCCACTCTGGCATTCCCAAGATCGGATAAAGGCAGGCGCCGCGTAACGGCACGTTCTGCAGCAAGAGCGCGTGGCAGGCGCTGACCACTTCGCACAGCCACGGTCCACGATTGTCCCCGACGTGGCTGGTCTCCGTGATCATGACCTCGCGGCCGTATCGCTGCCAGACGGAGAGAATGAGATCCGAGAGCGGCGCTCGGCGTGGATCATCGTCGTCAAGCGGCGGCACGTTTCCGTCAGCGTTGGGCGCGTCGTTCAACTCCCACTGATTGGTCCAGTAGTAATTGATTCCCACCACGTCCAGATGTTCAGGACTGCCGCCGAGTTCGGGCAGGAGCCTGCCGCACAACATGTCCCAGCTTTGAAACACAAGCCTGTTATTGAAATCATGCGCCTGAGGAGCAAGATCGGGCCTGTCCTTGGGACAGACGACGCGGCACAAGGGATCGACGTTCACGAAGCGCGCATCGGGACAGGCGGCGCGTATCGCATTGATTCCCGCGATTGCGCCGCGCGCGAGCGCGACCTTCAGCTCCCAGCCGCGTCCAGACCCATATGGCGCGAACAGCGCCTTCTCGCCGCCGGCATAGGCCATGAACGAAGGCTCATTGATCGGCGTGAAGACGCAGGGACCATCCATGCGCGCAGCCACGAAGCGCGCCACCGCATAGCAGTAGTCGGCGAAGCGCCGGACGAACGCCTCGGACCAGAGGTCGACGTCCTGAGGGAAACCATAGTGAAAGAGGTCCCATATCACGCCCACGTCATGGCGCTTTGCGGCTTCAATGAACGGTTCGAGCGAGGAGAAGTCGTATCGACCGCGGCAATCGACGAGCGGCCAACGAACGGTCTCACGCGCGGCGTGCAAGCCCAGTCGCGCGATGTCGGCATAGTCTTCGTCGACATTGGCGTCGTGACCTGTCGCGACGACTTGATCGAACCACTCGCCGTGCCGGTTGAAGCCTGTCGACCCCTCGAAACCCGCGAGAAAGAAGCTCTGAAACATGCCTTTACTCCCCGATCGCTCGTGGAGGCTGCGCTACGGCAGCCGTGGCGTTGGCGCGAGCGGACCCACCGCAGCCGCGCCACCGGACGTCAGTCGACGATAGGCGTCGACAAGGGGCGTCTCAACACGGTCCAGCCGCCCCGATGGATCAGGATCGAGATCCCATAGCCCCATTTGCAGAAGATGATCGTGGAGGGGCCGCAGCCCCTGACGATAGGCCCATGTCACGAGCGCGAACATCGGCCACCACGTATAGCCCACCATCGGAACGCCCTTCTCGCGCAGCGTCTTCACCGCCTCGACCGAGTCGGTGAGCCAGGCCTGCCGCTGTCTCACCGAGCCTTTGGTCGCGGTTTCCGAGATCATCATGGGCGCGCCATAACGTTCAAAATACATCTCGCCGATCTTCGTCACGAGTGCGCCAGACGCATAAGGCATTCGAATGCGCAGCCGCTCGAAACGGTCGCGCGACATCCGCTTGAGCGTGAAGATCGGGTAAAGGTTCACGCCAATGACAGAGAGCTCAAGCGGGCGTTCACGAAAGGCGTTCAGCGCGGGTTCCGTGGCGCCCTGTCCGAGAAGCCATGTCCACAGCGGATGACGCGCATCGACGCGCCCGCTGATGAGATCGAGCGCAAGGAACACAATCGCTTGACGCCGTTCCACCTCTTCGGCCAACGCCGGGTCGCTCGACTCGAAAACATCGGTGGCGTCGACATGAAAGGCGACGATATCTGGGTCGACTTCGTGCAGCGCGCGGGTCGTTTCAATGATTCCGCGACAGATCGACAGCATCACCGCAACGAAACTTGGCCAGCTGCGTCCGTAGGGCGGCCACCAGCCCAAACGTCCGCAATACCATGCGGTGATCCGAGGCTCATTCAGCGGCGTGTACCACCTGATCCTCCCCCGGAAGCGTTCAGCAAGGCGGGCAGCGTATTCTGCGACGCGCCTTGGATAGTCCGCGTTGAGGAAGGCGCGCTCCATCCAGTGCGGCAAACCGTAATGCACGAGATCGACGATCGGATCGATGTTAAGTTCGAGCATGCGTTCGAGCGCGGCGTCGACGAAGCTGAAATCCCAGACCTTGGGCTCAGGTTGCACGCGATGCCAGGGCACGCCATAGCGCGCGCAGGGGACCCCCAACCGCGCCATCAGCGCGATGTCCTCTCCCCACCGCCGGTAGTGATCCGTCAACTCATATTCGTCGAGCATGCGCCCGGTTCTCGGATGCGGAGCGGTAATGAACGTGTCTTCAATGCCCGTCGCCCACAGAAAGGCGCCAGGCGCAGTGAGCCGATCGAGTTCCCTTGCGCTCGGAAGCATCATGCGCAGTTCATCGACGCGACGGCGAATGGCTCGCCGGCCCGAGGGTTTCCGCGGTGTGGAACAACAGGCAGCGCTGGCGCGAATCCGATGACGCAGCAGCGTCGTTCATCGCAGGCGTCCTCCGTCTCTTCGCCGTGTATCGTTCGTGAGCCGCCGCATTCGCGCGCTCACGCTCGAGCCTGCAGCGGCGGGCCGGCCCCTACCTTAACCCTAAAGATCGGCGTCGGTTCCGCCGCGCCGGCGCATCACCTTCTGGCTGCGAAGAGAGTCGGAAGCCGACAGACTGCCGCGTTGGAGCTGTGAGCAATGAAATTCATAAACAAACCGCAAAGCGCACGGCCGACTCCTGGCCGTGCGCTCCATTCGGGTCAGCGGGCGTTCTTCTGGATCGCATCCATGAGGGAAGAATTGGGCTTCTTCTTGCAGTAATGCGTGATCTTATCCGTATTGCGTCTCACGTAGCGTGAATCGATCACCGTGATATTGTTCTTGGAGCTGAAATAGCCCCTCATCCAGTTGGCGACAAAGTCCTGGGTGTCTGCATCATATTCGGCGAACTGCTTGCAGGTGATTTCCGACATCTCGATCGTGACCTGCGCGTTGGCCGGAACGGCGAGGGCGACTGCGGCGAGAGCGCCTGCGAAAATAAGTTGGCGATTCATGTGGTTCCCCGTTCCTGTTACTTCTGCTCAAAAGCGCGCTGCAAACCCGCCATGACCGACTCATTCGGATTGGAAGCGCACCAGCTCTTCACGCTGGCGGAATTTTTCCGGAATAAGTTCACGTCGATAAAGGTTCGGCCGCTTTTCTGCGCGAACCACCCACCCATAAACGCCCCGAAGTCTGCTTGATCGCTGGCCGGCATCGCCAACAATTCCCCGCAGGTGATGCGGGTCATGTCGATCTTGACCTGCGCGTTGGACAGCGAAGGCGCGAGCGCTCCCGCCGTGGCAAGCGCAAATATCAGTTTCCTCATAAGATTTCCTCCGATAAAACCAGATTTCCGAAGCGCCGCCTCATCCCGCGGCTTTCGCAGGGCAAAGGGCTCGTCAACGCTGGCGGTTCCGACGATCGCCCGCGCCTAACGCCCCGCCCCGGCGCACTTGAACTAAACATTAAAAAAATGAAAGTCCATCGGCGTGATTTGACCATCCTTAGCCGCTCCGGAGCCTTTCCGTTTTGCAGGCCCGGGCATTTAAGCTTTTCCGGGCATCATCAACCAGTTCGCCCTTGTGGTCAGTTTCACTTTTAAAAACAGTTTTAGGCGAAGCGGTCATTCAATTCAGGCGAACGCAGAGCCTGGATAATTTCCCTAGCCCAGCTCGGAAACGCGCACAAAAAACCAATAAGCGCCAAAGCAGGCGATAATCGCTGAGCAGACCTGAACGAGGAGCGGACTGCGCTGACCGCGCGTGAAAATCTTATCTGTCATAAGAAGTAAGGGGAGAACGATGAGCACGACGCCGATCTGCCCGACTTCGACGCCAATGTTGAAGCTCGCCAGCGCCGGCACGATGGCGCGTTGAGGAACGCCGAGTTCGATCAGACCGCTCGCGAATCCAAAGCCATGGATGAATCCAAACGCGAATGTGTCTCGCCAGCGACCGTCGACCTTGCGCGTAAAGAAGTTCTCAACCGCGACGTAGATGATCGACAGGGCGATTGCGATCTCCACCCAACGGCTCGGCAGATTGACGAGTTGAAGCGCCGCGAGCGACAGCGTCACCGAATGCGACACTGTGAAAGCCGTCACAATCTTGACGACGGGCCAGATGCGCGTCGCCCACAGCATCACAGCGATCAGGAAGCACAGATGATCATAGCCCGTCACGATGTGCTCGACCCCGGCGGACAAAAATTTAGGCGCAAGCTCCCAAGGCGTCAGCAACGGCTTGGAAAGATCGATCATCGGGTCGCCGGGATAGATCATCACCTGCCCGGGCGCCGGCTCCCGGCCCATGCGCTGCGCCTCGGTCAGATTGGATTCATCGCTTTTCTCCCCGATGCTGACGAGTTGTTTGGCACGCGGTCCCTGCGCATCAAGAAGTCTGAACGGATTGTAAAAAATCTGTCCTTGAACCGCGCTGCAGTCCATCCGCAGCACGACTCTTGAGTCATAAGGATTAGTCGGATCATCGCTGACCGAAACGACCGTGCTCGCGCAGGTCCGACCTTCCGCATTCTGCAGATCGACGCCCGCCTGAATGAACTTGCCGATCATGCCTTCGATCACGCCGGGCTCGGTGAGATCGACCTCGTCGCTCTTCGGTTTGTTCTCGGCGAACATGCGCTCGATGTCAGTCCCCAGAAAGCCGACCTCGACGCGATAAAGACCGTGCCCTGCCGGCACGATTCGGCTGCTGGAAATATTCGCCGTATGGGCGCGCGCCGCCGGCGCACTCGCGAAAAACGCCACAACGACAGCGACCGCGCCGCTCAGCAACCACACCATCGGGCGGACTCCCTTGACGCGCCGCGCGCCTGCGGCGTATGCACTTTGCTAAAAAGATGCATATCGAGGGAGAAGCGCAAGCTCAAGTCCATCATCGCGGCAGCCTTGCGCGAGGGGCGCTGAACGTTATGCGATACGATTTTTTGGCGCCGCGGCGGAATGGCGTCGCTGGTCAAGTCTGTGACAAGATGAGCAAATCGGCGTCTCGCGGCCCGACGCATTCTTTGCGCGCGAGCAGGCTCGGAAATGATTATTGAATCGGACTTCGCCCCATGACGAAGAGCGGACAGGCAAGAGTCTCCCGTCGAAAAAGCCCTTCCTGGATGTCGATCGACCGGCATGCGCGCCTGCTATCGCTTGCTGGGGCGATTCTGTCAGTCGGCGCGACGCCTGAACCCGCCACGGCGTACGGAACTGTCTCTGATTCCCCAGGTCACGATCAGCAGCTTAGCCCTACCCCCGCGATCGAACTCACCGGCCCGCCGCGAGAGCCGCAACGCCCGGCGATCATTCTGGCGCATGCGATCGTTGTCCGCACGTCGCCCGCGGAAGGCGGCGTCGGCGCCGAAGACATCGGAAAAGTGGACGTGTGGTACGACGCCGGCATTCGCGACGCCTTCGCCGCATTGGCGGTTGTGAGCGCGTCGGGCGAAAGGGTCGACAAGCGCGACGCGGCGATTGACAGCGCCGATCCAAGTCATGTGTCGGTGAGCGTGAACCGGTTGAATCCCGGCAAATACACCGCTCGCTATCGGGCGCTTTCGGCTGACGGCCATCTCGTCAGCGGCGCTTGGGAGTTCGAGGTGCGCCCTTGATGCGCGTCCTTGAGGCGCGCCGGCAAGAGCAGAGCGCGTATCGAAGGCGCGAGGGCGCGCGATTGGCGGTTATGATCAGAGGATTCGTGCGAAAACCGCTCTTCGGCGTAAGGGAAGGAAACAGAAAGCGATGAGTCCTGGCCGTCTGAACGTACTGGTTTTCGCAGGAATCGTGCTGCTGATTGGCGTCAACGGCGCGGCGTTTTCCTATCGCCTATGGGGTCCGGCCCTCAATCAATATGTGGACGACTTTTGGAAGGCGCATACGCTAAAACCAGCCGTGAAGGCGGGCGATCGCACGATTTCGGAATGTCTTGGGGTCAGCGATTTCTACTCCGTGCACCTCACGACATATTTCCTGCCAGACTCCGAAGAGAGCGCCGGAGGGACGACGGACGATTTGAGCAAATATGCCGAATATTGCGATCGTGTGCCCGGAACGGGAAAGGTGATTTTTTCCGTCACCCTCATGGAAAAAGACGCGAGAAACGAATCCGTCGCGCTTTCCTTCTATCAAGTCGATACGGATGGCGGTCTCAAACAGATCAATGCTCTGCCGTCTCGGCCCCGCTCAAGCGGCTTTGTGACTTTGGACGCGAACGTCGCTCACAAGGGGAAATACCTGCTCAAGCTCGCCTTTGGCGAGGCGAAGAACGCCGAGGACACCATTGAGATGCCGATTTTCGTCGGGCAATGATCAGAGCTTTGCAAAGCGAACCGGCGCGATTGTTCAATATCTCGCACGCCTTCGCGCGCGGCGCTTTTGTCGCCACCGCAAAAAGCCCGTGACATAAAGCGCAAGCGGCGTCAGCCCGATAAAAAGAACGATCGAACGTCCGATCGCGCCGAAAGCTTCGCCCGAATGCAGCGGGAATAGCCATTCCAGAAATTTCTCGCCGGCGGTGAAGCCATTGCGATCTTGCACTTGGAGGACTCGGCCGCTGTACTGGTCGACGCTGACATTTCGGCTTGTTTTGGTTCGGTTGGGTTCATCGTCCGATTGTTTGCCCACGACATAGACGCCGCTCGGCGCGCTTGGCAGAAGAATCCAGTGGAGCCGTCCATCGGGAAAGATTTTATCGGCGGCCGCAACCGCCGCGCCGACGCCGATCGGCGATTGGCCTGGAAGCGGCTTCGATTTTCCATAATCAAGATTAGGATGCACTGGAGAAAACAAGGTCGTCACCGACTGCGTCGCCGGCTTGAAGATCATGGCGACGCCAGTGAATAACATGACCAGCAAAATGGCGGCGCAGTAAATTCCGACGTTCCGATGTATGTCGAAGGCAAGTCTTTCGGCGCTGGCGCCCCATTTGATTTTCAATCCCAGTCGCCAATCGCCATTGAGTGGGAACCACAGATAAAGTCCGACGAGGATGGAGATGAAAACAAGTATGGCGAGCGAACCGAGGACATAGGCGTTGTTGACTCCAAGCAGCAACGTCCAATGGAAGGTCATGAGAAACGGGATGAGAGGCTGCGAAAACGGCCTGTCGCGATGCTGATAAAGGCGCTGCCCTTTGACCTTCGCCGTGTAGGGATCGACGAACAGCTGATATACGTCGGTCTCAAGATCGTCCGTCTCAACCATAAAGGTTATCGCCGCAGCCGAGCCCGGATAGCGCGGCATCGTCAGTCTTTCCGCCTTGCCGTCGGCCGGCATCGCCGCGAAAGCGGCGCCGAGAATGTCGTCCGGCGAGCGGTAAGAAGCCTGCGCGGGCGTATCAACGCGCATGATTGAAGCGTTCAGCACTTCGTCGATATCCTCGCGAAACGCCAGAACCGCGCCGCTGAGCCCGACCAAAACGAACACCGCCCCGACGAAGAGGCCGATGGTTCGATGAAGCTGCAGAAAGACCTTGCGTGCGACTTCGCGCCGGCGCCCGATACGCGACGGCGACGCCGCGCCTCTGTTGGGGCGGGCTTCGATCGTTCTCTCAATCATTGTGTTTACTACGGTCCGCCAGCGCTTTCGCGCCTCCATCGGCATCTAATCCCACCCGTTTCGGGCGACCTTGTCAACTGAAGCTGCGGCGCTCAGGCGACGCCATGTCTGACGTCACGCGCCATCAAATACGGCTGTTGCAGGCGACCGGAGCTTCGGCCTCATGGCGCTGAATGCGGTCAGCGCCGGCGCATCCTTTGCGATGACATCACTTCTTCTCGCGCCGCCGCTCGACGAGCAAATAAACCATGCCGCCAATCGCGACGATTGCCCATGTCGCAACCGCCAGGAGCCATGTTTGTCCGCTCCACATTTCGCCTTCCCGCGAATTGCGCCCTCAACTCGCGCGTGTGCTTGGCTGAAGTTTGCGACGCCTTGCAGCGCCACCGCCTGCGAGCGAATCTGAGGCGACTTTAATGGTCACGCCGGCCTAGTATGAATAATTGCATATAGCATCATACTCGAAATGTCAAGCAATTCAGCTCCGAACACGGGTTTTGTCGAGTGCTCGCCGCAAAATCCAAGCGCGATGCGTCGCAGACGATGGCGCATGTCTCCGACTTCCGCGAAGTTCTCCTTTGGTTGCCATTATCTTCAGGTCATGCTTGCTTTCCACGAGAGGGCGAAGCATGCCGATCGCCTTCGAGAAGAGTCAGAAAGCGAAGAGGGGGACAAATGAAAAATGATGTGTGCAAGGGTGCGACGCTGGCCGTTGCCGCTGTTTCAATCGTTCTCGCTGGCGCTGCGCCGCCCGCAAAGGCGGCCTCGACGGGCAAGGTGCATTGCCTCGGCGTCAACAGCTGTAAGGGCAAGGCCGACTGTCACTCGCCCAAAAACGCGTGCAAGGGCATGAACTCTTGCAAGGGCCAGGGCTGGGTCTTTAAGGAGACGGCCGCGGCCTGCGAAGAAGCAGGCGGTAAGGCTCTCGACTGACCCTCGCCTCATAGGACGGCGCGACTTCGGGTCGACGCGAGTCTCTGAACCTTCGACGAAATTGCCGCGCACGCCGGCGCGCTCGCCTCTTGACCTGGGGCGGACGTTTGGTGGCGTGGTGCCGCGTCATTGCTTTTGCAGCGCGCGCCACTGATCGCCTGAGCGGCACGGAGACGAACATCGAGCCCCCGCGAGGGCGTGTAGCGCCGATCGCCCGTATCGGCGTGTAGCGCCGATCGCCCGTATCGGGTGGAGATCCGCGCGATCGAGCGTCAAGCTTGATCGCGACGGCGCGCATTCCAAAACATTAACTCAGCCCCGACGCGGAAGCCTCGCGGTTCGCGCACCCTCGGGACTTTTTTTTGCGCTTCCAAACTCCAGCGTCGGCCGGGTGGAGCGCGCGGCCAGGCCCAGAGCTAAGTTTGGGCGCTCGGCGGGGATCTTTGCCGGCGGCAAACGGCCGCTAATTAGATCTTGTCTTTTGGGGGCATCGAAGCTGAGAGGCGAACATGTCGATAACGGTCGGCGAATCCACTTTTCCCGAGCGCGCCAGGCAGGGCGGCTTGATCGATGATGTTGGCGGCGTTGCAACCGTCATCCTCGCTATTTTCGGACTCATCGGCCTCGAGGCGCCGATCATGGCCGTGATCGCGACAATTGTGTTCGGCATCACGCTCTTGATCCAGGGCAACGGCATGATGTCTGAGTATGCCAGATGTTCTGTTCTGCTCGGCGGCAAGTCTTCGATCAACGGGTTCGCCGCCAGCAGCCGTTCGGCGGTTATTCTGCTCGGAGCCGGCGGCATCGCTCTAGGCGTGCTTTCGCTGCTGGACTTCGACTCGGCAGTGCTGACGCCAATCGCGTCAATCCTGTTCGGGAGCGCGCTGGTCTTGAGCAGCGTCTCTGTGTGGCATCTTAATGTCGTCAGACGCGCCTCCAAGGGCGAGGAGTCTTCGAGAGACATTCTTGCAAACCAAATGGCTTTTGATTCCGCCGGCATTCAGATCTTCGGCGGCTTCGCCGCAGTCGTGCTCGGCGTTCTGGCCGTGTCCGGGACTAGGAATGACCTTACGTTCAACCTCGTAGCGCTGCTCATTCTCGGCTCCGCGCTCGTGCTGAAGGGAGGCAGCCTGAACGCCATCCTCCTCAGCTTTATGCGTTCAACCACGCGACGGCCGCCGACTCCGCGCGTGTGACGCGCAAGTTGAACCGACCTTGCACGGGCTGCGGCTTGGCTTGCGGTCTCAAAAAGAGCCGCATTTAAGCCTGAGCGGCGTAACGCGCTGTAGATCTTGACTGGATGAATCCCGCGCTATCTGGAATCGCGCGCGCTCTTGCTCGTGTGGAGATATCGCAAGTCTGGAGACACTGTCATGTCCATTACTTCTCGAGAGTCGACATTTCGTGAAACGGCGGCGTATGGGGGCCTAGTCGACGCAATCGGCGGTCTAGCCACCGTTGTTATCGCCATTGTTGGATTATCGGGCGTGAATGCGCCGATGATGGCTTCGGTCGCGACGATCGTCTTCGGCGCCGCCTTGTTGATTCAGGGCGGAACCATGCTGTCGGAATACGCCCAGATTATCTTTCCAGCAGGCTCAAGAACCACGAACGTCGAGGGATTTGGCGGCAGCAGCCTGTCCGTCGTCTTCCTCGCCGGCGCGGCCGGCATCGTTCTTGGCGTGCTTTCGCTGCTCGGCATTGAGCCTGCAACGCTAACGCCGATCGCCGCGATCGCGTTCGGGTCTGCCCTAATTCTGAGTAGCAATGCCGTGTGGCAACTGCATGTGCTCAGCCAAGAGTCGCTGAGGAGCAGAAATCAAGCTGGCGCTGGCGGCAGTGAAATTCTCGCGAGCGAGATGGCCTTTGGCTCAGCAGGCATTCAGGCGCTCTCGGGTTTGGCCGTGATCGTGCTCGGGATTCTCGCGATCGCGGGCGCGGCGAATGATCTGACCCTCAACCTGGTCGCGTTGCTCGCCCTTGGCGCGACGATCGTGTTCACGGGCGGTAGCCTGAGCGCCACCCTGTTGAACTTTATGCGCGCGCCTTAACAGGTCGCGCGAGCGCCGTCTGACGGTGCGAGGATCGCAAACTCGCATCGTCTCTCCGTGGCCGCCGCAATCCGAGCCGGCGGTCTTGGCGTATTGTTGTGTTTTTTTGCACCCGTTCCGACTGTGAACGGCGTTGCATTTTTCGATGTTGATGACCTGGACCCCTGTAGCGGGCCGGCTGCCGCCTTGTATTCCGATGATCGCATCCCCAAATATTAAAAGCGGTTTCTGCGAGCTTCGCGGCGTCATCTCGAAATATTGTCAGCCGATCGTCTCCGCCGTGCTAACACTCCGTAGCCACTGAACTGGCAGAGAGACGCTTGGCGCCGAGTCGTCCCCAGGGGCGATAACAATACACCCTGCCGCGCCAGCGTCCGCAGTCCGAACTTCGAAGGGATAGACTCAATGGCCAAAGCTGAACTTGGCGTGAAGCGCCGATGCCTGACTTGCGCAACTGCTTTTTACGATCTCAATCGCCTGCCCATCGTCTGCCCAAAATGCGCCGCTGCCTTTCAAGTCGTGGAGGTCTTGCGTTCGGCGGCAAGGCGACCGTACTCGGCAGGTTTCGCCAGGCCCACGCCAGTTGCGCCGGTCATCCAACCGGTCGTCGATGATGTTCTCTTGTCAACGGCTGATGAGGAGGAAGACTCAACGGCCGATGAGGAAGAAGAGAGCATTGATGAGGTATTGGAAGAAGTCGACGAAGCGGACGTCGTCGAAACCGCCACCGAATAAGCTGCTGACGTTCTGACGCCGCTTAATCGAGGCTGGGATCGATCCCTGCCAAGGACAAGGCGAAGACGACGATGCACAGGGCGAGCGCAACCGTGACGCCGACAAGCGGCGCGGCAAAGCTTGGGAGTTTTTTAAGGAAGCGCATGAACCTGTTCGCTTGAGAAAGATCGCGATCTAAATGGCGAGCCGTTAAGAGTAGGTTTATTGACCGCTGTCAAGTGGGAAAACGAAGCTCGGCGACCGCCCATCGACAATTTGCCCTATCAACCGTTTATTTGCGCCGTGTTCGACGCCAGGCGTTGAAGATCCAGGCGCCGACGAGCAGCACTAAAAGATAGACGATCGCCGCCAGAGCCAGTTCCGGGAGCTGATCCGCCACCGCTGGCCAAAAAAGGAAGGCGAGGAGAGTGACGACTCCTGCGACAAGGGCAGCCAAGAGCGCATCGTAATGCATCGTCCGCGAAGCCTCCGACCTGAACGCCAGTCCGATGAACTCGGTTCTGGCCCGACGTGGAGTGGATCAATCCCCTTCTGGAAACGTCGCAGCTGAAATCATGCTTGGCGCGCCAAAAACATAGCGGCAATGGCCCGTCAAAAATTATCGACGCCGAGACGCGGTCCGCTGCAAGCAGCCGCTCGCACAAATGCGGTCCAATAAACCCCGCTCCTCCAGTTACCAGATTTCGGTTCCGCATGATCCATGATCAGTCACCAACTCCAGAGTTTGCTGCCAATTTGTGAAAAGAATGGCGCGTGGAGCACCCGTCCCATTGTGAGAAACAGTTCCGCGGCAGGTTTCAGCCACGGCCGTGGAGCGAAACTCTTGTGGTCGGCTCGGCGAAGTCCGGCGTCCCTCACACCATCCACGAGAAATCGGAATTTGTCCTCCCCTATCAATGTGGTGAGCGTTTCCGCTTTCGAATGGAGGGCGTTCTCTAAATGGAGATCAAGCTTTTTGAATTGTGGGAAATCGGGACTGACGACACAAGCTTTCTGCATTAGAACAAGCGCCTCCGTATAGCGATAGACGCCCATTTTGCGCACGAAAAAATCGGCGTTATCGATCAATCGATCGACGACTGCACGCCAAGCGTAGTGCTCGGCCTTAAACGCCTTTTCCGGATCTGCGGCGTGAACTCCAAAAAGCTCAGCGTGATTTGAGAATCCATTTCCACCATGGATCCGATAGATGGTGAGCGGAATATCGATCAGCACGGCGCCGCTCACCAGGCACACCCCCTTATTCAAGTAGGTGTCTCCGTGAAACTTTAGGTTCATGAGATTTTCGTCGCCGAGAAACATCTCCACTGCATCGCGCCGAAAGCAGTTACCCGACGTTGGCGCGTAGACCCAATCGCCCCAAGCGCCCGACTCAACGAGATGGACGCGTTTTTCAATGTCATTGAGCAAAGTGTTTTTCAATGGCCATAAGTCTGCCGTACAGCAATCGATGCGACGAAAAATGTTGCTGCGCAGACCCAGCCCTGAGGCCGCATAGTTGCTCAAATGGCTCCAACAAGCCCTGACAATACGATCCCCCCTTGTTTGCAACATGTCTGAAGAAGTGAATCCTACAGGGATGCGCACGGACAAATGGACGAAGACATGTGTTTCGACAAAGGTGGATAGCAGCAAATCATCGGCGTCGAGAAATACGACGTATTCGCCGCAGCTCGCGGCAAGACCGGTTCTGAAGGCTGCAGTCTGACCGCCGTTCGTTTCATGCCGTATCACCTTTACGGCGGCTTCACGCCGCTCGATGCCGTCGAGCACAGCGCCGCTCTCATCGGTCGAGGCGTCATCAACGATGATGCATTCGATATGAGGGTAGGTTTGCGCCTCAACAGAGGCAACCGCATCAAGTAAAAACTGCGCATAATTGTAATTTGTGATGATAACACTTACCAGGGGCAATTTAAGCTTGCCCGCTCCCGGCAGATTGAGATTCATGGTATTGGGTCCATGCATTGTACGAGTTTCGGAACGATTCATTCGCTGAAAAGCAACCTGCTCAATTTTTTTTCTAAGACGTTGATGGCGGTCCCACTGATGAGCAATCTCGCTTATCTCGCCATTCTCATTGAGGACGCGCCCTTTTTCGTCACAATCCAAACTATCTCCCTGGACATAGTGTAGCGCAGCCACTCGATCGAAGTTCGCCATTCTTTTTGTTGTTCGACACAGGCCCTTATAAAAAAGATAATTATGAATTGCCTGATCAACCCCATGAGCCATACGCTTATCTTCTGTTAAAGCAAGGCTTGCGAGCTGCATATGTATAAGATAGTCAAATATTCCCCGGGCGCGGCCGCAGACAGTGCCTGCACACGAAATATTTTCGCTGGCTAACTCTTCAAGTATTTTGGATCCGAACGTATTCGATATCCATTTCGAATTATAGGCGCAATCGCCGATGGTTATTTCAGAATTCTCGAAATGGTATTCGAGTCCATGACATGGGTTACTAAACAGCTGTTTCTGAAAAATGACATCCCGAACATCCGTCAAAAGAACCTGATCATATACTTTGCCCTCCATCAATTGCTTGCGCAAAAAGTGTAGGAAGTCAAAAAATCTTACCATCGCGACATGCGCGCGTGGGAAGTCGTGTTGGGCGAAAGTGCAGGTTGTTATCGATCTCGAGGTGAGATAGCGCTTTAAAGCTGTTGCGTCGCGATCAATAAAAACGACCGCCTCGGTATTTTCGCGCCTCATCTCTTGAAGCGACTCGACCCATGGCGCAATCGTTTGGGGTTCGTAACCAAGGGCGAGACCCAAAACAAGATCCCCACGCGTTGGCGGGAGTTCGTCTGGCAACGCCTGCTCGAAAGCAACTAGGTCTGAACGGAGCTTGTTGATAGGCTCCGAGGCCAACTCATCGATAATATACCGCATCGTCTCTATACTCGCATCTCAAAGCGGTTACATATGGCGTGCCCATTCAGGCGTGTTCTTCATATTAACTATCGGGGGCTGTCGATTGGCGATTCAGGCGGGACTCGCCTGTCATTCAAATTCAATGGCTGCTGGGACTGAAGTGACCGTTCGGGCATTTCAGTCGAGACTGGTGCAGGCGCCTTGGGCAATCAACAGGTTCTTTCCTACATATTCGCGAGATCGTCGGACCTCGTGACCATGCGTTCGAACAGCCGACCAAGATGAGGCGCGCCGCCAACAGGGCGCTCAACCCGCGCGGTTCGCTGACGAGCGAAACGACTTCAGTGACCTCTGCGCATGGCGCATCCCGCACGCTTTCGCGGGATGTGGACGGCGACGCATCATCGACTTCATTCATACGGAGACGACCGTTGTCAACCCCAATGAGTCCAAGGTCGCGACGCTGATCAATAAAGCCGGCGGGACGTCATCTCGCAATCCCGTCACCAGGGTGAAAAAATCCCGCTATACTTTCCTAAAAAGCCTCTTGACGGCCTACAAAGTCGATCGGCTGACGCGCTCGCACGCCGACTTCGCCAAGATAGTCGATGTGCTCGACGCTCACAAAGCCTCCGTCGTCTCGGTAATGCAGCAATTATACGACCGCGACCGCCTGAAGGCGGAATTCGGCGCCGAATTATGGAAATTCTTGGCTGAGGACGCAGTCTTCCGCGAACCGGTCTCCCCTCCCCCCTCCCTGGCTCAAGAATAAAAACAGGGAAAATTCAGGCTTCACCCCCGTCGTCTGCGACGAAACCCACGTGATTTCAGTGTCATGACGTCGTTTTCCTGCTGCAAAAACAGGGACGCATGTAGCCAGAATCCGGGGACGCGGGCCTGTTATCAGGTGAATTTCTTGTCGTTACCCGGGATCGGGTTGTCGTTAGCCGGGATTCGATTGCCGTTATCTGGATTTCGGTTGCCGTTGAGCGGGATGAGCGCGCCGTTAGGCGGGATATGCGAGTCGCTATCTGGAATGGCGGCGCCGTAGGGCGGGAGGGTGTTGTCGGCCTGCGAAACCGCCTTGCGTATTGCGATCGAACTAGGTGATTCGGGATTTCGACCCCGTCCCCCGGGTCTGGAATGGCCCTCGACGGACCTCTTGAGCGAGGCGCCTGCTGTGCAAGGGCGCCCTAACCGCATCGACGGGCGCAATGCGCTCGAAGCAACGCCAGTATTCTGCAAGCATTCTGACGAGTATAAAGCGCCTTCTGAAACGCGCCGGTTCTTAAACGGCCCTTAAAGGGGCTTT
Organism: Methylocystis sp.; assembly: GCF_051062815.1. Classification (GTDB taxonomy): domain Bacteria; phylum Pseudomonadota; class Alphaproteobacteria; order Rhizobiales; family Beijerinckiaceae; genus Methylocystis. The sequence continues at coordinate 931 of NZ_JBPFDU010000078.1, read as the reverse complement.
AAAGGGCCTTTGAAGAGGCCCCTCCCCGCCGCGAATTTTGTTGCTACAGAAATAGCCTCCGGTGTGCAAATCTATACGTGAAATACCATTGAATCGGTGTTTAAAGGCGCTTTCCCCAAGCTTATCCCCGTTTGGAATATTGACGAGTGGAATCTGTCTGTGAAAGCCTTTGCGTAATTTGATCGGCGGTCGCGGCGCTAAGCGCCAAGCCGGTCCCGCCAAAATTGCTGTTGAGGCAGACCATGAACGCCACTCCGCCCGCCATCGAATTGCGACCCGTAACCTCTCTCAAGCCTTATGCAAACAACGCGCGGCGTCATTCGCGGAGACAGATCCGGCAAATTGCGGAGAGCATTCGCCGCTTCGGCTTCACTAATCCGGTCCTGATCAGGGACGACGGCGGCATTATCGCCGGCCATGGCAGGGTTATGGCCGCGCAGGAGTTGGGCCTCGAAGCGGTCCCGACGTTGAAATTGTCGCATCTCACGCCCGAGGAAGTCCGCGCCTATGTCATCGCGGACAATAAGCTCGCCCTTAACGCCGGCTGGGACAACGACATGCTGGCGATCGAGTTTCAGGCGCTGATCGACACGGAGTTCGACCTCTCGTTCACCGGCTTCTCTTTGGCGGAGATCGATCTCACCTTCGATCAGGCGCGGGAGGCTTCGGTCGAGACGCCGGATGGACTCGACGTCATCCCAGATTTACCCGAAGCGGCTGTAACACGCTCGGGCGATCTCTGGATCCTGGGAAAACACCGGCTGCTGTGCGGCGACGCGAGGGAGAAGCGTGATTACTCCCGTCTGCTTGGCGCAGAGAAAGCCGATCTGATCTTCACGGATCCGCCCTACAATGTCGAGATCGACGGCAATGTCACCGGGCTCGGACGCCACAGCCACCGGGAATTCGCCATGGCCTCGGGCGAGATGTC
>NZ_JBPFDU010000077.1:0-22835 GCF_051062815.1 Methylocystis sp. | reverse complement strand
CTCGTCGACGCCCGCAAGGGTCTGCTGACTCAGACGCGGCGACATGCGACGATCGCCTCTCTGCTTGGCGTCCGGCACATCGTGCTGGCCGTCAACAAAATGGATCTTGTTGCTTACGACCAAGCCGTGTTTGAAAGAATTGCCGGCGAATTTGAAAGCGTCGCCGCATCGCTTGCCTTTCGCTCCGTCGAAGCAATCCCCATTTCCGCCCGCCACGGGGACAATGTCGTCGCGGACTCGGAGAATATGCCGTGGCGCGACGGCCCCAGTCTCTTGACCTATCTCGAAAACGTCGAGGTCGAGACGGATGGCGGCGATGCGCCGCTACGGCTGCCGGTGCAATGGGTCAATCGCCGAAGCGACGCCTTCCGTGGCTTCGCCGGCGCCATCGCTTCCGGCCGCCTCCAGGTCGGCGATGAAATCGTGGCGGCCGCCTCGGGACGGAAGACCACAATCGCGCGTATCGTCGCCATGGGCGGTGACCTGTTCAGCGCCGCTGCGCCGGACTCGGTCATGGTGACCTTCGCCGACGAAATCGACGCGTCGCGCGGCGACGTTCTCTGCCATCCGACAACGCGCCCGAACGTCGCCGACCAATTTGCCGCGCATCTGATTTGGATGAGCGACGACGCCCTTCTGCCTGGCCGTTCCTATCTGATCAAGATCAACGGCCGGTCTCTTGCCGCGAGTGTGACGGACATCAAGCACAGGCTCGACGTCGACACTGGCGCAAAGAGCGCCGCCAAGACGCTGAGCCTCAATGAGATCGGCTTTTGCAACGTCGCCACCGCCGCGCCCGTCGCTTTTGATTCTTACGATGAAAACCGCACGACGGGCGCTTTTATCGTGATCGACCGCTTCACCAATGCGACCGCCGCCGCAGGGATCATCGCCTTTCCTCTGCGCCGCGCCACGAATATCCATCTTCAGGAGCAATCCGTCTCCAAGGCGACGCGCGCGCGTCTCAAACATCAGTCGCCCGCGGTCCTATGGTTTACCGGGCTTTCCGGCGCGGGAAAATCGACGATCGCCAATCTCGTCGAATCGAAGCTCGTCGAACGTCACGCCCATACGCTGATGCTCGACGGCGATAATGTGCGGCACGGCCTCAACAAGGACCTCGGCTTTACCGAAGCCGACCGCGTCGAAAACATCCGTCGGGTGGGAGAGGTCGCGAAACTGATGGTCGACGCGGGCCTGATCGTGCTTTGCGCCTTCATTTCCCCCTTCCGCGCTGAACGGAGGATGGTGCGCTCGCTCGTCGGAGAACAGGAGTTCGTCGAGATCTTCATCGACGCGCCGCTCGATGTGTGCAAGGAGCGCGATCCCAAGGGATTGTATAAGCGCGCGCTCGCCGGCGAGATCAAGAATTTTACCGGCGTTGATCAGCCCTATGAAGCGCCGGAATCCCCGGAATTAAGGCTCAGTTCCGCCGAACACTCGGCCGAAGCCATTGCTGACCGGATTATCGCTTATCTCGAGGCGAACAAATTGCTGAGCGTATAGCGGCGCAAGGCGTCGCTCAGGTCAGCGCCATGACGTTGTTCCGCCACAGAGTCCGCGTAAGCGGCTTGAGCGACAACCGCCGCCTTCGCAATAGGGCGCGCCCTGGCTGGCGTGAGGGCGCGGATTTCAGGGCGGAGTCGATCGCGAGAAGCGGGCCTTTGATGAAGATATTGATCACCGGGGGCGCGGGGTTCATCGGCTCGGCCGTTGCGCGCGCCATCATCGGCAAGAGCGTCGACCAGGTTCTCGTTCTCGACAAGCTCACCTATGCGGGAAATCTCGCATCGCTGCGGCCGATCGCCGACAGTCCGCGTTTTTCCTTTCTTCAAGCCGATATCTGCGATGCGGCGGCGGTCGCCCGCGCCTTCGCCGATTTTCAGCCGGACGTCGTCATGCATCTTGCCGCCGAAAGCCATGTCGATCGCTCGATCGACGGGCCGGCCGCCTTCGTCGAAACCAATGTCGTCGGCACATTCGTCCTGCTGCGGGCGGCGCTCGACTATTGGCGGCGGCTCGATCGCGCCCGCGCGCGCGCCTTCCGCTTCATGCATATCTCCACCGATGAGGTGTTCGGCGCGCTCGGCGCGGAAGGCATGTTCCGGGAAGACACGCCCTATGCGCCGACGTCGCCCTATTCGGCGTCGAAGGCGGGGGCGGATCATCTCGTGCGCGCCTGGCGCCACACATATGGTCTTCCGACGATCGTCACCAATTGCTCCAACAATTATGGTCCCTATCATTTTCCCGAGAAGCTCATTCCGCTCACCATCATCAACGCGATCGAGGAGAAGCCGCTGCCGGTCTATGGGCGCGGCGAGAATGTGCGCGACTGGCTTTATGTCGAGGACCACGCCGCGGCGCTGATGCGCGTTGCGCGCGAAGGGGAAGTCGGCGAATCCTATAACGTCGGCGGACGCAACGAATGGCGCAATATCGACGTGGTGGAAGCGATCTGCGACCTCATGGACGAATTCCGTCGGCGGCGGGCCGGACCGCATCGCGATCTCATCGCCTTCGTCGCCGATCGGCCGGGACATGATCCGCGCTACGCCATCGACGCCTCCAAGATCGAGCGCGAACTCGGATGGCGGCCGGCCGAGCGGTTCGAAACCGGTCTTCGCAAAACCGTGCGCTGGTATCTCGACAATTCGGATTGGTGGCAAGCGATCCGCTCGGGCGCATATCGCGGCGAGCGCCTCGGCGTGCTTGCCGAGCAAGATGAAGAAGCCGTCGCCTGACGCGCGACTGGGGGACTGTCTGTCGGATTCGCGCATGGCTTCGTCACGCTCGAGCCCGATATTGAAGTCATCGACAAGGTGACGAACTTCTATTCGCCGCAGTATGATTGCGGCGTCGCCTGGGACGACCCTGACATCGGGATCGCGTGGCCGGCCGCCGCCGGAAGCGCGGTGCTGTCGGACAATGATCGCAAATGGCCGCGGCTACGTGATCTGGCGGAGGTTTTTGCGTAAAGTGGGCAAGATGAAGCGCATCGCCGTCACCGGGCTCACCGGCCAGGTCGTCAGCTCCCTCATCGAGCGCGCGCCGAGAGGCGTCGAAATGCTCGTGCTCGGCCGTCCGCGCTTCGACCTCTCCTCGCGCGACATGGTTCTCGCGTCGCTGCGCAGCGTGCGCTGCGACGCCATCGTCAACGCCGCCGCCTACACTCAGGTCGACAAGGCCGAGAGCGAACCCGACGTCGCGATGCGCGTCAATGGCGCGGGCGCCGGCTTCGTCGCCGAAACCGCCGCCGAACTGAGGGTGCCGCTGCTGCATCTTTCGACCGACTACGTCTTCGATGGAACGCTCGATCGCCCCTATCGCGAAGACGATGAGCCCAGTCCGACTGGGGCCTACGGACGTTCGAAGCTCGAAGGCGAAAGGCAGATCGCCGCGCGCTGCGAGAATTGCGCCGTTTTGCGCACCGCCTGGGTTTACAGTCCGTTCGGCGCGAATTTCGTCAAGACGATGCTGCGTCTTGGCGAAACGCGCGATGAAATCGGCGTCGTCGCCGATCAGATCGGCAATCCGACGAACGCGCTCGACATCGCCGACGCGTTGCTCGCCATCGCCGAAAGGCTGGTCGACGATTCCGATCCGCGTCTGCGCGGCGTTTTCCACATGACCGGGCAGGGCGAAGCAAGCTGGGCGGACATGGCGGACGCGATCTTTTCCGCGGCCGAGAGGCAGGGCCGCAAGCCCGTGCGCATCAAGCGCATCGCCACCGCAGACTATCCGACGCCGGCCCGCCGGCCGGCGAATTCACGGCTAGACAACGCCAAGCTTCAAGCCATTTACGGCGTCGCGCTGCCCCAATGGCGCGATTCCGTCAACGCCTGCGTCGCCCGATTACTCCCCCCCTGAACAGCGTTTCCATGCGTGGCGTCATTCTCGCCGGATGCAGCGGCGCCAGGCTGCATCCAATGACGCTCCGGCACGGTTTAAGATACAAGGATGAGGGTAAGGAAAACAATCCTTCACCCCATTCCCCTGCGATGGGTCTCAAGATTTCTTGATATTTGGGCCTTCTCCTGCCATATAGGGCCGAACTTCATCTCATAACGATCATTCTCGGATGGTCGCCGATTGAGAGTGGGGCCCTCCGGGGACCCGCTCTTTTTGCTTTGATCGTTCGAGAGATTCAAGGACAGGGCTTGACGCAAAACGCCGCCGCCAGCACGACCTTTGACGAACCGCGTCTCGTCAGTGAGACCGGCGTCGCCGCGCGCGTAGCGCATCTCGTAGAGCCGGTGCTGGCGCAGTTGGGCTACCGACTCGTGCGCGTGCGGCTCTTGCAGCAGAACGGACCGATTCTGCAGATCATGGCGGAGCGTCCGGACGGAACGATGACCGTTAATGATTGCGAGGCGGCGAGCCAGGCGCTGTCGCCCGAACTCGATGTCGCCGATCTCATCGCCACTGAATATCGTCTGGAGATTTCTTCACCGGGCGTCGATCGTCCGCTGGTGCGTCTGTCGGATTTTCACCGCGCCATCGGTCACGAAGTCAAGATCGAACTGACCCATCCCGTCGCGAGCGGACGCAAGCGCTTTCGCGGCGTCATTCGCGGCGTCGAAGGCGAGGGGCAAGGCGCGACGCTCGCGCTGGAGCGCACCGACGCGCGCTCGGACGAAGAAAAAGCCGTGTCGCTGCCGCTCGCCGATCTCGACGAAGGCCGGCTGGTGCTGACCGAGGCGCTCATTCGCGAGTCGCTGCGGGCTGGAAAGCTCCAACAAACTGAAGAGAAGCAGGAGGAGGCGGACGCGGAGGAACGTCCGCGCCGCGGGCCGGGACGTTTTCGTGGCCCCGCGCAACAGAAGCAAAAGCCGCTGGCTCCGGCCGGCGTTCAAACCCAGTTCAAGAAGGCCGGCGGCAAACCAAAGCCCTCCGGCCGTTCGAGGGGAGACTAACAATGGCCGTCAGCGCCAACCGACTTGAGATTTTGCAGATCGCCGAAGCCGTCGCGCGCGAAAAGTCGATCGACCGTTCGATCGTCATCGCGTCGATGGAGGACGCGCTGCAGAAGGCGGCGCGCTCGCGCTACGGCCAGGAAACCGAGGTGCGCGCCGAGATCAATTCCAAGACGGGCGAAGTTCGCTTCTCGCGGCTGCTGCTCGTCGTCGACGAGGTGGAAAACGACTCGACGCAGATTTCGCTCGCCGAAGCGCGCAAGCGCAATCCGGCGGCGCAGTCCGGCGACTGGATCTCCGAAACGCTGCCGCCTTTCGACTTCGGCCGCATCGCCGCGCAGTCTGCAAAGCAGATCATCGTGCAGAAAGTGCGCGAGGCCGAGCGTGACCGCCAGTATGAGGAATACAAGGATCGCATTGGCGAAATCGTCAACGGCGTGGTCAAGCGCGTCGAATATGGCAATGTCGTCATCGACCTTGGCCGAGGCGAAGCCATTATCCGCCGCGACGAGATGATCCCGCGCGAAATGTTCCGCCCGGGCGATCGAGCCCGCGCCTATGTCTATGATGTGCGCCGCGAGCAGCGGGGCCCGCAGATCTTCCTCTCGCGCACCCATCCGCAATTCATGGCGAAGCTGTTCAAGCAGGAAGTGCCGGAGATCTACGACGGCGTCATCGAGGTGAAGTCGGTCGCCCGCGATCCCGGTTCGCGCGCCAAGATCGCCGTGGTGTCGCGCGATTCCTCGATTGATCCGGTCGGCGCCTGCGTCGGCATGCGCGGCTCCCGCGTTCAGGCGGTCGTCGGCGAGCTGCAGGGCGAACGCATCGACATCATTCCCTGGTCCGCGGACGCCGCGACCTTCATCGTCAATGCGCTGCAGCCGGCCGAAGTGGTCAAGGTCGTCCTCGACGAGGACAGTTCACGCATCGAGGTCGTGGTGCCTGACGATCAGCTTTCGCTCGCGATCGGGCGGCGCGGTCAAAATGTGCGTCTCGCCTCGCAGCTGACCGGCTGGGACATCGACATTCTTACGGAGGCCGAAGAGTCGGAGCGCCGGCAGAGGGAATTTGTCGAGCGCACGAAGTCGTTCATGAACGCGATCGACGTCGACGAGGTCGTTGGCCGGCTGCTGGCGTCCGAGGGCTTCCGCTCGGTCGAGGAGCTCGCCTATGTCGATCTCCCCGAACTCGCGACGATCGAAGGCTTCGACGAGGATACCGCCGCGGAAATTCAGAACCGCGCCAAGACCTATCTGGAGCGCATCGAGGCGGAGAACGAAGAGCGCCGCAAGGCGCTTGGCGTCGCCGACGAACTGCGTGAGATCGAGGGCCTGACGAGCGCGATGATGGTCAAGCTCGGCGAGAACGACGTGAAGACGATGGAGGATTTCGCCGGCTGCGTGCCGGACGACCTCGTCGGCTGGAGCGAGAAGAAGGATGGCGAGACGGTTAAGCACGAGGGCTTTTTCGAAGGCATTGATCTGTCGCGTGAAGAGGCTGAAGCGATGATCATGTTCGCGCGGGTGCGCGCAGGCTGGATCGAGGAGCCTGTGGCGCCGGTCGAGGTCGAAGCTGAAGCTCCGGCCGAAGGCGAATAGCGGATTGATCGAGGGCATGATGCGCGAGCCGCATGTTTCGGAGAGGACCTGCATCGTGACGCGCCAGAGCGGCGCGCCCGAGGCGATGATCCGCTTCGTGCGCGGGCCGGACGGCGCGCTCGCGCCCGACATCAAGGCGCGGCTCCCTGGCCGCGGCGTCTGGGTGACGGCGCGCGCCGACGTCGTTGCGCAGGCGGCGCAAAAGCGTCTGTTCGCGCGCGCGCTGAAGACGCAGATCGACGCCGCGCCGCAACTGGCCGAGGACGTCGACCGGTTGCTCGAAGCCGATTGTCTGCAGATGCTGTCGCTGGCCAATAAGGCGGGTTCCGTTGTGGCCGGCTTCGGCAAGGTCGCCGACGCCCTCGCGCAAGGCTCTGTCCGCGCCCTTATCGAAGCGCGCGACGGCGGCGAAGACGGCAAGCGCAAGCTTGCCCAAGCCGCCCGGCGCGCCGGGTCGACGACCCCCGTCATCGGCCTATTTTCGTCGCTGCAATTGGATTTGGCGTTGGGCCGCACAAATGTGATACATGCTGCCCTCGCCGGGAGCGGTCCGACGACGGCTTTCATCGGGCGATGCCGTCGACTCGCAGCCTATCGGGGCGTATGCATCGACGGCGCGCCGGCGACGGGCGACGAAATCGAAGCGAAGCCGAACGGCTGCGCAGAGTAAAGTTAACGGGTCGTAGCGACCCAGGATTGGGAACTGGATGAGCGAAGGCGAGAACAGCGGCGACAAAACTCTGACCGTCGCGCCGTCGAAGACGTTGCACTTAAAGCAGCGACCGGTCGAGCATGGCATGGTCCGTCAGAGCTTCTCCCATGGCCGCTCAAAAGTGGTCGTGGTCGAGAAGGTGAAGCGTCGCGCGCCCGGACAGGCCGAACCGGCGAAGCCGGTCGGCGCGACGGCCCCGATTGCGGAGTCGCCGACGCCGCCGCCGAAGGCCGCGCCGAAATCCGCGACACAACGTCCCGCGCCCGCGCCGCGCTCCGGCTCCGGCGTCGTGCTGCGCGCGTTGACCGATGAGGAGCGCGAAGCGCGCGCCCGCGCGCTGGTCGACGCGAAATCGCGCGAAGAGGAAGATCGCCGCCGCGCGGAAATCGACGCCAAGGCGCGCAATGAACGCGAGGAGCGCGAACACGCAGAGCGCGCCGCCGCCGACGCGCGCAAGCGCGAGGAAGAAGAGCGTCTCGCGCGCGAAGCCGAATCGAAACGCAAGTCCGAGGAAGAGGCGCGTCGCCGGCTGCCGGCTGACGCCGCCGGCGTTGGGGCGCCGCGCAGTCCTCCCGTTGGGGCGGCCGCGCCTGGTCCGGCCGCGACGCGCGCCCCCGTTCGCACCGAGGGCGAAGCCGCGGTGCGTCGTCCGCCGGTGCGCACCATCGGCGGCTTTACGCCGCCCCAGCCGCCACGCCCGACTCCCTCCCGCGGCGGCGCGATGAAGGATCGCGGCCGTCTGACGGTCTCCACCGCCACCGCCGGCACCGACGAAGAGCGCACCCGCTCCGTCGCCTCATTCAAGCGCCGGCAGCAGCGGCTGTTCCGTGGTCAGGTGGAGCAGAAGGAAAAGGTTCTGCGTGAGGTGATCCTTCCCGAGACGATCACCATTCAGGAACTCGCGAACCGCATGTCGGAGCGCGCCGTCGACGTCATCCGCCTGCTGATGAAGCAGGGCGAGATGCACAAGATCAACGACGTCATCGACGCCGATACGGCGCAGCTCGTCGCCGAGGAGATGGGCCACACGGTCAAGCGCGTCGCCGAATCCGACGTCGAGGAAGGCCTGTTCGACACGCCCGACGTCGACGCCGATCTGACGGCGCGTCCGCCGGTCGTCACCATTATGGGCCACGTCGACCACGGCAAGACCTCGTTGCTTGACGCCATTCGACAGGCCAATGTCGTCTCCGGCGAGGCCGGCGGCATTACCCAGCATATCGGCGCTTATCAGGTGACGGCCCCGAACGGTCACGCCATCACCTTCATCGACACGCCCGGCCACGCCGCCTTTACGGCGATGCGCGCCCGAGGCGCCAAGGTGACGGACATCGTGGTGCTGGTCGTCGCGGCCGACGACGGCGTCATGCCGCAGACGATCGAGGCGATCAATCACGCCCGCGCCGCTCATGTGCCGCTGATCGTGGCCATCAACAAGATCGACAAGCCGGACGCAAAGCCTGAGCGGGTGCGCACCGAACTGCTGCAGCATGAAGTGCAGGTCGAGACCATGGGCGGCGAGACGCTCGAAGTCGAAGTCTCGGCAAAGCAGAAGACCAATCTCGACAAGCTGCTCGAACTGATCGCGCTGCAGGCCGAGGTGCTCGACCTGAAGGCCAACGCGGAACGCGCCGCCGAGGGCACCGTCATCGAGGCGCGGCTCGACAAAGGCCGAGGGCCTGTCGCGACCGTGCTGGTTCAACGCGGCACGCTTCGCGTCGGCGACATTGTTGTGGCGGGAACCCAATGGGGCCGCGTGCGCGCGCTGCTCGACGATCAGGGCGTCGCGCGTCCCGAGGCCGGACCGAGCTTCCCCGTTGAGATTCTGGGCTTCAGCGGCACGCCGGAAGCTGGCGACCGCGTCGCTGTCGTCGAGTCGGAAGCCCGCGCCCGCGAGATCGCCGAATATCGCGAGCGTATGAAGCGCGACAAGATCGCCGCGCGCGGCGGTTCGGCGCGCGGTTCGCTTTCCGACATGATGAGCCAGCTCAAGACGGCGGGCCGCAAGGAATTCCCGCTCGTCATCAAGGGTGACGTGCAGGGCTCGGTCGAAGCCATCGCTGCGGCGCTCGAAAAGCTCGGCACCGACGAGGTCGGGGCGCGCATCGTGCATGCCGGCGTCGGCGGCATTTCGGAATCCGATATTTCGCTCGCCGAAGCCTCCAACGCCGCGGTCATCGGCTTCAACGTGCGCGCGCACAAAGAGGCGCGCGACGCGGCCGAACGCTCCGGCATCGAGATCCGCTACTACAACATCATCTACAATCTCGTGGATGACGTGAAAGCGGCGATGTCCGGGCTGTTGGCGCCGACGCTGCGCGAAACCCTGCTCGGCAATGCGACGATCCTCGAGGTCTTCGACATTTCGAAGGTCGGCAAGGTCGCCGGCTGCCGCGTGACGGATGGCAATGTCGAGCGCGGCGCTAATGTGCGGCTCATCCGCGACAATGTCGTCGTGCATGAGGGCAAGCTCTCGACGCTCAAGCGCTTCAAGGACGAGGTCAAGGAAGTCGCCGCGGGACAGGAATGCGGCATGGCTTTCGAGAACTACCAGGACATGCGCGCCGGCGACGTCATCGAGTGCTATCGCGTCGAGGAAATCAAGCGAACGCTGTAGGCGGCGCTGCGCCGCCGCAAAAACATCATGGCCGGGCGCGTCCCGGCCATCCTTGTCGCGCTGAGGCGCGCTACCTTCATTCATTACGCTTCATGCGCGGGATGTCCGCCACGGGCGCGGGCGTGAGACGACTGCAATCATCGGGTCCAAAATGTCCAGAGCTCATCACTCACAGGCGGGCGCGCCGTCGCAGCGCATGTTGCGTGTCGGCGAACTCGTGCGCCACGCCGCCGCCCGGTTGCTCACGCGGGGCGAAATCAGCGATCCGGTGCTCGAACAGCATGTCGTGACTGTTTCGCGGGTGAAGATGAGTCCCGATCTCAAGCTCGCGACGATTTATGTCGTTCCGCTTGGCGGCAAGGATGAGCCGGAGGTGCTCGCCGCGCTGGATCGCCACAAGCGATTTTTGCGCGGGGAGATTGTGCAAGAGGTGAATTTGAAGTTCGCGCCCGAAATCCGCTTTCGCATCGACGACACATTCGACAATGTGTCGCGCATCGACGCGCTGCTCAGTTCCGACCGCGTGAAGCGCGATCTCGCCGATGGCGACGACGCCAAAGAGGATGGCGTTGAGGAATGAGCAAAAAAAGATCGGACCGCGTCGTCGTCGACGGCTGGGTGGCGCTGGATAAGCCTGTCGGGCTCACGTCCACACAGGCGGTGTCGCGCCTCAAGCGCATCTACAACGCCCAAAAGGCAGGCCATGCGGGCACCCTCGATCCGCTCGCGTCCGGCATTCTTCCCGTCGCCTTCGGGGAAGCGACAAAGACCGTGCCTTTCGTTCAGGACGGTGAGAAGGCCTATCGCTTCACCGTGCTTTGGGGCGTCGAGACCGATACAGACGATTCTGACGGGCGCGCGACGCGGGAGAGCGCCGTGCGGCCGGAGCGCGCCGCGATCGAAGCTCTGCTGCCGCAGTTCGTCGGCGAAATCATGCAGACGCCCCCCCAGTTTTCGGCGATCAAAATCGCCGGCGAGCGCGCCTATGACATCGCCCGCGAGGGCGAACTGGTCAATTTGAAGCCGCGAGCGGTCAAGATCCGCTCGCTGACGCTGATCGACGCGTCTCGCGACGACGCGACATTCGTCATGGAATGCGGCAAGGGCGCTTATGTGCGCGCGGTGGCGCGGGATCTCGGCCGGATATTGGGCTGCTTCGGCCATGTCACGGCGCTGAGACGCACCCGCGTCGGACCTTTCCTTGAGGAAGACGCCTATACGCTCGACGAGATCGAAACGCAGAACATGGCCGCTGAGGCGCTGCTGTCGGTCGAGGCCGGATTGGCCGAACTGCCTTGCGTCGTCGTCGATCGCGACACGGCGGCGCGGCTGCGGCGCGGCGGCTCGGTGATTTTGCGCGGCCGCGACGCGCCGCATGAGGGCATTGTCTACGCCGCCTGCGGCGGCGTGCCGGTCGCCTTCGGCGAAATCGTCCAGGGCGCGCTGGCGCCGGCGCGGGTGTTCAATCTGCCGTTCTGACCAAGCGTGTCTCGCCGACTGCTGATGACCATCGCGAGGACAGGTGCGCCAGGCGCCTGAGGCCGCATTTTCGGCGATGTTGATCTTGTTCCTCGAAGCTTGTCCTATGGGCTCCGAGATTCGCTGCACATGACCCGTCCGCCCAAACTCCTCATCTTCGACTCAGGCCTTGGCGGCCTCACGGTTTTCGCCGAGACCGTCAAGCTGCGCCCGCACGCGGATTATGTGTATTGCGCGGATGACGCCGGCTTTCCTTATGGGTCCTGGAAGGAGCCGGAACTCGTCGAACGCGTGGTGGAACTGATGGAGAGGCTGATCGCGGAGCACGCGCCGGACATCGTGGTCATCGCCTGCAACACCGCTTCGACGATCGTTCTGCCCTATTTGCGCGTGCATTGGCCCGCCTTGCCTTTCGTCGGCACGGTGCCGGCGATCAAGCCGGCGGCGGAGCGCACGCGGTCAAAGATGATTTCCGTGCTCGGCACGCAGGGCACGGTGGCGCGCGACTATACGCAAAACCTCATCGCGCAATTCGCCGCACATTGCTCCGTGACCCTCGTGGGCTCGAAACGCCTGGCGAGTCTCGCTGAGAGCTACATGCATGGGGAAAGCGTGAGAGACGCCGACATCGGCGCCGAGATTGCTCCCTGTTTCCAGGAAGAAGGCGGCAGGCGCACGGACGCCATCGTTCTCGCTTGCACGCATTATCCGCTGCTGGTCGACGAGCTCAAACGGCTTGCGCCCTGGCCGGTCGAGTGGATCGACCCCGCGCCGGCGATCGCGCGGCGCGCGGATCAATTGCTTGGCGAGCGTTTCGGCGCCGATGCTGCGGGAGACCGCCAGGGCTCCCGCTGCGCCAATTTCACCAGCGGCGTCCGTCCCCCGGCGCCGCTCGCCGCAACGCTCGCGCGCTACGGCCTCGCGTGGACCGCTTTCGCCCCTACCGCTTAGTGCGGCGCGTGGTCGAGTTTCGCCAGCGCCTCTTTCGCGTGCTTGACGCCGCCCTTGGCGTTGCCCTTTTCGCCAAACTTGATCGCCTGCTTCAGATGGACGATGCCGGCGCGCACGAAGCGGTTCGACTTTTCCTTTTGGGCGGCCTGAGCGTGCTTCAAAGCTTCCTTGCCGTGTTCGACGACCCCGTCAGCCTTGCCTTCCAGGCCGGCGTCCACCGCCTGGCGCGTATGGGTGATCGCTTCGGCGACATGATTTTCCTGCGCGAGCGCAATTGGCGAGAACAGCGCCGCGACCGATAGCGAGACAAGGGCGATGAGCGTTCTGCGGATCATAGTTTCCCCTCCCAATAACCTTGCTTAAACGCGGACCTGACCGTTACCATCAGCTCCGCTTTTGCAGACTAATGCGCCCACGTTCCCGCGCAAGAGCCGCGACGCCTGCGCGTCTTGCTGACCCGAATTAGGGTTTTGGGCGATCGGTCAAGGTTTCGAGAAAAGCGACGATGGCGTCGATATCTTTTTCGGAAAGCCGCGGCTTTTCTCCCGGCTTGCGATCGTAAGGAACCTCTTCGACGTTGACGTTTTCATGCGCGGAGGGCGGCAGGTCGTCATATTTTTTCGGTTTGCCTCGCGCGTCTTTGGGATACCAGCGGCCGGGATCGGTGTCGCGCGTTGCATAAAAGGCGACGACGTCGCGCAGCTTGTCGAAGACGCCATTGTGCAGATAGGGGCCCGTGACGGCGATGTTGCGCAAGGTCGGCACTTTGAACGCGCCGCAGACGCTCTCGACCTTGAAGCCCGCGGGAGCGACTTCAGCAAGTCCTGGTCGCGCGCACAGGCCGAGATCGGGAGCCGAGTCAGGCTTCGCCGCGCTCGGAATCGCTTTGTTTCTTGGACCGCCGAGCGCGTCATAGGTGAAGTCGGTGAAGAGCCAGTCCTGCGGATCGCGCGAATCTTCCTTGCCGGCGTGACAGGCGAGGCAGTTGCCCTTTTTCGGGTCCTTGAAGAGTTCAAAGCCTTTCTTCTCCAGCGCCGTCAACTGCGCTTGCCCGCGCAGATAGTCGTCGAATTTGGAAGCGAAGGGATGAAAGCGCGCGCTCGCCTCGAAGGCGACGACCGCTTGCGCGAGCTTCACGAAGGCGGCGTCTGGGTCGGCGAAAACCTTGTCGCCATAGACTTGGCGGACGAGGTCGGCGTAGGCGCCGCCCTGCACCGTCTCGACGACGAAGCGTTTTGACGGCGCGTTCATTTCGAGGGGATCGAAGATCGGGCCTTCGATCTGGGCGAGGAGATCGCGCGCGCGGCCGTCATAGAACTGTCCGCCAGCTGGGATTTTTTCGATCTTGCCGGACTCTTCGTCCTTGTCGTCGATGAATTCGAAAGGCGGCGCGAAGGACGCATACATGATCGACGGCGTGTTGCGCTTGCCCAGTGACGTTGGCAGCGAGCCCCGCGCCACGGCAGGGACGCTCGAACCATTATTGCCTTGAAAGGCCGTCGCAGCGTCATGGCAGGAGGCGCAGGAGACGCCCGCCGGACGCGATAGGCTCGCGTCTTCGAAGACTCGCTTGCCGAGGAGTTCGAGCGCCGTCAGGCCGCGTTCGTCGGCCGCGCCGGCGCCCGATGGCGTGGGCTGCGCGGAGAGCGGGGAGCCGAGCAATGCGAAGGCGGCGCAAAGCGCGGCTCGGCGCGCCTTGCGTAGATTGAAAAGGGTCACTTGAGCAGCCCGTTGGAGAAGACAAGCGCGTTTCTTCGCGCCCTGCGAAACTTTAGGAATCGCGCGGCGCAAAGGTCAATTTCGTTAATTTGGATATCTTCCAGCAAGCGTGCGGGCTTACGCCGCATGCGGCGCGCGCAGCAGCAAGCTGCGCCGTAAACGCACATCCAAGAGACTGAAATTAACCAGGTTTAATGTCCTCAAAGCAACTCGGCGCAGTACAGCCACATTTTAACGATTGTCTGAGCGCGGATGGTGCGACGGCGCGCGACTCATCGCCGAGTCCTTGGCGCGCGGCCAATGAAAGGGTTCAGGCATGATGGATGTCGGCGACGATAAGGAGCTGATGGCTGAATTTGCCCAGTTTAAAGAGTTACTGCGTCGCGACCTCGGCCACGCCCCCGAGCCCACCGCGGGGCCGGCTCAGGGCTTCGAGCGCTCGCCAATGAATGCCGCGATCAATCCGGGTCCTTCGCCTCGGGCGCCGCGCGCAGAGGAAGCTTGGAGCGCGGTCCATGCGACCGAGGAAGAATTCTACGACGAGCCGGAGGACGAGCGCGAAGGCGGCCGTCGGGCCTTGTTCTTCGCGGCGGCCGCGGTGGTTATCGCCGGACTCGCGGCCTTGACCTGGGTCTTGGGGCCGTGGAGCACGGTCGAGCCGAGCGAGGATCCGGTGCTGGCCACGGCGCCGCCTTTGGCCGCTCCGGAAGCCGCTGAACCCGTTCTCGGCAGCGCCGCGCCGCAACCGCAAGACGCTGCGACGACGGACGAAGCGGCCGCCAAAGCGCCCGCGCTTGAGGAAAGCGCCAAGGCCCCGGCCGAGCCTGCGCCGGAAGCGGCGGCCGCCGCCGAAGCCGCGTCTGGCGTGGACGTCCAATCGGAGTCGGCGCCGTCGGCAGGCGCCGCGATGACGCCGGTGAATCCGGCGGTTGCGCCGCTTGGCGCGAGCATCCCTGTTCCCGCCGGCGCCGCGGCTGCGCCGCAACTCGCGCCGCTGCCCATGGCGCCGCTGCCGATGACCGCGACGACGCCGTCGGCCCCGGCGCCGACGTCGCCGCCGGCGGCCGTTCCGCCGAAAGCCGCGGCGCTGGAGCCGCCGCAAGCGGCTGCGCCCATTTCGGAGCCGCCGACCGCCGCGGCCGAGACGATGGAAACGCCGAAGCCCGCGCCGCGCGCAAAGGTCGTGAAGCAGAAGAAGCCGAAGCCGGTCGCCAGCCGGGCCAGGCCGGCCGCCGAGCCGCCGCCGCCGGTGGTCGTCGCGACGCCCGAGCCTGCCCCCGCGGCTCCGCCGCCGCCTCCCCCGAGCGACGGACCGTTCGGCTTCGTCAAGCGCACGGTGAACAGCGTCGGATCGGCGATCGGCCTCGGGCGCTGAGCGAGAACGCGTGGAGCCATCGAAACGCCGACGCGCCCCGCGCCGGCGTTTTTCTTTTGGCGAATGGAGCGGCTGTGGCCTTTGCCAAACGCCAAAGCCTGTGACTTTATCCAGTGACTGGGCGGCGCGATCCGCCTCGAAGATCCTGGAGAGCTAAAGGTATGGCCAAGCCCACTCAAGCTGACGCAGAAGCGGCCGTGCGGGTTCTCATCGAATGGGCGGGAGACGATCCTCATCGCGAGGGGCTGATCGACACGCCGGAGCGCGTGGCGCGTTCGTACCGCGAGCTTTTCGCTGGCTATGAAATCGATCCGCGCGACTATCTCAAGCGCACCTTCGACGAGGTCGGCGGCTATGACGAACTCGTGGTATTGAAGGACATTCGCGTCGTCAGCTTCTGCGAGCACCACATGTTGCCGGTGACCGGCCGCGCGCATGTCGGCTATCTGCCGAACAATCGTGTGGTCGGGATCTCAAAGCTCGCGCGGGTCGTGCATGGCTTCGCCCGCCGGCTGCAAATTCAGGAAAAGCTCACCGCCGAGATCGCCGAAGCGATCCAGGATATTCTGGAGCCGCAGGGCGTCGGCGTCGTCATCGAGGCGGAGCACAGCTGCATGACGCTGCGCGGCGTCAACACAACGGGCTCGCTGCTGACCACGAGCCGCCTGCTCGGCGTCATCCGCGACGACCCGCGCACCCGCGAGGAATTCCTCGGCATGGTGCACGGGAAGTAAATCGCGCGGACGCCTTACGACAGCGTCATCTTCAGCTCGGCGACGATCGCGTCGCCCATCGCCTTCGTCGAGACGGTTGACGTCGCGTCGCCCTTGATGTCCGCCGTGCGCAGTCCTTTGGCCAACACGCCCGCGATCGCCGCGTCGATGGCGTCGGCCGCTTTCGGCAGGTCGAAGCTGTAACGCAGGGCCATGCCGAGCGAGCCGATCATGGCGATCGGATTGGCGATGCCCTTGCCGGCGATGTCGGGCGCCGAGCCGTGGCAGGGCTCATACATCGCATGGCGCTTGCCCTTTTCATCCGCTGCGCCCAGCGAGGCCGACGGCAGCATGCCGAGCGAGCCGGTGAGCATCGCGGCTTCGTCGGACAGCATGTCGCCGAACAGATTGTCGGTGACGATCACGTCGAACTGTTTGGGCCAGCGCACGAGCTGCATGCCGAGCGCGTCGGCGAGCATATGTTCGAGCGTCACGTCGGCATATTCGCGCTTATGCAGCGCGGTGATGACTTCGCGCCACAGATAGCCCGACTTCATCACATTCGACTTCTCGGAAGAGGTCACCTTATTTCCGCGCTTGCGCGCCAGCTCGAAGGCGACCCGGCCGATGCGCTCAATCTCATAGGTTTCGTAGACCTGCGTATCGACGGCGCGTTTCTGGCCATTGCCGAGATCGGTGATCTCCTTGGGCTCGCCGAAATAGACGCCGCCCGTCAGTTCGCGCACGATCATGATGTCGAGACCGTCGACGATGTCGCGCTTCAAGGAAGAAGCGTCGGCCAGCGCGGCGTAGCAGATCGCCGGGCGCAGATTGGCGAAAAGCCCCAAATCCTTGCGCAGGCGCAGCAGGCCGGATTCGGGACGCAGGTCATAAGGCACGCCGTCCCATTTCGGCCCGCCGACGGCGGCGAGCAGCACGGCGTCGGCCTCAAGCGCGCGCGTCATGTCGGCTTCGCTGATGGCTTGCTTATGCGCGTCATAGGCGGCGCCGCCGACGAGCCCCCGCTCGATCTCGAAGCGCGCGACGCCCGCTTCGTTCAGAAGGGCGAGAACTTTTTCGGCCTCGGCGGAAATTTCCGGACCGATGCCGTCGCCCGGGAGGAGTAGGAGCTTGTATATGGCCATGAATGCCTCGTCGTCGGCTTTGCAACTCGCGCCGTCAATAGAGCGCGCGACAAGGCGACGCAACCGCGCGAAATCTCTTTTGGTCGTGCGACAATTCGCCCGCCACGCCGCCCTTGCCGCAGCGCGTTAAGCCGTGCAGCTTGAAAAATGTCAAACGCAAGGGGGCTTCGCGCGAGACGCGTCAATCAACGAGCGACGTCGGCGAGAAGCGATGCGCAGGCTGTGCGCAGTTGGGAGACGCAAACATGAAGAGCTATAAAACGATCGTGCATATCATGGCGCTTAGCCTGTTCGGCGCCCTCGCCGGCGCCGCGCCCGCCAAGGCCTTCTGCCTCATCAATTGCGAGCCCAAGCCCGACGACGCGAAGAAGGTCTTCGAAAATCTCATCAAGAAGAAATTCGACAAGGACGTGGTGATCGAGGACTTCAAAGTCACGCGCTTCTGGCCGCTCGACGTCGAAGGGGCCGGTCACGCCGGCTATGAGTTCTACTACACCGCGAAAGTGCGCTTCCCGAACGGCGCCAATCTCGAATGCAAACCGGAAAGCGGCGCGGTGAAGCCCGGCTGTTCGGACAATACGAGCTATTATTCGACGACGATCCAGAATCAGATGATCAAGGACAAGCAATATATCGAGCCGGGCAAGGTCGTCGAGTTCAAGGACGAGACCCGATTCGACGAAGAAGGCTCGAAGTGGAAGGGCCAGGACGGCAATTTTTATTGAGCGGCGTCCACGACGCTGACGATCGCGAGCCGCAAGGCTCGCGATTCTTCGTTTAGACGGCTGATCGCACGGTCTTTATCCCCTTCCTTGCGCGTGACGCTTGGTGTAAAAGGCCGCCCAACGGATTGCGCGTCGAGCGCGGCTCAGGCGCGGCTGGAAGGGTGCACATGCAGCAGGTCATTATCGCGATCCACCTGATGGTGGTGACGGCGCTCGTCATTCTGGTGCTTTATCAAAAGTCGGAGGGCGGCGCGCTCGGCATGGGCGGCGGCAGCGGCGTTTTCACTGGCCGCGGCCAGGCCAATGCGCTCACCCGAGCCACGGGCATTCTCGCGACGATCTTCTTCATCACCAGCATCGCGCTGACCGTGCTGCCGGCCTGGGAGCGGCGCAGCGAGGGCGGCGACGACTGGACCAAGGCGCTTGATCCAGGATCGATCCAGATCAAGGAGCTTCCCAAGACCGAAGGCAAGGGCGAGCAGGGCGCGCCTGAAAAGGCGCCCGAACCCGGCAAGGACAGCATTTTTGACCAGCTCCAGCGCGCCCAGCAGAAGCGCCAGCAGAGCGCGCCCGTAGAGGCGCCGCCGGCCGCCGCACCGCCGCCGGCCGTGACGACTCCGCCTGCCGCAACGCCGCCAGCGACGACTCCGCCCGCCGCCGAGGCGCCGGCGCTGCGCCCGTCGCAGGAGCCCGCTCCGGCTCCGGCCGCTGAAGCGCCGAAACCTGTCGCGCCGCCTGCCGAAGCTCCCAAGCCTGAAGCGGTTGCTCCCGCAACGCCGCCCGCCGCCGAAGCGCCAAAGCCTGAGGCCCCGAAGACTGACGGCTTGAAATGGGAGGCGCCGAAGACGGAGGCCCCAGCCGCGCCCGCGCCGCAGGCCCCGGCCGCGGAAGCCCCCAAGCCCGTCGCGCCGCCTGCCGAAGCCCCGAAGACGGATGCTCCCAAGGCGGAAGCTCCCAAGCCTGAAGCGACAAAGCCTGAGGCGGTTGCGCCCGCCGCCGAAGCGCCGAAGCCCGACGCCTCGAAGAGCGAGGGCATGAAATGGGAAGCGCCGAAGACGGGCGCGCCGGACGCGAAGCCGGCGGAGTCAAAACCCGTCGCGCCGGAAACCAAGCCCGCGCCTTCGACGATCTGGAAAGCGCCGGTCCAGTAGCGGGCGTCAAATCCGCCATCCGATGATCTTGGCTGGGGGCGACCGCCCCCGGCCCGATAGAATCCGCTATCAGAATCGCTGGAAAGGCGTTAGGCGTTAGGTCCCATGGCGCGGTACATCTTCATCACCGGCGGCGTGGTCTCCTCACTTGGCAAGGGTTTGGCGTCGGCGGTGCTCGGCGCGCTGTTGCAGGCGCGCGGCTATACGGTCCGGCTGCGCAAGCTCGATCCGTATCTGAACGTCGATCCGGGCACGATGTCGCCCTATCAGCACGGCGAGGTCTTCGTCACCGACGACGGCGCCGAAACCGATCTCGACCTTGGACATTATGAGCGCTTCACCGGCCGCCCGGCCTCGAAGCAGGATAACGTCACCACCGGCCGCATCTACCAGGACATCATCAGCAAGGAGCGGCGCGGCGATTATCTCGGCGCGACGATCCAGGTCATTCCGCATGTGACCAACGCCATCAAGGAGTTCGTCGTCGATGGCAATGAGAACGTCGATTTCGCGCTGATCGAGATCGGCGGCACGGTCGGCGATATCGAAGGCCTGCCGTTCTTCGAGGCGATCCGCCAGCTCAAGAACGATCTGCCGCCGCATCACTGCATTTACATTCACCTGACGCTCTTGCCGTTTATCCCGAGCGCCGGCGAGTTGAAGACCAAGCCGACGCAGCATTCGGTGAAGGAGCTGCGCTCGATCGGCATTCAGCCCGACATTCTGCTCTGCCGCACCGACCGCGAGATTCCGCGCGAGGAACGCCGCAAGCTCGGACTCTTCTGCAATGTGCGCGAACAGGCGGTGATCGAGGCGCGCGACGCCGCCAACATCTATGACGTGCCGCGCGCCTATCACTCGGCGGGGCTGGACGCGCAGGTGCTCGCCGCCTTCGGCATCGAGCCGGCGCCCAAGCCCGATATGAGCCGCTGGAACGCGGTGACGCAGCGCATCAATAACCCGGAAGGCGAAGTCACCATCGCGGTCGTCGGCAAATATACCGAGATGAAGGACGCCTATAAGAGCCTCATCGAGGCGCTGGCGCATGGCGGGCTCGCCAATCGCGTCAAGGTCAATCTCGACTGGATCGAATCGGAGATTTTCGAAAGC
Organism: Methylocystis sp.; assembly: GCF_051062815.1. GTDB lineage: Bacteria > Pseudomonadota > Alphaproteobacteria > Rhizobiales > Beijerinckiaceae > Methylocystis. The sequence continues at coordinate 2,624 of NZ_JBPFDU010000077.1, read as the reverse complement.
GCCGATCCGGCCGCGCATCTCGAACATGTGCACGGCATTCTCGTCCCCGGCGGCTTCGGCCAGCGGGGCGCCGAGGGCAAGATTCTCGCGGCGCGTTTCGCGCGCGAGCGCGGCGTGCCCTATTTCGGCATTTGCTTTGGCATGCAGATGGCGGTGATCGAGGCCGCGCGCGCGCTCGCCGGAATCGACACGGCGAATTCGACGGAGTTCGGCCCCTGCGCCGAGCCGGTCGTCGGCCTGATGACCGAATGGCTCAAGGGCAATGAACTCGAAAAGCGCGGCGTCGGCGAGGGTCTCGGCGGCACGATGCGGCTTGGCGCTTTTCCGGCGCTGTTGAAGCCGGGTTCGCGCATCGCGGGGATTTACGACGCGACGGAAATCTCCGAGCGCCACCGCCATCGCTATGAGGTGAACTTCGCCTATCGCGAGCGCTTAGAGGACTGCGGGCTGTTGTTCGCCGGCTCATCGCCCGATGGGCTGTTGCCGGAGACGGTCGAAATCCCGGGCCACCCCTGGTTCATCGGCGTGCAATATCACCCCGAATTGAAGTCGCGCCCGTTTGAACCGCACCCGTTGTTTGCGAGCTTTATCGCCGCGGCGAAGGCGCAGAGCCGGTTGGTGTGATAAACCGAAAGAGTTTTTAGTGAGCTCTACCAAATGACCGACCAACTTTTTGCATTTGTACTGATGCCATTCGATTCAAAATTCGACGATGTTTACCGCCTTGGAATTAGAGCGGCGGTCGAAGAACTCGGGATGAAGGCCAATCGGGTAGATGAGCAGGTTTTTCATAAAGAAGGAATCCTTGAGAGAATATATAACCAAATAGGCGCGGCAGACTTCATAATCGCGGACATGACGGGAAAGAACCCGAATGTTTTCTATGAAGTAGGATACGCCCACGCAAAGAATAAGCTTTGTATATTGCTGACATCAAATGCAGAAGATATCCCTTTCGACCTAAAGCATCATCGACATATTGTTTACGGCAGTTCTATATCTGGTCTAAAGTCCAGGCTAACGATCGACTTAGCCTCAATCAAAGTTGAGCTGAATGAAAGGGAAAATCCTGTTGTGGTCCATCTCGATGACATCGATGGATATTTAGAAAAAACGAAATTTAGAGCTGAAGCAAAAATTTCAATCAAGCTAGACATAAGAAATAATACAAATATAAGTTCACCAAATATTGATGCAATATATTTCTACACGGGTGGTGGATGGAAATTTAAACAAGACGGACATGATTGCGCGGCAACGAAAGCTGAGTTTGAAGGTTACTCTCTTAGGCATATGCTTAAAGTCCCACTATCTCGAGTACCAAAAGGGGGTTGGGCGCAAATAAAGTTGGAGGGGGAGAAGACGATGGCAGCTACTTGGGAGGGAAGAGAGCTAAAAGACTCTTATAAACTAACAGGGAAAGCTCTTGTTCGCGTTATGACAGAGAACGATACATACGACTATCCGCTAAATCTCGATCTTGAGGTTTCAGAGTTCCCATTTTGAATTTCGCAGGCCGCCTCGCTTTGTGCGGTGGCCGCAGCCCTCGTGCTTCGAGACGCGCCTGCGGCGCTCCTCAGCACAAGGGCTGCTTGTTGGCGGCGAGGAGAGCCGCTTTGATGCTCGGCTCAAGCCCGGCCATGGCGTCGAGCGAGGGCGTGCCGCGCTCCTGGCAAACTGGGGTTACAATCACTTACATTTGAGTTATATTTACGTATAACCCTATCGAGACCCATCATGCACACCACCTCTCTACGCAAAGTCGGCGGCTCGGTCATGCTGGCGGTGCCGCCGGCGATTCTCGACCTGCTGAATCTTCGGGCCGGCGCGACGGTGGGCGTTTCGGTGGACAATGGCCGGCTCATCATCGAGCCGGCGGCCAAGCCCCGCTACACGCTGGACGAGCTTCTGGCGCAGTGCGACGCCTCGGCCGAGGCGTCTGAAGAAGACCGCGCCTGGCTCGACGACAGGCCGCAAGGGTCAGAGCTGATTTAGCGCAAACCTTCTTCGAAAAACCGCTTCACACTTTTTCGGGATTGCGCATGGAGCGCGGCGACATTTATCTCGTTTCGCTCGATCCGACCTCGGGTCATGAGCAACAGGGCGCCCGGCCGGTGCTCGTCATCTCGCCTGGCGCTTTCAACCGGCTGACCAAGACGCCGATCGTGCTGCCGATCACGAGCGGCGGCAATTTCGCCCGCACCGCAGGTTTCGCCGTTTCGCTGATCGGCGCCGGGACGCAGACGACCGGCGTCATCCGTTGCGACCAGCCCCGCGCGCTCGATCTTGGCGCGCGCCGCGCCCGCAGGCTCGAAGCCGCGCCGGAGGCGATCGTCGAAGAGGCGTTGGCGAAACTCGCGGCGATACTGGAATAGGCGGCGCGCAGACAAGCGCGGGCATGACGCGTAGAGGATGCTGTCAGGCGGGCGAGCAAGGCCGGGTCAGCCGCGCAACCCAAGCCCCTCATCCTGAGGAGCGTGCGAAGCGCGCGTCTCGAAGGACGAGGGGCGTCTCCAGTGACGAGAACTTCTGGTCGCCGCAGTCCGCGTCCTTCGAGACGGCTCCTGCGGAGCCTCCTCAGGATGAGGACTGCTTACTGGCGTAGCCCTCAGCGCGCCTAGTCC
>NZ_JBPFDU010000076.1:0-19246 GCF_051062815.1 Methylocystis sp. | reverse complement strand
GAACCCGCAGCCTCGTCTTTTTCCGCCTCGGTCATCGGAGATAGTGTCCATCATCGATAGTGGACACGATCCCCGCGCCACGCGCACGACTATCGCCGCCGTCAGCCCCAATCGCCAGACGGCCCTCGGCGGAGGCTTACGAAAGACTGGGCAGATAACAAGAATGAAAGCTAATGCTGGGGCTGACGGTTGGATTACGCCTAGCGAGTTAAACCCCATACCTCCCGGTGCCATCATTACGCTGAGAGCCGAATTCTCACCTCCGCAAGGGTTGTCGGCTAAAGATTTCATGCTGGAATGGGGAATAATCTCTCTTACTGCGCTCTATGACGGGGAGGAATATAAGGCGACGTTTGGAGAGCCTGAGATGAGCAAAATATTTGAAGGATTCGGCATCAACCCTCTTGGGCCGCACGTTTCCAGAAAACGTTGAGCAACGCCATAGGGGGACCGCACGAAGCTATGGAAGCCGAAGCGCCTTTAATTTTCATAAGCTACGCATCGCCAGACGGAGACCGAGTGGTCCCCTTCTACGACTACCTTACTGATAAAGGCTTCAACGTCTGGATTGACTGTCGACGCATCAAGCCAGGGCAGAATTGGGACTTCGAGATCAAGAGAGCCCTGAACAAAGCAACGCTAGTTCTCATTTTCATTTCCGCTAACTCCGTTGACCGAAGGGGCTACGTGCAGAAGGAGATGAAACTTGCGCTGGCGAAGATCGAAGAAAAACTAATCGATGACATTTATGCGATTCCCGTTCTGCTTGATGACAATGTTCAAGTCCCAGAGCAGCTGGAGGGTCTGCATTTTACCCGCGTAAGCCTCAGTGATTGCGCCGGCCAAATTGAGGACGCTATTCGTCACCAGCTCACGCGGCTCGGGGAACATCAGCAAGAAGTTCAAGAAGGCTCAAAGGTAAGGTGGTTTTCCACTGTGCATCGTGAAACGTGGAATGGCGCGCCTGGGTATGAAGCCGAATATCAGCTTCTCACTCTGTCATCTAGCGAATACCCCGCCATCTCAGAAATCACGACAGTCATACGAGGCATCCTAACGTCCCATGTCATGGAACAGCGTGAGGTCATGTTGGAATCGCCTAACAATTTTTGCAACTTTGGCCAGGAAAAATGGAGCCGAACTAACAGCTACGAGGCTAGGTGCGATGATCCGGTGATTGTCGGCAAAGTGATCACCCTACAATATGGAATTTACACCTATGGTGCGGGCGCAGCTCATCCAAACTCTTCATACCTGACTTTCTGCTTTCTAATGGAGCCGGTTATCTGCGTACGTTCACTGGCACAGGTTTTCAAAGACCCTGACCAGGCTTTGGTGAAGCTACAATCTATTTCTCGTAAGCAGTTGCTTGAGAAACGATTCGGTGATGATGGCGAGGAAAGGTGTGGCTTGGAGGCAGAATGTGTCAATGAAGGCACTAAGGATTGGGACGATTTTAGAAACTTCGTATTTCTAGATGATGGAATAAGGCTCCTCTTTGCTCCGTATGCGGTTGCTGCATACGCCTTTGGTCCACAAGCAGTGAAGATAGATTATCGGGATATCGTGCTCGACCTTGCACCCCTCTATGTGAGCGCCTTGGGAATCGAGCGGTTCCGTTGGGAGTCTGAAAACGCATGATGCGTGGGGAATGCGCTCGGGGAGGCCAGCTCTTCGGAGTCAGCTTTAAAAAATTTCGGAAACTTGTTAGCGGGTATCGCTATTCCTCTTCGGCGATTTTTCCCCCTCTAGGAGGCCCGGTCTGTTTTCCCTGTGGACGGGATGGCCTCTCACTTTGGTTAGTGCCGAGACAGGGCCGAGAGACACATGCCCCTCAGCCCGAAGTCATTACCAGCGTAGTTCTTTATTTAGGTTGGCGTGGACCTGTGTGAGCGAAAGGCTCCGGAAGAATGGGTGCCAAGGCTGGGGAGCAATGAACGCCATCCTGCCGCTGCTATCCCACACAGGGACAACGGTGCCTCTGAGACCAGCGGAAGCCGAACGCATTTGTAGCTCATTGACTACCTCGCTTTGCTCACGCTCAGACTTGTGACCGAACGTCCGATCGAGCGGGACAATGACCATGTCCTGCCCTTGCTGCCGGAGATGTGCGACTCTGATGTTAGGCATTGGAAACTCCGAATCGTTAGCTTTGAAACAGAGGATAACAATTCGTGGTTTGTTCCTCTAGGCCGTCGAGGGCTTTGTTCACGCCTTTGAGCAGTTAATCGTCTTGCTTCGCATCTCCCAAAAGCGAGTTCCGAATGACTGCCTTCAACTGCTGCGCTGTTTCGTCGAGCGAGGACAAATCCCATCGGACTGTGTGGCGATGGTCAGTGTCAAAGTGAGTTTTCTTTTCTTTGCCATCGACGGTTTTCCGGCAGAGGTAGATAACCGGCTTTCCAAGCCCTTCTGCGAAGCCCGCCTCCCAATACGCGCCAGCGTTATCGTCTGAGAGGTCTGCAATAAGGAACTTACAGCGACGTATGTCGTCTTCGATGATCGCATCGATAGGGCCGGCCCGTTGAGGCACTGTTCGTAAATCGAAACCGGTCTGTTGAACGGCAGGTCGCAAGCAACTCTCGTAAACTTTATCAAGGTCAGCGTTCTTGAACTGCCGTGCAAAGAAAGCGTAATTCGATGAGACGTGAGCGCGTTGTAGCTCCTCGAAGCGTTCCCATCCCAGAGCGGTCAGGTTGCCCCGGAATGATTGGAGGCTGCTTCCACGGTCTTGCAGTAGGTCTTGATTTACAAGGCTCGCTAAGACCCACTCCAAGTCACTTTTATCCAACACTCCGACTTCCGCCCACACCCTTTCGTCCGACGGAGTGCAAGTGATGATAGGACCCGGCCTATAGTCACCTTTCTCGGCAAACCATTTGATTGCATTATCACAGGCTTCGGCTGGACTAGGTAGGTGCCGCTCTCTCAGGGCCTGGAAGAAGGATGCATCAAGGAGAGGGTGGCTCTCCTGTCTCTGCATCCTTCGGAGCAGATAGCGCGCAAGAGCGATTTCCTTCTGCTTTCTGAGCGGTAAGTTGAAATCACTCGCCGCTGAAATCGAAACTTGGAATTCCCCACAAAGGCTGCACCTTACAATCTCAGTATCGCAACCGTATTGAGACCAATTGGAGGCGGACTCGCACAAAATGCAGGGCTGGATATGCTGTTTTGGATCAAACGGCATTGCGAGTTACCCCTCTGTGCCTTCTGCTCAACCTCACCATAAAAACTTGCCCGCCTGTGTCGATCAATCGCCTTGCATGGGTAAACCCTAACGAGGCGCTGGCGTGAGACACCTTTGGTGTCTTAATTGGATTGACTTTCGGTTTCTGAGACGGCATTCAGGGCGGGTTTAGACCCAAACGAGACAGAGGCCGCTCATGTCGAGAATAGGATACGCCAGAGTCAGCACTCACGATCAAGACCTTGAGGTCCAGCAAGAGGCCCTTAGGAGGGCGGGTTGTGACGTTATCAGGGCTGAGAAAAAATCTGGAACGTCAACAGATGGCAGGACAGAGCTTGCAACGGTCCTTGAGTTCATCCGAAAGGGTGACGCTCTGGTTGTAGCTAAGCTTGACCGACTCGCTCGCTCGGTCGGCGACCTAGATCAGATCGTCAAGACCTTGGAGAAGCGAGGGGCCAGTCTTCAAGTTCTTAACGCCAACATCGACACGTCTACCGCCAGTGGAAAAGCCTTCCTTGGGATGCTGGGGGTGTTCGCTGAGTTTGAGACTAACCTCAGGAAGGAGAGGCAGCTTGAGGGAATTGCTAAGGCGAAGGCTAAGGGCGTCTACAAGGGTAGGCCACCTAGCATCGATGCTGAGGTCATCCGTAAGCTTAAGGCACAGGGCAAAGGGGCGACTGAGATTGCCAGTGAGTTGGGGATAGGCAGGGCGAGCGTCTATCGGATGCTAGCCCAAGCCCAAGCATAGCGTTTGGGGCCGGAGACGACGCTACTACGCCCCCGCTCTCCGAGAAAAGATGCATCCTTGTTGGCCATGATGAGGCCCTACAGGCGCTTAAGGAGCGGGGCATCCGCTCGCCTAGAGGTTCGCATTGGTTGGCCATGAGTGTGAGGCGGTATGGCGCTACGCGCTGAGGAGGTTCTGGGGAGGGAAGCTCTCAAGGCGCTCGCTGGCGCTCTCAAGGCGGTGAGGCCGCTAACAGGTAGGAAAGTGCCTGACAGCGAAGCAAGATTGATTTGGTTGCACATAAGAATAACACGCAGTGATAACACAGCTTATCCGAGTCGCTGTTAGTGGCTCCCGCCACCTTGAAGTCTTCCTTTTGTAGAGGCGGGAAGCGGTCGAGCGACCTTATAGGTCGCACTGGAAGACGCTAAATCAGAGGCAAGACAGCTAATAAATAGTATGTATATGTTACAACAAAGAAAGGGTATGTATAGGTAATGACTGGCAATGAAGACAATAATCTTCCTATAACATTGCGGGAGCTAACTAAGGAAACTAAGTCAGGTTTTCTTACGACGAGGATTAAGCCTAGTGTTGTTGAGAAGATGGACCTGTTAGCTAGAGAGTATACTAAGCAGGCTAAGGCATTTACCGGGGGTAAAGCAGCTAAGTTCTCAAGGTCGTCCGTGCTGGAACTCTTGATTGAACAAGCACCTATGGATTTCGGTAGCTTGGTAAGCGTTAGCGAACGCAAGTGAGTAGATAAGTGAGTGAAGTGCATCTATCCATAAGCTACTGTTTATGTTTGCTTTTGTCTGCTGCGTTACAGAAAGTTAATAAGCAGGATAGGACAGTAGAGGTCGCAGACCGAGGTCTGCTCGAACACAAGAACGAGAAGAAAGAAGAGAAGATAAGTGACTGAATATAAAGAGGTTAAACCCGTAACTGAGTGTGTAGCGCCTGAGCTTCCTGCGAGAGAAGAAGGGCTTTGCGAGCCGCTTATCAAGGGTGACGCCGCTGCTACCATGGTCGGCGGTGCTGCCCGCTCCAAAGGCGGCGATGCCGCTAATGAGTTCAACAAGACGCTCAGGGAAGTAAGACAAGAGACTAAGGGACTGAACAGAAAGGATGTTGTGCCTTTCTTGGGGACTGATGCTGAGCTTGTGGAGGCATATGAGAAGCATCAGGAATGGCAGAGGGTCAATCAGCTAGACGATGCTCGCTACGTCCCTGAGCCGTTCAGGAAGCGTCAACTTAGGCTTACAAGTGCCGGCGAGTTGTTGGACGCCGATGTTCCGCCCCGTGAGACGATGCTCTGGCCTTGGTTCAAGGTGGGCGATGCGGCGATGATCTATGCGCCTGCGGGGCTGGGCAAAAGCTTTCTCACGTTGACGATTGCGATGGCGGTTGCTGGCGGAGGGGCGATCAAGGGGCTGAACTGGCGAGTTGAAAAGCCTGTCAGGGTTCTCTTCGTTGATGGCGAGATGCCGACGCCTGATCTGCGGGAGCGCATGAAGACGATCCTTGATGGCGGGTGGATTGAAGGACTCGACGTTGAGGCGCTGCGGAGGAACTTCTCGCTCTTTGCTCGCTTGGGTCAGCCGGATGATGACGGGTTTGTCGACCTTGCGAACGCTGAACATCACAAGATCATTGGGAGTCATGCGGCGAAGGCGGGCGTTGAGCTTGTTATTTTCGATAACCTCTCGACGCTCACTGAGTCGATGGAAGATGAGAATAACTCGGTCCAGTTCCGGGTGATCAATGGGTTCATCTCCAAGCTCAAGAGGCGAGGCATTTCCGTAATCGTGGTTCACCACGCCAATAAGGAGGGGTTCGCCTATCGAGGGTCGTCGGCAATCGCTGTGATTTATGACAGCATCGTGCAACTCGGTAAGCTTAGTGCTGACGAGGATGACGGTGAGGCTACTCGGTTCAGGCTCAGCTTTGAGAAGAGTAGGGCTAAGAGGACGCCTGAGACGGCGAGCAGAGTCGTCAGTATGGAGAGCTTTGGGTATGCCATTGCTGACGGGGTTGAGCGGGATGAGAAGCTTGCGAGCGTCGTTAGGATTGTAAAGGCGGGAGAGCATAAGCGGCTGTCTAAACGGAATGCTGAGGCGGCGTTTGGTCTGAATGCGCTGACGATATGGAAGAAGGTCCTCATCGGGTTGGACAAGGAGCTTATCGAGGCTGACGAGGTGCGGGCGATGTTTAGCTGCCCGCCAGCGGATGTTAAGGCGGCTTTGCATAGGGCTGACCTGCGAGCGTCTGGCGCAGAAGATGATGAGGAGTCGGACTTCTGAGGTCGCCGTCGACCGGGCTTTGAGTTGGCTCTGATTTAGGCCGCTGAACTCAGGCTGGGCCTTGGTGGGCATCGGCTGGGCAGGGGCTATCTCAACGCAGGCAAGGCGAAGCCTGCCGAGGGCTATCTGGAATATCTAAACGAGAGGTGGGCACCACAGGTTCTTCTCTAGGGAGGTGCCCAGTGCCCACTCTTACTTATCATTGAAAATCAGCATGTTATGAAGGCGTCGAAAGGCGTTTTTGAGGGGGTGCCCATTTGAGTGCCCACTTTTCCTAGCCGCCCGAAGACGTCTTCATGAGCTATCTCACTACTACAGATTGCAGAAAGGACGAATGACAATCTTTTGGACAGTTGAGCCTGACTCGTCGAGAGCGAAGGCAAGGCTCAACATCAAGGCGCAGCAGGCTCAGAACGAAACCCTGAAATGTGGTGTTCCGGGCTGCGAGGCCGGGCGCAGGGGTATTTCGAACTTCTGTAAGACCCATCAGCACTTTCACCAAGACAGGGGCCACCCGGTCTTGCGTATGCCAAGAGGAGAGGAAAGGCGCTGGATGCTGGCGGAAGGCGAGCGAATGCTCGCTTGGTTGAGGGAGAAGCATGGCCCTTCGTCAGTTGATGGTTGGCTCAGGGCGGCGGCGAGAAGGATCACAGCTTCCCCTAGCATGGCCATTCCGCCTCGAAAGATTGACCGGCGCATGACGCAGCGAACAAGGGCTGAGGTCGTTCTGGCGTGGTTCCTTCATAAGCGCCGGGGTGATCCGTTGGAGGTCATCAAGCTTTACCTAGCGGCTGAGCTTTACACTCGGAGGAAAGATCGGGTTTTCGGACCTAGAGTCCGCAACGGGTTTACCAATCGAGTCGTTGGTCAGCTTGTCGCTGGGTGGGCTAAGGTGGAACAAGAAAGGGAAGTTTATCAGGTAAGAGTTGAGAAGATGCCATCATGGGCTAATCAAGAGTTTAGACGATATGAGGAACTGGTTAAGGTGAAGGATACCTATAAGCCTCAGACCTCAGTCTATAAAATGCTAGGCAAAATGATTAGAGTAACACTACGTAATGAGATGCTGTTGTCTAGTGTTAAAGAGTATTATGATCATCTGTTTGTAAAAGGAGAAGTGTAAAGTTATGGCTAAAGCTAGTAGCATGAGTGAACTTATTGCTGTTGCTGAACTTAAAGAGATAACGCTGAGGGTTGAGCATAAGCTAGACCTATTGCTCAGTGGTCGTTCTGCCCTGTCCGCCCAAGCGGATGTCCAGTCCACGCCAATCAACGAAGGCCCCAAGGGCTGGACGAAAGACGAGATAATGAAATGGGTCAACGGTCTCGACGGTTTGACACGAGCCAACATCGTAAGCGGGGCGGCGGACCCTCAGGAGGTTTGGGAGTCGATGAAGCAGGAGAAGGGTTGGTGAACGAATGTGTGGCGTCGGAGCTATTGGCTCGGTCGCTAGTGCCGGACAAGGACGAGAGGCATTCAGTTGAAGGCGGGAAATCCGATCAACTCTATGTCGATGCAGTCGCCTCCCTCAGGCGCTTCGCTTGGGTTGAATATCGGTAACGCTGTGGTGGGCGGCATCGGCTGGATCGCCGAGGCGTGGAGGTAGCTCTTACCCTCATGCTGGTATCGAAGACGTTGGGGGCTGCTATCGTGGCGGCCCTCAATTTTTTCGAGTGTGCAGCACGGAGGTTTTTTGGTGCAGGATTTGGGACAAGGAAGCCGCAGATTTGGGACAGAGTAAAAATTCTGTCTTCAAGAAACGTCTTTTATTTCAGTGTGATATGAGCATTAAGCAGGTTTAGTGGTGGGGGAAGTAGGACTCGAACCTACGAAGGCTTAGCCAGCGGATTTACAGTCCGCCCCCTTTGCCGCTCGGGACATTCCCCCATCGTCTCGCAAAGAGACGGCGGCCGCGATGAAGCGGCCGATGCAGCGGCATATGCGGCCCCTGCGGCGCAGTGTCAACCTTAAACTCCCCGGCAGGCTGGGCGTGACGCTGAGCCCGCGCGAGCGCCGCCATTCGCCGTCCATCGGGACGCAAGAACTCGAGCAGAGGCGTTGCGCCGCGGGCGCAGCGCTCAAGCTGGCGAAGCGGCGGCCGGCGTCGCGGCGGCCAGATGCGCCAATTCGGCGTCGGAAAAAAGCCGGGAACGCGTCAGGAACCGCAGCCCCGTGCCATTGTCGAGCGAGAACATGCCGCCTTGGCCCGGCACGACGTCGATGACGAGCTGCGTGTGCTTCCAATAATCGAATTGCGCGGCGCCGATGTAGAAGGGCGCGCCGCCGATCTCGCCGAGCAGGACGTCGCCGTCGCCGACCAGGAATTCCCCTTGCGGATAGCACATGGGCGCCGAGCCGTCGCAGCAGCCGCCCGACTGGTGGAAGAGGACCGCGCCATGTTCGCCGCGCAGCCTGGCGATGAGATCAAGCGCCGCGGGCGTGGCGATGACTCTCGCTGTTTTGACGGTCGTGGTCACTTACCCCCTCCCTGTCCCTCCCCCGCTGAAGCGGGAGAGGGGACCCAAGCCACGAAGATTGCGCGGCTTTGTATTCTGGCCCGGATCGGGCTCCCTCTCCCGCGAAGCGGGGGAGGGTTGGGGAGGGGGCTAAAAGAACCCCAGTTTCTTTTCGCTGTAGCTCACCAGCATGTTCTTCGTCTGCTGATAGTGATCGAGCATCATCCTGTGATTCTCGCGGCCGATGCCCGACTGTTTGTAGCCGCCGAAAGCGGCGTGCGCCGGATAGGCGTGATAGCAGTTCACCCAGACGCGCCCCGCCTGAATGGCGCGGCCGAAGCGATAGCAGCGGTTGGCCTCGCGGCTCCACACGCCCGCGCCAAGGCCGTAGAGCGTGTCGTTGGCGATGGCCAAGGCCTCGTCGTCGTCCTTGAAGGTCGTCACCGACACGACGGGACCGAAGATCTCCTCCTGGAACACGCGCATCCGATTATGGCCTTCGAGCACGGTCGGCTTCACATAGAAGCCGCCGGCGAGTTCGCCCGCGAGCGCGTTGCGTTCGCCGCCGGCGAGCACCTTCGCGCCCTCCTGCTTGCCGATGTCGATATAGCTCAGGATCTTTTCGAGCTGCTCGGACGAGGCCTGCGCGCCGATCATGGTTTCAGGGTCGAGCGGATTGCCCTGCTTAATCTCGCCGACGCGTTTTAAGGCGCGCTCCATGAAGCGGTCGTAGATTTTCTCATGCACGAGCGCCCGGCTCGGACAGGTGCAGACCTCGCCCTGATTGAGCGCGAACATGACGAAGCCCTCGATCGCCTTGTCGAGATAGTCGTCGTCCTCGCGGGCGACGTCCTCGAAGAAGATGTTGGGCGACTTGCCGCCAAGCTCCAGCGTTACCGGAATGAGGTTCTGACTGGCGTATTGCATGATGAGCCGGCCGGTCGTCGTCTCGCCGGTAAAGGCGATCTTGGCGATCCGGTTCGACGAGGCGAGCGGTTTGCCGGCCTCCAGCCCGAAGCCGTTGACGATGTTGAGCACGCCCTTGGGAAGAAGCTCGCCGACGAGCTCCGCCCAGACGAGAATGCTCGCGGGCGTCTGCTCGGCCGGCTTGATGACGACGCAATTGCCGGCGGCGAGCGCCGGCGCAAGCTTCCAAACCGCCATCAGAATCGGGAAATTCCAGGGGATGATCTGGCCGACGACGCCGAGCGGCTCATGGAAATGATAGGCGATGGTGTCGTGGTCGATTTCCGAGATGCCGCCTTCCTGGGCGCGAATGGCGCCGGCGAAATAGCGGAAATGATCGATCGCGAGCGGAATGTCGGCGGCGCTCGTCTCGCGGATCGGCTTGCCATTGTCCCAGGTTTCGGCGGCGGCGAGGAGTTCGAGATTGGCCTCCATCACGTCGGCGATGCGGTTGAGGATGATGGCGCGCTGCGTCGGGCTCGTCTTGCCCCAGGCGTCTTTGGCGGCATGCGCCGCGTCGAGCGCGGCCTCGACGTCGTCCTTGTCGGATCGGGCGATCTCGCAAATTTTCTGGCCGGTGATCGGCGAGACATTGTCGAAGACGCGGCCGGATTTCGCGTCCGCCCATGCGCCATTAATGAAATTGCCGTAGCGCGGTTTGAACGGCGGTTTGAGCGCGGCGAAAGTTTCATGCTTGGTCATGGGGCGTTTCCTCGCGTTTCCGCAGCGGCGGTTTTTTTTGAGAAGGTAGTTGGAGCGCGGCGTTACGCCAAGTGCCTGACGCCAAGCGCCCGAGCCGGGAGGTCTCAGTCGAGACACGCCTTCGCCAGCGCCTGAAAGGCGCGGGCGCGATGCGACAGCGCCTGCGAGCCGTCGCCGGGCATGGCGTGTTTTTCCGCCGACATCATCTCGCCGAAGGTCTTGTCGAGCCCATCGGGCCGAAAGATCGGATCATAGCCGAAGCCCTTCTCGCCCTTGGGCGGAAAGACCAGAACGCCGTCGACGCGGCCCTCGAACTGCTCGATATGGCCGTCCGGCCAGACGACGGCGAGCGCGCAGGTAAAATGCGCGCGATAGGGCGGCGTGGCGCCGCGCGCCTCAAGCTCGCGCTCGACGCGGGCGCAGGCGGCCTTGAAGTCGCGGTCCTCCCCCGCCCAGCGCGCCGAATAGACGCCGGGGGCGTCATCGAGCGCCGCGACGCAAAGACCGGAATCGTCGGCAAAGGCGGGTAGTCCAGAGGCCAGGGCGGCGGCGCGAGCCTTTAGGAGCGCGTTGCCGGCGAAGCTCTGTTCGGTCTCCTCGGGCTCATCGAGGCCGAGTTCTCCCGCGGAAACCGCCTCGACGCCATGCGGCTCGAGCAATTGCCTGAGTTCCCAAAGCTTCCCGGGATTGTGCGTGGCGATGACGAGCTTGCCGGCGATTTTGCGCGGATCCATCAGATTTCCTCCCGCCGCGCGGCTCCTGGCGCGCCGGCTGGGGCGTCGCCATGGCGCTGACATCTCCATAACTTGCAGCGGTTCGCCGTCAAATCGCCAGGATCGCCCTCTGGGGGTCTTGGTCGAAGGGTCGGAAGGCGCTACAAAGTTTTGTCTTGGCGCGGTTAACCCCGCCTTTACTATGCTTGGCAACGATTGAGGAGCCGCCGAGACGGTTCCGGACGCGCCCAAGCGCGACGCGGCGACTTCGCCGCTCGATTATCCCGGAATGCAAGGGACGAAATGACCTCGACCATTCTCATTGCAGACGACGATCCCGTTCAACGTCGTCTGCTGGAAGCTATGACGCGGCGATTTGGTTACGAGACCGAGACCGTCGAGAGCGGCGAACAGGCGATTGCGCGACTGACGCAGCCCGGCGCCAAGGCCATAGCGCTGCTCATTCTGGACCTCGTCATGCCCGACCTCGACGGCATGGGCGTGCTCACTCGGATGCGCGACATGAAACTCGTGACGCCGGTGATCGTGCAGACGGCGCATGGGTCGATCGAGGCCGTCATTTCCGCGATGCGCGCCGGCGCCCATGACTTTGTGGTCAAGCCGGTCGGCGCGGAACGCCTGCAAATTTCGATCAAGAACGCGCTCTCCGCCGACGCGCTCGCCGACGAAGTGCGCCGCATCAGCCGCCGGGCGCAGGGCGCGCTGACATTCAAGGACCTCGTCTCGCGCAGCGACGACATGGCGCGCGTCATCCGGCTCGGCCAGCGCGCGGCGCATTCCTCCATTCCGGTGCTTCTCGAAGGCGAGTCGGGCGTCGGCAAGGAGATCGTGGCGCGCGCCATCCAGGGCGCATCGGATCGCAAAGGAAAGCCCTTCGTCACCGTCAACTGCGGCGCGCTGCCGGCCAATCTCGTCGAATCGATTCTCTTCGGCCATGAGAAGGGCGCCTTCACCGGCGCCACCGAGAAGCACAGCGGCAAATTCGTTGAGGCGAACGGCGGAACGCTGTTTCTCGACGAGATCGGCGAACTGCCGCTCGACATTCAGGTGAAGTTGCTGCGCGCGCTGCAGGAAGGCGAAATCGATCCCGTCGGCGCGAAGCGCGCGATCCGGGTCGATATTCGACTGATCTCGGCGACCAATCAAAATCTCATCGACCTCGTCAAACGCGGGCTGTTTCGCGAGGACCTTTTCTATCGGCTCAACGTCTTCCCGATCAACATTCCGCCGCTGCGCGGTCGCCGCGAGGACGTCGCCGATCTCGCCAGGCGCTTTGCGGCGCGCTTCGCCGCTGAGGAAGGCCGCAATATCCGCGGCGTGACGTCGGAAGCGCTATCGCTGCTGACGAGCTACGACTGGCCGGGCAACGTCCGACAATTGGAGAACGCCGTCTTTCGCGCCGTCGTGCTCGCCGACGGCGACGAGCTGACGGTCGCCGAATTTCCGCAAATCGCCGCCCATGTCCAAGGCTATGAAGTGCGTGTGCCGCCCGCGCCTGCGCCGGGCGCCTCCGGGACTGCGCCGCGCGAACGCGAGATCATTCGCGTCGAAATCCGCGATCCGAATGCGATGTCGCTGATTGGATCAAACGGCGAAATGCGTACGCTCGAGGACATCGAAACCGCGACGATCCGCTTCGCCTTGACGCATTACCGCGGCCAGATGTCGGAAATTGCGCGGCGACTGGGAATCGGTCGCTCGACGCTCTATCGGAAGATGAAGGAATACGGACTCGAGGAAGCGTCAGAAAGCGACTCCGAGCCTTCGGGAACGCTGGTCGCCTAGCCGGAGGCGCACGCTAACTTTCAGTGCGAGGGTTTCATGACGCTGTTCGACATCGAAGCGACAACGATCGACGGCCAGCCGAAGAAGCTTGCCGATTACGCTGGCAAAGTCATGCTGGTCGTCAATGTCGCGAGCCGGTGCGGCTTCACGCCGCAATACGCCGGGCTCGAAGCGCTGTACCGCAAATTCGCCGATCGGGGATTTGTCGTCTTGGGCTTTCCCTGTAATCAGTTTGGCGCGCAGGAGCCGGGCTCCGAGAAGGAGATCGCGTCCTTCTGTTCGGCGAATTACGACGTCACCTTTCCACTGTTCGGCAAGATCGACGTCAATGGCGAGACCGCGCATCCGCTCTATCGCCTGCTCAAGCGCGAGGCGCCGGGAATTCTGGGTTCCGAAGCGATCAAATGGAACTTCACGAAATTTCTTGTCGACCGCGAGGGGCATGTCGTGAAGCGTTACGCGCCGACCGACACGCCCGAGCAGATCGCGAAGGATGTGGAGGCGCTGCTGTGACCGCCATCGACGCGCGCATGATCGAAGACGGCGATCCGCTCGTCTTCGACGTGACGGTGCGCGATCAGGGAAGCGAAACGCAGCATCGCGTCACGCTCTCGCGAAAAGATCTCCTGCGGCTCGGCGGCGGCGCCGATGCGCAAAGATTTATAGACGCCGCCTTCCGCTTTCTTCTCGACCGCGAAGCAAAGGAGAGCATTCTCGCGCGCTTCGACATGAGCGTCGTCGCTGGCTATTTCCCGGAGTTCGAGCAAAAGCTGCCGCACTATCTCGCCATGAAGCGACATTGCGACCGCGAGTGAAGCGTCGCTGACGCTCTTCGCAAGGAAGACGGCGCGTTTTTTCAAAACGCCGCGCGCAATCTCAGTCCGAAGACATTGACCGGACCGCGCGCGCTGTTATGCGCGGGATTGACCAGCAGCTGATAATCGAAGGTCGCATCGATATTCTTGCCGAAACCGATCTTGTAATAGGCCTCCATGTTCTTCTCGCCGGCGTAGGAGAGCGCGCCGTCGCCGATGTAGACGCTGGTTCCGCCAAGTTCGAAGTAGCGGACGCGATCGCCATGCAGACCGCTTAAGGCGCCGGCGAGGCCGATTTCGTCGTCGTCGCATCCCCAGAGCGCGCCGCCGGCGACGAAGCCGAATGCGACGGAGCGGTCGATATCCGTGTAATCGACCGTCTCATAGCGCCCGTCGGCCATGCTGGCGCGCAGGAAAAACCCAAGATGCGGCGCGACCTGCTGCTTGACGTTTATGCCGCCGCCGGTTTTGACGGCGCGCCCTCGCGCGGTGTCGACTCGCGGCGGGAAATCGCCGGCGAGATAGGCGTAACGGATGACGTCATCGATTTTGCTTAGATAGCCGTTGTCGCCATAGACGAGAAATTTGATCGCGCCGGGCTGATCGAAAAGATCATATCGCGCCTCGAATTCCGCGACGCCCATGAACTGGCGGAAGAGTTGCGGCTCGATGTCGAGGCCGTTGGGAACCGTCGAGAGCTGAAACACGCCGCCGCGCGCCGTCCACCAGTCCTGCTTCCACTCTGCCGCGAGGCCGTAGGTGTAGCCCCAGGCGTCGGCCGCGTAGTCGAAGGCGCCCATCGTGTTGAACGCGAAGTTGAGGAAGCCGGTCGTGGGATCGTGCGCGTAAACATTATCGTCGAACACATCGCCGACCGCGAATTTTCCAAGCGTGAGGACGATGCGATTCTTGTCGACCTTGCCAGAGATCTGGTTTTGCGTTGATTCCAGCACTTCGCTCCGGGCGCCGACATCAGGGTCTCTCTGCCGCTCGCCGCCATTCAATCCGATGATCTGGCGCAGAAAGTAACGCTGGAAGCGCATATAGGGAGCTGCGCGGCCGACCTTGGCGACCGCAGCGTTGACGTAAGACGCCGCGCCGACCGAATTGGCGAGCCCATAGCCGGCGTCAATCTCGGGGTTGAGGTAGACGGCGCCGCCCTCCCACAGGCGCAGGCCAAGGAAAAGATTGGTGGTTGAGCCGACATTGGCCTTGCCGCCGGAAGGAAAGCTGTTGGGTCCGTCATAGAGCGCGCGAAACCGCGGATAGGCCTGGACGACATTCGTCGTCTGCGCATGCACGCTGTAGCGTTCAGGGGCGTCCGGATCGTCGGCGTTTCCGCCATTGCCCGAATTCTGGCCGTTATGTGCGTGCTGGCCGTAGTGCAACTCGCCAGAAATCTCGCTCTTCGCGCCGAAATGATAATTCAGACCGAATCGCAGCAGATGATTCTCATTGCGCATGCGCGACGCGTAGGAATAGCCGGCGCCATTGTCGAAGACCTGTGTGTTCAGCGACTGATTGAGGAAGAGATATTCGGCGCGCGCCGACCAATTGTCGGCGAAGGCGTATTCGAAGCCGGCACCGATGGCATATTTCATCCGCGAGGATCGCGACCATGGCGCAGAGAAAATCGTATCGAGCCCGCTCGCGCCGAGCGTCAGAGTCGCCGGACCTCTTGCGCCGCCCGCCGCGACGCCGCCCGTCAGATAGAAGAGCGAGCGGTCCCATGCGTAGCCGACGCGCCCGCGAATGCTCGCGAAGAAATTGGCGCTCGAATTGGCGGAGAGCGCGTACGCCGGAAGGCCGGGAACAAAGGCCGGCGAGGCGGGGAAAAGCCCCTGCGGGCCGCGCCTGCCGTCGAGAAGGCTGAGATCGGTTTCGAAACCCCAGACGATAGAGCCACTCTGCCAATTATAGCCGACCTGCGCGCCGACCGTGACGCCTGGGCGCGTCACGCCACTCGGATAAAGATCGAAGACGGGCGCGCCGAAGCCGCTCGCCGCCTGCAGCCGCTCGCCAGCGTGCAGAGGAACGGCGCCGCCGAGGCTTGCGCCCATATACATGCCGACCCAGCTGAAAACCGGCGGCCGGTCTTCGCAGCGCGCCGCCTTCGCATTCAGCGTGCAGAATGCAAAACCAAGAGAGACGACAAAAGCCAAGCGCGCGGCGGCGCTCGTCGGCGCTCCATGTCGAGGGACGGCGACGCTCGAAGTCGGGCAGGATCGAGGCCTCTGCATGCGCTCTTAAGAACCTTGCCGACTTCGTCTCCGTTGGATAGCGATAAGGCTGCGCCAGAACCAAGCGCAGCGCGAATCATCCTTTGCCAAATAGTAAAACTCTGTGACAGATTTTCGCAGCCGCTATTGGCGCAGTCCTTGCTTTGAACTGTAAAAAAGGCCGCCAGCCGAGGAAAACAAAGGGCGGGCCGCCAGAGGGAGTTCTTGCAATGGACTCACGCATAACGCAGTTCGATGAACTGGCTGGAGCGGACGGCCGCACCCGCGGCCCTTATCGCAAGCTTTCGCAATGGCTCGCGGAAACCCCGCCCGAACTCCTGGCCTCGCGGCGCGAGCAGGCGGAGCTGCTTTTTCGTCGCATCGGCATCACCTTCGCGGTCTATGGCGCGCAGGAGGCCACCGAGCGGCTCATCCCCTTCGATATCCTGCCGCGCATACTCGCGCGCAGCGAATGGACGACGCTTGAAAAAGGTCTGATCCAGCGCGTCGCCGCGCTCAACGCGTTTCTTGCCGACATCTATGGCGCCGGCGAGATCTTGAGGGCTGGAATCGTTCCTGCCGATCTCGTCTATCGCAACCCCGCCTATTGCCCCGATATGGCGGGCCGGCGTGTGCCCTACGATATTTACGTGCATATCGCCGGCGTCGACATCGTGCGCACCGACGATCAGGGCTTCTTCGTTCTGGAGGATAATGCTCGGACGCCTTCTGGCGTCTCCTATATGCTCGAGAACCGCGAAGTGATGATGCGGCTTTTCCCGGAGCTCTTCGCGCTGCATCGCGTCGCGCCGATCGAAAACTATCCCGATGAGCTGCTGGCGACCTTGCGCTCGGTCGCGCCGCCGCGCGCCAGCGGCGATCCGACGATCGTCCTGATGACGCCCGGCCAGTACAATTCAGCCTTCTACGAACACTCGTTTCTCGCCGATAAGCTTGGCGTCGAGCTTGTCGAGGGCCGCGATCTCTTCGTTCGCGACGACGTCGTCTATATGCGCACGACCGAGGGCCCGCGCCGCGTCGACGTCATCTATCGGCGCATTGACGACGACTTCCTCGACCCGCTGTGCTTCCGGCCGGATTCGGCGCTCGGCGTCGCCGGGCTGATGGGCGCCTATCATGCAGGCAATGTGACGCTGGCGAATGCAGTGGGCGCCGGCGCCGCCGACGACAAGGCGATGTACACTTACATGCCTGACATTATTCGGTTTTATCTAGGCGAAGCGCCGCTCCTGCAGAATGTTCCGACCTTTCGCTGCCGCGAAACCGAAGCGCTTGCTTACGTGCTCGACCATCTCGATGATCTCGTCGTCAAGGAAGTGAACGGCTCCGGCGGCTACGGCATGCTCGTGGGACCGCATGCGACGAGGGCGCAGATCGAGGAATTTCGCGCCAAGCTTAAGGCGCATCCGCAGAATTTCATCGCTCAGCCGACGCTGGCGCTCTCGACATGCCCGATCGCCATGGCGACCGGCGTCGCCCCGCGCCATGTCGATCTGCGGCCCTTCGTGCTGCAGGGGGCCAATGGCGCCCGCGTCGTGCCGGGCGGCCTGACCCGGGTCGCGATGACGGAGAAGTCGCTCGTCGTGAATTCAAGCCAGGGCGGCGGCACCAAGGACACCTGGGTGATCGACGACGCGTGGGTCGCCGAGGAGCCGATGGGGCAAGCGTGATAAGACGCTCGCATATGCCGCAACGACCACCGATGGTCGCCAAAGCGACTCATAAACGGACGTGCTGATGCTTTCCCGCACCGCCGACAATCTGTACTGGCTCGCCCGCTACATGGAGCGCGCCGACTTTCTGGCGCGCGCCATTCAGGCGTCGCGACGCCTCGCCGCGCTGCCGAAGGCCTATGGCGGCGAAGAAACTGAGTGGGAAAGCGTGCTGCTGTCGTCGGGCGCTGCGCTGGCGTTCGACGCCTCCGGACGTCCGGTCGATGAAGCCAATGTCATCGAATTTCTCACCTTCGCGCCGGAAAATCCGGGATCGATCCGCAACTGTCTGGAGCAGGCGCGCGCCAACGCCCGCGCCGTGCGCACGGCGTTGACCATCGAAATGTGGGAGTCGATCAACGACGCCTATCTTGAAATGCGCGCGCTGGAATCGCGCGGCGTCGTCCCTTGCGCGCAGGAGCTCGCGCGCTTTCTCGAGGTCATCAAGCAGACGTCGCTGACCTATGACGGCGGCGCCTATCGCACCATGCTGCGCAACGACGCCTATTGGTTCTCGCGCGTCGGGCTTTTTATCGAACGCGCCGACAACACGGCGCGTCTGCTCGACGTCAAATATCATGTGCTGCTGCCCGAGAAGGAGATCGTCGGCGGTTCGCTCGACTATTTCCAATGGTCGGCCATTCTGCGCGCCGTATCGGCGCATACCGCCTATCATTGGGTCTATCGCACGAGCATGAAGCCTTGGCTCGTCGCCGATCTGTTGATCCTCAAACCGGAGATGCCGCGCTCGCTGATTTCCTGCTATGAGTCGATCGTGCGCAATCTCGACAATCTTGCCCGCGCCCACGGGCGCCAGGGTGTGTCGCAGCGTCACGCCCGCAGCGTCTATGGTAAGCTCGAAAAGCTGAATATGGAGAGCGTGTTCCAGGGCGGGTTGCACGAATTCGTGCAGTCCTTCATCACTGAAAACAACCGACTGGCCGCGCTCATTTCCGAGCAATATCTCTTCTGAGCGACATCAGATGCGCATCCGCATACGGCACGAAACGACCTATCGCTACGCGGAGCCGCCGCGAACGGCCGTGCAGCATCTTCGCCTGTCGCCGCGCAATCACGATGGGCAGCATGTCGTCGATTGGCGCATCGACGTCGATCGCGATTGCCGACTGGTGCAGTCGGAAGATGCGTTCGGCAATACGCTTCACCGCTTCTCTGTCGATGGGCCGATCGAATCGATCTCCACGGTGGTCGAAGGAGAGGTGACGACCTTCGACATGACCGGAGTCGTGTCAGGCGCCGTCGAGCGCTTTCCACCGATCCTTTACATGCGCGAGACGCCGCTGACGACGCCGAGCGCAGCGATCGGCGATTTCGCACGCGAAACGACATCGAAGGAAAGCGGAACGCTCGCGAAGCTTCACGCGCTGCTTGGCGCGATTCACGAGTCACTCACATTCGACGCCGCCGCCACGCATTCGGCGACGACGGCGGCGCAATGTTTCGAGCATCGCAAGGGCGTCTGTCAGGATTTTTCGCATCTCTTCATCGCCTGCGCGCGCGGGATCGGCGCGCCGGCGCGCTATGTGAGCGGCTATTTCCTTAGCAGCGATGGCGAGGATCAGGTCGCCGGCCACGCATGGGCCGAGGCCTATGTCGA
>NZ_JBPFDU010000075.1:0-141217 GCF_051062815.1 Methylocystis sp. | reverse complement strand
GAGCGTCAGACCGACAAGGAGCTGGAGCTTGCGGAAGCTCTGGCGAAGAAGCTCGGCACGACGCTGATCTACTTCGTGCCGCGCGACAATATCGTGCAGCACGCGGAGCTGCGCCGCATGACGGTGCTGGAATATGCGCCGCAGTCCGAGCAGGCGAATCATTACCGCAATCTCGCGGTGAAGATCCACGCCAACCAGGGCAAGGGCATCATCCCGACGCCGATCACGATGGACGAGCTCGAAGACATGCTGATGGAGCACGGCATCATGAAGGCTGTGGATGAGAGCCAGATCGGCAAGACCGCGGCCGAACTCCAGGCGATCGCCTAACCCGTCAACGCATGAGCGTCGACCTCCCGCATGCGGGAGGTCGACGTTATGTTGTCAGCGGAGCGTGACGTGATGGTGCACGCCTTCCCCAATATTGAAAGCAGCGGCGCTCTCGCATCCGCGGCGACGGAAAACGGGCCAAGCGTTACTGACGCTGCGAGCGTCTATTGCGACCTGACCGGAGTTTTGCCCGAAGCGGCGAATATCGATGACGATGCGAATTTCGACCGCCACGTTCTGGCGTCGATCCTCGCCTTGGCGTCGAGCGAGGGCGGAAGTCTCGCGGCGCAAGCCGGTCTGACGGACGCTGAACTCGGCGATCTTTTTTCTCACTGCTTTTCCGCGCGAGGCATCGAATCCTGCGGTGACCACCAGGCGAGTGTCGTGGACGCCGACGAAATCGAAATGGTGCGGGAGATTCTTCTTGAGAATCGTTCCAGCGAGGGCGAATTCGGCCGCTGGCTCGCCGCCATGATCGCGCGCCGCGCCATGGAGCCCAACCATCTTTGGGAGGATCTCGGGCTTCGGGACAGATCCGAATTGACGCGGCTGATCGTGCGCCATTACGCGCCGCTCGCCCGACGCAACGATAAGAACATGCGCTGGAAGCGATTCATCTACCGCATGATGTGCGAGAACGACGGTTTCGTCATGTGCAGCACGCCCGTGTGTTCGAACTGCGCCGATTACGCGCTCTGCTATGGCGCGGAAACCGGAACCAGCCGCATCGCGTCGGCAACGCAATCGACCGCAACGCCCGCCGGACAGACAGTGTAAGTTCATTCGAACAACTTTTGTCGAGTTTTCAACAATCTCATAATTTGCTGGCCGGACTGGCGGTTTTTGTCCGCGTTGGGGGTGGCATGTCGATTGCTTGATACAAGCACAGGCAAGTTCATCTCGGAGACTCCAATATGATCACGGTCTCGCAGGCAGCCATCGCGGCGGTAAAGGATGCGATGGCGCGGGCCTCTCAACGAGAGGGTGGTCTGCGCATCCTGGTCAAGGAAGGCGGCTGCGCCGGCTACGAGTATGTCGTCGATCTTGATCCGCAGCAGAGAAACGACGACATCGTCGTCGAGGCGGATGGCATACGCGTGCTGATTGATCCGGCCTCGCGTCCGCGCCTTGAAGGCATGACGCTCGGCTTTCGTCAGGATCTCGCCGGGTCAGGCTTCACCTTTGAGAATCCCAACGCCAGCTCGACCTGCGGCTGTCAAAAATCCTTCAACTGAAGGACGGCGCGGATGCCTGGAGCGGTTGTGCGGTTATTCCTTGGTTGCATGGAAGCGGGCGCCTGGAGCGCTCGTATGAGTCGATGACGACATATATGTTCCGAACGAGTTCGCTCTCTCCCGTCGCTTCGCCGACGCGGAAAGCGCTGGATGTGGTGTTGAACGACACCACGCTTCGGGACGGCGAGCAGGCTCCCGGCGTCGCTTTCACCTGCGAAGAAAAGCTCGAAATCGCACGCGCCTTGGCGCGCGCCGGCGTTACCGAACTCGAAGTCGGAACGCCGGCGATGGGCGACGTGGAGATCGCGATGATCCGAGCGATCGTCGACGCTCAATTGCCGCTGCGAGCGATCGCCTGGTGCCGGATGCGCGTCGAGGACGTCGATGCGGCGCTGGCGTCGGGCGTTTCGATGATCAATCTTTCCGTTCCCGTCTCCGAGACGCAGATACGTGCGAAATTACGCGGCGGGCGCGCCCAGGCGCTGGAGATCACGCGGCGCGTCGTCGCTTACGCGCGGGACAAGGGCCTCGACGTCGCAGTCGGCGGCGAAGATTCGTCGCGCGCCGAACCTGAATTCCTGATGGAGACGATGGCCGTCGCGCAAGCCGCCGGCGCCCGCCGGTTCCGGGTCGCCGACACGTTGAGCGTGCTCGATCCTTTCGCCGCTTACGATCTGATCGCCAAACTGCGCGCGCAGAGCGATCTCGAAATCGAAATCCACTGTCATGACGATCTGGGCCTCGCCACCGCCAATACCCTGGCGGGCATCAAGGCAGGCGCGACGCATGCGTCGGTCACCGTGATCGGGCTCGGCGAGCGCGCCGGCAATGCGCCGCTCGAGGAAGTCGCCGTGGCGGCGCGTCAGTTGCACAAATATGAAACCGGCATTGTGCTCACCGAATTGCGCAATGTCGCGGCGCTCGTCTCCGCCGCGGCGCGACGGCCGATCCCGCTGAACAAATCCATCGTCGGCGAGCACGTCTTCACACATGAGTCCGGCATTCACGTCGATGGGCTGCTCAAGGACCCGCGCACCTATGAAGCCTTCGATCCGAGCATGCTCGGCCGCGCGCATGAGATCGTGATCGGCAAACATTCCGGCTCAGCGGCCGTCACTGCGATACTGCGGCAATTGGATTTAGCCGTCAGCGTTGAGGAACTCGGCGAGATCGTCTCCTGCGTGCGCGCCCATGCGCTTGATCACAAGGGGCCGGTCAGCGGCGAGGCCTTGACCTCGATCTGGCGTAGCGTCTGCGCGAGCACTCACGCGAGAGGCATGTGAGCGTCATGCTCGAACGAGCCGCCGCAATGACGAACCAGGCAACGCAGGCCAAGGCGGCGGCCGCGGCGCCCGAGCCGACGCGTTTGCAGCTGATCCGTGAGGACCTGGCGTGCGTGGCGACGCGCGATCCAGCGGCCCGCGGACGCTTCGAGACGCTGCTCACCTATCCCGGACTGCACGCCGTCATTTGGCATCGCCTCGCCAACTGGCTGTGGATCAACGATCAGCGCTTCTGGGCGCGTCTCCTCTCCTGGTTCGCGCGCTTTCTGACCAATGTGGACATTCATCCCGGCGCGACGATTGGCCGACGCTTTTTTATCGACCATGGCGCCGGCGTCGTCATCGGCGAGACGGCGGTCGTCGGCGACGACGTGACGCTCTATCACGGCGTGACGCTCGGCGGCGTCTCCTGGTCGCCGGGCAAGCGCCATCCGACGCTGGAAGACGAAGTGATCATCGGCGCCGGCGCGAAGATTCTCGGTCCCATCACGATCGGCCGCAATGCGCGCGTCGGCGCCAATTCCGTCGTGATCGAAAGTGTGATGCGCGACGCGACGGTGGTCGGAATTCCGGCGAAGATCGTGCATCGCGACATCGGCCGCTGCACCTTCGATGGCCGCATCAACCTCAATCACCATCTGATGCCGGATCCGGTCGGCGAGGCATTCTCTGTCCTGCTCGATCGCGTCGAGTTCTTGGAGACGCGCGTGTCGCATCTACAAAGGCGTCTGCGGGAACGCGAACGGACCGTCAAGGCGCCCGATGGCGTCGCGCCAAAGGCGGAGCCGGCGGAAATCATATGAAGGAGACCAAAATGTCGGAGCCCTCCATTCTGGAGCAACTGAAAAAGGCGTCCTGCGCCGAAGAGTTCTTTGCGCTGCTCGGCGTCGATTACGATCCGAAAGTGGTCAATGTCGCGCGCCTCCATATTCTGCGGCGCATGGGGCAATATCTTTTCAGCGAGGATCTATGCGAGCTGGACGACGCCACGGTGACCCAGCGCTGCAAGGACTTTTTGGAGCGCGCCTACCAGGACTTCCTAAAGTCGACGCCGATCGACGAACGATTGTTCAAAGTTCACAAAGACGCCGTCAAGCCGGCGGCGCCGCCGTCATTGGTGCAGCTCAACGTTCTGAAGTGAACGCTTAAGGATCAACGGGGACAACTCTAATGCATATCGTCGTCTGCATGAAGCAAGTGCCCGACTCGGCGCAGATCCGCGTTCACCCGGTGACCAACACGATCATGCGCCAGGGCGTTCCGACGATCATCAACCCATATGATCTGTTTGCGATCGAAGAAGCGTTGCGGCTGCGTCAAAAATTCGGCGGCGCGGTCACCATCCTCACCATGGGTCCGCCCTCCGCCGAGGACAGCCTGCGCAAGGCGCTGACCTTTGGCGCTGATCGCGCTGTACTCTTGACCGACCGCTTTTTCGCGGGCGCCGACACGCTGGCGACCACATATGCGCTGGCGACGGCGATTCGCAAGATCGGCGTGGAGTTTGGCCCGCCTCACGTCGTCTTCACCGGCAAGCAGACGATCGACGGCGACACGGCGCAGGTCGGCCCCGGCGTCGCCAAGCGGCTCGGCCTGATGCAGCTCACTTATGTCTCGCATATCGACAACGTCGATCTTGAGGCGGGCACGATTGACGTCGAGCGGCGCAGCGAAGGCGGCGTGCAGAAGTTGCGCAGTAAAATGCCCTGCTTGATCTCCGTCCTCGAAGGCGTCAACGAGATGCGCATTGGTTCGCTGAGCGATGCGTTGGCGGCGGCGCGCGCGACGATCATCAAATGGAGCGCGCAAGACGCCGGCGTCGAGGACATCACCAAATGCGGGCTGCGCGGCTCGCCGACGATCGTCAAGCGCGTCTTCGCGCCGAAGCCGCGTGCGGAAAAAGCCGAATTCATCGAACTCGGCGACAAGCCGGGGGACGCTTTCGTCGATGAATTGTTCAAGCGCCGGCCGAAACTCGAAGCCGAGCTCGGGCAATTGACGCGCGGCTATTGATCTCGAAACAGGAGCGCGACACATGAACGATAAGGCAAAGGCTCCTGCTCCGGCGGGGCGCGCGGCGGCGAAAAAAGAGCTGCCCGAACATCTCAAAGCCTACAAGCACGTCTGGGTCTTCATCGAGCAGGAGCGTGGACAAGCGCATCCCGTGTCTTGGGAGTTGATGGGCGCGGGACGGATTCTCGCCGATAAGCTCGGCGTCAATCTCGCCGCGGTCGTCGTCGGCGCGCGCAACGAGGCGACGCAGGCGGTCGTGCGGGAAAGCTTCAACTACGGCGCAGATCTCGCCTATCTGGTCGCGGACGACATCCTCACGGATTACCGCAATGAGAGCTACACCAAGGCGATGACCGATCTCGTCAACGCCTATCAGCCGGAAATCCTGCTGCTGGGCGCGACGATTTTGGGACGCGATCTTGCCGGCTCGGTTGCGACGACGCTGCTGACCGGTCTCACCGCAGATTGTACGGAACTCGACGTCGATGCGGAAGGTTCGCTCGCCGCGACGCGTCCGACGTTCGGCGGCTCGCTGCTCTGCACGATCTTCACGCTCAACTATCGCCCGCAGATGGCGACCGTGCGCCCGCGTGTGATGCCGATGCCGGAGCGCGTCGAAAAGCCGATCGGCCGCGTGATCGAACATCCGCTTGGTCTGGTGGAAGATGACATTGTCACCAAAGTGTTGTCTTTTCTGCCCGACCGCGACTCGACAAAATCGAACCTGGCTTTCGCCGACGTGGTCGTCGCGGGCGGTCTCGGCCTCGGCTCTCCGGAAAACTTCCAACTCATCCGCCAGCTGGCGAGCGCGATCGGCGCGGAATTCGGCTGTTCGCGCCCGCTGGTGCAAAAGGGATGGGTCAGCTCTGACCGGCAGATCGGCCAGACCGGTAAGACGATCCGACCCAAGCTTTATATCGCCGCGGGCATTTCCGGCGCGATTCAGCATCGCGTCGGCGTCGAGGGCGCGGATTACATTGTCGCGATCAACACCGACAAGAATGCGCCAATCTTCGATTTCGCCCATGTTGGAATCGTCACCGACGCGGTACGGCTTTTGCCTGCCCTCACGGAAGCGTTCTCGAAACGATTGTCTCCGCATCAGCGCGACCGTCTAGCGAGCTAGGGGAGATAGGCATGATCGAAGAAAGATTCGACGCGATCGTTGTTGGCGCCGGCATGGCCGGCAACGCCGCCGCCCTGACCCTGGCGCGCAAGGGCCTCAAAGTCCTGCAGTTGGAGCGGGGCGAATATTCCGGCTCCAAGAACGTGCAGGGCGCGATCCTCTATTCCGACATGCTCGAGAAGCTTGTGCCGGATTTCCGCGAGGACGCGCCGCTGGAGCGCCATCTCGTCGAGCAGCGCTTCTGGATGATGGACGACAACTCCCATACGGGGCTCCATTACCGCTCGGACGAATTCAACGAGGAGCGTCCCAACCGCTACACGATCATCCGCGCGCAATTCGACAAATGGTTCTCCAAGAAGGTTCAGGAAGCCGGCGCGGTCGTGCTGTGCGAAACAACCGTCTTGGAGCTGTTGCAGGACGCCTATGGAAAAGTCATCGGCGTGCGCACGGACCGCAAGAACGGGCAGGTCGGCGCCGACGTCGTCGTGCTGGCGGAAGGCGTGAGCGGGCTGCTCGGCACAAGAGCCGGCCTGCGCAAGACGCCCGACAAGAGCAATGTCGCTCTGGCGGTGAAGGAAATGCACTTCCTCCCGCAGGAAACTCTGGAAGCCCGCTTCAATCTGCGCGGCGACGAAGGCGCGGTCATCGAGGCGGTCGGCACCATCTCGCAAGGCATGACCGGGATGGGCTTCATTTACACCAACAAGGAGTCGATCTCGCTAGGCATCGGCTGTCTCGTCGCGGACTTCGAGAAGACGGGACAGACGCCGTACGGACTGCTGGAAAAGTTCAAGCAGCATCCGTCGGTGGCGGTGCTCATCGCAGGCTCGGAAGTCAAGGAATACGCCGCGCATCTGATCCCCGAAGGCGGCTTCAAGGCGATCCCACAGCTCTATGGCGATGGCTGGGTCGTGGTTGGCGACGCCGCGCAGTTGAACAACGCCGTGCATCGCGAAGGCTCAAATCTGGCGATGACCTCCGGACGGATCGCCGCGGAAGCGATCTTCCAGATCAAATCGCGCCGCGATCCGATGACGAAGGAGAATTTGGCGCTCTACAAGAAGATGCTCGACGAATCCTTCGTCATGAAGGATTTGAAAAAATATCGCGACATGCCGGATCTGCTTCACATTCAGGCGCAGAACTTCTTCCTGACCTATCCGCAACTCGTCTCCAAGGCGATGACGAATTTCCTGCGCGTCGACGGCACGACGAAGCGGGAAAAAGAGAAGACCACGTTCCGCTCCTTCCTCGCGGCGCGTTCGCTGACCGGACTGGTCGGCGACGCGTTTCGGCTGGCGCGCGCGTGGAGGTAGTCGGGCGATCGCTCGAGCAACGGAGAAGGACAATGAGCGCAGAAGCAGCAGTCCGGGTAGAGGACAAGCTTTACCTCAATCGCTATCTCGTCGACGCCGGCCGCGCCCACATCAAGGTGCGTCCGCACACCACGCCCTCGCCGCAACTGCTCAGCCTGCTGAACGTCTGTCCGGCGCATTGCTATGAAATGAACTCGGCTGGGCAAGTCGAGATCACGACGGACGGTTGCGTCGAATGCGGCACGTGCAGGATCATCGCCGAGCCGAGCGGCGACATCGAATGGAACTATCCGCGCGGCGGCTACGGCGTGCTGTTCAAATTCGGCTAATTCAATCGACGCCGATCAGCTGCGCAAGGCCAGCCGGGAATGAAATTCTACATGACGCCCGGATCCTGCTCCACGGGCATACACATCCTGCTCGAAGAGATCGGGCTGGTCTTCGAGGCCTATATCGTCAATCTGGTCAAGGGCGATCACCTTAAGCCGGACTATCTGGCGATCAACCCGCATGGGACGATCCCGACTCTGTTGCGCGACGATGGCGTCGCGCTGACGGATTTTTACTCCATCGCCCTGTGGCTCGCGGAGACCTATCCGCGCCGCAAGCTCCTGCCGGAGAGCACGGAGGCGCGTGAGGCGGCGTTGGCCGCCATGCATTTTTGCGTTCAGCATATTCACGGCGAAGGCTTTCGACGCGTGTTCACGCCGGAGCGCTACGGCGGGCGACAGGCCGACGTCGAGGCGATCAAAGCCGAAGGACGCGAAATCGTCGTCTCGGCGCTGATCGCGATCGATACGGAACTTGCCGGCAAGGACTATGTCGCCGGCGGCTTTTCGGTCGCCGACGCGGCGCTGTTCTATGTGGAGTTTTGGGCCGACAAGACGGGCATGACGCTGCCGCGCAATTGTCAGGCGCATTACGCGCTTATGAAAACGCGCCCGGCGGTCCGTCAGGTGCTCGCTGAAGAGGGTTATCGCAGCTGATCCGAGGCGCGCGCTTCAGCCGATAGGCCGTGTGAGAGGCGCGCAGTTTTCCACGCCATGCGACAGTGCGGCCCGCGCCGCCGACAGAGAGCGCGCCTCAACGTTGACGAATGAGCCGCTCTGCGCTCAATGGCGCTTGTCATGCGCATTATCCGGGTCATTGCGCATCCAATCGGCCAGCTTTGCAAAAATTTCGCGCAGGCCTTCGCGTATGCTGGCGTCTTCGATCGTCGTATCCAGCGCGCCGTTCATGCACAGCATCCAGGCGTCGCGCTCGGCCGGACCGATGCGCAAATGGCTATGCCGCATGCGCAGGCGCGGATGCCCTTTCTTGGCGGAATAATCCTTGGGGCCGCCGAGCCATTCGGCCAGATAGACCTTCAAAATGGCGCGCGTCGGTCCAAGATCGTCGGCGTGAACGGCGCGTATGCCGCGCGCTTCCGGTAATTCGTCCATGTTGCGGTAGAAGGTTTCGACAAGCCGGTCGACCGTGTCGAAGCCGCCGATGCGATCGTATATGGATACGGTATTGTCGATAGTGGTCGTCGTCACGGCCTCAAGCCTCAGTGATAACTTACGGTAACGGGTCGCGCCCAATGTCGTGCGTGGGCCGCCCTGGCGATCACGCGATAGGCGGCGTCCGCTATGGCGCGCCCATGTTCGTCGGTGCCCGTCCAAGTCGAGGCGCGCCCGCGCGGATCGACTTCGACGAGTTTCACATTTTGCGGCACGACAACCCCGTCGCGGGCGATGCCGCGCAGGAAGCCGTCCATCGGCGAAAGGACGCGGTGACCGTCGAGGAGTCCGAGGAGGTAATCCTTGAAGATTCGCGCGCCAACGTCGAGCGGCGTGCGCCAAACGCCATCTCGGGCGGAATAAACGAAGCGGCCGCGGCCGACGCCGCCAAGGTAGCGTGGAACATGGTCGTTGGGCCGAGTTTCGCCGGTTTCGACGAGCTCGCCGGCGTGGTCGGGATGCGTCTCGATGGCGACGTCGCAGTTCAATCCGGCAGCGAAATGCGGGCCAAGGCCGATGGCGAGATTGGCGATCTTGCGCAGATTGGTCGCCATGCGGTTCTTTTGCATTCGCGCGTCGATCAACACGTCAGGCGTGCGGAGCGCGAGGAGATCGGTCAGTTGCAGCGAGGTCACGGCGACGACGCCGGTCACCGTCAAAACCCGTACGATTTCCAGCGCAGTCTCGCCGCGGTAGCCCTGAATGCCGTCGACCTCGGCGCGATCTTGGAAAAGAGCGTCGTGGAACGACATGCCACGCCGAATGACCGGCGGGTAAGGGTCGTGACTGAGCACGACGCGGTAGCCCTCCCGCGTCAGACGCGCCGCAACCGCGGAAGCAATCTCATTCGCGCCCAAAATGATCACGAAGGGCGCGCTTCGATTGGACAGAAATTCGCGCAATCGCACCTGTGTCATCGTCCCCCCGCGACTCGGCGAAAGCAAGACGCACGCCAACGACTGGAGCGGCGCGCGTCTTCGCCACGTCGCCGAAGGCGCTACAAAGCCACGTAAACGAATTTCCCCGCCTTCAGTCCGGGATAATTTTCGCGCAAGGCGTTTGCGATCTTTCCGACGAGCGTCTTGTCGGCGGCGGCCGAGACGCCGACGAAATCAGTTCCCTGCATCCAGGTTTCGAAGAAGCAGTGCAGCGTCTCGTCGTAGTCGGCGCCGGTGGGATTGGCGGTCTTGTCGCTAAGATCGGCGACTCCCGCGGCGCTGACCTCGAGACGCCAGTCGCGGTCGTCTTCGACGGACGCCATCAGTCTGGCGAGGTCGTCATTCGTCCAATCGGTCTTCAGATCCACCGCCATGCTCGCCCACCTTCCTTGCGTGATCGCCGTCTCGCAATATGCGGACCAGCGTTGTTCAGGGTTCCGCGAAGATCGGCGCGACGCCTTCCGCGTCGATATAGACGACGCCGTCTTCGATCCGCACCGGATATTCGGCGAGCGGCGTCGCATGCTCATGGGTCGGCTGGCCGCTGTTCATGTCCCATGACCAGAAATGCAGCGGACAGGTCAGCGTCGTTCCATCGAAATCGGCGTCGGCCAAGGGAATATTGGTGTGCGGACAGACTCCCTGAAACGCCCTTACGATGCCGTCTTCCGGCCAAGCGAGAACGATGAGTTGCGCGTCGGCGATGACAACGCGCATTCCGCCCTCCATGAGGGTGTCTTCCTTGCAGACGCGAACAAACATGAGGGCGCTCCGTAAGGCTGGCTGCGAATTTGCATCGACGGAGAGCAAGATTCGAGCCGTGCGTGAAGGAGACGTCGCCGTGCATAACAAGCGTCTGGAGGCGTTTCGCAATGATCCGGGCGGCGCCTGGACGCCCGCCGATTTTGAAATCACCGCCTCGCAATATGCAATCAAGTTCCGCAAGGTGACGGGAACGCATGTCGTGTTCACGCATCCTTCGGTGCCGAATTGCGTCGCCATCCCCATGAAGGCGAAGGTGAGAAGCGTTCACGTGAACGCCTTCGTCGCGATGGTGGACCTCATGGATGAGTTGGACAAATGACCGAGGCGCCCGTCTATCGAACCGAGGTGGGCCGCGGACCGCCAGAGGAGGGCGGCTATTTCGTCGTGTCTTACCCGGAGATTCCCGGCTGCTTTGGCGTCGGCGGCACGCAGGTGGAGGCCATGGAAGACGGCCGCCGCGCGCTGATCGCCGTGCTCGACGCGCTGAAGGCCGTCGACCGGCCGCCGCCCGAGGCGCGGGGAGAGAGTGCGTGAGGACGGAAAATCAGGACTCGGCCACGGCGGCGTTGCAGGAGTCTGCGGGCTGCGTCAACGCTGTGCCGGCGCTTTCCGTTCCGATGGGATTCCGGCTGTTGGCGTTGCGTTGCTTTCACAATGATCCTGATCCGCCCGCCTTCGCCTGGCTCAACCAGCGAATCTTTCGCACTCCCGACCGCATGGGTCGGCACGGGCTGTTTTTTGGCGCCGCCTTTCGGCCGGAAATCATGGATTGGCTGATTGCGCGCGTCGGCCGGCCCTCGTCGCGCGAGAGCGGCAAGTCGCGGCGCAATCCCGACTGGCCAAACATCTTCTGGCGTCGCTCGGAACGGGCGTGGCCCGACGATACGCGCACCACCGAATGGTCGATCGAGGTCGCCTTTGCGAGCGAGGATGTGGCGAACGCCTTTCGCGAACGCTGGCGCGAGCGACTGTCCGGCGGATTCGATGGCTGAAATCGCCTATGCGCGGCGGAAGATCACGCTGAGATTGTTGGCCGGCATTTCAATGACGGCAGGGTCCAAGAATCCGTTGCGCGAGGCGCAGTCGGCGACGGCCTCCAAGTCGCGCAGTCCGAAGGCCGGATCTTTCGTCTTCAGCCAAGCCTCGAATTCAATATTGCTCGGCGCCGTCTTGACGCCCTGGCGCCTATAGGGGCCGTAAAGATAGAGCGGCGCATTGCTCGGGAGGATTCTCGCTGCGCCTTTGAACAAGCCTTCCGTCGCCGACCAGGGCGAGATGTGGATCATGTTGATGCAGAGGATCGCGTCGGCTGCGTGGAGGGGCCAATCGTCCTCGCGCGTATCGAGCGCCAATGGCGCGCGAAGATTGGCGAGACCGAGCGAGAGGCGCCAGGCCGCGATGCTGCGACGCGCCGCGGCGTCGCGATCGGAAGGCCAAAAGATGAGATGCGGCAAATTTTCCGCCAAGCAAGCCGCGTGTTCGCCGGAGCCGCTGGCGATTTCGAGCACGACGCCTTGCTGCGGCAGAAGCGGACGCAACACGTCAAGAATCGCATCGCGATTGCGCGCGACCGAGGGCGACTGCAGCCGCGCCTCTTCCATGCTCACGTCCTAACCGCTATGCCGCATGCGCCGTGTCGAGGCCGCGGAAGATGGCGCAGCGGCGGAAGACGGCGAGGCTCGGCGGCACATTCTTCTGGTGGCAGAATTTCGCCGTGAGCTTCGCCAACCCCTTTATATCGCGGCCCGTGGCGGCGGGGAAAATCTCGACGAGGTCGTCGATGAGCGCGTCATCGACTTTGAGCGCGAATTGCTCGGTCATCACACGCCAGATGCGGCGCTTCGCGTCAGCGTCTGGCGGGTTGTATTTGATCAGCGCGATACAGCGCGAGACGATCGCCTCGTCGATGTCGTCGACGCGGTTCGTCGTCAGGAAGAGCAGACCATTGAAATATTCAAGCACGCGCAGGAAAACGCCGACGACGGCGTTCATGGCGATGTTGTCGTCGCGGCGCTTGATGTAAACGTCCGCTTCGTCGATCAGCATCACCGCTCCCCAGCGCTGGGCCCGGGTTAAAATCTCCTTCAGCGCCGTCTCCATCGTGGAGACATTGAGGCCCAATTGCCCGGAATGCACGCGGTACAAGGGACGCTGGATGATTTCCGAATAGACTTCCGCCGTCAGCGTTTTGCCAACGCCGGGCGGGCCGGCGCAAAGCACCGTGGTGCCGCCGGATTTGCCTTGGACGATGTCATCCATCAGCACGTCCATTTCAGCGGTGAGAATGTCGATGAGATCCGTCTGCTCCTCCGGCAGCACCAGCTTGTTCTTCAACTCGGGCTGATAGCGATAGAGCCGCATCTCGTCGACATGCACCCAGACGTGATGATGCAGATCGAGATGGAACATCAAAATGTAGGGATGCACGGGAACTTGCGTGAAGAGTCCCGGCGGAATCTGTTCGCGCAGCTCGGCGATTTCGTCCTCGCCGGAGAAATTGTTGCTCTTGCCCGCCTTGCGCAGAAAATGCCCGAGCACGTCGCCCGGCGCCTCCAGCGTCAGGTTGCGCGCCGAGAGCACCGCCTCGTCATTGACGAGGCGCGCCTCGCCGCCGCTCGTCGAAAGCACGATGACGTCCTTGCGCGTCCAATCCGTATCGCGATGCGTCGCGTTGGGGTCTTCGGCGTGAAAGCCTGAGCCCTTGCCGGAAAATTGCGCGCCATAACGGCCGCGCCAGTCGAAATACGTCTCGCTCGCCGCGTCGAAGGCCTCGATCAAAGCCGGCGTCTCGCGCAAGAAGCCCTTGGCGGCGAGGATTTCGCTGATCGTTCGGCCGACGACATCGGG
Source organism: Methylocystis sp. (assembly GCF_051062815.1). Taxonomy (GTDB): domain Bacteria; phylum Pseudomonadota; class Alphaproteobacteria; order Rhizobiales; family Beijerinckiaceae; genus Methylocystis. Next base: position 127,859 of record NZ_JBPFDU010000075.1, on the reverse strand, counting down.
CGCCATGATGCGCATGAGATTGGTTTGCAGCGTGCCCTTGGCGTTGGCCTTCAGTTCCACCAGGATCTTGCCGGCCTCGTCGTTGGAAGTCGGCACATAGTCGAAACGCGTCACGACATAGGGCAGCGCCTTGGCGGCGACGCTGGCTGTGAACAGCCAGCCGCGCAGCGCGTCGGTCGTCATATATTTTACCAGCGCCGGCAACACGTCTTCGAGATCGCCGGCTTCGAAACGCTTGCCCTGCGACTCCAGCGCCGAGCGCAGCGTCGCAAGCTGCGCGGCTCTGGCGCGCAATTCGGGACCCGACTGCTGATAGAGTTCCTCGAGGAAATCGAACTCCGCGCCGGAGAGATGCGCGAGATCGAGTTCGACTCTGTCGCCGAAGCGCAATTGCGACGAGAGTCCCGAATGGGCGGGAAAGCGCGCAATCAGCGCTTCGACATGCGGCCTTTCGATTTGGATGTTCATGTTCGCTCGCGCATCTCTTCGGGGTAGGCGGGGAGCGTCAGCATGCGCGGGTCTTCCAGCGCGGCGCCGACGGTGAAGTGGTAGATGTCCTGAAAGGCGTATTGTTCTGGCGACAGGCCCAGCATCGCGTGGATCTCGTCGTCGAAGAAGCAACCGATCCCCGTGCCGGAGAGACCAATGGCGCTGGCCCAGAGATAGAGCGCCTGGCCGATCGCGCCGGCCTCCCAGTGCAACCGGCGATAGCCGAAGCCGCCGTCCTCTTGAAGCGTGCGATCGAAGTCGGCGATCATCGCGACGGCGAAACAGCCCTTGCCGGCGATCGCCTGGCGGCAGGCGTTCATGCTCGCCTCGCGTTCGACGGCGCCTTGCCGCAGACGAAAGAGTTTGAGCGGCCCGATCTCGATCGGCGTCCAAAGCAACGCCAGCGCCGACATCTCGCGCAGCCGCGCCGTGGTTTCGGCGTCGCGCTGCAGCAGATAGAGACCCGGCTCCACGCCCTCGACGCGATGCACGAAGAGCAGCAGATTTAGCCGTGGCGGCCAGGGGAAGGGCGCCAGGCATGGCTCGGCGCCGGGAAGCGTCGACGTCAGCATGGCGCAAAACGCCTCCTGCGAGAGGCGGGCGATTCCGTCCATGCGCTGCGCGCTGCGCCGACGCCGCACCACGCGCCCGATGTCGGGCAGCGGGAAGGGGAAGGCGGGCTTGGGCGCAATGCGCGACAATGGCTCCAATGTCGGCGTGCGGGGCTTGACGCAGAACCGCGTCGCGCGGTCGACGAGCGGCCAGCCGTCGTGGTCGTCGCTCAAGCGATTTGCCGCGCCCGTCCACGTCCGCGACGCGCGCGCAAGGCTGGAGACGTCAATGGCGGGGGTCGCGTTCCCATCCACAGCGATCCACAAGAGCGCATCGGGATGTTCCTCCTCGCGCCGATGCGCGGCGTCCGGCCGATCGAGTCCGAGCAGCGCCGCGATGTCGGCGTCGCCCGGTTCGCACAAAAGATGCGCGCGCCAGCCCAGCGCGGCGGCGGCCTGCGCGGCGGCGCCGATCGCATGGCCGACGTCGAGCTGGCAATAGCGAAACGCCCGTTCGCCATATTTCCAGCTCTCGCGCCACGGGACGGAACTCAGTCCGAGCAGAAAGCCGCCCTCGGGCAGAACGAGCAGCGTTTCAAAATTAGCGCGCCGCTCCAGCGCATGATCTTCCTGCGCATAGTGATAAAGGGCGGCGGTCTCGCCGAGCCCCTCGGCGGCGTTGGCGAGGAGATAGGTTTCGGTCGGATGCAGATTGCCGGAAGAGGGATTGTTGCGCAGCGCCCACGTCGAGCCTTCGTAACTTTTCCAGGCGCTGATCCCGAAGCCGAGTTCGAGGAACAGGCCGAGCGCCATGCGGTCGAGCGGCGCGGAGCGCAGCGCCGGGCCGGGGAAAGGCGCGGTCTCTTCGCGATCGCGCAGCGGCAGTTCGATTCTCGGCGCGCCGTCGAAGCGCCGGAAGGGCGAAGGCTGCGAGGTCCAATCGAGAAAGGCCGGCCCAAGCGCATAGCGCGTCGGGGCATGTTTCGTGCGCCTGTGATAGCCGCGGATATCGCTCGGCAGCGCGTCGGCGTCTCGCATTCGGTCGTTCAAAGTCTGGAGTTCGATCTCGGCTTCAGCCATGCGGCCTCCTCGTCGCTCTCCTAATTCAAGAAGCGCGCCCAGTTTGACTGGCTGACGATCACAAACAAGATCAACGACTTTCGCCGATCTGGGGAGGAGCGCGCCGAGATGGCGACGAAGAATGTCGCACAAGACCGCCACAGCGGAGACGCAACCCTGGGCTTTTGGCCGATAGGTGACATTGTCGGTTCACTGCGGCTCGGGTCTGCGGTGACCCCAAGGGTATGCTTCTTGCTACTTTCTGCGCTCTGTTCCGCATCTTGATCGGACGACGCGATGGACGAAACTCTGCGTGAAGTGATTGTGGCCAAGAAGAGCGAGGAGGCCCACAATATGGCCTCGTTCGAACTGGTCGATCCCGCCGGCGCTGAACTGCCGACCTTCTCGCCTGGCGCGCATGTCGACGTCACGCTTCCCGGCGGCTTGGTGCGGCAGTATTCCTTATGCAACAGCGCCACGGAACGCCATCGCTACGTCATTGGCGTGTGGAACGACGCCAACAGTCGCGGCGGCTCCAAGGCGCTGCATACGCAGGTGAATGTCGGCGACAAATTGCAGGTGGGCTTGCCGAGAAACCGGTTTCGCGTGCCGCGACAAACGAAGCGCGCGATCCTGATGGCGCGGGGCATCGGCGTGACGCCGATCCTGAGCATCGCGGACCACCTCAAGCGCCAGGACATTCCGTTCGACTTGCACTACGTTTACGCAATGATGTCGCCGGGCTCATTCGGCGAGATGATCGCGACATCGAATTTCGCGGAGAATACGAAATATTATTATGAGGCGAGCGAACTCAATCAGCTGCTCAATCCAGTGACCCTTCTGCAGGACCAGCCGGAAGAGACGCAGCTCTTCATCTGTGGCGTGGATTGGTGGCAGGACCCGATCATCCACCTCGCCGAGCAGAAAGGTTGGGCGAAGGAGCGAATCCACGTCGAAAGATTCACCGCGAAAGTTCCGCCGGCCGTGCTCGACAAGGTCTTCGAAGTCAAGATCGCCAGCACGGGCGCCGTTTATAAAGTCCCCGGCGACAAGACCGTCACGGCTTTCCTCGAGGAGCAGGGCGTAAAGATTCCGACGTCCTGCGAACAGGGCATGTGCGGCACGTGCAAGATCCAGGTCATCGAAGGCGAGGCGGACCATCGCGACAAGCGTCTCTCCGATCAGGAAAAGGCCGAAGGCTTTTTCCTGGCTTGTGTCTCGCGCGCCAAGAGCGACCTGCTGGTGCTGAATCTTTAAACGCTGCGCGCGGCCGTCGTCGCGGCGTAAAAACGGCCAAGCGTACGCCAGATCGTTCCGCCTGACCGAGCTAGCGTCTGCTTTTGTTGACACTAGCTGAGCGACCCCGCTTGGCGGCCATTGGGAAGAAGCCCCACGCGGTCATGATCGGCAGCGGTTTGCCGAGCCGTACGCGCGCCTGCCTAGGGGCTTTACGCCTTCTGCCGACTTTGAGACGACGCGGTCGATATCGAGGGTGGGTCCTTTGCCGCCTTGGAACGGCTACGGGAGCGATTGGCGGGCGCCTATGAGGGCCGTCCCTATCGCGGTCAATTGCACCTTCTGTCACGCACTCGAACATCTTGTCTCAGAGTGCGCCGCAGCGCACGACCGCCTGGAATGGTTTGCAGATGATGCGCGAGGTGAACGCCGTCTATCTCGAAACGCTGAAATCGCTCTATCCCGCCAATCGGTTAGGGCCGCTAGGCGACAGCCGAAGGACAATTGCGGGACCTGTCATCAGGGCGTGAGCAAACCGCTTTACGGTCAGAGTAAGTAGAAGGACTTCCCCGAACTCGGCGGCAAGGCTGCGCGCTGACCGTCGGCTTTCGCCCGGCCGACGGCCACGTCGGCCGGGCGCTTTTTAGCCATTTTTGACATTGATGGTCGCGCACGTCTCAATACCGGCAGTTTGGAGCTTTGCTTTCGTTTCGCTGGGCGCAAAGCAGGGAGGATGACGCCGTGTGCACAGTGGAAAGCGCGCTGCAAGATGATTGCGTCAGCGTCGTTGAAAGGCAAGACGACGAAGGCGCCTATATGATCCGGATCGGGACGCTCGAGACCGTCGTCACCATTCGATTACGCCGGACCTGGGGTTCGCGCACCGCCTATCGCCTGAGCCACGCGATCAAGACGCCGCGCCAGCCGACCCCCTTTTGGAGCTGCGCGTCGGAGGCGGATACGCCAGGCGACGCACTGCGGAAGGCGATCAGCGGCTTCACGATGCATTATCGCAAAGCGGTCGGCGAAGGCTATGCGCCAGCCGAAGACTGGCTCGTTCCGGCCGGAAGCTAGGCGAGGTCGGGCTTCCAGTCCTGGACCATTTGATAGGCTTATTCGAGCGTCTCTGCCGTGGCCCCTATGGGACGGCGATGACTGTCGGATAGAGCGTGCGCGTCATCGGATCGAGGGCGCCGAAGCCCAGAAGAATGATGAGCCACAGAAGCGCCGCGGCGGCGAACAGCCAGACGACAACGCCTTCTTGACGCAGGTCCATGAATCCGAACGCCGCCACGCCTACCATCGTCGCCGCAATGATGGCGACGCCGCCGCGTCCCCAACCAGGGAAGGCAAAGGTCGCTGCAAGCTCTGCGGCGAGAAGCGCAAACATCAGCGACGCGACCGAGATGAGACGAAGCACGACCGCTGTCATGAGGCCCGTCCTATGAGATAGATGAGCGGAAACAGAATAAGCCAAATGATGTCGATAAAGGTCCAATAGAGTCCGACGACGCGAACGGCATTATGGCGCTCCGCGGTGAACTGTGGCGCCTTCGAGATAATCCAGGCGAGAAGCGCAAGTCCGACGAGAAGGTGAAGGCCGTGAAGCGCCGTGCTGAAGAAGTAGAAGGCGAAGAAGAGCTGAGCGCCGCTTCGCGACGGTCCGTGGACTGAGAAATTTGCGCCTGGGAACAGACCTTTCTCGAGGTCCGTTCGCCATTCCACGCCGAATTTGAGGCCGAGGAAAGCGGCGCCGAGCGCCCAAGCGATCAGCAGCCACAGAACCATCCCGCGACGGCTTCCGAATTCGATACAGGCGAGGCCGATGCTGTAGGCGAAACTGCTCGCAATCAGCAGCGCCGTATTCGTCACGCCGATCGTCAGCTCGGTCTGTCGGCCGCCGGCGTCAAAGGCGCTTGGATCGGCGAGACGGGCATAGATCCACGCAAGGAAGATAGGGCCGAAGAACAGCGCCTCGGTCGCGAGAAAAAGCCAAACCCCCGAGATCGCCGTTTCGCGCTGATGCTCGGCGCTCGAGAACTGAAACTCGTGAGCGGCGGCGTCACTCATGGATCACAGCCTCCGGTTGTTCATATTGATAGGGCGCTTGCGTGACGATCGGCGTCACGGTGAAATTTTCCGTCGGGGGAGGAGATGGCGTCGTCCATTCGAGCCCCGTCGCGCCCCACGGATTCGCCGACGCGCGTTCGCCATAAAGCAGCGACCAGGTGAGATAGCCCAGCGGCAGAAGATAGCCTATGGCGAGCACCACCGCGCCGGCGGAAGACAGCAGGTTTAGCGGTTCGAAGTGTGCCGGGTAGGCGAAATAACGTCTCGGCATACCGAGATAGCCCAGCACGAACTGGGGAAAAAAGGTCAGGTTAAAACCCACGAATATGGTGATTGCGCCGGCGCGGCCCCACATCTCCGGATAGAGACGCCCCGTGATTTTCGGCCACCAGAAATGAAGGCCGGCGAAATAGGCCGAAACCATGCCGCCGACCATCACATAATGGAAATGCGCGACGACAAAATAGGTCTGCGTGAGATGCACGTCGGCGGCGAGCGCCGCGACGAAGAGGCCGGTCAGTCCGCCAGTCGTGAACAGGCCGATAAAGCCGATTGCGTAAAGCATCGGCGAGTCGAAATGGATATAGCCTTTGTGCATTGTGCCGATCCAGTTGAAGACTTTAATGGCTGACGGCACCGCAACCATATAGCTGAGCAGCGAAAAGACGATCGCCGAAAAGAGCGAGGTTCCCGCGACGAACATGTGATGGCCCCAGACGAGAAAGCCGATAACGGCAATCGCGATGCTCGCCCAGACGATGAATTTATAGCCGAACAGCTCCTTGCGGGAGAACGCCGGCACGATCTCGCTGATGACGCCGAAGCCGGGCAGGATCATCACGTAAACGGCGGGGTGCGAATAGAACCAGAAGAGATGCTGAAAGAGCAGCGGATCGCCGCCGATTGCGGGATCGAAGACGCCGATCCCAAAAATGCGTTCAAACGCCAACAACAGCAGAGTCATCGCGAGCACTGGGGTCGCGAGGACGAGGATGACGCTGGTCGCGTAGAGCGACCACAAGAAGACCGGCATTCTATACCAGCCCATGCCGGGAGCGCGGAGTTTGTGTATTGTAACGATGAAATTGAGCCCCGTCGCGATCGACGAAAAACCGGCGATAAAGATGGCGATGATCGCGGCGACGACGTGTCCCTTCGAGTAGAGAGACGTCAAGGGCGTATAAAACGTCCAGCCGGTGTCGACGCCGCCGGCCACGACCGCATAGAGCGCGACGAAGCCCGCGGCCATGAACAGATACCAGCTCAGCAGATTGAGCCGCGGAAAGGCGAGGTCCCGGGCGCCCAGCATCAGCGGCGTCAGAAAATTGCCTAGCGTCACCGGCACGGCCGGGACGAGGAAGAACCAGACCATCAATATGCCATGCATCGAGAAAAGCCGATTATAAGTCTCGGCCGACCCGAGCAGCCCATGCGAAGAAATCAAATTATAGCGCATGAGAAAGGCGGCGAAGCCGCCGGCGAAGAAGAAGAAGGTGATGGCGACGAGATAGAGAATCGCGATGCGCTTATGATCGGTCGTGAGCAGCCAGCTGCGCAGCGTATGGCCATCTTCAAGATAGGAAACGTGCGCCGCCGAATGCGTCATGTCCGGCCCCCCGATTTGAGCGATTTGATATAGGCGATGAGTCGCAGCACTTTTTCTTCGCTGATCTGTCCTGAGAAGGACGGCATGATCTGCGGATAGCCGGCGACCGGAGTCTTGTCGGGCGTAAGGATGCAGTCTCGGATGAATTTATCGTCCGCCGTTACAGTTGCGCCGGTCTGCAATTTGACGGAGCGGCCATACAGCCCGCTTAACGCCGGCGCGGGTACGCCGGTCGTCTCCGGCGATCCGCCCACCCCGCCTTCGCCGTGACAGCCGCTGCATCCATGCGTCGTGAAGAGTTCTTTGCCGGCGGCCGCCATGTCTTCGTGGCTTTCAGGCCCCGCGCCGCTTGCCAGCCACTTTTCAAAATCCGGCTGCGACATGGCGACGACCTCTCCAGTCATCGAGTAATGGCCGACGCCGCAAAGCTGAGTGCAGAAGAGCTGGAAGGCGCCGGCCGTGTCGACCTGAAACCAGAGGGTTTGGTAGCGGCCTGGCAGAACATCGTGCTTGATGCGAAACGCCGGCACGGCAAAATCATGAATGACGTCTTCCGACGTCATGACGAGCTGGATCGGCCGGTTGATGGGTATGTGTAGGGCGTTGATCTCGCGCTGGCCGCCCTGATGCTCGACCTTCCACATCCATTGTTTGCCGACGACGTAGATCTGCAAGGCGTCAGCCGGCGGCTGGAAAAGGCGCACGTAAAGATCGCCGCCCCAGATAAATAAGCCGAAAAAAACCGCCAGCGTCGCCGCTGTCCAGCTGATCTCGAAACGCCAGGTCTTGCGCGTTCGCGCGCCGCGAGAGACCCCGCTGCCGGCGCGATATCGAACCATGTAGAGAAGGATGAGCCCGAAGACGAGGGCGAGAACCGCGTATGACACGAGCAATAGCGCCAGGAGCAGAAAGTCGACTTCACGTCCTTCGACCGTGGCGCTTGGCCAGTAGCCATTCATACGCGCGCTCCCTTGCGGAACTCGCGATAGATCATCGCCGCCAGCGCTAGGATCATCCCGACCGCGCCGATCCGGAGGAATTTCATGATGGCGAATGTGTATCGGCCGGTGGTCGAATCAAAATCGAAGCAAAGCAAGAGCGCCGGGGATGCGCGGGGCGCAATATTCTGCGTCGCGGCGGCTTCGACCGCGCCGCGTATCTCTTCGTGAGAGGAGCCGATGCCGGAGAGATAAGTTGAGACGTCGCCGTGCGCCGTAATGACAACGGCGCCGATCGGATGAATGAAGGTCTGCGGACGCCCGCCGTTACGATAGCGATATCCGACAGCCTCGGCTATGGCGCGAATGTTCTCCGGCGTTCCGATAAGATAGCGGAATCCCTCAGGCGCGCCGATTGGCGACGCCGCGGCGAAATCGATCTCGCGCGCCCGTTGTGCGGCGTCGGTCGTTTCTGTCGGATCGATGCTGATCGCGACGAAGACATAGTCAGAGCCCGCCGACAATCCCGCTTTCTGCGCCGCGCGCAACAGTGCAAGGCGCGTCACGCCGCAGAGCTTGTCGCAATGGAAGTAGCCGAGCACGAGAATGACCGGCGCGCGATCGAACACATCACCAATGCGAACGTCTTGTCCGTCCGCGTCGGTGAACCCGCTTTCTAACGGCAGGCGGGCGCCGAGTTTCTGCTCGTATGCAACGCCCGTTATGTCGGGCGTCCGTTGCGCATAGGCCGGGAGGCTGTTGAGAAGCAGCAACGCCAGTAGCGTAAGAAGCGGCTTCATTCGCATTCTCCTTTGGTGACGGAGAAGTGAGGGGCGCGGGCGCGGCAGCCGGCCAATCCGCGATGCCTTCTTGTGCGATCTTTCGCATCGCGGCAGCGATTGGAATATGCGCTACGCCTTTGGCCTGATCGATCCAGCCTGCGCTGTTCAAGCGCGTCAATTCGCGCCGGTGAAAGTCCGTCCAGTCCTCCGCCGGATCGATCTGCAGTCGCGGCTCGGGGAATAATGGCAGCGGCAAATGCATTGTCCTGTCGACCATGGCGTCGGGATAGAGCGCCCATGCGAGAAGGGCCAACAACACGATTCCCAGGACCGTCGAAGCGAAGCCAATGGCGACAAAACCGCCGCTGATATCGCTTGCTTGGTGCGAAGCTGGCGCAAGGTCTTTCTCGTCCATTGCGCTCACGCCTCGACCCAAATCCAAATTCGCCTTGTCAACCGAGAGGCCAGCACCGACGTGCAGGCCATGGCCAGTAAGGCTGAAAGCGTAAGCAGTGCGATCACTCCTGAACGAGCGCCGGCCGCCGGAGCGACCAGCCAGAACTGATGAAGAATGCCGCCGACGATGGTCGACGCCGCGGCAAATCCCACGGCCTTTGGCGAATGTTGCGCTCTGGCCGAAAGCAGTGTGAAGAACGGCGCAACGAAATGCGTAAGGACGATAAGCCCGGCGATGACGCCCCAGCCCTGACGCCAGCGCGGGAGATACCAAGCGACCTCATGCGGCAGATCGGACTGCCAGACGATGATGAGCTGCATGAGCGCCAGATAGCTCCACAGAATGACGAGGGCGAGAAGCAGGCGCGCAAGCTGGCGCAAGGCCTCGGGGTCTGGCGAGGACGAACATATAAGGGCGAGCGTCGCGACGGAGAGAGCGAGCGCGCCAATCTCGCTGATGAAGCCGAGACCGAATAGGCTCGAGGCGAAAGTCGGATCAAGCGACATCACGGCGTCAATGACGGCGAAGGTCGTCGTCAGCGCGAGAAGAATAAGCCCTGCTGGCGCAAGCCGCGCAAGCTCATTGGCGTCATCGTTCGCGCGCGTGACGAGCATGGCGAGAATGAGCCAGATCAGCAGATAGATCACGCCGCGAAGCACAAAGGCGGTACCGTTCAGATAGAGCGCGTTGTCGAACTGCGCCGCGCCGCTTTGAAGCCACGGATAGACGCGGTTGGCTGTCAGCGCGTAAGGAACGACGAACAGCGGAGCGAGAAACACGCTGCGCACGCCGGCGGCGAGGACGCCGAGAACGGCCTTTCCCCAGCGGCCTCCTGTCAGCGCATGAATCAGCATCAGCGCCATGGCGCCGAGCGGCCAGGCGATCCATACGCTGAGCGCCGTCAGCCAAGCGAATGCAAAACTCTCGGGCGCCAACGCCCAGCCGAGAAAGGCTCCGGCATAGCCCACGGCGCACGCCAGGATGAGGAGGATGCGGCTCACGGCGCTGTCTCCGCTTTTGCGGCTGCAAGATCCGTCGCCGACGCATTCTGGCTTTTTTGCAAGGCGCGAATATAGGCGGCGATCGCCCACCGATCGGCGGCCGGCACGCGCGCGGCATAGGAATACATGGCGTCGTGGCCTTGAGCGATCACATCGACGAAATGGCGCGTCGGCGCTTGGAGCAGTCGTTCGCTGTCATAGGAGGGCGGCGCTGGAAAGCCGCGCTGGACGATCATGCCTTGGCCGTTGCCTAGCTCCGAGTGACAGGGCGTACAAAAAATTCGATAGCGCTGCTGCCCCCGCTCAATGAGCGCGAGCGTCAGTGGCGGCGCGCTCGGTTCGCGGTAGAGAAAGGCGACGGCGCCCGGCGGCGTCTGTGCTGGACCGACGAGCGGCGAATAGCTTCGCTGCTTGGGCTGATTGCTCATGTCGCTGCAGGCGCCCAGCGCGCAAAGAGCAATGACGGCGATGGCGTGGTTCACAGCTCGGCCTCTTCGATCACGCGCGCGTCGCAGTCTTGCATGATGTCACGCGACCGCGCCAAAGCGTCAGAATTGACCGCGCGCACGACGATCACCCAACGATCGATCATCGCGTCGCGGATCGCCCTGGTTCTGTCGACGGGGTCGTAATAGCGGGTGAAGCCGCAAAGCGCGCCGGTTCCAATGATCGTGGCGAGCACGGCGGACAAGATGCCCACTTCGAAAGCGATGGGGATGAACGAAGGCCAGGAAAACGGCGGGCGCCCGCCGATATCCAGCGGATAAGCGACGACATTTGCATAAGTTTGCAGGCCGAAGACAGCGCCGGCGCCGAGCAGACCTAGAGCGAGCGCGACGGCGGGGAGTCGCGTCGGCCTGGGCGTCCGCTCCGGCGCGAGGGGGCTGAAGAGCTCCGTCTCGCCAACATTCGCCTCGTCTAGGCGTGCGAGCGCCGCGAGCGACGCTTCTTCCGACAGGAAGGTCGCCGCTACACCATTCGGCGCCGTTGGCGTTTTGTCCTCGGGACTCATCGGTCTCGCCTCGCGTTGCGAAGGATCACTTCACGCAGTTCGAACATCGAAACCGCCGGCAAAAGGCGAATGGCGATCAGAAGGCCGGCGATGAAAAGACCGACGGTGCCGAAAAGCGTGAGCCAATCCCAGATCGTTGGCGTATAGCCGCCCCAAGCGGAAGGCAGATGCGTGCGCCGCAAACTCATCACGACGATGACGTAGCGCTCGCACCACATCCCGACGATCACGGCGAGGCTGACGAGAACGACGAGAAATTCGTTAAGTCGGACGCGCCGCCACCACATCAATTGCGGCGTCAAGACGTTGAAGAGGATCGTCGCCCAGTAGATCGGCGCCAACTCGCCCGCGACCTTATCGACGAAAAGCCGCTTCTCCGCCGCGTCCGGCCCGTAGAAGGTCGTGAACGCTTCCATCAGATAGGCGTAGCCCACGCAAAGGCTGCTCGTCAGCAGAAGCTTGCCGAGAATGTCGAAGTGTCGGCCGGTGATGAAATCCTCGAGGCCAAGCAGTCGACGCAACGGGATAGCGAGCAGCATCACCGCGGCAAAACCTGACAGCAACGCTCCGAAAACGAAGAAGGGCGGGAACAGCGTCGAATGCCAGCCAAGCGTCGCAGCGCCGGCGAAGTCGAGGCCGACAATGCTGTGCACCGAAATGACGAGCGGCGCCATCAGCGCGGCCAGCAAACCATAACCGACATGATAGTAGCGCCACGCGCTTTCCGAGCCTCGGAACCCCAAGGCGAGGAGCCCATAGAAGCGGCGCTTATGCGGCGCGTCGGCCTTGTCGCGCATCGTCGCAAGGTCGGGAACGAGGCCGAAATACCAGAAGAGAATCGAGGCGACGACGTAGGTGAGGATCGCCACAAAGTCCCAAAGCAGAGGGCTTCGGAACTGCGGCCAGACGGTCATCACGTTCGGATAGGGAAACAGCCAGTAGAACAGCCAAGGCCGGCCGAGGTGCAAAATCGGATAGATGGCTGCGCAAGCGGCGGCGAAGATGGTGATCGTCTCGGCGATCCTGTTGAGCGCGTTGCGCCACTCGACCTCGGCCAGATAGAAGAGCGCCGAGATAAAGGTTCCGCCCGAAGCAATGGCGATCCACCAAACGTAATTGATGATCGCGAAGCCCCAGACCACCGGCCAGTTGATGCCCCAGACGCCAACGCCGGCATAAAACAGCCAGCCGATGGCGATGACGAGGATAACGACCAAGAGCAGCGCCGCGGCCAGACTGAGCTTCCACCATAGCGGCCATTTCTCCTGCAGCGGCGGCGCGCATATTGTCGCCGTCATCGTCGATATGGTCTGCTCCGGCGCGACGATCGGATCGTTCGCTCGCGGACGTCCGTCGTCCGCGAAGACTCCAAGCGTCGACCGGGCCTGGAACGACGTCATTTCTGCGTCTCTTTAGGTTCATCGACATTGAAAATATGCGCTTCGTAGGTGACGCGCGGCTTCGTATTCTGTTCCGCCAGCAGCGCGTAAGACAATGGTCCGGCGCGACGCGCGGCGACCTCGCTCCCCTTGGCCGCAAGATCGCCGAAGGTGAAAGCCCGCGTCGGGCAGGCGGCTTCGCATGCGGTCACGACTGCAGACGCCTTCTCGCCCTCGCGATCGGCGACGATGCGGGCGGCGGCGATGCGCTGCAGGCAGAACGTGCACTTCTCCATGACGCCGCGGGCGCGCACGGTGACTTCGGGATTTCGTGATTGGATTGCGCGGCGCTCTTCACCCGCGAAATCGAAATAATTGAAGCGACGAACCTTGTAGGGGCAATTGTTCGAGCAGAAGCGCGTGCCGATGCAGCGATTGTAGACCATCACATTGAGCCCTTCGGCGTCATGCATCGTCGCGCCGACGGGGCAGACCGGCTCGCAAGGCGCTTCCTCGCAATGCATGCAGAGAACGGGCTGGAAGTTGAATCCCGGGGACTCCGGCGGGCCGTCGTAATAGCGGTCGATGCGCAGCCAGTACATCTCGCGCTCGCGCAGCATCTCGGTCTTGCCGACGACGGGAATATTGTTTTCCGCCTGGCAGGCGACCACACAGGCGTTGCAGCCGATACAGGCGTTGAGGTCGATGCTCATGCCCCAGGCGGCTGGGCCTTGCGGCTTCCATTCATAAAAGGACGGCTTAGACTCATCGCTTCGTCGAACGAATTCAGGATCGGCGAGGAACTGCGACAGCGCGCCGTTTCGCGCAAAGACGCCCCCTTCGTCGAACATCGTGGCGTGGTGCTGCGTGCTCGCCAGCTCTTCTGTGGCGCCGGTTTTTTGAATGTCCGGCGCGCCACACGCGCGCCCCGTAAGCTTGAAGAAATCGACGCCGACATTTTGCCCCGCGGGGCCCGCGTGGCGTCTGCCGAATCCGAGAAGCGCGACCACGCATTCATCCGACTGGCCCGGGGCAATGGCGATGGGCGTTGTCATGTGCACGCCGTCGACCGTGATCCTAACGACGTCGCCATTCGCCAGCGACAGTTCACGGGCGCGCCGGGGCGATATCAAGAGCGGATTGCCCCAGCTTATTTTGCTTAGCGGCCGCGGCAATTCCTGGAGCCATGGATTGTCGGCATAGCGGCCGTCGAGGAGATAGGGATCCGGGCGAAACAATAGGACTGTCGTGGCTGAGGACGGCTCGGGAAGTCGAGCGCGCGCGGCCGCGTCGCGCAGCGGCCGATCGCTCACCGGACTGGCGCTGTTGGGGATGACGCCTTGAGCCAGCGCGTCGGCCCATGCGTCGTTGACGTTCGTCCCCAGCCGATTCTTCCACGTTTGCCGCACGAGATCGAGCGCCTTCGGCGGATCAGGCCGGAGCAGCAATCCCAGCACGTGATGCGGTTCGACGCCCTGAAATAGGGGCAGGGCTTGTGGCTGCATCACGCTCGCCGTTCCGTCGAAAGCGCGCGCGTCGGTCCAGCCTTCCCAGGGATGAATCATCGGCGCGGCCCAGAGCGACGCGGCGCCTGTCTCGTTTGGCGTTGTGCTGAGGCACAGGCTGAATTCGACGCGACCAAGAGCCTCCACGAAGTTGAGGGCGCCTGGAGCGGCATAGACAGGATTGCTGTCTATGATGAGCAGCGAGCTTATGCGACCCGCGCGCATATCGGCGACGAGCGTCGCGAGGGAGAGCGAGTCGTCGGACGAAGCGTGCGTGACGGCGTCGAGCAGCGCATAGACCGCGCCGCGGCCGCCGAGCGCCTCGTTCATTGCAGATGCGAGCGCATGCGCTTCCGGCGCGTGATCCGGTCCAAGATGGATGAAGGCGCGCCCGCGATTGGCCTTGAGATCCGATATGATCCTGTCGAGCCACGGCGGACCTTCCACGGGCGCTCCGCCGAGCAGCGCCCCGGCGAGCGCAAGCAGGACTCGATGCGTCTCTCGCGGTCCGGCGATAAAGCGCTCGTCGGCGACGGCGCCGGTGAGCGACGGCGTGGCCTCGATCGCATAGAGCCGATTCATTTTGGCCCGCGTCGGGTTTCGTCGCGCCGCGAATTCGCGTGCGATGCGCAGATGCCCCGGCGCGGCGCTCAAGAGATCGCTGTCGATGGCGAGAATGACGTCGGCGTTTTGGAGTTGGGGCTGGAGTTCGAGGCGCGCGCCATAGGCGAGCGCGACGCCGCTGTCGATGTTTTCGCGCCCGATCGCCTCCCAGTGCAGCCAGCAAATCTGCGGATAGGTTCTTCGTAGCGCGTCGAGTTGGGCGGCGAGCGTTGGCGACGTCGACGCGCCTGTCAGAATGACGAAACCCGCGCCGCCGGTCGCCGCCAACTTGTCGCGCTGCTCGCCAAGCGCTTGCTCGAGCGCCGATCGGCTTCGCGGAAGATTCGCTTGCGTCACGCCCCAGGAGCGGCGCGGATCGTAGAAGTCGAGGAGTTCGGCTTGCGCTATCGGGCTCGTCGCGCCGAGGCTCGCCGGATGAAAGGGATTGCCTTCGACTTTGATCGGCCGTCCCATGAAATGTTTGACGACGGTTCCAGCGGCGTAGCCGCCTTCTATGTGCGCGCTGCTGTAATAATCCGGCATGCCCGGAACGACGCCGGCCGGCATGCGAACCGCTGGAATCAACTGTCCTTCCGGCGCGCCGTCGCATCCGCTAAGTCCCGCGCCCGCAAGCGCCAACGAGGCGGCCATGAGCGCCAGCGCGTGGCGACGGTCGCGCGGCGCTGCAAGCGCTGCGCCGAGCATTGGAAACTCCTGCTCGATCCGCGACAGGACGTCCGCGTCTTGCGTAAGCTCCTCGAGGCTACGCCATTGCGCATTCACCTGTGACATATCGAACAGTCCGTCAGGTTTCTCTGCGGCGCGCCGTATTGGGCGAGCAGGACCTCAGGCGCGGGCGTCGTCGCGTCGCGCGTCCAGTTGGTGTCGTAGATCTTGTCTTTTGGCCTGAGGCGCGGACCAGGATCGCGATGACAGTCAAGGCAAAACTGCATCGTCAAGGATTTGGCCTTGTAGGTTAGCGCCATATGGGCCACGTCGCCGTGACAGCTCGAACAGCCGACGCCTTTGGCGATATGAATGCTGTGATCGAAGTAGACGAAATCCGGAACATCGGTCACACGGCGCCAGACCAGCGGCCGGTCGTCCCTCAGACTGTTGCGCACCGGCTCAAGCAACGCGGCGTTTGTCCAGATCTGCGAATGGCAGGTCATGCAGGTATAAGTGGGCGGCATGCCTGCATTGGCGGAAACTTCGACGGCGTTATGACAATACCGGCAGTCGATCCCCAATCCGCGGACGTGATGTTGATGGCTGAAGGGAACCGGCTGCGCGGGAGCCCAATTCACGCGTCGCGCAGAATCGCTGCGCGGCCAAAGCCAAACCACAAGCGAAAACGCCACAAGAGCGAGCGCCAACAGCAGGAGCGCCAGCGAAGCCCAGAAATTCACGGCGGGTCGAAAGACTGAGCCCATGAATCGCCCCGTGAACCGCTCCGCTTCCGCCAAACGCGCTCTGGCGGCGCGGCTAGATCCAAGCCTACAGGTGGTTCAGCACGCGCCTGCGGCAAGCGCCCGGGCTCAAAGGGCGTCGATGGAGCAGCGGGAGCGGGTCGGACCGGGCGCTTCGGGCGGTTTAGCGGCTCACAGGCCGGTCTGAAGTTGGGCGCGTCGCTGGAAAATGTAGCTGGCGATCAGTCCGAGCATCGCGAATAGGGTGACGACTGAGAACACGTAATTGTGCCCGGCGGTCCCGGGCCACCGGTCGAGCAGATAGCCCATGAGCGGTCCCATAAAAATATCCGGCGCGTAGCCGATCACCGATACCAAGCCGACTGCGCTCCCTGTGTGCTCCATAGGAATTTTGCCGTCTTGCATGATTGCGAAATAGAGGCCACGCAGCGCGAAGACGCCGATGCTGGTGAAGATTATCGTCAAAACAAACGTCCATACCATGCCCGCGCCAATAGCGCCGGAGGCCAGCACGGAGCTCCCGGCTGCGAGAAGCACGAAACAGCCGACGATCATGAGGGGCGCGCCAAGCCGCTCAGCCAGGTAGCCGGCGCCAATGGCCGCAAATGGTCGTATCCAGAGCGATGCGACGCCCGCCCGTGCCGCCTCTACCTGATTCAGGCCAATGACCTGATTCGCGTACAGCGAAAAGTCGTCGATCGCCTTGAAGCCCACATACGCGCACAGGATCACCGCAGCCTGCAGCCAGACTGACGGCATGGCGAACACGCGGGCGACGTCGCTTATCGACGCCGCTCGCTGCGCCGGCGTTTTGCGCTCCGGCACCGCCAGCCAGATGAGCAAGGCGGCTCCGCAGGTCATCGCGGACAACAGCAGTATGATCCATCGCAATGATTCCGTGCGCTGCGCGAGACTGGCCGTCTCGCTGTCTTCTGGCAACAGCGCGGCGAATAGAACCACCATGATCGACGCCATGACGGCCGACAGCGCGCCTCTGCCGCCCTCGAGCAATCCGAACGCGCGGCCTTGGGAAAAGTTGAGTCCCCACTCACGCGTGGCGCGAATCAACGGCGCCCAGAACAGCGCGATCGTGGTGACTCCCCAGTACCCATATAAGATCGCCAGCGTCGACGGGGACGGAATCGCCATCATCACAAGGCCGCCGACGGCGGTGGACGTCAACGCGACAGTCAACATTGTGCGTGCGGGGTATCTGTCGGCGAGCGGCCCGCCGAACAAATACGCGGCCATTGCAACCACCCCATAAACCGCATAGGCGGCGCCGAGTTCGAGATTGGTGACGCCGAACACATCGAGGAGCGTCGGCCGGAATACGCGAGCCAAGACGAAAGGCAGCAAAAAGACGGATTCCCCGGCGACGATCAGCGCCGCGATCGCCAGTCCTCGCGGTGGCCCCTGATGGGTGGGTTTTTGCGTCATCTTTCCTTGGTTGCGTGTGTGGGGCTCCGGCCGTTTCGCGGCGGCGCGCGGGTGTATCAAGGGCAGGCTCTGCGTATGAGTTGAACCGTCACTCCTCGATAATTCGGCTTTTTGTCCGACCATAGGGTTTTCATCTCCGCGCTGGGATGTACATTAAGTCGTTGTCTTGGGCTGGAGCCGGCGCACATCGAGTTTCTTTATAGCAGGCGCTCTGCTGCGAGCGTCCGGTGTGTGAGGGCGGTCGGTCGATCCATCCATCCAGCGAAGAGATACGTTCTCTTCCAATGGCGCTTGCGACTGCCGGGCTCTTTGGTTTGTTGCTAAGCGCCTCGCCTGCGAACGGTCCAGCCATTCGGGATGCGGCGGCGGCAGCCACGTCTTTTGTCCAGGAGGCGAGGCGCCGCGTGTGACGACGATGCTGGCGCGGCCCTTACGGCGGCCGTCGATGCGGTGTGTGGCGACGGCGCTGGTGAGGATGATTCGTCGACGCGCGCTTTAGCGGGCTCATTGCCGCTTCGCTTCGAGGCTGGGCGCTCGCGCCTTTTGGATGGATGAGGCGGCCTTAAGGGACTCGGCCCGTCGGTGTTGCTTGCAAGGCGCTTATCGTAAACTGCCGTGCGATGGTTGCACGACGCGCATCTGTGCGCCGCATAACGCTGGCTTCGCTCGGAGTCGATGTTCACGGTCGTAGCTTGATGCCCGCGACCGTATTCTCCAGAAGTTGATGGAAGGGGACGCCGAAATATGTGTTGAGGCGCGCTGCAGTGCGTCACTGCAGCAAGCTCATGGCAAATTGCGGGACGCGCGTCTGACTCTGAAAATCCCTTGCGGTCCGAGCCAGGCGCGCGTCGCGCGCGAGGTGGCGTCGGCGCTACGATTCGTCATGCGCCTTCGGATATGACGTCATCCTCGGTGCGCGTGTTGCGCGCCGCATGCCCGCCTTTTTTGCCAGCTTGTGACGCGAGCTGTCGATCGACGGAAAAACTGCGTTTTGACGCGCTGACTGCAAGTCCGCCTTTGCGCCCCGCCGTCGACGCAAGGTCGGGGTTTTTGGCGAAACTGCGTTGTTCGCCCGGCACGCTCTTGCCGCCCTTGCGCGCAATTTCACGTTGCCGCTCCGGCGTCATCGACGCGAAACCCCTCCGGGACTTGGTGGTCGCCGAAACCGTATCCATCCGTCGCGCTCCAGTTCTGCGTCGAAGACTCCTCCGCAACAACCGAAGCGGCAGAGGCCGCTCAGCAAACCAGGCAAACGACGCCGGCGCTGTTTACCTTTCGAAAAGGCGGCTGAGCGATGACCATTTTCGCTAAGACTAAGCGGCTGCCAAGCTGGTAATCTTACGTAGAAATGGCATTTTTCGAGCCATCAGAGTCTGTCAGTGTTCTTGGGCCTTTCGCGAGGTCTGGGGAGGCGGGCTCATGAGTTGAGAACGGCTTTGACGGTAAGACTTCGTTAAAGGCTCACTCTGGTCGGTCTGATACTGCGTAACGGAATCTTTCCCGTCCCAGAGCGGTCTGTTCTCTTGCTTTCGGTCGACGTGCGCCGTGTCTGTTCGTGAATACGGCAAAATGGCTGATCCAATATTCCACTTACGTAAGTCTACCAATTTTGCCTCGCGCGCGAGCGTGCTCTTATGCAGTAGGCGTCGATCTCTCCAAGTAAATGCCGCCGCAAGAGCGGCAACAGCGCCTTGAGTAGAGCACGAGAACACGACGGGAGCGTCCAATGTTGTCGGCGTCGCGGTGTAGGGAGCAGTCGGGTCTCGCGCCACGCGAAGTGGTTGCGATGCTTTCACTCAAGCAAAAACAGTTGTTTGCGAGCTACCAGCTCAACATGCAAAAGGGCGAGTGGTTCGTATTTGAATTGATGATGTCGGATATTCAGGGACTTGTGGATCTCGGCGCACAGGCGCTTGCGACAGACGTGCTCGTTGTCCTCCGTATTTTCACGCGGGACCGTCCGCAATTCAACGCCTATGTGCGGCGTACCCCCGCGTTTAAAGGCTTGTACCGGAATCGATCGACGCGGCGGACGCTCGACTCGCTTGTTGCTGCGAGCGGGGCGAGGCAAACTCAGTCTGCAATCCGCGCTGAGTGGGACAAACAATCACTGGCGTGAGCTCTGCCGCCGCCACCTTGGCGGGTCTTGCTGCTCAATCCGGAACAGCGCGATCTCACTGGAGGGGCGGACGCGCCGCAAAAGCAATGACGACGGGGTCTGTGCGCTGTCACACTTACGGCGTCATAGATCGTAGGCTTTAGGAGTTCGCGCTTGCCGAACATGCGGCGTATGGCGGCGAGTGCGACGGAATATATGATTGAATCAGGTAAATAGGATCGCTTCGGTGGATGATGCTGGTCCCAATGCATTTGGCGTTAGTCGTAGAGAGCTCGAACGCCTGAGAGCCATTAGCAGATTGGCTGCGACTTTCGCCCACAATATCAATCAACCGCTGACTGCGGCGAGCGCCTATCTCAGGGCGGCGCAGCGCCTCGCAGGAGGGCTTCCCAAGGAGTCGGTCACACCGATCGTTGGAGCGCTCGATAAGGCTGTCATGCAGATCATGCGCGCCGGGCAGGTCGTCCGCAGTCTGAGCGAGCTTGTTGCGCAGGGCGAGCCAGACAAGACGCTCTTTAGCGTTAATTTGTTGATCGACGAGACGCTTTCACTCGTCGCTGCGGAGGCCGCCGAGGCTGGCGTCTCGATCAGCAAGCGGCTGACCAAAGACGACGATTTCATCGTCGCCGACCGTGTCCAGATCAGACATGTTCTGGCGAACCTTATGCGAAACGCCATTGAAGCGATGCAGGATTTGCCGCGACGCGAGCTGTTGGTTTCCACAGCGACGCAAGCTGCAAAGGCCATACGCGTTGACGTTCAAGACACCGGCTGCGGACCAGCCGGAAAGGAAAACGCCGATCTGCTTGATCTTTTTGCGATGCGGAAAGATGGAATGGGCATTGGGCTGTCGATTTCCCGCGCAATCGTCGAAGCGCACGATGGCCGACTATGGGCTAAGGCCAATCCCGAAGGCGGCGCTATATTCTCCTGTGATCTTCCATTGCGAGGACGAGATTCCAGCGGATGAACTCGGGAACGGTTTTTGTCGTGGACGACGATGCGGCGGTGCGCGACGCGCTTCAGCTTCTACTCGAATCCGAAGGGTTCGCCGTATCGAGTTTTCCGTCGGCGCCAGCTTTGCTTTCGTCCATCGGACCGGAAAGCGCCGGGTGCGTCATCGCTGATGTTCGCATGCCGGAGGTGAGCGGACTCGACCTGATCCTCGAGATGAAGAACCGAAATCTTCATCTGCCGATCATTATCATCACGGGCCATGGCGACGTGCCTCTCGCCGTCGAGGCCATGAAGCGCGGCGCTGTCGATTTTCTCGAGAAGCCGTTCGATGACGATGCGCTCTTTGCAGCCGTCAAGCGTGCGCTATCGAAGCACGAAGCTGTTCAGTCGCGCTATGCGGAAGAGCGGCAGATCTCTGAAAGATTTATGTCGTTGACCAAGCGGGAGCGCGAAATTCTCGAAAGGCTCGCGCAAGGCCGCTCTAATAAGGTCATTGCTCATGATCTCGGCATCAGCGTGCGCACGGTGGAGGCGCATCGCGCCAACGTCATGGCGAAAATGCGCGTCAAGAACCTCGCGGAGCTGGTCCGAATGTTTCTTAACGGTCGGAATATCAGCTTTGGCGCGTGACGTCGCCAAGCGTCATTCGCGAACATCCGCATCATCAATCACGCGCCGCAGGCGATTTGGGTGCGCGGAGGCTGCCTTGCCAAAATGCGCGCGCTAAGTATTCAAGGGAAACCGCCGAGCGCAAGAGGAGCGAATTGGTCATGCGAGCGCCAATCTCCCCGGCAGACGCTGTCCAACTGAACGAGTTCTCCGTTTCGACGCCCTCAGCGCGGCGTGTTCTCGTCATCGACGACGATAGGGACGTCGCCGACAGTCTGGCGATGCTGCTGGACGTCCTGGGCTGCGACGTGAGAACCGCCTATTGCGGAGCAGTAGGCGTGTCGCTCGTATCCGATTTCCACCCGAGAATCGTGTTTCTAGACCTCGGCATGCCCGAGATGAACGGCTACGAAACCGCGCGGCGCATTCGCAGCGCGCCGGCCGGCCAGCAGGCGCAGCTTATTGCGCTCTCCGGCTGGGCGCAGGATGTTGACAAGATGCGCACCCGCGAGGCGGGCTTCGACCGCCATCTGGTCAAGCCGGCCGATATCGACGTTTTGGAAGAAATCCTCGCCGCGTGTGGGGACGAATCACAGCAGAAGTAGGCGACATATCGGCGCACGCATTTTGGAACGACGCCTGTTGGCCAAGCCTTTTCTTCAGGATCTCCCCTTATCAAACCGCTTTGGCCCCCTTGTTTGGCGCGCTCTCACCCGGTGCGCGGCGGCCGGCCCATAACGTCGTGAGCCGCATCTTGAATGGGCCGCTAATGCCGCGTCTTAGCTAGATTTTTCCTAGACGCCAGCGTTAGTAGGAATGTCGCGGCGAGGGGCCGTCCTGACATCGGGAACATCATGAGACTGAGCGCCGCGCGCGGCTGCTCAAGCCGTCGGCGGACGTCCTTTGAGCAAGTCGCGATTACGCTTGTGCTTGGAGCGCCGAGGCGCCGACGCCTTCCGACCGAAGCGTTCGGATCGCGCTGGCGTGGAGCCCTCGCCCCGAATTGTTCTGCTCGGCGACTTACCCGGTCCATCGGAAAGCCAATGACCTCAAATATGGACACGTTCTGGGTTGTAAACTGGTCGACGGATGTCGACGGACAATGCAATTTTATCGGCGCACAATGGCCGACAATCACCGGTCAATCAGCCGCAGCTGCGATGGGCGGAGGCTGGCTGAAAACCATCCACCAGGACGATCTGGAGCAGGTGAAGGTCGAGCTCGCTCTGGCGAGAGAATCAGAGCGCCCGTTTCAGATCGTCGCCAGGCTTAAGCGCCACGATGGCCAGTTTCGCTGGGCGTTAGCGGTCGGCGCGCCGCGCTATGATGCGCAAGACGTATTCATTGGCTACGGCGGCTCCATCATCGATTTCCATGATCGGATAGATATAACCGAGCGCAAAGAGCGCTTGGACGCGTTGCGGGCAAGCGAAGAGCGCTATCGTCCGCTTTTCGAGACGAGTCGCGACGGCATCGTCACCGTCGATATGAGCGGCCATATTCTCGAAGCCAACCCTGCTTACCAGAAGATGCTCGGCTACACGCACGAAGAGCTGAAGCGACTGACTTATCAAGAACTGACCCCAGAAGTCTGGCATGACATGGAAGCGGCGGTCGTGCGGGAGCACATTCTTCCGCGCGGCGAATCTGCCGAATATGAGAAGGAATATATCCGCAAGGATGGAACCGTATTTCCGATAAGTCTGCGAACATGGACCGTTGTCGACGAAAGAGGCCATATTGTCGGCATGCGCGCCTTCGTGCGCGACATCACCGAGCGCAAGCAGGCCGAGGCGGCGCTGCGCGACAGTGAGGAACGGTTCCGCGTCTCCTTCGCAAACGCCTCAATCGGCTTCGCGATGAACGGGCCGGACGATACGCACCTGGACGCCAACCGCGCTTATTGCGTGATCACCGGCTACACGCGCGAGGAACTTCTTGCCCTCAAGGGCTCGGAGCTGATCCATCCGGATGATTGGCCAGCCAACAGGGCCTTGGCCGAACGGATGCTTGCGGGCGAGATCCCGGGCTTCGTCATCGAAAACCGCTATGTTCGAAAGAACGGCGAAAACATTTGGGTCCGCAAGAGCGTTTCGCTCATTCGCGCGGCCGACGGGGAACCACGGTGGATCATCACTCTCGTCGAGGATGTCACCGAGCGCAAGCTGGCCGAAGAGGCGCTGCAGCAAAGCCGCAACGATCTCGACCGCGCGCAGGAGGTCGGAAAGATCGGCTGGTGGCGGCTCGACGTGCGTCGGAACGTTTTGACCTGGTCGGACGAGAACCATCGGATCTTCGGCGTGCCGAAGGGGACGCCGCTGACCTACGACAGTTTTCTTTCCATCGTGCACCCCGACGACCAGGCCGATGTTGACGCAAAGTGGCAGGCCGGCCTTCGCGGCGAACCCTACGACATCGAGCATCGCATAGTGTCCGGGGACGAGGTCAAATGGGTGCGTGAGAAGGCCTATCTGGAATTTGACGCGGCCGGCGCGCTTCTAGGCGGCTTCGGCATTACGCAGGACATCACCGATCGAAAGCAGGCTGAGGAGGCGCTGCGCGAGAGCGAGGCTCGGCTGCGGCTCGCGACCGAGGCTGCGAAGATCGGCGCGTTCGACTGGCGCATTCCGACGGACGTGAACATCTGGACGCCCGAATTAGAGGCGATGTATGGGCTGGCGCCGGGCGAATTCGGCCGGAGGCGGTCGGCCTGGGAGCAATTGGTGCACCAAGACGATCGCGCGGGCGCGGTCGCCAAGGTTAACGAAACGCTGGCGACGGGTGAGCCCGTCGAGCATGAGTGGCGGGTCGTATGGCCTGACGGCAGCGTGCACTGGATTGCCGGGCGGTTTCAAGGTTTCAAGGACACGGCCGGCAAGCCGGTGCGCCTCACGGGCGTAAACATCGACGTTTCCGAGCACAAGCGGGTCGAGGAGGCGCTGCGCGAAAGCGAGCTGCGCTATCGCTCTCTCGTGGAAGCGGCGAGCGCGATCACCTGGAGCTGTCCGCCATCGGGACTGCATGAAAAGCCGCAACAGGAATGGATGGCCTTCACCGGCCAGACCGCCGAGGAAATGCTGTGCGACGGCTGGACCAAGGTCGTTCATCCCGACGACCTTGAGGCAGTGGCGGCGCGGTGGCGAGCAGCCATCGGTCGCGGCGAGCCGTTTTGGAGCGAGCACCGCATCCGCCGACATGATGGCGAGTGGCGCTGGATGCGCGTTCAGGCCGCACCCGTTCGCGACGCAGCCGGCGAGATCGTCGAGTGGTTCGGCAGCAATACCGACATCGACGATCTCAAGCAGGCCGAACTGGCGCTACGGGAAAGCCAGCAGCAGCTCGCGCTGGCGCTGGAAGCCGGCCAGCTAGGATTCTGGGACTGGCGCGTGCCCAGCGGCCGAGTCCAGTTCGGCGGCCATTGGGCATCGATGCTCGGCTACGATCTCAGCGAGATTGAACCCGATGTCCGAGCCTGGGAAAGCCTGATTCATCCCGACGAAAGGCAAGAGGTCGCCGCCAGATTGTCTGACCATCTGGAGGGTCGCTCGGATTTCTACGAATGCGAGCACCGCCTGCGTCACAAGGATGGTTCGTGGCGCTGGATCCTGGACCGCGGACGGGTCGTGGAGCGGGACGCTGATGGCCGGCCGCTAAGGGCGATCGGCACCCATGCCGATGTGACCGCGCGACATGAGGCTGAAAGCGCGCTGCAAGAGGCCGACCGCCGCAAGGACGAGTTCCTTGCCACACTGGCGCATGAATTACGTAACCCGCTCACTCCGATCCGGAACGCCGTGCATATCTTGAAGAAGAAATATGGTCCCCAATTTCCTGACACTCCTCTACTCGCTATGGTTCAGCGACAGGTCGATCATCTTGTTCGCCTCGTCGATGACCTTCTTGAAGTCTCACGGATTAGCCGTGGCAAAGTCGACTTGCGCAAGGAAAACGTCGCCGTGTCGGATTTCTTGCGGCACGCCTTGGAATCCTGTCAGCCGCTCATCGAAAGCAAGAGTCACCGCGTTATCATGAAGGTCGCGGATGAGCCGCTGCGGGTTTTCGGCGACTCCGTCCGTCTGGCGCAGATTGCGGCCAATATCATCAACAACGCGGCGAAATACACGCCGCCGGGCGGGCGCATCGAAATCGACGCCGCTCGCGGGGGCGATGAAGTCGTTCTGCGGGTTCGCGACAATGGCGTCGGCATCAGCGCCGACATGATGCCGCGAGTTTTCGATCTCTTCGCGCAAACGGACGGCCAAATTCGGCTTTCCGAGGGAGGGCTCGGCATCGGCCTCGCGCTCGTGCGCAGCCTCGTGGAAATCCACGGCGGCCGGGTGGAAGCGCGCAGCGAGGGCGTCGGCCGGGGCAGTGAATTCATCGTCAGTCTGCCGCTCGCGGACTGCGGCGCCCTCCGCCTCCGCTGAACTGGTCCGCCCCGAGGCATCTGCGGCGTGTCGACAAGATAGACGCCATCCGGTTTCGCAGCGAGGACGGCGAGGATACGATCGCGCCTATTCAGCTGCGTCACCCTCCTCTGGAGGCCGACGCCCCGTGTTTCTTGCCGCATCAATCCTATTCTGCGGCAGTCGGCGCATAGTTTGGATTGGATTCGGTGAGAACCGCGTCGAAGCCTTCGAACTCGGGACCGCCCAGATAAAGATCGCGGTTCTGACCGGCGTTTTTGTGAGCCTCGCGAAAATGTTCGGAATGCGTCCAATCGATGAAGTGCTGCCGAGTTTCCCACAGCGCATGCGACGCATAGAGGATGTGATCCTCCCGCTCGGGCCCCTTGAGCAGATGGAAGACGATGAAGCCGGGCCTTTCCTGAAGCCGCGATTGACGCGACCGCCAGACGTCCTCGAAGGCCTGTTCCTTTCCCTTGACGATTTTGAAGCGGTTCATCGCGACAAACATGACTCGGCTCCTGTCATTGGTTTCGGCGGGTTCCGCCAGCGTTCTTAGCTAATCGTCCACGAGCCGAAAGGCAAAGAGCCTGGTTGCAGCAGCGCAGCCGCCTTGCCGCAGCGCGGCTCGGACTCGAGGGCAGTCGATGCGAGAACAAAGTTAGTGAAACGATGCCGGCGACACGCTCTGTTGCGCGGTAGCGACTCTGCTAAGATCACAACGCATTTTGTGGACCATGGCGCAAAACTGAGTTAGGAGCCAAAGTTATCGGCGGCGTGAGATCCAGGCGGACGCCGCCGCCTCAGCCGCAGCTCCGCGAACGCTTTCCTGGAAGGGAGCCTCCTCGCTGACCATGGCGTGTGTAGAAATTGTCCATGAGTTGGACAAGCGACTGCGGTTGCGGATTTTGTCCGATGCGGACGATTTTGCGCAGACGGAAGTTGCGCTGCGACAGCTTCCCGGCGTCGCGTCTGTGCGCGCCAATCGCGCCTGCGCATCGTTGACGCTGGCGTATGATGGACAGCCTGAGGTCCGCGACGCCATTCTCGCGACCGCACGCCGAACGCCATCAGCGGCCGCGGACACATGGCGGCCTCCGCCAACCGCTAACGCCAAGCGCGTGACTCTCGCAGCCGGCGCGATCGCCGCCGCGCTCCTCCTTCCCGCGCCGCTCGCCGCGGCGATCACTTGGCTCAACATCGCGGGCGTCCTCGCGCGCGGCGTCCTTGCGGCGTCGCGCGGCAAGCTGAAGACCGACGTTCTTGATGCGCTCGCCATCGGCGTGCCGGCGGCGCGCCAGGAATATGTCACCGCCAGCGTGACCCGCTTCCTGCTCGCGCTGGCGGAGCATATCGAGGCCACCACCGTCCAGCAGTCAGACGAATTGCTGCGTTCGCTCCTGCGACAGGCGCCTGGCGATGTCTGGGTGGAACGCCGCGACGGCGAACTCGCGCGCATGCCTTTCATGCAGCTTAAAGGCGGTGAGCGCGTCGTCATCGGCGCCGGCGAGACCATTCCGGTCGACGGCCAGGTGGTGGCCGGCGACGCCTATGTCGATCAGTCCTCAGTGACCGGCGAAAGCCTTCCCCTGCCGCGCGTGGTCGGAGATCATGCGCTCGCGGGCAGCGTTGTCGCCGATGGACGGCTCGTGGTCCAGGCTGAGCGCGTGGGCGAGGACACCACGACGGGACGCATTTCGCGCTACATTCAGGACGCTCTCGACCGTCCGGCCGACATCCAGACTGTGTCCAGCGTCTTTGCGGATCGGCGCGTCGGCATTACGCTGGCCACAGCTGCGGTGGTGTTCGCGCTCACGCGCGACTGGCGCCGGATCGAATCCGTCTTCATGGTCGACTATTCCTGCGCCGTGAAGCTCGGCACGCCGATCGCGATCAAGTCGGCGATGTATCGGGCCGCGCAGGAAGGCTGTCTGGTCAAGAGCGGAACGGCGATCGAAACGCTTGCCGGGGTCGACACGATCGTTTTCGATAAGACCGGCACGCTGACCCACAACACGCTCGAGGTCACGGACATTTGTCCGCTGGACCCCGGGATCGACGAAGAGCGGGCGGCGGCCATGGTCGCTTCGCTCGGCGAGCACACGAGCCATCCCATCGCGCGCGCCGTTGTTGGGCTCGCGCAGCAGCGCCGGCTCGCCCATATCCCGCATGAGGCCGTCAATTTCATTGTCGGCCATGGCGTGGAAGCGAATGTCGATGGACGTCGCATTCGATTTGGCAGCCGGCATTATCTCGAAGACGACGAGCACATTTCATTCGCGGACGCCCGCAAGACCGTGCGAGCGCTTCAAGAGCAAGGCAAGTCGCTTCTCTATGTCGCCGCCGATGAGCGCCCGATCGCGGTCTTCGCATTGCGCGATCGATTGCGACCGGAGAGCGCGAGCACGCTTGCGCAGTTGCGCGCGTTAGGAGTCAACCGCCTCGTGATGATCACGGGTGATCGCCAGGCGCCGGCGCTGGCTTTCGCAGAGACGCTTGGCATAGATTCGGTGCATTATGAACAGCAGCCGGAGGACAAGGCCAACATCATAGAGGCGCTCAAGCAGGAGGGCCGCCGCGTCGCTTACATCGGCGATGGCGTGAATGACGGTCCCGCATTGATGGCGGCGGATGTCGGCATCTCAATGCCGCGCGCCGCCGACATTGCCCGAGCCAGCGCCGACATTGTGTTGCTGGAAGACAGACTGGATTCCGTCGCCACAATGCTCGCGGTCGCTCAAGAAGCGATGCGCTTGATCCACTCGAACTTCCGAGTCGCGGTTGGCGTGAATTCGGCGATTCTCGCCGCCGCGGCGTTCGGCCGTCTTTCTCCGCTCGCCGCCGCCACGCTGCACAATGGGACGACGATCGCCGTCCTGCTGCGCGCCCTGCTGAGCGGACGCGCGCACAGTTCGGTCACGGAGAAAATCCCACGCGATTCAGTCGCACTCGAGCACAGCCGGGCGCAAGAACAATAGCAGAGCTCCTTCAGCTCGGCGGCGTAAGCGCCCGCCGGGTGAATCACGATTAGCTGCAAGCGCTGCGCCCAACCACGAGATCCTGAAGCGTGATGTGTCCGGCGAGATCGGACGCCAGAAAGACTACCGCCCTCGCAATCTCCTCGGACCGGTCCGCCGCGTGATCGGATTCTGTTGGCTTCGGCGCTGTACGGTGACTGCGTGCGAGTCGCTTTGTTTACAACTTAAGCAATAAAGTACTAGCTACTTTGGAATGAGAATAAATACAAGTAATATATGGTACATATGTCACATGGCGCTTAAAATACTTCCGAAATGACGGTTACATAATTGACGAAAAAAAAATATTCGAGCTATGTGCAGCATACAAAGCGAGGCATCGCGCTGCACAATAGTAGAGGCGGAAGAATGACCAAGAAACATTCCAGAAGTTCCTGCCTGGACATCTCGGCGATCGGGAAAAAATCCCTGCTTGTATGTAGTCTCGGCGCGCCGGTCGTGATCGCGCTCGAAGTCGCATCGGCCCTGGCGCAGAACGCCTCGCAAACATTGCCTCCGGTGACCGTGGATGCGCCGCGCGAAAAGCCGCAAGCCAAACCCCGGCAACAAACGCAACGTCCCGTCGCGTCGAGCGCACGGGCGAGCAGCGTTCATCCGAGCGGCCCGAGACCGCACGTGGCTTCGACGCCGCACGGCGCGACTTCCGCCGCCCCGCAGGTCGGTCCTCCACTCCTCTCCGGCGCAAGCGGCGTTGCACCGTCTCCGCCAACGGGCGAAATCGGCAATCTTCCACCGGCCTATGCCGGAGGCGAGGTCGCTCGCGGCGGCCGGCTCGGCATGCTCGGCAATCGCGATTTCATGGATACGCCGTTCAATATGACGAGCTACACGTCGGCGCTGATCGAAAACCAGCAGGCGCGCACCTTGCAGCAGGTCTTGGAGAACGATCCGTCGGTCCGCATGGCCACGTCGGCCGGGCACATTCGCGAGAATTTCAGAATTCGCGGATTTCCGGTGCTCGGCAGCGAGCTCGCGCTCAACGGCATGTATGGTCTCTCGCCTGACGGCCATGTGCCGACCGAATTCCTGGAGCGCGTCGAAGTGCTCAAGGGGCCGGGCGCGCTGCTCAACGGCATGGCGCCGTTCGGCGCGGTCGGCGGCTCGATCAACCTCGTCACCAAACATGCCGGCGACGCGCCGATCACCAGCGTCAGCACGGATTACACATCCAGTTCTCAGTTCGGCACGCATATCGACGTCGGCCGGCGCGGCGGCGACCACAATCAGTTCGGCATTCGCTACAACGGCGTTTATCGCAGCGGCGGGACCGCGCTCGACGAGCAGTGGAAAGTGCGGGGCCTGAACGCGCTGGCGCTCGATTTCCGTGAAGAGCGCGTCAGGCTGTCGATTGACGCCTATCATACCCAGGAAATTTTCAAGAACGGCAGCGCGTTCATGGCGAGCTTCACGGGCGTCGGCGTCGCCGCCGCGCCTCATTCAAGCAAGAATCTCTTCATCGGCTCCAACGCGCGCTTCGAGAATGCAGCCGTCGTCGCGCGCGGCGAGCTTGACGTCGCCAAGAATGTCACCGTGTTCGCCGGCATCGGCTTTTTGGACAGCCGAAACTTCGGCTTCACAAATGGAACCCAGGCGATGGGCGTGAACCTGCTCGGCAACTACTCCAGAGCCCGAATCGTCAATCTGCGCGGCTATACCAATACGCTGTCGACGCAGGGCGGCATTCGCGGGCAGTTGGACACGGGACCGCTGCGCCATCAATTCGTGCTGAGCGCCTCGGCGCTGAAATTCAGCAGCAGTTCCGAATTCGGAGCTATCTCGCCATACAGCTCCAACATTTATGTGCCCGTCGTGCCGCCTCAGGCGCCGCCGCCGCCGGTCGTTCCGAATACTGCGTTCCGTTGGGGGCAGCCGTATTTCGAGACCGATCCAAGGAAGACGGGAGAAACCTACCTCGCGAGCCTCGCTTTCGCCGACACCATCTCGGCCTTCGACGAACGCATCCAGCTCATCGGCGGCCTGCGCAGCCAGCGGGTGATGACCAAGACGTTCCAGGCTAATACCGGCTTTCAGACCAACTCCTATGACAGCCATCGCCTCTCGCCGGCCTTCGCGCTGATCGTCAAGCCATTCGACAACCGCCTGTCGCTTTACGCCAACTATATCGAGGGCCTCAGTCAGGGGTTGCGAGTCACCAATCCGCTCGCAACCAATTACAATGAGACGTACCCGCCCTTCGTCTCCAAGCAGATCGAAACCGGCGCGAAGCTCGATTTGGGCATTCTCGCGAATACCCTGAGCTTCTACGAGATTACGCAGCCGACTCTTTCCACCGTGACTACGGGCGGCCTGCTCAGTTACAAGCCCGTCCAACAACGCAACCAGGGCATCGAGTGGAACGTCTTTGGCGAGCCGATCCCAGGCGTCCGCGTGCTCGGCGGCGTCTCTTATATGATTGGCGTCATCACTCAGAGCGCGGACGGAAAGACCACCGGAAAGAACGCCTTCGGCATTCCGAGATGGCAGGCGAACCTCTATGGCGAATGGGACCTCCCCTATCTGGTCGGGGTGACCGTGGAAGGCCGCGTCATCTATACGAGCGCCCTCTATGTCGACTCGTTGAACTATTACCGAATTCCTGAATGGACGCGTTTCGACGCGGGGCTTCGCTATGCGACGAAGATATACGGCGTGGATATGACGATGCGGGCGAATGTGAACAATCTGTTCGACCATAGCTATTGGTCCGGAGCGTACAACGACGGTTACGCCACGCTGGACGCGCCGCGCACTGTCCTCCTGTCGACGACGTTCAACTTCTAAGGATAGGGAGCGGACGTTGAACCTCTCGCCCGCAGCTATTCAATGCGCCGCCTGCGTGGCCATCGCGACGGGCGCCGCCAGCCTCTATCTCGGCGCGCAGAACCAGCGCTGGCTGTCGCGGCCGCTGCCTGGGTTGTGGAGCGGCGTCGCTGGCGCGGCGTTGCTGCTTCTCGGCGTTTTTCTGTGGAGTCAGACGGTACAGCTTTCAACCGCGATTTTCGGGACGCTCGCCCTGGTCATGCTCCTGTTCATCGCTTTCCCGTGCCTGGGGGCGCTGCGAACCTTCATCAGGAACGCGCCATGAGTCAGATCCGACGCGATTGGGTTAGCAAAACCTCGGCCGGCGCCATTCTGGGCTTCAGCCTCGCGATCGCGCTTGCGGGCCTCTTTGCGTGGCTCAGTCCCGGCGGACCGACGACTCCAAATAAATTTCAGCTCGTGATGTGGCTTATCGCGCCGATCTGGCTGACGACGCTGAGCCTGTGTTTCTTCTTTTCGAGCGGTATACGCGCCTGGCTCTGGCTGGGCGGCGTAAATCTACTAGCGTACGCCGGCCTATTCGCCTGCCGCCTTCTCCTTCGCTAATTAGGACAACGCACGATGCGCAGCGACGTTGTTCGACTCTATAAGGTTGTTCATACGTGGACAGGCATCACAGCCGGGATGTTTCTGTTCATCGCCTTCTACGCCGGCTCCATCACGGTGTTCGCCGAGCCGCTCGCGCGCTGGGTGTCATCCCCCGCTCCCGCCCGCCTCACCGCCCTTGCCCGATCGGATGAATTGATCGCGCACACGCTTGCCGCTCGGCCCGACGCAGCGAAGGAATTCACACTTTATCTGACCGATACCGAAGATCTTTGGGCGCGCCTCACATGGCGGAAAGGCAAGGACGACAGGACGCCGTGGTCGGCGGAGCTCTCTCCCGAAGGCGACTTGCGCCTTGCGCAGTCATATCGCTCGAGTCTTGCCGACTTCGTCGACAACATTCACCGAACCGCTGGCATTCCAGGCGCCAATGACATCGGCGAGATCATCATGGGCGTCGTGAGCGCCGTCTATGCCGTCGCGCTTGTGTCGGGCTTGATCATCGTTCTGCCTTCGCTCGTTAAGGATCTCTTCGCCCTGCGGATAAGCCCCAATCTCAAGCGCATGTGGCTCGACGCGCATAATGTCGTAGGCATCGTCAGCCTGCCGTTCCACATCGTCATCGCGCTGAGCGCGGTCGTATTCTGCCTGCACGAGCCGCTGTACGACACGCTCGACTATGTCGTCTATGACGGCCGTCTGAAGTCGATCATGGCCGCGAGCAACCCCTTCAACTCTATCAAGAAGGACGAGCGACCCGCGCCCATGCTGCCCGTCAACACGCTCCTTGAGCGAGTGAAGGCGGCGTCGCCGGGTTTCGTCCCCGACGAGATGCGTTACCGAAACGCTGGGCTTCGTGGCGCCTCGGTTCAGGTTTGGGGGCATGACGCCCGTTATATGACGAGAGGAAAGGGGTTTGCGGTCATCAGTCCGGTCACGGGCGAGATTGTGAACACGGATTATTTTCCAGGCAGAGAGGGAGCTTGGACGGGCGTCGTGGCGACGTTTTTCGCCCTGCATTTCGCCACCTTCGGCGGCGATGTCGTGCGTGTCTGCTATTTTCTGCTCGGCATCGCGGGCGCTTTCCTCTTCTACTCCGGCAATTTGCTTTGGATTGAGTCTCGCCGGCGAACTGAACGGCGAAACGGCGGGCCCGTAAATCAGAAGACATCGACGCGGCTGATGTCCGCCGCGACGGTCGGCGTTTGTCTCGGCGCGATCTGCGCGATCTCCATCACGATCGTGGCGGCGAAATGGTTGAACGGCCGCGTCGCGAACATCGATGTGTGGCACAATGGCGTTTATTACGCCGTGTTCCTTGCGAGCGTCCTTTGGTCGTTGCTCAGGGGAGCGGCCGCGGCCAGCGTTGAGCTTCTCTGGCTTGCCGCGATAGCCGCCGCAGCAATTCCTTTCACCTCACTGTTCAGTTGGGCATCGCCTGCGCTCGGCATGCAAGGTTCGGCGAGCATGGCCGCGCTCGGCGTCGACATCGTCGCGCTCTCCGCGGCCTTATGTTTCGTCTGGATGGCGCGCTCCGCTGCCCATCGCGTGGAATATGGGCCCGCCGACAGCGTTTGGGCCGCTTCCCACCGGCAAATGCAGGAGGCGGCGCGATGACGACGCGTTGCGAGCAATTGTTGAAAGGCCGCTTCGGCCAAGACGTGGGTTCCGATCGCTGGTGGCGTCGGGTCGCCATCGAAGGGTGTCCAATTGTCCAGGCGATAGGCGGGGACCGGGCGCGCGTCTTGTTCTTGTGGCGTGATCCTAAAGGCGATGCGACGACCTCAAGGATTCGATCCGTCTATATCGATATCTGCTCAGTCACTGATCATCATAGCAATGAACCCGCCTCTTTGGAGCGGATCGCCGGAACGGATGTCTGGCATTGGTCATTCGAGGTAGAGGCTGAATGGCGGGGAAGCTATTGCTTCATCCCTCTCGATGACAGCCATCTCCATCGCGCGCGCGGCGCTGACGGCGAAATTTCGCCGAAGGATTGGTGGCGCGCAGCGCTGAAGTTCGCTCAGACCGATTCGTTGAACCCCAACCTTTGCCATGTCGGCCTGCGCGGACAGCCGTTGTCCGCCGCACATCTTCCACAGGCGCCAATGCAAACGGCATGGCGAGACGTCGACCGCAAGCGCCACCTCGCGGCCGATCAGAGCCGCCTGCATCGAATGGAATGGAACAGCGCTCGGCTGCGCAACAGCCGCCGTGTTTGGATTTATCGCACGGGCGCTACGCCCAAAGAAAGAGAGCTTCCTCTCGTCGTGCTCCTCGACGGCCAATATTGGGCCGAAGCCATGCCGGTCTTCTCAGCCCTGGACCATGCCACGCGCGCCGACTTGCTCCCGCCCAGCATCTATGTGCTCATCGATTCTCTCAATGCAGACATGCGTCGTCGCGAGCTCGCGTGTGACGAGGCTTTTCTGGAGGCCGTTCAGCGGGAGCTATTGCCAATCGTGGCAGGCCTCGCGCCGTACGGCCACGATCCGAGCAAGACAGTCATCGCGGGACAGAGTTTTGGCGGACTCGCGGCGCTTTTCGCCGGACTTCGCTCGCCAGAATGCTTCGGTTGCGTGCTCAGCCAATCTGGCTCGTTCTGGTGGCCGGGAGGCTATGCGCGGGGGGAGCTGCGGCCGCACGTTCCTGACACGCGCGGCCATGCGCGAGACGTCGTCGCCGATTTGATCGAGCGCAGCAAGAGCAGCGCTACCCGTCTTCGCGTCTTTCTTGAGGCTGGAAGATTTGAGAAAATCATTCGCATCGCCAGCGACCGCGTTCATCGGACTCTCATCGATGCAGGGCACGACGCCCACTATCGCGTCTATTCGGGCGGGCACGATCCGCTCTGCTGGCGTGGCGGGTTGCTTGACGGACTGTCCCTTCTGCTCGCCGACAATCGTGCGGCGCCAGCTGGCGCAACGGCGTCTCGCTCGGACGCCTCAAGATTAGCAATTACAAACGCGACGGAGTGAATGTGTGAACGACGCGCAGCCAAACCCATTCGACGACGAAAGCCTTACGTTTCTCGTGCTGGTCAATTCCCAGGGCCAGCACAGTCTCTGGCCGACATTCGCCCCGGAGCCCGCAGGCTGGCGACGGCTCTTCGGTCCGAGCGATCGGAACGACTGCGTAAAATTCGTCGATGAGCATTGGACGGACATGCGCCCGCAGTCGCTTCGTGACGCTTCCCGTTCGCGTTAACCGAATGACTTCGTAGGCAGCCTTTCTTTCGAGGGGAACGACAAGTGCTTCTTGCTCCGCCTTTGCGACCTTCCTCGCCGATCGCGCTTGAGCTCCCGCTCATTGCCGCGCAGCCGGGCATCTGGATGGGGGACCAAGTTTCCCCAGCGCGAAACGCCTTCATCGTCGCGCAATACGTAGAGTTGAAGGGCGCCGTGGATGTCGAATCTTTCCGCCTGGCCATTCGCATCGGACTTTCTGAGGCTGATACAGTTCATGCCCGGTTTATCGAGTCCGAGGGGCGGCTCTCGCAAATCATTCCTCAACGCCGAAACGCTGGGGAGTCGCCCGATCCGGATGTCGTTGACGTTAGCGAAGAACCTGATCCGGAGGCCGCAGCGCTTGCCTTCATGCGCGCCGATCTGGCGGCGGATCTGCCATTGGATGGCGACGCGTTACTCTATCGGCACGCGCTGATTCGTCTCGGCGAAACTTCGAACGGCGAGCGTTGGTTCTGGTATCAGCGATACCACCATATGATGGTCGATGGTTTCAGCTTTGCGGCCATCGCGCGGCGCATCGCTGAGATCTATACGGCGCTAAGGCGCCGAAAGCCTTTAGGGGATTCGCCTTTCACCTCCTTCGCCGAAATTGTCGAAGAATATCGGTCCTACGAGGGCTCTAAGGCGCAGGAAGCAGACCGATTTTTTTGGCTGGACCATGCCCAAAATCTGCCGGCCCCGATCGCATTGTCGCAGCCGAGCGCGAGGACTCCCCAGGCCGGGGCTGTGTCCTTGCCGCTGCGGCGCAGAATATCTCTTCCGCCAGACGTTATGACGGCGTTCGAGACGCAAGGCGCCGCGGTTCGCGTCTCCGGCGTCGAAATGGCGATGGCGGCCGTCTTTGCGTATCTGCATCGGATGAGCGGCGCGACGCGATTGACGGTCGGCATGCCTTTCATGCGACGCATGGGATCCATTGCGCTCTTCGCCGCAGGTCCTGTCGTCAACGTCCTGCCTGTACAATTGAGCATCGTACCCTCGATGTTGTTGTCGGAGGCGGCGACCGCGCTTGCCTTGGAACTGAGGGCGGTGCGGCGGCGCCAACGCTACGAAGCCGAACAGCTGCGGCGAGATCTTGGGTTGGTCGGTTCTGATCAATCTCTCTACGGGCCGATGCTCAATCTCAAGATGTTCGATTATCGGCTCGATTTCGATGGCGTCGCGGGCGTGACGCATCAGCTGGCGTCGGGCCCCGTCGAAGACGTGGAAGTCGATCTTTATGTCGACGACGGCAGACTGACGATCGATCTCGTCGCGAATTGCGATCGTTACGACGAGCAGGATCTGGAACTGCACGCGAAGCGGCTCGCCTGCCTCGTGGAGCGCCTCGCGGAAGATCCGAAGCTCGCGATCGGCGCGGCGCCGCTCTTGACCGAAGGCGAGCGCGCGCTGATGGCGGCGGCGAACGACACAGCGAAAGATGTTCCACGGCTGACATTATGCGACATGTTCGCCGCCCAGGCTGCAAAGACGCCAAACGCTATAGCGCTCGTTGATGCCGACCATACGTTCACCTATCAAGAGGTTCGACGCGAGGTCTCTCGACTTGCGCGAATGCTTGCAGACGCGGGGGTGGTCGCCGAGGACCATGTCGCCGTGGCGCTTCCCCGTTCCGTTCATTTGAGCCTTGCGATCTTGGCGGTAATTGAAAAAGGCGCCGCATACCTGCCTCTCGACATCAATTATCCCGACGAGCGACTGGCCTATATGGTCGAGGACGCAGCGCCGCGCTTGATCATCACCTGTGAGAATCTGCGAAGCCGCTTCGAAAAGATGGGGCCGGTTCTGATCTTCGATGAGCTTGCCCCCGGCGTCGAAGAATATCCCTCAGCGCCAAAGACGACGCTCACGCCCGACCACCCGGCCTATATCATTTACACGTCAGGCAGCACCGGGAAGCCGAAGGGCGTCGTGGTCTCTCACGGCGCGGTCGTCAATCTCCTGTACTGGCTTCAAGACGAATATTCGCTGACCGCCGATGACGTTGTTTTGCAGAAGACCCCGTGCAGCTTCGATGTTTCGGTCGGCGAGTTCTTCTGGCCACTGACATGCGGCGCGCGTCTCGTGATGGCGCCGGAAGAAGTCGACCGCGATCCGGAAGCGCTGCTTCAGGTCATCCGTGACTATCGGGTCACGACGATGAATTTCGTACCGTCGCTGCTTGCCGCCTTTGTCGCCGGCGTTCGGACGACGGCGAACGCCGCGCGTGACGCTGTGAGCCTGCGCGCAGTGTTTTGTATTGGCGAGGCCCTGTCGAAGGAACTCGCTGAAGCTTTCGAGAGCCTGTTTCACGCCCCCCTTCATAATGTTTACGGACCGACCGAAGCGACGGTCGAGGTGACGTATCAACCCGCGTTCGGGCAGGCGCTCGCGTCGGCGCGGGGACCGGGCGTGCCGATCGGGCGGCCTTTGTGGAACACGTGCTTGCGCATATTGGACGCGCGCTTGCGCCCCGTGCCGATCGGCGTCGCTGGCGATCTCTATCTAACGGGGGCGCAACTTGCGCAAGGCTATTGGCGCCGCGCTTCGCTGACCGCCAGCCGGTTCATCGCCGACCCCGAAGCCAATGGCGAACGCATGTATCGCACTGGCGACATCGCGCGCTGGCTGCCTGACGGAACTGTCGATTATCTTGGTCGTAGCGACGATCAGCTTAAAATTCGCGGTCAGAGAATCGAGCTTGGCGAAATCGAAAGCGCTTTGCGGGATCAGCCCGGCGTCGGGCATGCGGCGGTTATCGCGCGAATTCTTGGCGGCGGAGAGGCGTCGGCGCTCGCTTCCGATGCGCGCCAATTGATCGGCTATGTCACGCCCGGAGCGCCCGGCGACGAACTCGACGGCGAAGCGCTCCGCGCGGGGCTGGGGAAGCGCCTTCCGGCCTATATGACGCCGGTTGCGATCATGGTTTTGGAAGAATTTCCACTGAGCGCCAATGGCAAGCTCGATCGGAAGGCTTTGCCCGATCCGTCCGAGGCGGCTCAATCAAAAAGCCGTCAGCCGCTTCCTGGACGCGAAGCGATGCTGGCCGAACTTATCGCGGGCATCTTGCGCGTGGACCACGTCGGCGCCGATGATGATTTTTTTCTTCTCGGCGGCGACAGCATTTTCGCGATAGGCCTTTGCGCGGCGCTGCGTCGGCGCGGCGCTCTGTTGCGGCCGCGAGACATCTTCGAATGCCGAAGCGTCGCCCGCATGGCTCAGGCGCTCGAGTCGCAAGCGCCCACGCCGTCCGTGGCAACTCTTGAGTCCAACGAAATCAGCGAGGCGGAGCTAGATGCGTTGCGCGAGCGTTACGGTCCAATCGCCGCCGTATTGCCTGCATTGCCGTTACAAGAAGGACTACTGTTCCATGCCCGGCTCGGCGAGCAAGCCAGCCGCTACAACGCTATCTCCCGCTTTGATTTCGCAGGTCCGCTTGACGTCGAAAGACTCAAGGATGCGCTGGAGACGCTGCTCCGCCGTCACCCCCAGTTGGCCGCGGTCTTCGATGTTCAACAGGGGGCGGCGTTGCAAATCCTTCCGCTGCTCGATGAGGGTTCCAGTCTACGTCACTGGCCAT
This sequence comes from Methylocystis sp., assembly GCF_051062815.1. Classification (GTDB taxonomy): domain Bacteria; phylum Pseudomonadota; class Alphaproteobacteria; order Rhizobiales; family Beijerinckiaceae; genus Methylocystis. The sequence continues at coordinate 88,996 of NZ_JBPFDU010000075.1, read as the reverse complement.
GGAAGCGTTGTAAACTCGACGCATGCGATGAAGAGCAGCAGTTCGCCGAACTTGATCGTCTCGAGCGGGCGGAACTCGATCGGGATTTTCTTGGCGCCGAGACGCAGGAGCGGATGATGGCGCAGGCGACGCTCGTGCGCCTTGCCGCCGACAGGCATGTTCTGCTCATCTGTTCGCATCATTTGATCGGCGACGGCTGGTCTTCAACGATCATGCTGCGAGAGCTGCTCGGCGCCTATGCAGGTTATGCGTTGCCGGATCTCATGCCGGACTATCCGACAGTCGTGCGTCGCCTCACAAGCCGCGATCCGGTCCCGGCGCGTCACGCTTGGAGAGAGTCGCTGCAGGGCGTCGCGCCGACGTTTTTGTTTGAAGGCACAAAAGACTTCGGAGTCATTCATGAGCTGCCGCTTCGTCTTCGGCCCGGACTCATGGAAGAGCTCGAGGCGCTGCGCCGCAGCCGCGGCCTGACGCTCAACACGCTGATGCAAGGCGTGTGGGGCGCATTCCTTGCAACAATGACGGGTCGCAACGATGTCGTCTTCGGATCGCCAATGTCGGGCCGCTCCGAGGCGATCGAAGGCGTCGAAGCGCATATCGGACTCTTTACCAACACGCTGCCGGTCCGCTTGCGGCTGCGCCCGGATCAGCCGCTGCTCGAGCAGCTAGCCAATGTACAGCAACGACAAATTCGGCTGCTGGAGCATGACGGCGTTGGCCTTGGCGAAATCCAGCGGCTGTGCGGTGTTCCCATCCTCTTCGACACATTGCTCGTGGTGGAAAATTATCCGGAAGACGCGAATCTGTTCGCGGCGGACTTCGGCGGTCTGCGATGCGTTGGCGCCCGCAACCGCGGCTATACGCATTATCCTCTGACGCTGATGGTTCTGCCGGGCCGCGAACTGGAGCTGCGGCTCGAATATCGTGAAGGCGTCAAGGAGCCGGAGCGCATTGCCCGCCGTGTGACGCGACTGCTGGAACAGATCGTCGACCGCCCCGACGCGCCGCTCTCTGCGATGAACGTTTTGCTCCCCGAGGAGCGAGATTTGTTCGATCGCGTCAATGCGACGAAGGTGAATAATCATCCGAGCACCCTGTGCGAGCTGCTGGCGGACCAGGCGCAGTGTACGCCGGACGCCATAGCGCTGGACGACGGCGATCATGCGCTGTCCTACCGCGAGGTTCGGCGGCAAGTGACGGGGCTCGCGCGCAACTTCGCGGCCACCGGCGTCACGACCGGCGATATCGTCGCGATTGCGCTGCCGCGTTCTGTTCGACTCGTCATCGCGCTGATGGCCGCGCAAGAAGCGGGCGCCGCCTATCTGCCGCTCGACACCAGCTATCCGGAAGAACGTCTTGCGTACATGATGCAAGACGCTCGACCTCGCCTCATCGTCACGACGCGTGATCTGCAGGAGCGCTTCGAGCAATTGGGCGCATCGCTCGTCTATGATGAGCTGTTGGATGGTCCGAACGAAGACAGCTTGAAGAGCGTAATCCGTCCAAGCCCCGAAGATGCAGCCTATGTCATCTATACTTCCGGCTCGACGGGTCGTCCTAAGGGCGTGACGGTCTCTCACAAGGCGATCGTCAATCGTTTGCGCTGGATGCAGGATGAGTACCGATTGACTTCTGACGACGTCATTTTGCAGAAGACGCCAAGCAGCTTCGATGTGTCGGTATGGGAGTTCTTTTGGCCGCTGATCACGGGCGCGCGTCTCGTCGTCGCGCCGCCCGAAGCGCATCGCGATCCACGCGAGCTGCTTCGGCTCATTCAGGACCACCGGGTCAGCGTGATCCATTTCGTTCCATCAATGCTCGCGACCTTCGTCGCGACGGCCAAATCCGAGTCCGGCCATGTGGTGGACTCCAGCAGTTTGCGTCTCGTCTTCTGCAGCGGCGAAGCGCTGTCAAAAGAATTGGTCCGGTCATACGAGACGCTGTTCGGCGCGCCGCTGCATAATCTCTACGGTCCAACAGAGGCGGCTGTCGACGTCACCTATCAACAAGCCTGCGGAGTCGGCGCAGACGAGGCTGCGGAAGCGGCCAGCGTTCCAATTGGCAAGCCTGTGTGGAACACCGCCTTGCGGGTTCTCGACGGCTGGCTGCGGCCGACGCCGGTCGGAGTCGCGGGCGAACTTTATCTTTCGGGCGTTCAACTTGCCGATGGTTACCTCGGCCGTCCGTCGCTCACGGCCAGTCGTTTCGTCGCCGATCCTTTTGCGGACGGCGAGAGAATGTATCGCACAGGCGATGTCGTCCGCTGGCTCGCGAATGGGACGGTTGAATATCTCGGTCGCGCCGACGACCAGATCAAGATCCGCGGTCAGCGGATCGAACTCGGCGAAATCGAAAGCTTGCTGCTGGAGCAGCCCGGCGTCGCGCAAGCCGCAGTCATAGCAAGAGCGACGGGCGAACGAGTCGGCGGCGGCGCCGATGAGCGTCAGTTGATCGGCTATGTCGTTCCATCAAGAGATACGGAGCTTGATGGCGAGGCGTTGCGCAGCGCGCTGTCGCGGTGTCTGCCAGGCCATATGACTCCAACAGCGGTCATCTGCCTGAAGGAATTTCCGCTGAACGCCAGCGGAAAATTGGACAGGAAGGCGTTGCCGGCGCCGGGAAGTGCGCTTCATCGCCAAGGCCGCAAGCCGCTTCCGGGAATTGAAACGACTCTTTCAGAAATATTCGCGCGCGTTCTTGGAATCGATGAGGTCAACGCCGACGATGATTTCTTTGCGCTCGGCGGACATTCCTTGCTCGCTATGCAGCTTGCCGCGGAGTTGGAGACGGAATTCAAGACGCCTGTTTCCGTCGGCGAAGTCATCGTCAGTTCGAGCGTCGAGCGGCTTGCGCGCGAGCTCTTCGACGAACAGGCGGGCGAAGAGCGCAAGGCCGGTTTTGGCGAAGTGCTGCATCTGCGCTCAGGCGCCGGCGCGCCGCTGATCTGTATTCACCCCGCGTCAGGCTTTTCGTGGCAGTTCAGCGTCCTCACCCGCTATCTCCAAAGCGATTGCCCCGTGATCGGACTCCAGTCGCCGCGGCCGAACGGAGTCATCGCCGTCTGCGATACGATGGATGAGGTCTGCAAGAGACATCTCGAAACGATCCGCAAAATTCAGCCTCGCGGGCCTTATCGGCTGCTCGGCTATTCGCTCGGCGGCGTGGTGGCGCAGGCCATCGCTGCGCGACTCGTTGAAGAAGGCGACGTGGTCGAATTCCTCGGATTGCTCGACACCTATCCGCCAGAAATTCAGGACTGGAGCAGACCGCCGACGGAAGACGAAGAGCGCGAGATCGAGAAGGAGCGCGCGCTGTTCATGAACGCCTCCAAGGATGCTCTCGACTCGGCCTTGGCGAAGGAGAAGGCCGAGATGTTCGGCAATATCATGAGGAACTACAAAGATTCAGTGCGTCTACTCTCCACTGCGAGGACGGCGCGCTATCCCGGAGCGGTAACGCTATTCGTAGCGAGGCGGACCTTGCCGCCGGGAATGGACGTCCAGGAGACCTGGCGTCCCTATGTGGGCCAGCTCAACGTCGTCGACCTGGACTGCGCCCACACGGACATTGTCTCTCCGCGCTCCTTGCAGGCTTTGGGGCCAATCCTCAATGGCTTGCTGCGCGACAGAGAGGCGAGGAGCTAGGGGATGGACACTCAGCACTCCCCAGAAGCGTTGCAAGAGACGCGCAACGAAGGCCATGCCGTTTCGTCGGGTTCATCTCGTGATCCGGCGGGCGCCGTCGCCAAGAACATCGCCAAGAAAAAATCTACTCTGCTGTTGGACCTTAGCCTGCTGCGCGACAATGCAGCGTTTCGTACCGTCGTCATCGCTCGAACGCTGTCGGTGTTTTCGCTGGGCATGCTGACGGTGGCGGTCCCGGTTCAAATACAGGAATTGACCGGCTCCCCTATGCAAGTCGGAATAGCCATGGCGCTCGGCGGCGGCGGCGCCTTCGCCGGTCTGTTGGCAGGCGGGGTGCTTGCGGACCGGTGGGATAGACGCAAGCTCATCCTCTTTGCGCGATCTGTCTGCGGCCTTGGCTTCGCGGCGCTCGCCATCAATGGCTTCAGCTCGTCGCCTTCGGTGCTGGCGATCTATGCATTGGCGCTGTGGGACGGATTTTTCAGCGCGCTGGGCGTTACGGCGCTGCTCGCCGCCACGCCTTTTCTCGTCGGCCGCGAAAATCTTGGCGCTGCCGGCCAGTTCAACATGCTGACGGTTCGCATGGGCGGAATCCTCTCTCCGGCGCTCGGCGGGATGGTGATTGCGTCTTTCGGCGTGGGCTGGAATTACCTTGCAGCCGCGATCGGCGCGCTGCTGACAGTCGCTCATCTCATGCGGCTTCCGCCGATGCCTCCTGCCAGACGCGAACCGCAGCACCCGCTGCGCGCGCTAGCGGCGGGCATAGGCTATCTTTTCGTTAATAGGCTTGTCGGCGCCGTCGTCGCGGTGGGCGCGCTTGTCAGTCTCGGCGGCGGCGTTCGCATTCTTCTGCCAGCGCTTGCCGAGGACGTATACCGCGTCGGGCCGTCGGCGGTGGGGATGATGTATGCCGCTGCGCCGCTGGGCGCGACGGTGGCCGCCTTAACGGGTGGTTGGCTCGGCGGCTTTGCTCGTTCCGGAGCGCTGCTGCTCGCGAGCGGCGCGGCAGCTTTCGTCGCGCTCGGGTCGCTTGGATTTATCAGCGATCCTGTCGTCGCCTTTGTGGCGCTCGCGGGTTTTGGCTATTTGAGCTCGATCGCCTCGCTTCTGCAGTTCACTCTCGTCCAACGCCACACGCCAGAACATTTGTTGGGCCGGGTCAATGGTCTGTGGGCCGCTCAGGCGGTCACCGGCGACGCGTTTGGCGCGCTTGCGCTTGGAGGCCTGACTCGCGGTTTTCCGCTGACGTCAACCATTCTCATTTTTAGCCTTGTCGCGCTTCTTTCAAGCGGGGCGATGGCGATCGGATTTCGTTCGCTTCGTTTCGCCTCGTTAAAGAAAAGCGAGGATTTGCCTTCGACCGCCGCCGACAAGAGCGAACGGCCGCAGCTTCAACTCTTGAAGAGCAAGAAGGCTTGATGCGCAGGCCGCGCATGTAACGCCTTTGATGAAGAAATTCGATAGCAAAAGAGGTGCGACAATGAATGCGGTTAGTCTTCCTCCATCACATTCAAGCATTGAAGCGAATCCCACCTTCTTATTCACCTCGCCGCACCGCAGCATCAAAGCGTTCGGCATCGCCGAGAGAATTTGTCTTTCGGCGTGCGGCGCGGCGCATTCGGATAGTTTCCTGCAGACGGCCGTGCAGAGCGCAATCAATCGGGCGCGGCAGGCTGGACAAGCGAATCCCATCGTCGCGGGCGCCATTCCCTTCGACGCTCGGCAGCCCTGCTCCTTGTTCGTGCCAATGAGCTATACGGCTTTCGCGAGAGAGTCGCTGATGGTCGAAGAGCGACGCTCGGAGCGCGCGCCCACGGTGCTCGGCATGCGCAGCCTCCCCGACAAGGACGCATTCAAAGACGCCGTCACGCGCGCGATCACAAGCTTTCGCGCCGGGAAAATGTCGAAAGCGGTTCTATCCCGCATCCTCGAAATCGAACTCGCGCAACCGGTCGACGTCGCAGCGATCTTGAACGCCTTGGTGAAGCAAAATCCCAGCGGCTATCATTTCAAGGCGCCTTTGGGCGATGGCGCGATATTGCTTGGCGCAAGTCCAGAGCTCCTGATCCGAAAGGACGGAGCCGCCATTCGCTCTAATCCCTTGGCCGGTTCGGCCAAACGCAGATCGGACCCGGAAGAGGATCGACTGGCGAGCCGCAAGCTGTTGCAGTCGAACAAGGACAATTTCGAGCACAGGCTCGTCGTGGATGAAATACAGGAAGCGCTGGAGCCCGTATGCAAAGCTCTAACGACGCCCACTGAGCCAGCGCTCATGAACACGTCGACGATGTGGCATCTCTCGACATTGATCACCGGCGAGCTGGCGAACCACCACACGTCGGCGCTTCAGCTTGCCTGCCGTCTGCATCCGACGCCTGCGGTCTGCGGCTATCCAACCGCTGAGTCGCGGTCGCTGATTAGCGCTCTGGAGCCATTCGACCGCGGGGTTTTCAGCGGCGCCGTCGGATGGTGCGATTCAGCGGGCGATGGCGAGTGGGCGGTGGCGATAAGGTGCGGAACGGTTCGCGACAAAGCCATTCGACTCTTTGCCGGCGCCGGCATCGTCGAAGCTTCTGATCCGGAATCGGAATGGGCGGAAACTGAAGCCAAGCTAGGCACGATGCTGCGCGCCTTCGGAATAGAAACCGGGGAGCGCCCCGCATGCCTATAGAGTTCACGCCCTGGCCCAAAGCCTTTGCCCGCAGATATCGCGACAAAGGCTATTGGCGCAGCGAGACGCTGACGGAAATTTTGCGATATGCATGCCGACATCGTCCCGACGGCGTCGCGCTGATTTGCGGCGATCGCTCGTTTACTTACGCGGAGCTCGACGCCAATTCGTCGCGGCTGGCGTCGAGCCTCGCACGGCGCGGAATCGCGCAGGGCGATACGGCGCTGGTGCAACTCCCCAACATCGCCGAGTTTTACATCGTCTTTTTTGCGCTGCTCAGAATGGGAGTGGCGCCGGTCAACGCGCTATTCAGCCACGACAGGCTGGAGATGACCGCCTATGCGCAGCAGCTTCAACCCAAGCTTCTCATCGCGTCCGCCGAACATCATCTCTTTGCTGATGACGTCTATGTCACAGGCTTACGGAGCTTCGCGCCGACATTGAGCGTCATCGCCATCCACGGACGACTTGGGTATGCTGAAAATCTTGAGTCGTTGTGGGAATGTGACTTAGACGGCGCGGCGGACGAACCGCGCCCTTCTGCGGCCGATCAGGTGGCGTTTTTCCAGTTGTCGGGCGGCAGCACCGGCGTTCCCAAGCTCATTCCGCGCACCCATGACGATTATTACTACAGCGTGCGGCGAAGCGCGGAAATCTGCCGCCTCACATCCGAGAGCCGCTATCTGTGCGCGCTTCCAGCACCCCATAATTTTCCACTGAGTTCGCCCGGCGCGCTCGGCGTCTTTCACGCTGGAGGAACGGTGGTGATGGCGCGAAATCCGAGCGCGGATCTCTGCTTCGATCTCATTCGCCGTCACGAGGTGAACTTCACGGCCATCGTGCCGACGATTGCTTCGCTATGGCTTGACGCCGCCGCCAACGACTCTCTCGAAGCTCCATATCTCTCGGTGATGCAGGTCGGCGGCGCGCGTCTCAGCGAGACGGTCGCCCGCCGAATTGTCGCGACCTTCGGCTGTCGGCTGCAGCAGGTTTTTGGCATGGCGGAAGGCTTGGTGAACTACACGGGTCTTGACGACGATCCCGAACGCATTTTTACGACTCAAGGGCGGCCAATGAGTCTCGATGATGAGCTGAAAGTCGTCGATGCAGATGGCGATGAGGTCGCCGCAGGCGAAGTGGGAGAGCTGCTGGCTCGCGGTCCCTACACGATCCGGGGCTATTATCGCTCCCCAGAACATAACGCTCGCGCCTTCGATGAAGACGGATTCTATCACACGGGCGATCTCGTCGAGATGACGGCGGACGGATATGTGAGAGTCGTGGGCCGCAAGAAGGATCAGATCAACCGCGGCGGCGAGAAGATTCCTGCCGAAGAGATCGAAAATTTGTTGCTGCAGCACGGGGCGGTCGTGCACGCGGCGCTCATTTCCATGCCCGACTCGCTGATGGGAGAGAGAAGCTGCGCTTACATTGTCGCGAGCGACGTCGCGCTACGTCCTATCGCGTTGCGAAAGCATCTCCGCAGCCAGGGTGTCGCTGAATTCAAGCTCCCAGATCGTTTTGAATTCATCGATCAGATGCCGCTTACCGCCTTCGGTAAGATCGACAAGCAAACGCTGCGCGACGACATCCAGGCAAAGCTCAACGTCTAAAAGCAAACAGGAATTGACCATGGCCATACAATCCCTTGCATCCTACGCAATGCCCGGCCCGGACTCCTTCCGAATAAACAAAGTCAATTGGAGTTTTGCGCCCGAGCGCGCGGCGCTGCTGATTCACGACATGCAAGACTATTTCGTCGGTTTCTACGGCGAGGAAAATCCGCTGGTCGATCAGCTCATTTCGAATATTCGAAGGCTGCGCGCCTTTTTCAGGGCCCACGGCGCCCCGGTGATCTATACCGCGCAGCCCATCGAACAGAGCGACGAAGATCGCGGCTTGCTGAATGATATGTGGGGATCTGGTCTGAACGCCCAACCGCACCGACGCAACATTGTTCAGCCTCTATTGCCGGACGCAGGGGATACGGTGCTGACGAAGTGGCGTTACAGCGCATTCAAGCGCTCGCGATTGGCCGAGATGATGAAGGAGATGGGCAGAGATCAACTGGCGATCTGCGGCGTCTACGGCCACATCGGTTGTCTGACGACGGCGCTCGACGCGTTCATGCATGACATCAAGCCTTTCATGATCGCCGACGCCATCGGCGATTTTTCGCTCGAAGATCATCTCATGACTCTGAACTATGTCGCGGGACGCTGCGGCATGGTCGTCGGCGTCGACGATGTGCTCGCCGCGCGAAAAAACGCACATTCAGCTCCGCTGACCAGAGAAGGCCTCAAGAAACAGCTCTTGTCGGCGCTCGATGTCGAAGAATCAGAGTTCGACCCCGATGAAAATCTTATCGATTACGGCCTCGACTCGGTGCGGGTCATGATGCTGGTCACGGAATGGCGAAAGCTCGGCATAGATGTGGGTTTTGACGAGCTGGCGAAAAAGCCGACCTTGAATGGCTGGTGGGACATCATCGATCGCCGGCTCGCCGCGGTCGTCTCCGCGTGACATCTCGGCGGTTGCGCATGGATTTTTCAGGAAAGCGGATCTGGGTCACGGGCGCCGGCCAGGGAATTGGCTATGCGACGGCCGCCCAATTCGCGGCGCTCGGCGGCGACGTTGTCGGGCTGGACAAGACGTTTGCGGCCTCGAGCTATCCTTTCGCGACCGTTCGCCTCGACGTCAGCGAGCGCGATCAGGTGCAAAAAACCTGCCGAGCCTTGCTGGAGGAATGTCCAAGACTGGATGTGCTGGTAAGCGCCGCGGGCGTGCTGCGTCTTGGTTTGACGGAAGAGCTGAGCTTTGATGATTGGTCCGCGTGTATGAACGCCAACGCGTCCGGCCCTTTCCACCTGTTTCAGCAGACCATTCCGCAGTTCAAACGGCAGCGCTCGGGCGCGATCGTCAGCGTTGGCTCCAACGCCGCGCATACGCCGCGCATGCTGATGAGCGCCTATTGCGCCTCGAAGGCGGCGCTGACCAGTCTGACCCACTGCGTGGGCTTGGAGCTCGCGCCTTATGGCGTGAGGTGCAATCTCGTCTCCCCTGGCTCCACGGACACCGCCATGCAGCGGTCCATGTGGCGTTCGGCAGACGCAGAGAAGCAAGTGATCGCCGGAGACCTTGGGGCTTTCAAATTGGGAATTCCTCTGGGAAAAATCGCCACCCCAGATGAGATCGCAAGCGCCGTCGTGTTTCTTGCGTCGGATCTCGCCAGCCACATCACGCTTCAGGATCTTGTCGTCGATGGCGGCGCGACGCTTGCAGCTTAAAGGCTGATCGGCGCGGGCCGCTGGCCTTCCGCCGGGCGTCCGGGCCGTCTCCATGCCGTCCCAGCTCTCTCCGGACCAGTTCGAGCCCGAATTCGGGCTGAGAGCGCACGAAACGCGTGGCGCAATTGCGAATTAGGAGATAGCGTGTCGCCGATAACTACAGGAGAAATTATGGCACACTTTCGGATTTTGGTGACCGCGGCTACACTTGGTCTTGGTTTTGCTTTCGCGCCTACAGCATCGAACGCGATGCCGGCGGCCTCGGTGAATAATGCGGTTCAGGCTCCGATCGAGAAAGTTTATGGGGGATGTGGCGTTTACGGACACCGTGGCCCATATGGCGGTTGCCGGGCTGACGGGCAGGCTAGTGGAAGGCGCTATCGCCGGTAAGTGATCTCTCTTCTTTAGCCAATGCAAAGCACCCCGAGGACTTAGCTCCTCCGGGTGACACGCTTGAGGCCTGGTTGGCGGTATTCAGACGGGCTCGCAAGAGTGAATTCTAAAGGAGGGCACAGGCTGCTGCGCCCTTAGCTCTTTGGTTTTTTTAGGAGTGGGCCTTGGGGCGCGACGATCAGAAACCCTCTTCGCCCAGAGATTGGAGCCGCGTTATTCGCGGCGCAAGTAGAACGGCGCCTATCGACGCGGAAGCAATGTCGGCGTATCGAGGGGGCACGTACGACCGCTTCGAGGAATTTCCGTGACATCAAATACAGATCAGCCGAATACGACCGAGCTCGCCGCCGAAATCGTGGCGGCCTTCGTCTCTCGCAATTCGCTTCCCGTATCGGAGCTTCCCGCTCTGATTTTGTCCGTGGACGCGACGTTGCGCCGCCTCGCGACGGGCGCGCCGGCGACGATAGCTTCGCCAGCAGAGCAGCCCACGCCTGCCGTCTCCATCCGCAAGTCGGTTACGGCGGACCATCTGATCTGTCTGGATGACGGGAAGCGGTTCAAATCGCTCAAGCGGCATCTCGCGACGCTGGGGATGACGCCAGAGGAGTATCGCGCCAAGTGGGGCTTGCCCGCCGACTATCCCATGGTCGCGGCGAACTATGCGGCGCGGCGCTCGGATCTGGCGAAGAGCATGGGGCTCGGTCAATCGCGCGACAAGGCTGCTCCTCCGGCAAAGCGCGGGCGCAAGCCGAAGGCGAGCGCTTAAATCGGTGGAGCGCGGGTGGTGATCCGAGACGCACTCCCCGTCCCACACGCTCAAGATCGACCTTATCCACCGCGACTCCTATGAAACCGCTTCTTCCGTGCAGCGGCATTCAGCGCATGGGTCTTTGCACCACGCGTCGCGAATCAGCCTTTTGGCTGCTTTGATCGTGAGGGCAGGTTCACTTCGATGTAAATCGAGTTTGATATGGACGCGTAGGAAATCGGCCCAGCGAAATTCGGCGAAAGGCGCATGATCCTTCGGGCATCCGCAGTCCCGGCGCAGGCGGGCTACGAGGCTCCGGAATGGATCATCCGCCGTCGGCGTTCCGCTGGCTTCAGCGCAACTTTCTTGGGGGACGCTTTTGATATGACGGCGCTTCTGACGCCCGTTTTTGTGCTTGTCTCATTGACCTTCACATTGCTGTTCTGGTTGGGAGGATCGCGCTATTTGAGCCTCCGAAATCGGGAGGTGAGAATTTCGGATATTGCGCTGGGCCAGCCCGCATGGCCGCATCGTCTGACTCAGATTGATCGCGCCTATCACAACCAGTTTGAGCTTCCCCTCCTATTTTATGCGCTCGTGTGCCTCGTCATCGTAACCGGCGCGCAACCCGCGGGCTTCCGATTTCTCGAGTGGCAATTCGTGATCCTGCGTCTTGCCCATGCCTATGTTCACGTGACATCGAACCAGCTGCGCGCAAGATTCTTGCTGTTTGCCGCCGGGGCGATGACGCTGCTCGCGATGTGGGTCCTGTTTGGCGTCCGCCTTTTGGGCAGCGGCGATTAGCTCGCGGCTTGCGGCGGCCGTTGCAGGCTCGTGACCGGCGTCCGATTGCGATCGCCGCGTTCCTTAGCATCGCCATCAGAGCTGCGGATTGCGTTCGCGCCATCGTCGTCGAGGCGCCCATCCGATCGTTCATTGCTAACATGATAGGCCCGGCGGCCATTGATCTGTCACGGGGAGCCTGGCCTGGAGGCCAGAGCGCCTCCGCAGCAATCGCTACCGCGTTGAGCCGCCGTCGCGCCATTTCATCATTCTTGGAAGTCCGGCGCCGCGGCAACTTTGTCGAGCTTCGCAATGCTGTCTGGGGAGAGTTCCAAAACCGTCGCCTTGAGATTGTCGCGAAAATGCTCGATCGACAATGCGCCGACGACAACCAAAATGTCGGGCGATCGACACAGGCCGGCAGCCGCCAAGCGGGACGAACGGAACGTAGGATTTCCACCGGCGTTGATTGGCCTGGTCGCGGCGAAGGAGGACTTCAGCAGTCGTGCAGATTAATCGTCGCTTGAGGAGCAGTTGTCATGATCCGCATCCGAGAAATTGACCATCTCGTGCTTCGCGTCGTGAACCTTGACGCGATGTTGAAGTTCTATTGCGATGTTTTGGGATGCACAATTGAGCGGCGACAAGAGGCGATTGGCCTAATACAGCTGAGAGCGGGCCGGTCGCTTCTCGATCTTGTGCCGGTCGATGGCGAACTCGGCAGCGCCGGAGGCGAGGTTCCGGGGAAGGGCGGGCGGAACCTAGATCACTTCTGTTTCCGTGTAGATCCCTTTGATGAGCCCGGCATCCGCAGACATCTTGAAGCCAACGGCATCGAAGCCGGCCCGACCCGCTTCCGTTACGGCGCCGAAGGCGACGGACCTTCTATCTATGTCACGGACCCCGAGCGAAATGTTGTCGAACTCAAGGGTCCCCAAGGACGCTAACTGTTCGCGGACGCATGGGGCGGCTCATGATTGCTGTGGCGCGATCGAGATCGGGATTGAAATGCGGCAGGCTTGCAAGCCCGTCGTAGAGCACAAAGTCGACGAAAGGAGGCGCGAGCAAAGCCATCGCTCTTAGGGCCCCACTGTTCGAGGATGCAGTTCGTAAACTGCCGGAAATCCCCAATATGCGCATGGCTTCCTCTAAACGCCGTCGACGAAAGATCGAACTGTTGCTGTGGCTCCCACCTCGAGCGGCGTCGGGTCCGACCAAAAGCGCGACGAAAACTTTTGCGCATCGACACGATAGGGGCGATCCCAAAGAAACCGCATCTCAGTCATTTCCCGCAATAGAGGGAGGCCCAGCCCAAGGACCGGAAAGGATGCAAGCGGCAAGGCAAAAATACGTGGTGCGCGATCGAGCGCCTGGGCGCCAAGAGTTAGGATTTCACGCGGCGTGCGCGTCGGCGCGCAGGGGAGGTGCCAAGCGTGGCCGTACGCGTCGTCTGGCGCGTCGAGCAGTGTGACGACCCCACGCGCGACGTCGGGAACATAAGCAAAGTCGTGCAGCGCGTCTGGCGGCGCGAGCAAAAAGGCGCGCTTGCTTTTGGCGATTGCGCCGAAGGCGTTCGCGCCCAAATGAGATAAGGTGACGCCGGGTCCATAAAAATCTGAGGCGCGTAGAGCCGTCGCCCGGATTCGTCCAGCTTCCGCCGCCGCCATCCAGATACGGGTCGCCTCGACGCGAACGGCCGGCTTCACGCCAAAAGGAACAAGGGGCATGTCCTCGCGTAAGGGCGCGTTTTGCGGACCATACATGTAAAGATTATCGACAAACACCATGCGGGCGTGCGTCGCCGCGCAGGCGCTAACAAAATTCGTCATTGCGCGCGGCCAGGCGACGCGCCAGACGTCGCCCGCATAGGGAAATCCAACCGCTACGGCGATTTGCTGCGCACCCTCAGTTGTCCGACGGACAGCCTCAGCGTCCAGGACGTCGCAAGCGATGAAACGCGCGCCTTGAGGTAAATCCTTTGGCCCGTGGCGCTGCGCGACGCGAACGGAGACGCCTTGCGCGAGAAGCCGCCGCGTCGTCTCCCGTCCCACTGGGCCGAAGCCGAAGACCGTAACATCAGAGCTCATCTGCCTCTGCTTCGAGTCTCGTTAAGATTGCGAACGGCCTCTCCAACCCTCATGCGGGCGAGGTCGCCTTCTGCGCATGAGCATATCGCGGCCCGTTGTATATAGAAAATGCATTGTTATGATAGCTACTATGCATGAAACGCATTTAGCTGGCGTTGATCTCAATCTCTTGCCGCCGCTCGGCGCCTTGCTGCGGCGGCGCAATGTCACGCGCGCCGCCGAGGACGTCGGGCTGAGCCAGCCGGCCATGAGTCGCGCGCTCGCGCGGTTGCGGGACCTGCTTGGGGATCCACTCCTCGTTCGCACGCGCGAAGGCTTTGCGTTGACTCCGAAGGCGCAAACGCTGGCGCCGCAGGTCGTCGCTGCGCTCGATGGTCTCAAGCCGGTCTTTGCGCCGACGCCATTCGACCCCGCGAAAGAACGCCGAGTCTTGCGCGTCGCGGCGGCCGACGTTCAGTCGATTTTGCTCGGACCGCCAATCATGAGCCGTCTGTCGCGTGAGGCGCCGCTGGTCGATCTTCGCTTCGAACCCTATGGCGGCGACGTTCTTAGGCGATTGGAGAGCGGCGCGCTCGATCTCGCCTTCGCCTTGGCGACCACGCCTCTCCCGCCAGGGGCCGTGAGCGAGACGGTCGCCTGCGATGAGCTTGCGCTCGTTCTGCGCCGAGGTCATCGGGCGGCGAAGCGCCGGTGGAAACTCGAAGATTACGGTCGCTTCGATCATGTTGGCGTCGCGCTGCTCGGCGATGGCGCGTCCGAGATCGACGCCATGCTCGCGGCGTCAGGCGTGTCCCGCCGCATGGCCTTCATCGCCCCCCATTTTACGACCGCGCTCGCCTGCGTCGCGGCGACGGATATGGTGACGACTCTCTCGGCCACATTTGCGCGCCGCTTCGCGGATCACTTCGGACTCGTTTTGCTCAAACCACCTTTCCAGAATACCTCACTGCCGATGACCCTTGTTTCCTCCCAGGTTCGGGCCATGGACCCTTTAGTAAAATGGTTCTGCGCGCTCGTGCGAGACGAGGCGAAGAAAGTTTATGAAGGAGAAGCCCCCTCTCGAAAGCGGCGGAGAACGCTCCGTTAAACGGCCGGACCAACTCCGATTCGGTCACGCTAAGTCATGCCAAGACTGTCACGCCGTTGGCGGACGTCGTCTCCGGTCGCGTCAAGATCGCGGCATGGGGAGACGATTTCGCTGCAGAGCTCATCTGCGGCGCATTCGCAATGCGCGCGCCGAGCGCGCGGCGAGCTCGCGGTTCGCTCCCATTGGCTACCGCCTCCTTCGCCTCAGCGACCGGCGGCGCCGCCAGCCAAGCGCAGCGCCTCGCGATCGACGCCGTCGCGCGCCTGGATCTCAATCTGGAGCGGGGCCGCCGCCGCAGCGCGCGCGCCCTCAGCGCACCCGCCGCCATTATGTTTGGACCATGAAGGAGCGCGATGATGATCGCCTAGTTCTTCGCCGCGCGGCGCAAGCGTTCCTTTGTCTCGGGATCGAGCGAGCGCCAATCACAGCCGCGAAGAGCTGCCTCCATCGCGTAGAGCGCGATGATCGTGACCTGACGACCAAATCGGAATTTGAGCCGATGATAGGCGTCGACCGCGCCGATGCGGCGAAGATCGCCCTCGCGGTGGACGCCGACTTCGGCCAGCATTTTCGCCGTGGCGGGTCCTAGATTTCTCATCTCTTCGATGCGCAGGCTCAACACGGCGTCTCCGCTGCATCAAGATAATCTTTGTACGACTTGCCACGCTCGTCGCGAAAGCCGCGATCGGTCACCTCGAGGTTCTCGATCCGCTCCACGCGGAACACACGAAAATCGGATCGGAGTTCGCGCCACGCTGTAAGCGTCCATGCCCGCCACCAAAACTCAAGGCGCAAGCGGCGGACAATTCTCCGCCCACGCGTCTCGTCGAGCGTTCTGTATCTCATGTCGACAATACGGCGCGCCTCGATTGCATCACGCAGGGTAGGGATATGATCGTGTCCTCCTTGCGGCGTTGGGGGGTGGACGGCGATGCCGACGGCATGTTCGATGCCGCGCCTGCCGTTCGGCCGAACCGCGTCGATCTTCTCTTTCAAACGTGCGGCCTCAGCGAGATCTGCCTGGAAAAAGTCTCCGACGCCGCGTTCGCCGCGGAGAGGTCGCGCCACTCGACATGATCAAACCGGATGCTGTCGTCGCCTTATCGACATATGGGCGCGCACGAAGCCATCGCACGACTTTTATTGCAGTTCTGTTCGACAGCCTACGACGCAACGATCGCCGCCGGCGTGCGGGGGCGCTCGGGCTTGAACTGATGGGCTTGGAGATACGCCGTCACAAGCAGGACGAGCTCCTTTTCGAGGCCCGCTTTGAATTGGGCCGGCGAATGCTCTTTGAGCAAGGTTTGGACCGGCCCGACCAAGGCGCCAAGCGCGATCTTGGCAACCATGGCGGGATCGTCGGATCGGGCGTCCGGCGCGCTCGCCAGCATGGCGGCGACAGCCGCCTCTATACGCGAGCGCATCCGAGCGGCCAGCACAGCGCCGCCTCGCTCTTCGGCAACGGCGTAGAGCGCCTTCGCTTCCTCGGGGTCGCGCAGCTTCGCAGCCAGGAAGGCGACGACGAAGGCTGAAGCCATCTGCGAAAGTTGTTGGCCTCGATGTTCATGGCAGGCGCGCTCGACCGCGCCGGCAATGCCCTCCAGATGCTTTTCGAGGACGCCGGCAAGCAGCGCATCGCGGTTAGGATAATATTGATAGAGGCTTCCGACGGATATGCCTGCACGCTCGGCGATACGAGTCGTCGTGCAGCGGCTCAGGCCCTCACGGGTCAAAACCTGAATCGCCGCAACGCGCAGCGTTTCGATGGTCGCGGCGGAGCGGACCTGAACCGGGGTTTTTCTGGGCTTTAGGGTCGTTGCGACGGCGTTCATGGAATGCGAATTCAGAAAGCGAAGGATTCTTCATATATTTGCGTGAGTGGCATGAAACAAGGATCAAGGTGATGACCAGCACATTCACCTTCGGCGACCGCACCGTGAAACGGCTTGGCTACGGCGCGATGCATCTCGCGGGACCGGGCGCCTTTGGTCCGCCGAAGGATCGTGACGCGGCGCTGGCAGTGTTGCGCGAAGCGGTGGGAGCCGGGGTAAACCATATCGACACCAGCGACTTCTACGGCCCGCATGTCACCAACCGGCTGATCCGCGAGGCGCTTCACCCCTATCCGGATGACCTTGTCATCGCCACCAAGATCGGCGCGCGGCGCGGCGCAGACGGCTCATGGCTGCCAGCCTTCTCGCGCGAAGAACTCGCGCAAGCTGTGCATGACAATCTTCGTAATCTGGGTCTCGACGCGCTCCATGTGGTCAATCTGCGCGTCATGTTCAGCGTTCACGGCCCGGCGGAAGGTTCGATAGAAGCGCCGCTCACCACGCTCGCGGAGCTTCAGCGGCAAGGGCTTATACGTCACATCGGCCTCAGCAACGTCACGCCCACACAGATCGCGGAAGGTTGTGAGATCTGCAAAATTGTCTGCGTGCAGAACCACTATAACCTCGCGCACCGGGTCGATGACGCTCTCATCGATGAACTCGCCGGCGGCGGCGTCGCCTATGTGCCCTTTTTTCCGCTTGGCGGGTTCGCTCCGCTGCAATCCTCGACCTTATCCGATGTTGCGCGGAGCCTCGACGCCACGCCCATGCAGGTCGCTCTCGCCTGGCTGCTTCGTCGCGCGCCCAATATCCTGCCGATTCCCGGTACGACGTCGGTCGCGCATCTGCGGGAGAATCTCTCAGCGACCGAACTCGCTCTGCCGGATGAGGCGACTGCTTTGCTCAACGGCGTTGCAGCAAACATCGGTTCGTCTGACTGAGCAGTCACCTCGGGCAATTTTCCTGAGCGAGGCAAGGTATTTATCCCCTTGTCACGATCCGGCGGCTCTTGACCATTGACGCCGCGCTCGTCTGTGGCGTGGCATCCGTGACCTGAAAAAATTCCTCGCGTTCGACAAACGATTGGAGAGAGATCGATGTCAAAATTCTACGGCGCCGAGCACCGCAAGCTTCAAGACGAATTCGATACGCGCCGCCTCGCCGATTTAATGGAGGGCGGCGTCATGCACGCCGAATTTGCTCCCCATGAGATCGAATTCATCCAGTCTCGCGACATGTTCTTTCTTTCGACGCTCGATCCCGCCGGCCGGCCGACGGTCTCCTATAAGGGCGGCGCTCCGGGCTTCGTTCGCGTCGTCGGTCAAAGCTCGCTCATTTTCCCGTGGTTCGACGGCAACGGCATGTTTTACTCCGCCGGAAATCTGGCGGAAACGAGCAAGGTTGGCCTGCTTTTCATCGATTTCGTCACGCCTAATCGGCTTCGTGTGCAAGGCGAGGCAAGACTCATGCGCGAAGCGTCGCTCCTCGCTTCCTACCCTGGCGCGCTATTTGTCGTCGGCGTCGAAGTCGAGAGCGTGTGGGTGAATTGTCCTCGATACATTCATCGCTACCAGAAAATCGCCGAGTCCAAATATGTTCCCGCCGAAGGAGATGAAGCGCCGCTGCCGGGATGGAAGCGGATCGACATCGTTCAAGAGGCGCTTCCATCTTTTGATCGAGAGCGTGTTGCAGCCGCCGGCGGCGTCATCGACCAAGCCGCGTACGGGGATCTGCTCGCGAAGGGCGAGGCTTAAAAGGCGCATCGCCTCTCGCCGGAAAATGCGTGTGGGACAAGTCCTTGAGCGCGTTGAGATCGTCGACTGCGGCGTGGCGGTCGGCGACGTCGTAGTGACGGCAGCCATTTAGCGGGCCTCTCATGCAAATTGGGGCAGTAGCCGAGCAAATTGGCTACGCTTAGCGTGAATTCAATTGCTATTTGATGACCCCATCCTCGAGATTAATAATGCGATCCGCAATATCGAGTATTCTATAATCATGGGTGACGATCAAAATCGTCGTTCCATTCTGCTTGGCGAGATTTCTTAATATCTCGACTGCCTCATGGCCGCTATTCTTATCGAGAGACGCGGTTGGCTCATCTGCGAGCACGATCTTCGGTCTGGAAACCAAGGCGCGGGCGATCGAAACGCGCTGGCGCTGTCCGCCAGAAAGCTGCTGGGGCCGATACTCCAGACGCTCCTCTAGTCCGACCTGAGTCAAAATTTGACGCGCGAGCCCGACCCGTTCCTTTTCAGAAAAGAAATCATGCAGCTCAAGCGCCATGCAGACGTTTTCTGTGGCGGTCAGCGAGAGGAAGAGATTGTGCTGCTGAAAAATATACCCTGTCTGCCGCCGCACCGCGATCCGCGTGCTGGTTTCGCTGCGCACCAGTTGTTCGCCGAGTACGACGACGCTTCCGGAGGTCGCGAGCCTCAGTCCTCCCAGGATGGTCAACAGCGTCGTTTTTCCGGAGCCCGAGGGACCGGTTAGAATGACAATTTCGCCGGTTTCGATGGAAAGATGAATGTTCGTCAGGACCTGACGACGCAACTCGCCTTGTCCAAAGGCGAAATTCAAACCTTTCACGTCGATCATGCTCATGAGAACATGTCGGCCGGATCCGTCGATTTCAATTTGCGTATCGCCAGTAAGCCAGCTAGCACGCACATTGTCAGGATAAAAAAGAAGACGCTAGCGATGCGCCCGATGGTCATAGGAAACGGGATGAAAATAGAGCGTTCCGCCACTTGATAAAGCAGCGTGGACAGCGCCATGCCCGGCAGAAACCCGAATACCGCCAGATATATGGAGGAAGCAAAGACAATGTTTCGGAGATAAGATTGGCTGTATCCCATAGCTACCAGAGTGGCGTATTGTGGAATGTTGTTTCCAATATCCGTGAACAAGATCTGATAGACGATCACCATGCCAACGATCAGGCCCATGAGCGTGCCGAACCCGAAAATGAAGCCAAGCGGCGCGGAATTTTCCCAGTAGGCTTGCTCGAAGCGGACGAGCTCTTCATAGGTCAATACCTGCACCTCCTGCCCGACGAGTCGCACGAGCGCGGCTTGCGTCGCGGCGATGTCGGCGCCCGGCGCCAGCAGGACGAAGCCGATATCAATCTGATCAAGGGATCGCGTTGGAAAAACGCGATGAAAGTTGAGATCGCTCATCACGACATTGCCGTCGGCGGCGAAAGTGGTGCCCATATGGAAGGTGCCGACGAGCTTTACCTTGCGACCGTTTATTTCGGTGATGTCGCGCCCGGAGGCGATCAACTCTTTTATCGGACCAAACTCCGGGCGGGAGGTCACGTCGAATAGCGCCGTATCCTGCCGCTGCAGCTCGGGCCTGAAAGTCGTAAATTCGTCGATATGAATAAGCTCGGCCGTGGGATCGTACCCATAAATCATCAGCGTCCGCTGGATGTGGGTATCCATATTCTTGAATTGTCCGAGCGACATGTAGAGGGGCACGACTCGCCGCACCGTCGGAAGGCCCAAGGCGCGCATCAGGATGCTTCGTTCGAAGGAGACCGGGCGCCAGAGGGCTTCCGTCTGCTTGTGCAGCAGAAACAGCTGGCCCTGCATTTTCAGGGGCGCGGAAGACGCGCTGGTGTAAAGCGAATCTCGAAAGCCAAGTTGCATGAATACGAGGACGCAGGCGAACAACACGCCCAAAGTGGCGGCAAGCAGTTTGGGCTTGTCGTATATGAGCTGGCGCCACGCTAATCGAGCGGCGAAGAGCGCCGGGGGTAAACCGCTCACCGTTCTATTTGCACCTGAACCTGACGGAAGAGCTGGTGCCGAAGCTGTTCGATCCCCGGGCGCTCTAATGTCAATCGCACCTCAACGATCTTATTGTCCCGATCTGCGAGCGGATCAGTGTCGTTGACCCGATTTTTGCGCACGAGAAAAGCGATCTCGCGTACCTTTGCCTGGTACGGCGCGCTGACCTCTGGAAGCTTCACAATCGCCTTCTGGCCGACTCTGATCCGTGGAATGTCGGTCTCGTAAACTTCGGCTACAACGTCCAGCTCGTTGAGATTTGCAATGTCGGCCACACCGTTGGGACCGATGCGCTCGCCGGGGCGCGCATTGATCTTGATGACCACGCCGTCGATCGTCGCGGTCGACACCGCCTGCGACAGCTGCGCCTCCTTGAGTTCCAGATTGGCCTCGCTCTGCAGTACGCTCGCGGTCGCGACGTCGACATCCGCCTTGGCCTTTTTCAGGCGCAACTCGACGCCATCAACCACGGAAAGCGTGGCGGAGCCGGATTTGTACAGGCTCTTCTTGCGCTCGGCGTCCCGCTGGGCGCTCTCGAGTTCGGCCTCGGCAGCAAGGCGACGCGCCTTAGCGGCGCTAATTTCCGCCGCGGCGAGCGCCACTTCCGCTCGGCGACGACGCCAGTCGGAGAGCACCGCGATCCGGGTCCCCGCCTTGATCGCCTGGCCTTCCCGCACCAGTATTTCGCCGACCACGCCGCCGGTCGCGGCCGCCTCGTTTGAGACTCGGATGAGTCGCGAGCGCGGTTCGATCCAGCCCAGCGCGCCAACGCCGAGGGCCGCGGGAGCCCACGCCGTCTCCTTTATCGGTTTGGCGGGCGCGTCGTCGGCGCCCACGAAATACGCCCAGACGAAAAGCGGCAGGCCGATGGTCAACGCTGCGACTAGAATGATTTGGACGATCAATCGCAGGGAAATGCGATTTCGCAGCAAACGTTCCGCCCGATGCAGAGCCGCGGCATCCGACACTCCGAAACGAAATTCGTGGTTCATTTCACCCGCCGCCATGCCGTTATCGGGATTTAGACATTGCCGCCGCAACCCTCAGACGCGCTCTGTTCCAGGCTCACCTTCGACAACGCAACCGCTTATTTCTCGTCCTGGACGCCTGAGCCTTTGCGATATTAACGCTGCGGCGGACTCCGCGCCATCGTTTAATGCGATTTCATCAGCGACCGCCCTCGCACGGTAAGCATAACTAGCCGATGACAAGAGCCATTCAATATTCTGCGCCAGTTGATCGACGGAGACGTCTTTAGCCTTCAGCGTACGCGCAACGCCAAGTCGCCTCAGGCGCTCAGCGATATCGAATTGGTCGTTACAAAAGGGGGTTACAAGTTGTGGCTTGCCGGCGCGAAGCGCCTGCCCCACAGATCCCATTCCGCCGTGATGAACCACAGCGCAACATCTGGGAAACAGCAGCGAATGCGGGACGTAGCCGTGCACGGAAATCTCGGAAGACATCTCTTGGCGCAATTTGTTCACATCGGCGCTATCCGCCAAAAGAATAGCGCGCCTGTTGAGGGACCGAGCTGCGATGGCGCAGTATCGAAAATAATCTATCCGATCGATCGCGACGAGGCTCCCAAGCGTGAAGACGATAGGTTCGGACCCTGAGTCCAAAAATTCTATTAAGTCAGACGGAAGCCCCCCCGGGTCGGACGCGCCCGCTGGCGTGTTGCGCCCATCGTGGAAACTATGTCCAACAACGATTTCCGATCTTGTCCGCTTGGAAACCGGCGGCATCAGGAGTGAGCTGAACAACCCGATCGTCGCCGCTGCGCCCGGAGCGCCCACCAAAAGCTCAAAACCGCGCACGCGAGGCAAACCCAGTTCATCTCTGAATCGCGCGAGCGGCGAAGCCATAAGAGTTAACCCCGCTTCGAGCGTTTTGAGCAGGAGTCCGTTGTATCCGACGGCGAGCGGCGACGGAGATATAATGAACGGCGCCGGCGTCCCTAACGGAGGATTGTCCGGAGAAAACAGCAGCATGGGCGAAAGAAATACGTTGAAGAGAGGAAGATTCCGCTGTTCCGCAGCGGCCTTAGCGCCGAACGCTAAGCAATGCGTCACTACTCCATCAACATCCTTTGTCAGTTCCATGACGTCCGAATATGCGTCGCGAAGATGCGGAAACATAACCTGATCAAATAGAAATCTCTTATTCCGCGACATTTTGGTCGCGATCTCGCCCTTCTGCATATTGAGCCGGGATGAAATTTCTCCGAGATCCGGTCGCATAGGCCGGAAGTCTAGCCCTTCGCTCTGCACCAGATCTCGATATTCTTCCGACGTGGCGATGACAGGGACGCACCCTTGCCGCTGCAGGGCGCGCCCTAGCCCAATAAACGGATTCACATCACCAAGCGTGCCAAACGTGGCGATAAGGATCTTAGGGCGGTCTAGGGCCATTGGATCACTTCTCTTTTGGCAGCGCGGCTTGATACCAGCGTCTTTTGGCAGCGCGGCTCGATACGAGCGGCCGCCGAATTTTATCGAAGCCGAAATGGCGGGCCATCAGCCAGTCCATGAGGCGCGGCGGCATGAGCAGCTGGGCATAGTAGTGTAAGGCGCTGCTGCCGAGCACGAGGACGCGCAGCGGCGGCCGCGACCCGACGAGCGCGTGATGGACCGCTTCGGCCACAAGCTCTGGCCCGACTGCGGTGCGACCCTGGTCCACCGCCCATTTCTGCACGCGGCGCGCGGCTGGGCCGTAGATCGTCCGGTCGAAGGCGTCGAAAGCGGACGAGTCGGCCTTGTCCCAGATCGGCGTGGCGATCATGCCGGGCTCGATCACCACGACCTCGATCCCATAGACCGCCAATTCACGGCGGAGCGCGTCGGACATGGCTTCGAGCGCGAATTTCGAGGCGCTGTAGGGTCCCATCAACGGCCCGACCATCCGGCCCGCCACCGAGCTCATGTTGACGATGCGGCCCGGCTCTCCCTGATAGGCGCGGGCGCCGAGCAGCGGCGCGAAGGCCTGCGTCACCCGAAGCTGACCGATGACATTGACCTCAAGCTGGCGGCGCAGCTCCTCGACCGGCACATGCAGCAGCGGCCCCGCCACGGCCATTCCGGCGTTGTTGACGAGCCCCGCCAGCGTCTCGCCCTGAAGCCGGTCCTCGACCGCAACGGCTGCCCGCGCGACCGCATCGCCGTCGGTCACATCGAAGAAGAGCGGCGCGTAATTTTCGCCGAACTGCGCCTTCAGACGCTCGGCGTCGGCGGCCGTGCGCACCGAGCCGAATACCAGGAAGTCCTTTTCGACGAGCAGCCTGACGCAGGCTTCGCCGATGCCCGTCGACGCGCCCGTAATGACGACGGCCCGTTTCGCGCCCTCGCTCATGCGGAAATCCCCTGCGCTTCGAGCAGCCGCGTCAGGGCTTCGCTCATTGGGGCGTCCCCTCGCTCATCCGTCCGCCGCCCGGCGATGGGTGCGGACGGGCCTCGCTGAGCCGCGCGAGCCTTAATCCTCGCTCTTCCAGCATTTCCGGTAGACGCGGCGAGAGCAGAAAAGCAAGTTCCTGCTCGCGGGTGACGGTCACCCAGTCCTGGGCCCTGAGCTCGTCGTCGACATGGCCGGGATGGCACATGACGAGATGGCGGCGCCCCGGCGCGCGAAGATAGGTCTCGAAGGCTCGTGCATAGTCCTTCCCCGGATCGAAAACCGAGTGGCCGGAGAAACCCTCATTGGTCACGAAGCCCTGACGCAGCGCGGCGCGGCGAAAACCCGAGGACAGGCCCTGAACAGCGAGCGCCAGGGCGAGCGTTTTGGGCGCATGGGCGCCGCGCAGGACGATGCGATGGAGCTCGTCGGCGGCGTCGCGCAGCCAAACCCGACCCGCGAGCCCTCGGGCCGCCAAGACCTCGATCAACGCGTCGCGGACGCCCGGCAGCCCATGCACATGTTGATGGCCGTCGACGTAATCCGGCTCGCGGCCCATCACCGTCTCGAAGCGGTCCAGCTGGCGATCGATCTCAGCGCGTATCTCAACCAAGGGAAGCTTGCGGCGCAGGGCGAGGCGGACGACGGTCGAGACCGGCGGAAAGCTCCCCTCCGAAGCGAAGGTCGGCATCGGTCCCAGCGGGCGGCCCAGCGTGAGGTTGAAATGCAGGCCGACGTCCGCGTTCCGGCAGCGCCGGCGCAACTCGACCCCCATGGCGGGCCAGCGTGGGCCATTCACCAGCGCCGAAACCGCCGTCAGCCGGCCGGCGTCCAGCGCCTCGAGAATGCCGATGCTCACCCCGTAGGACAGGCCGTAATCGTCGGCACAGATCGCGACGATGCGGTCGTCCTTCATCTCACCCGCCTCTTTCTAAGGAACAGTCGCCGGAACGAAGGACCGGGACCCATGCGAATGACGATGGCGGGCAGTGTCGTGAGCATCCTCATGAACTCCTTCAGTAGACGAAGGAGTATGCCGAGAACGACATGCCCGCACTGGCGACGACCGCGGCAAGCAGGTCTCCACGCGCCACGCGTTGTTCTTCGATCGCGAAGGCCATGGCCGCCGGCACCGAGCAGGAAACGAGATTGCCGCAACGCGGGTAAACGTTGGACACCAGATGCCGCAGGCTGAACATATCGGCGAGGTCGTCGCCCGCCTTTTGCGACGCCGCGTGAGGGAAAATCGCGCGGAGCTTGTCCAAGGGCGGATTGAGGTCCTGAAACACCTGGATGAGTTCGGGGGCCGCCGCCTCGAATAATTCATAGCCGTAAGACGTAAAGCGGTTGCCGTTCTTGCCGATGCGCTCAGTCTGATTGCAATAGCCCTGAAAGCCGTTGACGGGGATCGTGCACAGATCGGCGAGATCTGGCCGGGAGCGGAACTTGAATTTCCACTCGTTCGTCGGATCGGCTGAAAGGATGGTCGCCGTGGCCGCCTCGCCGATCGTGTATGTCGGGAACGTCCAGGTTAACTCTCCCTCGTGCCGCAGGGCGAAATTGCCGAGCCGATTGCCGGTGACGCTGAACTCGGCGTTGACGATCATCGCACGCTTGCTGCTTCCCGACTGCAGAAAGTGATAGATGATCTGGGCGCCCCGCGACCAGCTGTTGCAGGCGTCCAGCACATCGAAGCAATGCGCATTCTTGAAGCCCAGCGCATGCGCCACGAGATAAGCGCCGGCAGGCTCGATGAATCCGCGTCCGACGCCAACATAGACGAGCGTATCAATATCATCTTTGGTGCATTTCGCTTCTTCCAGCGCGGCGTCGATGGCGCCGGTCAAGACGCTCAACGGCGTTTCGCTTTCCTCCAGCGTGTAACGCGTCTGCGCGCCGCTGTAGGTCAGCCAGCTCTCGATCCTCTTTATCGCCGCGTCGAGATCTCCGTCATACGTCGCTTCGCTGCTTTCACGGACAATCTGAAGGACGTCTTCATTCGACAGCTTGCGCGACGGCAAGGCCGCCTTCACGGCATCAATGCGCATTTCTTATGTTCCTCGAGCTCAGTAGGTGCAGATCTGATAACCGGACCGG
This sequence comes from Methylocystis sp., assembly GCF_051062815.1. GTDB lineage: Bacteria > Pseudomonadota > Alphaproteobacteria > Rhizobiales > Beijerinckiaceae > Methylocystis. The sequence continues at coordinate 63,189 of NZ_JBPFDU010000075.1, read as the reverse complement.
TCAGTTGCTTTCAGCTTAGACGCTTGAGCAAATCTCGACCGAGCGACGCAACCGTTCGTCCCTTCATGAGCTCCATGAGAGAAACTTCGACGCCCAGCGTCGCCTTGACGGCGACCTGCAATTCCACAGCCATCAAAGAGTCGATGCCCATGTCTGACAATTGAGCGTCTATGTCGATGCGTTCGCAGGGAATGCGAAGAGTCTCCCCGACGACGCGACGAACAACGCCGACAATATGCTCACCGCGCTGTTCCGGCTCGATCTGCGCCAGTTCAGCGCGCACCCGGTCGATGACGCTGTCGGATTCGTCGCGGGCCTCACTGACGAGAGGCGCGAAGCGGGGAGCCGAACTCGCCGGATGGGTGGACGCCCACTTGGCCCAGTCGACATCGACATAGGCGAATTGCGCCGTTCCCTGAAGGAGAGGCGCTTCCATATCCTCAAGCGCTTCCGTGGAGGAAATTGGCTGGATGCCTGCCCGCGCGAGGTGCTGCGCAACCGTCTTGTCACGCGTCAGCATTCCGACGTCGCCAATCGCGCCCCAATTGACGCTTTGACCGGGAAGGCCGAGCGTCTGGCGATAGTGCGCGAGCATGTCAAGGAAGACGTTGGCCGCGACGTAGTTTCCTTGCCCAGGGTTGCCGATGAGCGCCGAAATGGATGAAAAACACAGGAAGAAGTCCAGCGGCGCGTTACGTGTCACACGGTGCAGGTTCCAAGCGCCGACCGCCTTGGGGCGATAGACCGCGTCGAACCGTTCGTCGGTGAGTCCAGAAAGTACGGTGTCGTCCAATACGGCCGCCGAATGCACCACGCCGCGCAGAGGCGGAAGCTCCAGGTCGATCCGCGCCATCATGGCTTCCACGTCGGCTTCGACGCTGACGTCGGCGGCGATGCTGACGACGTTAACGCCTTGCTCTTCGAGCGCCGTCACCGCGCGTTGCGCCTCGCTGGAGGCGGCGCCGCTGCGGCTCACGAGGACCAGATTCTCCGCACCTTGCTGCGCCAGCCAACGCGCGGCGTTCAGGCCGAAGCCACTGAAGCCGCCGGTCACCAGATAAGTGGCGTTGGACTGAATCAGCTTTTTCTCGACTTCCGCCGGCACGACTTCGACGCGCGCCGGGTCGGCGAATGACAGGACAATTTTACCCGTCTGCTTTGATTGCGCCATGAACCGGAAGGCGTCCGTGGCCTCGTGCAGCGGGAAGACGGTCACAGGCGTGGGGCGGAGATCGCCGTGCTCGAACCGGTCCCAGATATGGGCGAGAAGTTCCCGAATCGCACTCGGCTGCTCGGCCATGAGTCGATCGAGATCAATCGCTGCAAACAGGAGATTCTTGTTGAAGGGCAGCAGCGGCAGCCGCGCGTTCTCGACGATGTCGCGCTTGCCGATTTCCACGAACCGTCCGAAGGGAGCCGTCACCTCCAAGCTTTTGACCAACGTCTCTCCCGCGATGGAATTGAGGACGACGTCGACGCCCCGGCCGTCAGTCGCTTTCAGGACGCCGTCGGCGAATTCGAGGCTGCGCGAGTCGAAGACCTGCTCCACGCCCAGCGTGCGCAGATAGTCGCGTTTCGCCTCGCTTCCCGACGTGACGAAGATACGTGCGCCGATCGATTTCGCGACCTGGATCGCCGCGAGCCCCACGCCGCCGGCGGCGGCGTGAATGAGCACGGTTTCGCCAGCCTTCAGCCGTGCGATGTCATGCAAGGCGTAATAGGCCGTCATGAAGATGACGGGAACGCTGGCGGCCTCTTCAAACGTCAAGGACGAAGGCTTGCGCATGGCGAGCAGGCTATCGACGGGAACGCGCACATGGGAGCTGAAGGAGCCTTTGAAGGAGCCCATCAACTCGTCGCCGACCTTATAGGCCGTCACCCCTTCGCCGACGGCGGTGACGACGCCCGCCGCCTCCATGCCGAGTTCCGCGCCGTGATAGGAGCCCTCCAGAGCCTTCGCGGGCAACATGCCCAAAACCTTCAGCACGTCCTTGAAGTTGAGCGCCGCGGCCTTGATCTCGACTTCGATTTCGCCTGCGGCGGGAGCGATCCGAGCGGTCTCCTCGAAGCGCAGGCTCTCCAGGCGGTTCTCGGTCCCTCGCGACAAGCGGAAGGCCTGCACGGAGGTGGCGGAGACGGTGCGCGTCTCGATCTCGCCATCATCCTGGCGGAGCGCGGCCGCCGGAACGAGCCGCTGCACGCGCCGCACGTCGCCCCGCAACGCGACCTCGGTTTCGGGATCGTCGCTGAGGATTTGCCGAGCGAGGAGATCGCGATTCCCGTCAAGGGGATCGACGTCGACGGCAGTGCATTTCAAATTGGGATTTTCGCCGGCGATGGTGCGCGCCAGACCGATCAGCGCGGCGTGCGCCATATTCACCGTCTGCGAACCTGGCAAGGGCTGCGCGAGCGACGTCACGACGAAGAGTCTGGGGGAATCGTCTCCCGCGTCCTGGCCTTCGAGCGCTTGCGCAAGGCGGAGGAGGCGCTTGGCTTCGCCAAGATCGCTCACGGCATCGTCCGCGCTCGGCTTTGATTGTCCCATAAAGACGATGGCGCGAAGCCGCGGGCTTTCGTCGATAAGCTTGCGCGCGGCGATGACGTCCGTAAGCGACTGCGCGTCCAGGGTCCGGACTTTGGCGCCGTTCTCTTCAAGCGCGGCCGCGAGTTCTTTCGAAGCGTCCGGATTTGCTGCGAAGAGCAGACAGTCTCCGACCCGTTGATCGGTTTCGCTGAGCGGCTTGACCTCCCATGCGAGCCCGTAGGACCTGCTTTCAAGCCGCTCCTCTGGCGTGAGTTTCTTCGTGTGGAGCGCCTTGCATCTGATGCCGCGGACTTCCGCCGCGATGCTGCCGTCCGCGCGATAGAGAATGAGGTCGCCTTCGAACCCGTCCGAGGACTGATCGATCACGCGTCCGTGCGCCCAAAGCGGGGCGCCGCTTCCAGTGTGAAAAACCACTCGACCCACCCCAGCCGGCAGATAGGTCGATTCCTGGAGCTTGCCCTGGCCGATCGCGCCCACAAGCGTTTGAATGGCGCCGTCAAGGAGGGCGGGATGAAGCCGATAGGCCTCAAGCTCCTCAGACGGCCCTTGAATGACCTCCAGCTCCGCCAGTATCTCCGCGCCGTTTCGCATCAGATTGCGAACAGTGCGGAAATGCGGGCCATAGGCCAGCCCGTACGCAGCCAACCGATCATAAAGTTCGCCGACGTCGACCGACTCCCGTATTCTCTCCTTCACCTCCGCCAACGACTCGGCTCCGGTGCGAGGCGGCGGCAAGGCGAGCACCCGACCCATCGCGTGCAGCGTCCAAGAGTCGGTTTCGTCGTCCGTCTGGCCGTAGATATGGAATTCCCTCGCGCTCCGATCGAAGGTCGCCCGAACAATCGGATCTTTGAGCGTCGGGAAGACGAGCGGTCTAAGGAAGGACAGATCTTCGAGCGTGTAACTGGCCTGTCCGCCGTCAAGCAGCGACGCCATCGCCAGACCCTGCTCAATATAGCCGGCGGCGGGAAAGACGATCGCTCCCTCGATGACATGATCGGCCAGATAGGAGATCGATGGCCTACCGAGATCATGCTCCCAGCTCGGCGTGGGCGACGACACCCGACTTCCCAACAGGGGGTGCTCCGTGCGGCCAAGTCGGTCGAGCGCGCCTGCGCTCGTCTCGTTCCAATAATATTCTCGCTGCCAGGGATACAAAGGCAGCTTCACGAAGCGCGCGCCGACGGGAGAAAGCGCGCGCCAGTTCACGTCATAACCGTTCACGTAAAGCGCGCCGAGCGCGGCGAGCGCCGTCGCGCGCTCGGGATGCTCACGGCGTAAGGTGGCGATCGAAACGCCGCCCGCTTCGCTGGCGCGCAGAACTTCCTTGATTGACGTCGAGAGCACAGGATGCGGGCCGACTTCAACGAAGCCGCTCAGCCCGTCGGTCACCATGGCGACCATCGCGTCGGCGAACAGCACAGGCTTCCGCATATTGGAGCACCAATATTCCGCGTCCAAGTCGGGGCCTTCGACGCGCCGACCGGTTACGGTGGAATAGAGCGGCGTGTGAGGAGTTTGCGGGCGAAGCCCCTGCAGGGACGTCCGCAGCTCCGGCTTCAGCTCCTCCATCTGGGGGCTATGATAGGCGACCTCGACATCGAGGAATCGATTGAAGATCTCATCCTTGGCGAGCTGCTCCGCGATTGACGCCAGCGCTTCGCCGTCGCCAGCCAGCGTGACCGTTGAAACGCTATTGATCGCGGCGATCGAAACTGTTTCCGGACAGGACTCCAGAATGCGTTCGGCCTGCTCTCGATTGAGGCCGGTGGCCAGCATGCGTCCTTTGCCGGCGGCCAGCTGCTGAAGTCGGCTGCGATGATAAGAGACCGCGACGGCATCCTCGAGGCTCAGCGCCCCCGAGACGTAGGCGGCGCTCACCTCGCCGACGCTGTGTCCGACCACCGCCGCCGGATAGACGCCCCAGGAGCGGAGAAGTTCGGCTAAGGCGACCTGCACGACGAAATTCGCTGGTTGCGCGATACGCGTCTCTTTGACCCGTGAGCGGCTTTTGTCCTCGCGCATTTCCTCCAGAATGGAGAAGCCGGCGAGGGGGCGGAAGATCTCGTCGATCTCCTCCGCCGCCTTGCGGAAGACCGGTTCGTTCTCGAGCAGTTGCCGGCCCATGCCCCACCACTGGGGCCCCATGCCGGTAAACACGAAAACCGGTCGCGATTCCGCGCGCCGTAGCGCCTTGCCCTGAATGACGTGGTCGCTGTAGCCATGTGCGGCGAACTGCTCGAGCTCCGTCGCCATTTCGGCGGCCGAAGCGGCGACGACGCTCAGTCGGCATTCGTGGGCGGAGCGTCGAATCCGCGCCGAATGGCAAATGTCCTCAAGCGCCGCACGTTTGCCGCGCGAGAGCATCTGCGCATAGGAGCGGGCGAGAGCGGTCAGAACCTTGGGATCGCGGCCAGAAAGGGTGAGGATCTGCTCTCCCGCCGATCCATCCTTTTTCTCCTCCAACGGCGGCTTTTCCGCGCGCTGAAGCACCACATGCGCATTGGTGCCGCCGAAGCCGAAGGAGTTGACCCCGCAATAAACATCGCGATCGTTCTGTGAAAGCGGCTCGAGGCTTGTGGGCAAGCGAATGCCGAGTTCCCGGAAGGGAATCTTCGGGTTGGGATTTTGCAGATTGGCTTGCGGAGGCACGGCCCCTCGGTCGAGACAGAGCGCCGCCTTGATAAGTCCGGCGACGCCCGCCGCCGCTTCGAGATGACCGATCGTCGATTTCGCCGAACCGATCAGGCAGGCGTCGTCAGCGTCGCGTCCGGCGCCAATGGTGCGTCCAAGAACGCCGGCTTCGATGGGATCGCCCACCGGCGTCCCCGTGCCATGCGCCTCGACGTAGCGCACATCGCTAAATGGCACGCCGCTTTGCGCGTAGACGCGCCGAATCAGCGCCTCCTGCGCCACCGCGCTGGGCATCGTGATGCCGTCGGTGCGCCCGTCCTGGTTGACGCCCGTGCCGCGTATCGTCGCGTAGACATGATCGCCGTCTCGCAGGGCGGCGGCATAGGGCTTAAGCAGGACCACCCCGGCGCCTTCGCCGCGCGCATAGCCATTGGCGCGTTCGTCGAAACTCTTGCAATAGCCGTCCGGCGCCAAGAAGTGGCCCTTGCCCATGATCATCGGATACTCGGGCCGCAACATGACGTTGACGCCGCCCGCCAGCGCCAGGGAAACGTGGCCACGCCAGATATCCTGGCAGGCGAGATGCACGGCCACGAGTGACGAGGAGCAGGCCGTGTCAACGGAAAGGCTTGGGCCGCGGAAGTCGAAAAAATAGGAAAGCCGATTCGACAGCAGCGTCATCAGCGCGCCGGTGCCCGAATGGATGCTGATATTCTCCCGATTATGCGGGCTCAGCTGATCGAGCATGCTGTCGAGCGTGAAGCCGCCAATATAGACGCCTGTTTCGGAGCCCGCGAGCGTTTCCGGGACGACGCCAGCGTCCTCCAGAGATTCCCAGGCCACCTCCATGAGCAGTCGCTGCTGCGGGTCTACATGGACCGCCTCCCGCGGCGATATATTGAAGAACGCAGCGTCAAAGCGATGGACCGCCTCGTCGAGAAAGCCGCCTTTGCGGGTGTAGATCTTGTTCGGTTTATCGGGGTTATCGTTGAAGAATCGATCCATGCTCCAGCGGTCTTCCGGAACGTCGCGAATGGCGGGGCGGCCGGAGACGAGGAGGTTCCAATAGGCGTCCGGGCTATCGGCTCCTCCAGGGAAGCGGCACCCCACTCCGATGATCGCGATCGGCTCCAACTCTCCGACCTCGTCGCCGCGAAATCCCGATGCCTGAAGATTCAGATTGCGTTCGTCCATGGCATGACTCTTGCTGAATATATATCGTTGTGGATCATGCGTTACTCAACGCACAAGCGAGTCGCTATCTCAAACCAAAATATTATTCTTTGTTAGGCACATCAAATACTTAGGGCGTCAACAGATGTCCTTGAGCGGAATGCGGTTGACACGTAATTGTAACAATTGGCGTCGTGGAGCATCCTTGCTTCTCCGATTGAACTGATAATAGGCTGCTTCGACCATAAAATTTCTTGGGCAGGTTGCACTGCAGCATATTCGCTATTCGATACCACAGCACAAGTCAACATGTATTTACTTAGGTTCCTACGCCAACTGCCCGGCGAATGTTAAGACAGTAATAAACACAACCCCTTGCTAAATTTTGGGCAATTATCACTTTAGCATAGTAGATGCAAATGGTAGACTGCAGCCGACCGACCAGCGCTTAGTGATTCAGAGATGGGTAAATGCGTCAGGATTTTTGGCTTGGGGCGAGGAGCGAGCGGTTTTGGACGATTGCCCCCTTCGTTGATTTGCTTGCGGTCACTACAGGGGTTGTCCATGAACTCCGGCGGATGAGTCTGCGTTGAACCCTGGAAGCGAGATCGCCAAGATTTTGTCATCCCGGTGAAATACCGGATAAGATGTCTTATTTCGGAATTGATATATAGACTCTGTATTTATCGCAGCACTCAGAAATATAGTGTTTTATTTTCACCGATCTTGGCTGATATGATGCGGACATATTAAGGTTTGATCTAAACTCCATTCAAGCTGCCCCCGACCAAACATGAACCAAAACCATGTTTGGGGGACTTATGAAGCGCGGAATTTGAAAAGCGACTTGTTGCTCGACAGCGCTGACGGTTACCATCGACGCGCCAATGGCATGAAGGATATCTGACGGCGGTCGCGTCGGCTGCTTATTGGGATTGCGGGCCATGACAAGGACCACCAAATCACTTGGCCGCGACGCGGCAGATGAATCTGCATGGTCTCGGTTCGAGCGCGCCGTGGACGCGGCTGTCAGGGGCGGACCCAAGCACAAGATTGCGCCACCGCCATCCGTCAGCAAAAAAGCGCGCCCCGCGAGCAAGGGGCGCGTCCATAAGGGGAAGACGAAGGCGTGAGGCTCTAGCGTAGCATGTTGCACAACGCCAAGCTGGCTGTCGGGGCGCGCCTGCCTCTGGCTTACGCATTTAGGCAACGCATCCGTTTCCGATTTACCAATCGCTTCGCAATGTCGTGTCGCGATCGATCAGCGAGAGAAGCGCCCTCTTAGGCGCAGGTTCTTTGAAGGCGCGGTTCTTCGCCTTCCCGCCGACGAAGGTTTCGTCCGCTTCAACTGGAGAGTTCGGGGCCGCCGAGCGGCGTAGCGGCGTTATCGCGGACGCTCTCGCGAATGCGATGGCAGAGAAACCAGACCGTCTTATACGGGCGGCCGATCATGTGGCTGATTTGAAGGGCGGACATGCCCTTCTTTGACGACATCATGAGGAAGGTGACGGTAAGCCAAGTATGCAGCGGCACTTTCGAGCCCTCATAGAGCGTCCCGACTGTGACCGTGAATGGCTCGCGGCAAGCGTTGCACTGATAGAGGCCGGCGCGGGTCGTCTTGCCCTGCATCAGCGTGGCGCGGTTCTCTTCCCTGCAATGCGGACAAACCGGGCCGTTCGGCCAAACCCGCGCCTCCAACCACTCGCGAGCGGCGGGTTCGTCATGAAAGATCGGGTTGGAAAGATCGGCGGCCATGTCGAGTGCTCCCTTATGCGGGAGCAATACAACATAGCTTACCGGGAAGCTGCGCCCTGCCTTCTCCCGGTCAGAAAAAAGGCTTCCATGGCGCCCTTGCCCTTGATTTCGAGGCCGTCACGCGGCGCCAAAATGAAGTCCCTGCCCAGATGTTCATAGGTCGATCCTGAAACCTGGATGCGGCCGGGCAGGCTGCTCGACTCCAGCCGGCTCGCGATATTCACCGCGTCGCCCCAGATATCGTAAACGAACTTGTGCGCGCCGATCACGCCCGCGACGACGTCGCCGGAGTTTATCCCCATTCTGATCTCGAGCGGCGTCGGCAATGTCTCGTTGAGACTGTCCAGTGTTTCGGCCATCGCCAACGCCATGTCCGCGACGGCGTGCGCGTGATCGTCCCGATCGTCGAAAAGTCCGCAGGCGACCATGTACGCGTCGCCAATCGTCTTGATCTTCTCGACGCCGAATTTGAGCGCAAGCCCGTCAAACGCCGAGAAAACGCGTCCCAATACGCCGACAAGTTCCGGAGCCGGCAGCCTGGAGGAGAGCTCGGTGAAGCCGACGAAATCGGCGAACAGAATTGTGACGTCGTGGACATGATCCGCGATGACCGTTTCGCCGCTCTTCAGACGCGCGATGATCGGCGCCGGAAGAATATTGAGGAGAAGCTGCTCTGAGCGCTCTTTTTCGATGCGCAGCGCGTCGAGCGCCTCGCGCTCTCGGTCGCGTAGATGTTTTTTCTCCAGTGACGATCCGATGCGCGCGCGAAGAAGCACCGGATCGAAAGGTTTCGCGAGATAATCGTCGGCGCCCGCTTCGATGCATCTGACGATGGAGTCGATCTCGTTCAAGGCCGATATCACGATGACGGGAATGTCTCTCAAGTCAGGATCAGACTTGAGGATCGAAAGAACATCGAAGCCGCTGATATCCGGCATCAGCAGATCGAGCAAAATGAGATCAAAGGGCGCCTGCCGCAAAATTTCCAGCGAGCAAGACCCATTTTCAGCCAACGCGACGGAGTGGCCCTGTCGTTCCAGACGGCGCTTCAGGAGTTCGCGATTGGACGCGTTGTCGTCGACAACGAGGATGCGGCTCGGCTGTACGGCGACACTGTCGGCTTCGCCTTCTGAGATCGGCTGGACAGAGGCGACGAAGCGATGTGCGACCATGGCGGAGACAGGTCCCGAGCCGATTTCGGCGTCCTTCGCCGTCGCCTCAGTTTCGGGGAGTGAAAAACTGACCAGGCCGTCGATACGCTCAAGCAGGCGGGACGCTTCCTCTAGAAGTCGAGTAAGATCCGAGACCAGCGCCCGCGCGCCGTCAACGCCCGCTGCGTCTTCCCGCAGCATCTCGCCATATCCCTTTATGGCGTTGATGGGCGTGCGCAGATCGTGCCGCAAGTGGCGACGATAGTCCTCGGAATCCTCGCTCGGCCCTTGCGTCGGCGCGCGGGACCGACTCACGAGTGACGCGATGAAATCAATCAGCGAACGGCTGGCGGCATGGATTTTCTCAAGGTCGTCACGAAACTCCCCCTGACCATTCCTTTCGGCCTCGTCCAGCAAAATTTCGGCATAGCCCGCAATCGCCTCGGCAGGCGCGCTCAGCTCCTGCTGCACATAAGCAAGCAGCGCGCGATCGCTCCTGTCGGCGGACGGCCGGAAGTCATGCGACGTCATCTTATTTTCCCAGAAAGCCGGAATGCGCCAACGCCCGCCGCCCAAGATGCGTGACTCGTATTTCTCATAACGGTTCAACCGGTGGGGCCGCCAGAATTCGCTGTGCGACGACGGCTACAGGATCGCGGCCGCGCATCGCTGAAGACGGAGACTTCTAGACGACAATCGATCAGACGACGCTAAGCGCCAGATTCAATCAGGGCGGTGATCTTGCCCAGAAGACGCGTGATCTCGACAGGTTTCGTGTCATAGTCGTCGCAGCCCGCTTCGATCGCCTTCTCCCGGTCCCCCGCCATCGCATGGGCTGTGAGGGCGATGACCGGAATCTTGCGCGTCGCTTCGTTTTCTCTGACCCGGCGGGCCGCCTCCCAGCCATCGATGACCGGCAGGCTCATGTCCATCAGGATAAGATCGGGCGATTCGGCGGCGGCCATCTCGACGCCCTGCTGGCCATCTATGGCGATTACGACTTCATAGCCATTGCGCCTGAGGCGCCGCGACAGCATATCCCGGTTCATCTCATTATCTTCGACAAGCAAAATCTTCACCACCGACCCCGTCTCCGATGTCAATGCGCTTGGACGGCGTCCGCCGCGCTGGAATTGAGGCACTGACGCATAATCGTCACCAGCTCCTCGAGATAGTCATGGTCCTTCGTGATGATGTCGGCCCTGAATTCCTTCAGCTTGCGAATATCCTCTTCGCTGAGATCTTTCGCCGTGACGATGATGACCGGCAAATGGTCATAGGCGCGCCGCTTACGCAATTCTCTCAAGAAACCGAAGCCATCGAGATTTGGCATCATCAGGTCGAGAAGGATCAGGTCCGGCGCCGGGTTCTCAGCGATCCAGTCGAGCCCGTCCCGCCCGTTGATCGCGGCTTCGGCCGTGTAGCCGGCGCCCGAAACGCAGCGGCAAAGAAGCTCGCGCGTGGCGGAGTCGTCCTCTATGATGAGCACCGTCGTTTCGCTCGAGATCCCGCAATATTGCGTCATCAGGGCCGTCAGGCGCTGACGGTCGATGGGCTTTGTCAAAAGCTCCGCCGCCCCGAGCGGAATCGCCAGAGCGCGCTCGTTGAGAATCGTCACCATGATGACCGGGATGTTCCGCAGCTCGTCATCCTCCTTGAGCTGCCTGAGCACGCTCCAGCCGTCGAGCTGGGGCATCATCACATCGAGCGTGATCGCATGCGGCCTGTGCTGTCTCGCCAGGGCGAGCGCTTCCAGTCCGTGACGGGCGGCGATGACGTGATAGCCCTTGTTCTCCAAAGTTCGTGTGAGCAGGTCGCGCGCCGTCGCGTCGTCGTCGACGACCAGTATCGTCGGGAGAGACCGGGACGACGTCGGCTCGGCCGGTTTTTTCGTCGCGAGGGGCTCCTGCCGATCGGGAAGCCTGATCGTGAAGGTCGAGCCTGCGCCCAGCGTGCTCTCAACGGAGATATCACCGCCGAGCGCCGCGCAAAAATGCCTAGTGATCGCGAGGCCCAGCCCTGTCCCTCCGAAGCGCTTCGTGGTCGAGGCGTCCGCCTGTGTGAAGGCCTGGAAGAGGCGGGCAAGCTGCTCCTGCGTCATGCCGAGCCCCGTGTCCGACACTTGGAAAACCACGGAAGCGTCGGCGTCCCGCTCGACGGTCAGAGTGACTTTTCCCTGGCTCGTGAACTTGTTTGCGTTGCTCATGAGATTGAGCAGGCACTGCTTGACCTTCGTTTCGTCGGACAGAAAGCCGCGCACGTCGTCCGGGCAGCAAAGCTCAAGCGTATTGCCGTTCTTGTCGGCCAGGGGCTGAACGATCGAAAGGACCTCATTCACGAGAGGCCTGATCTCCACCCTCTCGATGAAGACCTCCATCTTTCCGGCTTCGATTTTGGAAAGATCGAGAATATCATTGATCAGGCCAAGCAGGTGCCGGCCCGCGCTCTCGATCCTCTTCAGGTCCTCGATCGGCTCTGGGTCGCCGTTGTCGAGCGCGTTCTCCTGAAGCATTTCGCTATAACCGATGATGGCGTTGAGCGGTGTGCGCAGCTCATGGCTCATGTTTGCAAGAAAGGCGCTTTTTGTCTTGCTGGCTTCCTCGGCCGCCACGCGCGCGACGGACAATTCCTCGTTCGCGAGCTGAAGTTCGCGCGTGCGCGCCCGGATCTTGTCCTCCATGGAATCGTAAAGTCCGCGCAGCTCCACGGTCATGGAGCGGATCGCCGTCAGCAGGAGCCCCGTTTCATCGCGGCTGCCAATCTCGAAATTTGCGTCGAGGTCCCCCGCGGCGACCTTCTCGGCGACGCCGACAGCGGTCTTGATGGGCTTGGTGATCGTGCGCGCGACGCCCATGGCCAGAGCGATAATCGGCGGAATCATGAAGAACAGCAGCCAGAGCGTCGCCGCTTTTTGCGCGCTGGTGAGCGCGAAGGCCTCATTCGTGCTCTGCTGTACGACCATGCCCCAGCGAAATGAGGGAACGTAGGTCCACGAGGCGACAACGGGCCTGTTCTCGAGGTCATCGAAAAGGCCCGAGCCGTGGACGCCGGCGAGCGCCCTGGCGAGCGCAGGAAAAGCGCCGCCATCGAGCGGCGTTTTGATGCTGAAAGCCTTGGAAGCGTCGTGCCGCAGCGGGTTAACCACGACCATTTGGCCCTGATCCAAGCGGGCGGCGACCAGCACCTCTCCCGTCTCGCCGAGACCTGTATAGTCATTGATGAGGCTGTAAAGCTCCTGGTTATCGAGCTGGAAGACGACGACGCCGATCACGACGCCGTTTTCCAGAACAGGCCCCGCAATAAAGGCGGCAGGCTCTTTCAGCCCCGGGTAGATCTGAAACGCCGAGATTTCGGCCTGCAGCAATGTGCGCGCCCGATTAATCGTGTCCGAAAGCTCCGTTCCCTTGAGCGGTTCGCCGAGCGAATTTGGGTTGAAAAGGGCAGTGTCCGATTGCTCGAAAAGCGTGAAGCCTTCGGGCGAGACAATCGCGCCGTTGACATAGTTGAACGTATCGGAAAGACGCTTGAGAGTCGGTCCGTGTTTCGCGACCGCTTGGCGATAGGAGTCCGAGTCTCTCCCGCTCGTCCTTATGGCTTCGGAAAATTCCCGGGTGGCCTCGCCAATTGAGGCGCTGTGCATCAGAGATTCGACGCTTCGGATTTTTTCAAGCGTCAGAGTCTCCAGCTGCTCTACTTTCTTCTTGGCGACAACCTGCAACGACGTCTGAATCGCCTGCTCGAGAGACTCTCGCGAAATGTCATAGGTTCGCCAGGCGAGGAGGCCGCAGGAGACGATATTGATCGCAAGGAACCAGAAGATGATCTTGGCGCCGATGGAGCGCCGGAGGAAATCGAGCCTGGGAAGCTTCATGGATCAGTCCGCCTCTGTCGGATTGGCCCATCTGCCGCCCCATCGGTTGTACAGGGCGGTCAGAAATTCCTCCCACTCGGCTTTCGTGCGAGTGGGCGGATAGGGCACGGGACGGATCGGGCGATCGATCGTCCAGACAAGCTCGATCCGGCCATCAGCTCGAATTTTACCGACAGAGAAAGACCGCCACGTATGCTGCGTGTAAGGATCAACCGACACCAGGCCTTCGGGCGCATCGAGGGTCTCTGTCAGCATGGTGCGTTTGACCCTCTGAACGTCGAAGGACTGCGCCTCCTCGACCGCCTTCGCCCATAAGATGACGCTGAAGTAGGAAGTCGCAATAACGTCGCTCGTCACACGGTTGGCGCCATATCTTTCACGAAAGGCGCGAACGAACCGCTCGTTCTCCGGCTTCTTGATCGCCTCGAAATAGCTCCAGGCGCTGTAATGGCCTTGGAGGCTCGCAATCGGTAGGCTGCGAAGCTCTTCCTCGCCGATGCTGACGGAGACAACCGGCACCTTGTCAGCGGAAAGCCCAGCGTCGGTCAGCGCCTGATAGAACGCCTTGTTGGAATCGCCCACGACCGAACTGATAATAACGTCCGGCTGCGCCAGCTTGATTTTTTGGACCGCCCGAGAGACGTTGGCGCTTCCGAAGAAAATATAGTCTTCGCCTACAAGCTCCGCGCCAAGCGCGCGGATCGTGTCCTTCATAATCTCGTTGATGCTGTGCGGCCAAACATAATCTGAGCCGATCAAATAGAATCGTTTGCCAATGTGATCGAGACTCCATTTGATCGCCGGAATGACCTGCTGATTGGGCGCCGCACCCGTGTAGATAATGTTGGGAGACTGTTCGAGTCCCTCATAGGCCATAGGATAGACTAAGAGCTGACCATATTTTTCAATGATGGGCGCGACCGTCTTACGGCTTGCGGAGGTCCAGCATCCGAAGATCACGGATACGTTTTCCTGGGTGATCAAGCGCTCGGCCTCTTTCGCGAAGGTCGGCCAATCGGATTTGCCGTCGGCGATGATCGGCTGAATCTTGCGTCCCAGCAATCCACCCTTCGCATTGATCTCCTCAATCGCGAGCAGCTCCGCGTCGACCATTGAATTTTCGCTGATCGCCATCGGCCCAGTGCGCGAATGCAGGATGCCGACTTTGATCGGCAAGCTTTCCGCCCTGAAAAAGAACATCGTCGCGGCGAATGCGGTCACGGCGGCGACAGCGACCGCGATAAAGCCTTTCCACGCGCTGCGAGGACTCTCGAGGGCCATTGGCCGTATCCTGCTTCCGAGTTTGTTGAAATCGACAGGACGTCGTTTTACTCGATCGCCGCCTCGCCTTCCAGGCGCGCGCCGTCAAGTTGCAGTTAATTGTAAGAATGTGCTGACTCGGACGTGTTGTTGCTGTGACCTGCCGCTGCAAAGTTCCTCCACGGGGGATGCGAGTCCGGCCATTCGAAGGACCGACCTATGAAGCGGGCATGGTGTTGGCCAACGGACGCAAGCGCTTCGGCGATCGGCGGCTATTCATTCTGCTTCGGCAGGGCGGCGAGGCGACGCCGCTCGAGGCGGAAGGCTCAAGAAGTGCGACGAGCCGTGGCTGCTGCTTATGTTCTCACGTCTTGGCCGCCGCCGTCGCCACTCCTGCGGCGACAAGAACGCCACCACTGGCGCGCTTCGTCCAGACCGCAACATCAGAGCGAGAGAGCAAGGATCGTGCTGTGGAAGCCGCCAGTGCGTAGCCTGCGTCTGTGGCGGCCACGATTAAGCAGAATGTCACCGTGAGCACCGCCGCCTGCAACGGATAACTGCCGTTCGCATCGATGAACTGGGGCACGAAGGATACATAAAAGATGATGGTCTTGGGGTGAAAGACGCCGACGGCGACGTTCCCGAGAAATGCGGTGCGTGGAGAGATTGCGTCGATCCTTAGTTCTGCTGATGTGGCCCGGCTGGTTTTGAAGAACGTGTAGAGGCCGAGCACAATCAGATATAACGCGCCAACCCACTTTAGCACCGAGAACGCTAGCGCCGAGGCGGCGAGTAGCGCGCCAACGCCGACAAGCGATAACGTCATCGCAATCGCGTTTCCCACCGTCATGCCAGCGACGGAGGCCAACGCAGTCTTGCGGCCCGAGCCGAGCGCGTAACCGACGATCGCGGCGACGCCCGGTCCCGGGATCAACCCCATGACGACAGACGCGGCGGCGAAGGCTAACCAAACCGAGAAGGTCATATTTGACTCCAAACAAATGGAAGCTGACATGGCGCGATTTTGAAGAATTCCGTTATCGCAGGCAACAGCTCGACCTGGCGGCCTGTCAGGCGGCTGCTCGGCGTCTCGCCGCGCGCAATTTGCTCCTGCCGCTGGCCGCCATCATTTCCGCCGTCAAAATCTGACGACGTGAATGAAGGGACAAAGTCACGTGTTCCTGCCTCCACTCTATCTGCATGTTTTGGACGGGCTTGACTGGGCGAATAGTTCCATCATATTGGAAATATGGAAAAGCATGACGCCATCGCCGCCCTTGTCGCGCTCGGTCACGAAACTCGGCTCGATATTTTCCGGCTGCTCATGCAAGCCGGACCTAAGGGGCTTGCAGCGGGGCAAATCGCCGAGCGGCTCGCGCTCCCGCCGGCGACGCTGTCTTTCCACCTGAGCCAGCTCAAGCACGCGGACCTCATCACTTTTCGGCGCGAAAGCCGGTCGCTGATCTACTCGGCGGCTTATCCGGTTATGAACGAACTGCTCGCCTACATGACCGAGAATTGCTGCCAAGGCGCAACAGACGCTTGCGAAGCCGCCGCTCCTTCAACTTGCCAGCCAAAGGTACGCCATGAAACGCCTGCACGTGCACGTATCCGTTGATGACCTTGCGGGGTCCATCCAGTTTTACAGCGCGCTTTTCGGGTCGGAGCCGACCGTCGCTAAACCCGATTACGCGAAATGGATGCTGGATGATCCGCGCGTGAACTTCGCGATATCGTCGCGCGGCGGACGGGCTGGCGTCGACCATCTCGGGATCGAGGTCGAGACGCCCGAAGAGCTGAAAGACGTCTATGGCCGTCTGCAACGGGCCGAGCGGCCTGTGCTGGAAGAGGGCGCGACAACCTGCTGCTACGCCAAGTCGGAGAAAGCATGGACGTCCGACCCGCAAGGGATCTTGTGGGAGTCGTTCCTAACAAGCGGCGAAAGCACGATTTACGGCGACGACGCAGCGCTTGCGGGATTCCGCAGAAGCGGCGGCAAGGGGGAGTCCACTCCCTGCTGCGGCGCGAAGCCCGCGCCAGTCATCGAAGCTGATTGTTGTTCTGAAGCGGGAGCCGGCCAATGACTGACCACATCTACAACGTCCTCTTTCTCTGCACCGGCAACACGGCGCGCTCGATCATCGGTGAAAGCATCCTCCGCCGGGATGGCGCCGGCCGATTCAATGCGTTCTCGGCAGGCAGCCACCCCAAAGGCGTCGTCAATCCTTACGCGATCAAAACGCTCGCGGAATATGGCTATCCGACAGAAGGGTTCCGCTCGAAGAACTGGGAGGAATTCGCCGGACCGGACGCGCCGAAAATGGATTTCGTTTTCACCGTCTGTGATAACGCCGCGGGCGAAGCCTGTCCGATCTGGCCCGGTCAGCCAATGACCGCCCATTGGGGCGTCGAGGACCCGGCGGCTGTTGAGGGAACGGAGATCGAAAAAGTAAAAGCGTTCAATGACGCATTTCGCTATCTCAGGCTCCGGATTTCTTACCTGCTCGCAACGCCTATCAAGCGACTCGATAAATTGGCGCTCAGGGATCGTTTACGTGAAATCGGCGAACTCGAAGGCGCAAGCCATGGCCACAAAACGGACGCCTGAGCGATGACCATCGCCATCTATCACCATCAGGCTTGCGGCGCTTCCCGCAGGCATCTCTGCAATTGATACGGCACGACATGGCGATCACAGAAGTTTCGATCTCTCGATCACGCGGGCGGGCGCGACTCTGCATGGGTTGATTGCAGGCCGTTCGCGACTCCAGCCTTGGTAGGCTTGCAATGAGCGCTCCGCCGTCTGACGTGACATGTACAAATGATCTGTCGCGGTCTACACAAACGAAAAGCGTATGAAGAGACACAACACATCATTCGGCCTCGGTCGCCGCAGGTTTCTTGAAAGCATCGCCGCAGTCGGCGCCGCTGCGGCGACGCCTTCCGCGGGCGCCGCCCGAGCGGCCCAGGCGCAGGCTCGGGTCGAATACCCCTCCAATCGGCTTGCGAATATTCGCGATCTCAATGTCAACGAGCCGTTGAGCGTGGCTTATCCTGACGACGACGCGCCGGGCGTTCTGGTCAAGCTCGGCAGGTCCGCGCCAAATGGCGTCGGTCCCGACGCCGATATCGTGGGTTTCTCTACGATCTGTCCGCACCGGGGATTTCCGCTCAGTTACAGCGGCGACGATCGCACATTCAATTGCCCAGCCCATTTTTCGCGTTTCGACTGCGAGGCCGGCGGTCTGCAAATCTGGGGTCACGGCGCTCAAAATCTGCCGCAATATTTCCTGCGCATTGACGCCAAGGGCGACATCTATGCGGAAGGCGTCGATGAGCTCCTCTATGGCCGGCTGTCCAACGTGCTTTGAGGGGCGAAACGATGGCTTACAAGCGTCAGATCGATCGACTCCCCGTCGTTCCAAGGGATGCAAGGGAGTTTAACGTCGTCTGCCACTATTGCATCGTCGGGTGCGGTTACAAGGCCTACACATGGCCGATCAACAAGCAAGGCGGCGCCGCGCCCGACGAGAACAAGTTCGGCGTAGATCTCTCCAAGCAGCAGCAGGCCGAGGCGACGGCGTGGTACGCGCCATCGATGTACAATATCGTGCGCCAGAATGGCGAAGATGTGCACCTCGTCATCAAGCCCGACGATGATTGCGTCGTCAATTCCGGTTTGGCCTCGATACGCGGCGCGCGTATGGCCGAGATGAGCTATTCGCGCGCGAGGAATACTCAGTTGCAGCGTCTAACGGATCCGATGGTTTGGCGCTACGGTCAGATGCAGCCGACGAGCTGGGACGATGCGCTCGATCTCGTCGCCCGCGTCACCGTGGGCGTCATCAATGACATGGGCGAGGACGGCCTGTTCGTTTCGGCTTACGATCACGGCGGCGCCGGCGGCGGCTACGAAAACACCTGGGGAACCGGCAAGCTGTATTTCGGCGCGCTGAAGGTCAAGAATATCCGCATTCACAATCGCCCTGCCTACAATTCCGAAGTCCATGCGAGTCGCGACATGGGCGTGGATGAGCTTAATAATTGTTATGAGGACGCGGAGCTTGCGGACACGATCGTCGCTGTCGGCACGAACGCGCTCGAGACGCAGACCAATTATTTTCTCAATCATTGGCTGCCGAACCTGCGCGGCGCGACCGTGGCAAAAAAGAAAGCCGAATTCGGATCGGCGCCAGCCGATCCTGTGCGCATCATAGTTGTCGATCCGCGGCGAACCGTGACAGTGAACGCCTGCGAGGTTGAGGCGGGCAAGGACCGCGTGATGCATCTCGCGATCAACTCAGGAACGGACCTCGCGCTGCTCAACGCCTGGTTCACTTACATCGCCGAAAAAGGTTGGATTGATAAGGCGTTCATCTCCGCCTCGACCAAGAATTTCGACGAGGCGCTCGCCGCCAACAAGATGAGCCTCGAGGAAGCCGCGCAAATCACGGGGCTGACGGTAGACCAGATTCGCCGATCGGCGGCATGGATCGCCGAACCTAAAGCCGGCGGCGCACGACGTCGTGCGATGTTCGCCTATGAGAAAGGGTTGATCTTCGGCAACGACAACTACCGCACCAACGGCGCGCTCGTGAACCTTGCGCTCGCGACGGGAAACATTGGCCGACCGGGCGGCGGCTGTGTGCGCATGGGCGGCCATCAGGAAGGCTATGCGCGGCCCGATTACCCTGGGCCGCGGCCAGCCCGTTACGTCGACAAGCTTCTCATCGCGGGCAAGGGCGGCGTGCACCACATCTGGGGTTGCGATCACTATAAGACGACGTTGAATGCGTTCAAGTTCAAGCAGGCTTACAAGAAACGCACGGACATCGTGAAGGATGCGATGATGTCCGCGCCTTACGGCGATCGCGCGCGCATGGTGAAGACGATCATGGCGGCGATCAAGAAGGGCGGCCTCTTCGCCGTCGACGTCGACATCGTACCGAGCCAAATCGGTCAGGCCTGTCATGTCTGGCTGCCTGCGGCGACGTCGGGCGAGATGAATCTCACTTCGATGAACGGCGAGCGGCGTATGCGGTTCACCGAGCGCTACATGGACCCGCCGGGCCAGGCCTTGCCGGACTGCCTGATCGCCGCTCGCATCGCCAAGGATATGGAGCGTGTGCTGCGCGAACAGGGCATGAATAAATACGCTGACCGATTCAAGGGGTTCGACTGGAAGAACGAGGAAGACGCCTTCTTGGACGGTTACCATCAGCAAAACAAGGGCGGGCGGTTCGTCACATATGAGCGGCTGCGCGGGATGGGCACGAATGGCTTCCAAGAGCCCGCTGTCGCTTTCGAGGACGGCAAGATCATCGGGTCAAAGCGCCTTTACGCTGACGGCAAATTCGATGCCGAGGATGGCAAGGCCGTCTTTATGCCAACCAAATGGCGCGGCTTGCAGCTCGCAGATAAAAGGGCCGAGCGCAAGAGATGGCCGTTCCTCATCAATAGCGGCCGCACGAATCACATCTGGCAGAGCGCCTATCTCGATCAACAGAATGACTTTGTCATGGATCGTTGGCCTTACCCCTTCATCGAAATGAATCCGCAGGACATGGCGGAGTTGAAGCTCGAAGCCGGCGATCTCGTCGAAGTCTATAACGATAACGGTTCGACCCAAGCAATCGCCTATCCGACTCCCACTGCCAAGCGCAAGCACACGTTCATGCTGTTCGGCTATCCCAGTGGCGTGCAGGGGAACGTGGTGTCGCCCGGCGTGAATGAGCTCCTCATCCCGAACTTCAAGCAGACGTGGGGCGCGATTCGAAAAATTGCCGAGGCGCCGGAAGGGGTGCGGCATCTCACATTCAAATCGATGGAATATGCTTTGGCCTGATGTAGCGCAAGATGAGGGCTTTGCTTGTTTCTCTGCAGCGGCGACATCGCCTTGCAAGAAAGGCGCTCATCGATCGTTGCGTCAAATCGGCGAACTTGAAGGCGCAAGACACGGCGACAACGCGGAGACCTGAGCGATGACAATCACCATCTATCACAACCCCGACTGTGGCACGTCGCGCAACACGCTGGCGATGATCCGCCAAAGCGGCGAAGAGCCAGTCGTCATCGAATATCTGAAAGACCCGCCAACGCGCGAGCGACTTGTCGAGCTGCTCAAAGCCATGGGCGTTTCAGCGCGCGATCTGCTGCGCCAGAAAGGCACGCCCTATGAGGCGCTCGGCCTTGGCGATCCAAAGTGGACGGAAGTAGAATTGATCGGCTTCATGCTCGAACACCCGATCCTCATCAACCGTCCAATCGTCGTGACGCCGAAGGGCGCACGGCTGTGCCGTCCCTCGGAAGCCGTGCTCGATATCCTCCCCAATCCCGACATTGGCGAATTCACCAAGGAAGATGGCGAAGTCGTCGTCGCCAGGGCCGCTCAACCTCAATCCTGAAAGGACGAAAATGACAACCATTCAAGTTTTTGATCCCGCCCTGTGTTGCAGCACCGGCGTCTGCGGCGTCGAAACCGATCAGGCGCTTGTCACCTTCGCCGCCGACGTTGATTGGGCGAAGCAGAACGGCGCACGAATCGAGCGCTTCAATCTCGCCCAGGAGCCCATGATGTTTGCTGAAAATGCGAGCGTTAAGGGCTTTCTCGAACGTTCGGGGCAGGAAGCCCTGCCGCTGATCCTCGTTGATGGCGAGATCGCGCTCGCCGGACGCTATCCGAACCGCGCGGAACTTGCGCGCTGGGCGGGCGTCAAAGAAGTCGAAGAAGCGAAACAAGGCGGATGTTGTAGCGGCACATCCTGCTGCTGAAAGGCCGAAATGAAATTTCTTGAACAGGCTCCGCGCTTCCTCTTCTTCACGGGCAAAGGCGGCGTTGGGAAAACCTCGATTGCCTGCGCGACGGCGATAGAGCTTGCTGAAGCCGGACGCCGCGTGCTGCTCGTCAGCACCGATCCGGCCTCGAATGTCGGGCAGGTGTTCGGGGTCGGCATCGGCGATAAAATCACGGCGATTGACGCCGCGCCCAACCTGTTCGCGCTGGAGATTGACCCGCAGGCCGCCGCGCAAGCCTATCGCGACCGCATCGTCGGCCCCGTGCGCGGCAAGCTCCCCGAAGCCGTGGTGAAGGGCATCGAAGAGCAGCTTTCTGGAGCCTGCACGACGGAAATCGCCGCCTTCGACGAATTCACGGCGCTGTTGACTGACGCCGCCATTACATCGGCATACGACCATATCATTTTCGATACGGCCCCGACCGGACACACCATCCGCCTGCTGCAGCTCCCTGTCGCCTGGAGCGGCTTCCTTGAGGCGGGGAAAGGCGACGCCTCCTGCCTCGGTCCGCTTGCCGGATTGGAAAAGCAGCGCGCCAAATACAGCGCCGCGGTCGCCGCTTTGGCCGACGGTCAGCGCACCCGCCTGATCCTCGTCGCCCGTGCGCAAAACTCCGCGCTGCGCGAAGCCGCGCGCACGCATGAGGAGCTGGCGGCGATTGGCCTCCATCAGCAATTCCTCGTCGTGAATGGTCTACTGCCAAGGGAAGAGGCGTCGCTCGATGCGCTCGCCGCCGCCCTTTACGTGCGCGAGCAGGCGGCTTTGGCGGCGACGCCCGATGCGCTGCGCGGCTTGCCCTGCGACTATGTGCCTTTGAAGCCGTTCAATCTCGTCGGACTCGATGCGTTACGCAATCTCCTCATTGCGACGCCATCGTACATCGACACGGCAGTCGGCGAGCCGGTTGAGCTGCACGCGCCAAGCCTTTCGGAACTGGTGGACGGCGTCGCCGCCGAGGGTCATGGCCTCGTCATGCTGATGGGCAAGGGCGGCGTCGGCAAGACGACGCTTGCGGCGGCCGTCGCCGTCGAGCTGGCGCATCGCGGATTGCCCGTCCATCTCACCACCTCCGACCCTGCCGCGCATCTCGCCCAAACGCTGCATGGTTCGCTCGACAATCTGACCGTGAGCCGCATCGACCCGCACGCCGAAACCGAACGCTACCGGCAAGAGGTGCTGAGGACGAAGGGCGCAAAGCTCGACGCGCAGGGGCGCGCCTTGCTTGAAGAGGATTTGCGCTCTCCTTGCACGGAGGAAATCGCCGTCTTTCAGGCCTTCTCGCGCATCATCCGGGAAGCGGGCGAGAAGTTCGTCGTCATGGACACCGCGCCGACCGGCCACACGCTGCTGCTCCTGGATGCGACGGGCGCATATCATCGCGAGGTCGCGCGGATGCTGGACGCCAAGGGCGCGCATTACACGACGCCGATGATGCAGCTTCAGGACGCGCGCCGAACCAAGGTTTTGCTCGTGACGCTCGCGGAAACGACGCCGGTCTTGGAAGCCGCCAACCTGCAAGCGGATTTGCGACGTGCGGACATCGAACCATGGGCGTGGGTCATCAATAACAGCGTCGCGGCGGCGCGTCCGCGCTCGCCCCTCTTACGCAAGCGCGCCGAGAATGAGCTGGCGGAAGTGGAAAAGGTCGCGACAACCCACGCGCGCCGCTACGCCGTCGTGCCGCTGCTAAGGGACGAGCCGGTCGGGGCGCCGCGCCTTCTCGAATTGGCCGGCCATGCCACTGAACCCGCCTGAAACGCTCGTCATCCTGTTCGGCCTGCAAGGAACGAGCGGATCATTCGACCGGAAAAAAGAAAAAGGCGAAGACGTCCGTTTCCGAACGATCCTCGCCCAAGGCCGCCCCTTGGCCTAATCCGGGTGCGCGACTCTCGGCGTCAATTGGCGCAGGAGACGCTACGCATGTAACGGACGCGACCCCGCTCGTCAGCTTTCGGCGTGATGACGAGCGTGCAATCTTCATCCTCCGCGCCGTAGGCGCGCCCCACTCGGATTGCCGGTCCGCGCGCAAGCGGACGCATGCCGACATCACTAAGGCTCACGGCGGCTTGGACGCCAGTGGCGGTGGATTCAATCTTCGGATCAGACGCTGAAGGCGCGGCTGCGACAGCAGCAACCGCGCAGATGGCGACTGTGAATCCGAGAATAATCCGCGACGTGCGGCTTGCGAAAGGGCTTTCGCGCGAAACGGCCATTTAGGGCTCCCACAGGGTCATCGGGAATTTCCCCAGATCGCTACTCAAACGATGCGAACCTGGACGCTTCCTCTTTTGCCGGGGAGAAACGCAGCGCCCCCGCTAATGGTTCCGCCGCAGTCGCGAAATTTACGAAATTTTAAGATTTGGCCATAAATCCGCCCTATCGCTCAAGACGGGCGATGAGGCTCGACGTGTCCCAGCGCCGCCCGCCCATCTTCTCGACCTCGGCGTAGAACTGGTCGACCAGCGCCGCGACCGGCAGCCGGGCGCCGTTGCGCCGCGCCTCGGCGAGGCAGATCGATAGGTCCTTGCGCATCCATTCGACGGCGAAGCCGAAGTCGAACTCGCCGGCGAGCATTGTTTTCGTGCGATTTTCCATCTGCCACGATTGCGCCGCGCCGTTCTTCAAAAGATCGATGACGTTCTCTGCGTCGAGGCCGGCGGCGCCGGCGAAATGGAGCGCCTCCGCCAGGCTCTGGACGAGGCCGGCGATGGCGATCTGGTTGACCATCTTGGTGAGCTGCCCGGCGCCCGGCGGCCCCATCAGCCGGCACGCCCGCGCGTAGCACGCGATCACCGGCTCCGCCTTGGCGAAGCTCGACGGATCTCCGCCGCACATGACGGTCAGCGCGCCCTTTTGCGCTCCGGCCTGGCCGCCGGAAATGGGCGCGTCGATGAAGCCGAAGCCGCGCTCGGCCGCCGCGGCGTGGAGTTCCCGCGCAACCTCCGCGGACGCCGTCGTATGGTCGACGAAGATCGCTCCCGCCGACATGCCGGCGAAGGCGCCGCCGTCGTCAATCGTCACCGCGCGCAGATCGTCGTCATTGCCGACGCAGGAAAAGACAAATTCCGCGCCGTTCGCAGTTTCGGCTGGAGTCGAGAATCCTTCGGCGCCGGGGAACTCGGCCACGAATTTCTCCGCCTTGGCGGCGGTGCGATTATAGACCCGCACCTGGTGGCCGGCGCGATGAAGATGGCCGGCCATGGGATAGCCCATGACCCCAAGGCCGATGAAAGCGACGGACGTGGGCTCCATCACTCAGCCGCCCGTCATGCTCATGTGGCGGGAGACGACGGGCGCCGGCGCGGTTCGATCGATGACAAAATCATGGCCCTTGGGTTTGCGCAGGATGGCGGCCTCGATCGCCTGGTGCAGCAGCGCGTCGTCGGCGCTTTCGCGCAGCGGCGCGCGAAGGTCCGCCGCGTCCTCCTGGCCGAGGCACATATAAAGCGTCCCGGTGCAGGTGACGCGCACGCGATTGCAGCTTTCGCAGAAATTATGGGTGAGCGGCGTGATGAAGCCGATGCGCCCGCCCGTTTCCCGCGCACGCATGTAACGCGCGGGGCCGCCGGTGCGATAGTCGATCTCGTCGAGCGTGAAGGCTTCGCTCAGCCGATCGCGCACCTCCTGCATCGGCAGATATTGGTCGGCGCGTTCCGGGCCGTCGAGTTCGCCGAGCGGCATCACTTCGATGAACGTCATGTCCATCCCGTTTTCGTGGGCGAAGCGCACGAGCGGGACGAATTCGTCTTCGTTCATGCCTTTCAGCGCCACGGCGTTGAGCTTCACTTTGAGGCCGGCGGCGCGGGCGGCGGCGATTCCCGCCAGCACCTGCGTATGCGCGCCGGTGCGGGTCAGCGCCTTGAAACGATCGGGGTCGAGCGTGTCGAGAGAGACGTTGACGCGCCGCACGCCGCAGTCGGCGAGTTCGGCCGCGAAACGCGCAAGCTGCGAGCCGTTGGTGGTCAGCGTCAGCTCCTCCAGCGCGCCCGTGTCGAGATGGCGCGAGAGGGCGCGAAACAGCTTCATCACGTCGTGGCGCACCAGCGGCTCGCCGCCAGTGATGCGCAGCCTCTTCGTTCCGCGCGCGACGAAAGCGGAGCACAGCCTGTCGAGTTCCTCGAGCGTCAGCAGGTCGCGGCGCGGCAGGAATTGCATATGTTCCGACATGCAATAGACGCAGCGGAAATCGCATCGATCCGTGACGGAGACGCGCAGATAGGAGATCGTCCGCCCGTAGGGGTCGACAAGCGGCGCCGGCGCGGCGGCCGCGGGCGTCGCAATTGCAGGCCCTCTGGCGTGGGCGTTCATCCTTACCTCGAACCGGCGGAAATTCGGCGTCCTCCATATATTGCCGGAACGCCGTCCCGTGAAGCCCACCCGTTGGGTCGCCAAGGGCTGGGACCAAGTGCAAGGAGAGGTCCGCCGCGGAATGTGGCCTCTTATCGGGCGGCGCCCCAGCCGAAGTCCTTGTCTAGAAGAGCGTAGAGTTCTTCATTGTAGGGCCGGAAAAACTCGGCCAATTTCTCCCGAAGTCCGTCCTCGAGCGTTCCGGGCGGACCCGGATTTTGCTCTTCGATCACGAGCGGCTCGACTTTGGGCAGACCAAGAAACGCGTAAATTTCCTTCGCGGTTGATCGCGGGTCGTGAAAAAATTCCGCCGCATCGACGATGAAAACGCGGTCTCTGCCGAATTGCTCGAACAGCAAGCGCAGAAAGGGCGCGTAGATGCTGTGGCGCAGATAGCCGGCGCGGGCGCCGGAAAACGCGTGCGGCTCCATGCCGCCGCCGCGTATAGTCGCCTTTTCAACTTCGATCAAGGTTTCGAAATCCGGAAAGCCCCTCCAATGCGGGTCCTGCATCTTGCGGCTGATGAAACGCTTCTGATCCCATCGCCAGTGCGAAAAGGTGCGCTCCACCGGATCGCGCAGAACGCAGATGATGCGCATGTCTGGAAACATCGACCGGGCCAAAAAAATCCAGAGGGGATTGGGCATGACCGGCGTGCAGTAGCCGGTGATCGCGCCGCCGTTTCGCTGCTCCGCCGCCCTTTGCGCCGCGAGCGTCGGAAAATACGCCATCAACTCGCGCATCGTCTCCGTGAAGGAAATTTCCTTCGACAGCGGCAGCACGACGTGCGGATGCTGGAAAATATAAGAGGAGAGAAAAGACGTGCCGGAGCGCACGGCGCCGATCGATGCGAAGGACGGCGCCATGCGTTGGTTGGAGCCGAGGGTCCGCGCCCACACCCGCCATTTCGGCGGATTGAAAAAGTAATAGGAGCGGAATTGACGCTTCGCCCGAAGGGGCAGGGCTTCCAAAATCCCGCTGGCCCGCGACAGCCGGTTGAAGTCCTGGTAGGGGGCCTGGATCGTTTCGAGCCGCTTCGGATCAACCGCGGGAATCGGCTCCAACCGGGACGGCGCGCGGAGTTCCGGCGAAAGGATGGACATTCGACTACTCTCCTTTGCGATGATTTTTCTTTGGAGCAGGATGACAAGGTTGCGCCTAGCTTGCGTCGACGAGCGTAGCCTTGAGACCGCCGCTGGATTGGCGCGTGTCGAAACCGCGCACGCGCGCAAAACTCGCTTCGAGCGTCGCGAGAGCGTCGGGACTTCGGCCTCGCGAGCGCCAGGCGATGAATCCGTCTGGCCGCACGAGCAGCGCGCCTTCGGGCGAAACGCGCAGGCGCGGCAGAAACAGCCCTTCGGGATCATCGACGTCGAAGCCGAGGCGGCAGACGCCAAGCGGCGCGCCTGAACGAAGGCCGACACGCTGCGCCGCCTCGATCCAGTCGCCGCCGCCGTCCGGACCGGCGAAGAGCATGAAACCGCGTCCGATCAGATCGTGAGAGGAGATCGTCTCATCGCCGCGCCGCAACCAGACATGCGCGAGGCGCGTTCCCGGCGCGCCGCTCGGGTGAAGAGGATCCTCGACGCATGCGCCGTCGTCGAATTCATCAGCGATGATCACGTCGGAGCGATACCGATAGCCCATCGCGGTTTCGAGCAGACCGTATTCGTCTTCCCGAATGCGCAGTTCCTGACGATCGGGCAGGAGACGCTCAACGTAATTGGCGAAGGCTCTCGCGATCGCGATTCGCGCCACGGGCTTGCGCTCAATCTGATAGGTATCGAGCAGTGTGGGAGCGGCATGGCCCTTCACGACAAGCGCCAGCTTCCAAGCTAGGTCCGCGGCGTCCTGGATCGCGGTTTGTCCTCCCAAGCCGCCGACCGGCGGCACGATATGCGCACAGTCGCCGGCAAGAAACACCCGACCAAAGGACATGCGATCGGCAAGAAGAGCGGCCATCCGCCAAGGACGAACGTCGAGAATCTTGACCGCGAGATCAGGGACGCCAAGAGATTGTCGAACCAGTTCTCGGCATCGTTCTTCGTTGAAATCGGATGCCTGATCGCGGGAAGAATCATATTCTATGTTGATCTGGCCGCGATTGGGCTCGTCGCAAGTGACGAAGGCGCCGCTGAACGCCTTGTTGCGAAAATAATAGAGAGCAAACCCGTCTCTTTGCAGGATTGCGCCGAGATCGGCCTCGAACAGCACCGACATCGCATCCGCGATCACTCCCGGGCCTTCCATTTTCACGCCGCCGGCGTCGCGGATTGTTCCGCCGGCGCCGTCGGCGGCGATCATATAGTCGGCGAGCACGGTGGTTTCTCGTCCCGACGCCTCGTCGCGCAAAATCGCTTCAACGCCGTCCTCTCCTTGGGAGAAGCGCGCCAGCGCCGTCGAAAATCTGACATCGGCGCCGTTCACGCGGGCGAAGCGCAGCAGCACGGGCTCGACCCGGTCCTGGCCCGCGGTGCATATCTTGCTCGGCGACACGCGAGTCGCATCGAGCGACATCTTGGTCACCAGCGTCTCAATCGGCGGACCTGTAACGGTCTCCGCAATGATGACCGTTGTATCGTTTGCGCCGGTGCGGCTTGCTGCGAACAGCGCATCCTCCAGGCCATCGACGACGCGAAGAACCTCCATGCTGCGCCGGTTCAGCCCATGCGCTTTCGGCAGCCGCGACGTTGACGCGCGTCGCTCCACGAGGATGCAAGGAACGCCGCGCCAGGCGAGGAGCGCCGCCGCGGACAGACCGGCATAGCCTGCGCCGACAATGAGAACAGGGACTCGTTCCACGCTCATTGGACACGTCCTTTCAAGCGCAACGGGACGCCAGCCGGCTCCCCGGGCGCGGATCGAAGGTTAAGCCAGATCAAGAAAACGGCGAGGGCTTCAGGCCAGATGAGAGATTGATAGGCGATCTCCGGACGGTTCACGGCGAGTCCAAATAGAATGAACAGCGGCGCGATGAGCCACTGCGCAAGCACATCGACCGAGGTCAGCTCTGCGAATGAGCTCTGCGCGAGCGTCAGTCCTCGGACGATACTGCCGACGAAGCGGATTGGCAGGGAGAGCGCCAAGCAGGCGACGAATACGGACCACCAGGCTCCATGTTGGCGGTAAAGGGTCGCGCCGATCCAATCGCGCCCGAACAGCAGTATGACTGCGGCGGCCAGTGTGATTGGCGCGCCGACACGCACCACTGGCGCGAGCGCCGGCGTCCAGTCGCCGTGAGCTTTCGCCGGAAGGCGGATGGCGATAAAGCGCGTCAGCGTAATCAGTGGACCAATTACGAACAGCATGAAAGTTTGGGCGGCGGCAAATGAGTCGAGACGCTGGCCATTGGCGCCGTTCTGCCAGGGGAGCGAAAAGAGGGCCAGCGTGAAGAGCATCGCCGCCCGCGGGGAGAGCACGCGCAACGCTTCCCAAAACGTTCCGCTTAGAAAAGAGCGGACGAACGCGATTTCCGGGACGCGTATTCTACGCGCGCCATGCGCCTCCAGCCGACTCCACAGCCAAAGCGAAGCGATGGCTGAAACGATGCAGCTCGCGAGAAAACATCCCGCGAAACCAAAGCCGAGGGCCTGCATGAAAAGGACGTTGGCCCCGGCTTTCACGGGAATTTCCGCGAGTTTCCATGTGAGCGCCGAGCCGCCGCGTCCGAGGGCGTGCAACAAGAATCCTTGCGTATTCGAAAGAACGCGAAAAGGCGTGCCGGCAACGAGCCAAACGATAGGGGCGCCGATATAGGGAGCGGCCGCGGCGTCCCCCATCAGAGCGTCAAGAAAGATCGGATAGGCGAAGAAGCCGAAAATCGCCGTCGCGACGCCAAGCGCGAGGGAGAGCGCGCAAGTCTTTTCGATTGCCTCGGCGGTCTCGCCATTCTTTTGCGCATGGCCGAGCGCAATCGCCGCAACGGCGGCGCAAGCGATGGTGAGGGCGACATCGAGCAACGCGATGCGCATCAGAATCGCATAAGCTCCCGACGCGCGGCCGCCCAGTCTCGCGACCATGGCGAGATCGATTTGCATAATAAAGGCGGCCGCGGAAGTGCTGGCGAACAGGTGCCAGTATCCGCGCCACAGCGGCGCGCTTGTCATCGCGCCAGGCTCTGCCACCCCGGAAAGATGTCAAGTTCGAAGGACTGCAGCGTAAAGTAGCCAAAAATATCCGGAGGCGCCGGCAGCGGCTCCTCGGGTTCGATAAGTTCGATCTCGCGTCCCAAACGAACGCTGCGGCATTTCCAGCCGATGACAAGATTCATCGTGTCTGCGCATCCGATGACGATTCCGCAATCTCTGCCGCGATCGAGGATCGCCCAACGCGCGGCCGACGCCGCCATGACCGACCGCAGATATTTGTCGTCAGCGAGCAACCGCTCTTTGAACGGCGATTGGCGCAGCCAAGCGTAGACCCACAGATAATAGGACCAGTCAAAGGCGAGCTTCTTCTCTCCGGCCCAGGCCATGAAGGGTCGGAAGATCGACATCCCGTCGAGACCGGAAAGCTCCAACAGTTCGGGGCAGATGTCGAAGAGCGTGTGCCAATACATGCGCAGGCTCACGTCGATCCGCACGAAGGCCCTGTGGTCCGTAGGATATTTTGCGTTCAGTTCCGGCGACATCAGCGCCGGGTAGAGATCGCGATCAGTCCGACTAGGCAGAGAGAGCAAGATCATGACGCCTTTCTTCCGGTTGGCCGAACAGCTCTCGCAACAACTTCAGATCGGCGACGACATCGTCAAATTCGATCCGGTCGTCGCGCTCATAGGTCATGGTCGCGCCGGGCTTGTCGAAGACCGATCGGAAATCTCTTAGGAAGGCGAGCGTGTCCGGCGCCAGAGCCTCTGCGTGAGTGTCCAGCGAGATGAAAGGCTCGACCAGGGAATGCCTGTAGCCCGCGACATGGAAATGCCGGGCTTCGGCAATGACGTTACGCCAGGCTTCGAATGGCGTCCCGCAATTGCGATGGGAGCAAACGGCGTTGGACGCGTCGAACAGCACGCCGGCGCCAGTTTCTTTCATCAGGCGCTCGAAGAAGGCGGGCGCCTCTCTCCCCCCGTCCATGATGGAGGGATAATTTTCAAAATGGATGCGTTGTCCGACGATTTCCTGCCAGGCGACGACCCTGTCGCGGACGGATTCATATTCGGTGGAATAGTCGATTTCACCCAAGTGAAAAAAAGCGCGCCCTTCATGAGTGAAGCGCAGAATGTGGTCGGAGACGTACATCGGATTCAGCACATCGATGTAGTCTCGAAGCCGCGCCGCAAAATCGACCAGCGTCGGCCGATCGGCTTCTAGAAACTTCGAGTACATAATATGCAAGCCGATCGGACAATCGAACGCCTTGGCCAGTTCCTCCGGATCGACGCAGAAAAAATTGTCGATCAGAAATTCACAGTAGTCGATATGCCCTTCCGCGAGCAGCCTCTGAACCATGTCATAGGTGTCGCCGAGCGTGAAATTGAAGCCAAGCCGCATCTATTGTCGCCCTCGTCTTGCCGCGACTGACGTCGCTTGCGCCGCTGGCCGGGGGCCGACGGCGCAAACTGATCGTCCTTAGCCGTTCGTGGCGGCGCAGGTCGAAGCGCACATGGCGCCGGCGCGGCCAACAACGTTAAGAGTAATGCGCTTGGCGATACGGATGGTCATAGGGGCCTCCCCTTTTGAGTTCGTCTGGAAAGTCCAGACGGGCTCCGCAGCACGCGGGACCCGAATGGTATGACGAGCGAGGCCGCAAAAATCGGACAGCATGCGACGAGATTTTTTTCGGGCCGAGGGGATTGTTATGTCCATCGCATCCCGGGCGACCGACGGCGCGTCCGATGGCGCCGCCAAGAACTCGCGCGGCGAAGCCGCCGCCTCGAGAGGCGGCGCGGCCACGGGGTCGCTCGGCCGCGGAATATCGAAGGCGCGATCGAAATGCTCGAGCGCCCGACCCAGGCTGCGATTGACCGTCCTCAAGGAAACGCCGAGTTCCTGCGCGATCTCCGAATGGCTGAAACCCAGAATCCGGCTCATCAGGAATATCTGACGACAACATCGCGGCAGCCGCGCCAGGGCTGCTTGAACGTCCCGCGCCAGGCCGAATGCGTCGAGAGCCGACGTGATTTGCGCGTCTCGAGCGGGCGACTGGAACCATGCGCCGTCTTCGGCAAGCGCTCGAGCGTGCGTTCTTTGCCTTCGAAGATTGTCGATCGCGAGCGTGCACGTCATCTTCGACACATAGCCGCGCGCATTCGAAATCAGTTCGCCACGGTCGCTTTCCAGCATTTTGAGATAGGCTTCCTGGACCAGGTCTTCGGCGTCTGCCGAGCCGATCACGCGGCGCGCCCGCGTTATCAGATCGCGATGATGGCTTCTAAACAGTCGGTCGATCGTCTCATGGGACTTCTGCATCAGCGCCTCCCCGCTTGTCTCCAAGCGCGCCGATTATCCAAAACGCATCACGCCGAGCGGCCGCAGGGGCATCGGCGATGCGTGGTTTCGATCCGCGGACGTCATTGCTTCCGAACGCGCGGATGTACGGCCGTGTCTTTAGACGGGGGAAGCGCGCGCCGGCGGCGTTGCCGACAGCGTTCGGGAAACGGGAAGGATCGGAAGAGCGAGAACGCTGATTCGCGCCGTTGGAAAGGACAGGCGCGCAACCTGATCATAGACGCAGAAGATCTGCGGCTGAGCGTCGCAGCAGGCGATACAGTCCGAGCAAGAGCCATCGTCATCGCCCGGCGCGTGAGGCGCCGCGGGAATCGCATCGCTTTTGCAGACTACGGCCCGGAACGACAAAGAATGAGATTGAGCGCGCGCGGCGACAGTCGAAACGCCAGCGGCTTGCAGCAATATCGCAACGAAAAGAATGAGCCGAACGAGCATGGATTGCCGCCAACCATTGCCTACGGTGCGCGGATCATAGGCGCGAAGCAATCGGGCGGCAATACGAAAACTTCTTATACGACGCGCGCATGGCGGAACGATAAGGGTCCGATAAGGCGAAGGCGCGTTGACAAACCGCAACGATCGGGGCCCTGCTGCGCTGTCTCAAGTCGCCACAGGATCTTCATAACGGACGAAAGACTCTGTGCCGGAGACTCTGCGCCGGCGGTCGCGCCGCCATTTGGAGTGATGTCGGAGCGCACGGCTTCTTCGCGCCCGTCAATTGAAAAGACAAAGCGAAATTGCAAAGACCAAGTGTGGCTACAGCGCAACAGTTCTAAATATTGCAAAAGTTGGGCAATAACCGTCGTTGACAAGTTAATCCTCATGCACTCAGAATTCGTTATGCGGCAAGACAAGACAAAAATGCGGCGGTTCATGCGTCCGATCGTGGCGGCCGCTGTCGCTTGTCTGCTGTTTCAGCAAGCTTTGGGTCTTATTTTTTCTCACGGACGCCACGGCGGGGATTTCGGCGCGTTCCTAAGCTCTCCCGTAGCGATGGCGAGCGAGCTTTGCGCCGACCAACCCAATGGCGACGGCAAGGCCCCGCATGTTCAGCACATGCACTGCATGGCTTGCTTTCTCAGCGACCGAAACGACGACCTCGGAGCAAAGGTTCTCTTATCCGCCGTCGTTCTCGTGCTGGCGCCCTTGTCTGAGACTCCTCCTGTTTGGCCGGAAGAGCGCGATCTCGCGCCGCCGACCACGCAGTGGCCCAGAAACAGGCTCTCTCGCGCACCGCCGTCGCTTCTCTCCTAAGAGAGCGCGTTAACGGTCGGCTGCCGGGTCTTCGACCCCTCACTCGCCATTTCCCTCGCGTTTGATTTTCGCGTGCGTCTCTGACGCGCGCCGCCGACACGCGTCGCGAACGCGTGCGGCCAACAAACATCTCAAAAATCGTGCTGACAGGAGAGGAATCATGCGCGCATTCACTCGATTTACGGCCGTCGTCGCCGGTCTCGCGGCCGTTGGCGGCGCGCAGGCGGCGGCTAAGGGCGACGGCAACGAAAGACAGCCGGTTGCGATACGCTTTGCGCTTGCGGCGGGCGATCAGCCGGTCGAATGCGGCCGCGACATCGCGGGTCTTGGTACCGGCGGACAGCCGGCGCAGCTCCACGACGCCAGGTTCTACATCGCCGCGCCGGCGCTGATCGACGCCGCCGGGCGCGAAGTTCCCATCGAACTGGAACAGAACGACTGGCAATACGCCAACCTCGCTCTGCTCGATTTTGAAAACAAGACCGGCAAATGCGTCGGCAGCGCCGACATCAACGACACGATCAAGGGATCGGCGCCGCGCGGCCGCTACAAAGGGTTCAGCTTCGTCATTGGCGTTCCCAGCGTCGTCAAGGACAAGGACGGCAAGGACGTCATTCTCAACCACTCGAATTTCGCCACCGCGCCCGCGCCGCTCGATCTTCAGTCGATGACCTGGAATTGGCAGGCTGGCCGCAAATTCATAAAGATCGAAGTTGATCCAGAGGGGGGCGTGACTCGTCCGCCGCTCAAGCCGAAAAGCCCGGCGGACGCAGCGAATGGCGCCGGCGCGCAAGGCGACAAGTCCAGCGACAAGTCCGACGGCGGCGCGCCGGCGATGGCGGACGCGCCCAAGGCGGCGCCGCTGCGCGTCAACTCGGATGGGACGATCACCGTCTCGACCTGGATGCTGCACCTTGGTTCGACGGGCTGTCGTGGCGACGCGACGAAAGGCGAAATCACGTCCTGCGCCAATCCAAATCGCATTCCCGTGAAACTCGCGTCCTTCGACTCCGCGCGGCAGCGCGTCGTGCTCGATTTGAAGTCGCTCTTTGCCGGCATCGACCTTGGGAAAGACCAGGGGTTTTCGACCGGCTGCATGAGCGGTCCGGCCGATCCCGAATGCGCGCCGATGTTCGAAAACCTCGGACTGCGGCTCAAGGAAACCGCGCCCGACGCCAATGACGCCGGCCAGTCCTCCGGCGCGTCGACGAAGATTTTCCGCGCGGAGGTGGCGAAATGAAGCGCGATACTCTGATCCTCCTCTTCGCCGCAACTCTGATCGCGGGCGGCGCGCAAGGCGACACAATCCCGAGCGCGGAATCCTGGCGCTGGACCTTGCCCGAGTTCATGCCGCCGCCGCGCGTTCCCGTCGACAATGCGATGTCGGAGGCGCGCTTTCAGCTCGGGCGCAAGCTCTTCTATGACCCGCGTCTGTCGGGAAACGGCAAGGAGAGTTGCGCCTCATGCCATGAGCAGCGCCTGGCGTTCACCGATGGCCGCCCGGTCGCCGTCGGCGCCACGGGCCAGCATACGCCGCGCAATTCGCCCAGCATCGCCAACGCCGCCTGGCGCGCCACGCTCACGTGGGCGAATCCGGCGATGGTGACCCTCGAAAGGCAGATGGAAGGCCCGCTGTTTGGCGAAGAGCCGATCGAGATGGGCGTCAATGACAAGAACCGCAAAGAGATCCTCGCGCGTTTCGACAGTGACGCAGATTATCGCCGCGATTTTGCGGCCGCCTTTCCCGGCGAGGCGGATCCAATCAGCTTCGGCAACGTCATCAAGGCGATCTCCGCCTTTGAGCGCGGCGTCGTCTCGGCGTCGTCGAAATATGATCGCTATCTTGAAGGCAAAGCGACGCTCTCTCCTGAAGAGACACGCGGCAAGGATCTCTTCTTCGGCGAGAAGGCGGAATGCCATCACTGCCATGGCAGCGTGAATTTCGACGATCAGTTCTATCACGCCAAAACGCGCGAGGTTGAGACGCCGTTTCACAACACCGGCCTCTATGATCTCGACGGCAAAGGCGCCTATCCGGAGCCCAATCGCGGCGTGTTCGAGAACACGCATAATCCCGCTGAGATGGGGGCGTTTCGCGCGCCGAGCCTGCGCAATATCGCTGTCACCGCGCCTTACATGCATGACGGCAGCGTCGCGACGCTCGATGACGTGATCGACATTTACGCGGCCGGCGGACGCAATGTCACGAGCGGTCCTCTCAAGGGCGACGGTCGGTACAACGCAAACAAAAGCGCGTTGATCGTGCCCATCGATCTATCGCCGCAAGAAAAGAGCGATCTGATCGCCTTTCTGAAAACGCTGACCGACGACTCCCTGCTGACATCTCCCCGCTTCGCCGACCCCTGGAAACCGGCGTCGACCGCAAACGGATCAACGCGTGCGCCTGCTCCATGAGTTTCACTTCGAGTTTCACTCCCAATTAGGAAAGCAAAGAAGATGACGTCCCGGTCGAAATTGATGCATGGCGCGGCGCTCGGCGCTCTCTCGCTCTTGTCCGCCGCCTCCGTCGCGCACGCGCAGCAGGCGCTTCCGCAGATCACGATCGGCGCCGCGCCGGTCAGGCCTCCCGCCGTCCGGGAATCGACGGCGGGCGAAGAAGGAATCGCGCCGGGCTTTAGCGCCGCCCGCGCGAAACTGCCGATCTATCGGGACCCGCCCGGCGAAACGATGACGATCGTCAACACCAAGTTCCTCAAGCCGACGCCTCTAGCGGATGTCCGGAGGGTGTTGGAATACAGCCCCGGCGTCTCCATACAGCAAGGCAATAATGCGCGCGATCTGTTTATTTCGATTCGCGGCTCCGGCAATCGGACTGGTGTCGGGTTTCCAACTGGCATCCGCAATATCATGCTGTACGAAGACGGGTTCCCGATCACAACGGCCGACGGCAATGGCCGCACCGACCTGCTCGATCCGCACGCTTTTGCCGCCGTCGACGTCTATCGTGGTCCTTCGTCGGCGCTCTTCGGCAATTACGCCTATGGCGGCGCGATCAATTTCCGTTCCTTCTCAGGCGCCGAAATCGACGGCGTCCATACAGGTTCGGAATTTGGCAGCTTCGGCTATGTCAACAATTACGTTCGGGTCGGAAAGGCGGTGGTCGACAGCACGCTCGGCGCCTTCGATCTGTCGTTTTTTGCCTCCGACGCCAATAGCAGCGGCTATGCCCGCAATTCTTTCTCAGGCAAACAAGCCAAGCTTCTCGGCAGATGGGACGTGACCCCTACCGATCGTGTTATCGTGAAATACATCGCCAACAACTTGAGATCGGAGTTCATCAACCGAGAAAATATCAATGTGTTCTACCTCAATCCATTTCAACAAAATTATGGCTGCTCCACCGCTGTCCCCCTGAACCTCAACTTATGCAACAATCTGAATGTGCCGGTGAATGGCATATCGGGCGCGACCACTCGCCAAAGCGTCTGGCAGCTTGGCACTCATCAACACTCTCTCAGACAGATCGGCGGCGTTCAGTTCGAGCATGACTTCAACAACGCCACCACCTGGCGATCCCAATTCACGTACGACTATCTCGATAACATCAGTGGAACTTGGCCGCCGCCGATAATTGGCCCCGGCGGCCAGGGCGGCCCGGTCGCCTTGAGGGGACCAACGGTGGGCATCACCGCGCAGACCGACATTACCAGTCACATTCCGATCTTTGGATTTCCGGCGACACATTTTCTCCAGTTCTTCTACAGCAACGCCAAAACTACCAATCCGCTCTTTAATCAGATCGCGAATAGATGGTACAGCGGCGCAATCGGCGCGCAGGTCGGCAAGATCGATTCCTATACTTCAAACATTGGTCTGCGCGCGCGTGAAGAGATTGCGCTCGCTCCGGGCCTGACTGGCGTCGTGGGGTTCAGCGCCAACTGGAATCGCGTTTGGGGCGTCAGCACCGCCTATAACTACCCCGCCAATCTGGCGCCCAGATTTCCGACTCAGATCGCCGTCGACAATGACTATTGGAACACGGCGCCGGAAGCGTCGCTCACTTATCGCTATAACCCCGAGTGGCAAGTGAGGGCGCGCTATGCGACGGGCTACAGCACCCCGACATTCGTGTTCCTCACCACTACCCGAAGCGGATTCGGACAAAATCCCCTGAAGGCCCAGACCAATATGGGCGTCGATCTCGGGATCGACTGGACGCCGCGCCCCGATCTCACCGTCAGCGTAACCGGCTTCAACGAATGGCATCGCAACGAGATTCTGACGTTGAGCAATGGGCTCACCAGCTATTCGCAAAATATTCCCTCCAGTCTCCACCGCGGCGTCGAACTCAACGCCGATTGGCGCCCCTATGATGGATGGCGGCTGATCGCGGCCTATACGTTCAACGATCAGTTCTTCACCAATTACTGGGACGATCTCGGTTCGGTCCGGGGGCGAGCCGTCTTATATAATCGCTCCGGCAACAGGATTCCCAACGTGCCGCCGCATACTGTGACGATGCGCGTCGGATACGACCAGCCATACGGCGACCTTTCGGGTCTCGGCGCTTACGCCGAATATATTCTCAAGAGCAATTATACGATCGACAACGCGAATTTCACCACTCTGCCGAGCTACAGCCTGTTCAATCTTAACGCGCACTATAATCACGACTTAGACAACTTCTATGTCAAAAATATCGAGCTCTTTTTCGAGGTCTCGAATATTTTCAATCGAACCTATGTCGCCGGCGCATTCGTGGTGGCCAACTCGCTCCTCGCCGGCACCGCGACACAAACGCCGCTGGTCTGGCCGACAGGCGGCCTGGTGACGGCGCAAGGCGCCGGCATCCTCGCCGGCCAGCCGCGCGCTTTCACGGGAGGCATCAAACTCAAGTTCTGATTCGATCGGGCGTCGCCCCTCTTTGGGGCGGCGCCCGCCAGACAAGCGCCATTCAGCGAAGCTTCGAGAACGCTCTCAACCGCGACATCTTTTTTGAACCAGTAATGCGCCGCGCGATGCGGCGACAACGATCAGCAGTTCGTAAAATTGGAGACTGCCCGAGCCAAATAGCTTCAGCACGCCAATTTGGCGAAGGAGGCGATGCAATGCTTAGCGTTGGGCAAGCAATCGGACGCATGATCGCCGCCGCGGGTTTTGCGGGTCTCCTCCACGCCGTCGCGGTCTTGTTGTCCGCTTCGGCGCTTGCGGAAAATCTTTCAAACCCTCCCGTCACGCATGGTCTCGCGCTCTATGGCGAACCTGCGTTGCCGAAGGATTTCGCTCATTTTCCTTATGCAAATCCCCACGCGCCGAAAGGCGGCGCG
Source organism: Methylocystis sp. (assembly GCF_051062815.1). Lineage (GTDB taxonomy): Bacteria > Pseudomonadota > Alphaproteobacteria > Rhizobiales > Beijerinckiaceae > Methylocystis. Next base: position 24,670 of record NZ_JBPFDU010000075.1, on the reverse strand, counting down.
CTACGGCTCGGCCGGCGCGGGGGATTCGAGAGTCTCAATCCGTTCAACGCCAGATTCGGGGTCGCGCCGCAGCTCATCATCGACAATGTGCTGCAAAGCCTGATGACCCGATCGCAGGACGAACCCTATTCGCTTTATCCGCTGATCGCTCAATCTGTCGAAATCGACGACGCCCGCGAGCACGTCACATTTCACCTCGACCCTCGGGCGCGTTTTTCCGACAAAACGCCGATTGTCGCCTCGGACGTTTTATTTTCCTTCGAATTGCTCAAGTCGAAAGGTCGGCCGAATCATCGCGTGATTTTCGCTTCGATGACATCCGCCGTGGCGCTCGACGAACATACCGTGCGTTTCGATCTGACCGGCGTGAAGGATCGCGAAGCGCCGCTCATTCTCGCCGCCATGCCGGTTCTGTCGAAGAAGGCGACCAATGTGGAGCGCTTCGACGAGCTCGATATGACGATCCCGCTCGGCTCTGGCCCTTATGTGATTTCAGAGTCCAAAGCAGGTTCGCGTCTGGTTTTGCGCCGCGACCCCGACTACTGGGCCCGCGACATACCGACCCAACGGGGACTCTATAATTTCGACGAGATCGACGTCGACTATTATCGCGACGGCGCGGCGCTGTTTGAGGCGTTGAAGGCGGGGCTGATCGATTATCGCGAGGAGACGAGCGCCGCGCGTTGGTCGACCGGTTATGATTTCACCGCCGTTCGCAGCGGCGCCGTTGTGAAAGAAGCGCTACGCCCCGGCCGGCCGACGGGGATGGAAGGTTTTGTCTTCAATCTGCGCAAAGCCATTTTTCGCGACGTGCGGCTGCGCGAAGCCATCGCCATGATGTATGACTTCGCGTGGATCAACGCCAAGTTCTACGGCGGACTCTATACGCGCACGGAGAGTTACTTCGGCGAGTCGGACTATGCCTCGACGGGGCGTCCTGCGAGCGCCGCCGAGCGCGGTTTTCTTGCGAATTTTCCGGGCGTCGTTCGCGACGACATTCTCGAGGGGCGTTGGCGTCCCGTGCAGCACGACGGTTCGGGGCGCGATCGCACGGTCGCGAAGCGCGCGCAAACGCTTCTCGCCACCGCCGGCTACGTCCTGGTCGACGGACGCCTCCAGAAGAATGGCGTTCCCGTCATATTCGAGATCATGATTCGCGATCGCGACGAAGAGCGGCTTGCGCTCAATTTCGCCGCTTCTTTGAAGCGCATCGGCATCGAAGCAATTCCGCGCTTATATGACGAAGTCCAGTACCAGCGCCGGCGGCAGCGCTTCGAATATGACATGATAACCGGGCAATGGCTGGCGTCCGCTGTGCCTGGTCAGGAACAGTTGAACCGGTGGACGACGGAAAGTCTCAATCGGAAAAATTCGGTTAATCTCGCCGGCGCCGCTTCGCCGGCGCTCGACGCCGCGCTCGACAATCTGCTAGCGTCCCGGACGAAGGCGGACAGCATTTCGGCGGCGCGTGCGCTTGATCGCATATTGCTCTCCGGATTCTATTTCGTGCCTCTGCAGCACGTGAACGCCATCTGGTGCGCGCATCGCGCCGCGATCCGCCATCCTGCGCACACGCCGCTTTTTCCGATGTTTCCCTTCGGCTTCACTTTGGAGAGCTGGTGGCGCGATCAGTGAGGATCGTGTTGGCGCTCTTCGCGCGAAGGCGATAGAAATCTTTGGAGACGGCCGGAGCTCGGCCCGCAAATTGCCTCGCACCAACCAAAAGTCCTGGAGACGCACATGGGGCAGGAGCCCTGGCCAACTGAACTGCGCCTCTCGGAAGGCGGACGGACGCTGAACGTCTCCTTCGACGATGGCGCGCAATTCGCGCTCAGCGCCGAGTTGTTGCGCACGCAGAGCCCGAGCGCGGAAGTGCAGGGCCATTCTGCGAAGGAGCGCAAGACCGTCGGCGGCAAGCGCAATGTCGCGATCATCGCGGTCGCGCCGGTCGGCAATTACGCCGTGCGGCTAGACTTCGACGACATGCATCGCACCGGAATCTACACATGGCGGTATCTGCGCGAGCTTGGCGAGACGGCAGCGGAGCGGTTTTCGTTCTATCTCGAAGAGCTTGCAGCGAAGGGGCTCGATCGCGACCGGCCTGGAGAAAAATAATTCTTCAAAAAAATAGTCCTGCAAAATGAATCGGCCGGCGCGCGCGCCGGCCGCTTAAAACGCGCTGCTAAGACTTACCGCGTCACGACGACTCGGGTGCCGACCTTGACGCGGTTGTAGAGGTCGACCACGTCGTCATTGGTCATTCGGATGCAGCCCGACGACACGGCCTGGCCGATGGTCCAGGGCTCGTTCGAGCCGTGGATGCGGTACAGCGTGCCGGAGAGATACATGGCGCGCGCGCCGAGCGGGTTGCTCAATCCGCCCACCATATGCCTCGGCAGGTCGGGGCGGCGGCGCAGCATCTGCGCCGGCGGCGTCCAATCCGGCCACTCGCGCTTATGGGCGATGTAACGCGTGCCGGCCCATTCGAATCCCGGTCGGCCGACGCCGACGCCGTAGCGGATCGCTTGGCCATTGCCGAGCACATAATAGAGTCGACGCTCATTGGTGGCGATGATCACCGTGCCGGGCGCATATCTGGCGTCGAAGGCGACGGTCTCGCGCGGAACGGCGACCGCCTGCGGACGCCCGTCGCTGGTTTGCGGGGCGAAGGAGCCGCCGCCGAATAGCGCGGTGAAAGGGTCGACGACCGGCGCCGGGGCCGGCTGCGGCGCAGGGCTGCGCGCGGATACTGGAGACGAAAGGGCGCCGAGCGCGCCGAATGCGCAAATCAGTGCAAAAGCGAGACGCCGCATGGTTTTCCCTTGTCCAAGTGTGGTCAGACGTCGCGCCGAGCCGAATTCGCGACGCAGACGCGCTGATGATTACTCCCGCAGGCCGCTCGCGCAAGCAAGCGGGCCGACGCGCGAAACTCAGGACGAGCCGCGTTTCTTCCGGGAGAGTGGCAGACTTGCAACACTGCCGCCGCGCGCCGACGGATTATCAACAAAGAGCGTTACTCAGAATTTAAGCGTCGTCGCCTGCTTGACGCCGGGCAGGCTTTTCAGGGCGGCGAGCGCCTGCGGCGGCAGTTCGCCGTCGATGGCGACGAGCGCGACTGCGCCGCCGCCGGGCCTGTCGCGGCCTAGCGCGAACGTGGCGATATTGACCTCGGCTTCGCCGAGCACGCCGGCGAATCTGCCAATGAAGCCGGGCCTGTCTTCATTCGTCAGATAGATCATCGACGGCGCGAATTCGGCGTCGACGCCAATCTCGCCGATGCCGATAATGCGCGGCTTGCCGTCGTGGAAAACCGTTCCCGAAACGCAAATTTCGCCCTGCGCGGTATGCGCGCTGAGCGTGACAAGAGATTCATAGTCGCCTTGCGCCTCGCGGGTGATTTCCTCAATCGCCAGGCCGCGCTCCTTGGCGAGGATCGGCGCCGACACCGGATTGACGTCTTCGAGAATGGGGCGAAGCAGCCCCGAAATCGCAGCCGCCGTAATCGGCCGCGTCTTCTGCAACGCGACGGCGCCTTCGTAGACGATCGACAATGTGTCGACGCCGGCGACGGCGACCTGACCCACGAAGAGACCGAGCTTTTCGGCGAGTTCGACGAAGGGCTTCAGACGCGGCGCCTCTTCGGCGCTGATCGAGGGGAAATTCACGGCGTTGGCGATCGCGCCTCGGGTGAGATAATCCGCCATCTGCTCGGCGATCTGCAGCGCGACCTTTTCCTGCGCCTCGCTCGTCGAAGCGCCGAGGTGCGGCGTGCAGACGACGTGCGGATGGCCGAACAATGGGTTTTCGGTCGCCGGCTCCTGCGCGAACACGTCGAAGGCGGCGCCGGCGACATGGCCGTCGTCGAGGGCCTTGCGCAGCGCCTCTTCGTCGACCAGCCCGCCGCGCGCGCAATTGATGATGCGCACGCCCTTGCATGTCTTGGCGAGGTTTTCCGCCGAGAGAATATTCTTCGTCTGCGGCGTGAGCGGCGTATGCAATGTGATGAAGTCGGCTCTTGCCAAGAGTTCGTCGAGGTCGACCTTTTCGGCGCCAAGCTCTTCGGCGCGCTCTTGGGTGAGATAAGGATCGAAGGCGATCACGCGCATCTTCAGGCCGAGCGCGCGTTCGGCGACATTCGCGCCGATATTGCCGCAGCCAATGATCCCAAGCGTCTTGCCGGTGATCTCGACGCCCATGAAGCGGTTCTTTTCCCATTTGCCGGCCTGGGTCGAGGCGTCGGCGGCGGGAATTTCGCGGGCCAAGGCGAACATCAGCGCGATGGCGTGTTCGGCGGTGGTGATGGAATTGCCGAAGGGCGTGTTCATGACGATGACGCCGCGCGCGGTGGCGGCGGCGACGTCGACATTGTCGACGCCGATGCCGGCGCGGCCGACGACCTTGAGCCGCGGCGCCCGCGCAAAGATGTCGGCGGTCACCTTCGTCGCCGAACGGATCGCGAGTCCGTCATAGTCGGCGATCGCGGCGGCAAGCTTGTCCTTGTCTTTTCCCAGCGTCGGTTCGAAGTCGACGTCCAGTCCGCGCAGGCGGAAAATCTGCGCGGCGGCGGGCGAAAGAGAATCCGAGATGAGAACGCGCGGCGGCATATGATCATCCTGCAAAGAAAGGAATGAGCGGCATTGGGCGTCTCAATGTGGAAGCGCGCTTGCGCTGAACGCAATCTAGATTTTTGGCGGCGACCGAAGAAGGGCTGGAAAACAATCAAAAAATTTGGTATCTATCATAAATAGATATCATAAGAGGCGACATGACCGCCACCGCGAAGTTGTTCCAACACGGCCGCAGCCAAGCCGTACGGCTTCCGAAAGAATTTCGTATGCCGGGAACGGAAGTGCGCGTGAGCAAGGTCGGCGACAAGGTCATTTTGGAGCCGTTGGAAAGGCCGCCTTTCGACGTCGAGGCCTGGCGTGCAAAGCTCGACGCCTATCTCGATACGGACTTTCCGGAGCTCCCGGACGAAGCTCCGCTCGAACCCGATGATGAAGTCACTTTCGATTGAGGCGGCGCATGTTTTGTCTCGATACGAATGTGATCATAGGCGTAATGACCCGGCGCGCGCCTCACCTTGACGAGCGGTTGAGAGCCGAGTTGCATTGCGGATCGCGCTTGCTCGTCCCCACGCCGGTCCTTGCCGAGCTTCGCTATGGCGCAGCGAAAAGCGTGGCGCCCGAGAGGAATCACGCTCGACTCGACGACTTCCTCGCGGCCATATCCGAAATCGCGACTTTCGACGCTGATGACGCGCGTGCCGCAGGCGACATTCGCGCTTATCTTGAAGGTCATGGCAAACCGATCGGTCCCTATGACGTTTTGATCGCCGCGCAAGCGCGCCGGCGCGGCGCCGTTCTCGTCACTGCCAACCGCCGCGAGTTCGACCGCGTGCCGGGCCTGATGGTGACGGACTGGAGCGATTCGTAGCGGCGCGGCGATCTCTCACGCCGCTTGCGCGGCGTCGGCGCAAGCCTGCGCATAGGCCCAATCGAGCCATTTGGTCAGCAGCGCCACGTCGGCGGTTTCCACCGTCGCGCCGCACCAGATGCGAAAGCCCGGCGGCGCGTCGCGATAGGCGCCAAAATCATAGCCCGCGCCCTCCCGTTCAATCATCGTAACCACCTTCTTGGCGAGCGCCGCCTGCGCGTCGGCGTCTTTCGCCGCGCTCTCTGCGGAGAAGACGAGGCAGACGCTGGTGTTGGATCGGGTCGCCGGATCCTTGGCCAGGAAGTCGACCCAAGGCGTCTTTTCAACCCAGTCGCCGACCGCCCGCGCATTGGCGTTCGAGCGCGCGAACAGCGCCTCAAGCCCGCCGATCGATTGCGCCCAGGACAGCGCGTCGAGATAATCTTCGACCGCGAGGAGCGAGGGCGTGTTGATCGTTTCGCCCCGGAAAATTCCCTCGTTCAGCTTCCCCTGTTTCGTCAGTCGGAAAATCTTCGGCATCGGCCAGGGCGGCGCATAGCTCTCGAGCCGCTCGACCGCACGCGGCGAGAGAATCAGCATGCCATGCGCGGCCTCGCCGCCGAGAACCTTTTGCCAGCTGTAGGTCGTCACATCGAGCTTGGTGAAGTCGAGCGGCTGCGCGAAGGCCGCCGAGGTCGCGTCGCAAATCGTCAGGCCCTTGCGATCCGCCGGGATGAAATCTGCGTTGGGCGCGCGTACGCCCGACGTCGTGCCGTTCCAGGCGAAGACGACGTCATTGTCGAAGTCGATCTGCGAGAGATCGGGCAATTCGCCATAGGGCGCGGCGAGGCTTCGCGCCTTTTCGATCTTCAACTGGTTCAGGACATCATTGACCCAGTCTTTCGAGAAGCTCTCCCAAGCGACGACATCGACGCCCCTTGGGCCGAGAAGCGACCAGAGCGCGATCTCCACGGCGCCGGTGTCGGAGGCCGGCACGATGCCGATGCGGTAATCGGCAGGAACGCCCAGCGTCTCCCGCGTCAGCGCGATGGCCTGCGCCAGTTTCTCTTTGCCGGTCTTTGATCGGTGGGAGCGTCCGAGCGCCGCCCCGGCGAGATGCGCCAGCGCCCATCCCGGGCGCTTGGCGCAAGGGCCGGAGGAAAAGCAGGGATTGGCCGGCTTGGCGGCGGGTTTCGCCATTTTGTCGGCGGCGGCCATGATGCAGCCCTCTCGATGCGGCGCAGCGCCGCCGCCGCCCGGCTACCCGCTGCCCAGCCGACCGTCAAGGGCCGCTGGCTTCAGCCGCGCACTGGGGGGAGCCATGTGGGGAGCCATGAGGTTGGCGCGATTTTCTCGTACCAGGTTGCGCGGCGTCGCTTGAAGAAACGCCGGGGACCGGGGAGAGCGATGATGTCGGAGATTAATGAAGCGCCTAATGAAGAAGAATGCCGGTATTTTCTCTCCTATTCCGGGGTTCGTTTGCCATTGAAGCTCCTGGGGCCGCTCGAGGCGAGCGAGCTTAAGAACCGCAACACGTATTTTCGAGCGACTTATGACGCCGAGGGCAGGATCGTCAGTTGCGAGAAGCTCGTCTATGGCGAAGTGGAGCTGCGGCACGATTACTCCTATGACGCCGGCGGCGCGCTGGCCCGCGCCCGCATCGCCATGGGCGAGGACGTTTCCGAGGTCGACTGCGGCGCTGACGGCGCCCCGCTGCGCAGTTGATGGCGTTAGGCAGGCGCAGCCTCGTGCGGAGTTTTGGCGCTGATCGCCAGAGCGTGAACGCGGTCGGCCAACTCGTCGGAGAGAAGCGCATTGACGAGACGATGCCGCTCGATCAAGCTCTTGCCCTCGAAAGCCGCGCTCACCACCTCCACTCTGAAGTGGGTTTCGCCGTCGGGATGGTGATGCCCATGCCCCGCGTGGCTGTGCGATTCGTCGATCACGTTGAGCGCCGCTGGCGCGAGGGCTTCGGTGAGTTTCTGTGCGATGCGCGTCTTGACGACGCCTTTACCCTGATCCGTCATGTTTATCTCCGGTTCGACCGCCGATTTAGCACATTGGCGCTTGGTTGCGCTTGCGGCGCGCTGCGGCGCCATCATAATGGAATGAAATGGACCTGAATTCGCCCCTCTTCGACCGCATCCGAACCAAGCGCGAGCCGCGCGAAACTCGGCGCGAGACCGTGACGCGCTGCGATTCTCCCGGCTGTGAGGCGGAGGGCGTCCACCGCGCGCCAATGGGCCGGCTGCGTGAGGGGCAATATCTCTGCTTCTGCCTCGAACATGTCCGGGAATACAACGCCACATACAATTATTTCAACGGCATGGATGACGCTTCAGTCGCCCGCTACATGAAGGACGCGACGGTCGGGCACCGGCCGACATGGTCCATGGGGACGAAACGCGGACAGGCGGGCTTTCGCGAGGACACGATGGCGGCGGCCGATCCGCTTGGCGTCTATCGCCAGCGCTTCCGCCGTCCTCAGCCCGCCGAGCGCCGGGGTCCGCATCATTCGCCAGTGACGATCAGGGCGTTCGTCGCCATGGGGCTTGAGGAGACGGCGAACGCCGTGACGATCCGCGCCCGCTACAAGGAGCTCGTCAAGCGCCATCATCCCGACGCCAATGGCGGCGACCGCTCGCGCGAGGAAAAATTGCGGGAAATCATCCATGCCTATAAGACGCTGAGGGCCGCCCGGCTGGTCTGAGCGCTCGTCGCGCGCGGCGCTTTTCCGCGGCGGCGCAGACATATTCGGCGCAATCATGCGGGGACGAAACGGTCCGCGCAAGGAGGACGCATTTTGGTCGCTGTAGAATACGCCGCAACGGGCCTCGAGAGCACGCCGGACATGAAGATCTCGGTGCGCCAGGTGTTCGGAATCGACTCCGATATGGAGGTTCCCGCCTTTTCCGAGCGCAACGAACATGTGCCGGACCTTGACCCGGACTACCTCTTCGATCGGCAGACGACGCTCGCCATTCTCGCCGGCTTCGCCAGGAATCGGCGCGTGATGGTGACCGGCTATCACGGCACGGGAAAGTCGACGCATATCGAGCAGGTGGCGGCGCGGCTCAACTGGCCCTTCGTCCGCGTCAATCTCGACAGCCACATCTCGCGCATCGACCTTGTCGGCAAGGACGCCATCGTCCTGAAGGACGGCAAGCAGGTCACCGAGTTTCGCGACGGCATCCTGCCCTGGGCGGTGCAGCACTGCGTCGCATTGTGTTTCGACGAATATGACGCCGGGCGGCCCGACGTGATGTTCGTGATCCAGCGCGTGCTCGAAGTCTCCGGCCGCCTGACGCTGCTCGACCAGAACCGCGTCATCCGGCCGCATCCGGCGTTCCGTCTGTTCGCGACCGCCAACACTGTCGGGCTCGGCGACACGTCGGGCCTCTATCACGGCACGCAGCAGATCAACCAGGCGCAGATGGACCGCTGGTCGATCGTCGCGACGCTGAATTACCTGCCGCATGACGCCGAGACCAATATCGTGCTCGCCAAGGCGAAATCCTACGGCGCGACGAAGGAAGGCCGCGACGTCGCCAATAAGATGGTGCGGGTCGCCGACCTCACCCGCAACGCCTTCATGGCCGGCGACCTTTCGACGGTGATGAGTCCGCGCACGGTGATCACCTGGGCGGAGAACGCCGAGATTTTCGGAGACATCGGCTTCGCCTTCCGGATGACCTTCTTGAACAAATGCGACGAGCTCGAGCGTCCGCTCGTCGCCGAATTCTATCAGCGCTGCTTCGGCAAGGAGCTGCCGGAAAGCGCCGTGAATGTGGTGATGACTTAAAGAGGCGTTGCTTGGCCCCCTCCCTCACCCTCCCCCGCTTGCCAAACCGGGTGCTCCCGGTTTGCGCATCGACGCCGAAGTCGGCAACAGCCGACTTCGGATGGGAGAGGGGGCGGCGGGCGTTGCGCGCAATCTCTTGTGAAACGCGCAATCTTCTCCCTCTCCCGCGAAGTGGGGGAGGGCCGGGGTGGGGGCATGACGGCGCTCAACCGAGTAGCCGCTCGCCGACGCGTCGCGGGCGCGCAAGCATGAGTCCCGCATGCGGAACGAAAATTGCTCGCGCGAGGGCGTTCCGTGAACGCCAACTGACGCGAGGCCCCGATGCCGCTTTACGCCTATGTCTGTGACGCCTGTTCCGCCGAATTCGAACTCTTGGTGCGCGCGTCGGACACCCCGGCCTGTCCCTCCTGCGGGAGCGAGAAACTGCAGCAGCAAGTGTCGCGCATCAGCAAGGAAATCAAATATCCGGCGATCGCGAAATCATGGCGCCGGCGGGCTGCGGCGGAAGGCGACCTTTCGAATTTCAGCAAGCAGGAACGCAAATTGTGACGGGCCGCTCCCGTGGCGATCGGATTGCCGACCTTCCGCCGTTGACCGAAGTCAACGCTTCGGCCGTGCGAAGGCTTTTTCAGGAGCATGCGTCAATTGGTCCACATTCGCCAAGGATCTCGCATCCCCTAACCGCCGCTTCGCCATGCCTGAACAAGGGATTCGAAGTTTTTCCTAAATTATGAGCGGCAAAAAATACTGTTTCGGTTCGCTGCTCCTGGGCGGTCTTTACGTTCAAACTGGCTTGCAAACCCCGTTTTTACGCTTAAATATCAGGAATAGGCTGCAGCTTTTCTGGGCATTCCTGCCGGCGGCTTATGTAATTTCTTCGCAGGCATGTCCATGTAAAGAGACAAAATGAGCATGAACACCGCAGCCTCTTCGCGTTTAAAGGGCATGATTTGGGTTGTCGGCGCCATCGCCGCGATTGTGACCGTGGTCCTGGTCGCTCCGATGATTTCGCACCTCGGCTGATAATCTCGACTGAAAAAAAGCCGCGCGGCTTGGCTGCGCGGCTTTTTCGCGTACATGTCGACTTGCCTGCCTATCGACTTGCCTGCCTATCGACTTGCCCGGCCGCTGACCGCCGGCCGACTTGCGGCTTCGCCGAGCGGCGCGCATATAGTTCCGTCATGCCGCCAGTCCCAACAAACCGACGGCCCGCCTCGCCCAAAGAGGCGCCGCAGGAGCCGTTCAAGCGCGCCGTCGCCGGCGCCATGCGCGCCATGGCGCGCTCGCCAGCGCTCGAGGTGAATTTTGCCCCCGAGCGGCCCTCGCTCATCGCCGGCGCCGACGGGGCGAAGGCGCGGCTGACGGAGCCGCCGCGAAAGCTGAACGTAAAGGACGCCGCGATTCTGCGCGGCCAGGCGGATTCTCTGGCGCTGCGCCTCGCCTGTCACGATGACGCGCTGCATCGCCGCTATTCGCCGGAACCCACGGCGGCCCGGGCCGCCTTTGACGCCTTGGAGCAGGCGCGCTGCGAGTCGATCGGCGCGATGCGGATGCCCGGCGTCGCCGCGAATATCAGCGCCATGCTCGACGACCGCTATCAGCGCAGCCACGCAGATGAAATCTCAGGGCGCGACGACGCGCCGCTCGAAGACGCGCTGGCGCTGCTCGCGCGCCAACGCCTGACCGGACTCAATCCGCCGCAGCACGCGCAAAAAATCGTCGAGCTGTGGCGCGATACGATCGAAGAGCGCGCCGGCGCCGACCTCGACCGATTGTCCGGGGCGGTGGAGGACCAGAAGCTTTTCGCCCAGATCGTGCGTGAGCTGCTTTCGCATCTCGATATGGCGAGCGGCGAAGCGCCGGACGAGACGCAGTCCAACGAGGAAAGCGAGGACGCGCCACAAAATCCCGACCAGAGCGAGAGCGACGATCGGGACGATGAAGAGTCCAAGAGCGCCGCCGAGATGGATACGGCGCTCTCGGCCGAAGACGCCGAGCAGGAAGGCGAAAGCGACTCCGCCGAAGCGCCCTATGGCGAGACCGAGCGAGAGGCTGACGCCGGAGACGCCGAAGAGGCCGCCGAGGCGCGTCACCCGGCGACGAACGCCGCCGAGCGCGCCGGCGCCGATTATCACGCCTACACCACCCGCTTCGACGAGATCATTCGCGCCGAGGAGCTCTGCGACGTCGAGGAGCTGGACCGGCTGCGCGCCTATCTGGACAAGCAGCTGCTGCATCTCTCCTCGGTCGTCGGACGGCTGGCGAATCGGCTGCAGCGCCGGCTGATGGCGCAGCAGAGCCGTTCCTGGGAGTTCGACCTCGAGGAGGGCATGCTCGACCCCGCGCGACTGCCGCGGATCATCATCGATCCCCAGCAGCCGCTCTCTTTCAAACGCGAAAAGGACATGGACTTTCGCGACACGGTGGTGACGCTGCTTCTGGACAATTCCGGCTCGATGCGCGGGCGCCCGATCACGGTCGCGGCCACCTGCGCCGACATTCTGGCGCGCACGCTGGAGCGCTGCGGCGTCAAGGTCGAGATCCTGGGCTTCACCACCCGCGCCTGGAAGGGCGGCCAGTCTCGCGAGGCCTGGATCGCCGAAGGGAAGGCGGCCAATCCCGGTCGCCTCAACGACATCCGCCACATCATCTATAAGGCCGCCGACGCGCCCTGGCGCCGCGCCAGACGCAACCTCGGCCTGATGATGCGGGAAGGGCTGTTGAAGGAGAATATCGACGGCGAGGCCCTCGATTGGGCGCATCGCCGATTGCTCGCGCGCACAGAGCAGCGGCGCATCTTGATGATGATCTCGGACGGCGCGCCGGTCGATGATTCGACGCTTTCGGTTAACGCCGGCAACTATCTGGAGCGGCACCTGCGCCAAATCATTCACGAGATCGAGAGCAAGTCGCCGGTCGAACTCATCGCCATCGGCATCGGCCATGACGTCACCCGCTACTACCGCCGCGCGGTGACGATCGTCGACGCCGAGGAGTTGGGCGGCGCCATGACAGAAAAATTGGCCGAGCTGTTCAGCGAAAGCGCTGCGCCCGCGCCGCCGCCGACCCAGCGCCGCTCCCGCGCGCCGGTCGTCGCCGCACGTCGGTAAAATAGCCGGCGCTTCAGCCTTTTTTAACGATATTGCAACGATTCGCCGTCTCGCGCGTTTCTCTGCGGGCGCCTCTTTTGCTGAGCCAAACGGCAGGGGCGCCCGTGTGGAATTGTAAGGGGATCGTGATGGCGTTCATCAACTGGCAGGACAAGGCGGCTCCGAGAGAGGCGAGCGAAACGGAGCGGTTTCTGTGCGTTACGGGCGTTTTCGCCCTTGCGACGCTGCCGTTCGCGCTATGCGCGGCGCTGACGATCTGGGGTTCGTGACGGTCTAGCCGCGCAGCGCTGCAAAGCGACGGCGCGAGCGGCGTGAACGATGCCCCGAGCCACGAGCAGGCGATCATTTCTGCGCGGCGCAAGCCTTGGGCTCGCAGCTCTGTCCTCGTTAGATGGACGGCGCGCGTTCTCGGCGGAAAGCGCGCGACTGGGCTTCGCTAATGGCGAGCGGCCCCTCGTGCGCTACCCTGGGAAACGCGCGCTGATCGAGCAGACCGTCAGGCCGCCTCAGCTCGAAACCCCTTTCTCCGTTTACGATGAAGGCGTGTTGACGCCGAACGACGCCTTTTTCGTGCGCTATCATTTCGCCGGCGTCCCGCTCAGCATTGATCCAGAAGCCTTTCGCCTTGAGCTGCGGGGCCATGTCGAGACGCCGCTGTCGCTTTCGCTCGAAGAGCTCAAGCGCGACTTGGAGCCGATCGAGATTGTCGCCGTGAACCAATGTTCCGGCAACAGCCGCGGCTTCGTCGAGCCGCGCGTCGGCGGCGGACAGTTTGGCCATGGCGCGATGGGCAACGCTCGCTGGCGCGGGGTCGCGCTCAAGACGCTGCTCGAAAAGGCCGGCCCGAAGCCGGGGGCTCAGTCCGTCGCCTTCAACGGGCTCGACGCTCCAGTGGCGCCGGAGACGCCGGATTACATGAAGGCGCTCGACCTCGGCCACGCCGGCGACGGCGAAGTGATGCTCGCTTACGCCATGAATGGCGAAGACCTGCCATGGCTCAACGGCTTCCCGCTGCGGCTGGTGGTTCCCGGCTGCTACGGGACCTATTGGGTGAAGCACCTCAACGACATCGAGGTGCTCGACAGCGATTTTAGCGGCTTTTGGATGTCGAGCGCCTATCGCATCCCCGACAATGACTGCGTCTGCGTCACGCCCGGCGCGCCGAAGGGGGCGACGCGGCCGATCAAGCGGCTCAATGTCCGCAGTTTCGTGACGCGGCCGGCCGAAGACGCGAAAGTCGCGGCCTATGTCGCATTCGAGGTCAGGGGCATCGCCTTCGATGGCGGCCAGGGCATTGAAGCCGTGCTGCTCTCAGCCGATAACGGCGCGAGCTGGGCCGCGGCTCGGCTTGGCGAGGATCTCGGCCGCTATTCCTTCCGCGAATGGCGGAGCGAACTCTCCCTGCGGCCCGGCGTGCATCATTTGAAATCCCGCGCCGTCAATCGCGACGGCCAGTCGCAGCCCTTGGCGCCCCTATGGAACCATGCCGGCTATATGCGGAACGTGGTGGAGACAATTCGGATAGAGGCGGTCTAACGAAAACATGCCGCGCTTTCGCAAAACGCTCATCCTGATGGCGACGGCGGCGTCTCTCGCGCCGGCGCTCGGCGCCGCCGAAACGCTGACCTATTCGCTGCCGGAAGAGACCGCGACGCTGCGCCCCGGACCGGCCCAGGAAACCGCCCAGAGCAATTGCGCCGCCTGCCACTCCGTCGACTATATCGAACGCCAGCCGCCCAAGATGGGCCGCGCCTTCTGGGAGGGCGTCGTCAAGAAGATGATCGCGTCATACCATGCGCAGATCGACGAACCCGACGCCGCCGCCATCGTCGATTATCTCGCCGCGACCTATTGAGCGCCGCCATGAGCAGGTTCCGAAAAAGTTGACGGACTCTTTCGATGAGAACCTGCTCCAATGATTTTGAGCGATTCCATATCGATCACATTGTTCGATGTGATCGGGAAGCGCTCTATGACGCTTCGCCGATCGGCCATTCGCCCTTGTAGACGCCGCCCTTGTTGTCATGGGCCTCGACGCGGATCGTCTTCGCGCCGTTCGGCGCATAGGTGAAGCGGAAGGTCGGGTCCTCGGAGAGCGAGATGCCGCCTTCCATCTTGAAGATCGGCGCGTCGCCCTGAAAGACTTCGACGGCATCGATGAAATGCGCCGGCAGATAGGCGCGCGAGACCGGGTCCATCTGCATCCCCGAGGCGTTCGGGTGGCGGATCATGATCTGCGCCTCGCGCTTTGCCGGATCGGCGCTCTTGAACTCGCGATATTTCATCTTGCCGAGATTGGCGACCGCCTCATCCTCGTCCTTGACCGCGGGCGCCGAACAGCCGCCAGAGGCTTTGACGAATTTGGCGTCGCCGCGCAGCCCGCCGTCGCCCGTTTCCGCCACCGCATGGACGTTGCTATAGGAATTGACCCGCACGCGGGTTTCGATGAAGCCGACGCCGGACTTATCGCCGAGCGTGAAGGCCGCGGCCATCGGCATCGGGTTCTGGTCGATGACCAGCGTCGCGACTTTGATCTGCGTCGGGTCGGTGAAGCGCATGGTCATCGGCACGATGGCCGCGTCCTCGGCCCGCGCCGGCGCTTCAAGCGCGATGACGCCGTCAGCCGCCGCGATCGGGCGACTGTGGAAAATATCGACGACGAGCTCCGGCCAGGGATCGGGCGCGGTTTGCGCGAGGGCGCTTGAACTGACGACAGCCGCGAAAATCACTGCTTTGAATGCTCGCTCTTGTGTCCTGCTCGACATTGGAACCCCTCGAAGTTTTACGGACTTTAGCCTAAGACGGGAGCAGCATGCGAGACAAAGTCACGGAATACGATAGCCGAAACTGCTCTCAGTTCAGCTGACGTCTAAGCTTTGCTTAAGGCTTCCGAGCAAACTCATGATCGGCAAATTCTTGCTTTCATGGATGGAATCCAGGCCAAGTTCCTTGGCGGCAGCTGCTACTCGCAGTTTTATCGCGAATACAGCCGTATCATCATGAGGCTTACCCGCCCGGCGTAGTAAGTTTCTTAGGCGATCAGCCCACTTTGCGTTTTTGTCGGGCCCAGTCTTGATCCAATCCAAACCAGTTTCTTGGCGGATGATGTCTGCGTAGACCTCCTCTTTGTATAAATCTTCGAGCTCTGACTCTGTTTTTCCTCCGACTGCAGCAAAATTAACTTGCGAGTCCAACATAAGTCCGGCGCGCTTGGCCTTTTCGAAGGCGTCTTTCCCCGCTCTGTCGTTATCAAGAAAAGCGTGCACGCGCGAAACCGCTTCCGTATGCATCCTAACCCGATGCGCAAGATTCCCAGCGCCTCGTAGAACATCGATTCCCAACCGCCCATCTTTGTAAGCATAATCGACGCCGTATCCCTGTAATCTGAAAATTGCGTCGAAAAAGATTTTGTCCTCTTCTCCTTCAACAATGAGAATAAGTTCCGCGCTTGTGAGATTATCGTCCACCCTTACTCCCAGTACGTCACGAATCTCTTTGACACTGCTCGCCGGGTATGCTCGGTTGTTGCTAACAATAATATTGTTCAAAACATTTATTTTGTTAGCAAAAATTGGATTATGGGTAGTAATAACCACCTGATTATTACCGGATAGATCTTCTAATACACCCTTGAGCGCTCGAATCGCATCAGGATGGAGATGGGATTCTGGCTCCTCAAGCGCAATTATCGAGTCCTGCGTGCTGCTTTTGTACTGAGCAGCGTGGCGCATTAAAGCGAGCGCTGTTAGGCTTTGAACCCCATCACCTTTTGCCTGGAGAGGGGTTTCCGCGCCGTCGTCCACGAACAAGGTAAAGGCCCTCCTCAAGGCGATTGATCTGTCTTGTTCTTCAACAACAATCTTTGCCTGCTTGATCGCGGGCATAAACTGTTTTATTGTGGCTGTTATTGACTCAGATAGCTGATTTATTACAGGCTCTTGGCATTCGGCGATGTCTCGGAGAGCTTGTCTATATCGCGTGGCCTCCTCGATCTTGCTAAGTTCTTTTGCAACGAGATCGTTAACAATGTCCTGAGCAGAAGCGACATTCCTAACAGCCGGAATATACTGTATGTCGACGCGGTGCGAGATAAAACGCGCTACTGCTGTTGCGTTCTTTGCTAAAGACGCGGAATCGTCACCCATATTTCTCAACTCAAATTTTGGAATATTCGTTTTTCCGAATTGAATAGAGACGACGATCGATGTTTCTACTTTCAGACTGAACTGGGATCGAAAAGCTTCTATATCGCTATCATGAAGCTCAAACTCAAGTGTAATATGGCAACTTCCATCTGGGTTAATTTTCTGTAGCTCCAGTGGGAAGTCAGCCTCCCAATCGTAAACGGCATTTCGTAAGTGTCGTTTCTTGTTATATTTGTAGAGGAACGACTTGCGTTGATAGTTTTCAGCGAGCGCGCTAACTCCTAAAACAAGAGCGTTCAGAATATTAGATTTGCCTTCATTATTAGGTCCAACCAAAGTCACCAAATTTGAAATTGGGATTTTCCTAGCAGCAGTTATGCTTCTATAATTTTCTACAGTTAACGAGATTAACTTCATGGCTCGTTGGTCCTCCTATGAGCAGTGCGCTCCCGGGGCGCAACGAGTCTCTATATAAACGATCTCTATATACATGATTCGCTCACGGTCCTTCCCACTCCAGCTCGGCGAATCCCGCCGTCGCGTTGCGGGCGTTGTAGTCCTCGAACAGCCGCCATTTCTCCCGCTCGTCGGCGCCGGCTTCCTTGGCCGCCGCCGCGACGCCCTCGCCCTTCTTGATCGCGGCCCGGAGATCGGCGGTCAGCCGCGTCAGATAGGCGCGCTGGTCGTCGAGCGCCTTAGGCCAGGGCGCGGGGAGGGGGCCATGCCCGGCGACGACCTGCGTCGCCTTGATCGCCGCGAGCCTGTCGGCGACATCGAGGAAGCCGAGCAGGCTACCGTCCACCACCGGCACATGCTGTAAAAAGAGCAGATCGCCGGAAAAGAGCACGCCGCTCTTTGGATCGAGAATGGTGAGGTCGCATTCGCTATGCGCCGTGCGCCACGCCTGCAGGACGATCTCGCGATGGCCGAGGTCGAGTTCCAGCGACTGATCGACGGTCAGCGTCGGCGGAACGATCGTCACGCCGTCGAGGGCGTCGCCCATCTGCGCGCGGAACGCCGAAAGATAATGCGGCCCACGCGCCGCCAGCGCGCGCGGCAGATTTTTATGCCCGACGAAGGTCGCGCCGGTCTCCACGAAGGCGCCATTGCCGAAAATATGGTCGGGATGGGCGTGGGTGTTGATGACGTAGCGAATGGGCTTTTGCGTCTTTTCGCGCAGCGCGGCGAGGAAGGCGTGGCCTTCGATCAGGCTGCCGCCCGTATCGATCACCGCGACCGATTCGTCCCCGACGATGGCGCCGAGATTGGCGATGTCGCCCACATTTTCCCGAGTCATGAGGGAAGTTTCGCCCTGATGCGCGTAAACGCCGGGGGCGATTTCGCTTAAGGAGAAGGCGCGGGCGGGGCACCCGGCGACAAGCGGCGCGAGCGCCGCGACAAGCGCCAGCAAGCGACGCAACATGTTGTTCGCCTTGGCTGTTTCACGGGCAGGCCGATGCGCTCCATCGCACGGCCGCGCCATTGTTTTTTGCGATTGCGATTCAAGCGCTAGCGACATATTATCCCGCCGTTTCCGAGTTAAAAGATGTCTTCCGGACGGGAACCGGGAGCTTCTCGCCGCTGGCGGACGTTTTGTCCCGCCGGCATGAGACATAAACGGAAATCGCCTTCCCAATGTCGAGGCGCCTAGGAGGCACGACGTCGGCGGCGGCGCATAAAAATGCGCCCCGGGCGTCGTCAGGAGGAAAAGCTCATGCATAAACTGTTGTTGTCGACTTCGGTGGCCGTACTCGCGCTCGCCGGCGCGGCGAAGGCCGACGATTTGCTGACCCTGCAGAAGGATCCCAAGCAGTGGGTGATGCCGACGGGCGATTACGCCAACTTGCGCCATTCCGCTCTTAAGCAGATCACCACCGAGAACGTCGGCAAGCTCGCGCCGGCGTGGCAGTTCTCCACCGGCGTTCTGCGCGGCCATGAAGGCGCGCCGCTCGTCATCGGCGACGTCATGTATCTGCATACGCCGTTCCCCAACAATGTTTATGCGCTCGACCTGAAGGATCCGGACCATAAGATCCTCTGGAAGTATGAGCCCAAGCAAGATCCGTCGGTCGTGCCGGTGATGTGCTGCGACACGGTGAACCGCGGTCTCGCCTATGGCGACGGCAAGATTTTCCTGGCGCAGGCGGACACCACGCTCGTCGCGCTCGACGCCAAGACCGGCAAGCTCCTTTGGTCGGTCAAGAACGGCGATCCCTCCAAGGGCCAGACCTCGACCGCGGCCCCGCATGTCTTCAAGGACAAGGTGTTCGTGGGCATCGCCGGCGGCGAATTCGGCGTGCGCGGCCACATCACGGCCTATGACGTGAAGACCGGCCAGCAGGTGTGGCGCGGCTATTCGATGGGCCCCGACGCCGACACGCTCATCGAGCCGGGCAAGACCACCCATCTCGGCAAGCCGGTCGAGAAGGACTCAGGGATCACGACCTGGGAAGGCGATCAGTGGAAGATCGGCGGCGGCACCACCTGGGGCTGGTACAGCTATGATCCCGACCTCAATCTCGTCTACTACGGCTCGGGCAATCCCTCGACCTGGAACCCCAAGCAGCGTCCGGGCGACAATCGCTGGTCGATGACCATCTGGGCGCGCGACCTCGACACCGGCAAGGCGAAGTGGGTTTACCAGATGACGCCCCACGATGAGTGGGACTATGACGGCATCAACGAGATGATTCTCGCCGACCAGGACATGGGCGGCCAGAAGCGCAAGACTCTCGTCCACTTCGACCGCAACGGCTTCGCCTATACGCTTGATCGCGTCACCGGCGAGCTGCTTGTCGCCGAGAAATTTGATCCGGCGGTGAACTGGGCGAGCAAGGTCGACATGGACAAGTCGTCCAAGACCTATGGCCGTCCGCTCGGCGTGGCGAAATATTCGACGGAGCAGAACGGCGAAGACGTCAATACGCAATATGTCTGCCCGGCGGCGCTTGGCTCCAAGGACCAGCAGCCGGCGAGCTACGACGCGACGACGGGACTGTTCCTGGTTCCGACCAACCACGTCTGCATGGACTATGAGCCGTTCCGCGTGAGCTATACGGCGGGCCAGCCCTACGTCGGCGCGACGCTGGAAATGTTCCCGGCGGGCAAGGACAAGGGCGAGACCCACACCGGCAACTTCATCGCCTGGGACGCCAAGACCGGCAAGATCGTCTGGTCCAATAAGGAGCAGTTCTCGGTCTGGGGCGGCGCGACGTCGACGGACGGCGGCGTCACCTTCTACGGCACGCTCGAGGGCTATCTGAAGGCCGTCGACACCAAGACCGGCAAGGAGCTCTATAAGTACAAGACTCCGTCGGGAATCATCGGCAACGTCACCACCTATGAGTCCGGCGGCAAGCAATATGTCGCGGTGCTCTCGGGCGTTGGCGGCTGGGCCGGCATCGGCTTGGCGGCTGGCCTCTCGAAGAGCAACGAGGGACTCGGCGCCGTGGGCAACTATGCGTCGCTGGCCAACTATACGGCTCTTGGCGGCGTGCTGACTGTCTTCGCTCTGCCGAACTAAGCGAGACGCGAAGCAATTAAAAGCCGGCGCTCGGCGCACCGTCAAGGTGCCGCCGAGCGTCGGCGTTTACACTGTGTGGGAAGAAAAGAGACCAAGGAGAGAGGTAATGAGATCGTCGCTTGCCGGAGCGTTAGCTCTGGGCGTCATCATGTGCGTGGGAAGCTCCGCAATGGCCGACGCGCCGGGAGACCCCAAGGCCGTCAAATCGACCGACGGCAAATATTTCGACGCCAAAGGCGACCCCACCTACAACGTCGGTCCTGACGGCAAGGTGGATTGGTACACCTTCTCCGGCTATCGCCGCTATCACGCGGAATGCCACGTCTGCCACGGCCCCAACGGCGGCGGTTCGACCTATGCGCCGGCGCTCAAGGATTCGGTGAAGCGGTTCGACTACGCGGAGTTCGCCGGCATCGTCATCGGCGGCCGCCAGAATGGCAACAGCGTCATGCCGGCCTTCGCCGATAACAAGAACGCCTCCTGCTACATCGACGATCTCTATGTCTATCTGCGCGCGCTCTCGACCGGCGCCATCGAGCCCGGCCGTCCGGGGAAGAAGGAAGATCGCCCGGAAGCCTTCGCCAAGGCCGAGACCGAGTGCATGAGCCAGAAATAAGAGCGTCGATACGATCGCATGATCCGCTTTGACATCAGCCGGCGCGGTTTTTCCGCGCTGCTCTCGACGGGCTGGGCCGCCGCGATCCTCTCTGTGGCGGCCCCCGCCTCGGCGCAGCATATGGGGCCCGACTTCGGCGCCAAGGGCGACGACAATCAGGGTTCGATCGAACTCGTCGATCCCAAGACGCTGCGCGTGTGCGCGGATCCGAACAATCTGCCCTTTTCAAACGACAAGGGCGAAGGATTCGAGAATCGGATCGCCGAATTCCTGGCCAAGAAGCTCGGCAAGGATCTCGCCTATACCTATTATCCGGGCGCCACCGGCTTCGTGCGCAATACGCTCAACGCGCATCTTTGCGACGTCATCCTCGGCATGCCGCAGGGCAACGACCTGGTGCAGACCACCAATCCCTATTACCGGACCACCTACGCCATCGTAACCCGCGCGGGCTCGGAGCTTGACGGCCTGAAGACGCTCGACGATCCCCGTCTGAAGGAAAGGCCGCATCGCATCGGCCTTGTCGCCAACACGCCGCCCGGCAATGTTCTGGCGATGAATGGTCTGATGGCGTCGGTGAAGCCCTATGCGCTGATGGTCGACACGCGCGTCGAATCCTCCGGCGCGGCGATGACGCATGATCTCGAAAAGGGCGAGATCGACGTCGCGCTGCTGTGGGGACCGATCGCCGGCTACTACGCCAAACATTCGAGCGTGAAGCTGAATGTGACGCCGCTGCCGGAGACGCCTGGCGCCCGCGCGGCCTTCCGCATCGGTTTCGGAGTTCGCCATTCCGATCAGAACTGGAAGCGCGAGCTCAATACGCTGATCGCTCAAAACAAGATCGAGCTGGAGCGCATTCTTCGCGACTATGGAGTCCCGTTGCTCGATGAGTCGGGACATGCGATCACGGTTCCGTGATGAGTTCGGCGAAACAATTGGCTCGCGGCGTTCGCGCGCTCTGCGCGGCGGTCGCGCTTTGCGCCGCGCCGGCTTTCGCCCAAGCGCCGCCGGAGCCGGAAGGCTATCGCCTCGACAATTATCATGCGCCGACGCCCGCGACGCTCAAGGGCGCGACCGTGCTCGACACGCCGCAGGCGTTTGAACTGTGGAGCGGCAAGAGGGCGGTTTTCATCGACGCCTTGTCGCGGCCGCCAAAGCCCGAAGGCCTGCCGAAGAACGCAGTGTGGCGGGATCCGAAGCGCTTCGACATTCCCGGCAGCGTCTGGCTTCCCGACACCGGATTTGGCGAACTCTCCGAACCGATGGCGCGCTATTTCGAGCAGGGCGTGGCGCGCGCGAGCGGCGGCGACAAATCGAAGCCGCTCGTCTTCTATTGCCGCACCAATTGCTGGGCGTCCTGGAACGCCGCGAAACGCGCGCTCACCCTCGGCTATACGCATGTGCTGTGGTATCCGCCCGGCGCCGACGCCTGGGAGCAGGCCGGTCATCCTCTAGAGGAGCGCCAGCCCGAGCCGCGCGAGTAGGGCGCCGCGTCATCCGTCATTGCGAGCGAAGCGAAGCAATCCAGACCGGCGCGGATTTTTGGATTGCTTTGTCGCTACGCTCCTCGCAACGACAGGCGACGCTCACTCCATCGCCTGCTGGATTGCGCGCGCGAGCGCGCCGAAACGCTGCTCGATCAGCGCCGGGCTCTCGCACACATAGCCGACCATGCGTCGCTGCTCCTCGAACAGCCGCAGCCGCCACTGCACGGCTTCGCTTGCCTTTTTGATCGCTTCGGGGTCCGGCGGCTTTTTATCCTGCAGTTCCCGCAGCGTCTGCGTCTCCTCGCGCGCCGTCCCCGCCATGGCTTTCAGGCGCCGGCCAAAGCGGTCGAGGCCGTTGACCAGGTCGCGCCGCTCGTCATTCATGCGCTCATAGACGCCGGCGAACAGCGTCGTCAGGCGTTCCTTGCGCTTGTCGCCCGC
Source organism: Methylocystis sp. (assembly GCF_051062815.1). GTDB lineage: Bacteria > Pseudomonadota > Alphaproteobacteria > Rhizobiales > Beijerinckiaceae > Methylocystis. Next base: position 2,128 of record NZ_JBPFDU010000075.1, on the reverse strand, counting down.
CGACTTGGCGAATTGCGCGACAAGCCGCTCGGCTTCGTCGATCGGCGTGCGTCGCTGCGCGAGGCGCGTGACGAGATCGGCGATCGTCGCATCATCGCGCCAATGTTTCACGGCGGCGTCGAGCGGCGGACCGGCCCAGACGCCCCCGACCGCGAGCTCGGGCACGCGCACCTGTCGGCACGGCCAATCCGGCTGGCTTTGCTGCGCCGTCGCAGCGTCGGCGAACACGAGTAAAAAAAGAGTGAGAAGCAGGCTGCGATGAATCATGAGGTTCGCCGGGCGTCGCAGGATCGCGACGCGCTATAATGCCCCATGCAGATCATCCCCGTCATCGATATTCGCAACGGCGCGGTCATGCGCGCCCGCGCCGGCGACCGCGACAGTTACAGCCCGATCGCTTCGGCGCTTGCGGCGACGAGCGCGCCGGCCGATGTCGTCGCCGGCTTTCTGACGCTTCATCCATTCGAGAGAATCTATATCGCCGATCTCGACGCGATCCAGGGAAGCGGCGACAATCGACGCGAGATTGGCGCGTTGACCGAGCGATTCCCTGCGCTGCGCGTCATGGTCGACGCCGGCGCCAAGTCTTGCGACTGGCGCGGCGCAGCGCGCGTCGATTGCGTGATCGGCAGCGAATCCTTGCGCGACAGCCAATCCCTGCATGCTGCGACGCATGATCCCAATGTCGTTCTCTCGCTCGATTTTCGCGACGATGTTTTTTTGGGGCCCGATGCGCTGCACGAATGCCCCAAGCTGTGGCCGAGCCAGGTCATCGTCATGACGCTCACGCGCGTCGGCGTCAGCGCGGGTCCCGACTTTGCGCGCATCTCGCAGATCGTTGCGCGCGCGGGCGACCGGCGGGTCTTTGCGGCCGGCGGCGTTCGCGACGCGGACGATCTTGAACGGCTTGAGGCGATCGGCGCCGCAGGCGCGCTTGTCGCCACGGCGCTGCATGACGGCGCTCTGACCAGCGCCGACCTCGATCGATTCACATCTGCGCACAAAAAAGGGAGCCCCCTGAGGCTCCCTTGAAAAGCGAACCGCCAAAGCTCAGTTGGCGGCGAAAGGATGTTTCGCGGTGACGCGGGCCGACAACACGCTGCGCGCGCTCGGATCGCCTTTCATCGCGCGGGCGATGGCTTCCTTCGTCGCAGAGTAATTGAAGTCCTGAATCTTCTGATCGTCGTTGGCTTCCCAGTGGATGAACACGCCGACGCAGATGAAGAGGTCGTCCGCCTGGCTCATCGGAATGACGCCCTCGGCGACGCTGTCGGCGACCGCCTTGGCGACGCCATACTGCGCCGGGCCGAACATCTGAACGGCCTGCTTGGCGTTCTTGATGGTCACCTTGTTGAACATCATCGTATAGGGCTTCACCAACAGGTTCGGCGCGACGACCGCGAGCAGCGTCGTAAAGCCGTCCTTGTTGTTGACGAGGCCGTTGGCGAAGGCCTTCTCCGCGGCGGAGCCGCGCGGACCCATGATCAGGTCGATATGCGCGACCTCATTGCCATCGCCGATGAGCGATTCGCCGACGCTGGTCTTGGCGCTGCTCGACGTGAAGCCGGACGACGGCTTCGGAAAGAGCGCGCCCAGTATTTTCTCAAAGAACGAAGCCATAATCCCATCCCTTCCGGTGCGTTCGCGTCCCTGCGGCGTCGACTTTGTGCGCGCGCGGAATGCCCCTATTGCTCGTTGCGCCTTCCCTCAGGGAAGACGAAATTTCTGCTGGCGACCGCCCCCGCGCGCCAGACTCTAGAACTCTGCGGCGTCATCGTTTTGCAGCGTCGATGCTTGGCCGCTTGAGCGGTGGCGTCGGTCGGCTGCGAGCGCGGCGGCGGGGAGCGTTCGGCTCCCCGCTGCGCATGTTCCTACTCAGTTCGGCGCGAAGGGGTGCTTGGCTTCGTTGCGCTTAGCGACGACTTCCGAAGCCTTCGGCTCGCCCTTGACGGCGCGGGCGATCGCTTCCTTCGTCGCGGTATAATTGTAGTCCTGGATCTTCTTGTCGTCCGAAGCGTCCCAGTGAATGAACACGCCGACCGCAATGAAGATGTCGTCGGCCTCATCCATCGGGATCACGCCCTCGGCGACCGAATCCGCGACCGCCTTGGCGACGCCATGCTGCGCC
>NZ_JBPFDU010000074.1:0-293921 GCF_051062815.1 Methylocystis sp. | reverse complement strand
CAGCGCCATCGGCAGATAGAGCACGTCGGCCGGCACCAGGAACACCGAGCTTTCGACGAAAGCGATGATCGCCAGCCACCATTCGGCGGATTTCCTTGCCGCCAGCGACAAGGTCCAGTCGTAAAGTCCCCGAAGCATCGGCACCCCTAATGTATGTCGTCCAAAAATGCGCAGCGGTTTTTGGGACAACGACATGCACAAACAAAGACCAAAAGCGCGCCACATGAATGTCTCCAGCCGCGACGCGCTTCAATGCGCAGCTTGTCTAGAAAGATTTTCCGCGCCGCACAATGGCCGTAGCTTCACGAAATCGGAGGCTGGGGGGGCGAGCGAAGGCCGGATACCGGGAATTGGCCAGTTGACGAACAGGCCTCCAACCGTATAGTCCGCGCCCATCCAGGCCGCCCGGCCTGAGCCCCTATGGCGGAATTGGTAGACGCGCTCGACTCAAAATCGAGTTCCGCAAGGAGTGCTGGTTCGACTCCGGCCAGGGGCACCACCCAAACAATTCAGACGATTTCAGAAGCGCTCAATTCGAGCGCTTTTTTATTGGTTTTCAGGCTGTTACCGGGCTTCCGACCGATCGAACCCTTTCACTCCATTTCATCCTTTCTCGCCTCTCAGGTGGGGTCTAAGGTGGGGCCTAGCGAATCTTCGAGGGTGGGGCCAGAACGACGTGGCGGGAGAGAAACTGTCGGCTGCGAAAGCCAAAGGCGCGTTGGCGCCGGGCCGATATCTCGACGGCGGCGGGCTCTACTTGCAGGTGAAACCATCCGGCACCCGCTCTTGGATTTTTCGATACAAGGTCGCCGGCAAACCTAAGTTCATGGGGCTCGGCCCCTTCCCTGCGGTGTCGCTCGCCAAGGCGCGAGAGAAGGCGAGCGAAGCGCGCGAGGTGCGCGCCGGTGGTCGCGACCCAATCCATCAGAAGAGACGCGCCGACGCCCAAGCAGCGCGCGAGACGGCCGGAGCCATCACATTCGAAAAGGCCACACTGTCATGCATCGCCGCCAAACAAGGCGAGTGGCGGTCGCCAAAGACGGCCTACATCTGGAATCACACTCTGAAGACGTATGCCTTCCCGATCATGGGCGCTCTGCCGATCGGCGATGTTGAATTGCAGCACGTCAAAGAGGCGTTAGAGCCGGTGCGCATGGCGAAGCCGGAGACGGGCCGGCGCCTGCGTCGGCAAATCGAGGCCGTTCTGACTTACGCCAAGGCGCACGGTTGGCGCACGGGCGACAATCCAGCGGCGGAGCGCCTTGTTGACGCTGTGATGGCGAAGCCAAACGGCGGTGCGGCCCATCATCCTGCTATGCGCTGGCAGGACGTTCCTGCGTTCATGGCTCGGCTGGACGATCTAAAGGATTTGTCCGCGGTCGCGCTGCGCGTCGTCATCCTAACGGCTTGCCGGACGAGCGAGGCGCTCGGCGCCCGGTGGGATGAAATCGATTTGAAAGGGAAGGTCTGGACCATTCCTAAGCCGCGCATGAAAGCCGGCAAAGAACACAAAGTGCCGCTATCGCGTGAAGCGGTCGCCGCGCTCAAAGCCGCTGCGCAATTCCGGCTAGCGAATTCCGACTATGTGTTTCCGGGCGCGCGGCTCGGTCAACCGTTATCGAACATGGCGCTGTTGACGTTGCTGCGACGCATGAAGGTCACAGGCGTGACCGTCCATGGCTTCCGCTCATCGTTTCGGGATTGGGCCGCAGAGACGACAGACTTCCAGCCCGAGATTTGCGAGGCCGCCCTTGCGCATCAGGTGGGGAACGCCGTCGAGAGGGCATACAGGCGAACGAGCTTCTTTGATCGCCGCCGGGATTTGATGGACGCTTGGGGCGCGTATTGTGATTCGGAAACGGTTTAGAGCCTGCCGATAATCGCGTCGAAACGGCCTTGGCACATTCGATCGGCAATGCCGACACTCTCGCGGCAATGGCTTACGACGACGGCGTTATCTTTAGCAGATAGTAACATGCCACAACAAAACTTATTGCCGACATCCATCCGAGCAAATGGGAAACATAATATGTCGTGTTTACGAAAAGCTCAGACTTACTTCCATTGCGAATACATTCCGCGCGCGCCTTATCTACATTTTGCCGGAATTCAGTCATCTCAGAATATAAAGGATGAATGGTCCTAATGGCGCTTATTTCAGAATCACAACTATGTGAATAAAACGTCGCATGGTGCATATAGTTGAAGTATATTGCCAATGCGCAAAAGAGCGCGCTAAAAAGCCCGACAGCAAAACCGATGATAGGCGCTATCAATAGCGAAAATTTCTGCGCCCAGGGCAAGGTTGCAATACCTATGAAGGACGCAACAACCGGAAGTGAGCCGAGGCCGGCGGCGTTTATCCAGACCAAATTCGTGACGATTAGTTTTGAGAACTCAATAGAAAGGCGTTGTGTTTCTAAGATGTGTTTTGCGTAAAGTTCTCGCACCTTTAGCTCGTGCTCATGCCAAACTATAATTTCAGATGTATCTCCCATCGCATTTCCTCGCTGAGAAAATCCACTTGTTTTCCGGTCTGGACAGTGACGAATCAGCTGCTAATGGCAATATCTTTGCGGATAGTTTCCGTTTGCATAAAGGGGAGGGTTACACTTTTCAACAGAAGGCCACTGCAACAATTTTTGGGGCTGCTAATTGAGCCCCATGCGCCCCACCCCGCCCACCATCGCCGATCTGCAAAGCCAAGGCGCCCGCGGCCTTAACTCTTCCCGGAATGGCCTTCGGTCAGACCTGCATCTATCGCCACAGCGACACTGGCAGGTGCCGGGAGGGCCATTGGGATAGCCGAGCTTCCCCGGATGGCGGTCAATATTGGCGCTACCAGAACGGCCGTTGGCAACATCGCCCTCATTGGGGCCGTTGGTAGGCGCGAGCGCGGCTTCAACGCACAGACGACAGGTTCGTGAACCTCAGCCCCTGTTTCGCCGTAGCCGCCACAGCTGCGCTTGAGTCCCACAAGTGCAGCCGTTTAAGCTCATGCGGAACAAAACCGTCGCCGGAGGGTTGTCGCCTGGGGCGCGAATACCATGACAGAACAAAACCGAAGAACGAACCCGCTCGGCCGCGAACCTCATCCGGAACTACCCTTCGCCTGTCTCAAACAAATCGGCAACGAGCTTCGGACTAAGCTCGCGAAAACGACCGCCGAGCCGTTGCCAGCCGAGCTTCAGGCGCTGTTGCTGAAATTGGAGCGGAAGCTTGATGGGAAGCGGTGACGCGGCTTGCGATAATAGGTCAGCCGATCAATGGTGGCGACGGACATAGCCCACGTAAAAACATGCCATCATAACCTCGGCGGTCGCGCGCGGGTCGCTATGTCCCTCAAAGATCAAAGGCGGCGCGCTCGGCGTGTCGCAATCAAAGACGAAATATCCGTCGGTGTCCGCGGTCGCGAAAGGCGTAAAACCATATGCGCGGCACGCTCTACCGTGGCGCTCGTCCAACAATTTCGCAGCGCGAATAGCGAATGTGACCCGGTTGCTTTGGCCTTTGGCGGCAATCTCCGCCCACTCTCGCGAGTCCAATGCCATGGCGGCCGTATCCGCGCGAACGTGATTTTTCTTATCGATCAGAACAATACGCGTCGGCGTCACCCTCTGCCGCAAAAGTAAACCATTGAGGTGTTAGCATAAATTGGTGATCGCACATATGGCGTTAACGATTTGGGGCGCGACTTTCGTTCTTGCGATGCAGCGCACCGCGAACACGCACACAAGGGGAGCCTCGTTTACGTGGCGGCATTATCGACGATCAGACAATGCGACTCGCCGCACCGCTATGCCGTGCGTTTCGTCGGAATTCTAATGGCGTCGCCCTCATAGCTACATGAGACGATCACCTTCGCACGGATAGCATTGGCAGCTTCGCTGACACATTTATCAAAGTGTGTGCTCGCAACGCCGCCGTAATCCCGATTGAGCAAATCCTGCACGCATCGCTCGCAACTAATTAGATACGCGAGTGCCAACGGCGGAACGGACTCAATGCTCGTTAGATCGGCCGCCTCTTGCCATTCTCGTTCGAACAATTGGCGCGCAAAACCGGGCAATGCTTCCGCAACCGATGACCTGAAGCGTTCCCGGAGCTTTCTCGCCGCGTCCTCGAATTGCTCGACGGCTTCGTGATTCGGCGGAAGTGAAATTGGACGCATAATGCGCTCCCATGTGGGGGCGCGACGCAATGTCGGCGCTTGAAACAATTATCCAGAAAACCTTTGTAGCTTATACCGAGCGGCGAGACAAGCTTATGTAAAATCCCCACCGGCATTGCAGGACCGTTAGCGCGGACTCGCCGCCAATCAGGTCGCGAGCGTCAACCGAGAAAAGGCCTCGCCTGTGAGGGCGAGGCCTATGCCAGGGGAAATTCGTATCGCTCAACACAACAATATTGCTCTGTCTGCGCTTTCAAGTCAACGGCATGGCTCTAATTCGCGTTATTTTTCCCCAACTTATCCGACATACGCCTTTGTCGTTGCGATCAATCCTCTTTCGCCGCGCGGGGCGGCCGAACGCCATCTTCGTCATCCCCGATCGCAGCCTTGATTTCCAGCGCAGCGGCTTGGGCGCAGTCATTGAATGACCGATCGGCGTCGACCTTGAAAGCGCCGTCCATAATAGCCCATGAGTTGCGCCGATGCTTGTGCACGATTTCCGCCAAGGGATGCGCCGCGCCGTCATCGTCGGCATTCATCGCCGCTTCAAGCGCGCGCCGCGCGAAGGGCGCCAACCGCTCGTAAACCGCGCATTCAAACGCGGCGGCGAACATTCGATTTGCGACAATCGCTTCGTCAACGGCCGGCTCAATAGTGGGGCGTGTAGGCGTATCCGTCATCGGGTTGGCTCCTAACGTTTGAGAGAAATTCAGGCGGCCCTCGCCAAGGTTTGTGATTGGCGAGCGGCAAGCTCGCGACGATCCTTGGCCACGCGCCACGCATGACCACTGCCCGATCTATCGGCGCGACATGTGCGGATGTTGTCTTGCGAGGTTTGCTCATTGACCGCCGGTCTCTGAAGCTTACGGCGTGAGATTGAGTGTGGTTGGTCGTCGCGCGCATTTTGCTGAGAATAGAACTATCTCGTTTTCTCCACGCTCTGTTTGAACCAGCGCCACATCGTCCTTATGCGCGGTTGCGGCAACAACGACGGGATTCGCCAAGCGGATTCCACGATGACCGCGAGCGAAACCCTCCGCCACAGTGAAATCCGTCGTCCAAGAGAGCCCGATAGGACCGGACGACTGCCCGCGAAAAATATTCAATTCTTGTGGCAGGTTATTATACGCGGCGGCGTCGTTTGATCCCAAGTGATCTGCACGCCAGCATTGTCGGCGTCGGCATAAGACATCCTCGAAAAGCAGATGCGGTATTCTGTCGAAACCGCTCCATTCCGCTGCCAATGCGCGCCAGAAAAAGTTCAGCCTCATGTGCGGCTCTAATATCAAAAACTCTTCCGGCCGCGCCTTGGAGCTAAAAAGACTCAGGTATGAGCCAAGAGCATCTAACGCGCCTTCATCGGCGCCTGTTGCGGCGAGCGCCTGATAATCCTGTAAGCGCTTATTTTTTAGCTCGACGAAATTGAGCGCAGTCATCCGCTTGTCCTCCTTTCCGGCTCACCATTCCGTGACGGCCTGAAGCTTAGTAGTGTATTCATATAGACGAGTCAACGCTTAAATCTGTCATACGATGTATAGTGTCTATTTCTACATGTCGCAACATTCACACGACAAAGACTAGAGACGAAAAAAGCGCCGCCAACCTTTCGGCTAGCGGCGCTCCCCACCTACTCAGGAGATTTTGCTTGACCCTATGGGCGGATTTGTCTGCGCTCGTTTGCAGCGCGCCGGGCTCCACCCATAGGTTCGCCGTCAAGCGCGACGTGGAGTCTTGCCCGGCTATTCGTGAAACTTGGAAATTTCTGGAAATCGATCCGTGCGCAGATGGCGCGGCGTGCGCATGTAGGCAATCACGTCGCGAGCGCCGAGATAGACGCCATAGACGAAACATGTCGCCGCGAACCACGCGAACGCCGTCACGATCGCAACGCCGATCTGCGCGGCAAGAGGTAATTCGCCGATCGTCATGGCTGCGGAACCCCCAAGCACTTAAGCTCGCATTCTACGCGCGAAACGCCGTCGTCGCTCACGCTCGCGACTTCATACATTTGGCCATCGCAGCGACGAACGATCCTGTCGCCGTGGTTTATCGCGAACGGCAAATCGAGGCGCGCGAAGCTGGCGCAGAGCGGAGCGGTTTCCACTCTCGCGTGAAGCGCGTTGCCGGCCATCTGAAATCCGACGTGCGATCGTTGTGCGATCACGCCGCACAACATTATGGCCTTGTCGGGATATGGCTCGGCCGGGTAGTTCGGCCGCGCGTGGCAGGGAATTAACGTCAGTTGCTCGCCGAACGCGGCGTTTATCGATTGTGAGACGCGCGCCATGCCGGCGCGCCAGTTAGAGTTGACGAAGCTCATTGGCCCCACTCCCGTTATAGCTTCAATGGCGCGGGTGCCGGAGCCAAGACGCTTCCGCCGCGCGTTGGCGCGTTGCCGCCGCCGGTCATAGTGCGCCCGAGCTTCATTATGCTGCCTTGAACCTGCGCGACCGCGTGTTGCGCTTCCGACATTTTCGCCATGAACAACGGCGACGGATCGATACGCAAAGACTGATGGATATCGACCGCGCCTCGCACGTTGCCTTCAACGTCCACTTGTTGGGGCTGCGAAGCCGCGCCGCCCGCCGCGAACGAATGCGCGAGCGCGTTATCTTTGCCGGTAAAGAGCGCAGACAGTGAGCCCTCACGCGCACCGTCACGCGCCGCGCTCCGCAGCGACTCAAGGCCAGAGAAGCGCGACAATGCGCCTTCCCGCGCCGAGCGCGCAGCGCTTAGGCGATCGGCGTCATAGGCCGGCAGATTGTTGGAAAGGTCCGCCGTGCTCCGGCCGCTCGGCAGATAGCGTTTGATTTCATTCCAGGCGCGCTCGTTAATCTGCGCGTCCCATTGCCGGCGCTTCGCATCGGTCCATCCGAACCACTCGGCGGTTTTCTCCTTATAGAGTTGCATCCCGCTGTAGAGCAGCGCCATCTCGCCGAGCGCGCCCCATGGTGATTTCTTTGCAGCGCCGACTGCGGCGACCGCTCCGGGGGCCTCGCCTCCGGGGAGCTTCGAGCCGGACATAACGCCAGCCGCCCGCGTGAGGGCCGCGGCGGCGCCTTCAAGCTGTGTGGCGGCGGCCGTGAGGCCGAAGTTGCCCTTGAAGAGGTCGATAAGAGATTTGACGCCGAACGCTCCGCCGGCGAGCGCCGCGCCGCCGCCTGCGGCCGTCCAGGCGCGCTTTGTGCCTTCGTCCGCGTCGCCAAACCACTTCGCAATGCTCTGCGCCGCTCCGGCGACGAACTTCAAAACGCCTTCGTTCGCTTTGACGAATGAGTTCGAAGTGTCTTCGACCGTCGCCTTGAGCCGATCGAACGCCGAGGCAAGGGAGGTCTGTTGCTCGCCTGCGATCTTCTGCGTAATGCCAGAGCCGCTGGCCAAGCCGGACTCATACTCGCGCAACTGCGAAAGTTGCGACAGGATCGAAGCGGCTTTGGAGCCTTGCTTGACGCCCAAGAACGCCATCGCCTCTTGGGGCGACATTTTCGTTACGATCGAATTCCACAAGGCGGAGCCGTCAACTTTGCCTTGCGAGACCTTCCAAAAATCGGTTGCCTGCTTCGCCAAAGCGTTCGTGTCTTTGGCGCGCTGACGGCCGTGGTCGCCTTCGAAGTAGCGAATGACGGACTGCGCGAACCCGCGCGCGTCCGCGATCTTCCCGCTATCAAGCGCGGATTGCAGGGCTTTGGTCGCGGCTGGCCCCAATGTCTTTCCGATGTTCTCCCCGAGCGCGATATTGAGCGCGCTCGCGTCGCGGCGGGTCGGATCGATGAACTTGCTAAGGTCAATCCCGGCCGCGGCGAGCGCCATTTTACCCTCTCGGGTAGGCATCATAAGCCGTGCGGCAAGCTGGCGCGTGAAGACGCCGGCCTCTTCGCCCGCGAAGTTCTCACGTTTAAGGGTCATTCCGAGCGCGGCGGCTTGCTCGGGCGACAGGCCTGCGGCCCGCGCTCCGGCCGCGGCGTATTTCCAGTAGCCTTCGATATCTTCAATCGACATGGCGCCGCGCTTCGCCATGATCGATGATATGTCGGCGTATCGCTGGCCTAGACGTGCGGCGTCGGCGGCGCTCTTGACGTGTTCGCCATAGCCAAAGATCACGCCTTCGAGCGCGGTTGTGGCGCGCCCCACGTCCGTTCCGAGCGCCTGGGCGAGCACGGCAGACTTTTCGATAAACGCCTGCGTCGTCGCGGCGTCGAAATGGCGCTTCACCATTTCATTCTGCGCGTGTGCGATGTGCTCGGGCGATTGGCCGTAAACCCGCGCAAGGTCACGTTGCTGTTGCGCCATCAGCGACATAGCGGCGTTATCGAACCCTCCGACCGCTCGCATGGTCGATAGCTCGCGATCTAGCGGCAGATAGTGTCGCACGGCTTCAGCGGCGACGTGCGGGAGTTTGACGGCGGCGAGTCCAGCCGCGAGCCCTGCCAGATTTTTCATCGTGGCGAGCGTGGCGTTAAGCGAACGGCCCCATGTGTTTGTGGCCTTGGTCGCCGCGTCGAAATGCGTCGCCATTCCGCCGCCGGTCAGATGGCCTCCGCTGATACGCTCATATTTGCGCGCCAGCTTGTCGATATCGCCGGCCATGCGCTGAAGGGTTGCCGTGGCCTTGTCGATTACGGAAATTTCAGCAGTAATGCTCGGACCTTTAGCCATTGCGAAAACTCCGGCCCCATGGGGCGATTATTCATGCGTGAAAAATGAAACGAGCGCGCCTATGCAGCGCGCTCGCGTTCACGATCCTTAACGAGCTTTGAGAGGTTCGACGCCCACCAAAGCAGTTCGCTCAAAGAGAGGTTGTCGATTTCAGACGGCGGCCAATGCAAATCCAGCGCGAGCGTGCTCATGATGCGCGGGATTAAACCTCCAAAGGGTCGCTGCCGATCTCCGCAACAAGCAATTCCAAGAGCCCGTTGCGAGCTTTGAGAAAGTCCGCGGCGCTGAGGTCGTCAAGCACGATGGAATCGTGCCCGGTCATGTCCTGAAGGAACGCCAATACAATATCGTTGTTCCATTCAATCTCACCGCCGGAGCGTATCTTGAACGGCTCGCCCTTGCGGAAGGTTCGCGCGCGAGGTTCGTTCAGAACAAGCTCTTTGAGCGGACCCTTATGCGTGTCGAGAACGGCGCCGAGGGAAATCGATTTGGATTTAGCCATAAGTCATAAACTCCAATATTTAGGATTAAGCGGCGACGCGGCGCGCCTGCTCAGCGATCGGCGCAACGTTGGCGCCCGCGTTGGTCAGTTCGGCGACAATGTTCGTGCCGCGCGTGCGAGACATGCGCAGCGCGGTATCGAGACGCAGCGCCTCGGCGCGCGCTTCGGCGTCGCCGCGAGCGGCGCGCAACGATAGACCTTGCTGGCGAAGCTCGGTCGCGCGGACCAGGATCGCATGCGCTTTCGCGTCTTCAACGGGATTAGAATATGACATGGTAGGGGCCTCGATAGGTTCACGGGTTTCGAAAGGGAGCGCCGCGAGCAACGCCGCGGCATCGGGAATGGAAAGCGTCGACTCGTCTTGATGCATGCGAAGTAAGGTGCGCGCAGCCGCCGGCCGCACGCGTGCTTCGTCAAGCGCCAGGATGGCCGCCGCGTATGGCGACAAGGGTTGCTCCGGCTCGGGCGACGGCGAAGGCGTGGTGGAATGGGGCTTATCGAACTTTGCGGCTTTTGGTTTTCGCACAGGACGCCGCGGCCCTGCATACTCGTAATCGAGGCAAAACCCGTGTTGCGCGGCTTCCGACGCAACGTCGCCGCGACCCTCGATCTCTGCTTCGCGTTCCCTGGCAAGCATGGCCTCAGACGCACAGTGAAGGCCGCTCGCCAAAGCATCTTCGATCGAAACCAATTCGCGTCCGGCTTCAGTCAGCGCCTTGCCGCCAATAAGAGGCCAAAAGAACTGTGTATGCTCCATCAATAGCCCCAATGGTTGAAACCGCGCCCGCCCATTGTCGTGGCGTATCGACCGCCCGCGCCGCCTTGCGATTGCGGGCAGATGGCCGATAGCCGGTCGATTTCCTGCTTGAGCATTTTCGCCTCGCCTCTGTGCCAGCGCTGCCAGTGCTCGCCGTGTCGCACTTCCTGAGACTGCGCGCCTGCCAGGAGCGCGTAATAGGCGGCCCTGAGTCTCGGCAACATCGCACAGGGGTCGTGAACCTCAGACGGCGGCGCGTTCGGAGCCGGGTAGCAGCCTTGATTTAGGGGCGTTCGATTGAACGGCGGATTCGTCATGCTGCTTTCACCTTTTCGCCCTTGCCCGCGCTAAACGCCGGATGCGTCAAGCCAAACTGTGCGAGGTATTCACGCTCGCTCGCCAAAGCCGAGACGTGTTGCTCAAAGTCGCCTCCGCCGTTCTCAGCCAACACGTCGCTGATTGTGATCAAGCCGGCGCTCATAGCTTCGATCTGCGCCTTGCGGGCCTTGCCGATATCCGGCTGAATAGGCCCGGAGCCCGTCCACTTCGCTCGCGTGATGGCTTTCGAATGCGTGTCAAAATCGACGTGGGGCGGAAGTTCGATGACGCCACGATGCACGGCTTCCTGAAGCCAATTGCGGAAGACAGCGGCGTAAAACTCTTCGACGATGAACTTGCGGCGCACCTGCGCGAGACGCCATGCCGGCTCCAAAGCCATCTTGGCAGCGCTAAAATTCACCTCGGAAAAGTCGCCATCGATCACGGGCGCTGCTTCGCCCGCCGCTCGCGCAGCGCGTCGGACCAGCGCCTTGGAGAAGTCGGCAAAGGTGCTGTCGCCTTGGCTCTGCAAAAGATGCAGCTTCTCGTTTGGGAGAAGGTGATATAGCGAGGCTCCGCGCAGCGGGACCCGATTGCGGCCCGATGCGCCCCAAAACGCTTCCTTACGGTCAAGGAAGGCCGCCAACTCGGTGTCGGAAAGCAGCCCGCCGGCCGGCGCTTCGTTCGCAGACAGGGCGTCGAATGCCGTTTTGGTCGGAACGTCCGTCTCTATAGCGAGCGTCGCTCCGGCATGCGTCATATGCTTGTCCAGCGTGAGTTCCTGAAGACTCGCCTCTTCCTTCGCAGGCGTCAAAGCGCCGACAATGGGGCTCACGGAATGCACGCCGCGCGGGTCTGTGTTTTCCTGAAGCCAAACGATCTGGCGACGGCCGATCGAATTATATGCGCGCACGATGCGCACATTGTTCGATACGTTCGGCTGCCCCATTGGCGCGTCACGCAAGGCGAGCGCGGTAAATCGGCCGCCTTTGTCGAAACCAACGCCCGCCACAAAGGACAAGCCGCCTTCGTCGCTGCGATGGTAGTCTTTCGCAATTTGATCTGGGTCTAGGAGCGTCACGCGGCTCGCGTATTGCGTATCCGCGCGCGGCTGCCAGTCGAGAATCGCCAAAAGGGCGCCGGCCTTTAAGAAGCTCAGATATCCGCCCGCTGCCAACGAATGCAGGTTATAGCGGCCGGTCGAGTCCACCTCGCGCGGTTCCGAGATGTAATCGGCCCATGCTTGCTCGATTTGCGAAGACAGTTGGCTGGCTTCCTGGTCGCTAATCCCAAGATCGGCGCCGCGAATTTTCGATGACAGAGAAAGCCCCTGCCCCACAACCTGGGTGACGCCCGTTGTCAGGATCGTGGCGACGACGCTGTTAGAGGTCGCCATGTCATTCGCGACGCGGGAAGCCTGAAGCGACTCCTTCGCATAGCGCCCGCCAAAGGCTTGCGCGGTCCAATAGCCGCCTCCAAAGAACTGCCCCGAGCCCTGCGAAGACACGGCCCACGCAAGGCGGCGCTCATTGCCGACGTTTGAGTCCTGGAACCCGGCTTGCGGCTTGGCGTCAAAGGAAACGGCGGCCGGCGCGCCGGGCGGCGCGATGGCCTCTCGCACTAGATCAATCTGCATTCGCTTACGCCTTCAGCTTTTCGGCCGAAACATACCCGCGCGCAACGGCGTGCTGTGTCGCAGTCTGCTTTAACTCGCTGAGCCGCGCACTTTTCGGGTCGTCATTGGTCGCGGCGGCGATCGGACTGGAAATTCCAACGCTGCCCTCTTGGGCCATCGCGGCGAAGAAGTTGGTGGCGCCCACCTTGGGAACGTCGCCGAGAATGCCTAAGATCGCTTTTGCTGACAACGGCGTTGTCGTAATGAGCTTTACCGCTAACTGTTCGCGACCATTTGCGATCGGGCTAGCAAACACATCGGCGATTCGAAAGCGCTCTTCGGCTCTCGTCTCGCAGATGGCTTCATCCAACGATTTGGCGGACGAAGCAATTTTCGGCTTAATGGTCATAGTTACGCGGCCTTTCGATAATTGGAGTTGAGCGCGGCTAACCGGCTCACGATATCGGCAGTAGATCGAGGTTTGGCCTTGTCATCCGCTCGGGAAGCGCGGCCGTTGACAAGAGACGCCGCGGCGGTCGCATATACGAGCGCGTCAAACGCCTCGTTGCGCGCATCCGCGTCTTTTTCCCAATGTGTGCGCGGAAATCCTTTGACGTAACGAACGGCAAGTCTTTCTGAGGCCATTTGATCGAAAAAGTCCGCGTCGAGATGCGAAGGTAATTTGATTCCGCCAGATTGAAGGCTCTTCGCAACATTCAATTTGATGTTATCGACTCCAAGGATTAGCCCTCGCAGCAAGCCCTTCACTTTCGCACCTTCCTTCACCGCAACGCGGTCAAAACCGGCGCGGCCGAAAACGATATGCGTGCGGCGGCCTTTCGCGCGTTGCTTCATGACGAAGCGCGCAACCGTTTCCGTTTGAAAGCCACCATCGATAAAGGTTACAGACGATGTTAGGTTGCGACCGTCACGCATTCGAAATTGGCGCGCCATCAATGCGTCAAGGTCCGCCCATGGCGCCGGCCCCGTAGTGTCGCCGTGTAAGATCACGTGATCTAGGACGGCGCGGGCCGTGCCATCGGCCTTGCTAGCGACAAACTGGGCCTCGATACGGCTTGCCTGAATATCAACGCCGCAGGTGATAAAGTCGAATGCGGAATCGTATGGCGCCTCGATTGGCTCGGCTCGGCTCTGCAATTCCGACGCATTGTTTTCGACTTCGCTTGAGGCTTCGAACGGAAGGCCCCAACACAAGTTGACGACGGTTTTCTTTTGCTCCAGCGATTTGGCGCTATCGACTTGAGCGGCGACCTTCGCGAGTGATGAAAACTCGCTGCACAATTCGTTTGCGGAAATTGATACAACGCCGGGCTCACCTTGCGCGGTAGAACGAAACTCGCCGGTTGCGACCATCCGCAAGCGCTCGGCCTCGTCCGCGAGAGCCCCGCACCCCTCGCATAGAAGCCGAGCGCCATCCGGTTGCCCGGATTCGAAATGCAGACGATCTTGTGTAATCGGCGCTTCGTCGCCGCAGTGCTCGCATTTGACGAAGAAAAGCCGCTTATCGCCACGCTCGTAATTCGACGCAATGCGCGAGGTTGCGGCGAACGTCGGCGTGCTGGCGAGCAACAATAGTGACCGTCTAAAGGTATGCAAGCGGCGACGAACAAGGTCCTCGGGCCGCCCTTCCCCATTGCTCGTAACGGCGGCGCATCTGTCGAGTTCGTCAATAATGCCGAACCTGATAGCTTTGCCTGATAATTGCGGAGCCTTGTAGGATGACGCGAGCGCGAGACTGCCGCCGGCAAACGTTTTTAAGTTCGCGTTCGAATGCGAAATGGCTTGTCGTAATGCCGGGGATGCAGCTATGAGCGGATCGAGTGTTTCTTTGCAGTAGCTCGAAACGTCATTTTCATCCGGGCGGACATTCAAAAGAGGCCCGCCTTCGCCACATATCGCATGACCTAGAATCGCATGTATCGCCGTCGTCTTGCCGATTTGCGCGCTTGTCATCAAGATCAGCTCGCGTGTTCCGGGCTCGGCTGCGGCGTCGACGATTTGCTTTTGGAGATTGGTTAGGCGGAGCTTACCGGGGCGGGCATTCGACTCTCTTGGTAGGACAAGGTTCTGTTCGGCCCATTCGCTCGGCTTGATGGCAGGCGGCGGCGCGAGCGTGCGCAGCATCGCCACGAAAATCGCGGATGCATCATTCATAGATGTCATGGGGCTCAGTCGTTTAATGCAAAAAGATCGATGTCTGACAGCGCGGCCAACTCTTCGCGGATAGCGTCATCTAAGACGCGCTCGATTGCTTCCGCGTCTGCGGCGCCGACAAGTTTGTGAGCAACGCGAGCGGGGAATCCGAGCAATCCGTTCCTGATATGCATCGCAAATTCGAGCGCGGCTTTGGTGACGGCTTCGCGTTCAACCAACCTCCGCTCTTTCGTTTCGCACTCAAGCAACAGTTTTCTGGCGCGCGCTTGCTCGCTAGCCGCGCGTGCGGAAGCGAGCGCGGCGAGGTGCATGTTTCGCTCGCCAACGTCGGAAGGAGTCGACGGCGCGTCGGCGCCAATCTGCTTTCCAATTGAAATGCCTGCGTCGCTGAAAGCGACAAGCGCGGTAATGGCGTCGGCGACCGGATACAGGCGATTCTTGTCGGCGCGAATTTTAGAGACTTTCAATAATTCTGCGACGCGCCCGCGAGACATGCTCGCATAGTCGGAAATGGCCGTTATGTTCGCGCGCTCGCCAAGCTCGGCAACCGCAAGTTCTTCGTCCAATTGCTTGCCTCACGTTGGAAATTGCGGCTGAGATTGATTGGTTTTGTCTATCGCTCTGACGGCCGGACACTAGAAAAGGTGTGTGTTTTCAATGTTTTTGTCGCGGCCGCGTCCCCGAGGCGCGACGTTATAAGGTCGGCGGAGAACCTATTAACGTGTCGATATGGCCGTGTTTGGTTGAGGGGTCCCAAAAGCCGTTTGTTTTCCTAGGCTTTCAAAGAGGGGCACACCTAACGCAACAGCGACCCTGCGCGGGTCGTCACGTGCAAGCTCCGCTATCAACGCAATCTCCGCAAACGTGTCGCCTGCCAGAAAGCGTGCGTTGCAGAGGTGCGCCAATATCCGACCTTCGCTCAGTGGTGTGAGACTGTCGGCGAGATATATAAACACATACTCGCCGGCATATTGCCGTTGCCATGCGAACCCGCCGTGCGCTGTATATCGCAGACCCGGAACGCCGAGCCTACCCCCCGTCCCCCGCAACTGCCGCAACGACTGTCGCCGTGTCTTCGCGATCGTTCGCAATCGGGAATGCAAATGTTGCAGGAAGCCGTCAGCAATCGCGCGGCGTTCTTGTGCAACCTGCCGTTTCGCCATGCGCGCCCAACGCCTTTCTTCGGCGCGTTGCTCGCGAAGATTGAAGCGAAGCACTTTCGCAGGATCATCGCCTAACGCCCGAGCGCGACGGCAGAATTCTTCCGCCGCAAGCTCCGCGTCAAACACGCGGTCTAATATCTTGGCGCCCCATTTATCAGTGGGCAGGTTCGCGTGTTTGGCGAGATTGCAGGTCGGACATGAGGGCGCAATATTGATGCGAGCGTTAACCCCTCCGCGCGCGAGCGGCACAATGTGCTCAACGTGCAAGGTGGTCGCATCTATCGGCGCTCCACAATAGAAACATTCGGTCGCCGTTCTGTGCAACTCGGCGACCGCATCTGCATAAAACGATGACTCATAGATGGCCGCGCTTCGCCGCTTATGATCGTCGGCCTTTTTCTTGGCCCTACCGCGTAATGTCTGCTTATAGAGCTTTCGCCTCAGACGTTCTTTCACCCATTGCTGCTCTGTCCAACTAGCCCGACGTGCGCGAGCGCCTTTCGTTTGTGTGGCGACTTGCTCGGGCGTTCTCTTACGTGTTGCCGACATTTCTTCCCCGGCGCGTCGCGATGCGTGAAAACGCTCGCCTATCAAATCCACACAACAGGAGGTCACTCGCCCTCAGAGCCATGGCCGCCCGCCGACACGTGGCCGCCGTCAAACACGGTTTGCAGCACGCTCGAAACCTCGCGGTCCAACTCCCGCTGCGCTGTTTGAATGAACGTCTGCGCGGGCTTCTGCGCTTCGTTGTGCATCGTCGCCTTTGCAGACGCCGCGTATATGACCTTGAATGCCTTTCGCGCCTTCCCCGTTCGGGAGGCAACCATGAATTTCCCGTGGCCCGAGCCGCGAAGAATGAACGTCTTCGACACGCTCAGACTCGCGCTGCCGCCGCCGGAAAGGCGATGCGTTGACGCTGCAAGCGAGCCCCGGTTCCAACTCAGTCCAGGCGAAAACGTTGCGCCGCCCGTTCTCAGAATGGAGTGTCTTCCTGGTTTAAACGCGACGCGCGCCGTAAGGTTTCCAGGCGACGCAAGCTGAGTCCGACCGATTTCCTTTGTGATGGACTCGGTCAGGTTCGCGTCTTGCTTAATGACGGGAACCGTATATTTGCGAGCGGCCTTGGTGGCCGTATTGGTCGCGCCCGCGAGAGCTTGCGGAGTCTCGCGCGCGATCTGCTTTAGGAGGGGCGAAAACGTGTCTTTGACCGTGACGTAGATTCCGCTCATCGTCCTATTTCTCGTTTCGACATGGCGCGACAAGAACGCGCCGATCGTGCATGACGCCCGCCTGCGTTTCGACAGACAGGCTCATGGTGATCCTGTCTCCAGGGGCAAGCCGCGTTCGATTCAATAGGCCCCAAAGAGCAACGCTCGCCTGTTGCCGGATTCGCGACTGATAGGCTTCGTCCCTTGGCGGTGGATATGAGAAACTATCGCTGTCCGACATGTTCGCCTCGGGGCGCGCCGGGGGAATCGAGCCGCTGCGCGATCGGCGTCCCGGCGCCATGACGAAGCGACGCTCGATAATTCGCGACCTCGGCGTCTCTCGGAAACTTCGTGGGGGTCGGCTCGCCCCAAGCGTTCATTTCGCGCGGCGGGAGGTCGGGAAGATCAATGAGCGCAAGCCGCTCGTATAGGCGCACTGCGCCGTCAAGCATGCGCGCGCCATGTTCGAGCGCGCGCAAAGTCGCGCCGCCGATCGCATCGGCGGGATTGATAGAGGAAACCATGATTGAAACTCCAATTGGGAAGGCGCGGCGCTTCAGCCGATAAGGCCCCACTTCGCGACTTGCGCGATATCGCCGACGTCGAGATAGGCTCCGGCCGGCGCGAGGTTGGCCTCGGGCGCTTCGCCGCGAGCGAACGCCTCTATTTGATCGGCCGTCCACTTCGGCCAGCCGCGGGAGCGGCAGGAAACCGGCTGCGGGAAGACTCCCTCCCGGCGCCAGTTCCGAATCGACTGCGCGGAGCAGCCGAGTTTGCGCGCGGAAGCGGCGACGCCTAGAAGGCGCCGGGCTTTGTCGGTCGTCATGTTTTCGGATTCCTGTGCGCGAACGTCACCGCGCGCCGAGGGGATCGGCGCGTTTTGAGTATGCGATTTTAGGGGAATGAGGGTGAGCGGCCGTAAAGGCACACTTCTAACCGTCTTGAGTTTAGGCAGTTGACATAGCATAAGTCAAGCTTTCGGTGAGAAATTTTTTGGCGATTTCGGGGGATTATCTATAGATTGCTGATTTTGAAGTGAATTGTCTATGCGATTCTCGGTTCGGCAGGCGCGCCGAATTTGGTGGCGAGGCGGCGGGCGGCCTTGGCAGGCTCCGACAGCTTCGCAATCTGCATGTCTCGGCTGACTTCCTTGCGGGGCCGACCAAGCTCGCGAGCGAGTTGGGATATGCCGTTGGGTTTGTGCTGCGGGCCTTTCCTTCGCCCGTCAGATAGGTGGGAGACAGATTGGTCAACTTGACCAGTCTGTCTCTTCCCATCCCGCGCCTCGACCTGTTTTCGCAGCCGATCGAACTCGCCGATCTGTTCGGCGCGTTCTAGACGGCGGCCGGTGAGCGTCGGCGTGCTGTGGTCAGGCGCAGCGAGGGCGCTGTCGTAGGGTTGCTCGCCGGCTTCAGAGCCCTGCCCGGCGCTGCGTCTGACGTTTTCCGAGCCCGGATGGCAGTCCGTCAGCAAGGAGCGCGCCGACGCTTGGGAGAACGTCGCCCGGCGCGATCTCACGGCCGCGGAGCGTATGTTCCGCGAGGCGGAGCTTCACGAGATCAGGATGCGTGACGCGACAAAAACCCGCCCTGATGTAGCTACATCAGGGCGGGATGATCAAGGACGCGGGGGCAACACCCATCTGCGCACCGGCTTAGCCGACAGCGCCCGCGAACTCGGCATCAACAGGCTGTCTTTGAGCGACAGCGTGCGCTTCGCGCAGATGGACCCGAAGATCGTCGAGGAAGCCGTCAAGGCGGGTGTCGACGGGCGGCCGGGACCTGCGAGGGTCCTGGGCAGTCGCGGCGGCGAGCGCCAGGAGCCCCATCAGATATTTGCACAGCGGTGGGCGCTCGGGCTGGCGCGTGTCCGTCTCTCGCGTGGAATTTTCCTATATTCGACTTTCGCCCCAACTCACAACCGCGCTCTAAAGAGCGCCGGTGGTTTTGTGTTGGATGTTGGCAGGTTTGATCCTTGCCACAATTGACGACAAGCTGGCGACAAGTTCAACGACAAGATAAACATCTGACAAATAAAGCGAATATCCATTTTCGTAACTTGTCGTCGGCTTGTCGTCGACAACGATTCTTAGCTTGTCGCCAGCTTGTCGTTGAACTTGTCGTCGGAGCGCTTCAACGACAAGTTTACGCATTGATTTCATTAGCTAAAATCGTCTCTTGCCGCCTTTTCTCGTCAACTTGTCGTCGAACAACCTTCAACGACAAGCTGGCGACAAGTTCGACGACAAGCTGGCGACAAGACACGGGCGTCCTTTTGGCCCGTCAAAACGCCTCAAAAGTGCGTCCGACGATAGGTCGCCGAGCTTGTGGCGCCGCTCACATATTCAACGTTGCGCGCGGCGCAGATTTCTGGCCAGTTTGTCTGCCGAAAGGCTGCCCTCTCGATTCCGGCGAGGTCCGCTGCCGCCCGTAGGACGTTCGCCCGCAGCCGCAATTCGTCCGGCCGGAAGGGCTCATTACCCATTTCGGCGAGCGCTCGCATGAGCCATTCGTGGCGACCCTCCTTAGTTTGCGCAAACGCCTTCGCCTCTTTCGCGGCGAGCGCTTCCGCCCTCTCTCGGGCCTTGCGCTCCCCCGGCGTCTCAGGCGCATCGACCGCGGGAGGCGGCGTCTCGCCGTTTTCGCCGGCCGTAAAAGGCGCGCCGGTCGCGTCCAAGATGGTTGGGGCGTCAAGCTCGCCATCTTCGCCGACCGCGCCAAAGGCAGCGCCTCGGTTTTCATCGTGCTCGGGATAAATCATGACGGCGCCCGTCACGGCGTCGCCGTCGTCGTCAACGCCGAGCGGGATTCCACCTTCAAGGCGCATCTTGACGCACGCGCCCTTTGCGCCGTCGCGAAGCTTGTTGACGAACCACCGCAAGCCCCGTCCCTGCCCCGCACCTTTCTTAATCTCTGAGTCGGTAATGATCACGACGACTTCGGCCATTCCGCGCCACGCCGTCGCGCCACGAATGCGGGTCGCGTCACTCTGCGGCGTGTGGTGAGTGATGACGATAAGGACGCCGAGCTTTGCGCCCAGCTTTCGAAGCTCGGCGGTCGCGGCTTTCACCGCATCATTGTCAATCTCAGAAATCAGCGGACAGCAGGCTGAGAGCGTATCGAGCGCAACGATGCGCGGTCGCTCGCCCGTCGCGGCTTCGTATGCTGCAATTATTTCACTCAGGCGTTTCTCAGACCGCTTGCGCACGATCGCGGTTTGGGGCGTTCCATCGCCAACAAGATCAAGCCCCGAAGCTTCAAGGAAGACGCGCGGAATCTTTTCGTGTCGGCGCTGCCAAGCCAAAAACCGTCCGGGAATAAACTCGGCGCCTTCGGCCGTAATGTAAATCGAGCCGCACGGCTTCGCCTTGCCGGCGCCCGGAATCTGCATCCCGAGCGACAGCCTTGAAAGCCAATCGATCAGCAGCCAACTTTTTCCAACATTCGCATCCGCAACTATGAGAGCGACTCCGCTTGCGGGGAGAAGGTCTTTGACGATCCAGCCGGGCGCCTGCCAATTCGCCGTGAGGTCCCCGACCATGCCGCAGATGGGGCGGTATTTCGTCGGGGGCGTCGGCTCGTCTGACAATACATCTTCGTCGTCTTCGCCTTCGACCGGAGTGAACGCGTCGCCCGTTGAAATACGCCATTCGTTCTCAGAACGATAGAAGTCACGCGCGAGAGAGCGGTAGCTAAATTCCCCTTCCGCGGGCTTGTCGTCGCCAACGAAGACGCCGAACGCCCCTTCCGTTGCGCCCGTCTCGTTAAGGTGTTCGATTAGTCCCGCGAAGCCTAACACGTCGAACGAGCCGCCATATTCCGCGTGAAGCGCGAGCGCCAAATGCCAGCGCGCTTCGCTGTGCGTCATACTCCCGCCGGTTTCAAGCAAATGCGCGAGCCGCACATCTTTGTCGCCTAGCCGATCGAGTTCGTATTCGGAAAGCAGCTTCTCCCCGTCCGGCCATTCTTCGGATTTCAGCCGCTCGATCAACGCCGCTTCCCGCGCATCATCGGATAACTTCTCATGTTTGGCCGCCGTCACTAACGCCGCAGCTATGGCAGGTGGGGCCTCACACAACGTAGGATCGAAACTCGCGAGCAACGGATGGCTCACGTCCGCGACATAGGCGGCCCCATCCGCGCGAATTGCGCCCGGCGAAACTACCTGTCCGCCAACGCCTTTAACGTCAGTTCCGAGTTGCGCCTTGAATATTCCCCCACTGCAACCGTGACGCAGTGTGTCATTCGGAATGAAGACATGCAGGCCGCCCGAGCGCGTGTGCGTCGTGGGAAACTGAGAGATATCGATTCCGTTTTCTTCAAACCATGCGCGCAATTTCGAAGGTCCGTCGTGCTTGGAGTCGGCGTCCAATACAACCACTCGTGACGGACCGCAGGAAATAGCTGGCGTTGCGTCCGGGTATTGCCGCCACATGGCCCGGATCGTGTCCGCGTTGCGAGTGCATCCGCGGAAGTCATCTTCCTCGGGTGATCGAACGGTGTCGGTGTCGGGGATAGGCCACTGCTTCAAGACGGGCATTTTGTCCACGACGGGAAAGACATAGTAGCCCGCCGCGGCCAGTCCCAAGGCAAGGTCGCGGTTGTGCCGGCGCCGCAGCGCCGGGTTACGATTGGCGGCAGCGATTTGATCCGCGGAAGGCGTCATGAGCGCGGGAAGGCGCTCCAATAGATTGCCGGTTGTATCCTTTACGGCATGCGGAAAACTGTCATTATCGGGCGTCAAGTTCGTCTTGACTACGATATCATTATGCACTATATAAATCCCACATTTCTGGGTTAATCGACTTCGCCCGGCGTTGACGCGCCGGGCTTTTTGTTGCGGTCACTCCGCGTTCGCCTCCGCCGCAGCCGCTTCCGCCTCGCCGATGCGCCGCAACTCGCCAAAGAAGTCGTCAGGCTTCACGCCGGCGCGCTCCAATCGCAAACCAAGGCGGCTGCGATACCAAGCAATGAATGTCTGCGGCTCGCCCCCAAAGCTATCGATCACAACATTCTCTCGAATGTTCGCAATCGCTACCAGACGGCGAGCGTCGGGTTTGGTCGCAAAGATCGGCTCCGGCCACGCGCCGCCGATGCGCCACGCGACGACAGGGTGTCGTTCCATCGCTTGCGGGAGCGATTGTGCGGCTGCGTCGTCAATGGCGACGCTGGGCGCGGCACAGAAGCCCCACCAACCATCTGCGGCGGGGATGACCGCTTCCGGGTAACGTAAAGCATCAAGTTCGTCGGGATCGATCGAATATTCGCGATCGTCGCCGTTGAGCTTCACGGCGATAGGGCCGCCGGTGCCTTCCTCGGGAGGTCTGATTTCGCGGATGCGCGCGAACGGCACATAGAGCGCAAACCCGTGGCGGTCTGACAATTCAACAAGCTGTGTCATGGGGCTATCTCCTTAGTGTTCCGTGTGTGCCCGGCCCATGTGAAGGGCCAAGTCGCGCCGAGCCTGAAGCTCATGGCGCGCATCATGCGTTCGGCTGCGCTCTTCCGAGGTATCGCGAAAGATCGCGCGCTCTTCGTCTGTCATCTCGCCCGCCTCAAGCGCGTCGCGCCAAGTTAGAGCGAACGCTATGTCGTCAAGGGAAAGCAGATGGCGCCGGAGGTCGGCGCCATTGTCGTAAGGCTGCGCCGCCATCATCGCGTCGGCTCCATATCGCGGCAGCGTATTTCGCGCACGGGTTCCGCCCGGCGCGTCGCCCTGCCCTCCGCCTCGCGATTCGGCAGGCGCGCCTCAAGCGCATCGGCCGCAAGGCTCGGCGACGCGCTCGCCGACAGTCCGAACGCGCGTAAGATGTCTTCCGGGATCGTGCGGACCAGCCGCAAATCATCGGCGAGTCTTTTCGCCTCTTCGGGCGTTGCAGGCCGCCGGCCGTGAAGTCGCGCGCGGATCGTGTCAAACAACACAACGCGATCTGCATGCGCATCGCGCATCCAACGCGCGTATGAGCGAATGTCGCGGCCGACAAACCCGTCCAGGAATGACGCCACGTCATCGACGGCGACGCCGGCCGGAGGATTCGTCAGCGCGTTCCAATGTTGGGGCGTGAGAGGTTTGGCGCCGCGAGACGCGACGACGGCGGCCTTGAAGGTGTCGATTGCAGAGGTCATTACGCCGCAACCCCTTTAATTTTGAGAATCGTTGAGCGGCGCCAACGCGGCGCGCCAGGAAGGTCGACCGGCGGCGGAATTTTCCCGCTCTTGCGCCAGCGCCAAAACGTGGCGTTGGAAATCGGCCGCTCGCCGTCGCCCAACTCAGCGCGAACACGGGGGCCGCCGAAAAGCGGATCGTCGACAATAGGAGTGGATTGTGCGGTCATGGAAACCTCTGCGATTCGCGCTCGCGGACGCGCGACGGCGCGGCCTTCGGGCGCAAGGTTGACGGATTTTCAGAGGTCAGGAGATCAAGGCGCAGGCGTCAGACGCAAAGGCGCAGAGCGATCAGGGGCGCAGGAGATCAGAAATCAAACGATCAATAGACAAGACACAAGCCGCCACGAACATCGTTCATTGTGCCTGCGCATGTCAATCCGTTTCGTCGCAAATATTTTCACCGCGCGACAAGGTGTGGCCAGCGGTGGGGCCTCATATCGAGCGCCTTCACTGAAGTTATTGAATCTAAATACTTCAGAGATTCAGTTTCGTGCTGGCCAGGGGCACCACGGATTCATCGACGGGGATGGGACGGCCGCGGCGGCGGCTTGCGCCATGGCGGCGGTTGGGACCGCCACTGGGGCGGCGGCCATGGCGGCTGTCCCCGCACCGGCGGCGACGCTCCCAGCGTCAACCGGCCCGGCGCCGACTCAAATTTCTTCCTCGCCTAACGTCGCGGCGCGCTCCTCGATGTCGATCCGCGACGAAGCCGCCATTCCCGGTCGAAGTGCGAGGTCGGAATTCTCGAACTCAACCACCACGTCGACCCCCGCGCCCGCTTGCGGCGCCGCGGGCCGGCGGACCTCGATCACCTTTCCTGAAAATGTCCGGCCAGGGACGGCCTCGCTCGTCAGCAGCGCCTTGGCGCCCGGCGCGATCGTCAGGACGCCCTCCCCCTCCGCTTTCGCATGAAGGCGAACGGTCTTGGCGTCGCCGATCATGAACAGCGGCGCGCCCGTTTCAACGCGCGCGCCGACAGCAGCCGTTCGCTCTAAGACGAAACCGGCGATCGGCGCGACAATCGCGGCGCCGGCGAGACCCGCCTCCGCCTTCGTCACCGCCTTCCGGCGCAGAGCGACTTCCGCTTCGGCGCGCTCGACTCGCGCCTGCGCCCGCGCCAGAGCGCGACGCGCCGCGCTCAGCGCCTTCCGGCTGGCGGCGCGACGCCCTGAACGCGCCTCCCGTCTGTCGAGATTGGCCTGCGCCCTCGCCTGCGCGCGCTCGCGCTGCGCCAATTGTGACTCCGCCGTCGCCAGAGCGCTTTTCTCGCGCGCCAGAGCCTCGTCGGAGGAAGACGCCGCGAGCGTCGCGCAGGTCTCGCCCTTCTCCACTTGCGCGCCGAGGTCGCACGTCAGCGTCGCGACGACGCCTGCCGCAGGCGCATCGATCGGCGTCTGCGCTACCGGGGCGATCACGCCGCTGACGTCGATCGTTCGGCCGGTCGGCGCGCGCTCGATCGACGCTTCTTCGCGCGTGAGACTGACGCGGGTGTGAAGATAGAACGCGCCGCTCACGACAATGATGAGCAGCCCCAATAAACCGGCGACGACAGGTCGGACCCAGTCGCCAGGCGCCACGACAGCGGCCGCGCCAGCCGCCGGCGCCGCGGGAACGCCACGAAGCGCAGGAGCCTTGGCGGGCCGCCGGAAAATGGCCTTCTCCACCTCGACGAGCAGAAACAGCACGATGCTCGCGCCGGCGATATGCCACCACATCTCCGGGTCGAGCGGCGTGGTGTTGAACAGCGCCTGCATAAAGGGCGCGTAAGTGAACAGCGCCTGCAGCACGACGACGATGGCGACGGAAATCAACACCGCGCGGCTGCCGAACAGACCCTTTAACGAGAGCGACGACTCGGAAAGGAAACGCGCGTTGAAGAGATAAGCGACTTCGCAGGCGACGAGCGTGTTGACCGCGACCGTTCGCGCGCTGTCGAGCCCCATGCCCCGCGCCTTCTCCAATTCATAGAGACCGAAGGTCGCGATCAGCATCAGCAAAGAAACGAAGACGATACGCCAGACGAAATAGCGGGACAGGATCGGTTCGCCCGACGGGCGCGGCGGGCGCAGCATGACGCCCTTGGTCGGCGGCTCAAACGCGAGCGCGAGGCCGAGGGTGACGGCGGTGATCAAATTGATCCACAGGATCTGCACCGGCGTCACCGGCAGGGTCTCGCCCATGGCGATCGCCGCGATCACCGTGAGGCCCTCGCCGCCATTGGTCGGCAAGATATAGAGGATGGTCTTCTTCAGATTTTCGTAGACGACGCGGCCCTCATGCACCGCATGCACGATCGATGCGAAATTGTCGTCGGCAAGCACCATCTCCGCGGCCTCTTTCGCCGCCTCGGTGCCTTTGACGCCCATCGCGATGCCGATGTCGGCGCGCTTTAGGGCAGGCGCGTCGTTGACGCCGTCGCCGGTCATCGCGACGACTTCGCCCCGCTTCTGCAACGCTTGAACGAGTCGCAGCTTATGTTCGGGACTGGTGCGCGCGAACACCGTCGTGGCGCTTGCCGCCTCGCCGAGCGCCTCGTCGCCGATCGCATCGAGGTCGCGGCCGGTGAGCACGGAATCCGGCCGGTTGAGTCCGAGTTCGCGGGCGATGGCGATCGCCGTCGCGGCGTGGTCGCCCGTGATCATTTTGACGGACATGCCGGCGGTCGCGCATGCGCGGATCGCATCGACGGCCTCGGGGCGCGGCGGATCAATCAGGCCGATGAGACCGACAAAGACGAGCCCGCTGTCAACGTCGCCGAAAGAGAGTTGCTGCTGACCCTCTTCGGCTTTCTTCGAGGCGACCGCCAGAACGCGCTGCCCGCGCGTGGCCATCTCAATGATGCGGTCGAGCCAGCAGGCGTCGTCGAGCGGACGCTGCTCTCCTCGCACGTCCTGCTCCCAGAAGCACATTTCGAGCAGCCGCTCAGGCGCGCCCTTGACGAAAATGTAGCCAACGCCGTCATGGTCGTGATGCAGCGTCGCCATGAAACGGTGCTGCGACTCGAAGGGGATCTCGTCCGTGCGCGGCAACTCCAGCGCCAGTTCTTGCAGATTGACGCCGCCTTTTACGGCGGCGGCGAGCAAGGCGCCTTCGGTCGGATCGCCCTCGACGCTCCAGGCGCCGTCCTTCTCGCGCAGCACGGCGTCGTTGCAGAGCGCAAGAGGGCGCAAAGCCGCGGTCAGGTGAATGTCCTCGCGCACCACCACGTCTTTGCCATTGCGCAGGAAGCCGCCATGCGGATCGTATCCCGACCCGGTCGTGTCGTAGGTCCCGCCGGAGGTGACGATCGAGCGCACGATCAATTCATTGAGCGTCAGCGTGCCGGTCTTGTCCGAGCAGATCGTGCTCACTGCGCCGAGCGTTTCGACCGCCGGCAGCTGGCGGATGATCGCCTTGCGCCGGGCCATCCGCTCCACGCCGATCGCCAGCGTAATGGTGATGATCGCCGGCAATCCTTCCGGGATCGCCGAAACCGCGAGCCCGACCGCCGCCATGAACATCTCGCCGGCGTCGAATCCCCAGACCAGCGCGCCAAAAGCGAAGACGGCGGCGCACACCACCAGAATGACGACCGTGAGCCAGCGCGCGAATTCGTCCATGCGCTGCAACAAGGGCGTGGAGAGCGTCTCCACCTCCGACAGCATGGCGTTGATGCGCCCGATCTCGGTCGCGGCCCCCGTGGCGACAACGACGCCCGTCGCCTGACCGTAGGTTACGACGGTTCCCGAATAGGCCATAGGAGCCCGATCTCCGAGCGGCACATCCGCCATGACCGGCGCCGGGTCCTTGTCGACAGGCAGCGACTCGCCGGTGAGCGCCGACTCCTGCACTTTCAGAGATTTGACCCGGATGAGACGGATGTCCGCCGGAATCTTGTCGCCCGACTGGACATA
The DNA here is from genome assembly GCF_051062815.1 of Methylocystis sp. Classification (GTDB taxonomy): domain Bacteria; phylum Pseudomonadota; class Alphaproteobacteria; order Rhizobiales; family Beijerinckiaceae; genus Methylocystis. Next base: position 267,296 of record NZ_JBPFDU010000074.1, on the reverse strand, counting down.
GACGATGTCGCCAGGCGCGACGTCGGTTGCGTCGATGACGACGCGCTGCCCGTCGCGCACGACAGTGGCTTGCGAAGAGAGCATGTTACGGACGGCCTCCATGGCCTCTTCGGCCTTGCCCTCCTGAATGAACCCGATGATCGCGTTGATGACGACGACCGCGACGATGACCGCGGTGTCGATCCAGTGTTGCATGAGCGCCGTGACGAAGGCGGCGGCGAGCAGCACATAAATCAATACGTTGTGGAACTGCAGCGCGAAGCGCATGAGCGCGCTGCGCCGCCTGCCGGCCGGAAGGCGATTGGGGCCATGGACGGCGAGTCGCCTTTCGGCTTCAGCCTCGCTCAAACCCAAACGCGTCACGCCCAGGCGCTCAAGCGCCGCATCGGCTCCGATCGCCCAATATTCCTTTCCTTCCGCCGAAGGCTGCATGCTTAGGGCTCCTCCTCCGCGGCTTCCCCTACACTCACCGCCGGCCGCACCGATTAGATGCTGCCGGACGGCCGAACGGCGTCCATTTTACATTATGGCTTATCTGGAGAGGTTTAGCAGCGCCGCGCGCGCGGCAAGTCGCCGTTGAGCGGGCTAGAAGGAGTCGTTGGCGATGGAGCGCACGCACACGTCGCTGACCGTTTCATCGGTCCGCTTCAACCCGATCCACGCGTCGACCGCGGCCGAGTCGAAACCCGCCTCGCAATGATCGCCGATGCGCATCAGAGGGCGACGGATGAGCACCGGATCGAGCATCATCATCACCAACGCTTCCTGCGGCGTGACTTTCTCGAGGTCGATCTCGCCGGATTTGATGCGCGGCGAGGCGGCGTTAAACCATTCCGGCAACGGCTTGGAGCCGAAATAGGGACGCAGACTCGACGGGCTCCAGGATTCGGTCAGGAGGTCTCGAGCCTCGACCTCATGTCCAGAGGCGACGAGCAGCGCCTTCTGCCGCGCATTGCCGGCGCAGCCCGGCTTTTCGTAAAAGATGACATGAGCCATCCGCGACCCCTCACATTGCGGCCCATCAGTCGCTGACCAGAGCTTAGCGTGAAATTGTGCAGCGCGATACGGCTTCAGGCGAACAAATTGCGAGCAGCGGCGCGGGCTTTCGCCGCTTCGACAGGCAGACGCAAACTAACGCGAGAGTCCCCAGACCATGTTCACGCGCGCCGAGAGACGCTGCAGCCCGGGACGCAATGGAATCTCGGCGGCTCCGGAAGCCCCGGCGGCCTTCGCCGCATAGGCGCGCGGACGCGCGTCGATCTCCTCGAGCGGACGAATTTCGATCACGCGGGACAGCCGCAGTCCGGCCGCCTCCGCATAGATCTTCGCCTGCCGCTCCGCATCCTTGACCGCTTCACGCCGCAATGCGTCAAGCCGTTGCTTGGGATGCGCGATTTCGAAATCGATGCCTTCGAAGCTGTTAACGCCCTTGTCGATCAGACCGCCGGCGATCTCGCCGGCCTTTTCGATCCGCGTCACGCGCACGCTCAGATCGTTTCGTGCGCGAAAAAACTTTTGTGATGTCTTGGGTTTGCCCGTCTTGGGGTCTCGCTCTTCGACGATGACGGGCGCGAGCGTCACGCCTTGCGTCTGCACTTCAGCGTCGGGAACGCCTAATTTCTTGAGTTCGGCGAGAACAGCTTCGACCGCGCGCGCATTTTCCGCCGCGGCGTCGGCGGCCAGCGGCCGTTCGGTGACGACGCCGAACCGCAAGATCGCCACGTCGGGCGCAACATCCTCGTAAGCCTCGCCAATGACGGAGAGATTTGGAACGCCGTCCTTCAGCGTATCGGCGTTCCCCGCGGCCGCGAACAGCATCAGGCCGAGCAAAAGTGCGAAGAGCAAACGAATCATGGCATATCCTAGCAAAAGCTGCGCGCTAAAAAGCTCATCAAAGCCGTAAAACCGCCGGCTAGCGGCGCTAACCCGAACCAGCATACAGAAGGCGGCGCCCGACCGTCGCCTCGCGTCCGCTCGAAAAGGCATCATGCCCACGCTTTATCATCACCCCCTCTGCCCCCATTCGCGATTTGTCCGGCTCGTCCTCTCCGAATATGGAATAGACGCAACGCTCATCGAGGAGCGCGTGAGCGACCGCCGCCCAGAATTTCTCGCGCTTGATCCTGCCGGCCGCACGCCGGTCTTCGTCGACGATAACGGCCTTGTCGCGCCCGGCGCCAATCTCATCGCCGAATATATAGACGAGACCTATGGCGCCGAACGCGGAGCGCAACGGCTCCTGCCGCAGGAAATGGCGGAGCGCATCGAAACGCGTCGACTTGTCGACTGGTTCAACGTCAAGTTTTTCGACGAGGTCACCAACTGGCTGATCACGGAGAAGGTCTACAAGCGCTTTGCGCCTCCTGGCGGCGCGCCCGATATGGACGCGGTGCGTGTGGCGCGCGCCAACATCCGGCACCATATGCGCTACATTGGCTATCTCACCAATGCGCGCAACTGGCTTGCGGGCGATCGTTTGACTTATGCCGACTTCGCGGCGGCCGCGCATATCTCCTGCGCCGATTATCTTGGCGATGCGCCGTGGGACGAGGATGAGGCGGCGAAGCACTGGTATCAACGCATCAAGTCACGCCCCGCGTTTCGCCCGCTGCTGTCTTATCGGGCCCCAGGACTTACGCCGGGCCGATACTATGCGGAACTGGATTTCTAACGTCGCTGAGCGGTCGGCGGCGCCAGATCCGAAAGCTCAGGCGCCGCTGTCGCAAGGCCGCACTGCGGCCGCGCTTGACAACCATCGGATGGAGTGAGGCAAGTAGCCGCAATACGGGACCATCGTATGAGCGCACCTAACGAGCGCGAGAGTGAAATAGTTAAGTCGAAGGCCGCCAACGCCGGCGATGCATCGCGCGGACTGCAGCAGCGCATTCGGCAGCAGGAGATATTGGCGGAGCTCGGCGTCACCGCCCTCCAAGGCGCTTCGTTCGATCAGCTGCTGACGGACACCGTGCGACTGACGGCGCAAGGACTGGACGCGGACTTCTGCAAGGTGCTGGAGCTGCTCCCTTCCGAGAATCAGTTTCTTGTTCGCGCCGGCGTCGGCTGGAGTCGCGGCGTGGTGGGCGTCGCGAAAGTCGGCGCGGATCTCGACTCGCCTGCTGGATATGCATTACGCAGCGGGCAGCCGGTCATCTCTAATCATCTCGAAAAGGAGACGCGGTTCAGAACTCCCGAATTGCTACGCCAGCACGGCGTTCGCCGGGCAATGAACGTGATCCTGCAGGGTGACGGAAAACCCTATGGCATCCTCGAAGTCGACAGCCGCTCGCCGGCCGAGTTCGTTGAGCAGGACATTGCTTTTCTACAGGGCGCCGCGAATCTTCTTGGCATGGCGATCGAACGCGAGCGGGAAGAGCGCAAGCTAAGAGCGGCGCTCGCGCGCAACGAAGCGCTGCTCAAAGAAATGAATCATCGCGTGAAGAACAGCCTTTCCATCGTCGGCAGCATGCTCCGCCTGCAAGCCAACGACGCAGGCGACGAACAGGTGTCCGAACTTCTCAACGAAGCCTCTCACCGCGTCGAAGCGATCGCAAAGGCGCATGACCAGCTGTCTCGCGGCTCTGATGTCGATTGCATGGACGTTGGCAAATATATCGAGGCGCTGTGTCATGATTTGGATGAAAGCGTCGCGCAATGCGACGTGCGCACCGAGATCGATGAAGGAATCGTCATCGCAACTGACCGGGCGGTTTCGACCGCGCTGATCGTCAACGAGTTCATCGCCAATGCGGCGAAATACGCTTACGAAAGCCAGTCGGGAATCATTTCGGTGAAGGTCGCGCACCAGGGCGGCGAGAATTTCATCGTTTCCGTGCGCGACGAAGGCGCTGGAATCCCCGATGACGTCGCGCCGCTCGATCGCAAGGGGCTCGGCATGCGGATCATTGCGTCATTTACGCGCCAACTCAGCGCAACGATCGAAATAAAAAAGCACGATCCTGGCGCCGAGTTCATCGTCTCGATCCCTCTACGAGCGCCCTGCTGACATGCAGGCGCATGTCCCGAATGCATCGATGGCTTCGCCGGCAGGTTATGATGCTCGACGGCCCGCTTCGACGCTCGAGGAGGACATTCGCGCCCGTGCGTTCGAGCTTGGCTTTGACGTCTGCCGCTTCGCGCGGGCGGATGTTACGCCGGAGCAGGGCGATCGGCTGCGCGCATGGCTGCGGGACGGCGCGCATGGCGACATGGCCTGGATGCGCGAGACGGCCGAGCGGCGGGCCGCGCCGCGCGCGCTCTGGCCCGAGGCGGCAAGTCTCGTCATGCTCGGCCTGAACTATGGGCCGGACGGAGATCCACTCGCTTCGCTGACGAAACCGGACCGCGCGACGATCTCCGTCTATGCGCGCAACCGCGACTATCACGACGTCATCAAGGGCCGGCTGAAACAACTCGCCGGATTCATCCTCGGCCGCGCCGGCGGCGGCGACGCCAAGGTGTTCGTCGACACCGCGCCCGTCATGGAAAAGCCGCTCGCGCAGACGGCCGGCGTCGGCTGGCAAGGCAAACACACAAACCTCGTGTCACGCGATTTCGGCTCGTGGCTCTTTCTGGGCGCAATCTTCACGACTCTTCGCCTCGAACCCGACCCGCTAGAGCGCGATCATTGCGGCTCGTGCAGCAAATGTCTCGACGTTTGCCCGACGGCGGCCTTCCCAGCGCCTTACCGGCTCGATGCGCGGCGCTGCATTTCCTATCTGACGATCGAGCACAAGGGCCCTATACCCCTCGAATTTCGCGCCAAGATCGGCAATCGCATCTATGGCTGTGACGACTGTCTCGCGGTCTGCCCCTGGAACAAATACGCGAGCGCCGGACGCGAGGCGAAGCTCGCCGCGCGCCCCGAATTCGGCTCGCCACCGCTGGCGGAATTGGCGCGCCTCGACGACGCGGCGTTCCGCGCGCTTTTTTCGGGCTCCCCAATCAAACGCGTCGGACGCGACCACTTCTTGCGCAATGTTCTGATCGCCATCGGCAATTCGGCCCGGCCCGAGCTTGCCGCCGAGGCCGAGCGGCTGGTCGAAGACGCCGCCGCCATTGTTCGCGGCGCCGCCGTCTGGGCGCTCGGCAGACTGGCGCCGACGCGAGCGGCGGAGCTGCGTCCCCATCGACTGGCGGCTGAACCCGACGCGGCGGTCCGCCAAGAATGGCGCCAAACGCCCTGAAACAGGCAAAAGCGCCACAGTCGCCTAAAAATCGGGGTCTTTCCCAGATTTACTGCGTTGCGGCAGGCTACTCGCCGGCGATTTCGTTCTAATCTCTATCGAAGATCCCCTACTCAACCGCACCCTCGCCATGTCTGTCCTTTCGCGCCGCAATGCCGACGAACCCGCAGAGGAGGCTTCTCGCCTTCTGCTGCGGATTGGCGTGTTTTTGCTGTTCGTGATCTCGCTCATCGCGCCAATTCTGGCGCGGCAGACGGTTTATGTGCTGCTGCCGATCGGGGCGGCGCTGCTGCTCGCCGCCGCGACACTGACGCCGGCGGAAGGGTCGGGGCGCTCCCTGCGCGCGATCCTGCGCTCGCCGCCGTTTCTCGCCGCGCTGTTGCTCGCCGCCTGGACGGCGCTTTCACTTCTCTGGACGCCGTTCGAGGGACCGGCGGAACGCTTCGCCAAAATTACGGCGACGCTCGCCCTGGTTGCGCTCGCCACCGGATTTCTGCCGCTGCGCACCAAAACCTCGAATCTCAACCTGCTGCCGATCGGCGTCGCCGCGGCGACGATTGCGCTTGCCGCCGTCACTTTGCTGCTGAAGCCGCAATATACGCTCGACGACATTCTCGATGTCGGACCGCTTGGCCGCGCCGGACTCGGACTGGCGCTGCTCGTTTGGCCGGCGATGGGCGCGCTCGCCGTCCGCGGCCGGTGGTATTCGGCGGCCGCCCTCGCGGCGGCGACGGCGATCGCCTGCTATCTGTCCGGCGCCCCGAACGGCGTCCCGGCGCTGGCCGTGGGAGCGGTTGTTTTCGCCGCCGCCTTCGGCCGCGCCCGGCTGATGTCCATCATATTTGCGGCGCTCATGACGGCGATCGTGCTGCTCGCGCCGCTCACCGCCTATGCGGCGCATCTGATCTGGCCCGAACGTCCGCCCGGCTTCTTCAGACATCTCGCCTTTTGGGGTCAGATGATCGACGCGGACGGCTGGCGCACATTGATCGGACACGGCTTTGGCGCGGCCACCTGGGGCGTGCTCGGCGGCTATCTGACGCCGGCGACGCCGCGCAGCCTGATCTTCAAGATCTGGTTCGATCTCGGCGCGCTCGGCGCGGCCGCGGCGGCGCTCGTCGCCGCCCGCACCAGCCTGTTCGTCGGCCAGTCGCGTCCGGCGCTTGCGCCCTTTCTTCTGGGTGGCCTCGGCGCGGGATTCGCCATTTGCCTGTTCGGTCCCGCGGCCGAGCAGCTGTGGTGGCTGACGCTCGCGGGACTGGACGCCATCGCCTTCGCGCTCGTGATGCGCGGGCAATTCCGGAAACGTCGCCCGCGCCTGCCGATCGGCTGGAGCGCGCCTGCCGAGGACCAAGCATAGCCGTGACGCTGTCTCCTACGCTCGTCGACAAAGTCGAATCCCTCGGGCTTCGTGAGCCTGTCGTTGCCGCGGCGTTCCTCGGCGGCGCGCCGGTGTTCGCGCTCGCCGAAGGCACGCTGCATTTCGGCGACGGCGCGGAGGGACGCCGCATTCCGGCCCATCAAGACGCGGCCATCCTCGTCGTCGCTCATGACCGCGACCGGCTCGTCACCGGCGGAGACGACGGGCGCGTCGTGGCGACCGACGCGAAAGGCGGCGTGGAACTCATCGGCGACGAAAAGGGCAAATGGATCGACGCCGTCGCCGCGCGGGGCGGCGCGGTAGCGTGGACAGCAGGAAAGGTGGCGCGAGCGCGCTCGGCCAAGGGCGACGCGAAGTCGCTGGATCTGCCGTCGACCTCGCGCGGCCTCGCCTTCTTCCCCAAAGGCTACCGGCTGGCGATCGCGCATTACGGCGGCGCGACTCTCTGGTTCCCGAACGCCGGCAAGCCGGAAGCGCTCGACTGGGCGGGCTCGCACCTTGACGCCACGATCTCTCCCGACGGGCGCTTTCTCGTCACCTCGATGCAGGAGAACACGCTGCACGGCTGGCGTCTCGCCGACGGCAAGCACATGCGGATGGCCGGATATCCGGGAAAAACGCGCAGCTTCTCCTGGTCGCATGACGGGAAATGGCTGGCCACCTCAGGCGCCGACGCCTGCATCGTCTGGCCCTTTTCGGGCAAGGATGGGCCGATGGGCCAGGCGCCACGCGAATGCGGCGTGCATTCGGCGATCGTGACGCGCGTCGCCTTCCATCCCGCCGCTTTGGTCTTGGCGATCGGTTACGACGACGGCCTGATCATGCTGGCGCGGCTTTCGGACGGATCTGAGATTCTGGTTCGCCGTCCAGCGCAGGATGATGACCGCGCGCGGATCAGCGCACTCGCCTGGGACGAGAAGGGCGCGCGTCTCGCCTTCGGCGCGGAGAACGGCGACGCCGGCGTGCTGAGCCTGCCGAAACCCTGAGCCTGCCGAAGGGGAGCCCGCGGAACAGGCTGCGCACGGCTTAAACCACGGCCGGACGAAACCGGGATGAGACGCCGGAACTCCAGTCCGCATAGGAGGTTGAAGCCCTGACACCCTTATAACGGGAGGCACGGCCAGGAGACAGCGATGACCCTGCATAGCGACAGCAATCCGCACCAGCACGTTCAGAGCATCCAAAATCGCCTCCAGGAGACGATCAATCTCCTGCGTGAGGATATCGAGAAGGTCGAGGAGCCACAGCTCAAAGCCATGTTCGAGACCTCCGCCGAGGTTCTGACCGGGTTGAAGAAGGCTTACAGCGACTACGAAGAGAAGAAGGAGCCGGCTTGGCCCGGCGGACGCGAATTGCACAGCTGATCCAGCGCTGTTTGCGTTGGAGGCGTGAAGCGCGGACATTCCTTGTCATGACCGCGCCCGTTCATAAGCTTCTCTCCATCGCCGGCTCCGACCCATCCGGCGGCGCCGGCGTTCAGGCTGATCTCAAGACGTTCTCGGCCTTCGGCTGTTACGGCATGGCGGCGATCACGGCGCTGACCGCGCAGAATACGCGCGGCGTGTTCGCCGCCTACCCCGTCGCCGCGGATATCGTTGTCGCGCAGATCGACGCCGTGCTGTCGGACATACCCCCTGATGCGATCAAGATCGGCATGCTTTCGACGGCGGACATCGCCCGGGCGGTCGCCGAGAGGCTGGCGCGATATGATGCCCACAACGTCGTGCTCGACCCAGTGCTGGTTCCGACACAGGGCGTCAGCCTCGCCTCGGCCGGGCTGGAGGCTGCGCTGGTTGCGGCCCTCCCTCCCCTAGCGCGTCTCATGACGCCCAACCTCTATGAGGCGAGCGCGCTCACGCAAACGCCGCTCGCCAAAAACCCCGATGAGATGGCGGCGCAGGGGCGGCTCCTCTGCGCCGCCGGCGCCCGCGCGGTGCTGGTCAAGGGCGGCGATCTCGAGGGCGAACCTGTCGACGTTCTTTTCGAAGCGGGAGAGGCGCGCGTTTTTCACGGAAGGCGCATTCCGACTCGCAACACGCATGGAACGGGCTGCGCCCTCTCCTCGGCCATCGCCTGCGAACTCGCCAAAGGCGCGCCGCTGATCGATGCGATCGCGACTGCGAAAGTTTGGCTGGAGGGCGCGCTGGAGGCGGCGGACCGGCTGCAATTGAGCGAGGGCCGTGGCCCGCCTCATCACTTTTACGCTCTGTGGCGCTGAGCCCCCTCCCCCGCCCTCCCCCGCTTCGCGGGAGAGGGGGGAGATTGCGCCGTCATTAACGCTGGAGAATTCTTGCAGCCTCGCGAATTCTTGTTGCAAGGCATGAATCGCGCCGTTCTCCCTTCTCCCGCTTTAGCGGGGAAGGCGGCGCTATGCGCCGGAAGGGGCCGATCCGTTGCCCCTAGCCCGACAGCGCCGCCTTCACCGCCGCGCTGGCCTTTCCGAAATCCATGCGGCCCGTATATTTCGCTTTGAGCGAAGCCACGACCTTGCCCATGTCCTTGATCGAGGCCGCGCCGGTCTCGGCGATCGCCGCCTTCACGGCCTCGGCCACTTCCACCTCAGAGAGCTGCTGCGGCAAATAGGCGGAAATGACCGCGATTTCGCCGCGCTCCTTGCCCGCGAGATCCTCGCGCCCGGCTTTTTCATAGATTTCCAGCGACTCCTGCCGGCTTTTGATCATTTTCTGTAAAAGCGCGAGCTCGTCGTCCCCGCTGAGCGTCTTGCCCGCGCCGCGCGCCTCGATGTCCTTGTCCTTTAGCGCCGCGTTGATGAGCCGCAGCGCGTCGACCTTGGCGCGCTCGCCCGCCTTCATCGCCGTCTTGAGGTCCGCCGCTATCTTCTCGCGCATGTTATGTCCTTGGGGTTTCCAATTCCGGGGCGGATGCATTACATCCACAGCCAATTGCGTCATGTCCGCGCTTGTCGCGGGCGTCCACGTGGCGTCGCCGCCGTGGATGGCCGGATCAAGTCCGGCCATGACGCGCGGCGAGAGCGCTGTCAAGCCAGCGACGCGCCGGAGAGCTGAGACCTATATGACCCTCGATCAAGATAACGGCTGGAAGAAACCCCTCCACACCGGCGTGCTGGTTCTCGCCGGCGGCGAAGTGATCGAAGGATACGGGCTCGGCGCCGTTGGCGAAGCGGTCGGCGAAGTCTGCTTCAACACCGCCATGACCGGCTATCAGGAAATCCTCACGGACCCGTCCTACGCCGCGCAGATCGTCACCTTCACCTTCCCCCACATCGGCAATGTCGGGACCAACGATGAAGATGTCGAAACCGTCGATCTCGACAAGAGCGCCGGCGCGGTCGGCGCCATATTCGGCGCGCCCTGCACCGACCCCTCGAATTTCCGCGCCCAGAAGCCGCTCGCCGACTGGCTCGCCTCGCGCGGCGTTGTCGGCATGTGCGGCATCGACACGCGCGCGCTGACGACGCTCATTCGCGAACGCGGCATGCAGAACGCTGTCATCGCCTATGCGCCGGACGGCTGCTTTGACATAGCGGCGATGAAAGCCAGGGCCGCCGCATGGCCGGGGATCGACGGCATGGACCTGGTGCCGAGCGTCGGCTCCAAGGAGCGCTACGACTGGCGCGAGACAACATGGCGACTCGGCGGCGGCTATGGCGCGCGCAACGGCGCGCCGAGGTATCGCGTGGTCGCGATCGACTATGGCGTGAAGCGCAACATCCTGCGGCTTCTCGCCGAACAGGATTGCGAAGTGGTGGTCGCGCCGGCAACCGCGACGAGCGGCGAAATTCTGGCGCTCAAACCCGACGGCGTCTTCCTCTCGAACGGCCCCGGCGATCCGGCCGAAACCGGCAAATACGCCGCGCCGGTGATCCGCGAACTGCTCGCGGCGAAGGTGCCGACCTTCGGGATTTGTCTCGGACATCAGATGATGGCGCTCGCCGTCGGCGCGAGAACGAAGAAAATGCCGCAGGGCCATCACGGCGCCAATCACCCGGTCAAGGACTTCACCACCGGCAAGGTCGAGATCGTCTCGATGAATCACGGCTTCGCGGTCGATCGCGACAGCCTGCCGGCAAACGCCGTCGAGACCCATCGTTCGCTCTTCGACGGCTCGAACTGCGGCATCGCCCTCACCGACCGGCCGGCCTTCTCGGTGCAGCATCATCCCGAAGCCTCGCCCGGCCCGCAGGACAGCCATTATCTTTTCCGCCGCTTCGTCGAGATGATGGAGAAGGCGCGGGCGGCCTAACGGTTTACGACCATCGGCGCCTCGGCGCGGTTAGCGAATTTCTCGCAAGGCGGCACGAGCTGATCGAGCGGCTTTTCCTTCGTCGCCGCCTCGCGCATGTCGAGATTCTTGAGCACCGTGAGATAGGGGCCCGAAGGCTGCGTGCGCAAATAGGTCGTCGTCAGCAGCGGACCTTCCGGGAAGTCGCCGCGCCGGCAGGCGTCGGCGCCAACGCCGAAGGAACCATGCGTCTTGCCGGGATCGCGCGCCTTCTCTTCCAGAAATTCCTTCTGCCGGGCGCGGATCGCCGCATAATCGGCCGGGTCGACGCGATAGGCATAGAGGCGCGTTCCGGCCTTCCGCTCGCCGGAAAGCGGCGCGACGTCTTCCGGCGCGGTCGTTTCCCTAAGCGCGAAAATCATCTCATGCTTCGCGTTTTCTTGGCCGTCGCGCCACCAGCCGATTTTCAACGTCACGCCGCCCTTCTGCGGCTCGAAACTTTCAGGCAGTCGTACCGCCGCGCGCAGCACGGCCGGATCGACGGAAGCGGCGTCGAAATTGCGCAGCGCCCACATGGTTGAGACCGGCACATGGCTGCAGGCGGCAAGCAAGGCGGCGGCGAGCGCCAGGCTAGACAGGCGACGAACAATGCACGACATAGAATGCCTCATGTTTATCGATTAGTTTTTAATGTTTGACATTAAATTTTTCTTGTGTCAACGTAAGCGACATAAGGAGACCGCTATGACTGACTTCCCTGCCCTTTCTTCCTTTGACGACCGTCGCCTCGACTCGCTGCGCCGCCGCATCGGCTGGCTCTGCCAAACGCTGCGCTTCGCGCTCGTCGGCTATTGCCTCTGGATGCTCGTGACGATCGTGAAGTTCTGGAGCGACGAGTCGCTGGTCGTTTCGCGATTTGCGTCGCTGAAGGTCGATGTCGAAGACCTGTCCGCCGATCAGCGGCTTGCGGCCTTCGGCGTCAGCTTCGTGATCTGGACGCTGCTCGTCGTCGCCTGCTACGCCGGCTGGAGATTGTTCTCGGGCTATCTCGAGGGGCGCATCTTCACGCCCGATGCGGCCGGATGGCTGCGCTGTCTTGCGTTAGCGGGCCTCATCGCGGCGCTCGTCGATATCGCCACGCGACCGCTAACTTCGCTCATCCTCACGGCGCATAAGGCGGCGGGGGCGCATATGGTGTCGATCTACCTGCGACCTGAAGATCTTTCGACGCTCATGCTGCTCGCGACGCTCCTGGCGCTCGCCCATATCCAGAAGACGGCGGCCGACATCGCCGATGAAAACGCGCAGATCGTCTGATGCCGATCATCGTCAATCTCGACGTGATGCTGGCGAAGCGCAAAATGCGCTCGCGCGATCTTGCCGCGCAGATCGGCATCGCCGAGCAGAATGTGAGCCTCTTGAAGTCGGGCAAGGTGAAGGGCGTGCGCTTCGACACGCTCGAAAAAATTTGCGAAATTCTGCAATGTCAGCCGGGCGACATTCTCGAATATCGGCCGGACGACAAACCCGCCTAACAGGCGCGAGACGGGCATGCCGCGTATCATGGCGAAGGCTTGGGGGTTCGGATTGGCGTTCATCGCAGCGGCCATGCTGGCGCTGGCGCTGCGACCGGACCTTCGCCTCGCCGCGCGCGTCGCCTGGAACGATCCTCGCCTACTGCCCGCTTTCGCGGACGATGCGCGCGTTCACTATGAGCCTGAGGCGCGAGCCTGCGCCGAAGTCGTGGCGGAAATCGCCCCGCGCGCCATCGCGCAAATCGAGTCCGCGCACGGACGCCCCTTTGCGCAGCCGCCGATCGTCGGCGTCTACGCCTCCTACGAGACTTACGCGAACGCCAACGCCATGGATGATCCCGGCATCGCCGCCGTGACGCGCGGCGGCGCCGCGCTGTTGTCGCCGACGCTCTGCAGCAAGGAGCGCGATCGCCTCGAAGGCGTTCTCACGCATGAGCTGTCGCATGTGCATCTTTCGGGGTGGCGGCCGTTTGGCGCGCCGCGTCCGCCGCAATGGTTCACGGAAGGACTCGCGGTGATGGCGTCGCACGGCGGCGGCGCCGAGGGCGTCAGCGAAGCCGAAGCCGCGCAGGCGATCCGTGACGGCTATCGCGTCGTGCTCGACGAGCGTCGATGGATCGATTTCGCCGGGCTCGCCTTTGAGCGCGAACCGCCGCGCGATCCGAAGCTCGATGCGCTCACCCAGCGCCAGCGGCTCGCCTATCGGCAGGCGGGCATGTTCGTCGGCTGGCTGCGCATGCGCGACGAGACGGCGTTCCTGCAACTCCTTCGCGCGCTCGAAGCGGGCAGGCCTTTCGGGCCGTCATTCGAGTCGGCTTTCGGCGAAAATCCTTCGGAACTCTGGCGCCGCTTCATTTCCGATCTCTCGGAACGTTCGCGCGGCGACGCTCCAAAATAATGCATCACTTCAAAAACACATAAATATCGACGTCGACAGTCGCGTCGTCGCCCTTAAAGTCGGTCAAATATTCCTCGAGAATGAGATCCTTGGTGTCCAGCCCTTTCTCGTCAAGATAGGCGGCGATCGCCTCATAGGTGGCCTCGATCTCGTCATAGGCGCCGCGATGCTGGAATTTGAGCGCCTTTCCGGCGGGCGACGCGCCGATGCTGACGCCCTCGGGCAGCTTGGGCTTGCCTTCCGGCGCCGCCGCAAGCGGAACCATCGCCTCGAAGGCGAAGCCGGTATCGTCGGTCTTGGTGAAAACGGCGATGGGCCGGCCGTTGACGGCAAGTCCCGCCGTTCCGACGGCGTCGTTGAGCTTGCCGAGCGCCTCGCTGATCGTCTTCGCCGCCTCCTCCCACTTGCCCTGTCCCTTGATGACGGCGGCGGGGCGAGCGTCGACGGCAACGGTCTGGCTCATCATGGCCTGCGCCGCTTCGTCGTGGGCAGTGGGCGGGGCCGCGTCGCCTGGCTTTGCCTCTTCCGGTTTCACATCGCCAGGCTTGGCGTCGCTCGTCTCGTTGGATTTCGTGTCTGGCGCCGCATTTGGCGGTACAGGCCTTTGCGGCGTGGCGGATTTGTCCGCCTCCTCAACGCCGGCGACCGGAACCAGCGCGCGTTCGGAGTAGATCGCCGCGCCGGCGATAAGAACTGTGAAGATCGCCAGCGCGCGCCAATGGCGTCGCAGGCTGTCCAGTAAGCCCGGTTCTTCTTCCATCGTCGAGCGTCCCTAAGCGGCCATCATGGCCTTTTCGCGCGCAAATGCGACGCGCGTTCGGCGGGAGCCGCAGTGGCGCTTCGGCGCAGCCTTCTCTATATACGAGCGCGTCTCCCGGAGAATAGGCGAAAAGCTGCCCCATGGCGCATCCGCTCGACCATCTTCCGATTCTGCGCATGAATGGCGCGGGAAACGAAATTCTCGTTCTCGATTTGCGCGGGAGCGACCACGAGCTTGCGCCGCAGGAAGCGCGCGCCATCGCCAATGCGCCGGGCCTGCGCTTCGATCAGCTGATGGCGCTCCATAAGCCGCGCCGGCCGGGCGACGACGCGTATATGCGCATCTACAATATCGACGGCTCGCTATCCGCCGCCTGCGGCAATGGCACGCGCTGCGTGGCCTATGCGCTGGCGCGCGAAGGCAAGGACGCGCTGCGTCTGGAGACGGACGCCGGCCTCATCGAAACGCGCCGCCAAGCCGATATGGTTTTCACTGTCGACATGGGCCGTCCGCGGCTGGGCTGGCGCGAGATTCCGCTTGCCCGCGCCGTCGAGGATACGCGCGAGGTCGCGCTCAATCCGCCCGTCGCTGGCGCTCCGACGCGCTTCTCCGCGGTAAGCATGGGCAATCCTCATGCGGTGTTCTTTGTCGACGACGCGACGCAGATTGATCTCGAGACGCTTGGCCCGCGCATCGAGCGCCATCCGCTCTTTCCCGAACGCGCCAATGTCTCCTTCGCGCAGATGCTTTCGCGCGACGACATTCTGCTGCGCGTCTGGGAGCGCGGAACCGGCGCGACCAAGGCCTGCGGCTCGGCCGCATGCGCGACGCTCGTCGCCGCCTCGCGCGCAGGGCTCGGCGAGCGCACGGCGCGTCTATGCCTGCCAGGCGGCGATCTCCACATCGAATGGCGGACGGACGATCATGTGCTGATGACGGGGCCGGTTGAATTCGAATTTGAAACCAGGCTCGATCCCCAGATCTTTCAAGGCGTCGCGGCGTGAACGCGCCGCTGCGCAACGCCGAGGTGGTCACCTTCGGGTGCCGGCTTAACGCCGTCGAGTCGCAGGCGCTCGCCAAAGCCCACGCCAGCGCGCGCGAGACGGTGATCGTCAACACCTGCGCTGTCACCGGCGAGGCCACGCGACAAGCCCGTCAGGCGATCCGCCGCTTGCATCGCGAGCGGCCCGAGGCCGAGATCGTCGTCGCGGGCTGCGCGGCGCGGCTCGACCCGCCGGGTTTCTCCAAGATCGAGGGGGTGACGCGGGTTCTCGCCGAACATGCGCCAAATCGTGCGCTTGCGAGCATTGAGGGCACGCGCGGACTGCTTGCCGTGCAGAACGGCTGCGATCATCGCTGCACCTTCTGCATCATTCCCTTCGGACGCGGCGCGGCGCGCTCGGCGCCGCCCAGTGAGGTCGTCGCGCAGGCCGGCGCGCTTGTCGCGAGCGGCAAGAAGGAGATCGTCCTGACGGGCGTCGATCTCACGAGCTACGGCGTCGACCTTGGCGAAGGTTGGACGCTCGGGCGCCTCGTGCGTCTGCTGCTGCGCCGCCTTCCAGAACTTGAACGGCTGCGTCTCTCGTCGGTCGATTGCATTGAAGTCGACGAAGATCTCGTCGAGGCTTTTGCGGAAGATTCGCGGCTTTGCCCGCATCTTCATCTGTCGCTGCAGTCCGGCGACGATCTGATCTTGAAGCGCATGAAGCGCCGCCATTCGCGACAGGACGCGATCAGCCTCTGCCACGCGTTGCGGGAGGCGCGACCTGACATCATCTTTGGCGCCGACTTCATCGTCGGCTTTCCGACCGAGACGGAGGAGATGTTCGACGCCACGCTCGACATCGTCGACGCCTGCGGTCTCACGCATCTTCATGTCTTTCCCTTCTCGCCACGTCCCGGAACGCCGGCGGCGCGCATGCCGCAAGTCGCGCCGCAAATCGCCAAAGAGCGCGCGGCGCGATTGCGGGAAAAGGGCGACGCCGCGCTGAGACGCCATCTCGACTCGCAGATCGGCAGGACCTTGCAGCTCTTGAGCGAGCGCGGCGGCATGGCGCGCGCCGCCGATTTTACCCTCGCGCACACGCCTGGCGTCGACGCGAGCATAATGGTCGAGGCGCTCTGCACGGGCCACGACGGGCGCGCGCTCACGACGCGCCCTACGGCGCTTGGTAGATAATCCGATAAATGGCGCCATTCTGGTCGTCGGTGACGAGAAGCGAGCCGTCTGCAAGTTCTGCAACGTCAACCGGCCTGCCGAGATAGTATCCGGAGCCGGTGTTCCAGCCCACGGCGAAGGGCGTGCTCGCGGTCGTCCCGGCGAGCGTGACCATCACGCGCGCGCCGATCGGGACGCTCCGGTCCCACGATCCGTGCTGCGCGTAAAACATCGCGCCTCGATATTCCTTCGGAAACATGTCGCCGCGGTAAAACATCACGCCAAGATCGGCCGCATGCGGCGCGGTCTCCACGATGGGGAAGACGACGTCCTTCGGCGGCTCAGCGCGCGCATATTCGTTGGTGCGCACATGACCGCCGCCATACCAGGGGAAACCGAAGTTCAATCCTGCCCTGTCGGCGCGATTAATTTCGCCAGGCGGGCGATCGTCGCCCATGGAGTCGACCTGATTGTCGGTGAACCAGAGCGACCCGTCCGTGTCGAACGCCATGCCGACGGAATTGCGAATGCCGGTCGCGAAGACTTCGCGCTGCGATCCGTCGAGATTCATCCGAATGATGCCGCCGATTCCCGTCTTCTCGTAAAGCGCGAGCTTGTCTCGCGGCGTGACATTGTGCGGCTGGCCAAGGGAAATGTAGAGCTTGTCGTCAGGTCCGACGCGGCACACGCGGGAGGAATGGCCGCGGCTCTCTTCGTTCCTTGGAATGAGATCGCCTGATTTTACGACGATCTTGGCGTTCGCCGCCGCGTCGCGCCACGTGTTTTCCGCATCGTCGAATCGTGTGACGCGGTTACGCTCAACGAGAAAAAGCGCGCCCCCGTTTGAGAAGCAAACGCCATGCGGCATCGTGAATGGCATGGACGGCGCGACGCGCTCGACCGCAGCGGCCGCCTTCCCGCCGGGCGTGATCGCATAGACGTCCTTCTCCTCGGCGCCGACAAAAATCGTCTTTCCTTCTCGCCCGATGGCGAGCGTGCGCGCCCGCGGCGCTAGAGCATAGAGCGAAATCGAGAAGCCTGGAGGAAGTTTGATGCGCTTGAGAGTTGATTCTATCTCTGCGCTACGACGGTCTTGAGGAACCGACTGAGCGGCGGCGACGGCACCGCAGAAAGTGTACAAAAGCAAAAATGCCGCGGCTCCAATGCGCATTTCAATGGCCTTTCGGATATCCTTTCGACGCCATATAGGCGGCAAAAAGGGCGGAGCCAGTTACGGCTCCGCCCTACCGCGGGTTCCCGCTTCGGTCAAAGTCACTTAGACGTCACCGGTCTCTCGACATGGTCGACGTCGTTGTGTCTTCCCAATAGGGGGAGGACCCGTAGTTCCTGTGCAGCCGGCTTTCCCAATCGCGATCGCTCCAGCTTTCTTCGCCTGCGAATTCAGGAGCGTTCTGCAGCTGCTCTTCCGTCACATCCGCGATATATCCGCCGAGATTGGTGTCGTAACGGAACGCTTTCCAGGGCAAAGGATGCTCGCCTTCGCCGATGCCAAGAAAGCCGCCGAAAGTCATGATCGCGTATCGAACCGAACCAGAGACGCGATCGATCATGAGGTGATCGATTTCGCCAATCTTGTTGCCGGCCGCGTCATACACATCCGTGCCTTCGACCTTATCGCTGGAGATAAGGTTGGCGTTTGGCTGTGCCATGCCCATAGTAACCTCCTGCAGCGCGCACTTAGCCGACGCCATTGTCGAACTTGCCGCGCCTTTCCCAAAAGAACACAGGGTGAAGCCCCTTGTTCCTCGCGAAAACCAAAAATCGATGGCTACACAAGCTTAGCGACGTCTTCCTTCTTCGGTAAAATGCCGCTAATGCAAGTGCGTGATGCGCGGCGCCTCCAAATGAAAAGCTTCAGTCATCAGGTGGCCACAGTCGCCCATCGCCAATGCATCAGGCGGATTGCGCCGAGGCGGATTCGTCCTTCCGAGTCCGCTTGTCGTCAGTCGCACCAATGGGCCTCGCCCGGCAGGTAAGAAGCGCGCATGTCTCCGGAATTCAGCCTTGGCTGGGAAGTCTTCGAGATCATCTGGATCAACCTGCTGCTCTCGGGCGACAATGCAATTTTGATCGCCCTTGCGTGCCGGCAACTGCCGGTGCGTCAGCGGCGCTGGGGCGTATTTCTAGGCGCGCTTGGCGGCGTCATTCTGCGCATCGCTTTCACGCTCGTCGTCGTCGAGCTTATGGCGATTCCCTATCTGAAAATTGTCGGCGCCATTCTGCTGCTCATCGTCGCCGTGAAACTGCTGATCGACGAAGCCGAGCATTCCGACGTCAAGGCCAAACCCAACCTCTGGAGCGCGGTCGGCGCAATCATTATGGCGGACGCCGTGATGTCGCTCGACAATGTGATCGCCATCGCGGCGGCGGCGCATGGCTCGACCAATCTCATCGTCTTCGGGCTTCTCGTTTCGATGCCGATCGTGATGTTCGGCGCGGGCGCGCTGCTGAAGGTGCTGGAGAGATTTCCGGCGCTGGTCTGGGCCGGCGCAGGCCTTCTCGGCTGGGTCGCGGGCGATATGGCGGGCGCCGACCCAGCCCTGCCCACATTCGTGCATGTCACGAACCACGGCGCGCTCGAACTTGGGCTTTCGATTGCCGGCTGCGTTCTGGTGCTGGCCGTCGCCTTGGCGATTGCGATTTACCGGCAATGGCGCGAGGACCAGCGCGTCTCGCGAGACTAGATGTGATCGATCGAGACTAGATGTGATCGATAAGGAATCGCTCAAATTCAAAATGGTGGAGCAGGTTCTCAGCGAAAAGGTCTGTCAGCTTTTTGGGAACCTGGACTAGCCGCGTCCCATGCCCTGTTTGGCGAGGGGCTGCTGCGGATCGAGCGTGAGCGCGCGTTGAAAGGATTCCCGCGCCTTGGAGCGGTTGCCGCTCTTGTCGTAAGCGACGCCGAGCCAGGCCCACGCGAGCGCGCTCTTGCTGTCGACGTTGAGCGCGGCGTTGAAATCCTCGACCGCCTTGTCGTATTTGCCGAGCGTGACCAGGCTTTCGCCGCGCGCCAGGTAGGGAGCCGCCGCAAAGGGATCGCGGTCGATGGCGTTGTCGAAATCAGTCACGGCGCGCGCATCATCGCCGCGTTTCTGATGGATCAGCCCGCGCGCATGAAACGCCTGCGCGCTTTCGGGATTGAGGCGAATCGCCTGGTCGAGATCGGCAAGCGCCTGATCAAGGCTGCCCTGGGCGCGCAGCAGGTTGGCGCGACCGACGTAAGCCGGCGCATGTTTGGGATTGACTTCGATCGCTCGGTCGAAGTCGGCGCGGGCGGCGTCGCTCTGGCCCATTTGGCGGAGCGCGAGCGCGCGATTGGTGTAGGCCGCCGAATTATTTGGCTCGAGCTTGATGGCCTGCGTGAAGTCGGCGATCGCCTCCTGGAACCGCCCGACGCGAGCGTAAGCGACGCCGCGGGTGTCGTACGCCTCAGCGCTCGACGGATTGCGCCGAATCACTTCGGTGAGCGAATTAATGTTGACGGAGGCGGAGTTCGGGTCGGTGTCGGCGATCTCGGCGATGCCGCGTCCCGGCGGCCGGATGCCGCTCGCGGTTTCGCAGCCCGCCAGAGCGATGATGGCGAGCGCCGCCGCGCCGCGCGTTAGGGCCTGACCAGATAGGAGCGAAGCTGGGCGACGCGACGTCGCCGCACGGCAAAAGCCCACGCCTTCAGATCCTCCCAGCCGCAATACGTCTTCCCCGTGTCTCTTCTATGCGCAATTTTTAAAAAGCGCGTGCAATCCGGCGAGAATTCGACGGCTCTAGCCGGATCAGCGTGCGCCGACCGGCTTCGCCTTCACCGGCAGCAGGCCTTCGCGCTGGAGCTTCTTGCGGGCCAGCTTGCGGGCGCGACGGACGGCCTCGGCCTTCTCGCGCGCGCGCTTCTCGGACGGCTTTTCATAGTGACCGCGCAGTTTCATTTCGCGGAAGATGCCCTCGCGTTGCATCTTCTTTTTCAGAGCCTTGAGCGCCTGATCGACATTGTTGTCGCGAACGAGAACTTGCACGTATCCATCCTGTGTTTGGGACCCGCCGCGACGGCTCCGTCGTTGAGCGGCCTTAATAGGGAATAGGTCTCCGGGCGCTGACGGAGCGCCTGACCCGTGCGGCACCGGATAACAGAATCGCCTTCCCCTGTCCACGGCCGATTGGCGCGAACGCGCCTCAACCTATACTTAACGCGGCGCTCCCCGGCGCCTATCCGCGCTGGCGAGGCGCATGACGCCTTGTTCAATCCCGGCGTTATAATATAACATTGGCTATGTTCGACATGACGACGCAAGAACGCGCCCTGCCCCAGCATGCGCGCGCCGGCGCAGCCGCCGGCGCTCAAGAGGCGCGGCTCACAGCTCTCGGAGCTTCCGCCGGCGCCCGGGTTATCGTCGCCACGCTGCTTCTCGCAGCCTTGTGGGCCGGGGCCTACTGGGCGCTGCATTGAGCGCGGCCGCCGAAGCGCCGGCGATCCGGCTCGTCAATCTCACCCTCGGCTATGATCGTCGCCCCGCGGTTCATCACCTTGAGGGCGAAATCGCCCCTGGAGAAGGACTGGCCGTCTGCGGCCCGAACGGCGCCGGCAAGTCGACGCTGCTCAAGGCGCTCGCCGGGCTGCTGACGCCGCTTGGCGGAGATATCCATTTCGGCGCCCTGTCGCCGCGCGCCGTCGCCTATCTGCCGCAGGTCGTCGACATTGACCGCGCTTTCCCGATCAATGTGCGCGATTTCGTGGCCATGGGCGCTCTGGCGCGCGTCGGTCTTTTCGGGGCGCTGAACGCGGCCGAGCAGTCTCGGGTGGGCGCGGCGATCGAAACGGTCGGACTCGTCGGCTTCGAATCGCGGACGCTCGAAACCCTGTCCGGCGGACAGATGCAGCGGGCGCTGTTCGCGCGTCTGATCGTCCAGGATCAGCCGGTCATTCTTCTCGACGAGCCTTTCGGCGCGATCGACGCAGCGACGATCGACGATCTTTTGGCCTTGATCGCGCGATGGCGCGCCGAAGGGCGCACCGTCGTCGCCGTTCTGCACGAATTGGACATTGTCCGCCGCGCCTTCCCGCGCACGCTGCTGCTTGCCCGCGAGTGCATCTTCTGGGGCGACACGCGCGACGCCCTTTGCGAAAAGAATCTCGTTCGCGCGCGCGCGATGTCGGAGGCCTTCGACGAGCGCGCGCGCGAATGTCTTCGCGATGAGTTTGACGCCGAAGATCAGCTGCATGTTCACTGACGTCTTCGTCACGCCATTCGCCGATTATGAATTCATGCGACGGGCGCTTGTCGGCTCCCTGGCGCTCGCGCTTTCGGGCGCGCCGCTCGGCGTCTTCTTGATCCTTCGACGCATGTCGCTTGCCGGCGACGCGCTGTCCCATGCGATCCTGCCCGGGGCCGCCGTCGGCTATCTCGTCGCCGGCCTGTCGTTGCCGGCGATGACCTTCGGCGGCCTCTTCGCCGGACTCGTCGTCGCGCTCGCCGCCGGCGCGGCCTCGCGATTTACGACGCTGCGCGAGGACGCGTCGCTCGCGGCCTTCTATCTCGTCTCGCTGGCGCTCGGCGTGACGCTCGTATCGCTGCGCGGCTCCAACGTCGATCTGCTCCACGTGCTCTTCGGCTCGGTCGTCGGACTGGACGACGCGGCGCTGCTGCTGCTCGTCGGCGTCTCGACCGTCACGCTCATTCTGCTGGCGGTTTTCTACCGAGCGCTGGTGTTGGATACGCTCGATCCTCTGTTCTTGCGGCAGACGAGCGCATTTGGCGAATTCACGCCGTTCCTCTTTCTCGCCCTGGTGGTGCTCAATCTCGTCGCGGGCTTTCATGCGCTCGGTACGCTGATGGCCGTCGGCGTGATGATGCTTCCCGCCGCTGCGGCGCGGTTGTGGACGCGCGATCTCGCCATCGCCCTGCCCCTCGCCGCGGCGATCGGCGCCCTCTGCTGTTACGGCGGTCTCGTCTTCTCCAACGAGACCAGCGCGCCGACGGGACCCGCCATAATTCTCGCCGCAGGCGTCGTCTATTTTTTCTCGATGATTTTTGGCCGCGCCGGCGGCGTGCTGCGGTTGAAACGGCCGCGCCGGCATCTCGAAGGATGAAAGCGATGCTTACACGCCGCAGCGCGCTCGCGTTTTCACTCGCCGCGCTCGTCGCGCCAGCGATGGCGGAGGCGCAGAAAATTCCAATCGTCGCCAGCTTTTCGATTATCGGCGATCTTGTGCGGCAGGTCGGCGGCGACCGGGTTTCTGTCAACACCATCGTCGGGCCCGACGGCGACGCCCATGTCTACCAGCCCAGTCCGGCCGACGGCCGCAATATCGCGCAAGCCCGGCTGATTTTCGTCAACGGGCTCGGATTTGAAGGCTGGCTCGACCGTCTCGTCACTGCCGCCAAAAGCAAGGGCGAGGTGTTCACCTTGGGCAAAGGCGTCACTGCGCGAAAGGACGAAGAGGGACAGGATCCGCACGCCTGGCAGGACGTCGCCAACGCAAAAGTTTATGTCGAGGCCATCAGGGAAGCGCTGACGGCAGTCGATCCTGACGGCGCCCAGACCTATAAGGCCAACGCCGACGCCTATCTCGCCAAGCTCGACGCGCTCGACGCGGAAATCCAGCAGGCGATCGCCGCCATTCCCCAGGAGCGGCGCCGGGTGGTTTCGACCCATGACGCCTTCGGCTATTTCGCCGCGCGTTACGGCGTCGAGTTCATCGCGCCGCAGGGCGTGTCGACAGAGGCTGACGTCAGCGCCCGCGACGTCGCGAAGATCATCGACGCGGTCAGGGCGCATAAGGTTCGGGCGGTCTTCATCGAGAATATCGCCGATCCGCGCCTCGCCAAAAGGATCGCCAGCGAGACCGGCGCCCGGATGGGCGGCGTGCTCTATTCCGACGCGCTGTCCGACGCCAAGGGCGATGGCGCGACCTATATCGACATGATGCGCCACAATGTAAGACAATTGGCGAAAGCCTTGGCGCCGTAGCCCCCTTTCCACCCCTCCCCCACTTCGTGGGAGAGGGAGCAGGCCCGGCCCTCTTAGAGAGTTTCGCGCAAGGCCGATCATTAGGGTCCCCTCTCCCGCTTGCGGGGGAGGGACAGGGTGGGGGCGAACGAAACTGGAGTAAGCGGCATTGACCGAGAAAATCCCCGTCACCGTCATCACCGGCTATCTCGGCGCCGGCAAGACGACGCTTCTCAATCGCATTCTCACCGAGCAGCATGGCCGACGCTACGCCGTCATCGTCAATGAGTTCGGCGAGATCGGCATCGACAATGACCTTGTCGTCGGCGCCGACGAAGAAGTCTTCGAGATGAATAACGGCTGCATCTGCTGCACCGTGCGCGGCGATCTCATTCGCATCATCGAGGGCCTGATGCGCCGACGCGGCAAGTTCGACGCGATCGTCGTCGAGACGACGGGGCTCGCCAATCCGGCGCCCGTCGCGCAGACCTTCTTCATGGACGCTGACGTCAAGGAGGCGGCGCGGCTCGACGCGGTGGTGACGGTCGCCGACGCCAAATGGCTCAGCGAACGGCTGAAGGACGCGCCGGAAGCGAAGAGTCAGATCGCCTTCGCCGATGTGATCGTCCTGAACAAAACCGATCTCGTGTCAGACGAAGAACTTGCCGACGTCGAAGGCCGCATCCGCGCGATCAATCCCTACGCCGCGCTGCACCGCGCGGTGAGGTCGGACGTTCCCCTGCAAGCGGTTTTGGAGCGCAACGCCTTCGACCTCGACCGGATTCTGGAGATCGAGCCGGCGTTCCTCGACGCCGAGGAGTCGAGTCACGATCATGACGATGGCCATGATCACGAATGCGGCCCAGATTGCGACCATGATCATCACGACCACGATCATCAGCATGGCCCTGGCCACGCGCATGAAAATCATCACGCGCCTCACGCCGGGATGAAGCATTTCCATGACGACGAGATGCATTCCGTCTCGATCCGCCACGACGGCCCGGTGGATCCTGAACGGTTCGTCCCCTGGCTGAACGATCTGATTCAGCGCGACGGACCGGACATTCTGCGCAGCAAGGGAATCATCGCCTTCAAGGACGAACCGCGGCGGTTCGTGTTTCAAGGCGTCCATCAGATCCTCGATGGCGATTTGCAGCGAGAATGGAAAGCAGGAGAGAAGCGCGAATCGCGCCTCGTCTTCATTGGCAGGAAGCTCAAGGAGCAGGAGATCCGCGAGGGCTTCGAGAAGATCGTCCTTGGCGCGTCGGCCGCGCAGGAGACGTCTCATTCATAAGAAATGATCTCGCGCTCTGCGCCATACACGACCTTCGCGCGGCGGGAGTCGCCGGCCTTGCGGCGCATGAGAAATCGCGGACGACGCTTGCCCAGACTGGTCTCGCAGCGCCGGCGCACGAAGGCGGCGGCGATCTCTTCGTCAACGCTCTCGCGCGAACGCAGCGCGCCATCTTCCTCGGTGACCCGCGGCAGCCCAAGCCAGGCCGCCCAGTGACGCCAGTCGGAGGCGGCGGCGCCGCAGTCTTGAGTCTCGCCGAGAAGAATGTCGAGGTCCGGGTCGCTGTGCGCCAGCGAAAGAACGTAGCGCGCCGATCCGTCGTCCGCGGGCTGCACCTCGAGAGCGACGCCGCAATAGGCGGTGACAGGCACCGAGATGACCATGGAGATGCCGCTGAAGCGACGGGAGATCAAAACGTCGTCGCGAGTGACGCGGATGCGCCGCGCCCCGCCGTCGGCGCGGCGGTCACGCTGAACAAAGACATTTTCCTCGATCCTGCGCGCAGTATTGGCCTCAACCATCGATCGCTCCTTGCGGCTTGAATTCCGTCTCGGCTCCATATTGCCGCACCCTGCCCGCGAAGGCGCTAAAAAGCCTGGTGAACAGCACGTAAATCATTGCTTCTACGCATGATTTAGGCGATGAGGGTGAAGTCCATGAAAACGAATTCGTTCAAATTGCTCCTATTCCGCGCAACGCGCCCGCTTGCGGCCCGTCGGCGCCTCGCCTACTCCTCTTCATGATGGGCTCCAGCCAAGCGGAACTCGCCGCTTTTCTTCCACAACTCGAGAGCGTCACGCGCAGGGCGGGCGAGATCGCCATGGCGTATTTCCGCGCGGGCGAGCGGACGACCGCGGCTGTTTCCTACAAATACGGCGGCTCGCCGGTCACCGAGGCCGATTTCGCGGTCGATCGGTTCCTGTTCCATGAGATGGCGCGGATCGCGCCCGAGGCGGCGTGGCTTTCTGAAGAGAGCGTCGACACGGCCGAGCGCCTGACGCGCGACGCCTTGATGGTCGTCGATCCGATCGATGGAACGCTGGCGTTCTCGCGCGGCGACGCGCGCTGGTCGGTTTCCATCGCTCTGGTGGTTGGCGGCCGGCCGGTCGCCGGGATCATCCACGCGCCGGCGCTGGGCGAGACTTATGTCGGCGCGCTTGGGCTCGGCGCCTTCCTCAACGGCGCCCCCCTCATCGCGCCGCAGCGCGCCGAAATCGCCGGCGCGGCGCTCGTCGCGCCTCGTACGATGCAGGACCGGCTGGCCGCGTCGCCACGGGAATTCGTGATGGCGCCGCGAACGCCCTCGCTCGCGCTGCGGCTTGCCGATATCGCCTCCGGCCGGCATGATATCGTGGTCGCTGCGCCCAATGCGCGCGACTGGGACATCGCCGCCGCGGATATTCTCCTCGCAGAAGCGGGCGCAATGTTGAGCGAGCCGGAGGGCGTCGCGCTCACCTATAATCGCGCGTCACTCGCCCGCGACATGCTCATCGCGGCTCCGAAATCGCTGTTCGACGATAGCCTCGCGCTGGCGCGGGAGGTCTTGGAAGGAAAATTATGAACAAGACGACGCAAGCAACCTCGGCGAAGAAAGAAAAACAGCTGTTGCATCTTGTATTTGGCGGCGAGCTGGAGACGCTCGACGGCGTCGCGTTCCGCGATCCGAGCAAGCTCGACGTCGTCGGCATCTATCCGGACAATGATAGCGCGCTCGCCGCATGGAAAGCGAAAGCGCAATCCACGGTGGACAATGCGCATATGCGTTATTTCGTGGTTCACCTTTATCGGCTGCTAGATCCGGATGTGGAGAAGCTATAGGCGGCCTTCCAAAAATCGCCGGTTTTGCCAGGCATAGAATTGTCGTTCCGGTCGGCCGGGCGCGCGCGGACAAGACGCCGTCAGATGGCGCATGTGGACCGGATTCTTAATAGATTGGAAACATGTCGCTTCTGACAGTGTACCGGCTGGCGACGATCGCGGCGACGCCCTTCGCCAGCGCCGCGCTCAATTGGCGCGCCAACCATGGCAAGGAAGATCCCGCGCGATTGGCCGAACGCATGGGCGAGTCGAATCGCCCCCGACCGCGCGGACGACTCGTCTGGCTGCACGGCGCGAGCGTGGGCGAAAGCCTGTCGCTGCTGCCGCTCATCGACCGCTTCATTCAGCGCGGACTCGAAGTGCTCGTGACAAGCGGCACCGTCTCGTCTGCGCGCGTTCTCAGCGCGCGCTTGCCGGCGGGCGCCTTTCATCAATATGCGCCGATCGACGCCCCGAAATTCGTCGAGCGCTTCCTCGATCATTGGCGTCCCGACATCGCGGTCTTCGCCGAGTCGGAGCTTTGGCCTAATATCGTCGCGGCCGTGCGCGCGCGCGGCGCGCCGCTGGTTCTCGCCAACGCCCGCATCTCCCACAAATCCGCCGAGCGCTGGCGCGCCGTTCCCGGCGCGGCGAAATCCGTCTTCGGCGCCGTCGATCTATGCCTCGCGCAGGATTCGGATAATGCGGCCCGCTTTCTGGCGCTCGGCGCGCGTTGCGTGCGCATCGCCGGCAATCTCAAATTCGACGTGCCGCCGCCGCCGGCCGACTCTGCAAAACTTGCCGCGTTCAATGGCGCGATCGGCGCGCGGCCAGCCTGGGCGGCGGTCTCCACCCATCCCGGCGAAGAAGACCTCGTGCTCGACGCGCATGTCGACATGGCCGCGCAAACCCCGTCGCTGCTGACGATCATCGCGCCACGGCGCTGGGAGCGCGGCGTCGAGATCGTCGAAGCCGCGCGCGCCAGAGGATTGACTGCGGCCTTGCGTTCGCAGGAAAGAGAACCGCGACGCGATGTCGACGTCTATGTCGTCGACAGCGTCGGTGAGCTTGGCCTCATTTTCCGAAGCGTCGGGGTCGTCCTGATGGGCAAGTCGCTGTTGCCCGGCGGCGGCGGACAAAATCCAATCGAGCCGGCGAAGCTCGGCTGCGCGATTCTTCATGGCCCGTATGTCGAAAACTTCACCGAAGCCTATGGCGAGCTCGCAGCCGCAAAGGCGGCCGCGCGCGTTACAGACGCCGCATCGCTGGCGCGGGCCGCGCAGTATCTCCTCGCGGAACCCGCGCGCATGCGCAAGATGGGACGCGCGGCCGCGGAAACCGTCGAGAGATTGGGCGGCGCCTCGCGCGGCATCATGACCGCCGTCGAACCCTATCTCGCGCAAATGGCGGTGGCCCAGCAATGAGCGTCGCGCGCGGCGCCGCTTTTTGAGATGCGCGCGCCCGCCTTCTGGCGTGAAGACGGCGCGACGGCGCGGCTGCTGTCTCCGCTTGGCGCGCTCTACGGCGCCATCGCGCGCAAGCGGCTCGCGCGCGAAGCGCCGCGCGCCAATTTGCCGACCATCGTCGTCGGCGGGCTGACGGCGGGCGGCGACGGCAAGACGCCTCTCGCCATCGCCCTCGCGCGCCGTCTCAAGGCGGCAGGAGAGCGCCCCGCCCTTCTCACGCGCGGCTATCGCCGC
Source organism: Methylocystis sp. (assembly GCF_051062815.1). GTDB lineage: Bacteria > Pseudomonadota > Alphaproteobacteria > Rhizobiales > Beijerinckiaceae > Methylocystis. Next base: position 239,424 of record NZ_JBPFDU010000074.1, on the reverse strand, counting down.
AGGCGCGGCGGAGCGTCCTCCTTCGTCGTGGACTTGACGCGTCACGGCGCGGACGAGATTGGCGACGAAGCGCTGCTGCTTGCGCGCGTCGCGCCGACGATCATCGGCGCAGACCGACTTGCGAGCGCAGACCTGGCGCAGCGCCTCGGCGCCACCGTCGTCATTCTCGACGACGGCTTCCACAGCCGTCGCATCGCGCCCGACCTGACGCTCATCGTGATCGACTCGGACTATGGCGCGGGCAATGGCCGCTGCATCCCGGCCGGTCCTTTGCGCGCGCCGCTCGATGCGCAGCTTGCGGCGGCGGATATTCTGGTCGTGATCGGCGATGGCGCGCGCGCGCGCGACATCGCCGCGCGCGCCAGCAAGCCTGTCTTCGCCGCCCATTTGTCGCCCGACAGCGGAGCCGCGGAGGCGATAAACGGCGCGCGCCTCGTCGCCTTCGCCGGCATCGCGCGGCCAGAGAAATTCTTCAGCTTGTTGGAGGCATCCGGCGCCGAAGTCGCGGCGCGGGTCTCCTTCGGCGATCACCGCCGATTCACGCAAAGAGATTTCGCGATGCTATCGAAGTTGCGGCACGAGCATGGCGCGCGGCTCGTCACGACGGAAAAGGATGCGGCGCGAATGGGCGGTCAGCTTGCGACGCTTGGCGTCGATACGCTACCGGTCACTCTAGTTTTCGATGACGCCGACGTTTTGGACGAGGCGCTTCGCGGGCTGTGTGAGGCGCGCCTTTCCGATCCTTAATCGGGCTTCTTGACGCCAAGACGCATCAGCTTGGCGTGCGGCCCGCTGTAAGGCTCCTGCAGATCGACGTTCCAATAGCGCAGATCCTCTAGCGGGATCGGTTCGCCGGTCACGGCGCAGCGCACATAGGCGCCGGGCTTGCGCACGCGATATTCGCCGTCGAGATATTCGACGACAGCCTCTTCAGCGGGCTGAGGCTGGCGGTCATAGCGGTTCATGCGCGTTCTCGACCCGTAGCGCCGGGGAAATGGACGCCCCACGAGGCGCCTGAGCGTCGTCACAAGCGACCTCATCGGCGAAGCCGAACGCTCCCTTTCGGCGGATTAGATTCCTCGAGATATAGCATCGCAGGGCGTACAAGGAAACGCCCGCCGGCGGTCGTTTGCCTGAAAGCGGCGCCGCTTACCAATAAATTTTGGCGCGAACCTCAAACAAATTGGGATGCGCGCCGGTATAATTGGCGCCGAGAAGCATGGGCAGCGGACCACCATTGTAAAGGTTCAATGGCGCGACGACGTTCATCACGCGCGTCCAGTTCGCCTGGAATGCGACGCCCACGTCCGGGTACCAGTTCACGCCGATCGTAAGATTCTGCTGACGGCCGCCGTTTATCCCGGCGTTGGCGATGTAGGTCCGGGCGAATGGATTTGGCGCGACGAAGGTCGTCATCGCCATCAGGTTATAGAGGGTATTCCCGTTGAAGGGCCCGTTGTTGAGATCAACGGAACTGAAGCGCGCAGCCAAGCCCCAGGCGCCATAACCGCCTGCGCTGAGGGGATTTTTGATCTTGAGCTGATTAAAGGTTGCGCCGTTCTTGTCGCGGATATCGTAGGATTGCGCGCGCTCTTCGCCGGTGATCCAATATGTGCCCTGGATGTAATAGCCGTCGAAATAGGCGGACCGTCCTCCCGGATTGAATGGAACCAGAGAGCCGTTAACGGGAATGGCGCCGGTCGCCGCCGAAGCCGCCGTTAGATAGGTCGCACGGTTGATCGCGTTTTGATCGCGGTTGTAAAAGGCGCCGAAATATTCCGCCTGGATGCCGAACGGCCCATGCGACGCCGCCAATTCAATTCCGAAGGATTCGACGCTCTTGGTGCATTTTCCGGCGAAGGCGGAGCTGTTGAAGAGGTTTTGGGGGATTGGTCCCACGATCGTTCCGCAGGAAAGATCCGGCGTGCCAATGAGGCCCTGGCCGAGGATATTGGCTTCCGATCTGATGCGGTTGCCCAGCGCAAGGACCCGGTCGTTGTTCACAGCCGTGGAGTCGTTTGGCTGATGGTATCGGCCGGAAGCCCCGACGTGGAGGAGATCATGCTCGGTGTGGATCGGCGCATAGGTCAAGCGGCCGGTCACGTCGAAATACTGACCGCCTCCTGTGGCTTGGAACCAAGTCGTGTTGGACGGGAATGGCGCGCCGCCGCCCGCGTTGGGTATGTAAAGTCGCGGAATGCCCCAGGTCGCCGGATAACCGCGCGCGGGGCTCAGGCTCGCATCGCCAAAGCTGGTGCTGAATATGCCGCCCTTGAAGGTCCAGTCGTCGCCGTAGGCGCCCATTGCAAGGCCGATATGACGATCCGGCTGGAAGGTGTCGACCGCAAGCGAGCGTTCGATGAAGTCGCGGTATTTTGAGGAATTGATCGCCTCGACGCTGAAGGGCTCGAACATGCTGCCGACCATGAGGTAGGCCGGCTCCTTGGCGAAAGGCAGCGTGAACAGCGGGCTTTGGATGCCAAAATAGGCGTCGCGAATGCCGCCGTACACGTGATTGACGCCGGTGATCTGGCTTGTTCCGGTGAAGTCGTATTGCAGCTTGTAGAAGTAGATCTTCGCGGCCTTGCCTTCGACCTCGAGCCGAAGCTGGCGCCCGCCGACCTGATTGTCGAAGCCGTTGAGCGGCAGAGCGATGCCGCCGCCGTCGATGATGATGCGGCCGCCGACCTTGAAGCTATACGCCTTGTCTTCAGTCTCGACGAAGAGGCCGTTCTTGAAGCTGACAAACACCGGCGGCCGTGGGGGCGTATCGGACGACCCCTTCGCGGCGGCGGCGGCATTGGCGATGTTCGTTGCGCTTCGCTGTGAGCGATCCTTCGAGTTCGAACTTCGCGACGGCGACTTCGACTGGCGCGCCTCCTGACGAAGCTTGGCGACCTCGGCTTCCAGCGGACGAAGCCTGGCGATCTCCGCTTCCAGCATGCGCAATCGCGCCTCGATGGCGCTCTCTGACGCGCCGGCGCTGGTCGAGAGCAATGCCCCGAGCGTCGCCAGGACAGCTGCTTGCTTCGCCCGCCGAATCGCCAAGTCCAGCCCCGCACGTCCCTTTTATGCTCGGCCACAGGGTGCGGCGTTAACCTTAACGAATGGTTAGCGACATTTTTGCCTCCTCGGCGCTGGTCCCCGACAACGCCTGCTCACGCTTGCGTTAGGCGAACTCCGCCATCGCGAGGATCGAGTCCTGCTCCTCCAGACAGCCGGACTTGCTGCGCCCGCGATCTTTAGGCATTTTGGCGAGCGCTCCAGTATGCGGGCCGATGCGAGATCGGACGCCTTTAGGCCGATCACAACGCAGTCCGCTCGGCTTTATCGTAACGGCATGTTCTCGTAGAGCGTGGCGAGGGACGCGTTGCGACATATTCCTGTAGAAAGCGACGAACGTGCTGCTCATCGATGATTTCCTCGACGAAGAACAATGCGCGCGCTTCCGCCAGCGCATTCTCAACGCGCCCTTTGTTTCGGGGGCGTCCACGGCCGGCGGAATGGCGGCGAACGTCAAGAAAAATCTTCAGCTTGACGAGCGGAAGGCAGGCAAAGTCGTCGACGAGATCAAGTCACTGATTTTTGCGCACCCGGGCGTCGATCTTTTCGCGATGCCGGAGAAGCTCGTCGGCGTGATCATCAATCGGTACGACGAGGGAATGGAATACGGCAATCATTCGGATTCGCCGATCATGGAAGGCGTCCGTTGCGATCTGTCCTTCACTTTGTTTCTGGAGGATCACAGCAACTACGATGGCGGCGAACTTGTGCTCGAGCAGGAGCACGGGCTCATCAAGGTCAAACCGAAAATCGGCAGCATCTTCGTCTATTCGACCGGCCTGACGCATCGCGTCGCCAAGGTGACGCGCGGCAGCCGTCTCGCCTGCGTCGGCTGGATCAAGAGCCGCATCCGCGACGAAGGCCGCCGCAAAGTTCTACGCGATCTCAATGCCGTCCTTGGCGCCTATATGGAAAAGAACGGACATGACGCGATCGCCGATCTGCAGCTCAAAATCATCGGCGATCTGATCCGGATGTGGCACGAGTGAAGAAATTTCGCCTCGAATCCGGTTCCTGCAAAGGTAGTTCAAAATGAAAATCCCGCCGGGAGAACCCAGCGGGATTGCTTGAGAGTCAGACGGAAGAGATTGTTACCACCAGACTTCCGCGCGCGTGAGGAAGGAGTTGGTGTCGTTCGCGCTGAGCCAGGGCTGGTTGAATGGCGCGACATTGGCAAGGACGCGGCCGTAGTTGAACAGGAAGCGGTAGCCCTTTTCCGGATACCAGTTCAGGCCCAGCGTGATCTTGTTGACCCGCCCGCCGGTGAGCCCGACCGAATTCGCGGCGAGAGTGGCCGGGAACAGTCCCCCGGGAATGTTGACGCCGGGAACGAGGCCGAGCGCGCCATAGGCCGGAAGATAGCTCCAGGCGCCTTGCGAGCCGTTGTCGAGGTTGATCGAGCTCCAGCGCGCCGCGACTTCCCAGGCCCCGTAGCCGCCCTTGCTGATCGGATTGAGGATTTTGGGCTGCGTCGAGAAGGTGTAGGGCGTGTTGATGTTGTGGTCTATGTCCGTATAGGCCGTGATGCGCGTTTCGCCGGTCAGGAACAGCTGAGCCTGCGCATAAAAGCCGTCAAACGCTGCGGAGCTTTGGAGACCCTGTCCCGCAGCGAGCCGCGCCGCCTGAAGCGCGGGAACGCCCGTAAGCGCGCCGGGGGTAATCAGCAGAGCGGCCGAGTTGTAGGAGTTGCGGTTGTAGTATTGCTGAGAGTATTCGGCCTGAATGCTGAAGGGCCCGTGAATGGCCACGAATTCGACGTTGAACTGGGTGGAGTTTTTCAGACAGTTATTCTGAGCGAGCGAGCCGCCAAACGCCGGGTTAGCCGCCCACACTGAGCCAGTGAGATTGAACGGTCCGCCCGGATTGCACGACATATCCGGCGTGCCGAGCAGGCGCGTGTTGAGCGCGTTGGCTTCGTTGCGCACGCCGCGTCCGACGAGCAGTTCGTCGTTCGAAGCGCCGCTCGCGCCATTGTTTTGATAGTAGCGGCCCGTGGCGCCGATATGGATCAGATCTTCTTCGGTGCGGATCGGCAGGAAGACGGCGCGGCCGTCGACTTCCCAATACTGGCCGAGCCGATTGTTGAACGGACGAATGAGCTTGTCTTGCGGACTGGTGCTGTAGATGCCGGCCTTGACGCCCCAATTATGGCCGCCGCTGGAGATCGACGCGCCGAGATGTCGTCTTGGCGTGTTGAAGGCGTCCGACATCATCGAACGCTCGATGAAGGTGATGCCGGAATTCGAGGTGCTCATCGCCTCGAGGCCGAGAGGCCGAAGCTGATTGGCCAGCTGAATGACGACGGGCCACTCATAGGGAAGCCCGACGGTGGTCAACAGCGGGTATTTGAACGCCAGCCAGGCGTCGCGGACATTGGCTGAGCTTACGGAGCCGCTGCTTCCGCCGAATTCAAACTGCGTCCGGTAATACCAATGTTTGAACGCCTTGCCGGCGATGTCGAGACGGGCGCGGCGCAGCAGCACATTGCTCGCGTCGCCATCGCCCGGGTCGCTCTGCCAGCCGCCGTCGGCATGGACGCGGCCGCCGATATGGATCGAGAAGGCCTTATCTTCGGTTTCGACGAACAGGCCGTTCTTGAAGCTGACGAAAACCGGCGGCGGCGGCGGATGGCCATGACCGTCCTTACTGACATGCGCGTGAGCGGCGTTCGCGACATTGGTCGCGCGCTTGACCTCGGCGCGCTGCTTGGCGACCTGCGCTTCAAGCTGCTGCAGTCGCGCCTTCAACTCGCGAAGTTCGGACGCGGTGTCGGCCGCGGCCGGAGAGGCCGAAGCCGTCGCAAATAAGCCGAACGCAGCGATGGCGAGCGCGCGTTGTCCAACTCCAAGTTTCATAAGTTTGATCCCCCGGTTAACTTTCGGGCGACAGTGAAGCCGACGCTGGATGACAGAGCCGTGACAAACTTTGCCCTAGCTGTAATGTGACGCTGCAAGGGACAGCAGGTGTGGCGCCAGCGCCACAGTCCTGGCGGCTGATCATTGTTTTTTGTGGCTTTGCCGCCACAGCAGCCGTTTTTTTGGAGTCGTCGCCGCAAATTTGGGACCGTCTCAGCGCGACTCATCCCCAGGAAGAATCGATCGGCTACTTCTTTCGGGGTTGGCGAGTGGCATCACGCTCATGCGTAATTCGGCGCGCGCAGCCGCACCACGCTGACTCCGCCGCCGCGACGCTCGACGCAGATTTTCGTCGCGATGCGCTGCTGGAGCGAATCGACATGGCTGATCACCCCCACCCGCCTGCCCTGCCCCTGCAGCGTCTCCAACGCGTCTATGACGACGTCGAGGGTCGCGGAATCGAGCGCGCCGAATCCTTCATCGATGAACAGCGTGTCGACGAATGAATCGCGCCCCTCGAGCCCGGCAAGCGCTAAAGCAAGCGCGAGCGACGCGAGGAAGCGCTCCCCGCCGGAGAGCGAACGCGTCGAACGGCGCTCGTCGCCAAGATCGCGGTCGATGATCTGGAGGCCCAGCGAGCCCGCGTCGCCCGAGCGCTCCAGGGCATAGCGCGGCGCAAGCAGCGCCAGGCGCTGATTGGCGAGCGCGACGAGATGCTGCAGCGTCGCGGCCTGCGCGAAACGGCGGAACTTGTCGCCGCTCGCCGATCCGATGGCTTCATTGATCTCGCTCCAGAGTTTGGCGTTTATGCGCGCCCGTTCGAGCTCGTCGGCGAGCGCTGTCGCGCGTTCCCGCGCCTCATCGTCCTTCGCGCCACGTTCGCGCAGCGCGCCGAGCCGCGCCGACAATTCGTCAAGGCGACCAGCGATGTCTTTCTCCTGAGCCGCGAGAATCTCGCGCGACGCTTCAACCGGGGCGACCGCCTGCGCGTCATCAAAGTCCTTCTGGCGCTCCATGACGGCGGTTCGTGCCGCGGCGCAATCCGATTCAGCCGCCTGCACGAGGCGACGCAGCTCCGCCTGCTCTTCGCGCGACATCGCAAGAAGAGGCGCCGCAGTCGCTTCGTCGAAGCCAGCGCCCCCGAGCGCCATTGCAAAAACCGCGCGCGCTTGCCCGGCGCGCGCCGCCGCGCTTTCCACCGCGCTTGCACAATGGGCGTGACGCGCCTCGCAGGCGGCTTTCGACTGCTGGGCTTCAGCGAACCTCTGGCGCGCCTCGTCGCGCGCCGCAATAGCCGCCTGGTGGCGCGCCTCGAGGCGGGACCGATGCGCGGCCGTCGCTTCTCCTTCCAGAAGCAGCGCGCGCCCATCGCGCGCCTCAGTCAGGCTCCATGCGCGCCCCTCATGATCGCCTTTGGCTTCGGCCTCGCGGGCGGATAAGGCGTCCGACTCTGCCGCGAGGCGCTCCGCCTTGAGACTGATCGCGGCGAGCATCGCGTCGAACTCGTTCGAACTTGCCAGCGCTTGCCGATAACGCGCGCTCGCAAGTTCGAGCGCCCGGCGCGCGGAATCGGCGTCGCGATCAATGTCGCCCGCCGAGAGTTCGCAAAGCCGCAGAAAAGGCGCGAGCGCGCGATCGATCGACTCCAGACGCTCGACGAGTCCGGCGCCTTCCGCTTCGGCGCGGGCGCGCGTCTCGCGCGCCGACTGGAGCGTCTGGGCGAGCCCCGCGCGCTCCTTCTGGCGTGCGTCCAGAGCCTGGCGGGTCTCCTCGCGCGCGCCACGCAGTCGATCGCGCTCCTCGCGCAGCCGGCGCGCGACGAGAAGCTTTTGCGCGACGGCGCCACGCGCCGCCGCCGCCTCCCTCGCCAGTTCGTCCAGCCGCGGCGAGGCTGACAGGATCGACGGCGGCGGCGTAAATTGGCGCGCAATGTTTCGCGCGCCATCGTCGCCGAGCGTCGACGCATATTCGGCTTCGGCGCGCGCGCGCGACGACAGCGCTTCCGCCGCGCGACGCGACGCGTCCTTATGAAGCGCTTGGGCTTCGGCGGCGCGCGCGCGCAGCGCGAAAATCTCTTCGTCCAGTTTGATGACCGTCCGCCGCGACTCATCGCGTCGTGCGCGCAGCTCTTCGATCAGTGCATTCGCTGCGTCATGCCGGTCGGCGAACGGGTGCTCCAGCGCGCCGCAGACCGGGCATGGCGCGTCGTCGCTGAGCGCCGCGCGCAGTCGCAGCGCATCGGGATCGGCCGCCGCGTCCGCCAGTTCGCCCAGGCGCTCGGCGTCGGCGCTCTGCGCCACACGTTGCGCGCGGCGCGTCCGCAATTCCTCCAGCGTCCGACGAAGCGCGGCTTCGTCCTCGGCGCTGCGCGCAATCTCCTGATGCGCCGACGCCGCCGCCGCGCCGGCCTCGTCAAAGGCGCGCGCCCAGCGGCGCAAGCCGTCGACCAGCTGGATCGACGCCGAAAGGACGTCGTCACGCGTGAGCAAACCCGGCTCATCGAGGGCCAGTAGCGCGCGATCGCGCTCGTCGATCTGCGTCGTCAGTCTCTCGCTGGCCGCTCGATCCTGCATATCGCGAGAATAGAAATCGGCGAGCGTCGCTTCGCTGCGGCCGAGTTCGGCGGTCGCCGCCGCCAGCGCGCCGTCACATATGCGCTTGGCCTCCAGAAGCTCGCCCCGCTTCGTCAGCCATTCGTCGATTTCCGGCCAGCGCTCGCTGAGCGGGCGCGCCGGCGCGAGGCGCTGAAGTTCGACGTTCGCCGCCACCTTCTCAGTTTGAACGTCGGCCAGCCGTGCGACCGCATCGGCGCGCTCGTCCCGCTTCGCCTGCGCCCGCGACGCGGCGTCCTGAGCGACGCTCCACGCCTTCGCTTCCTCCTGCGACAAATTCGCGATGCGCGCGTCGAGCGCCGCAGCTTCGCTCCATATCGGCGCGAACCGGGCGATTTCCGCTTCCCAGGCGGCGACTTCCTCTGAAGCCGAGCGCGCTCGCGCCTCCTGAGCGACGAACGCTTCTTGAGCGGCGCCCGCTTTCGCTTTCGCGTCGGCGGCGTCTTCGATCGCCGCCTTTTGCGTTTCCTCGGCGCGCCGCATCTCGTCCCGCGGGGCGCGCATCGGCTCGACCTGCGCCAACGCCGCAAGCGTTTCGCGCCGCGGCGCCATCTCGTCAAACGCCCGCAAGGCGCCCTCGCGCGCCGATATCGCCTGCGCGAGCTTTGCGTGCGCCTGAGCCAAGGCGTCGAACCGGCGCAGCGCGTCAGCCATCGCGCTGCGCCTTTCGGCGACTTGCGCGCGTTCGGCTTCGGCCGCTGCGACGTCTGCGTCGATCGCGGCGCGTTCGTCTTCCGACATCACGCCGATCTGGGCGCAACTGCTTTCGATAAGAGCTGTCGCCTGCTGCGCCTCGCGGGCGCGCTCAAAGGCCCGCTGCGACAGAACGCCATAGATTTCGGCCCCGGTGATCTTTTCGAGAAGTTCGGCGCGCTCCTTCGCGTCGGCGCGCAGAAAGGCGTCGAATTCGCCCTGCGCCAAAAGCGCCGTGCGACGAAACTGGTCGAAGGTCAGATCGGTCAGATCGACGACCCGGGCGTTGACGGGCTCTATGCCGCTCTCGACCGGCGCGACGATTTCGCCGGCCTCGTCGATTCGCCACAGCGACCTGGCGCGCTTTTGCAACGCGCCCGACGCTCTGCCGCGGGCCCGCTGCAGGTCGCAGCGCGCGCGATAGCGCAGCCCGTCCTTGCCAATAAAATCGACCTCCGCGAACCCGCGTCCGGCGCCGCGGCGAAGAATTGTGCGCGGGTCGCCAGAGCCGAGCGTCTCTCCGGACGGGTCTGGCGCGCCTTCGCTCGCACCGGCTGCGACGACGCGCGGGAATTTGTCGTAAAGCGCGAGGCAGATCGCGTCGAGAATCGTCGACTTGCCGGCCCCGGTTTCGCCGGTGATGGCGAAGAGGCCGGCCGAGCGCAGCGGCTCGCTGTCGAAGTCGATGGCGAAGCCTTCGGCGAGACTGGCGAGATTAGCGCCTCTGATCGCCAGAATGCGCAATGTTACGCCTCCTGCAGAAGACGCTCGAAACAGTCGAAATGATTGTCGGTCGGGGCGACGCCGTGCGCCTGCTCAAAGGCTTCGCGAAACAAATCCATCGGTTTGCGCTCGGCGAGGCGCAGCGGCGTCGGGGCCGCCGCCGGCGCTTGCGGCCGTTCGACGCTGGTCGAAACGACGCGCAGCGGGAATTTCTCGCAGATGGCGTCGATCTCGGCTTTCAATCCAACAGCCGGGCCGTCGACCCTGATCGCAAGATGCGCGAACGGCCAGGCGTCTATCGGCGCCGAGGCGTCCAAATCGAGCGCCGCAAGCGCGGACTCAACTTCAGCAAGGCGCAGAGCGCCGCTCGCCGGCGCCCGCAAATGACGGACGGGGCGGACGATCGGCGCATGTTGGACGACAACGGCGCCGCTGTCATCGACATCGACGATGCTGACGCCATGCGCATAGCCGATCTCGGTCTTGGACATGGGAATGAGCGAACCGGAGTAGCGGATCGTCTCGCGGTCGACGGATTGCGGACGATGCAGATGGCCAAGCGCAACATAAGCGATATCCGGCGAAAACACGTCGGACGGAAGGGCGTGTTCGCCGCCGACGAGAATCCGTCGTTCGGACCCTTCCGATTCGAGCGCGCCTGCGACATGAAGATGGCCGGTGACGATGAGCGGCGCCGCGCCGATTTCGCGCCGCGCGCTTTCGACCGCCTCGCGATAGGCCTCACGCACGGCGCTGGCGGCGCCGCCTCCGCTCATTACGGGCAGATCCACCGCGCGCGGATAAGGCAGCGCGAGTAAATATGCGCCAATTCTGCCGCTGGCGTCGCGGATTGGCGAAAGATGCGCGCGCGCGTCGAAGGCGCCGTCGCGACGCGCAAAGGCGCCGATCGAAACAACGTCCGCCATCTCGAACAATGCGCGCGGCGCTTCGAGTCGCGCCGCCGGGTCATGATTGCCGGCGACGAGCGCGATGCGCGCATGCGGACAGGCGACGCGCAAGTCGCGCAATGTGTCGTAGAGCAGCCGCTGGGCGTCGGCGGAAGGATTGAGGCTGTCAAAAACGTCGCCCGCCACGATGACGGCGTCGACCGCCCGGTCCCGGGCGATGGCGACAAGCTGCGCCAGCGCGTCGCGGTGCTCGGCGTCGCGCGACCAGCCCTGCAGCGTCGCGCCCAGATGCCAGTCGGCCGTGTGAAGAAGGCGAATCACTCCGGCAGTAGGCATCAGGCCTTCGGTGCTGGGCAAGGGCCACGCTTGGGCGCGCAGGCGTTGGGACGAATAATTCGCGGTTTTTGCCCCAATCTGACAGCCAGGGACGAGCGGCGAATAGGCGAGCGGCGATAGTTCAGCGTAGAAGTCGTCGAAACAAAGACATACCGATTACTTTTCAGATCCAGGCCGCTTCTTGCAGCTTACTGTTTCACCAGCGTTTATCTCTTTCTAGAGGCGTGGCGCTCCTCCGCGGCGGAAGTCGCGGCGCGGGCCTTCACAACCCTGTCGTCGTGCCTGTAAAATATGCGCCATCGCATAGGGCTGGACCTTGGCGCGGTCCGTCAGGCCCCTCCTCAATCCGAGAGGAAGCAGGGTGACTGCACACTTTCGTCAACAGACCGTGTCGCCGCAGGCGTGCCCCGCGCTCGTGCTCAACGCCGACTACAGGCCGCTAAGCTACTATCCGCTCTCGCTGTGGGGGTGGCAGGACGCAATCAAGGCGGTCTTTCTTGATCGCGTGAACATCGTCTCGGAATACGACAAAACCGTCAAAAGCCCGAGCTTCGAGATGCGTCTGCCGTCGGTCGTGTCGCTCAAGGAGTATGTGCGGCCGACCCGTCAGCCGGCGTTCACGCGGTTCAACGTGTTCCTGCGCGATCGCTTCACCTGCCAATATTGCGGAGAACATGACGAACTGACGTTCGATCACGTCATTCCTCGCTCGAAGGGAGGCGCGACGACGTGGGAAAACGTCGTCGCGGCATGTTCGCCGTGCAATCTGCGCAAGGGCGACCGCCTGCCGAGGGAGGCGCATATGTCGCCGGCGCAGGCGCCCTTTCAGCCGAGCGTCGCCGACCTGCATCGCAACGGCCGGCTGTTTCCGCCCAATTACCTGCACGAAAGCTGGATGGACTATCTCTATTGGGATTCGGTGCTCGAACCATAGCTTGGCGCCAGGAAAGACGGCTCCAATGATGCGCCGAATCGTGGTCATGGCTTTCGGCTTCGTCCTCGCTGTGGGCGTCGCCGCCATTTTTCTGATCGTCTCGGCGCTCCTTGATCCGGCGACTCGGGAAGCGGGATTTGCCGCCGCGACCTCCGGCCTCTTCGCCTTCGTCGAAGAAGACGTGCGCGCCGGCGGATGGAGCGATCCTCTGGCGACATTCGGATTCATCGTTTGGTCGATGATCATCGCCACCTGCGTCGCGCCCCTCGCGGTCGCGGCGTTGATCGGCGAGATCGCCGGCGCACGCTCGCTCCTCTGGTATTCGGGCGCGAGCGCGACGCTCGCCGGCGCGTCGCCGTGGATCGCCCGCGCTGCAATGGGACTTGATCGCGCCCGCGAAGCGAGCCCGCTCGAATTACGAATCGCGCTTCTGTTTTTTCTGACCGGCGCGCTGGCGGGGGCGATTTACTGGTTGATCGCCGCGCCGCCGCCCGCGCGTCAGATGGCGCGCCCCAAACCGCCGCTTGGCGAAGTTTAACGCGCAGCCTTCCCGGGGCTGCGGCGCCAATAGACGCGAGCGCGTCGCAATAATTTGCGCGCGAGACATCCGGCAAATCGCCGGCATCTGAATGAGCGCCGAGTCGCAAGAATCCTTCATGCTCGAGGTCTTATCCATGCTCACAGCATGCGCAGGCGCGCGAACGAAGCAAGCGAACGAAGCAAGAATGAGCGTTGAAGCGATCATTGCGCCAAGGCGTGCGTGATCTCCATTTGGCGACACGTCGAGTGAACTGAGGCGCATAAGCGATCATGACGCGCGGACGCTAGGAAATCCCCGGGTTTTCTTGGACTCCGGCGGCGTCAGGATTGACGCCAAAAGCCGGAAGTGCTCTTAACCGAACATGGCAGACTACCATTCTCTGATCGCGAGAGCGGTCGCCGCTCTGCCGCAGTCCACGCCGGACACGCGCCAAGCGGTCTATGAACGCGCCCGCAAGGCGTTGTTCAATCAGTTGCGCGGCATTCAGCCGCCGGTCGCAGAAGCCGACATCGCCGCCGAAGGCCGCGCGCTCGAAGACGCGATCCAGCAAGTCGAAACGGAGCGCGCCGCAAACGAGGCGCAAGCGACACGGCCTCGCGATGGGATGTCTGCGCTGCGGCGCGAGCCACATCCGATCAGCACGGCCAAACCCGTCGAGCGCGCGCCGAGCGATGGCGCAGAATCGACTAGGCGTGATGCGCCTCACTCCTCCATCGCGGGCGAAGACGATGTCCCGCTGCGCGAACCGCAGAGGCCGCCAGCGCCGCTGCCGCCGGCGCCGAGGCCGCAGCGCTCGAAGCGTCTCGTTCTGTCCGTCGCCGGCGTCGTCGTGGCGCTCGTGGCGGTCGTCGGAACGCTCGCCTGGCAGCTTCGCGAGCAGCCCGAGGATTTGGCTAAGCTGAAACCCGAGCAGTCGCCCTCCAACGGACCTGAAAGCGGCAAGATCAACGATCGCGTCGGGCGCGAAAGGGAGCCGGTCAAAACGCCGACTCCGCGCAGTCCCGCCGTGCCGGTGGCGCAAAAGGCGGAGATGTGGGTCGGCTCGCTCGCCGAGCCGACGAAAGTCGATAAAATCTACAATGGCTCCGCCGTCTGGCGCCTTGAGAACGTCGGCGGGCCCGGCGAACCCGTCGGATCGGCCATCCGCGGCGACATCGACGTCCCCGACGCGGGGCTGAAGATGACTCTGCTGTTTCGCAAGAACACCGACGCCACCCTTTCGGCCTCGCACACCATCAACGTGTCGTTCACGGTGGCGCCCGGCAGTCCCATCGGCGGCGTCAAGGCCATCGGCCCCATCCAGATGCGCCGCTCCGATGCACAGTCGGGAGAAAAAGTCGCCGGCATTCCCGTGCCCATCACCGAGAATAATTTCCTCATCGGCCTCATGCGCGGCGACCCCGAGGCGCGCAATATTCTCCTGTTGCGGTCGCTCGCGGCAATAGACCTGCCGATGCAGCTGACCGACGGCCGCGCGGCGACGATCAACATGGAAAAAGGCCCCTCCGGCGAGCGCGTCTTCGCTGACGCCATCGACGCCTGGGGAAAATAAATCCCAGCTTCGCTGCAACGGACGCGACGACAGCGGGCCTAAACGTCACATGACGAGCGTCAGTCTCTTCGCCGCGCGCGTCACGCCCGTGTAGAGCCACCGCGCCCGATGTTCGCGGAAGGCGAAGGACTCATCGAAAAGCGTCACGTCGTCCCATTGCGAACCCTGCGCCTTGTGGACGGTGAGCGCATAACCGAAATCGAACTCGTCCGAGTCCTTGCGAAGCGCATAAGGAATGTCGGTTTCGGCGCCGAACAGTTGTGGAACGACCGCCACGCGCTGAAATTTGGCGGCTTCGCCATCTTCCGGCGTCACCAGCATTCTCACCTTGCCGCGACGCAGGGCTCCGGCGCTCTTTACCGTAAACAGCGCGCCGTTCAGAAGTCCCTTCTTGCGATTGTTGCGCAAGCAGACGAGCTTCTCACCGGACTGCGGCAACTCGCCCGAAAAGCCGCGCAGCTGGCGAAGGCGTCCGTTATAGGCGCGCCGCGTTTTGTTCAGGCCGACGAGCACCTGATCGGCGCCGGTCACGAGCGCGGGATCGAGCGAGTCACGGCTAATGACGCGCGTATCGCCGAAGACGCCGCGCTCGACGCCTTCGCCTGCGCGGATCGCCATTGACAGGCGGATGATCGGATTGTCCGCCGCCTGCCGATGCACTTCTGTCAGCATCACGTCAGGCTCGGCGTCGGTGAAGAAGCCGCCGCCTTTCACCGGCGGCAATTGCGCCGGATCGCCGAGCACCAGCACCTTCTTGCCGAAGGAGAGAAGATCGCGGCCGAGTTCCTCGTCGACCATCGAGCATTCATCGACCACGATGAGTTTCGCATGCGCCGCGGCGCTGTCGTCGTTGAGAACGAAGGACGGCTCTTCGGTCTCAGTGTCGGTCGCGCGATAGATGAGGCTGTGAATTGTGCGCGCGTCCTTGCAGCCCTTGGAGCGCATGACGAGCGCCGCCTTGCCGGTGAAGGCGGCGAAGGCGACGTCGCCCTCGACATGTTCGGCGAGATGACGCGCGAGCGTCGACTTGCCCGTCCCGGCGTATCCGAACAGCCGAAACACCTGCCGCGCGCCGGGCGTTTCAAGCCAGCGCGCGACGGCGGTCAGCGCTTGATCCTGTTCGGGCGTCCAGATGGGCATGGCTACGGTGTCGAATCCAGGCGTCACGATGGCGGAGCCGACGCCGGCGAACAAGCGCCATTATCAATCTTGTCAGGCGCTGAAGCCCGCGATCAGCAGCGCGCCGCCGAGCACGAAGGAGATGAGCGCAAACACGGGATAGCGCTTTTCATATGCCATTCGGGCGAAAATGTCGCGCACGGTCTGCGGCGGCAGAAACAGCGTCAGGAAACCGCTGATCAGCGTGATCCAGCCGACAAGCGAGACGAGCGCCGCGGCCGTGTCGCTCCAAATGTCGTGGCCGATCACGATGGCGAGACCGATCGCGAGGCGAATCATGCCGACGAAGGCGATGGCGACGGGCTCGCGCGAAACGCTCTCGATCATCTGGAGCGCCACGTCCCTGCGCACCAGCATCCAGGCGGACATGATCAAAAGGTAAGCGCCGAATAGTTTCGCGAGAAAGAGCGTAAGCGGCGTCATGAACGCCTCCTTGCCGAATCGCCTTCACACCGCCGAGGAATGGCGCGCTGGCGCTGACTGCAGGTAGGCGTCAAAGGCGGCCGCGACAAGGCGAACGAAGGGTTTTCCGCGTTCAGTCACGGCGAGTCGTCGGCCCTGCATGTCGATGACGCCGTCGTTCGCGAGAGCGTTGAGCGACGCCTGCGCAGCGTCGAAGGCGTCTTCCGCATAGCCATGACGCGCAGCCACTGCGCCGTAGTCAACATCGAAATCGCACATGAGGCGTTCGATCAGATCCGCGCGGGCGATATCCTCGCGCGTGAACGCGACGCCGCGCGTCGTTGCAAAACGTCCTGACTCGATCGCGCGTCGCCATCCCGCAAGATCGGTGGCGTTTCCGACATAGCCCTCCGGAAGCCGCCCGATGGACGAAACGCCAAACGGCAGCAGCGCGTCGGCGGCGTCGATCGTGTAGCCTTGAAAATTGCGGCGCATGCGCCTTTGGCGCGCGGCGATCGCCAGCGGGTCCTCGGGGCGCGCAAAATGATCGAGTCCGATCGCCTCGAATCCCGCGCCTTCAAGGGTCGTCCGCACGGCCGCCGCCTGCGCCAGACGCTCGCCGGCGCCCGGCAGCGCCGCGGCGTCGATCAGCTTCTGGTGCGACTTGAACCAGGGCACATGCGCATAGCCGAAGACCGCGAGCCTCTGCGGCGCGAGCGACGCCGCGAGCGAGGCGGTGCGCGCGGCGTCTTCGACGCTCTGCTTCGGCAGGCCATACATCAGATCGAGATTAATGGCGGTAATGCCCGCGCCGCGCAGCAATTCCACGGCGCGCGCCACCGTTTCATAGGGCTGTATGCGGCCGGACGCCTCCTGTACATGCGCGTTCAGGTCCTGCACGCCGAGCGAGGCCCGCGTAGCTCCGGCGCCGGCAAGCGCCTCGACGAGATCGGCGTCAAGAATGCGCGGATCGAGTTCGATCGCGTGCTCAGTTTCGGCGGAAAGATCGAAATGATCGCGCAGAACTGCAACGATCGCACTGAAACGCGCAGGGCCGAGAATGCCCGGGGTGCCCCCGCCCCAATGGATGCTGGCGACGCGCCGCGCCCGCGTCGCTTCCGCTGTCAGCACGATTTCGCGCTTGAGCGTGCGCGTATAGGTTTCAAGCGGGGCGTCCTGGCGCACCGCCTTCGTGTGACAGCCGCAATAGGCGCAGATCGCGGTGCAAAATGGAACGTGGAAATAGAGCGAGAGCGACGAGGAAGGATCGAGGTTCGCGAGCCAGGCGCGCGTGTCGTCGTCGCCGATCGACTTGGAGAAATGAGGCGCCGTGGGATAGCTCGTATAGCGCGGCGCGGATCTTTCGGCCAAGGCCAGGGACGCTGGGTCCATCCTACTGACTCCCTCGCCGCCGCGCGGCGCCGCTCAAATTGATAGCGCGCCTCGGCCACGCGCGCAAAAGCCACGACCTGCCGCACTTTGACGCGGGCGCGTGCGAATCGGCTGGACGCAGGCCGGGAAAAAGGCAAAGTGAGGCAATTTCACGAGGGTGGGAGCATAGCGCAAATGGCGATATTTTCTGAGCGACGACCGCAATGGCTGGTGTTCTGCCTTGTCGCCGCTGCGAGCGTCTCGGCGCCGCTCGCATATGCCGCCGGTTCGACGGATGCCGCTGGCCGCTACTCGATTCTTCGCGAGGGAGACAAGGATACGGGCTGCATGCTGACGCTCGACGCGCGCGCGCGCGGCCGCGCCGGCCTGAAGGCGCAGCTTGCGCCGGCCTGCCGGGACAATGGCGTTGTGATTTTTGATCCGGTCGGCTGGGGGCTCGACCGAGGGCGTCTCGTGCTCACCGCCCGCAAGGGCCACAAGGCGCATTTTGACAAGGGCGCCGACGGAGTCTGGCGCCGCGACGACAAGGAAGGCAAGGCGCTCGGCCTTCGCCCTCTTTAGCAACCCTTAGCTCTTCATCAGTGAGAGACTTCTACGAAAGAAGCCTCCCGGATTTCTCCGGGAGGCTCTCCGCCGTCGCCGCGCGAGAGGGGCGGGGTGCCGGCGACGGATCGTGTGGCGCGGTCGTCGGCTAATCGCAAACTCGTACCCGGCGATAGTCGACGATCTCGCCCCACTGCCCAAGAACCGGCTCCTGGAGGAAATGGCATTCTCCATAGCCGTAATAGGCGTCGGCGTGGTCTGACCAGGAGCCACGGTAAGGCTCCGGCGCAAACCAGGCTTCGCGACCGTCATCATAGGGATCGTAGCCATGACCAAAGCTCTCGCTTTGGTATCGGCCATGACCAAAGCTCTCGCTTTGATCCCTGCCATGACCAAAGCCTTCGCCTTGATGGGGAGCAAGGCTTTCAGAGGAGTCGTCGCCCAGATCCTGCGCGACGACCGGGGAAGCTGCGAGCGCCATGATGACAACAGCGAGGACGAAAGGCTGGCGCGACATGCTTGGCTCCTGGGAGAGCAGGCGTCGGGGAGAACAGCTGCCTGCCCAATGCGCACAATCTGACGCACGTTAGCTGAACCGGACATGGCCGGGTCGTTCATCCGGCAGTCAGCTTTGCAGTGGGGCGCGGATATCTAAGTTGACGCTATCCGTCCAGCGGAGGCGTGGGAGCCATTAACGCCCATTCGGCTGCTGACGCCGCGGACAGGCAGTCATAGGCAGGGTCTGCGCCAAGGCGTATCATTTTGGCCCAGGCTGATCATTTCTTGCCTGCGCTGTTTCAAGATGGAACGCTTTTTTGCGTCTCGGCGCCGCCGTCAACATCCAGTTGTCCACGAAATCGCTGGGCATGCAGCGTCCGGCAAAGGTGCGGCTCAAGCGCCGCGCGTTAGCACGCAATCTGCAGAATAACGAGATATTGCGCCAAGTTGCGTCAAATTGGAACGTGCGGCGGCTTCTTGTCGATGCCTGAGATGCGCATTGAAAAGAGAGTCAATCGGCAATTAACCTGCCGCACTTCTGAGCAGTCAGGTTCCGACGCAAGTGGAGCGCAATCCCTCGGCCAAGCGGAAAGGCAAACCCCGCTTCAGGCCCAAAACTGGGGATTAGAGCGCTGATGTCGATCGCGAATCCAAAAGAGATGCTGAAGCCCTTCGTCGCGCGCGCCAATGGCGGGGAAGTCGAACATGAATCGTCATCGCATGAAGACGGCGCGCGCGGCACCCTCACGCGCGAGGACATTGCCCTGGCGATCCATCGCCGGCTTGAAGGCATGTCCCGCCGCGAAGCCAAGCGCCTGACCGACCTGGTGATCGAGGAAATGGCGGCGACTCTGGCGTCCGGCGAGTCGCTCAAGCTTCACGACTTCGGCTCGTTCATCGTGCGCACGAAACGCGAGCGCGCGGGCCGCAATCCGCGCACCGGCGCGCCGGTGCCGATCGAAGCGCGGCGAGTCATAACGTTCAAGGCGTCTCCCAATATGAAGGCGGCTATTAATGGCAAAGTTCCCTTGACGAAGGTCAAGAAGCGCGCCCGTGGTCGCCTCACGCCGCAGAACGGCGGCGCCGAAGTCGTGAGAATCTTCGCCCCATGAACTTCCGGTAGTCCGCGCTCCTCCCTGTGAGCGGACGTGGGGCCCGATCGTTCGCCGCTCGCCCCGGCGAACCTTCGGGCCCTCTCTCTCTTTACGGCAAGGCCGCGCGGTTGAGCTTGCCATTGGCGTTGCGTGGCAGCGCATCGAGGAACATGACCGCGCGCGGACATTTGTAGGCGGCAAGATGCGCGCGGCAGTATTCAAGGATGGCCGTCTCGTCCCGCGCCGCGCCGTCGCGCATCACCACATAGGCGTTGATGATCGTCGCAGTCGCGTCGCGCCCCGGCCGTTCCGCCGCCGCCGCTTCGACGACGCCGTTGATCTCGAGCAGCCTTTTCTCAACTTCCGCGGGCGAGACCCGGTAGCCCCCCGCATTCATGACCTCGTCGACGCGGCCGTGACGCCACATGTAGCCGTCGGCGTCGAATTCGACGATATCGCCCGACACGAACCACTCGCCGCGAAACGCCTCGCGCTCCTCGTCTTCACGGTTCCAATAGCCAAGCATCATGCCCGGATCGTCCCGCCGCACGGCGAGGAGGCCGGTTTCGCCTGGCCGAAGCGGAGTCTCGCCGCCCTCTTGCGGCAGCGCCGCCACCGCCCTGCCCGGCTGCGGCCTGCCGGGCGAGTCGGGACGCACCGGCGCCGTCGGCCCACTGGAGACGAAGGTCGAAATCTCGCTCATGCCGAACGCTTCGAAGATGTCTTTGCCCGTACGGCCGCGCCAATCGGCGAGCAGGCTCGACGGCAGCGCCGCGCCGGCCGAGAGCGCGTGGCGCAGGCTCGATAGATTAGCGGTCTCCGGCGCGCCATATTTGAGGATCTGCCGGAAGACGCCCGGCACGGCGGCGAAGATCGTCGCGCGATACGTTTCGATGAGACGCGGCCATGCGGCGGGATCTGGATGTCCATTGTAGAGCACCGCGCTGGCCCCGGCCGACAGCGGATCGACGACGCCCACGCCAAGCGTATAGGTCCAGTTGATGGCGCCGGCGTGCAACATCACGTCGCCGGGGCCAAGCCCCGTCCAATGCTCCCGCATCGGCCTCCGGCCCCAAGCGGCGCGATGCGCATGCAATACGCCTTTCGGCCGGCTCGTCGTGCCGGAGGTGTAAACGAGATAGGCGGGGTCGTCGGCGGCGGTGTCGACATAGTCCGGGATGGGCGCGCTCTCGGCGAGCCGCGCCAGATCGGCGCCGCGCAGGACGTGGAAGTCTCCGCTATGCGGCTCGTTCTCGAACGATGCGCCCAACGCCAGCGCGGACGCGCCGCAGTCGCGCGCCATGAACTCGGCTTCCTCGAAAGTGAGCTGAGAGGACGCGAGCAGCGCCACATAGCCAGCGGCGATTGACGCGAAATAGGCAAGCGCCGCGTTTGCTTCGTTGCCCATGCGGATCATCACGCGCGCGCCCGCCGCAAGGCCGAGCGACTGCAAACCGGCGGCGAGACGCCGCACTTTCAGATCGAGTTCAGCATGGGTCCAGTGCTGCGCGCCGGCGTCGCCGACGACGGTGAGCGCCGTGGCGTCGGGCCGCAGCCGCGCATTTTCGGCGAGGCAATAGCGCGCGAGATTGAAGCGCGGCGGAACGGGTTCGAGCATGAGAGAAATCTTCGCAGTCACACGGCCTTCTGGCATTCGACGCCAGCTTGGGCAAGAACGCCGTCATTTGACAAATGTCGAGTCGAATGGCCACGCAATATGGTCGCAGCGGCATCGTGTTGATTTGAGATTGACGAGCGCCAAGTCGATATGCACGGCTTTGGCATGACCAGTTATGTCGCTCTGTTACGCGCCGTAAATGTCGGGGGAACCGGCAAGCTCGCCATGAGCGAACTGAGGGCGATGTGCGTCGACGCTGGTTTCGGTCGTGTCCAAACTTATGTCGCGAGCGGAAACGTCGTCTTCGAAAGCAAAGCCTCTTCAAGAAGCGTAAAGTTGGAGCTGGAGGCGAGACTGCTCGCCTATGCCGGAAAGCCTGTCGCGGTTTTCGTGCGCACCGCCAATGAAATGCAGGCGGTTCTCAACCGAAATCCCTTCGGGGAAAAGCCGGCCAAATTCACCGTGGCGATTTTTCTCGATGACCCGCCGCCGCCTGACGCGTTAGATCGCGCCGCAGGCAAAGCAGACGAGGAAATGCGTTTGGGATCACGCGAGATTTATGTTCACTATGGCGTAGGGATGGGCCGCTCGAAACTCAAAATTCCCGCTGCGACGCATGGCACGGCTCGAAATATGCGCACGATCGCAAAACTCGTCGATATGGCGCTCGAAATTTGAGAATGCGCCGATGCGACCTCCGGACGAGGCAAAGGCGAGCGGGGGAAATAGGCTATTTGCGACCTGCACGCGCCTCGCGCGCTGATTGTCCGAACCGCCGACGGAACGCGCGGCTGAAATGGGAGAGATCGCTGAACCCCCAGCGGTAGGCGATCTCGCCGATCGGCGCGCAAGCATCGGCGCAGAGGTCGCGGCGACAATTCTCAAGACGCCTTGCCCATACATAGCGCATCAGCGATAGGCCCTCGGCTTCGAAAAGCGAATTGAGATAGCGCGACGAGAGACCCAGCGTCTGCGCCGCCATCGCCGGATCGAGCCGCGGATCGCCGAGGCGGCTCTCAATAAACCGCTTCACCCGCCGCAGCGTGGCCTCGCGCCCTCGATTTGCCCGGTGATATTCGCTGGGCTCCAAAAGGGACAATGCGATCAGATCGGCGCAGTGACTGGCCACCGCAGCGAAGGATTCGTCGGTCAACTCCCCCGCATGGACTGCGAAGGACCGGATGTAGGACACAGCCAACGCGCCGACTCCCGCAGCGCCAGCGACTCGCAACGCCGTGCAGCGGTCGACTTCAGGCGAGAACGCACGGGTCGTCGCGCGCGGCAGCGAGACAATCAGCTTGGAGAATTTTCCCGGGCAGTAAATTTTATGCGGCCGCGTCGCGTCGTAAATTGTCATATCGCCGGGCTTCAACGAGACTTGGCGTCCGTCCTGCTCCAGAAAATATTCGCCTGAAAGCAATACGGCGGCGAGATAGACATCATGGCTGTCGGGTAGCGACGGCCACTTGGGCTTTTCTATCAGTATGGCGTTTGAGCGGATCGAAGAAAGGCGAACATCCTTCCCAGAATATATCGTCATTTCGTTGAACAGGCGTTGCGCCGGAAGAGGACGCACGTCGACGCGGGCGTATTCACGTCCGATCACCTCGCATAGCCAATCGCGTCGCCGGTTCGGCGGCGCGTGCTCGGTCGAAAGGATCTGCGCCCTCGTCAACGATAATTCCCCTCGCCGACGGCCGTTTCAGACAAGTTTATCAGCCGTCCCGGTCAAGCGCTTTTTTACTAAACGCGGCATGTATCGAGCTTCCGGCGATCGGCCGAGAAGAACCGAGGATGTCGTGATGACGGATAACGCGCAATCGGCCGAGACGACAAACATTATTCTACTCAGGGGCGCCGCCCTGTGGATTCTCGTCGCGCTCGTTCTGGCGTGGTGTCTCGTGTCGCTCAAAATGGAAGCGCCGCTCATGATGGCGATTTTCCCAGGAAAATTTTCACGCGTCTTGCAGGCGCATATTGATTTTCTGCTGATGAGCGCGCTCTTGCTGGGCTTCTACGGGACGCGCATTCC
Source organism: Methylocystis sp. (assembly GCF_051062815.1). Taxonomy (GTDB): domain Bacteria; phylum Pseudomonadota; class Alphaproteobacteria; order Rhizobiales; family Beijerinckiaceae; genus Methylocystis. Next base: position 216,449 of record NZ_JBPFDU010000074.1, on the reverse strand, counting down.
GTTGGTCTGGCCCGTGCGCTGGGCGATGGTGATCGGCGCATTCACCAACTCAAGCATGTTCGTCCTGATGGCGGCCTTTCCGGACCTCGACGGCGCGCCTGCCGAAGGATGGGGCCCGGCTCTATTCGGCGTCTATCTTAAGGCGAGCATCGTGACGACGACGTTCGGGTTCGCCGGCGCTTGCCTCACCGTCCTGCGCATAAGTTTCCGTCCGAAACCCTCGTGACTTTGATTCGACTGACGCAGTTCGGCCGAACATCTAATCAAACAGGCTGGAGACGCTCTCCTCCCGCGCCGTGCGGGCGATCGCCTCGCCGATCAGATGGCCGATCGGAATGACGCGAATGTTGGGGGCGGCTTCGACCGCGGCCGTCGCGCGGATCGTGTCGGTGACGACAAGCTGCTTCAGCTTCGAGTTGGCGATGCGCTCGGCCGCCGCGCCCGACAGCACGCCATGGGTAATGAAGGCGTAGACGGAGCCGGCGCCCGCCGCGAGCAGGGCTTCGGCGGCGTTGCACAGCGTTCCGCCCGAATCGACGATGTCGTCGATGAGGATGCAATTGTGGCCGCTCACGTCGCCGATGATGTTCATGACCTCGGAGTCGCCGGCGCGCTCGCGGCGCTTGTCGACGATGGCCAGCGGCGCGTCGATGCGCTTCGCCAGCGCCCGCGCGCGCACCACGCCGCCGACGTCCGGCGACACGACCATGACATTCTTGAGCTCAAGGTGCGACTTGATGTCCGCCACGATGACCGGCGCGGCGAAGAGATTATCCGTTGGAATGTCAAAGAATCCCTGAACCTGGCCGGCGTGCAGATCCACGGTCAGAACGCGGTCCGCGCCCGCCCGCGTGATCAGATTGCTGACAAGCTTGGCCGAGATCGGCGTGCGCGGCCCCTGTTTGCGGTCCTGGCGGGCGTAGCCGAAATAGGGAATGACCGCCGTGATGCGACGCGCTGAGGCGCGGCGCAGCGCGTCGATCATGATCAGGAGCTCCATCAGATGGTCGTTGGCCGGCGCGGAGGTGGACTGGATCACGAACGTGTCCTGCCCGCGCACATTCTCCAGGATTTCGACCCAGATTTCCTGGTCGGCGAAGCGGCGAACCTGGGCGCGACAGAGCGGAACGCCGAGGTGGGCGGCGATCGCCTCCGCGAGCGGCCTGTTGGAGTTGCCCGCCAGGAGTTTCATCGCCGCCATTTAGATCCATCCCCGCGCCTGAAACGCCGCGGCGTCATAGCAGCGATGGCGGCTGCGAACAATATGACGCCGGGATGGCGGCTTTCTCGGTCGAAAAATTTCGACAGGATTGCCTCTTGGACGGGTAATGCTCTAAATGGTGACAGCGGCCTCACCGATGCGCGGCGGCCGGGCGCTTGATTTTCGCGCCTCCACCCATCTCGCCCACTTTCCGTGCTAGACAGGCGTCGCTTCCGTAAATGACGAATAGCGTATCGGATCATGCGTCGCAGCCTTCCTCGCCGCGCGAGACGCGCGTCGTCGTCGCCATGTCGGGCGGCGTCGACTCGAGCGTGGTCGCCGCGCTGCTGAAGGAGCAGGGCTATGACGTCGTGGGCGTCACGATGCAGCTTTATGATCACGGCGAAGCCACGCACCGCAAGGGCGCCTGCTGCGCCGGGCGCGACATTCACGATGCGCGAAATGTTGCGGCGCGACTCGGCGTTCCGCACTTCGTTCTCGATTACGAGAGCAAGTTTCGCGAGAAGGTGATTGACGAATTCGCCGCGAGCTACGCCAGCGGCGAGACTCCCGTGCCCTGCATCGCCTGCAACCAGTTCATCAAATTCGCCGATCTTATGGAGACGGCAAAGGACCTCGGCGCGCACGCGCTCGCGACCGGCCATTATATTTCCGCCCGCGACGACGGACGCGGCGGCCGTGCGCTCTACCGCGCCAAGGATGCGGCGCGCGACCAGAGCTATTTCCTGTTCGCGACGACGCGCGAGCAGCTGCGGATGCTGCGCTTTCCGCTCGGCGACTACGCCAAGGCCGAAGTTCGCGACATGGCCCGCCGCTTCGGACTCGAGGTCGCCGATAAGCCGGACAGCCAGGACATCTGCTTCGTGCCAACGGGACGCTATACAGACGTCGTTGAGAAGCTTGCGCCCGCTTCGGTGGTGCCCGGCGAAATCGTGCATCTCGACGGCCGTGTGCTGGGGCGCCACGCGGGCGTCATCCACTACACCATCGGGCAGCGCCGTGGCCTAGGGCTGGGCGCAAAAGTCGCCGGCCGCGACGCGGAGCCGCTTTACGTCTTGCGCCTTGACGCCGCGAAGGCTCAGGTCGTGGTCGGCCCGCGCGAGGCGCTGGACACGCGCGCGGTGCGGCTGCGCGACGTCAACTGGATTGGCGAGGGCGCACTCTCTTCCCTGCCGCCCGAGGGCATCGACATCATGGCGCGCGTGCGCTCGACGCGGCCGCCGGTTCCGGCGCGGGTGATCGCGGACGGCGACGGCGGCGCGCTGGTGGTCTTCTCGGCAAGCGAATTCGGCGTCTCGCCGGGTCAGGCGTGCGTCTTCTACGACGCCGACGAAAACGAAGCGCGCGTGCTCGGCGGCGGATTTATCGCCGCGATCGAGCCCGCAGCGATGATGATGGCATCAAAGGCGCCGCCGCTGCGCGCCGAAGAAGTGCGAAGGGCGCCTCGATGAGCGAAGCCAGGAATTTTTTGCGCGAAGTCGAAACGCTCGACAACGGCAATGTCGAGGCCGCCTATGCGCGCTGGGCGCCGATCTACGATCTGACCTTTGCGACGCTGCTGAAGCCCGGCCGCCGCGCCGCCGCAGCCGCAGCCTCGAAAGCGCACGGACCGATCCTCGACGTCGGCGTCGGCACCGGACTCGAACTGCCGATGTTTGCGGCCAATACGCAGGTCATTGGCGTCGATCTGTCGGAGCCGATGCTGCGCCGCGCCGCGCAGCGCGTGCGCCGCGAGCGTCTCTCCCATGTCGCCGGCCTCGTGAAGATGGACGCGACGCGAATGGCGTTCTCGGACGCGAGTTTCGCGTGCGTCGTCGCGCCTTACGTCCTGACGGTGGTGCCGGAGCCGCAAGCCATGCTCGACGAACTCGCGCGCGTGCTTCGGCCAGGCGGCGAGATCGTGCTCGTCAATCATGTGAGCGGCAAGGACGACGCCATCGCGCTGTTTGAGGCGTGGCTCGACCGCCATATGGCTCCCAAGCTCGGCTGGCGTCCGCAATTTCCCTGGTCGATCATCGGCGACTGGATCAATCAAAATCCGCAAATGAAGCTCATCGAACGCCGCCCGCTGGCGCCCTTCGGGCTGTTCACGCTGACGCGGATCGAGCGTCTCCACGTGGATAGAAAAGAACGCGAAAAATCCGCGCCTTTGGAATTGGCGCTCGCCTAGCGAATCTCTCAGACGCCACTGGCGCCCGGCCGCGCGCGGCGCTACATTCATCAAGCGGCGCTGCGGGGTGCGTGCAGGACTATTATTCCCCGGGGCCTTATCGATCCTTATGGGAGCTGTCCCTGGCCTCGCCCGTGGGCTTGGTCATATGGCGCCCACCTACGTTGTAGGTTCCCGGGATCGATGTCCCACGGCTCTTGTGGCCCGCACTCTCCTTCCCTGTTATTGCTCTCGCATGAGCGATTTGAAAGCCGAGCTGCGGCGCCGTTCGCTGGCGCGCCGCGATCTCATCGCGCCACATGAAGCGCATGAGGCGGCCGCGTCCGTCGCGCGCCGGGGCGTCGCGCTGGTCGCCGACTTTGCGCGCGATGCGAAACTGAGCGCGCCGCCTGTCGTTTCCGTCTATTGGCCAATCCGCAGCGAGTTGAACACGCGTTCGCTCATCGATGCGCTTGCCGCCGAAGGTTACCGCGTGACCTTGCCGGTGATGCACAAGGTGCGTCAGCCCTTGGTCTTTCGCGCCTTCGCGCCTGGCGACGACCTCGTCAAGGGGCCGTTCGGCCTGTCGGAGCCTTCGGACGACAAGCCTGCATACGACCCCGATATTGTGTTTTCGCCGCTCGCCGCCTTCGATCGGCGCGGTTTTCGGCTCGGCTATGGCGGCGGCATCTATGACGCCACGCTCTCTGCGCTTCGCGCCAAAAAGCCGGTCGTCGCCGTCGGGGTCGCCTATTCCTGCCAGGAAGCCGACCATGTGCCGATCGAACCGCATGACCAGCGGCTCGACGCCGTCATGACCGAGCAGGAGACGCTGCGGTTCGCAACCGCGGTCGCATAGAGCGCGCTGCGAAAAAGTGGGAACCGGTTCGCGTAGAGCGCGCTCTAAACTTTGGGAGTCGATCAATTTATCTGCATTTGGGCGATGCCGCCCAAATGCAGCGTGATTTGGGACGCGGAACCAATCAGAACGCGGCACGTTAACCGGGAGATGCGGACTATTTAAATTTCTTTTTCGGAGAGTTTGAGATGAAGGCTTGCTATACAGCGGCCGCCCTCACGGCGGCCCTCTTGTTTTTTCCGGCCAGCGCGCAAGCGACCTGCCGGATTTTCCAGCATCGAGACTATGGCGGCTCCGGCTACACGCTCCACAATTTCGAGCGGATGAAGATGGTGCGCGGCGAAAGCCTCGGATGCACGACGAATGGTCACGGCGGCGGGTGCGAGAGCACGATTTACAATCCGTCTTGGAACGATCACGTCTCGTCTTTCCGCGTGAAGAACGGATGCACGCTCACGTTGTGGCAGCACGTCAATCAGGGCGGCGCGAGATTTCGCTCCAACAGAAGCTACCGTTACGTCGGCGACCGTTGGAACGATCAGGCCTCAGAAGCGCTCTGCATGTGCTGATTTGGCGCGGAGCCGATCGGCAATCGCAAAATCAGAGACGTCTCGGCGGTTCGACAGGAGCCGCCGAGAATTCGAACCCTTCCTCGCCTCACCGCGCCGGCGCCGGCGCCGGCGGCAGGTTGACGAGTTGACCGGCGCGCAGCTTTTTCGACTTCAGGTCGGGATTGAGTTCGGCGATCGCGCGCCATTTGCTTGTTGCGCCATAGAGACGTTTGGCGATGGATTTAAACGTATCGCCTGCGCGCGCCGTATAGATTCCTGGGTCCTTCGCCGCAGTCGGCGGGGGCTCGACGGGCGCATTGCCGGCCACTTGCGGGGCGGTTTCAGCCGGCTCGCTTTCTCGGCTCCCTGTCTTCGGCTCTTCCTTGGTTGCAGATGGATTCGCCTCTGAAACAGGCTCCTCGCCAATCGGCGCGTCGCTGCTCGCAGCGGTTTCTTCAGTCTGCGCCTCCTGCTGCGACGCCGAATCCGCTTCCGGATCGATATGCGCCGCTTGCGGCCCAGCGACGAGCAGAAAGGCGATGGCGATCGCCGCGGCCGCCAGTGAGGCTTCTGCGAAACCCCGACGGCGCAGGGGCGGGAACAGCGGCGGCAGCGCGCGATCGCTCGCTCCCAGGGACTCTGCCGGCTCCTGCGCCTCGCGGCCGCGCAGCCAGACGAGCGCCTCGAATATGAAATACAGGAACAGCGCCGCCGTCACCGGCGGCTTTCGAAACGAATCCGGCGCAAACATATAAGCGATGACGCCGAGCTGGATCAGCGCCGAAAGCCAGGGCAGCCCAATCGCGCCGAGCGTCATCCGCCGACGCGCCGCAACCACCGCCGCTAGAAAGAAAAGCGCCAGATAGGCCCAGAGCAGCGCGCCTTGCCGGTCGAACGTCCAGCCGAAGGCGGTCGCCCCCAGTAGATAAAACAGCCCCAGGGCGGCGGCGGCATAGGCCGCGTGAAGCAGCCGCTGCGGACCCAGGATCCGACTGAGATGAAAGGGCAGCGCCGCCGCAAGCGCCGCCATCAAGATCACGGCCGCGTAGGCGGATGTAAGATTGGAGTTCATGCAACCGCGCTCCTCAGGGGTCGGTTTTGACATTCAATGCGCTGCGGATGTGACAGTTTCTTGAGTGAAAGCCGCCCTCCGTGAATCATTCCGATTTTTCCGAAACGCCCGCGCTCTCAAAAGTCGCCATATCCCTATGACACGCGAGCGCCGCTTTGATCAGGCCGATGGCGAGCGCCGCGCCCGAGCCTTCGCCAAGCCGCATGTCGAGATCGAGCAGCGGGCGCTTGCCAAGCCGCGTCAGAACGTCGCGATGCGCCCCCTCCGCCGAGACGTGGCCCGCCAGGCAATGCGCGATCGACTCGGGCGCGATCGCATGGAGCAGCGCGGCGGCGGCGCAGGCGACATAACCGTCAAGCGCCACGGGAATGCGGTTGAGCCGCGCGGCGGCGATGGCGCCCATCATCGCCGCGATCTCCCGGCCGCCGAGCCGGCGCAGGATTTCTAGAGGATCGGCGAGATGCGGCGCATGCAGCGTCAGCGCGGCGTCGATCGCGGCGTTCTTGCGCGAAAGTCCGGCGTCGTCGAGGCCCGTGCCGCGTCCTGTCCAGCGCGACGCCGGCCCGCCGTAAAGCGCGGCATAGATCGCCGCCGCGCTCGTCGTATTGCCGATGCCCATCTCGCCAGGGGCGAGGAGATCAATATCGCCCTGGATCGCCTCCATCCCATAGGCGAAGGTCGCCGCCGCCTCGCGCTCGTCCATGGCCGGCGCCACAGTAAAGTCGGCCGTCGGCCGTTCGAGCGCCAGCTCATAGACCTTCAGGCCGACGCCATAGGACTTGCAGATCTGATTGATCGCCGCGCCGCCAGCGAGAAAATTCGCCACCATCTGCTGCGTGACGCTCGCCGGGAAAGCCGAAACGCCCTGCGCCACGACGCCGTGATTGGCGGCGAAAACCGCGACGAGCGGGCGCTCGATCGCGGGCTCCGCCCTGCCCTGCCAGGCTGCGAGCCATTCGACGATCTCTTCGAGACGACCGAGCGCGCCGGGCGGCTTGGTGAGCCGACCGTCGCGCGCGCGGACCGCCTCCGCGGCTTGCAGATCGGGGCCGGGCAGAGCCGCCAGCAGGATACGGATTTCTTCGAAGGGATGAACGGCGTGAGACATGCCGCCGGCTTTACCGGGTCGCGGCGACGTTGGCGAGCGCTCGCGTCGTTCTGGCGCAGCGAAGCCAATTATCCATGTTTGCGAGCGAGGCTTCGCCTCCTCGCAACGCCGCTATGCGGATCGCATCGACGCCTGGCTCCGCATCGACTCGAAAGCGGCGAGCGCCCGCTCCCGCGCCTCGGCATGGTCGACGATCGGATGGGGATAGGTGACGCCAAGCACGACGCCGGCCGCGCGCAAGACGTCGTCTGGCGCCGCCCACGGACGATGAATGTAGCGGACGTCGAGCCCCGCGAGCTCCGGCACGTAACGGCGCACATAAGCGCCGTCCGGATCGAATTTTTCACCCTGAAGCGCGGGATTGAAGATGCGGAAGTAAGGCGCGGCGTCGGCGCCGCAGCCCGCCACCCACTGCCAGTTGGCGCTGTTGTTGGCGAGATCGGCGTCGACCAGCGTGTCCCAGAACCAGCGCTCCCCCTTCCGCCAGTCAATGAGCAAATGCTTGATCAGGAAGCTCGCCGAAACCAGACGCGCGCGATTATGCATCCAGCCCGTGATCCACAATTCGCGCATCGCCGCGTCGACGAGCGGATAGCCGGTCTGACCGTTCCGCCAAGCGTCGAGCGACGTCTCGTCGTCGCGATAGGGAAAGCGCTCGAAGGTCCGATCCAAAGGGCGGTCCGGCAGGTCCCAGTTGGAGATCAGCAAGTGATGGCAGAATTCCCGCCAGCCAAGCTCCCTCAGATAGGCTTCGCCGCCGATGCTCTGAGGCTCGCTGATCGCATGCCAGACTTCGCGCGGCGACAATTCGCCAAAGTGCAGATGCGGGGAAAGCCTGGAGACGCCGACGCGGCCCATGAAGTCGCGTTCGACCTTGTAGTCGCCGACATGGTGGCGCGCGAAGTCTGCAAGCTCGGCGCGCGCCGCCGTCTCGCCGACGAGCCAGACCTTGCGCATGCCGATCGCCCAATCGGGGTTCTGGGGCAGCAACCGCCAAGCGTCGAGATCGTCGCTGTCGGGCGGAAGCGGCGCGGCGTGCAGAATTTCGGGCGCCGGAAGGGGGCGTTCCGGCGGCGGCGAGGCGAGGCAGGCCCGCCAAAAAGGCGTGAACATGCGGAAGCTCTCGCCCTCTTTGGTGGGAAGCGTCTCCGGCTCAAAAAGCACCGACTCATGGAAACAATGGGCTTCTACTGCATCGTCGCGCAGCTGCGCCTCGAGCTCGGCGTCACGTCGGATCGCCCAAGGCTCGTAAAGCTTGTTCCAGAAGACGGCGCCGGCGCCGGTTTCGGCGACGATCTGCTCAAAGACGTAGGGCGCGCGCCCGCGGCGCAGGGTCAGCGACACGCCCCTGCCGGCGAGGCTCTGGGACAGCGCTCTGAGAGAATGGTGCAGCCACCACCGCGCCGCGGCGCCGGTGCGCCATTCTCCAGGACTTTCATCGTCGAGGATGTACAGAGCGACGAGCGGCGCTCCCGATCGTGCAGCCGCCAAAAGCGCCGGATTGTCAGAGATGCGCAAGTCATTGCGAAACCAGACGATCGCCGGCGCATTCATATCGCGAGAACCCCGATTGACGTTCCGAAAGGTCACGCCCGATCGCTTCGCTGCGACGAAGGATCGGGACTAAGTCGTAACCTCGCCGGCGGCCAAGGGTTCCCCCGTCCGCGCTTTCACGACGTCAATACAGTCGCGCCAGCCGCCTAATGGAGGCGTTTGGCGTACTTAATGCCATAAAAGAGGTAGATGGCGACGCCGATGACGGTCCAGATCAGCAGCCGCAGCCAAGTGTCGAGCGGAAGCGCGACCATCAAAGCGAAACAGGACAAAATGCCGGCGACCGGCAACCATGGAATCCCGGGCGCGCGGAACGGGCGGCGGAGTTCCGGGTGCATTCGACGCAGGCGCAGCACCGCCAAGCAGACGAGCGCGAAAGCCGCCAGAGTCCCGATGCTCACCATTTCGCCGAGAATATCGAGCGGCAACAGACCCGCCGCGAGCGCCACGACCACGCCGACGAGGATCTGGCTTACGGCGGGGGTGCGCCATGCCGGGTGAAGCCTCGCAAAGATCGGAGGCAGCAGGCCATCATGCGCCATGGCGAAGAAGATGCGCGTCTGCCCGTAGAGCAGCACCAGAATCGCCGTCGTCAGTCCGGCCAGCGCGCCGAGCTTCACCGCCCAGGCGAGCCACGAGACGCCGGTGCGGTCCATGACCAGCGCCATCGGGTCCGGAACGCCCAGCTCCTTGTAGTTGACGACGCCGGTCGCCACCGCCGCCACGGCGATGTAGAGAATCGTGCAGATGATGAGCGAGCCGATGATGCCGATCGGCACGTCCCGCTGTGGATTATGCGCTTCCTGCGCCGCGGTCGAGACTGAGTCGAATCCGATGTAGGCGAAGAATACCACCGAAGCGCCGCGCACGACGCCGCTCCAGCCGTAAGTTCCGAACTCGCCCGCGTTCTCCGGAATGAGCGGCGACCAATTGGCTTGGTCGATATGCGCAGCGCCAAACACGATCACCATCAGCACGACAGTGACCTTGATGGCGACGATGACGTTATTGAACAGCGTCGACTCGGACGTGCCGCGCACGAGCAGCGCGGTGAGCAGCAGCACGATTCCGGCGGCGGGAACATTGAACAACCCATGCACGGCGCCGGGCGGCGCCCCGTGCGCGGTCGGATCGGCAAAGAAGGCGGTCGTAAATTCGGGCGGCACATGTATGCCGAGCCCTTGCATGACGCGATTGAAATAGCCGGCCCAGCCGACCGCGACCGTGGCCGCGCCGGCGGCATATTCGAGCACCAGATTCCAGCCGATGATCCAGGCGAAAATCTCGCCGAGCGTCACATACGTATAAGTGTAGGTGCTCCCCGAGACGGGAATAAGCGACGCAAGTTCCGCGTAGCAGAGCGCGACGAAGGCGCAGGCGAGCCCCGACAGCATGAAGGAGATCATGACGCCGGGCCCGGCGTAACTCGCCGCCGCCGTGCCGGTCAGCACGAAAATGCCGGCGCCGATAATTCCGCCGACTCCAAGCGACATCAACGACGCCCAGCCGAGCGCGCGCTTGAGGCCGTCTCCTCCGGCAGCGTCGTGATCGGCGATGATCTTGTGGACGGACTTGCGGTTCAGATAGCTCTTGCTGGCGCCTTGGAACAAGCGTCACCCTTTCGAATTCGCGACGTGGCGAGCGCGCCGCGCCTTCGGCGGCGCCGATTATCATTGCGACGCCAAAACATACAAGCGGAAAGACTGCGGGAAGCGGCGCGCGATCGCGTCGCGCATCAATTAGCGTTCGAGATCCGTGACTTCGCGCTCGTCGGCGCACCGCGGCGCGGCCCGTCCGGCTTGCCTTGCAGCTGCCTTTGCTATAGCACGTCGCGAGCGCGGCGTCGGCCGCCTGTTAAGGGGTTGAGCTCGAGAATGACGTCATGAGCCAGAAGCCCATCAATTATCTGCGCCTGTCGACGCTCGTCGCCGTGGCGATCTTGGTCGGCACCGAGCTTGTCGGCGCATCCTGGGCCGCCGGCTGGGCGTTGGGCGGCCTTTTTCAGCTCGATCCCCTCATCAGCCGCTCGCTCGAAATCATCTTCTCCCTCGCGGGGCTCGTCGGACTCTATTTCTTCATGCGGACCGCCCTCCGCAATGAGCCGATTCGCGGCTAATTAAGGTCCTGCGCCTTAATGTCTCGCGCCCCCCGACAGGCTCGCGGCGGCGGCAGATCCAAGCGCGCATCTCCCAAACTTCGCAACAAGGACGCCGAGATGGTCGAGAAGCAGGATCGTCGCTCGTTTATCAAGGCGGCGGCGGCGACGAGCGCCTTGGGCGCCGTAAGCGCGCCTCGCAGCGCGGCGGCGAGCGTCTCCAATCTCCGGCTCGGCGAAGCGCGGCCATTCTCCTTCGAGACGCTCAAGCAGACGGCGCAGCGCCTCGTCAAACAGCCTTACCGCAAGCCGAATATCCCCGCCCCCGAGATCACCTCGCAGATCGACTACGAGAAGTGGGGACAGATCACCTACAACACCGATCACGCGCTTTTCGCCGACACCAAGGACCGCTTCCCCATCGAGTTCTTCCACCTTGGGATGTTCTTCAAGAAGGCCGTGCGCATGAATGTCGTTGAAAACGGCGAGGCGCGCGAGGTTCTTTACGATACGAGCTACTTCAATATGCCGGCGGATTCGATCGCCCGCCAACTGCCGCCCGGCGCCGGCTTCGCGGGATTTCGCATTCAGGAGGCCAAGGACGGCGCGCTCGACTGGAAGAAGAACGATTGGGTGGCGTTTCTGGGCGCGTCATATTTCCGCGCGATCGGCGAATTGCGCCAGTATGGCATGTCGGCGCGCGGCGTCGCGCTCGACACCTGGCAGGCGGGATCGAATGAAGAATTCCCTGATTTCACTGAAATTTACATCGGCCCGGAGACCGCCGACGGCGTCGTCCTGCATGCGCTGCTCGAAGGGCCGTCGATCGTGGGCGCCTATCGCTTCCTGATGACGCGCGGCAAGGGCGTCGTCATGGACATCGATTGCTCGCTGTATCTGCGCGGCGCCTTCACGCGCTTTGGCGTCGCGCCGCTCACCTCGATGTTCTGGTTCTCGGAGACCGCAAAGCCGACGGCGATCGATTGGCGGCCGGAAGTGCATGATTCCGACGGGCTCAGCATGTGGACCGGCGCGGGCGAGCGCTTGTGGCGGCCGTTGAACAATCCGAACCGGGTCATGGCGTCGGCGTTTGGCGACACCAATCCCAAGGGCTTCGGCCTGATGCAGCGCGACCGCAATTACGACCATTATCTCGACAACGTCTTTTACGATCGCCGTCCGAGCGTCTGGATCGAACCCAAGGGTGACTGGGGCAAGGGCGCGATTCAACTCATCGAAATCCCGACGGACGACGAGATCCACGATAATATCGTGGTCATCTGGGCGCCCGAGAAGCCCGCCGTTCCCGGCGCCTCCTTCCAATATTCCTATCGGCTGCATTGGCTTGCGGACGAGCCCTATCCGACCAAGCTCGCGCGCTGCGTCGCGACGAGGCTCGGCAACGGCGGCCAGCCCGGCAGGCCGCGGCCCAAGGGCGTCCGCAAGTTTATGGTGGAGTTTCTGGGCGAGCCCCTCGCCAAGCTCCCCTTCGGGGTGAAGCCCGAACCGGTGTTATGGGCTTCCCGCGGAACATTCTCCTACGTGTTCACCGAAGCGGTTTTTGACAATGTGCCGGGCCATTGGCGGGCGCAATTCGACCTCACCGTCGAAGGCTCCGAGCCTGTGGAGATGCGCCTGTTCCTCAAGAACGGCGATGACGTGCTTTCGGAAAATTGGCTGTATCAGTATCACCCGTTCTGACGCGGCGATTGACACTCTCGCCGTCTTCGGGCCAAGACTTCGCTAAGTTGCAACAAACCATCCATGGAAGGGCTTTCTGGCTTGCCCGCAAAGCCTCTAAGGCTGCGGACGTTCATTCGCGAATGCGCCGGGAAATTGGACAATGACGAAGAGAATCACGAAGTGCCGCGTTAGCGGCTCCACCAATCTCGTCTCGGTTCTGGCGCTCGGCGACCAGGCGCTCACGGGCGTTTTTCCGAGCTCTCGCGAAACGCCTGTCACGGTCGGCCCGCTGGAGCTCGTCTGGTGCCCTGATTCAGGCCTGCTGCAGCTCGCACACAGCTATGAAGCAAGCGAGATGTATGGCGAGAACTACGGTTATCGCTCGGGCCTCAATCAGTCGATGGTGCGACACCTGACCCAGAAGATCGCCCATCTCGAGCGATTCGCCGATCTCAAGCCCGGCGACGCGGTGCTCGACATCGGCTCAAACGACGCGACGTCCCTCAAGGCCTATACAACGTCGGGCTTGACGCGCATCGGGATCGATCCCACCGGCGCCAAGTTCCGACAATATTATCCTGATGAGATCAAGCTCGCGCCGGAGTTCTTCTCTTCGCAGGCGTTTGAAAAGCTCTCGCCGAAGCGGGCGAAGATCGTCACGTCGATCGCGATGTTCTACGATCTCGACGATCCCGTCTGGTTCGCCCGCGAAGTCGCCAAGGCGCTTGCGCCCGACGGCGTGTGGCATTTCGAGCAGAGCTATATGCCGTCAATGCTGCGGCTCACCTCCTACGACACGATCTGCCATGAGCATATCGAATATTACTCACTGGGGGTCATCGAGAAAATTCTCGATGCGGCCGATCTCGAGATTCTCGACGTGCAGATGAATGCGGTCAACGGCGGCAGTTTCGCCGTCACCGCCGGCCACAAGAACGCGCAGCGCAAGCGCAATCTCGCGGTGATCGACTGGCTGCTGGCGCAAGAGGAGCGGATGGGGCTGAATACGCCTCGCCCTTACCGCGAATTCGAAGACCGCGTGTTCCGCCATCGCGAGGATTTGCGCCGGCTGCTGCGCGCGCTCAAGGACGACAACAAGCGGATCCTCGGCTACGGCGCCTCGACCAAGGGCAATGTGGTGCTGCAATTCTGCGACATCGGCCCCGACCTCGTCGAGGCGATCGCCGAGGTCAATCCAGACAAATTCGGCTGCTTCACGCCCGGCTCACATATCCCGATCGTCTCAGAGGCGGACGCGCGCGCCATGAAGCCGGATTACTTCCTCGTGCTGCCCTGGCATTTCAAGGACGGGATATTGGCGCGGGAGCAGGAATATCTCGCCAGCGGCGGCAAGATGATCTTCCCCTTCCCGGAGATCGAGATCATTTAGGAGCCGCGCGTGACGTCTAATTCGAATTCGACGATTCATGTAGCGTGCTGTTTCGATCGCAATTACGAATTACCTTTCATTGTGCTGGCGAAAAGCATTCAGCATACGTCATCCCACCATGTGGTTTTGCACGCTCTCCATGAAGGACCGTTACATCTCGCACCGCGCGAACTCCGCGATGCGCCGGGACTTACCGTAAAATTCATAGACGTCACGGATTGCTACGGACGATTTAACACGCACGGACCGCAAACGACCGTCACATATGCCCGGCTGAGCCTCCCCGATATATTGGAAGGCGTCGAGCGGGTGCTGTATCTCGATACGGACATGCTCGTCACGCGAGACATTGCGCCCCTGTTTTATGCCGACCTCGGCGATTGCGCGCTTGGCGCCGTCATAGACTATGGCCTCTTGATCCGGCTGCTTCGCGACGAGCCGCTGCCCGTGCAAGGGGCGACCATGCTGATCAGCGATTATCTCAAGGATACGATAAGACTTTCCAACCCTCGTCGATATTTCAACGCGGGCGCGCTTCTTATCGATCTGGTGAAATTCCGCTCCCTCGGGATCGCCCAACTCGCGCGAGAAGCTTTAGCCAATGAGTTAAGTCGTGCGATTTTTAATGATCAGGACGCGCTTAATTTCGCGGTAGCCGGCGCGTTCGTCGAACTCGACCCAAGGTGGAACGCAATTCAGGACATTCTATTCAAGGAATTTCATCAGCGCCTGCCCGCGCAAATCGAGACAGTGATCGCTCTCTATAAAGAGCCGTGGATCATACATTATGCTGGCGTCAAGCCATGGCGTTCAAATGTCCTTCCTGGGCCATGGGAACGGCAATTTTGGCAAGCGGCGCAGGAGGCCCACGTAGAATGGCCGCTGCTTTGTGCGTTTTGGCGCGTTATTCCTTACCTTCGGCCCTACCAAATTGGCTCTTATCTCTGGGAGGCTCGAAATCGGGGTCCGAAAATTGGGACCGCTACAGTCATGATGTGGGCGATGAAGCATTTTTTGCGCCGATAGCGCGGAGCCCCGCATTCCGCGAAGGGAAGGGCCGGGCGGTCGGCGCGCTTCGCGACCGTTCAGCTATATCCGATCCCTGAAGCCCGGGACATATCGCCGGATCAAATCGAACTTCTCCCTCAAACGCCCGGTCAAGGACTCGTCAATCCGATGGTCGGAAGGCGAAAAGCCTCTTTTAACGTCCGGTTCAAACGGATAGCCGTGTCGTTCCAAGAAGGCGGCGATCGGCGCCTTATATCTCGAATTTTTCAAAGCGGGCGTGAGACTCAAGAAAGCCTGGACGACAGCGGGATCGAGAAATGGATAGCGTCCTTCAATGCCGAAAACCCCGAATATATATTCATCCTTGAACAGGTAGCTTCTCATAGTGTCCCCGTACACTTTTTTCCAGGGAAAGAACCCTCTCAGGTCATCTGGATAAAGGCCTCCGAATTCGGAATGGTCGTAAATCTTCGTGCCGTTGTAGCCATAGTCCGAGATGATCTCGTCGGCCCCGCATCCCGACAGGCAAACATATGTGCCATTTTTCTTTGCGATTTCCGCGACGTGATATGCGCCAAGCGCTCCCCCGTCGCTCAACAGCGTTTCGTCGGCGTGAAAATATTTCAAGGGTTCGCAATCTCTGGCTATCGAATGCTTGATCGCCTGCCTTTGGCGGGGCGACAGCGGGCGCCGCTGGATTGCTTTTACGCAGCCGCTCTTTTTGTTGATTCTAATTCTTCGAGCTATGACCTCGTCATTCTCCGAAGAATTGATCGTGATCGTGGAATAGGGAAGCCCGAGCAAATTGAGCGCGAGACAAATTGCGCCCGAATCATAGCCTGAAGAAAGCGGTACGAAAATCGGCAGCGTCCCGTGAGTCGCCCGCTTTTTTACGGACCGCAAAAAGGCCGTCTCCCAATTCAAGAAGGTCGTGTCGAATTGCGCCAAATCGTAATGATAGGCGCTCTTCTCTTTCGTGGACCTCAGCGCGTCGGCCCAGGCCAAGGGGACGTCGAGATCGAATTCGGCATAGGCGTTCGGTTGAAAATAAGAAGAAGACTTGAAGCCCAACGCCTCCAACGCTGAAGGATAGGAGGCGACGCCGAACGCGCCGGTCTCCACATCATAGGCGATGGCGATGGGCTTTGTCAGAAATTGATCGGCGGCGATATGCAGCCGGTTTTGCTTCCAGTCATGGATGACGATCGCATATTCGCCGTCAAGTCGCGCCCATAGCTCGGCGCCAAATCGCGAAAACAAGGGAAGCAAAGCTTCGGTATCGCTGCTCGCGCCGGGCTGAAGGTCTTTATAATTGTATATTTCGCCATTGAATAGAAGCGACAATTCGGCGGAAGACGCGTCAGGAAAGTGCGCCGGCTGTTTTGCGGCGGCGCCGGAAACATCCAAAAGAAAATGTGCGGAATATATATATGAATTCTTGTTTTGGCGTACGTCAAACGACGAATAGGAAGGCCCTCTGGAGGCAATGAATTTAGCAGATGACGAAACCTGCTCTTCCGTGGGACGCTGAGGAAGCTTTGCCCAGATAAAGCCACACATTGTATAGTCGACCCGTGCTCGAATAACGCCTGACGGCCTCCAAACTCACTATAGCACGTGGATCGACAAACAAGCTTAAATTGCACAATCCGTTTTAAATCTTTCACCTGCCGGGGGTTAGCGCCCCCCAACCTGCGCTCCCGCCCCGCCGGGTCGCCTGATGCCTTTCGCTGATCGGCGAACCAAAGATCATGTACGCCCGAGGCGCTACGATAATAACGCCGAGCGATCTTGCGGCAGCCAGCCTTCCTTCGTTCGTCTCCATTGCCACATTAGTCATTCATTGTTATGGTTGGAAGTCCAAGGAGATGCTTTGACCTCCGATGATCAGTTCTGCCGCCAACGCCATTCGTGGCATTCGGTTTGACCGCGGCAATGCGGCCAGTGAGCAGAGGAGATGAATTTCAAGGCGCTCGCAAAACTAGCGCTCGTTAATCTCGTCGTTTTTTTCGGCATAGCGATTTTTGCATTGGCAATATTTGAAATGGTTCTGAGGACGACTCAGATATTTGACCAGGCGCAAAATCCGGCTCCTTCTTACATCCCCCAGCACTTGAAACTTGAAGATCAGCGCATCGACAAACTCGGCTTTCTTGACGCCAATGGCTTTCGAACCGATGTCGAGGTCCCCGATCTTATCGAGAAATTACGAGACAGCAAGAAATGCAAGATTGTGGTCTTGGGCGACAGCTATGTCTGGGGAGACGGCCTCCCTCCAGAAGTTCGATGGCCGGCTAAGTTGCAGAATTTGAGCGATTGCGAGGTCTATCCCTTTGGCAAGAACGGATGGAGCAGCCTCGACTATTTCGGATTTTATTACGAACATTTGCGTGAGATGAAGTTTGACTACTTGGTGATCGGGCTTGTGAGCAATGATCCGCATCCAATCGGCAAGTTTCTCACACATGATTACGCTCCAACGATCATGCCATTTCATTTGACGGATTTATATTCTCTACCGTATATGCTAAAACTGTATAAATACAAGGATATTTTAAACAGATCCTATGCTTTCGATTATATTGATCAATTCGTAAAGAATTACCTCGCCGCCAAAGCCCCAACAACTGGCTCTCTCGAGCATCCGCCGATAATCTCTTACAGCTATGACAGTTGGACGAAGCGAATTTATGAAGACGACATCTACCGTCTTTGGGAGTCGGCAATTGTCGATTTCGCAGCGATCGCTCGACATCCCTTCGGATTTTTACTAACGCCCAACGAGACGACGAAGGAGGAACGACTCAGATGGACACGAGTTGAGCAAACAATGCTAAAGTATAACCTAATATTTGAGAACACGTTCGACGAGCAGGAGACCATTTTTGGTCGCGCTCCAAGACCGAGATCGTACTGGGCGAATCCGGCGGATGGCCACCCGGGCGACGTGCAGACTACGATCTTTGCCCGTAAAGCGGTACGGCTTTTGGAGAGACTCGGATACAAGCCTCGATAAAAACGCTAAAGATTTGACATGCGCATCCGGCAAGCGCTCGGGAACCGCACAAAATTTAACTGTCGTTCACCTACTGGCGATCAGCCAATATTTGTCATTGGCGAGTCTTACGAAGCCAACTCCAGGCAATGCCCTCATAACGTCGTTGTCGCAGCAGTCGTCTTGCGAGAACTCTGTCCCAAATGGTATTGTTTCTCCAAGGATGCTCGCTTTTCAGCATTTTCGATATGGTTGCTTGCGTGAGCTGACCGCCGTGGAGAACTTCCATCACGGCCGCTTCGAAAGCGGTGTGCGTCTCATCATTATTTGCAGAATAATAGTGCAAGATTTTCGCGTTTTTCGCGACCGACGGATAGACCTTGAATTGCGCGTTGTAACTATTGTCCAATACGAATAATTCCGGCTGCGCCGCCTTCAATGACGCGTTAAGCGCAGGCTGATCGCGGTACCTATTTAGTTTTTCAAAGGAAGAGCGCCAAAGCTTGTGCCATTCTTCTCCAAACGCGAAAGCCTTTTTGGTGTCGTTATAAAATATCACGCCGCCATTTATGTAGATCTCCGGATGAACTTCCCAGCCCATCGTTTCGAAAGCCTTCCGGTCCTCCACCCATATTTGCTCTTCATAGAGGCGGGCCGAATGATTGGCGGCGCCGGCGATGTCGGCGTCGATCGCAAATATTTCGGAGATATCGGCTTTCACGAGCGTATCGCTATCGAGAAAGAGGAACTTTCCATCGATCGCGGAACGCAGCCTTGTCTTCACCCAGCGGTTGCGAAAGCTGCTTTCGCCGGAGGGCGTCTCGATTCTTATGAGTTCGTCGATCTCGTTCAGGAGCGGGTCCGAACCTGATTGCAGAGCCTGATACGTTTGCGGATCGCTGGCGACGACAATTTTTACGTTTGGATTACTCGCTCTCAACGCTGCGGCCGAGACGCGCGTCAAAACGGAGTAGAAATCTTCGCTCGCCGAGGTCAGCGCATAGACTACTTTTTGAGTCATTAGATCGCCATCGAGAAAGCCAGCGGCATATGGTTGCGGTAATCGCCACTCCCAGAGAGCGATTGCGCTGGAAAGCGACGCGCCGAATTTAGCGCATTATCCGCCTCTTGGAGAACCCGCATCACTTGCTTTCATGTTGCGCTGAGTCCTGCCGCCTCTCCCCGCGATTGGCGTTCGCTCCTAAACTTCCGCTCGTGACGCGCGCATAGCTCCGGTTGTTGGCGTCTGAAGCGCCTCGGCGATGTCGTGGCGTAGGCGAATTTCGCCCTGAGGTTGGCGAGAGTCAGATCGCAATAGGCGGCACGCATGAGACGATCCATCATCGCGCGGCTTTCGCCCGCCGGATTGACCGAGCACATGAATTTGCCGAGCAGCATCGCCAAAGGATGGAATTCGACGCGAATGACGCGGCGCACCTGGAAAGCCTCGACGCTGCCATGTCCGAAAAAATGATCGGCGATCTTGTGAAAGCCGTCGATCGCTAAGCGGTATCGATTCACCATGCCGCCGGCCGCGAATGAGTCGTTATCGGGGCGCCGGTCGAGCAGCGCTCCGGAAAGGCATTTGACGCTGAGGCCGCTACGCATCAATTCAAACAAGCGCGCGGCATGCGCCCAGCAACTGCCGACGAATTCTTCGTTAAGGGGAACGCTGTTCCATTTTTCGCGGCGAACGACCAATCCGCCAATGAAGCTGAAAAACGCCTCGGTGTTTGCCGCGCGTCTAAAATATTCATGTCGCGTCCGCTCGTCCGAAAGCTCAAAAACAGCGCCATCCGGCGCATCGACCGTCGGCCACTCGATCCATTCTTCTCTATCGGCGATGTACTCCATGTGCTTGCACAAATAGAGATCATGGCCGCTTTGAATTTCGTTGAGCACGCGACGCAGCGCGCCCGGCCGCATGATGTCGTCGCCGCTGAACAGCCAGCAATAGTCGCCGGTCGCGGGCTCGACGGATTTCGCCATGTCGCGGTCGATGCCGCCTTTCTGAGGCTGGCGCACATATTTGATATTCGGATGCTTGCGCTCGTAGCCCGCGAGAATTTCCGCGGTGTTGTCGGTCGAAGCGCCGTCGAGAATGACGATCTGCACGTCATCCCCGCCGTCCTGACCGAGGATCGAATCCAGAGTTTCAGGAATGAATTTCGCGAAATTATAGATGGGAATGCAGACGGAAAGGCTGGCGGTCATCGACGCTAGGTCCCTTCGCGAGAGCAAAGAAAAGCCCTCACAGAGCTTCAGTCGCGCGGAAGATAGGCGGAAGCGGCGGTTGAGGCAACGCGGCGACCCGCGCCTTCATTCCGCGGGCTCCAAAACCTTGGCCAGTTCGACGGCGTCGATCTGATAGTGATCGCCCCGCACCATTGAGACGAGGCGCGCGGCCGACTGTCGCCAGGTCGTGACCGTTGGAGGCTTGACGTTTCTCGTTTCAAAGAGCGCTTCGCGCAAGCGCTCGGCCAGCGCCTGCGCGTCGAGCACATCGAAATAGACAGCCCCGTCGCCGCCGACTTCGCGAAAGACTGGAATGTCGCTCGCGATCACTCGCGCGCCGTGATGCGCCGCTTCGATGAGCGGCATGCCGAAGCCTTCGACGAAGGACGGAAAGATCAGGCCGCGCGCCCGCGGATAGAGATGCGAAAGATCGGCGTCGCTCGCATTGTCGAGCCAGAACAGCCGGCGCCCATATTCGCTGTGTCGCCGGATTCGGCGCTGCAACGCCCGCGTGTTCCAACCCGGCCGGCCGACGATGACGTAGCGCGTCTCGCAGCCCTCCGACCAAAGACGTTCAAACGCATCCAAAGCGATGGGATAGGCCTTGCGCGGCTCGAGCGTGCCGACGCTCATGAAGAACGGCGCCGGCGCTGAAGCGATGCGCTCGGCGGCCTTTGAGGGCGCTTCCTGAGCGCTCGCGCCAAAATCGGCGCCAAGCGGCCACCAGCCG
Source organism: Methylocystis sp. (assembly GCF_051062815.1). GTDB lineage: Bacteria > Pseudomonadota > Alphaproteobacteria > Rhizobiales > Beijerinckiaceae > Methylocystis. The sequence continues at coordinate 195,798 of NZ_JBPFDU010000074.1, read as the reverse complement.
ATCCGCATATTCGCGGGAGTCGCGAGATGCTGTTCCCGCACATAGGCGACAAGGTCCTGCGCGACGCTTTGCGAGATGCAGACGATGGCGTCGCATTGCAGCAGAACCTTCTCGAACCAGGACGCGAAGGGCGCGCTGTTCTTTAAGGCGGTGGCGGCGGGATAACGCAAGGGGATGAGATCATAGAGGCAGCCGACGACTTCGGCGCCAGCATCATGCGCTGCGCTCAAAAGCGGCGGATATTCCTCGACGAAGCCCCATCCTGAATCGAGCAAGAGCAGTCTGTCGCCCGATTGCAGTTCAACCGCGTCCGGCAAATTGTCATGCTTGAAATGGCCGTAGAGCCGGCCTCCTTCAAGATAGACCGGAAGCGCTTCGCCGCTTTCAACGCAGGCGCGCGCGATTTCGCGCACGACGCGCTGGACGCCCGTATGGCCGCGAAAGCGATGCGTCGCCGTCATATCGATGAGCAGACGATCGCGCGCCGCCGGCGCCGGAATGTCGCCTTCAATCCGCGTGCGCAGCGCCTGCGCTTTGACCGCATCCGGCTCGCGCCAGCGCCCGTCATGCAGGCGGCCAAGACCAAAGAGGCGCGAGAGCGTCCAATAGAACTCCAGCGCCTTCCCGTAAAGGAAACGCGTGCGCGGATCGACGTCATACTGCTCGATATCGCTCAACTCGCGATGAAGCTCCTCGAGCAGATAGGCGTCGATCTTTCCCTTCATTCCCGCTCTCCACACGTAGCTCGCGCCGCCACCCGTTCGTACGGCGGCGTGTCGGCCGTAACAAGGCGCCGCGCCAATGATACTGGCTCGCTTCAGAGCGCTGACTGACCGAGCGCTTTGAGCTGGCTCCGACGCAGCCGGGTGCAGACGGAATCTCGCAGGAAAGCTATAGCGTGCGGCCAACCGCCACTCTGCTGGAAGGCATCGGAAAAATCACGATATTTCCGCCCTGCCCCGATGCGGCGATCACCGCCGCAGCAATCTCCGCCGACGCTTCGCTGACACAGCGCTGGAAAAATGAATGGGCGGCGCCTTCGTAATTCATGCTCAGCAAGTCATGGGCGCATTGTTCCGCGCGCATGAGCGAGACTTCCGCCAATGGCGGCACAGGATCAGCGCCCGACAATTTGGAGAATGCGTTCAACTCGCTTTCGAGCGCTCGGCGCGCAAAATCCGGCAGCGCCGCGAGCACTTGGCGCTCGAAATGGGTGCGAAGCTTATTCGCGGCGTCTTCAAAGAATGCGCACGCTCGGCTGTCCGTCAAAAGCTTAGCATTATTCGCATTCATCCTACACCCTTCCCGAAGCGCAAAGTCTAGGCTTTAAGACGCAAGCAAGCCGGAAGCCTTATTGCTCAGGCATCTACCTCAAATACATAATTACGGCAAACAAAAGGAGACGCTAAAATCATCGATCCCGCCGGCGCTTAGCGCGGCGCTCGGGTGTATGCCGCTTAGGCGAAAACCAATGACGCTGACCGCTCACGAGATTAGATTTTCGGTTGCGCCGATGAGGGATTGGAGAGCGTAACTTTAGATTTCAAATCGTTGAACCGCTGCATGTGCAGTTCGCGCGCACCGACTGTTCACTCTTTCTTCTTCCACGATAACCCGCGCAATGGCGTCCGGTCGTATGAAAGAATTTTCGCTTATCCAAGCGACGTGTTGGTCGGTAATCCGCGTTTGCTCGTTCAGCCCCCTGAGCGCGTGATCGAGAAACCCTCCCCTTGAGGGGGAGGGTATGCTCAATCCTGAAACGGATTGTGCACGAGGATCGTGTCGTCACGTTCGGGACTCGTCGAGAGCAGAGCGACCGGCGCCTCGATCAGCTCCTCGACGCGACGCACATATTTGATCGCCTGCGCCGGCAGATGCGCCCAGGAGCGCGCGCCGCTCGTCGATTCCTTCCAGCCGGGGAAGCTCTCATAGACCGGCTGCACGCGCGCCTGCGCCGCCTGCGAGGCCGGCAGGCGCTCGATGCGCTTTCCGTCGAGCATGTAATGCGTGCAGATTTTGATCTCGTCGAAACCATCGAGAATGTCGAGCTTCGTCAGCGCGACGCCGTTGATGCCGGACGTCTTCACCGCCTGACGGGTCAGCACGGCGTCGAACCAGCCGCATCGGCGCCGCCGTCCGGTGTTGGTGCCGAATTCGCGGCCGCGATCGCCGATCAACTGGCCGATCTCGTCATGGAGCTCGGTCGGAAACGGGCCGCCGCCGACGCGCGTCGTATAGGCCTTGGCGATGCCGAGCACATAGCCGATGGCGCCGGGGCCAAGCCCCGAGCCGCTCGCCGCCGACGCGGCCACGGTGTTGGACGACGTCACGTAAGGATAGGTGCCGTGATCGACGTCGAGCAGCACGCCCTGCGCGCCCTCAAAAAGGATGCGCTTTCCGGCGCGGCGATTGTCCTCGAGCAGCTCCCACACCGCATCCATGAACGGCAGGATGCGCGGCGCGACGGACAGCAGCTCCTCGCGCAGGGCGCCAGGATCGACTTGGGGCAGGCCCAGGCCGCGCCGCAGCGGATCGTGATGCGCGAGCACGCGCGCGATCTTGTCGTCGAGCAGATCCGGCTCGGCGAGATCCATGAGGCGAATCGAGCGGCGCCCGACCTTGTCCTCATAGGCGGGTCCGATGCCGCGTTTGGTCGTGCCGATCTTGACGCCGTTTCCAGCGGCCTCCTCACGATGCGCGTCGAGCTCGCGATGCAGCGAGAGGATCAGCGGCGCGTTTTCCGCGATCTTGAGATTCATCGGCGAAATGTCGACGCCCTGCTCGCGCAGCCGGTCGATCTCGCCAACGAGGAAATGCGGGTCGACGACGACGCCATTGCCGATGACGGAAAGCTTGCCGGGTCGCACGATGCCCGAGGGCAGCAGCGCGAGCTTATAGGTCACGCCGTCGATGACGAGCGTGTGCCCGGCGTTATGGCCGCCCTGGAAGCGCACGACGACGTCGGCCTCCAGCGACAGCCAGTCGACGATTTTGCCCTTGCCCTCGTCGCCCCACTGGGCGCCGACCACCGCCACATTCGCCATGGCCGTATCTCGATCTCCAACAGAAAAAGCCCCGCGCGGTAACGCCGGGGCTCGTTACCGCCGGGGTTTAGCGCATGCCGTTCGGACCGTAAAGGCCGCCGGCGGCCCGACATCAGGAACTTCAGCCGGCGTTTTCGGTTGGAAAGGAACAAGGGGAGGTAGAATGCATGCCGACCACGGTCGCTCGCGTCGCACAAAACACCGATGAAGACATCAATCGCGCCATTCGCAAGGAAACGCAGGCGCGGCTGTCTTACTTCGCCAAACACCCGGAGAAGATCGACGAGCGCTTGGAAGAGCTCGACCGGGAGTGGGATATCGAGCGCGCGCTCGAGGCCAACGCCTCCTCGGTGGCGCTCGTCGGACTTGCGCTGGGCTTGACGTCGGATCGCCGCTGGCTGGCGCTGCCGGTTCTCGTCAGCGGCTTTCTGCTCCAGCACGCGCTGCAGGGCTGGTGCCCGCCTTTGCCGCTCCTGCGTCGAATGTCGTTCCGAACGGCCGAGGAAATCAGTCAGGAGCGCAACGCGCTCAAGGCGCTGCGCGGCGATTTCGACAAGGTGAAGAAGGCCGACAACAAGGTTCAGGAGGCGGCGCGCGCGGCCGGACTTGGCTGCGAGATGCACGGACGGACCGTGCATTAGGATCTATCGCCACTGGCCCGCCCTGAGTGATCGGACCCAAATCGTCAGGCCCTGTGATACGGGTGCCCTGAGAGTATTGTCATCGCCCGGTAAATCTGCTCCGCCGCGAGAATGCGCGCCAGCTGATGCGGCAGCGTCATTGCGCCGAAGGAGAAGACGGCCGTTGCTCGCGCGCGCACGCTCTCGTCGAGGCCTTCGGCGCCGCCAATGGCAAACCACAGCGCCTTGCAGCCCCTGTCGCGTTCGGAGGCGATGAATTGCGCGAAGGCTGCGCTGGTCTCCGCCCTGCCCCGTTCATCAAACGCCGCAAGCCGTGATTCGGCAGGCAGCGCCGCAAGCAGTTCCATCGCTTCGCGCGACGCCCTCTCGGCGCTGGAGGAGGCCTTGCTCTCGTCGATTTCCTTGAGGTCGAGACCTTCGAGGCCCAGCCGCCGCAGGGCGCGGACGCGCTCGGCGTAGCGCGCGAAAAGCTCCCGCTCGGGACCCGCCTTCAGGCGGCCGACGCAGATCAGTCCCAGTTTCATTCGACGCCAGGCGAGACGAGAAGCGAGATGGACAAGCAATCCCAAGGGCGCTTGCGTCCGCTCCCGTCAGACCAGGCGAATCTCCAGCGGTCGGTCGCCGCCCCACATCTTTTCAAGATTGTAGAACTGGCGCACCTCTGGCCGGAAGATGTGGACGATGACGTCGCCGGCGTCGATCAGCACCCAGTCACACTGGGACAGGCCTTCGACGCGCGGCGCGATGACGCCCGCGGCCTTGAGGGCCTTGATCGCCTTGTCGGCGATGGCGCCGACATGCACGGTCGAACGGCCCGTCGCGATGACCATGTCATCGGCGAGCGCCGTTTTTCCGCGTAGATCGATGGAGACGATGTCCTCGGCCTTGGTTTCGTCCAGGCTGGCGAGAACCTTTTGCACGATTGAGCCGGCCAATGGGGCACTTGCGCCAATTTCCGGTCGGAGCCGGCCACGAGCCGCCCCCGGATGAACACCTGTCGACAGCGTTGCAACCCTCATGCTTCGCGGCCCCACGCCCGTAAGAGAGCCGGCCGCCACACAAGGATGGGGCTCTTGCCGAAAAATTGCAATAGAAACTGGGGGGTTGTCGGGAGGGGCCAAGAAAAAAGCCCGGCTCAAGCGCCGGGCTTTGGAAGGCGGTTCGGGCTAATCGAGAGGCGGGAGGAACCTCAAAGCCGGAACATGGAAAGCATAATCGATTTGCGCCAAAAGCGTAGGACGAAATTGGCGACTCGCCAGGCGGCGGCGTGAAAAGCGGGGAAAAACTGCTGAACGCGTGCCGCGAGAGGCGCGCGGACGGCGCCCGATTCGGCTAAGTAAACAAAGCGTTGCGAAGCGCATCAGTCGGCCTAGTGCTTAAATTGCAACACAAGTCAAGTTTGTCGCCGGAGCCCTGCTTTCGCCGGTCCCTTTATGGCGAAATCATGGAATTAGAACCATGGAGCCGCTGGTGGCGCGTGATTCGAGCGCGGCGTGCACCTTGGCGGCGTCGGCGAGCGGATACCGCGCGGGCTCGGCGAGAGTCACGAACCCCCGCTTCACCGCATGGACGAAATCATCCATCATCTCCTCATAGTCGCCCCGACGGGCGATATGGGTAAAAAGCGAGGGACGGGTCGCATAGAGCGATCCTTTCAGCGCCAGAAGGCCGAGATCGAACGCCGCAATCGGACCGGAGGCTGAGCCGAAACTTACGAACATGCCGAATGGCTTCAGGCAATCGAGCGAAGCCGGGAACGTCGCGCGCCCGACGCCGTCATAGACGACATCGCACAGCTTGCCCTTGGTGATGTCGCGCACGCGCTCGACGAAGTTCTCCTCGCGATAAAGAATCGTATGCCGCGCGCCGGCCTCCTCCGCGATCTTCGCCTTTTCAGGAGAGCCGACGGTGGCGATGACCTTCGCCCCGAGCGCGTTCGCCCATTGGCAGAGGATCTGCCCAACGCCGCCGGCGCCGGCATGGACGAGAACACGATGACCTTTCTCCACCTTGAACGTCCTGCGCAGCAGATATTGCGCCGTCAGCCCTTTCAGCATCATCACCGCGCCCTGCTCATAGCTGAAGGATTTCGGCAGATGGACCACTGAGCCGGCGGCGATGTTGCGCGCCTCCGAATAGCCGCCAAGCGCGCCGACGTAAGCGACCCGATCCCCGACCTTGAAGTCCTTCACATTCTCGCCGACGGCGATCACCTTGCCGGCGCCTTCATGTCCGGGGATAAACGGATAGTCCGCCGGATAAGCGCCGGTACGGCGATAGACGTCGATGAAATTGACGCCGATGGCGGCGTGGCGGATCTGCACGTCGTCGGCGGTCGGAGCCGGCAGATCGACGTCTTCCATGACGAGCGCATCCGGCCCGCCGGGTTGATGCACGCGAATCGCCTTAACCATCGACCTCCCCTTTCGTGATCGCGCCGCCCTCGCGAAAAAGCGGCAAAGCGAGAAAATAGCACCCCGTCACGACCAGAACCGCCTTTACGGTGAAGGAGGCCGCTGCAAGATTCTGTGCGACCGCCGCGATCGCCGCCCCGCCCCAGATGATGGTCACGACGAGCGTCACAGGTCGCAGCCGCTTAACACGCAGCGGATGAACAAAGGCGACCGGAACAAACATGAACGCCGCCGTCACGACAACGAGCGTGAGACTCGCGGCGGCCGGCGGCCGCAGCACGAGAAGATAGAAGACCACGATGTTCCACAGCGACGGAAATCCGCGAAACCAGTAGTCCGCCGTTTTCATTCGCCGATCCGCGAAATAGAGCGCCGAACAGGCGCAGACCGCGGCGCAAACGGGCGCGGCGAGCGCCGGATCCAAGAGGCCGGAGCGCCACAGCGCCACAAGCGGCGTGACGACATAGTTGAGAAAGTCGACGACGAGGTCGAGCGCGACGCCGTCGATGAAGGGCGCCGTTTCCGTCACCCGGAAATGCCGCGCCAGCGTTCCGTCGACGGCGTCCACGACGAGGGCCGCGCCAAGCCAGGCGAACATCGCCGCAAAATGGCCGTCCGCCGCGAGGAACAGCGCGATCAGGCCGAGCGCCGCGCCGCTCGCGGTGAACAGGTGGACAGAAAGGCCGATGAGCCGAGAAGACGTCACGAGGCGCGGAGACGACTGGAGAAGCGGGACGTCAGCCTACCACCGCCCTCGCGCCGAGCCAAAGTCGTGCTGCTCGCGCCGGTCCTGCTCGCGCTCCGAAGAGTCTCCCGCTATAACAGGCGCAGGAGACGAATGAGATGACAGCGGCGCACGAAAACATCAGATCGGACATTCTCGTCGCCGGCGCCGGGGCGACCGGCCTTGCAGCGGCGCTGGCCTTCGCGCGTGCGGGATTGAAAACGACGCTCGCCGGTCGCATTCCGCCGCCGCTGCCGGGACGCACGGTCGCCTTGTTCGAATCATCCGTCCGATTTCTCGATGCGCTCGGCGCGCTGGAGCGCGTCAGAGCACGCGGCTGCGCCGTCGAAGCGATCCACATGATCGACGACACCGATCAGTTTCTGCCGGTGCCGGAACTCAGCCTGCGTGCGCGCGAGATCGGGCTGCCGGCGCTCGGCGTCAATGTGTCGAACGATGACCTCGTCGCCATTCTGCTGGATCTTTGTCGCGGCCGCTCCGAAATCGCGTTCGTCGACGCCGATATCGCGGATTATGAATTCAACAGCGACGGCGCCGTCGCCATTCTCGCAGACGGACGCCGGCTCCAGGCGGACTTCATCGTTGCGGCGGACGGGCGCAACAGCCGCGCCCGCGCGGTCGCCGGCATCGACGTGAAGGAATGGACCTATCCGCAGATCGCGCTCACCATGATGCTGCGCCACGAGTTCCCGCACGAAAATGTTTCGACGGAATATCACACGCGCTCGGGCCCTTTCACGCTGGTGCCGCTGCCCGCGCGAGATGATGCGCCGAATCGTTCGAGCCTCGTCTGGCTGATGAGCGTCGCCGATGCGCGGCGACGCCTCGCCAAGCCCCGCGAAGAGCTCGAATATGAAATCGAGGATTTCGCCAAGTCGGAACTGGGCGCCATGCGCATCGAAGGCGACATCGGGCAGTTCCGCATGGGCGGCATGCAGGTGTCGAAACATGCGACGGGGCGCCTCGCGCTGGTCGGCGAGACCTGTCACATCTTTCCGCCGATCGGCGCGCAAGGACTGAATTTAAGTCTGCGCGACGTCGCCGATCTCGAGGATTGTCTCGCCAGCGTCGATCTCAAGAATCCGCGCGAATTATCGCGGGCGCTGGCGCGCTACGACCTTCACCGGCGCGCCGACATCGGCTTTAGAACGCATGGCGTCGACCTGCTGAACCGGTCGCTTATCATTCCCTATCTGCCGGTGGATTTGCTGCGCGGCGCAAGCTTCATCGCCATGGCGGCGCTCGGGCCGCTGCGGCGGGCTGTCATTCGCGAGGGCGTGTTGCCGCATCTCGTTCTGCCGCGCCTGATGCGCCGGCCAGCGCACAAGCGCGAAGTCGCCGGCGCTCCGCACGGACGCGCCGGCCTGCGATCTTAGAGGCTGCGCTTTAGGGCCGCGTCTAACGTGGTGCTACTTCGCTGCAATCTCGATCTTCTTTTCTTCCTGCTTGGATTCCGGCGTTTTCGGCAGCTTGATTTTCAGCACGCCCTTTTCGAAGTCCGCGGTGATTTTCTCCGCGTCGACTCCTTCGGGAACCCTGAAGGCGCGTCGGAACGAGCCGTATCGGCGCTCTGAACAGTAATAGCCTTCCTTCTTCTCTTCCTTTTCTTCGCTCTTTTCGCCGGAAATCGACAAGACGCCGTTCGAAAGCTTCACATCGACGCTCTTCTCATCGAGCCCGGGCAGTTCGGCGGTGATCTCGTATCCACCGTCCTTCTCGACGAAATCGACCGGCGGCGTCGCCGCCGACATCAGTCGGTCAAACGGCTGGAAATCGGCCAAGCTTCTACGCGACGGAAAGTCGTCAAAGAGCCGATCGAACTGGCGCCGGAAGGATTCGAAAGGATGCCAATCGAAAACGCCGGCCTGCGTGGACTCTCGTGACGCTGGCAGCTTGCTTTGTTCGGCCATGCTGATCTCCCTCTTTACGGACGATCGCCAAGCAACCGAAAATTCAGCAACGATGGCGCTGACGATCGATGTGGAAACGTTAGTGAAGTGGAGCGTCAGAGGTGTGACTTCAACGGGCGTGTTTGCGCCAATTTGTCGCGATCAAGCTCGTCGGAGTCTCCGAGCGACAACAGTCCTGCGTCGCCCCCCGAAGACGCGGTGTTGATCGTCAGCGTCGTCTCATGAAGAAATCGCAGCAGATAATCTGGCCCACCGGCCTTGGGGCCGGTGCCGCTCAAGCCGAATCCGCCGAAAGGCTGACTGCCGACGACGGCGCCGATCATGTTGCGATTGACGTAGATATTGCCGGCAGACGCTTTGCGCGACAACGCGCGAATGCGCTGTTCGATGCGCGTATGCATGCCGAGCGTGAGGCCATATCCACTGGCTTCGATGTCCGTGAGCAGTTGCGCCAGGCGTTCCGAACGCCACGTCGCCACATGCAGGACGGGTCCGAAGATCTCTTCCTGCAAATCCTCGACGCGATCGAGTCTGACGATATGCTGCGCGACGAAAGTTCCTGTCGATGGCGCAACGCCAGCGTAAAGAATTCGCCCGGCTGCGCGCTGACGCGAAAGATAGGCGTCGAGTTTGTCCTTCGCCTCGGCGTCAATCGCCGGGCCGACATGCGTCCCGATCTCGCGCGGATCGCCGACCCGCAACTCGCGCGCAGCGCCAATCAGCGTTTCGAGGCAGACGGACGCGATCTCCTCTTGCAGGCACAAGAGCCGCAAGGCTGAACACCGCTGGCCCGCCGATCGGAACGCTGACGCCATGACGTCGTCGACGACCTGTTCGATCAGCGCCGTCGAATCGACGATCATCGCATTGATCCCGCCCGTTTCGGCGATGAGCGGCGCAATCGCGCCATCTCGCTCGGCGAGCGCGCGATTGATCCGCTGCGCAACTTCGACCGAGCCGGTAAAAACGACGCCGGCGGTCAGCGGATCAGCGACAAGCGCGGCACCGATCGCGCCATCGCCCGGCGCAAAGTGCAGCACGTTCGTCGGAACGCCGGCTTCATGCAGGAGTGCGATCGCCATGGCGGCGACGAGCGGCGTCTGCTCGGCGGGCTTGGCGACGACGCAATTTCCCGCGACCAGCGCCGCTGCGACCTGACCGATGAAAATCGCGAGCGGGAAATTCCAGGGCGAAATGCAAATGAAGACGCCGCGTCCATGCCGGCGCAGGACATTGGCTTCGCCCGTCGGGCCCGGCAGCGGCATGTCGGCGCAGAGAATTCGCGCCTGACCGGCGTAGTAGCGGCAAAGGTCAGCCGCCTCGCGCACCTCGGCGAGCGCATCGTCGAGAGTCTTGCCGCCCTCGCTTTGCAACAAGGCGATCAACGGACCGCGTCGCGCCTCAATGAGATCGGCCGCGCGTTCGATCATCCGCGCCCGCGCCTCGAATGGAGTCCTGGACCATTCTGGAAAGGCGCGCGCCGCCGTCGCAATCGCAGCATGCGCCGCAGCTTCATCCGCTTCGACGACGTGACCGACGATGGCGCCGTCAATCGGCGACAGGACCGCGCGCGCCGCAGCCCGCGACTCGACGCTCGGTCGCGCGTCAGGCGGCGGAAAAGGCGCGCGTGTCTCCTCAACCAGCGCCGCAAGCGCAGTCCGATCGCCAAACTCCACGCCTTTCGAATTGGCGCGTTGCGGCAGGTAAATCTCGCTCGGCAGCGGAAGGCGCGGATGACGCGCGCGATTTGGCGCGCCGAGCGCTTCATAAGGGTCCGCGACAAGCGCGCTCTCCGGCGTCTCGGGATCGGCGGCGCGTGCGACGAAAGAGGAATTGGCGCCGTTCTCGATCAAGCGCCGCACGAGATAGGCGAGAAGATCGCGGTGCGGACCGACCGGCGCATAGATTCGAACCGCGGCGTCGCTCATTTCCGCCAGCGACTCATAGAGCGACTCGCCCATGCCGTGCAGGCGCTGAAACTCGAAGTCGCGCCGCGCGCCCGCCATCGTCAGAACGGCGGCGACGCTACGCGCGTTATGCGTGGCGATTTGCGGGAAGAGACGCGGTTGTTCGAAGAGCCGCGCCCCGCAGGCGTCGAAATTAAGATCGGTCATCGCCTTGCGCGTGAACACGGGATAATCGGCGAGACCGCGCTCCTGGGCGCGCTTGATTTCGCTGTCCCAATAGGCGCCCTTGACGAGACGCACCATGAAGCGCCGATGGTTCGCTTCCGCGAGCGAGGCGACGTAGTCGATCGTAGCCATCGCGCGCTTCAGATAGGCCTGCACCGCGAGCCCGAATCCGTCCCAGCCGGAAAGCGACGGGTCTTCGACGACGCGTGCGAACACGTCCAGCGAAAGTTCGAGTCGATCCGCCTCCTCCGCATCGATGGTGAAAACGAGATCGCGCTCTTTGGCGAGGCGCGCCAGGTCGAGCAACCGCGGCGGCAATTCCCGCAAAACGCGTTCGCGCGAAATCGCCTCATAGCGCGGATGCAGCGCCGAAAGTTTGATCGAAATTCCGGGGCGCACAGGGAGGCCGGAGCTTCCGGCCGAGTCGCCGATGGCGCGAATGGCGTGGGCGTAGGCCTCAAAATAGCGCTCGGCGTCTTCCGCGGTCCGCGCGCCCTCGCCAAGCATGTCATAAGAGAAGCGCTCGCGTCGTCCCTGCTCACGTCTGATCGCCGCTTCGATGGTTTCGCCAAAGACGAAATGCGCGCCCATCAACCGCATCGCCTGACGCGCGGCGGCGCGCAGCGCGGGCAGGCCGAGACGCCGGGCAAGGTCGGCGACGAGCCCGCGCGGCTCCGTGACGTCGACGATGCGCGCCGAAAATCCCAGCGCGAAGGCGCAGGCCTGAATGAGCAGCGCGTCGCTCGATGTCTCGTGATGAGTGAAATCGCCCTCGGCGAGCTTATCAGCAAGGAGTTGATCCGCCGTGGCGTCATCGGGGACGCGCAACAACGCTTCGGCGAGCGCCATAACCGCCAGACCCTCCCGCGAGGAGAGGGAGAATTCGTGAAGGAAGTCTTCGACGCCGCCGAGCGGATCACGTTGTGCGCGAATGCCGCGCACGAGCGTCAGCGCAGTTTCCTCGACAAGCCGTTGCGTCCCAACATCGGGTCGCGAACCGAGAAAGGCTTCAGCGAAGCTCTCGTCGGGGGGCGCGTAAGGCGCCGCAAAGGGCGCCGGTCGATCGTCTTTTCGATTCATTCGCCATGGAACCGACCGCGCCCGAAGGGCTCGATCAGATCTTGTCGCCTTCCTCTCCAGGCCGCGCGCAACGCCACTTCGTAACCGTCAGTTGCGGGTGTTCGCCGCACCATTGAGCGATATATGGCATCGCCTGCATCACGCAATTGCTGGTCGAGCCCGTGGTCGATTCGAGGACGAGCTTGCGCTCGTCGCAGGCGGCGGGCTGCGCCAGCGTGCAGACAGTAAGGATGAGTTCGACGAAAATCATCGCAATCTCCTTGCTAAGCGCCCGCTGGAGGGCGTTTTGCTTCTTAGCAAGGGTAATGCCCGTCAGTCGGCGGTCAATATCTCGCCCTTGCCATAGACCGCAGTGTCGCCGCCATAGCGGCGCAGCTTGCGCGACAGCAGATCGGCGGCGGGGGCGCTATGATCCCTGAGAGAGCGTGCGAAAAGCCTTGCGAACGTCAGCTCATGCACGCCGCAGTCGACATAGGTCGAACCGAAGCAGCCGCCGCGCGCGAGCACAATCGAGCCGCGTTTGTTGAGATAGCCGACGCGCCCCTTGGCCTCGCCCAAAACCAGGATCGTGCCGGCGATGACGCGTGCGCCGAGATCTTCGCCGGCGTCGCCTTCAATGACGAGAATGCCGCGACGCAGCCGGTCGCCGGCGCGTTCGCCCGCCTTGCCGCGCACGATGACGCGCCCGCCGGCCATGCCGGCGAGTTCGCCCGCGAGCGGACCGGCGAGGAAATCGCCGACGTCGCCCTTGATCTCCAGCTCGGCCCCAAGATTGCCGGATGCTGCATGCGGGCCAGCGTTCCCGGCGACGGTGATCCTGCCGCCCTTGGCCAGACGGCCGCACTGCGCCCCGACGTCGCCTTCGACATGAATCGCAAAGCCAGGCAGAAGCTTCGCGCCGAGAAGATCGAAGCGGGAAGAGCCGCCCTCAAAGCGAACAGTCTTCAGTTCGCCTTCCGCAACCTTGAAGAGGTCGCCGACTTTCGTCGAAATGCGCGTCACGCCGAGCTCGATCTCTTCGATCTGCGCGACGGATTTTCCCGCAAGGCGGTCGGGCGTCAGCGCCGAGAGATCGACGCGCTGCGGCGGCTCCTGGCGAAGCGTGAAGGTAAAAGGCTTCACGGCAGCAATTCCTTCAGATGATAATGAAACGGTCCGAGCTTGCCGCCGTAATTGCCGGCGCCGACGCGCTTGGCGCCCTGCTCCGGCCCCATCTCGATGATGGCGTGAAGCCCCGCGCGCATCGCCTCGCGCACGGCGTTGTCGGTCAAGCCGTCGATGACGATTTCAAGCACGCAGCCGATATCCGCGTCGAGTTCGCTCTTGGTGACGCCGCGCAATGTCGGACAATAAGCGTCATTGGTCGACGCGCTCATGCCCTTATATTTCGAACCGACCTTTGAGCCCGAGCGCACGATGCCGCCGGGGAACGGCGCAATGGCGTCGGCGACGCCGTCGATCGCCGAGACGGCGGCCTCGGTCGCACGCATGGTCTTGTCCCAGTCCGCGCCCATGATCAAAAGATTGCCGCCGCCCACGGATTTCTTCGTCAGGCCGACCTTGCCTTCGCAGAAAAATTCTCCGTCCATGACTGGCACGCGCCAGTAGCGCCGGTCGTCGACGACCTTGGACATCTGCCATTTGTCGCCGAACTGGCGCAGCGCGTCGCCGACTTTGATCTCGAATTCGCCGGCGACCGTCGAATAGACCGCGGAACCGGGGCACGTCAGCACGCATTGGCCGAGCCGGTTGACGAGCTGCTTCTCCGCGTCTTTCGACGACATGGCGAAGAGCAGCGCGCGAACGCCCGGGCGTCCGTCCGGCGTTTCTTCGGGCGGCACTTCGCGATCGATTCCGGCCTCGCAGCCGCAGCCGATGACCGACGTTGCAAAACCCGTCATCGTCAGCGCCGCCTGCCGCGCCCATTTGGCGTTCGGCGCGGTGATCAGAATGCCCGTCCCGCTCATCGGGAAGGCTTCGGCGAAATTGTCGTCTATCGTCACGCCGTTGCGAATTATATCCGGCATGGAACCTCCGCAAAGGCGTCCGAGTGCGGCAGCGCCGCGTCGGGCACGTCGAAAATGCTGCGCGGCAGGCCGTAAAGGTCGTCGTAATAGGAATCGAGACGCTTCGTGATCTGCCCATCGTAACGCGGGCGAATATGCAGCGTCTTGCCGCGCGTGTAATGCGAGACTTGGCCATCGCGCACGACGAGAGCGCCGTCCTTGAAGACGAGGGCCGCGCGCCGGAACATGCCGGCGACGTCGCGTCCGGGCTTATAAACGGCGATGTCGGCGACGGCGCCTGGACTGAGCCGGCCGCGATCGACAAAGCCAAAGAGCTTCGCGGCGCCGGATCGGCTCATCTGCGCGATTTCGTAAAGCGTGTATTCGCGCGAAATCGACGGCAGCGTGGTGTGCTCCAGCACGTCGGCCGGAAGGCGCGCAAGATGCTGCGCGCGAAGATCGGCGCTCATCAGCAGCGCGAAGAGCTCCGGATAGGTCGTGAAGGGACCGCCGTTCGGATGGTCGGTGGTGAAGAACACCTGCTCGGGATTTTCAATGAGCAGGAAGAGCTCCAGGCCCGCCGCCCACTGGATGGCGTTATAGTAGTTTGACACCTTATAGGCGTAGGGAACGATGCCGCCGCCATTGGCGTCGCCATCGAAGATCGCGCCCTTCTTCGGGATCGCGCCGGGCAGGCTGTTGAACTGTTTCAGAACGTCGGACGAAATCGTCACCGTGTCCGAGAACATCACCTGGCCGACGTCGACGCTCACATTCTTATTGGCGTTGATCTTCTCGGCGAAGAGCGCGCCGGCCGACGAAAAGCCGTTCTTGCCTTCCTTGCCATAGGCGTAGAACTGCACATGCGCGAGATGCAGCGGCAGCCCCTGCGCCGCGTCGATCGTGGCGAGCGCCGTGTCGATGTTGCCGGCAAGGCCGAGATTGTTCATGTGCAGATGCAGCGGATGGGCGATGCCCACCGCCTGAGTCGACTTCTGCAGCGCCTGGAAAATCTGGCGCGACGTCAGCCCGTAAAAGGGCACGACATCGTCAAGCCCGAAAGCGCGCATGTTCTCCTTGAAGGCCTCGACCCCGCCGGGATTGATGCACTTCAGTCCGAGCGACCGGGTGTTCTCGACGGTCTGTGCGACATAGTCATTGATCGCGCCGTCAGTATCGCCGTCGCGCAACATGCCGAGCAGAAAGTCGTCATTGCCGAGCACGGTGAGCGCGCCCTTGTCGATGATCGGCACGTCGTTGAATTCGAGATGGGTCTGCAAGGCGTGATGCGGCGCCATCGCCGGCTCGACGACAGTGGTGAAACCCATCTGCGCGTAGAGGCGGCCCGTCTCGTAGCTCGACCATTTGGCGGTCGAAAGCGGCGTGTCGGCCAGCCGCGCGCGAATCGCGCGATGCAGCTCCGGCAGCAGCAGTCGCGCCGTGTTCACATTGCCGCCGGCGATGTGCGAATGGATGTCGATCGCGCCGGCCATGACGATATGGCCGGAGACGTCGATCTCCTTGTCGGCGCTGCGCCCTTCGGGCCGTTCGACGATGCGGCCGTCCTCGAACCACACGTCGCCAATCGCGTCCTGGCCGGTCGCCGGATCGACGATATGGCCGCCGCGCAAAACTGTCAGCGCCATGCGCCCTCCGAAACTTCCGCCATGATGGCCCCGATCGCCTGCGCGACGCTCGGCGCGTCGGTCGGCGCGCTGGCTTTGCGCAGCGTCATGCCGCCGGTTTCCTGACTCATCAGCACCGCGTCATGCGTGACGCCGGGCTGACCGACCTTAATGAACAGCCCACGAGGCGGCGCCGCCTGCGCCGGCGCAAGCGTGATGAGCGGGATGTCGGCGCGGGACCAGGCGGGTTTTTCGCCGTCGAAGGCGGAAATCCACAGCGCCGCATCGGCCTCGCCACTGTCGACAAGCCGCGAGGATTCGAAGCGCCACGGGTCATGCTCCGGATAACCACGGCCAAAGCCCGTGCGCGGCGGAAAGCCCGTCATCCAGCCCGCCGTCTGGGTCACGCCCGAAGCGCCGCTGCGGCCGCCGATATGGACGCCGGTGAATCGGGTCGTGGCGTTAAGCTCGATCACCAAAGCCTGCATCATCTCGATCGCCAGAAGATCAAGCGTCGACGCCGACCAGACGAAGACGCCAAAACGCGCGTTTCGCAACGTCTCCACGAGGCCGTCAATGAGATTGACTTTTTCAGCGCCCAGCGCCACCGGCCGTCCGCCGAAGCGGGCGCGCCACGCCGCCAGCACGCCGGAAAGTTCCTGCTGAGAGGCCGGAATGATCCTTGCGCCAGGGACGGCCTTCGCCTCCTCGCCGTCCGGCCCAACCCAGATCACCTTGCGCGGCTGCTGCGCTTGCGCCCCGCGGCGCGGCGGCTCGGCAAGCGCAAGGCGCTCCAGCATGCCAGGCCAAGCTTGAGTCAATCCCGGGCCGATCAGCACGACGCAGTCGCCGCGAAGCCGCGCCTCGTTCGCCGTCGTCGTGAACATGCCGAAGGAACGCTTGACGTCGATATCGGCGAGCGTTTCGCGCGACGCGAGATGATCGAAGGCGCCCTTCAGCCGCTCGGCCAAGAGCATCGCGGCGCGCGCGCCGGCGACGTCGGCCCCAAGGCCGGCGACGAGCGGAAAGGCCGCCCCACTGAGAATTTTGGCGGCATGTCGATAGGCGTCGCCAAGCGCAATCGCCTTGCCGTCGAGCGTTGCTGTCTCCATTCCTACCCCGATTTGCGACCTGCCCTGGCCAAGCTCGAAAGCTTAACGGCGAAGTGAACGCTATCCATTTGTTTTTTAGCGCCTACTCGCCGAGCCGGGCGGCTCCTCCCGCGTTTTGCTTATGCCTATCAGCCGTCACGGCGACTGTCGAGACGTTCGGCTGCGTCATTTGCATTCGAGGCCCCACAGAAGCGTTCGGCTATCGTCGCAAGCGGCCGATATTGTGCGCCGCATCCCATTTGCGAAGCAGCGGAGATCATGTTAAATGCTGCGCCGAGCTTAAACCTGCGGGCGCGACGCGCCACATAAGCAGGCAGAGCCGTAAAGAGTCCTAATACGGAGGAAAAAATGGCCTGGACGACTCCCGTGATTGTCGAAGTCTGCGTCGGCATGGAAATCACCAGCTACGAGTCCGCCGAGATCTAATTTCGGCGCGGCCTTCGCTTCGCCGAAGCCGCCAACGAATTCCAAAAATCGAGCCGGCAAGAAGAGCGCTGCGCAAAGCGGTTGCGCTTCGCATCGCCGGCTCGAATAATTTTGGCCAACGTCGGCGAGACGAGTGGCCGCGAACAGGAGCGTCGAATTTGCGCTCGCCTTCTTTTTTCATCGCCCTCGTCTCTCTCCTGTTCATGGCTGCGACCGCCCACGCGGAACCTCCGAACGCGAAGACTCTTCTTGAGGACGCGAAACAGAATTTCCAGCCGATCGTCATTCCTCCCCCCATCAATGATTCGGTGACGGCGGCGCGAATCGCGCTTGGTCGCCGGCTGTTTTTCGAAAACCGCGTGTCGATGGACGGCAACGTCAGTTGCGCGCATTGCCATTTGCCGGACAAGCAGGCGAGCGACGGGCTGCCGAAGGCGATCGGCGTGTTCGGCAAGGAGAATCCACGCAACGCGCCGTCGATCTTCAACGCCGCGCTGAATTTCAAACAGCATTGGCGCGGCGAACGCGAATCGCTCGAAGACCAGGCGGAAAAATCGCTGCTCGGCGCGGCGAGCTTCGGCAATCCCGATCAGGCGACGGCGATGAGCAAGCTGAAGGCGGTTCCCGCCTACGCCGGCGCCTTCGCCAAAGCGTTCCCCGGCGACAAGGACCCCATCAATTCCAAGAATTGGGGCGTCGCGGTCGGCGCCTTCGAGCGCACCCTGCTGACGCCCTCCAAGTTCGACGCCTTCCTTTCGGGCGACGCCTCGGCGCTGACGACTCAAGAGGAGGCCGGGCTGCGCAATTTCATCGATCTCGGCTGCGCCTCTTGCCACAATGGCCCGGGCGTCGGCGGCAATTCCTTTCAGAAATTTGGCGTCGTGAGCGACTACTGGAAGGCGACAGGAGTCACGACGCCGGACAGGGGTCGCGCCGACGTCACAAAGAATGACGCCGACCTTTATGTCTTCAAGGTCGCGAGCCTTCGCAATGTCGCGCAGACAGCGCCCTATTTTCACGACGGGTCCGTCGACAATCTGACCGAAGCCGTGAAAATCATGGGCGCGACGCAGCTCGGGCAGGACTTGTCGGACAAGGACGCGGCCGACATTGTCGCCTTTCTCGGCGCGCTGACCGGCCCCGTTCCTGCGAATTATTCTGCGCCGGAGCCCTATCCGGACGCCGAGACGAAATAGGCCGCACCTTCTCCCGCATGCGGGAGAAGGGATACGCCTCTCAGGTCAACTTGTGTTCGAGCGCCATGCGCATCAGCTCCATCGGCGTGCGCGCGCCAAGCTTTCGTTTCATGATCGAGCAGCTGTTGGCGATGGTCTTGTAGGAGACCTGAGTCGCGTCGGCGATTTCCGCCATGCCGAGCCCGCGCCCGAGCATTCGCAAGATCTCCAATTCGCGCGCGGTCAACGCGGAGAGCGGACTGGCCGAAGCGCCGCTCTTTTCGAAGGCGAGCTGGTTGGCGATTTTGGGCATGAGGAAAACGCCGCCGGACGCGACCTCGCGCACCGCGGTCAGCAAGAGATAGGGATCGTCGTTCTTCGTCACATAGCCTTTGGCGCCCATCTGAATCGCGCGCGCCGCGAAGATCGGATCGTCGTTCATGCTGAAGACGACGATGCGCGCCTGCGGATCAGCTGCGAGAATCCGCCGCGTCAACTCAAATCCCGAAACCCCCGGCAGGCCGATGTCGACGACGGTCACGTCCGGCTTTTGCGCCACGAAGACGGCAAGACCCGTCTCCGCGTCTCGCGCGTCGACGACGTCGATGTCGCCTTCACCGGCGAGCATCGCCGCGCAGCCGGAAACGATGATCGGATGGTCGTCGACGATAAGAACGCGCATAATGGCGTGGCTCCAAGTATCCCGGGCTTGCCGAAGGCAGGCGGCGAAACATTGCCGGCATTTGGGGCCTTTCGTAAAGTCGCATGCTTCTCTAGAGAATTGGCCCATGCTTCGAAGGCTCTCCCTGCGCCTTCGCCTGTCGCTGCTGCTCGGCGTCGTGCTTGCGCTGGGATTGGCGCTCGGCGTCGGCCTGCTCGTATTGCATGCGGGCGCGCGCGTTCGCGCCGAAGCCGACGGCGCGACGCGGCTTGCGCGCGAACTCATAGAAGCGACGCTAACGCGGCTTGACGCGGCGCCAGATCCGCAGGCGGAGATCGCGCGACTTCTCGTCGACGCGCGGCGGCTGCGCCATGTTCGCGTCACGCTCGCCGGAGAGGAGACGCCCGCTCGGGAGGACGTCGACCGCGCGCCGCAGTGGTTCACCCGGCTCGTGCTGCCGAACGCCGCCGTGACCCGAATCGAAACCGGCCGCGGCGCCGCGATCATGATCGCTCCCAATCCCGCGGATGAGATCGCCGAGATTTGGCAGGAGATCGTCTGGCTCGCGATCGGCGGCGCGGGAATCGCCGTCGCCGCCTTCGCGCTCGTTTCGCTCGCCGTGTCGCGGACGCTGCGTCCGGTCGCGACGCTCGCGGAGGGACTGAAGCGTCTGGAGCGCGGCGAGCATTCGATGCGCGTTCCCGCCGACGGCTCTCCGGAATTCGTCATCATCGCCGAACGAATCAACGCGCTCGCCGCAACGCTGCAACGGCTCGACGAAGAAAATCGCAAGCTCGTGCGGCGCATGATCCATGTGCAGGACGAAGAGCGAAAAGACATCGCCCGCGATCTGCATGACGAAATCGGCCCCTTTCTGTTCACGGTGCGCGCTGGCGTTGGCGCGTTGGCGCGACGGGCGACGGCGTCGGGCGCAGACCCGACCCGGCTCGCCGCAGACTGCGCCCGCATCGACGCGCAGATCGCCGCTCTGCAACAGGTCAACAGGCGCATTCTCGGCCGGCTGCGTCCCGCCGCCCTCGAGGAGATGGGACTTGCCGACGCGTTAGAGGCGCTGGCGCAAGGCTGGCGCCAAGCCAATCCGAAGGTCGCCATCGCGCTTTCGCTCGACGGCGCCTCAGCGGACATCGAAGAGGCGACCGCGCTCACCGCCTATCGCATCGTGCAGGAAGCGCTCGCCAATGCGCTTCGACATTCAGGCGCCAATCGAGTCGAGGTTGCCGTCAAGCGGTCGAAGGGCGCATTGCATATTGTCGTGCGGGACAATGGGGCGGGTCTCCAAGCGACTCGTTCGCCGTCTTCGAGCGGTCTCGGCTTGCGCGGCATGAGCGAACGAGTCGGCGCGCTCGGCGGCGCGCTCACGCTTGCGAACGACGCAAAGGGCGGCGCGCGGCTAACCGCGTCGCTGCCGATGCGCGAGGGCGGAGCGGCGCGTCACTGAGCGACAATCCAGTCGCGCGCCTGATCGGCATGCGCGGTCGGAAAGGCCTTCATGTCGCCGGGCATCATGAAGCTGAAAAACTGCATCGTGTGCTTGATCCACTCAACATCCGTGACAAGCGCGACACGTTCCCAGCGCGTGAGATGCTCCATGCCGACCCTAAAGTCCTCCCACATCGCGCCCGGATCAAATCCCGAAAAATCAGGCGCGATTTCGTAATAGATCCTGACCTTGTCATGTTTCTCGAGCGCATCTCGAACCGCCGGCACAAGAACGGCGTCATAATCCGCTTTCGTCACGCGTCCCTTGCAAACGATCGCAACGACGTTCGCGGGAAAGTTCGAGAGCTGCTCGATCACCGGCTTTCTCCTCAAATCTTCGCCGCGCAAGATGCGGCTATGCGCAGGACTCCACTTTTGGACGCCGCGTCGATGCTCGAGCGCCCGACATCGCGTAATTGTGCTGTCCGCCAGGAATTTGAAGACAATCGCCAAAATTTAGATCGGGCGAGCATCCGTTCCGGCAGACGCCGCCGGGCCACTGCGAGGGTCAAGCTAAGGTCGCGCTCCGTCTCGCTTCGGCTCGGCCCTTCGCCTAACTGAGACTCAACTCGACTCGCATCGCTTCGCCCCTATATGCGGCTTAACGGTCGACGCACCGCAACGCACGGGGTGGCGCGTGAACTCACAACATGTTGACTATCTCCCGCTGCCGCCAATCCTCTACGCGGTCTTCCTGGGCGCGCTCATCGCGCTGTTCCTGCTGATCCAGTTTGGAGTGCTTCGCTATGCGTTCGGCCGCATCGGCCTGAGTTCCAAATTTGCGACGCTCCTCTTGCTCGCGTCGCTTCTGGGAAGCTATGTGAACATTCCGATCGCGCACTTCGCCGACGAACGCGTCGTTCCTCAAGAGATGATCGACTTTTTCGGGAGGCGCTATGTCGTCCCGGTGGTGGTCGATTGGCCGGGAATGATACTGGCGGTCAATGTCGGCGGCGCCGTTATTCCGCTGTTGCTTTCGATCTATTTGCTCGTCCGCAATCGCATCTGGATCGTCGCAGCGCTTGCGACGGCGATCGTCGCTGTGGTTGTCCATTACTTTGCGCGGATTGTGCCCGGCGCCGGCATTAGTGTGCCGATCCTGGCGCCGCCGCTGTTGTCGGCGGCTCTCGCAATCCTGTTGTCGCGCGATTTCGCTGCGCCGGTCGCCTATGTCAGCGGCAGTCTCGGCACGCTTATCGGCGCCGACCTGCTCAATCTTGATAAAATCGAGGGCATCGGGACGCCGATCGTCTCGTTTGGCGGCGCAGGAACGTTCGACGGCATTTTCGTCACCGGAATTCTTGCTGTTCTGATCGCGAGCCTGCCCTTGCGGCGGAAAACCACTGGCGTTTCCGCGACGACTTAAGATCTGCGCCGGGCCAACAGCGCGCGAGCCCGCATGTTCGACGCGCTTGACGGCAATTTTGCGCCGGACAAACACATTTATCCCGCCAGTATTCGGCTGTTGACGCTGGAGCGCACGGCCGTTCGCCTTCGTCGCACGAGTCGGGATATCTTCCCGAAAAATACAGGAACACATCCGCGGTTTTGCGTTATTTTTCAGAAGTGTAGCCGTCGTACAACAGACGGGAAATATTGCCGGTTTGTCGCCTCTGGCCACTACCGGCTGCGAGCCTCATAGCTATAAGTCGTTCAACAGGATTAAATGTTCCAGGGCTCTCAATGCGCTACGTCAAACAGGTCTCGCTCATCGCTCTTTGCGCCTCTCTCGCCACGACAGCCCGCGCGCAGCAGGCGCTGCCGACGATCGAGGTGGGAGGCGCGCCTCTGCGTTCGACCGCGCGGCCGCCTGTTCAGACGACGCCCTCGACCCAGCGCGCGCCGGCAGGTCGGGCGTCGGTGACGTCAGCGCCAGCGACGCCTGCTCAGCCGGCGTCTCCCATCGTGCGCTACGCTGTTCCAGCCGCGACCTATACGATCACCGGCAATGAGCTGCAGAACACGCGCGCTTTCAATCTCCCGGAAAACCTCGTTCGTCAGGCGCCCGGCGTCACCGTCAATGACGTGGCGGGCGGCCCGTTCCTGCCGGAAATCGATTTCCGCGGCTTCGTCGCCTCGCCCATCGCCGGAACGCCGCAAGGCCTCGCTGTTTATCAGAACGGCATTCGCGTCAATGAAGCCTGGGGCGACAACGTCTACTGGGACATGATTCCGAGCGTTGCGATTGATCGCTTCACGCTCGTCACCGGCAACCCGCTGTTCGGCCTCAACGCCATCGGCGGCGCCGTCACGCTCGACATGAAAACCGGCTTCACATGGCAGGGCTTCGAACTCGACGGGCGTTTCGGCAGCCGCGGCCGTCGCCAGGCATCAATGCAGCACGGTCTCATCTCTGGGCCGTTCGCCACCTACATGGCGATGGAGGCGCTCGGCGACGACGGCTACCGCCAGTTTTCCGGCGCGCACATCAAGCGCTTCTATGGGGATGTCGGCTACCGCGGCGAGAGCGGCGAGATCCACGCCAATGTGACGCTCGCCAATAACAAGTTCGGCGTTTCAGGGCCGGCGCCGGTCGATCTGACCAATCTCGACGAAAGCGCGGTGTTCACCACGCCGCAGACGATCAAGAACACGCTCTCGATGTTCGACATCAATGGCGTGTTTCAGGCGACGCCGACATGGAAGCTCTTTGGCGACATCCATTACCGCGCCTTCGATCAGGCGAGGGTCGACGGCAATACGACGGAATTCGAATGCGAAGCCGACGAGTCGCTGTGCGAGAGCGACGCCGGCGACACAAACATCCCCAATTTCTTCAACGGGCAGGTCGCTCTGGGGGCGATCGATAGAACCTGGACGCGTTCGCGCACCGTCGGCGGCACGGTGCAGGTCACGAACGACGATCTCTATTTCGGCTTCCATAACAAGATCACCTTCGGCGTCAGCTACGATCATGGTTGGACCGCCTTCTCGGCCAATGAGGAGCTGGGCATCATTCAGCCCAATCTCGTCGTCGGGGGCTTCGGCTACATTGTCGAAGAGCAGGCGACCGGCATCTCCAGCGTCTCTGTGCGCGCGGCGAACGATTATCTCGGCGTCTACGCCCTCGACTCGCTCGATCTGACCGATGATTTGAAGGTTACGGCGGGCGCCCGTTTCAACCGCGCCGGCATCGCGCTCTACGACATGAGAGGCACGACGCTGAACGGCAATGGCATTTTCACCCGCATCAATCCGGTCGCGGGCCTGACCTACAAAATACTGCCGAACGTCTCCGCCTACGCCAGCTATTCCGAGGCTAACCGCGCGCCGACGCCGCTCGAACTCGGCTGCGCCGATCCCAACCGGCCCTGTCTGATCGACAACTTCCTCGTCGCCGATCCGCCGCTGAAGCAGGTGGAGGCGCAAACGATCGAAGCCGGCTTTCGGGGCGATCTTGCCATGCCCACGGTCCTGCCCGCCTATGCCGACGCGCTTCCCGGCAATCTCAACTGGAGCCTTGGCGTCTTCCGCACCTATAGCTTCAATGACATTCTGAGCGTGCCAAGTTCGATCAACGGCCGCGGCTATTTCACTAACGCTGGCACGACTCTACGCCAAGGCGTCGAATCGTCGTTCCGCTACACGACCGAACGGGTGAACGCCTTTTTGAACTACACGCACACGGACGCGACGTTCCGCTCGACGATCGTGCTCGGCGCGCCTGATAATCCGCTGACCGGGATTTTTGGGACCGGCGGCTCCATCCTGGTGACGCCCGGCGCAAATCTAACCTCAGTGCCGCGTCACCGGTTCAAGACCGGGATTGATTTCGCCGTGAGCCCGCTGTGGAAAGTTGGCGCCGACTTTCAGTATTCCTCCGGTCCGTGGATTCGCGGCGATGAGATCAACCTCGCAGGAAGGCTGCCATCTTACGGCATTCTCAATTTTCGCACGTCGTATCAGCTTGGCCCGAACATCCAGGTCTACGGCCTGCTCGAAAATGTCACCAACACCCGAGCGCGCAGCTTCGGCACGTTTTTCGACACGAATGACATCTCCTTCCTCGCCTTCAACAATCCGCGCATGGTCTCGATTGGGCCGCCGCTCGGCGTCTATGGGGGCGTGAAGATCACCTACTGACGCCAGAGGGCAGGAATGTCGCGGGCCGCTAGCCGGCTCGGCGGCGCCCGCGCTATATTGCGTGCGATGGCCTTACCCAAAGGAGTCGCACATGAAGAAAGCATTGCTATTCGGCGCGCTCGCGCTTGCTGGCGTCATGACGCTGCCGGCGACGTCGGCGCTCGCCAAGAAGGCGGCGGGCGCCGTGGCCGCGCTCGACACCGACGATGACGGAACTGTCGATCTCAAGGAAATCAACAAGTCTGCGACTGATCTCTTTGCGAGCCTCGAGAAGGACGCTGACGGAACGGTCGATTTTAAAGAAATGAAAGGCCGCGTCTCAAAGAAGGATTTCAAAACGGCCGATCCGGACAATGACGGCACGCTGTCAAAGGACGAATTTCTGACGATGGTCTCCGTCATGTTCAAGGATGCGGATCCCGACAATGACGGCACGCTCGACGCCAAGGAGCTTGCATCCAAGAAGGGTAAGGCGCTGCTGCGCGTGACACGGTGAATCGAGGAAGGCGCGCGGGCTCTGAAGAACTTGATCCTGCGCGCCAAAGCGGCCATCTAGGCAATATGAAAAGCTTGGTCGCCGCCTTCTGTTTCGTGCTTTTCGCCGCGCCGGTCGCGGCTGAAACGGTCAACGTCAAAGTCGGCGTCCTGCGCGAAACGCACGCCCGAGAAACCCTCTCTATTCTCGATATTCCGGCCGCCGACGATACGCTCGCGGGGGCGCTGATGGGCGCAGCCGACAACAACACCACAGGCAAATTCACCAACCAGACGTTCGAGGCGATCGACGCCAAGCTCGAGGACGGCGATGACGTCGTGGCGGCCCTCGACGCGCTCTTCGATAAGGGCGCGCTGTTCATCATCGCCGATCTTTCGCCCGAACGTCTGCTTGCCGCTTCCGAGCGCGCGAAGCCCAAAGGCGCCCTGCTTTTTAATGTCTCCGCGACGGATGACAGGCTTCGCGAAGAGGACTGCCGCGCCAATGTCATCCATGTCGCGCCGACGCGGTCGATGCTCACTGATGGTCTCGCGCAATATCTCATCTGGAAGCAATGGCGCCGCTGGCTCCTCGTCAAGGGGTCGCATCCGGAAGACGAACTTTTGGCGCAAGCCTTCCACAAGAGCGCCAAAAAATTCGGCGCGAAGGTCGTCGAGGAACGCGTCTATGAAGACACCGGCGGCGGACGGCGCAGCGACTCCGGCTCCGTGCAGACCCAGCGGCAGATCCCGGTCCTGACGCAGAACGCGCCCGCCTATGACACGCTCATCGCCGCCGACGAGAACGAGGTCTTTGGCGGCTATCTGCCCTACCGCACCTGGGACCCGCGTCCCGTGGCGGGCTCCGGCGGACTCATGCCGACAAGCTGGGACGCCTCACATGAGCAATGGGGCGCGCGCCAGTTGCAGAATCGCTTCACTCAGACGTTCAGGCGCCTGATGAATGCGCGAGACAATGCGGCGTGGACCGCCATGCGGATGATCGGCGAAGCCGCAACGCGCACCGGGTCGAACGACCCCGAAAAGCTCCGCCTCTACCTGCTCGGCACGGACTTCTCCATCGCCGCGTTCAAAGGCGTTCGGCTGACGCTGCGGCCCTGGAACCAGCAATTGCGCCAGCCGATACTGCTTTCCGACGGACGGATGATCGTCTCGGTTTCGCCGCAGGAAGGCTTTCTCCATCAAACGAGCGAACTCGACACGCTTGGAGTCGATCAGCCGGAGACGAAATGCAAATTGCAATGAAGCGCGCCCCCTCCCCACCCCCCCCCCGCTGCCGCAGGAGAGGGAGCAGATTCGGCCTCCCGCTCCTTTTCGCGAAACGCCGATCGTTAGCGTCCCCTCTCCCGCTAAGCGGGGGAGGGATAGGGAGGGGGTTGTGGGTCGCGGCGCTGCTCGCAACTTTGATCGCGCCCGCCCACGCCTACAAGGCGTACGTCAGCAACGAGAAGGGCAATTCCATCACCGTCCTCGATACGGAGAAGATGGAAGCGACAGCGACCGTGAAGGTCGGCCGACGCCCGCGCGGCATTGCGCTCAACAAGGATGGCTCCGAACTCTATATCTGCGCCGGCGACGACGACGCCATTCAAGTGCTCGACACGAAGACGCTCAAGGTCACCGGAAAGCTGCCCTCGGGCCCGGATCCCGAGCTCCTGGCGCTCAGTCCCGATGGCGACGTGATTTATGTCTCGAACGAAAACGACAATCTCGTCACGCTGATCGACGTGAAGAAGAAGGAAATGATCGGCGACATTCCCGTCGGCGTCGAACCCGAGGGCATGGCCATCAGTCCCGACGGCAAGCTGCTCGTCAACACCTCGGAAAC
Organism: Methylocystis sp.; assembly: GCF_051062815.1. Classification (GTDB taxonomy): domain Bacteria; phylum Pseudomonadota; class Alphaproteobacteria; order Rhizobiales; family Beijerinckiaceae; genus Methylocystis. Next base: position 168,921 of record NZ_JBPFDU010000074.1, on the reverse strand, counting down.
GACCAATATGGCGCATCTGATCGACACGCAGTCGAAAGAGATCGTCGCGAATATTCTCGTCGATGGCCGGCCGCGTTTCGCCGAGTTCAAGAAGGACGGTTCGGAGCTGTGGGTTTCCTCGGAAGTCGGCGGGACGGTTTCGGTCATCGATCCTACGAAACGTGAGTTGAAACAGAAGATCGCCTTCGACATTCCGGCGATGTCGAAAGAGGCGATCCAGCCGATCGGCATTTCATTCACGCGCGACGGTAAACGCGCCTTCGTCGCGCTGGGGCCAGCCAATCGCGTCGCGGTGATCGACGCCGAGACGAAAAGGATCGAAAAATATCTGCTCGTCGGTCAGCGCGTCTGGCACCTCGCTTTCACGCCCGACGAAAAATATCTGCTCACCGCCAATGGCGTCTCCAACGACGTCTCGGTGATCGACGTCGCATCGCTCAAAGTGGTGAAGTCAATCCCGGTCGGCGCTTTCCCCTGGGGCGTCGTCGTGGCGCCGCAATGACTCCCGCGCTCGCGATCAGAAATGTCAGCCACTCTTATGGCGCGCGCAAGGCGCTCGACGACGTCAGTTTTTCCGTCCCGGCCGGCAGCTTTACGGTGCTGCTTGGATTAAACGGCGCGGGCAAGAGCACGTTGTTCTCGCTGATCACGCGGCTCTACGCGGCGCGTCACGGCGAGATTGACATCTTCGGCCATAACGTCATGCGCGAGCCCGGCGCAGCGCTACGCCAGCTTGGCGTCGTCTTTCAGGCGCGCACGCTCGATCTCGAACTCAGCGTGATGCAGAATCTCCTCTACCACGCAGCCCTGCACGGCATCGGCCCGATCGACGCGCGCCGCCTTGGACAGGCGGCGCTATCGCGCGCGGGCCTCGCGGACCGCGCGAAGGACAAGGCGCGCTCCCTGTCTGGGGGACAGATGCGCCGCGTCGAAATTGCCCGCGCGCTGCTGCATGATCCGCGGCTGCTGCTTCTTGACGAGCCGACTGTCGGGCTCGACGTCAAGGCGCGCGCCGATCTCCTCGCGCTTGTCCGCGGTCTGGTGCGCGATCAACATCTCGGCGTTTTGTGGACCACGCATCTTGTCGACGAGATCGCCGACGATGATCAGGTGGTCATTCTGCATCAGGGCAAGGTGCTCGCGACCGACCGGGCGCGGGAGATCGTCGCGGCGCAAGGCGCGGCGAATATTGGCGACGCTTTCGCGCGCATCGCCGGGATCGGTCAGGAGAAGCTTTCGGCATGAGCGAAATTGCCGCGCCGAGAGGCTTCACCCTTCGCCAATATCTCATCTGCCTCTCGGGAGTCGTCTGGCGCGAGGGCCTGCGCTTTCTGCATCAGCGCGAACGCTTCGTCTCGGCGCTGGTGCGCCCGCTCGTCTGGCTCTTTATTTTCGCGGCGGGGTTCCGGCAGGTGCTCGGCGTTTCGATCATCCCGCCTTACGAAACTTACGTCCTTTACGAGGTCTATATCGCGCCCGGCCTGATGGCGATGATCCAGCTGTTCAACGGCATGCAGTCCTCGCTCTCGATGGTCTACGACCGCGAAATGGGCAGCATGCGCACGCTGCTCGTCTCGCCCTTTCCGCGCTGGTTTCTGCTCGGCTCCAAACTTCTCGCCGGCGTCGCCGTCTCGATACTGCAGGTCTACGCCTTCCTGGTGATCGCCTATTTCTGGGAGATCGAGCCGCCGACGAAATGGGGCTATCTCACCCTGCTGCCGGCGCTCGCGCTCAGTGGCCTGATGCTCGGCGCGCTCGGCATGCTGCTGTCATCGCTGATCAAACAGCTCGAAAATTTTGCTGGCGTAATGAATTTCGTGATTTTTCCGATGTTCTTCGCCTCCTCCGCGCTCTACCCGCTGTGGCGCGTGAAAGAGTCGAGCCCCTGGCTCTATTACGTGTGCGAGGTCAATCCGTTCACGCATGCGGTCGAACTGATCCGCTTCGCCTTCCATGAGAAAGTCGAGTGGACTTCGCTCACGATTGTTTTCGCCTACACGAGCGCGTTCCTGGTCGCGGCCATCCTCGCTTATGATCCGGGGCGCGGCATGTTGATGCGCAGGGGCGGTTGAACGGTGGTTTATGCCGGCGTTAGCGCGGACGATGATGGCTGCGCTGAGTTTCGCGATTGCGAATGCGCCCTTCAGGACATTTGCCGTAGCAGTCCCAGCGCCCATGCCGCGCGCCATGCCTGAACCACTCGGCCTGTCCTTCGGTCCAAGGGCTCGCGGCGGCGGAATGCGGCGACAGGAGCATCGCCAGAACGATTGTCATCGCCGCTGATTTCAACATTGCGCCCCCTCCGGCGAAACCACGCCGCGACTATTTCTTCGCGTCCTTCTTCGTGTTCTCCGCCGCGACCTCTTCGGCGACCCCAGGCGGCAACTTGACGCCAGTGGCGAGCTGCGCGCCGAGCGCAATGGCGCGGGCTTCCGTCAGTCTCAAGGCGCAGTAGCCGAAATCCGGCTCGCGCGCATAGGACCGGCACACTTCCTCGCGCCAGGAGGAGAAGCCCGCCTGCTCCTTCACAATGAAGTTGCGGATCGCCTTTTCCTTCTTGTTCTGGTCGTAAAGCGCGCGGAATGTGCTTCGTACCGTCTTCTCGACACGCGCGCGGGCGCCGAGCATCTCTTCGCCCTTCTTGGGGTCGATTTCATCCGCGCTCATCCCCCAGAGTCCTTCGGGATCGGCGCGGCAACCCGCGTCCTTCAGTTCACACGCCTTGCCCTCGTTGGTGACGAGAATCGCGCCGTCAAGAACATCGAATGTGAAGGCGCAGGCTGGAAATGCGATTTGATAGCGCCGCAATCCGGTGTCGCTCTGGCGGGCCGTGAGCTTCAACGGCGTTCCGGCCACTTCGACTCGGCAGGCTTCGCCGGAGCGCCGCAAATCGTCCCCGACGAGCGTGACCTTGGCGACCTGCAGGTCAGCTCCGGCACGGGAGAATTCTATGGCGCTGCCCTCGCCGTCGCGTTTGAGAATTTTACCGACGATCGCGTCTTCGGTGGGCGCCTTGGGCATGATGGCCGGCCCCGCGGCCGCTCCCATCTCGCCGCCAATGGACCTTTTCTTTGCTTGTCCGGGACTGGCGACCGTCCCTTCGGGAGTCGGGGCGACCGCCCCAGGCAGCACAAGCTGTGCTCTGGCAGGCGGGATGCCCGCAGCCATCAGCGCCGCCGCGCCGAGAACGCAAGCGCGACGCGCGGTCAGAGTGCCAAACCCAGATCCAAACATAGCGATCGCCACCCCTCGGCCGCAGCCCGGCCCCTGCCCTTGCGGCGAGACGCGCGCTATCGAGGCGCCAGCACCATCACCATCTGCCGTCCTTCCATGGACGGTTCGAGTTCGACCTTGGCCAGCGTGGCGGTCTCAGCCTTCACGCGGGACAAAAGCCGATAGCCGATGTCCTGATGCGCGATTTCGCGGCCGCGAAAGCGAAGAGTGACCTTAACCTTGTCGCCTTCTTCGAAGAAGCGGCGCACCGCCTTCATTTTCACGCCGTAATCATGGTCGTCGATGCCGGGCCGAAGCTTTATTTCCTTAACCTCGACGACTTTCTGTTTTTTGCGGGCCTCGGCGGCCTTCTTTTGCTCGGCGAAGCGAAAACGCCCGTAATCAAGAATTTTGCAGACGGGGGGCGTGGAGTTGGGCGCTATCTCGACGAGATCGAGTCCCGCCGCTTCGGCGATGCCCAGCGCGTCCGGCAATTGGATGACGCCGTGATTTTTCCCCTCGGAATCGATTAGCTGCACTTCTCGCGCGCGAATTTCCCGATTGATGCGCGGCCCTTCCTTCTGGGGGGCCGCGATGCTCTTCATTGGACGGCGAATGGATCATCTCCTTCTCTTGGCCAAAAGCCGGCCGCTGAACCAAAGGCGCGCCAAGCTGAGCAAAGGCGCAGAACAGCGACTGCCGGACGCAGGGGTCCGGGACCATTGAACAGATTCCCACGCCAGCGCGCCAAGTCAACCGTTACTGGCCCCGACAGGCTGCTTTTTGCGACGGGAACGTCGAATATTTTAAACAAAGCCCAAAATCAGCTCATTAACTTTTTCCGGCGCGTCTTCGGGCGTCCAATGCGACACGCCTGGCAGACGCTCGATCCGCAGATCGCGAACATAGCATTCCGTGCCGTCAAGACAGGACTCGCCGAGCGCCACGTCCTGCATCCCCCAGACCAAAAGCGTCGGCGCATCTATCGGCGCATCGAGGTCTTCCGCCGCCAGAATGTCGCGGCCCGCGGCGCGATACCAATTGAGCATGGCGCTGGCGGCGCCCGGCGCCGCGACATTGGCGCGGTAGATGTCCATCGCCTCTTTTGCGAAGACGCCGTCCCGACCTGCGGCCCGTTGCATCAGCCACTCGGCTCCCGCGCCGCGCCGCGCCGACAGCAGTCGTTCAGGCAGCCAGGGCACCTGAAAGAAGGCCGCATAGGCGGACTTCAGCTTCTGTCTCCATTCCTGTTCGAGCGCGCGCAGGAAGCACTGGGGGTGCGGAATATTCAGAACGACGAGAGCGTCGATCGGCCGCAGCTTGCGAATGGCGACGACCCAGGCGACGAAACCGCCCCAGTCATGGCCGATAAGCGAGACCGAGGCGGGATTCGCGGCGTCGATCAATCCGGCGACGTCGGCTGTCAACGCCTCGAGCGAATAGGCGTCTTTCTCCACGGGGCGCGTCGTGGCGCCATAGCCGCGCTGATTGACCGCCCAAACGCGATATCCGGCGGCGGCGAGCGGTCCGACGAGATGACGCCACATGACGGCGTGCTGGGGAAAGCCGTGCAAGAGCAGCGCGAGTCGATCGCCCGCGCCCGCCTCGAAAACCTCGAACTCTATTCCGTTCGCCGGAACGACGATCCGACGCGCCTTGAGAAGCGTCGCCGCCGACGTCACATCTGGCCCGCTAACGCCGGGCAGCTCGGACAGGGCGACCCGCCCGCCATCGCGGCGCAGCTCTCCGCAGATTCGCCGCCTGCGGCAGGTCGCGCGATGAGCGACAACTGGCGCTCGACATGGGCGCCGCCGCAAGCGGGGCACTCGGGAATCTCGTCGAAACGCGACAGAGTCTCGAACTGATGCGCGCAGTCACTGCAGCGATAGGCGAAAAGCGGCATGAGTCCCTCTGATCTGCCGAATTGACGATCCGCCGATTTTACCGGCCGGCGCGCCTCGCGCAAGGCGGCGATTCGACATAGGCGAGCATCCAGCGATCCCGCCGCGCAACGGCGGGATCGCCGCCCGCCGCTCGAATCCGCAGTTCCTCTCGCAAGGCTGGGTGGTTGACCTTTGCGGCCAGTCGGCAATAGCGCCGAAATTCCTGCGACGCGCGCCGGTCGACGATCGCGAGAGCAACCGCGCGAAGGCGCTCCGCCTGATGCTCGGTCAGCGCCATGCGGTTGATGAAACGAATGAGATCGGCCTTGGCGTAGCCAGAGCCGAAAAACATCGGATCGGCTTCAAGAAAGCGAATCACGCCCTCAAGTCTACGCGCGTCGCCTGCTTTCAGTCGTTCGAGATCCTCTCCGAAATCACCCGGATAGGCGAGCCGCAATGCGTCATGAAAGCGGGCGATCGCCGCCTTCCAGGCGATCGTCGCAGGATCGTTCTCGTCGTTGCGATTCTTGAGTCGCGCGAAAGTGCGGCCGATTTCCTGATGCGCCGCGCGCGCCGCCGCCGCCCGCTCCTCGTAATTGAAGCGCCATTTCTTATCCATACTTCTGCGAATGCCAGACCCATGAGGCGAAATATGCGTTTTGACGCACACGAAGGAGATGGCCCGTGCGCCCACGCTGGCGCGCTAGATTCCGTGCAACGATTCGGATTGGAGAAAATCGGATGACCTATCGCGCGCCGCTCGACGACATTGTTTTTGCGCTTCGCCTCGCAGCCGGCGAAGGCGCGATCGAGGCGGACGGCGTCTACCGCGATCTCGCTGACGGCGTCGCCGAACAGACGCTGGCCGAGGCGGCCAAATTCGCCGAACAGGTTCTGCTGCCGCTTGATCGGATCGGCGATCGCGTGGGCGCGACATACGCCAATGGCGCCGTCACGACGCCTCCCGGCTGGCGAGAGGCCTACGCGCAATGGAAAGAAGGCGGCTGGAACGCCATCGCGGCCGGCGAGGACTATGGCGGACTGGACCTCCCTGCCCTGCTCAACGCCGGCTGCACGGAGATCTGGAACGCAGCCAATATGGCTTTCGCCGTTTGCCCGCTGCTCGGCCATGGCGCGATCGAAGCGATGGAGGCCCATGCCAGCGACGCGCTGAAGGAAACTTATCTGCGCAGAATCGTCAGCGGCGAATGGACCGCGACGATGAACCTGACTGAGCCCGGCGCCGGCTCCGATCTCGGATTGATGCGCACCCGCGCCGAACGCGCGCCTGACGGCTCCTATCGTCTCTTCGGCCAGAAGATTTTCATCACCTATGGCGAGCATGATCTTGCGCCCAACATCGTGCATCTCGTGCTGGCGCGCCTTCCCGACGCGCCCGAAGGCACGCGCGGCATTTCGCTGTTCCTGGCGCCGAAATTCCTGCCCGACGAAACGGACGGCTTCACGCGGCGCAACGAAGTGCGATGCGCCGGCATCGAGCACAAGCTCGGAATTCATGGTTCGCCGACCTGCACCATGATCTACGGCGATGAAGACGGCGCCGTCGCCTATCTCATCGGCGAGGAGAACAAGGGCCTCGCCTGCATGTTCACCATGATGAACAACGCCCGACTCTCCGTCGGACTGCAAGGCGTGGCGCTCGCCGAACGCGCGACGCAAATGGCGCTCGGCTACGCCCGCGAGCGCAAGCAGGGGAGCGCGCCCGGCGCCAAGGAGACGAGCGCGATCATCGAGCATCCGGACGTCGCGCGCATGCTGCTGACCATGGCGAGTTCAACGGCGGCGGCGCGGGCGATCTGCTACGAGACGGCCGCCGCGATCGATCGCGCGCATCGCGAAGGCGATCCCGCGCGCGCGACGGCGGCGCATGCGCGCGCTTCTCTCCTGACGCCCGTCGCCAAGGCGTTCTCGACCGATATCGCCAATGAGACGACCTCGCTCGCGGTGCAGGTCTTCGGCGGCATGGGCTATATCGAGGAGACCGGCGTTGCGCAGCTCATGCGCGACGCGCGTATTTGCGCCATCTACGAAGGCACGAACGGCATTCAGGCGATTGATCTCGTGACGCGCAAGATTCGCGGCGGCGACGGCGTGGCGCTCGCGCGCGAGATCGAGGACATGCGCGCCATCGCGGGCGAAGCCGATGTCTCGCGCGAGGCGTTGCGCGAGAGTGTCGAGGCGCTGGCGCAGGCGAGCGCGTTTCTGACGAAAGCCGAACTCGCCGGCGCACTCGCCGGCGCGACGCCCTATCTGCGCCTCTTCGCGCTGGCCCGCGGCGCGACGCTGCTCGTCAAAGGCGCGAAACATGCGCAGCGCGAATCCGATTCGAATGCGGCGCGCTACGCCGCGCTCGCCCGCTTCTTTGCCGAAAATATCGCGATCGCCGCGACGGGATTGGCGAAGACCGTGATCGACGGCGGCGCATCGGTGAACGAGTCGCATGCGGGGCTTGGGGAGTGACGCCCCCTCCCCAACCCTCCCCCGCTTCGCGGGAGAGGGAGCAGGCCGCGCCCGTCATCCACATTTCGCGGAAGGCCAGAAACTCCGTTTCGCGAAAGGCTCGCAATTCCATTTCGCGAAAGGCTGATCGTTAGGGTCCCCTCTCCCATCCGAAGTCGGCTGTTGCCGACTTGGGCGTCGATGCGCAAACCGGGAGCACCCGGTTTGCGAAGCGGGGGAGGGACAGGGAGGGGGTCAGGCGCCGATGAACTCCCCCAGCATTCTCTGCTGCGCGTCGCTCATATGGAGGCCGAGCTTTGAGCGGCGCCAGAGAATGTCGTCAGCCGTCCGCGCCCATTCCTTCTCGCGCAGATAGGCGATCTCCGCCTCGCTCAAGCCGCAGCCGAAATCACGGCCGAGATCGCTCAACGCTCGCGCATCCTTCAATATCTCGAAGACTCGCATTCCATAGGCGCGCCCGAGGCGCAGCGCCAATTCGTCACCGAGAAATGGCTTGTCGCGCTTGAGATCGTCGAGAAATCTGTCGAAGCCTTGCGGCATGTCGCCGCCGGGAAAGATCGCGTCCGCCGTCCAGGCCTCGCCATGCGCGGGAAGAAAGCGCGAGAGTTCGCTCAGCGCATGTTCGGCGAGCCGGCGCGCCGTGGTGATCTTGCCGCCGAAGATCGACAGCGACGGCGCCGCGTCTTCTGGCGCATCGAGATCGAAAGCGTAGTCGCGCGTCACGACGGACGCTTTCAGCGCACCGTCGTCGTAAAGCGGCCGAAGCCCGGCGTAGCTCGACGCGATGTCGTCGCGGGTCGCTGGAACGCGCAAGAAATGGTTGAGCGAATTGAGAAGATAGTCCGTCTCTGCGTCGCTGATCGCCACGGCGCCGGGCGGGCCGTCGTAGGAAACGTCGGTCGTGCCGACGAGCGTGAAGTCGCGTTCATAGGGGATGGCGAAAACGATGCGGCCGTCGGGGTTCTGCAGGATATAGGCCTGCGGACCTTCGAAGAACTTGCGCAGAACCAGATGCGAGCCCTTCACGAGCCGCACATGTTTGCGCGAAGGAATGCGCAGCGCGTCTTCGATCACCTGCGACACCCAGGGGCCGGCGGCGTTGACCAGCGCGCGCGCCTCGATCGCCTCGCCGTCCGCGAGCGTCGCGCGCCAGCGGTCGCCCTGTCGCGCTGCGTGAACAAGCCTTGCGCCAACGCTGATCGTCGCGCCGCGTTCCGCCGCGTCGCGCGCGTTCAACACGACGAGGCGCGAATCGTCCACCCAGCAATCGGCGTACGTGAAGCCCACGCGGTAAGCGTCGCGTAGCGGCGCGCCGAGCGCATCCTGCGAAAGCCTCACCATATGCGAGGCTTCGAGACGCTTGCGGCGCGCAAGATGGTCGTAAAGAAAGAGTCCGAGTCGCAGCAGCCAGACCGGCCGCAGCCCCTTCTCATAAGGCAGAACGAATTTTAACGGCCAGATGATGTGCGGCGCGGCGGCGAGCAGCAGTTCGCGTTCGGCGAGCGCCTCATGCACCAGACGAAATTCATAGAGCTCGAGATAGCGCAGACCGCCATGGATGAGCTTCGTCGAGGCGGACGACGTGCCCTGCGCGAGATCGCCCTGCTCGACGAGCCTGACGGCGAGGCCGCGGCCGGCGGCGTCGCGGGCGATGGCGCAGCCGTTGATCCCGCCGCCGACAATGAGAAGATCGTAGATCATGGCCGCCCTCGATTCGAAGCGGCCATGACTATAGCGTTATCCCTGCGGACGGTTCGCCTGCTTGTGACGCGCGCCGCCATTTGCGGGGCGCTTCTGTCCATTGAAAGAGGCGCCCGGTCGCTTCGCGGCGGGACGCTGTCCCTCGCGCCGCGGATGCTGCGCGCCGTTTCGATGCGGCGCTGGCGAATTCGGCCTCTTGGGCGCCGGGCGTGCGGAGTCGCCGTCATCCTGGCGGGCGCCTTCGGCGCGCCGGTCAGTAAATTCAAGCGTCTGACGCGTCAGCTTTTCGATGGCGCGCAGCAACGGCCGCTCGCCATTATCGCAAAGCGAAATCGCCTGGCCGGTCGCGCCGGCCCGCGCAGTGCGGCCGATGCGATGCACATAGGCTTCTGCAACTTCGGGCAATTCGAAATTGACGACATGCGTCACGCCGTCGACGTCGATGCCACGCGCGGCGATATCGGTCGCGACAAGCACCCGCGTGCGGCCCTTGCGGAAACCGTCGAGAGCGCGCAGCCGCTGGCTCTGGCTCTTGTTGCCGTGGATGGCGTCGGCGCCGACGCCGGCGCTCTCCAGATGCTGCGCGACGCGATCAGCGCCGCGCTTGGTGCGCGTAAACACGATCGCGCGCGATATCTCGCGGTCGTTCAACAGTTCGACGAGCAGGTCGCGCTTGGCGCCGCCCGAGACCAGATAGACATGTTGCGCGACACGCTCGGCGGTGGTCGCCGCCGGCGTCACCGAAACTTTCGTCGGATCGCGCAGCATGTCGTCCGCGAGCGCGGAGATCTCGCGCGGCATCGTCGCCGAGAACAGCAGGGTTTGGCGTTGCTTGGGCAATTTCGCGACGATCTGACGGATCGGAACGATAAATCCGAGATCGAGCATATGGTCGGCTTCGTCGAGAACGAGCACTTCGGTCGTTGCGAGCCTTAAGCGGCCGCTGCCGAGATGGTCGAGTAGACGCCCGGGCGTCGCCACCAGAACGTCGAGGCCACGCGCCAGCATTTCATTTTGCGGACGATGCGACACGCCGCCGACGATGACGCCGACGCTTGGGCGAAAGAAATGGCCGTAAGAACGGAAACTATCGGCGATCTGCGCCGCGAGTTCGCGTGTCGGCGCGAGAATCAGCGCGCGCGCCGTGTTGGGCGCCGGGCGGCGCTTATCGGCCAGCAGCCGTTGCAGTATCGGCAGAGCGAAAGCCGCCGTCTTGCCGGTGCCGGTCTGGGCCACGCCGAGAAGGTCGCGACCTTGCAGAAGCGCGGGAATAGCCTGCGACTGGACCGGGGTGGGAGTGGTGTAGCCTTCGCGCTCAAGCGCGCGCAGCAGGATCTCGTTCAAGCCGAGATCGGAGAATGTCATCACGTCAGTTGTTGCTTTCAGTTGTCGATTCGAGCCACGAGGACCGGCGAGGAGAGCGCCAGCTCAGGACCAAAAAAGAGTCGGCCCCGCGTAACGGGCCTCGGCGTGGGAAAAGGGGGCGCTCGACAGCTCGTCGACGGAAACGTCGACCTACGCGGCTGGAGCGCCTCATGCTGCGGCGCAGCGCAGTCTTCATACAGGAGCGTCGCCTCAGGGTCAACATTCCGTAAGACCGCGGCGTCGGCCGCGACAAGCTTCGTTCGGGCTTCTATAAGCCGAGAAGCGGAACGCCGACGGATTTAGCCATGAACGCCATTGCAAATTTCGACAGCGCGGAAATTCTCAATACGTTTGTGTCGCTGCTCGTGGCGTTCGTTCTCGGGACCGCGATCGGCGCGGAGCGCCAGTATCGGCAGCGCACCGCCGGGTTGCGGATTAACGCTCTCGTCGCGCTCGGCGCGTCCGCTTTCGTCGATCTCGGCATGCGGCTCATGGGCAATCAGGGCGCGACCCAGGTGCTGGCCTATGTGGCGTCGGGCGTCGGCTTTCTCGGCGCTGGCGTGATCATCAAGGAAGGCATGAATATCCGCGGACTGAGCACAGCGGCGACCGTCTGGTGCTCGGCGGTGACGGGCGGCTTCGCCGGCGCCGACCGTCCGGCGGAAGCCCTGTTGCTCGCGGGTTTCGTGCTCGCCGGCAACACGATCCTTCGACCGCTCGTGCGTCTGATCGAACGTACGCCGATCGACGAAACCGCGACGGAAGCGATTTATGATGTCCGCGTCACCGCGAGCGGCGCCCGACGCGACGCCATTCGCGACATATTGATCGAGCGGCTCGAAGCCGCCTCTTATCCGATCCAGGACATTGCCGAGAACGAACGCGAAGACGACGTCGAGATCGTCGCGACGCTCGCGACGTCGAGCGCAACGGGCGGACAGCTTGACGCCGTGGTCGAGGCGCTCGCCGCGCTCGACGGCGTCTCGCACGCGACCTGGTCCTCTCGCACGAGCGACTGAAATCGCGCCGCGAGCAAGCAGCGCCGCCATCGCACCCGTGATTCATGAATTTGACCCAGAGCGGACGTTTCCCGTCGAGGCTTAGGCAAGGATGAGTTGCGGTTCGGAATGCTCTTCCGCCGAAGCGCCGCATGGCCTAATGGCTACGCAAACTTTCTTTCCGGGGTCCCCTGCACACATGATTCGTCTCGAAAACATCGGCAAACAGAACGGTCATCAGATCCTCTTCATCGAGGCCTCCGCGACGCTCCTTAAGGGCGAGAGGGTCGGCCTCGTCGGTCCCAACGGGGCCGGCAAGACGACGCTCTTCCGGATGATTTCGGGACAGGAGCATCCCGACGAGGGCCAGGTGGCGGTCGACCGCGGCGTGACCATCGGCTACTTCAATCAGGACGTCGGCGAGATGACTGGCCGCAGCGCCGTTTCGGAGGTGATGGACGGCGCGGGTCCGGTCAGCGCGGTGGCTTCCGAGCTGAAGCAGCTGGAGGACGCCATGGTCGATCCTGACCAGGCGGGCGACATCGAAGAAATCATCGAGCGTTACGGCGAGGTGCAGGGACGCTTCGAGGAACTGGACGGCTACGCCCTGGAAGGCCGCGCGCGCGAAATCCTCGCGGGCCTGAGTTTTACGCAGGAGATGATGGACGGCGATGTCGGCGCGCTGTCGGGCGGTTGGAAAATGCGCGTGGCGCTCGCCCGCATCCTCATCATGCGCCCCGACGCCATGCTTCTCGATGAGCCAAGCAACCATCTCGACTTGGAAAGCCTCATCTGGCTCGAGGAATTCCTCAAAGCCTATGAGGGCGTGCTGCTGATGACGTCGCACGATCGCGAGTTCATGAACCGCATCGTCACCAAGATCGTGGAAATCGACGGCGGCGCGTTGACCACCTATTCGGGCAATTACGTGTTCTACGAACAACAACGCGCGCAGAACGAGAAGCAGGCGCAGGCGCAGTTTGAGCGTCAGCAGGCGATGCTCGCCAAGGAAATCAAGTTTATCGAGCGGTTCAAGGCGCGCGCATCGCACGCCGCGCAAGTGCAGAGCCGCGTGAAGAAGCTCGAGAAGATCGACAGGGTCGAGCCGCCCAAGCGCCGTCAGACGGTTTTGTTCGAATTCCCGCCAGCGCCGCGCTCCGGCGACGACGTGATCACCCTGAAGAACGTGCACAAGAGCTACGGCGCCCGGAGAATCTACGAGGGACTGAACTTTCAAGTGCGCCGCAATGAGCGGTGGTGCGTCATGGGCGTCAACGGCGCGGGCAAGTCCACGCTGCTGAAATTGGTGGCGGGCTCCTCGCTGCCGGACGACGGCGCCGTCGCCCAGGGCGGCAGCGTGAAAATGGGCTATTTCGCGCAGCACGCCATGGAGTTGCTGGACGGCGAGCGCACCGTGTTCCAGTCGCTGGAGGACTCTTTTCCTCAGGCGGGACAGGGCTCGCTGCGCACGCTGGCTGGCTGCTTCGGCTTCTCCGGCGACGATGTGGAGAAGAAATGCCGGGTGCTATCAGGCGGCGAGAAAGCGCGACTTGTCATGGCGAAAATGCTTTACGACCCGCCGAACTTTCTCGTGCTGGACGAACCCACCAACCATCTGGACCTGGCGACCAAGGAGATGCTCATCACGGCGCTGTCGCAATATGAGGGCGCCATGCTGTTCGTCTCGCACGACCGGCGCTTCCTGGCCGCGCTATCCAATCGGGTGCTGGAACTGACGCCCGACGGCGTTCATGTTTATGGCGGCGGCTACACCGAATATGTGGCGCGCACGGGCCAGGAGGCGCCCGGCCTCCGTAGCTGACGACAGCGCGGCCGGCGACAAGAGCTCGCACCGACGTGAATCGCGACGCCCTGACTCATGTGCTCAGGCTGGTGACTCCGAGGCGAACAGAATTTCTAATTCTGAAATCTTGATCGGTTTAACGAAATGCCGGTCAAATCCAGCCTCGGCGCTTCGCTCAAAGTCCTCGGCCTGGCCCCAACCCGACAACGCTACGATGAAGAGAGAATCTCCGCCGGGAAGCTGTCTGATCCTCCGGACAGTCTCGTAACCATCAATCCCGGGCATGCCGAGATCGACAAAGACGATGCGGGGCTGGAATTTCGGGATGACGTCCAGCGCCTCGGCTCCGCCAGGAACGACCTGCACCTCCATCCCAAAGGAGGCGATCAGTTCGCCAGTGAGCTTGCCGACAAGGTGTTCGTCGTCCACGACCAACACCTTCGTCTGGGACGCGCGCCGCTCCCTTGTATTTTGCGCGGGTTCAACATTCGCCGCAACGGGCGCTTCGCTCAATGGAAGCCGGACGATGAACTCGCTGCCCTTATCCGCGCCGCCGCTTCGGGCTTCGATTGCGCCTCCGTGCAGCGTTACAAGACTACGGGTGAGCGATAGACCGACGCCAATCCCGCCTTGAGCCCTTCCGAGATTGCGATCGACCTGGGTAAAGATGTCGAAAACCCGCGTGATCATTTCGGGCGGAATGCCGACGCCCGTATCCTTAACGATAACCACCGCGGAACCACCGTCCCGCGTCACCGTTACGTCGATCGCGCCGACATCCGCTGTATATTTTGCGGCGTTGTTGAGAAGATTTACAAAAACCTGACCCAGACGAATGGGATCACCCTCGATGAAAAGCTCTGTCGAGGGCGCATGAAATTGCTTGCGATGTTTCCCCGCCTGAAGTTTGTCGGCCCCATGTTCAAACACTTCGCGCACGAGCGAGACAAGATCCAGGCGCTCCTTGTGAAGCTCTAACTTGCCGCGGCTGATGCGCGAAACTTCCAGAAGATCGTCGACAATACGCGTGAGCTGTTGAGTTTGCTTCTCGATCGCCGATAGCATGTCGTCGCCACCCCCGTCGGGTGAGCGCCGCTTCTTGATGTGAATCGCCGCGCAAATCACAGCGAGAGGATTGCGCAACTCGTGGGCCAGCACGGCGAGGAACTCATCCTTGCGGCGGTTGACCGTCTGCAGCGCGTCCAGCGCATCGCGAATGGCGTATTGCAGACGACGGGCTTCAATCGCGTTCTTGAGCGCGCTGATCAGCGAGCGCTTTTGCGCAGGACGTTCGATGAAACCTATACTCGGGCGCTTTTCGATCGTTCGTAGTAAAGCCAAATCTTTTTGAGCGTGGCCGCGGGCGAGAAGCAACACCATGGGCAACTGGGACCACGCCGGTTCAGGACCGAACCACTCGTCCCAGGTCACCGCGCGCTCGCGCGGCAACGCCTCCTCCGCCATAAGAACGCAGCCTGCGCCTTTCGCGATCTCCCGGCGCAGCTCTTCTTCGTCGCTGCAAACGCAGGTGGAAAGACCGCTACGATTGAGCGCGTCTTCGGCGAGCGCGGCGTCGCGTCCCGTTGGCGTCATAATCAGAACGCGCAGGCTATCCTCGGCTCTCGGGATGACCTCCGCTGCGCTGCTCTCCGCCATCATTGAATCGAAACGATGGACTCAGGATGATACACAGGCGTCCCCGTTAGGACCCCTGTAAAACCAGTAAGCGGCTCGCTGACGTCGACGCCCCCCGCTCTCATCGTCAGTTTCCGGATCGTGTGCTCATGTTGGCCGCTACGCTTTTTGACGATCGACAAGGCCTTGTGCAGCGCGCCGTTAAGCTCGAAAAAACGAAGCAGGAACACATTGTCGGCCAAAAAGCTGAAGTCCATAGGCGAAGAGAGCTCCGTCCCGAAAATTCCGTGCTGTGTCAGCGTCATAATGGTGACAATCTGACGACGGGTTAAATAGGAGAGCAACTCCCGGATGTGAAGAATAACATTCGGTTCTTCCATCGAGGATTGCATATAGCCGTTCAGCGTATCCATCACGACGAGCTTCACGCCCTGCTTCTCGACTCGATCCATGACCAGGGCGGCGATTTCGCCGACGCTCAGTTCGGCCGGATCGAGATGCCTGAGTTCAATGCGGCCGGCTTCGACTTCAGCGCGCATGTCTAGGCCCAATCCCTCGCTGCGACCGATATAGCTCTCCTCGCTCTCGTCGAATAGAAAAAGCGCGCAGTTCTCGCCGCGCTTGGCCGCGGCCATCGCGTAGAGCGATGATATGGTTGATTTTCCGACGCCTGCAGGCCCCGCGATGAGCGTGTTCGAGCCCCGGGGAAGTCCGCCTCCGACAAGCGCGTCAATCTCTGCATTGCCGGAGCCGAGCGCCGGCGTCGCCACGAGGCTCGAAAAGCTCTGTGCGACGAGGCGGGGATGCACGGTCAGCCCTCCGGCGGCGATCGTTACGTCGTGTGAGCCGCTCACATAGCTGCAGCCGCGCAGTTTGATCACGCGCAATGCGCGTCGGTCGGCCCCGTACGAAGACTGTTTTTGCCGCAATTCGATGATGCCGTCAGACAGCGTCTGGCTGCGAAGATCCTTTTCCGTCATCGATGCTTCATCCAGCATGACCGTCGTGCAGTCGCGCGCCGCCATGAAGTCGCGAATACGCTTCAGTTGACGCCGATGGAAAGCCGGCGTCGGCGCTACGACACGCAGACTCGAGATCGTATCGAGCACGAGCAGCTTCGGTCTCAACCGTTCGACTTCGGAAAAAAGATGGTCGAACGTCTCGCCGATCTCGACCTCCGCTTCCGGGAAGAGCGTGTAATCGAGCCCTTTGTCTTCCGCGCTGGATGGCTCCGACAGGCCGGTGATATTGATTCCGTCGAGACTCCATCCGTGCGACGCGGCGATCGACCGCAACTGTTGCGGCGATTCGGCGCTCGTCGCCAGCAGACAGCTTTCCCCGGCGCGAACCGCCTGGATCAGGAACTGGAGCGCCATGGTCGTCTTGCCGCTGCCGGGCGCACCTTCAACGAGAATAAGAGAGCAGCGCGGAAGACCGCCGTGAAGAACCCTGTCGAGCCCCGGAACGCCTGTCGCAAAACGCGGGGTTGTCTCTATCGGCACGGACACTGTGGCTCTCCCGATAATCGTTAGTGTTCAGCTTACAGCACGGCAAGTATTCGACAACATTGCTTTACGCTATGTCTCCCCTTCCGCGGCCTAAGAGCCCATCGCAGCCGTGGCCGCAAGGGCGTTGAAAGGGTATTCAGAAGATAAAACACGGCTTCGCGCTCTCAACCCATCTTGCCCCCAAACCTTTTCCCGCTTAGCGTCTTCGTCCGAGTGCCGGTCGATTCGTCGAGTCAGCTGTCGTGAACGCTGAAAGTTCACGCTTCCGAGGGATCAGAACATGGATCGGGACACGCTCAGCGATATCGCCGAATCCGCCCCGTTGTCGGACGCAGGGGCCGAATTGCGCAGCTCCTCCGCTTCCGCCGCCAGCAAAACGTCGATCAGCGTTCCGGCGCAACTCGTTTCTCAAGGCGCGCACCGCTTCTACGCGCTGGTGCTGCCGAGCAGCCTGCTCGCCGAGACCTGCACGGTCGAACCACGGGTCGAAAATCCGGCGGAAGGCTTCCAGCGCCTGCTCGATCCAAAGCGCGCGAAGTCGATCGCCAAATATATCGACGCCGGGTTCGGCACGGTTCCCGGCGCCGTGGTTCTGTCGGCGCAGTCGCGCGCGCATATGCATTATGACCGCGCCGCGGGAGCTCTGACGTTCCGGCAGGACCCCCGCGCCTTCCTCATCATCGACGGGCAACATCGCATTTTCGGCTTCAAGCTGGCGAAGCGCGCCGTCGACGTGCCGGTGGTGATCTACAATAAGCTGAAGCGATCGGAAGAATGCCGGCTGTTCATGGACATCAACACCAAGCAGCGGCCGGTGCCCAATGAGCTGTTGCTCGACATCCGCCGCCTCTCGGAAGTCGAGACGAAAGCCGACGCGCTGCTGCACGACGTCTTCGATCTTTTTCACACACGCGACGACAGCGCCCTCAAGGACCTGCTGAGTCCGGCGGAACGGCGCAAGGGCACGATTTCGCGCGTCACGTTCAACGCCGCGCTGCGCTCGATCAAGGGCGCATTCGTCGACGCGCGGGCGGAGGAAGTCTACGCGGTGCTCAACGCCTATTTGCGCGCCTGCCGGCACGGCCTTGGTTTGCACAACGCCGACGAGCAGATCACGCATCCGGCCCTGTTCAAGGCGCTGGCGCTGCTGTTCGCCAATGTCGCCGAGCGCGTCGCCGATCGCCACGGCGGAAAATACACGGTGACGAACTTCGAGGACGTGCTCATTCCCTTCTTCAAACGATTGAAGAAATCGGATCTACCGCGCGCCGGCATGAGCCATGTCGCGCTGCACGAGCATTACGGCAAGGCGCTAAGCGCCGGCTTCCTGATCAAACAGTGGCTCTTCTCTTGAGACGAATGGGCAGACGTCTTTTTCCGCTTCGACAACGCCGCGCATGGTCAGCCCATGCTCGGTCTTTTCCCAGTGGAAAGGGCGGCGACAGAGTTCATAAAGGGCGCGCCAGGCCGCGATGCTCAGCATCATCAGCCACAGCGGCAGATAGAGAAGCGCGCGGCGAAACCGCGTCAGGCCGCGCCGGCGCATTCCCATGGCGAGCGGCAAGATCAGCGAGATCGCACCGGCGATCGCCAGACAGCACCACAGCGTGCTCAAGGCGATTTCAAATGGCGCGACCGGCGCCAACAGTGCCCCAAAGATCGCGTCATAGGTCATACGCGCCGCCAGGAAGGGGCCGAGCAAAGGACCAAACAATCCGCTGGCGAACATTGCGAGCACCGCGATCGCGCGCCGGGAACCGAGATCGACGAAAAGCCGCATAGGCCGACGGCAATGCACGATGAATGTCTGCATCCAGCCTTTGAACCAGCGCGTGCGCTGTTTCACCAGCGCAGCGAAGGCCGCCGGCGCCTCTTCGAAAGTTTGCGAGGCGAATGTCCGCACCTCGAAGCCCGCGCGCGCGAGCCGCAGGCCGAGATCCGCATCTTCGGTGACATTGAAGGCGTCCCAGAAGCCGATGTCGCGCAGAGCCTCGATGCGAAAGTGATTGGACGTGCCGCCAAGGAAGAGCGGCATTCCCATCGCTGCGAGGCCCTTGTTGTAGACGTCAAAAAGCGCCGCATATTCAAGCGCGAACATCGCCGTCATCCAGTTCAGCTCGCCGTTGTCGATGACAAGGCTCGCCTGCAGGCAAGCGACGCTCGGCGGCGACGCGGCGAAGAGCGTCGCCGCTCGGCGCAATTGGCGTGGCTCGGGCAAATCCTCCGCGTCGAACACCGCGACGAGCGATCCCCGGGCAAGCGGCATGGCGACGTTGAGAGCGCGCGGCTTGGTTCGCGGAGCGCCCTCGGGCGCAATCACGATCTCATGCGGCGCATGCGGCGGATGCGACCGCAACGCCGCAGCCGTTGGTTCATCGTCGGCTTCGATAATAAATTTTATGTCGAGCTTTGCTCTCGGATAGTCCGGTATTATGGCGCAAACGCCACAAGCGATCTAGCCGGCAACGCCTTATTTTCTGGGCATGGCCGAGATTCGAACCGTCACCACGCTGCGCAGAAAGCGCGACGAAATCATATCCGTCATCAAGCTCTATGAGCGCCAGCTAGAACAAGCCCGCGCCGACCTCGCGCATGTCTCTGCGGCGATGCGGATATTCGACGCTGGCGAAGACGTGAAGCCCTACGTCGACATTCACCGCATCTTTAAGCGGACAGAGAAGATCGCCCTTTGTCGGGAAGCGCTCGCCGATGGCCCGATGACGACGAAGGAACTGTCGCTGTTCCTGATGCGCAAGAAAGGCTTCGATACGGGCGACAAGGTTCTTGCGAAGGCTATCGCCAACAATCTCATTCATTCGCTGCGAATGCAGGCTATGCGCGGGCGCATCGTCATGGACGGGAAGCGGAAGGGCGTTTGTGTGTGGCGGCTCGCTGGTCAAGGCGAGCCGCAGTTGATTTAAGTCTAGCGTTGCTTCCGGGGCCAAAAGCTTGATTTTTTCGGCAAAATTCTTGGCGAGTCGGCGCTCGGCAGCAGCTTGTGGAGATATTGAAGCGCAGCGCCGTCTCTCGACCGGAAGTAATCTATTGCGTGCTTTGGAATCCAAATTTCGCGCACGTGACGTCGAAAGTCGGCCAATAGAGATTCCGGATAAAGTTTAGCCGGCACAACGCGTCCATCAGGATATCTATGAAAGTAGACTGGAAGCGCATCAGTATCGAGACCCTTCTCATCTCTCAGCCATTTGCAGAACAAACGCCCAGACGAGATATCTGGCACCATTTCTGGCGGTAACCGATATCCGAATTTTTCCAAGGGGGCGATGAGCATGATCGAAAGCTCGGCGAGAATTGAAAAATAGCCCGCCGGCACCTGATCATTGTTTAAGAGATATCGCTGCAAGTGGTA
Organism: Methylocystis sp.; assembly: GCF_051062815.1. Classification (GTDB taxonomy): domain Bacteria; phylum Pseudomonadota; class Alphaproteobacteria; order Rhizobiales; family Beijerinckiaceae; genus Methylocystis. The sequence goes on along the minus strand of NZ_JBPFDU010000074.1, from coordinate 148,966 downwards.
AGGGAGACTGGCGGCACTTGGCCCGCTTCGGCCAGACATCCAGTCGTAAACCCACTGACTCACCTTAACGGCGAACTCAGGCGACAACCATTGTGCTAAATGGATTGCAACCTGCGGATGAACCCAAGTTCCTTGATGTTCTGGCGTTCCTCCGCTAACTGATTGAACTAGTTCCGTTGTGGGAATCTGCACAACGGATGAAAGTTCTCCAATGAACGCTGTGGTTGTGCCGAGCCGATTGTAATCTGGCCATCGCTTCCCCGCCGCCTTACACATGGCGGTTGCGTTGATATAGCCATCCTTCACGCGCTGCTGGATTATCTCTTTCTCGACGACATGCGGGATCAACTCAAGGTGTGTCTGCATAACTTTTCTGTCAGTTGCGACCAAAAAACGCTGGCAGCGCATCGCCCTTTCGGCATAGGGTTCCTCTTGTTCAGGGAGGGAACGGGCCACCGGCTCGGTCTCGGTTTCCGGGGCCGCTAGCGACTCGCTGGCGGCCTTTTTTGTGCCGATTCGTGAAATCTACGATTGGCACTCGCGCCAGTCCATTGCCAACATCTATTGTCCAACAGAAATTCGCATAGAAGCGTATAAGCATATCATTATGCCGCGACATGCCGCTGCCAATAACCCGTGAAATCCGGGCTGGCCTTTTTCTTCGTCATCAAGCTTGCAAGGCGCTCAACCTGTTCGCCGTTCGACATGCGGCGGTGATCCTCACGCCATGACGCTTCCTGCGCATAGCGGAGCAAGTAGACGCCGGCGACGTGATGGTGGTGGCCGATCTCGGCGCGGCGCAGGCGCGAGAAATAGGACTCCGCGTCATTCGTGCACGCGCCATCGTCGGAATAGGCTTCCTGATGATTGATGCGCTTCATTTCGAAGTTGGCGTGCAGCGCATCCCAAGAGCCGGCCTCATCGGCATGGACGATTGAGCCTTTGGCGATACGAGCGCGGATGAAATCGAGCGCATGGCCTTCGGCGCGGAAGACGGCCGGGACCGAGCGCCCGTCGCGGGCGCGGACGATGACGACGCATTGGCGCTTACCGGTTTGATTGACCGCAAGGCGTCGGTCGCGACGGTTCTCGCGCATGTTGGCCGGCTTGACGTAGCCGCCGAAGTAGCCGCCGTCGATTTCCACCTCCTCGCCGGCGCCGCCGACAACACGGCCTTTCATTTCTTCGGCCATCGCTTCGCGCAGTTTGTGCAACAGGACGAATGCAGCCTTGTAGGACGTGCCAAGATCGCGAGACATGGCGAGAGCGCTCTTGCCCTTCACCTCGTTTGCGAAGATGGCGATAGCGGCGAGATAGACGCGCAAGGGCAGTTTGTGAGACGCAAAGAGCGTCCCGCTCGTCACGCTGAAATCCTTCGCGCAGGCGCGGCAACGGAAGCGCTGCGCGCCGCTCGGGCGGCGGCAGTCATAGGCGTCGACGCCGCCACAGTGCGGGCAGACCGGCTTGCCCTCAGTCTCGGGCCAGCGCACGCGGCAGAACATCGTCTCGGCGTCCGCATCCGACATGCGGAAGATCGCGGCGAGCGAGAGCGTCTTAGCGGCGCGGGAGAGAAGGAAGTGTTGCGACATGTCACCACATCCGATGATGTTATGCATCGGATATAGCGGTAGACGTAGCCATAAGCAAGGACTAATATCATCACATACGATGATATTTTGAGGTCCCTATGGCGGCGAAGTCAGACCCGGCGACACAAGCCTATGAGACGAAAGCGAAAAACCTCTTGAAAGGGGAACTGAAGCGACGCGGCGTCACCTATGCGCAGCTTGCCGAAAAGCTCGCCACAATCGGGGTCAAGGAGACAGACCGGAATCTAAACAATAAGATCAGCCGTGGCGGGTTTACTGCCGCGTTTCTGATCCAATGTTTAGAGGTCGTCGGGTGCAAAGCGCTTCGTTTAGACGAGGATTGATTGCAGCATTCGCAATAGCTGGTTCGCTATCCGCAGGCTTCGCGAAGCCAACCCAGAAACAATGCCCCGTAGTGGAAAATGGCGAACGATGCCGGGAGCATGACGCCGCCTATGGCGCGGGGGAATGGCCACTTTCCCGGCAATCCGAGAATGCCGCATTGATTGCCGTGAATGAGCCTTCCAAGGCCTACGAAGATAAGCAACCCCGTAAGGATGCCGAAGACACCGGCGAAGACAGAGTGATAGCGCGCCAAGGCGCAAAGGCCACCGAAAGACAAGCCGACTATGCTGAAATCAGCCTTTGGGTTGGTGGCCTCGCGGCCATCGCTACTGCGTGGGCTGCTATCGAAGCTGGCAAGGCCGCTAGGGCATCGGCCGCCGCTGCCACTGAAGCTGTTAGGTCGAACGAAATCGCGCAAGATATCGGCAACACGCAACTCAGAGCCTACATTTCCATCGAAAGTGCCTGTGTAAACAATTTCGTGCAAGGGCAGAACCCTATCTCCGATTGCAAAATAAAAAATTTCGGACAAACACCCGCCTATAAATATTCTGCTGTTATGAGCGGAATATTCGTTCTTGAACGATACGCGCAGCATGTCATCGACTATTATATCAATATGATTGAACGTATAGTTACGGTTGGCCACGAAAACAATTATATACTTGGCCCAGGCGGGGAGATGTTTACCAGAGTCAAGGATGTGTGCCTCATAAGCGAGGCTGAATGGGGAGGCCTCGATACTGGGGAGTTCAATATTTACGTGTTTGGAAGAGTGCAGTATGTCGACGCTTTCAACAAAAATAGATTCATGACGTATTTTATGCATGGGGATAGGCGACATACCCATAGCAATGAGCCCATCTGTCAAATGCATCTCTACGAGCGCGGCAACAACGCAAATTAGGAATGTGATTAGCCCGCCACGGGCAGCCGCGATCACTCAGCGGCTCCCGTTGTGGCGTTTGCGCCATAATACCGGGATAGTCGAAACGGTCGATCGCTCGAGCGAGCTGGCGCGCCACGGCGGCTTCCTGGTAGAGCGCAAGCACGATCGTGTAGATCGGCAGTTGCGCCTCGCTTTCCAGCGGTTCGGCGTCTGCGCAGTGTCGCAAGCTCGCCGCGCAGGCGAAAAGCCTCAGAAACACGCCGCCAAAGAATGCGCCTGCAAGGAGCAAAGCCGATGCAAGGCGTAGAGAGAAGAAGGGCGCGTAAAGGCTCGCCGCCAGTCCGACCAGCGCGACGAGCAGCAGTCCCACCTGTCCGCGCCGCAAGCCGCCGCGCGCGCATAGGTCCCTGTCGACGCGCTCGACGAGAAAGGCCGCGTTGCGCGCGACCTTGGCCGGATCGGCGCGGCGCACCGCCTCCAAGAACCGCGTCCGTGTCGTGATGGCGAAGAGCGGCCGGCCTCTTGCCGCACGCCGCGCGCTCATCAACCGGAAGACGCCGCTGCCGCTCGGCGCGAACAGCCACAGATATCCGCTCAACGGATCCCGAACCCGCGCGTAGCCGCATTCGGCCGTCGCAACGCCCGACGCGGCGACGTCAATAGGGCTGTCGATGAAGTCGACGTTGAGATGCTTCGCCAGCGCCCGATAGAAGACATCCTCGCAGACGAGCCCCTCGGCGAGCAGCGCTTCGTCGGCGCAAACGCCCTGGCGGCGCGCCGTCGCAGCGGCGAATTGCAGCACCTGCTCCGGCACGCCGTGCGCCGAAAGAAAGGCGATTTCGATGGGAATGGCTCTCGACGCGGTCGCGCGCGACGGCGACGGCCGGCGAACGGCCGAGGAGTCAGCGAGCGCCCGGCGTCTGAAAGGCTGAGGAGGAAGTTCGTCCTTGATCTGCGAAGCAGAGGAAGCAACACTATCGATCGGCACAAAATTCATGCAATACATCCGGCAAGCGCAAGCAGCCTTCGCGCGACTATCGACCTCCAGCAGGGGCCACGCAATTCTTATTATGCGCCGTCTCACCCAGCCGCGCCGAACCGGTCTTCTCGCCTCCATTCGTGCGGCGCTCGCCGCGCTGTTCCTGACCTCCTGCGTCACGGCTGCGGCGGCTGACGGCGCGCCGCCCGCGTCGACGCCGCCGGCCGCGAATGCGCCCTCATTTTGGGACCCCAACCGCACGCCGGAAAAGCCGGATGTTTCCGGACTGCGCCAGATCCGCTTCCTGACCGAGGATGACTATCCGCCGTTCAATTTCCTGCTTTCGGATGGGCAGGTCGCGGGTTTCAACATCGATCTGGCCAGGGCGATCTGCGTCGAACTCGACACCGCCTGCACGATCCAGCGGCGGCGGTGGGATCTGCTCGTTCCCGCGCTCAACGACAATAGCGGCGACGCCATCATCGCTTCGCTCGCGATCAATGACGAAACTCGAAAACAGGTCGATTTTTCCGGACCTTACATGCTGACGCCCGGCCGCTTCGCCATGCAGGCCGATACGACCCTGACGTCGGCTTCTCCCGCCGCGCTCGCCGATCGTCCGATCGCGGTTGTCGCGGGCTCGCGACACGAGGCGTTTCTGCAAGCCTTCTATCCGCGCTCGACCTTGGTGACGTTCGAAACGCCCGCCCTCGCCCGTAACGCGCTCAAAAACGGCCGCGTTCAGGCGACTTTCGGCGACGCGATCGCCCTTTCCTATTGGCTGAACGGCGCCGAAGCGGCCGGCTGCTGCGTCTTTCGGGATGGCCCCTTCACCGATCCGAAATATTTCGGCGAAGGCGTCGGCATCGCCGTGAAAAAAGGCAATACGCCGCTGCGCCGGGCGCTCGACTACGCGCTCTCCCGCCTCGCCCAGCGCGGCGTTTTCGCCGAGCTTTATCTGAAATATTTCCCCGTGGGGCCGTTCTGAGCCGCGCCGCCCAGCAATAGGGCGATGGCGCCGCGCGCGCGGCCGATGGCGGCGCCGAGGATCTCGGACTTCTCGGCGGCGCTCGCATCCGCGCCGCGCAGCGCCTGCTCGTACGCCTCCGCCGCCTGCCCCACCTCAAAGGCGCCGATCGCCCGCGCCGACCCCTTGATGGTATGCGCAAGCCCGATGCGCCAGTCGGCGTCGCCCTGCGCGGCGGGGGAGCGCAAGCGTTTCGCAAATTGCGCCGCCTGTGCGTCGAAAAGTCCCAGCAGCTCCCGTTCGAGATCATGATCGCCGAAGGTCTGTCGGGAGAGATGGACAAGGTCGATCGGCGACTCCGCGTCGGCCTCGGAAAACGGCTGCGGTTGAGCTTCGCAATTTAGAAACGTGGAGTCCGCCAGTTTCGCCATCCCCATTCCTGTTCCCCTTGATATCTATCGCAAAGCGGTTCGTTTTGCAGCCCCGCAGAAAGGCCTGCCAAAAGCGGCGCTCAGAGTGGAGACTGGCGCGTCTATCCTGAAGGGCGCGTTAACGAAGTTTCCCGATACGGCCCCGCCGGATGTTTCAATTGCCAGGGATGGGCTGTAAAGTTTGGTTAATCTTTATTCACTGGCGGTCGCTGAGCGGCGGGCCGTGAGATCGGGCCGGGCGACGCGTCTGCGCCGGCTGGAGAGGGCGAATGGCGACATCGGGAAAGATCCAGGACGCGGCGTCCGCCGCTCTGACGGCGATCGAGGAGGCGCTCGATATCGGCGCGCCGCCGGACGCCGCAGGCGCTGCGGATGAGGCGAACAACCGGTCCGGCCCGGCCCAGAGCCGGAGAGCGGAAGCGCACGCCGGCGACCCGAGAAGGCCGGCCTCGGCCTACGGCGAACCGCAGAACCGTGTTCAACCGCAGCCCGGAGCGATGGCGCCCGCCCTTGCGCCCGCGAACGACGACCGCCGCACGGTCGGCGAGTTGCGGCAAGCGCTGCAGATCAAGCCCAATCGCTCGATCATGGCGCTCACCTTCGCTTCCATGGGGCTGTGGGCGGGCAGCTGGGCTCTGTACGTTTATTTCCATCAAGGCGAAATCATTGACTTCGACGGCTCGATGCTCGCGCCGAAACCGGTTTTGACGCTCGCAGCGCTGATCGCGCCTCTCGTCTTCCTCTTCCTCACAGGATTGATGGCGCGCCGCGCCCATGAGATGCGGCTCATCGCCAACTCCATGACTGAAGTGGCCATTCGGCTCATCGAGCCGGAAACGGTCGCCACCGAACAGGTGGTCTCGCTCTCTCAAGCGATCCGACGCGAAGCCGCCTCCATGGGAGACGGCATTGAACGCGCGCTGGCAAGGGCCGGCGAACTGGAAGTGATCGTGCGCACCGAGGTCACCAACCTCGAACGCTCCTACACCGAGAATGAACGGCGCATTCGGCTTCTCATCGACGAACTGACGCGCGAACGCGAAGCCATTGTCGTCAACGCCGACAACGCCCGTACGGCGCTCTTTGGCGCGCGCGAGACGCTGTCTCAGGAACTCGCCACGACCTCGGTCCATCTCGCCGAAGCGGTGAGCCAGGCGGGAGCGCGCGTCGCCTCCTCGCTCGGCTCCAAGGGCGAGGAGATCCGGCTCGCGCTTGACGAAGCGGGCGACGCCTTTGAATCGACCCTGGCCAGTCACGGCGAAAGAGTGCTGATCGCCCTGACCCAGACCGGCGACGAAGTCGCGCAGAAAGTGACCGGCGCGAGCGACGACGTCAGCCGCCGTTTCGCCGATGGAGTCGAGGAAGTTGGCCGCAAGCTGGAAGCCGCGAGCGAAGCGATCGCCGGCGATTTCGGCGCGCGCGGCGCAGATGTGCTCGAGCGGTTCGAAGAGCTCGGCGCGAGTTTTTCCGAGGCGATCGGCGGCCAGGGGGAGCGGATTGTCGCGCAGCTCACGGAGACCGGCGGCGCCATTCGCGACACGATCGAGACGCAGGGCGGAGCCTTTGAGCGCTCGCTCGGCGAGACTCAGGAACGGCTTACGACCCGCGTCGCCGAACATGTCGAAAACGCCAGGGCGACATTCGAAACCGCGGAAACCCGAATCGTCGGCCTGCTCGAAGACACGCATCAGAAGGCGCAGAACGAATTTCAATTGCGCGGACAGGCGCTGCATGACGCAATCTCGTCCAGCTTGGACCTGAGTTCAACGGCGCTTGTCGAACAGGTCGACGCCGTGCAGGCGCGTTTCGTCGCCGCCGCCAGCGAAGCGGTGTCCGCGATCGGGGAACATGGCGATCGAGTCAATGAAACGCTCGCCGACAACTTCCAGGCCTTCGAACAAACCGTGCTCGGCCGCGGCGGCGAAGTGGCGGAACGGATCGCCGAACGAGGGCTGCAGATCGAGACCACTCTCGCCGAGCGGCTTGCCGCCTTCGAAGACGCCGTGGTGCGCAACAGCACGGAAGCGGCCATGCGCGTCGCTGAACATGGCAACCGTGTCAGCTCCGTCATTTCGGACGGTCTTGCCGCCTTTGAAGACACATTCGCGCGCCACGGAGAGGAAGTCGTCTCGCGCGTCGCCGAACACAGCGAGCGAGCCGCGACGACCGTCGCGACGCAGCTCGCCGCCTTCGAGACGGCGGTCGCGCTGCGCAGCGAGGAACTTGCGCAGAGCGTCGGCGACCATAGCGAGCGCGCCACGTCGGCGCTCTCCACGCAGCTCGCCGCATTCGAAGAGTCGGTCAATAGCCGAAGCGGCGAAATCGCCGAACGAGTCAGCGAACAGAACGAGCGCGCGACGGCGACATTGTCGGCTCAACTCGCCGCATTTGAGGAAGCGGTCACGCAGCACAGCGACGACGTCGCGACGCGCGTGAGCGAACATGGCGGACGCGCGACGTCCACCATTGCAACCCAGCTCGCCGCCTTTGAGGAGACGGTCGCCCGCCACAGCGGGGAAGTCGCCCAGCGCGTCAGTGAACATGGCGAGCGCGCGACATTGACGCTGACGTCGCAGCTCGCCGCTTTCGAAGAGACAGTCGTACGCCACAGTGACGACATCGCCCTGCGCGTGAGCGAACAGAGCGAGCGGGCGACATCGACGCTCGCGGCTGAGCTGGCCTCGTTTGAAGACGCCGTCACGCGCCACGGAGAACAGATCGCGCAGCGTGTGGGCGAGCAAGGCGAACGCGCAACATCGACGCTCTCGGCGCAACTCACCGCCTTTGAGAACTCCATCATCCGCCATGGCGATGAGGTTGCCGAGCGCGTCGGCGAGCGGGGAGAACGCGCCGCATCGACCCTCTCCGCGCAGCTCGCCGCCTTCGGAGAAGCCGTCGAGCGTCACAGCGAAGAAATCACCCAGCGCGTCAGCGAGCACGGCGAACGCGCAACGGCGGCCTTTTCGCAGGGCGTATCGACGTTCGAAGACGTCGTCGCGCGCCAGGGCGAAGATTTGGCGGCCCGGGTCTCTGCCCGTACCGAGCGCGCCGCCGCAGAACTTGGCGACAAGCTCGCCGCCTTCGAAGACAGCGTCGCGCGCAACAGCGGACAGGTCAGCGAAGCTGTCGCGCAGAGTCTCGAAGCGATTGAAGACGTGCTTGTGCGCCAGGGCGGCGAGATCGCGCAGCGCCTGGCGGCGCGCGCCGACAGCGCCGAAATCGACATCGCCGAAAAGATCGGCGCCTTCGAAGAGGCCGTTAAGCGTCACAGTGAAAGCGTGGCGTCGGTCGTCGGCGAACATGCGACGCGCGTCGACGAATTGCTCGGCGAGCGGCTCAACGCGCTCGAGACGGCGGGAATGCTCGTCGCCAAAACGATGGAGACGTCGCGCGAACTCGCGCTGCAGGAATTCGAAACGCACGGCGCGGCGTTGCGCGACAAGCTTCGCCAAAGCGTCGCCGACGCCTCCTCGGCTCTCGCCGAAAACGCCGCGACGATGCATGAGCGCTTCGCAAATACGGCGAGCGACGCCGTTCTAGCGATCGCCACGCAGGGCGAGCGGCTGCATGAATTGGTGAACGATCGTTTCGGAGCCTTCGAGAACGCCGTCCTGTCCGAAAGCAAAGACGTCGTGGCGTCGCTGGCCGACCATGGCGAGCGCATCGCGGTCACGCTCGGCGAACAGCTCACCCAATTCGAGAATGCGCTGCTTCGCGACGGCGGCGAACTCGCCGACCGAGTCGGCGCGCAGGCCGAACGCCTCAGCGCCGAACTCACGCAGCGCTTCGCTATCGTCGAGGACGTGATCGGCGGCAAGGGAACGCAGCTCGTCGACAATCTGACGACGCGAACGATGGACGCGGCCGCTCGACTCGACGTGCAGGCGCAAGAGATTACGCATCGGATCGACGACCAGCTGCAGTCGCTCGACGAGACCATCCGCATGCAGGGCGGCGCGCTTGTCGAAAGGCTCTCGGCGCAAGTCGAGCATTACAACGCCCGGATCGGCGATAATTCTCGCCATTTCGCCGATGAGATCGACGCGAGACTGGCCGAAATCGACGGCGCGATCGAGAGCAAAGGCGGCCATCTGGTCGAAAAGCTCGGCGCGCGCGCGATCGACATCGCGTCCACGATGTCGAACAAGATCGAAGCCTTCGAGAACGTCGCCAACGCCAGAACAATGGAGGCGGCGGACCGCATCGACGAACTGGTCGGCCGCGTTGACGCGGGCCTCGGCGTCGGCGGCCAGATGCTGCAGGAGGCGCTCTCCAAACACGCGGCTGAAGTCGCGCGGGTGATGGAAGACGGCGGGCGCCAAGTCATGCAAACGCTCGACGCAAAGATCAAGGACGTCGACTGGGTGCTGCTGTCGCGCTCGAGCGAACTTGCCCATACGATCGCCTCCAGAACAGAGGAAATCAACGAAGCGCTGGGTGGACACGCGAAGGAGCTGGAAACGACCCTCGACGGCCGCATCGCGCTGCTCGAGAACAATGTGATCAGCCGGCTCGGCGCCGTTTCTTCGGAGATCGACGAGGGTGGCCGACTGGTCGTGGACACGATCGGCGCCCGTCTGCAGGACATCAAAGACGTTCTGGCCGTGGCGCGGCGCGAATTCGATACGACGCTTCTTGCGCGCACCGGCGATCTCGGTCAGTCACTCGCCGAACGCGTCGCGGAGATCAGCGGCGCGCTGGATGCGCGCCTCACGCAAATGCAGACTGTGCTCAACGCCCGCGGCGGAGCCGTCGCCCAGGAATTGACGACGATTGGCGATCTCGTGACGACCGCCGTTGAAAATAGCAGCGCCGCCCTTGTCTCACGCCTCGGCGTCAAGCGCGACGAGCTGACGAATGCGCTGGACGCCTCCCGCGAGGCGCTGGCGCTGACGCTGGAGACCAGCGCGCAGACCTCGATTGCGGCGCTGCTGGAGACAAATGAAAGGATTCGCACCGAGCTGCCGACCCTGCTCGACACGCTCGGCGAGACAAATGCCTCGCTTCATGCGGTCATCGACAAGACCGGCGGGAATCTGGTCACGCTCGAACACGAACTTGGCAAGCGTCTCGCCGAGTTCCACGGCGCGCTAAGCGAAGCCTCGACGCAAGTTGAACATATCAGCGCCGTCGCCGGCGGCACGATGCAGGACGCCAACGCCATCGTCGCGGCGCTCGACGAGAGACAGCACACGCTGGCGCAGAGCGCGGAAAAACTGGCTCAAAGCCAGGAGGCGCTCGACGCCGTGATGGCGGCCCGCCGCCGCTCGCTCGAGGAACTGGTGACGCTCATCGAAGGCCGGCGCGCCGAATTCGAAAGCGCCATGACACAGTTCGGCGAACTGATGGACCGTTCGTTCCGCTCTATCGAGACGCGGTCGCGCGACCTTGGAGGAGAGCTGAGCGAAACCTCCAGGCAAACCGCCGATTTGATCGAGACGCGCTTTGCTGCGGTGCGCGCCGCCGCGGAAGGCGAGCGCGAGCAGACGTCGGAAGCGCTGCGCGCCGCCTTCTCACAAGCCAATGAAGAGATCACCCGTCTCTTCGGCGACGCGCGCTCGAAATTCGACGCCGCGACCGACGAGATTCGCGGCCTCGCGCGCAACATCCACCGCGAGATCGAGGAGACCCGCGAGGAGGTGCGCCGCGGCGCGACCGAAATTCCGCGCGAAACCGCGGAGCAGGCGGCGGCGCTGCGGCGGGTCGTCGGCGATCAGGTGAAGGCGCTGAACGAGCTCACCGACATCGTGGCGCGCTCGGGCCGTGTCTATGACATCGCCGAACAAAGCGCGCCTCCGCTCCGTCAGACGGTCCTGGATCAGGCGACGCGCGCCGAGCACGCAGCGCCAGGCGGCGCGCAGAATCGCACGGCGGACCCGACGCGCGAGCCGCAGGGCGGATGGCTGAGCAACCTGCTTGCGCGCGCCTCCTTCGACGACTCCGCGCCGCAGCCGCCACGCCAGGCGCGGTCACTGGCGACGGCGGGCGCCCTCGACAGCCTGACGCTCGACATTGCGCGTATGGTCGACAACGCCGCCGTGGCGGAGCTATGGCGCCGCTATCAGCGCGGCGAGAAGGGCGGACTTTTCGGTCGCCGTCTCTACACCGCGCAAGGCCATCAGACCTTCGAGGAAATTCGTCGCCGCTATCGCGTCGATCAGGCGTTTCGCGCGACCGCCGATCGCTACGTCACGCACTTCGAGGATCTGCTCATCGAGACAAGCCGCGGAGATCACGACGGCTCGAAAGCGCTTGACCTGCTGACGGGCGACGCCGGCAAGGTTTACACCATGCTCAGCCACGCCTCCGGACGCTTCGAATAGCTGAACACTATTCGATCAATTCCGGCGGCTCGGCGCCGATGCGCGCTTCAAAAGCGACTTCGGCGCGCAGATTGTCGAGGTCGCGGCCGATGGTCGCGACGGCCAGCAGCCGGTCGCCCTTAAAGTAGGAAACGGCGCAGTCGGCGGCGACCGGATCGCCTGAAATCTCCAGCCGGTCCCACGACGCGGCGTTTCCGATATAGGAAATCGCCTCGTCGTAATGCTGGCTCCAGAAGAAGGGCGCGGCGTCGAACTTTTCCTTGCGGCCGAGTATATTGCGCGCGGCCGTCTGTCCCTGACGCTCCGCGACCACCCAATGCTCGACGCGAATCCGCTCGCCGGAGATCTTGTCGGGCCAGCTGGCGATGTCGCCAGCGGCGTAAATATCGGGCGCGCTTGTCTGCAGATATTCGTCGACGAGCACGCCGCGGTCCACCGCGAGGCCCGCCGACTGGGCGAGCGAGAGATCCGGCTTGACGCCAACGCCGATGACCACGAGATCGGCGTCCAAGGTTGCGCCGCTTTTCAATTGGAGCGTGCGTTCGCCGATTTCCGTCGCCGTGTCCCCGAGATGGAAGATGACGCCGTGACTCTCGTGCAGCTTTCTCACATGCGCGCCGATTTCGGGTCCAAGAATGCGCGCCATCGGTATCTCCTCGGGCGCAATGACGCGCACGTCGAGGCCGCGGGCGCGCAGCGACGCCGCCACCTCCAGGCCGATGAAGCTCGCGCCGATCACGGCCACGCGGCGCGCCCCGGCGCAGGCCGCGATGAGACGGTCGGCGTCGGCGAGCGAGCGCAGATAATGAACGTGGCTCCGTTCCGCTCCCGGCGTCGGCAGCTTGGTGGGGAATGCGCCCGTGGCGAGAAGCAGCGCGTCGTACGACAGCGTCGCCCCGTCAGCGAGCGTCAGCCGCTTGCCCGCAGGGTCGAGCGACTCGACGCGCTGCCCCAGACGCTGTTGGACGCCGCTGTCTCGATACCAGGCGGGATCGCGCAACGGCAGCCAGTCCGGCTGCGCGCTTCCGGCCAAATAATCCTTCGAGAGATTGGGCCGGTCGTAGGGCTCGGCGGAATCGGCGCTGACCAGCTCCAGAACGCCGTCATAGCCCTCGGCCCTGAGCATCTTCGCGGCGGCGAAACCCGCGGCGCCGCCGCCGACGATGACGACGCCGCGCGGCTCGACAGCGCCGCCCTTGCGCCTTGCGGACGCAGGGTCCGGAAGCCTTTCGCGCGCAAACACCCTTCCATCGACCTGCTCGACCCGCCACCGCGGCAGCGGATCAAACGCCGGCGCGCGCAACGCGCGGCCGCTTCGCAAGCTGAAACAGGCATGGTGCCAGGGGCACCGGATCGAGCCGCCGACCACGAGGCCCTCGGCCAAGGGCCCATGATAATGCGTGCAATGAGCGCCGATCACGAAGAACTCGTCGCCCTGTCGCGCCATCACGGCGTCCTCGCCGGCCACATGGCCAAGCAACGGGCGGCCTTCGGCAACCTCGGCTGGAGCGACTCCTTGCGTGAAGTCGGGGCCCTCGGGTTGATTGCGCCCCTCTTCCGCCATGTCGCTCTCTCCTGTTCCGCGCCGTCGCGCCCCGCGCGCCCGCCTATTGCCACGCTTACTAAAGAGGGCGGCGCTTGAAGCGAGGCAAGCCTCGGTCCGGACGGAAGCGATCGTGATTCGTCAAGAAACGAACATTTGTCATCTTATTCACGACGAGAGGCGCTATGAAATCAGCATCGGCCGCCGTGGAACCATCAAAAATTGTGACATTGCCGCCACACTAATTAGAACAATTTTTCGCCAGGGCTTTTTTTGCCTAACAATTGAGCAGATGCGCGGACGTTGGGCTTGAACGGAACCTCGCTCGCGAGTGATATCAATCAGATCTCGCCTCCCAGACGGAGTTCCCAGCAATGAAATGGCCCTATCTTTCGACCGTCGCTGCACTTTCGCTAGCAACCAGCGTCACGAGCGCTGCTCATGCTCAGTCGAAGCTGATGGAGGTCGACCCGACTCTCATCGAAGAGAATCAACCCGCGCCTCACTCTGCGGCCACGCCCGTCAAGAAAGGCCGGATCGTCAAGGGTCCGGCCGTGGCGCCGACGCCGGCCTGGATCGATACGCTGACCGTCGACGGCTACATCGAAGGCGGCGTCGCCGTCAACTTCAATCAGCCGTTCAACAAGCTGAACTGGGGGCACCTCTATACGGACCGCGCCAACTGGCCGACGTTCAACGGCGCCGTCCTGACCGTGCAGCGTCCGCTCGACCCGAAGGCCGAAGGCTATGATTTCGGCTTCAAGTTCCAGGGCATGGTCGGCCAGGACATGCGCTACAACCATTACCTTGGCATTCTTGATTATGCGATCAATTCAAGAACGCAGATCGGACCGATCGAGGCTAATGTCACAGCCCATCTCCCCTGGGTCAGTCCGATCAGCGAGGGCGGCGTCGACCTGAAGATCGGCATGTTCCCGACCTACAACGGCGCCGAGCTCATCTACGCCAAGGACAATCTGTTCTACAGCCACTCGTACATTTTCAACTACGGACCGTTCATTCACACCGGCGTGATGGCCACCACCCACGTCAAACCCTGGCTCGACGTCTATACCGGCGTGACCAGCGGCGTGAATACGAGCCTTGGATGGCCGGGCGACAACAATGCCGCGGCGGCCTTCCACGGCGGTTTCGGCTTCAACTTTCTGGACGGCGACCTGACCATTTTGGCGATCACCCATACCGGTCCCGAGAACCCGAGGCAGACGGATCCGCTCGGCGTCGGCTGGCCGGTCGGCTTCGTCGGCACCCCATTCACGCCGGATGGTTGGCCGACGACGCTCACGGCGGGCTGGCCCTTTAACCAAGGCGGCTTCGGCGCGCCGGGCCTCTGCGCCTGCAACGTCAACACGACGATCCGCTCCTTCAATAACCTGACCACGACCTGGAAAGTGACCGAGGACCTGACGCTCGTCACCGACATGAGCTTCATGATGGAAAGCGGCTGGAATCCGAGCTCCTTCGGTCTACCGCAGAAAGCCTGGGCCGCGGCCAATGAGATCACCGGCACCAGCTTCTGGGGAATGGCCCCGGCCAATCCGATGGGCGCGCGCGCCTTTGGCATCGCGCAATATTTCTCCTATAAGATCAACGATATCTTCAAGCTCAACGGGCGCGCCGAATTCTTCCGGGATAACAACAACTTCTTCATTGGCGCCTATCCGGGAAATTTCGACGCCGTCAATCTGTTCCACGGCTTCTGGTGTCCGTCCTGCATCAACCAGAACCTGGGAACGGGCCTTTATGCTAACAAGCCGGTCTATTCCGGCACGAGCTATCTCGCCTTCACGCTGGGCATGACGATTACGCCTGAACTGCCGGTCAAACTGCCCTACATCACCGGCCTGATCATCCGGCCGGAGCTGCGTTGGGACACGACGGTCAATGGCACCACGCCGTTCTTCAGCCGCAGCGGCCTGAGCTCGAACCAGGGCATGTTCAATATGGACGTGATCGTTCCCTTCACGCTCCTCTAGAACACAGTTTTCAAGCGCGACCCAAGCAAGCCGCCCGGTCCGCCGGGCGGCTTTTTATTGCGGATGTTCATCGTTCGCGTGATTGCGCGGCTGATCGCGAATCAGAATTTCGACGTCCGAGTCCTTGGTCGACTGCACGCGGAAAGTGCCCTGATAGGTTTTGCCCTCGTGGCGCGCGATAGCGACATATTCGCCTTCGGCCAAAACGAGCGATGGGAAAGCGCCGATCATCTCGCGGATGACGTCGCCGCCGGGCGTGAGCACCGAGAAGCTGGTATTGGCGAGCGCCTCGCCGCCCGGCTGTTTGACGAGCTTCAAGGTCATGGTCGCCGCGCGATGGCGCAGGGTCGCCTCGATCAGCTTTCCGGCCGGTATTTTCAAATCCGCCGTAACGACGGAGTTGGTCTGGTTCGTCCCGCCCTGGGCGCCCTGCCCCGTGTCGAGCAAGGTGGACACGACGTGATAGGCGCCCTCGGGGAGGCAGATCACTTGATCGGCGTTGGCGTTGGCGAGAATGAGCTTCGCTTCGGAATTGCCGCGTTCCGGCACATAGATCGAAATTGACAGCCGCTGCGCGGGAATTTGCGCGTCTCCCAGCTTGTCGATGAGCTTCAGCCCGCCGGCGTTCAGAACGATCCGCTCGGACACATTGCCGCCCTCTATGGCGACGCGGCGCGTGACGCCTGCAAGCCCATAGGCGGCGTGGACGATATAGGAGCCGTCCGGCAGCGGCAGCGTCGGGATCGCCTCCTCGGATTGCGCCACAAGCTTGTGCGACCCGTCCGGCTGGGCGCTCTCCTCAAAGACGCGCCAGACGAGCCCCGAGTGGACCGGCTGCTGGTAGTTGGCTGCAAGGGTCGCGCTCAGACGCAGCGTGGCGCGTCTTTCGGTCGGCGGCGCGGCCGGTCCGGCCGCCTCGCCGGCGCTATGCGGCGGATGGGGACGGCGCGGGGGCTGTTGCTGCGCTTGCGTCGGCTCGGGGAGAAGCGCTGCGCCGGCGAGCGCCGCCGCGGCGGCCCGGCCAAGCGCGTCCAATCGGACCTTTTTCATCGACCTGTCTATGCCGAGGATTGCGGTCTTTGTCGATTCTCGCTCGCCGGGAAGACCTCGTGGATGGCCGCGATCTGTCCGGGAAAAAGCGCCATCGCCCCCTGAAAACCGTCGCGGCGCGCCGCCGCATAGGCCTCCGTTTCCCCGGTTTGCACGGGCGGCGCGAGCGCCGGAACGCCGGCCGAGGCCGCCGCCAGAACGACGGCCGCGCGCGCCATTTGGACAGCGGCGCCGTCGCCGCAGGCGAGGCCCAGCGCCGCACGCAGCCCGGCGTCATCGAAGGCCAGCGCCGCGAGACGCGGCGACGCGCCGGCAAGGGAACGCAACGCCAACACGGCGGCGGGATCGCCCCCGGCGAAGGCGCCGATCCTGGTCGCGCCGTCGGCGAGGCCGGCTTGCGCCTCGCGCACGGCGAGCTTCACCGACATGCGCTGCAGGCTCGCGGCGCCGTCGCAGGATGGAAGCAAAACGCCGTCCGGTCCCGGGCCGAACAGCGCGTCGAGGTCGGCTTCGATGAGCTCGTTGTCGAGAGGAGCCACTTCCACGAAGAGCTTCGGCGCCGCGCTCTTGCTGCGCGCCGCATTGATCAGCGCGCCGGCGCGCGCGCGGGCGCTGCGTCGCGCCGCGTCTTCTGCGCAGGGGCCGAGCCGCAACAAAAGCGCATCGGCGCCGCAATCGAGCGCCGCCGCGAGTTCCTCATCGCTGGCGTCGAACTCAAGGATCAAACAGGAGCGCATGCGACCGGGCTTGTTCAGGAGACCTCGGCCCACTTCTATCATGCTCAACGGCCAGCGTGGCGAGGGCGCGTTGACGGCCCGCGGAGCGGCGCGCATAAGCGCCTCGATGATCGATCGTTTTGAAACCTATCTTTTGAAACTGCGCGAAACGCCCCTCGCGGAGCATACCGAGCATACGGGCCGCGCCGCCTTGGAAGCTCTGCTAAATCAATTCGCCAAGGATGCGCGCGCAGGCTTGCGAGTCCAGCATGAACCCAAGCGGGAGAAGGACAAGGGCGCGCCGGACTTCAAGGTTTCGCGCCACGGCATGATCCTCGGCTATGTCGAGGTGAAGGAAGTCGGGACCAATCTCGACAAGATTCTCAAGTCCGACCAGATCAAGCGGTATCGCGAACTCTCGGCCAATATAATCCTTACGGACTATTTGCAGTGGATATGGATCGATGGCGCGCATGTGAAGGCGCGCGAAGCGCTCGCCTTCCCGACCGAACTCGACGCCCGCAAAATTCGCATCGCGCCGGAGCGCGCGGAAGCCGTCGGCAAACTGATCTCGGCGTTCTTCTCCGAAGCGCCCGAGGGCATTGGCCGGGCTCAGCAATTGGCGCTGGCGCTCGCAACGCGCAGCAAGCTGCTGCGCGAATTTTTGGGCGAAGAACTGGTACGACAGCAGCGAGAACATCAAGAGGGCCGTTTGTTCGGCCTATTTCAGATTTTTCGTGACCAAGTCTTCCATGAGCTCACGACTGCGGATTTCGCCGACGCCTTCGCGCAGATGCTGGCCTACGGTCTGTTTCTCGCGAAGCTCAACGCCGATACTGAACGCGTCACGCTGCATAACGCACGCGAGTTCGTGCCGGGCTCCTTCCGGCTGATTCGCGAACTCGTCGACTTCCTGACCGTGCTTGATAGCGACGAATATCGCGAGGTGCGATGGGTCGTTGAAGAGGTGCTCTCCATCGTCAACGGGCTCGATCTGCCCGCGATTCACGAGGACTTATCCTTCCGAACCCGCAAGGCGATCAATCGCAAAGTGCGCGCGCAGGATGAAGAAGAGCATCGGCTTTTCGAGCGCGATCCCTTCATTTACTTCTACGAGGATTATCTAAAGGCCTACGACGCCAAGATGCGCAAGAGCCGTGGCGTCTATTACACGCCGCCGCCGATCGTGAATTTCATTGTCCGCGCGGTAGACGATGTTCTGAAGGACAGTTTCGGCATTCGCGAGGGGCTGGCGGATTCAAAGCGCGTCACCGTGCTCGATTTCGCCTGCGGCACGGGAACGTTTTTGCTCGAAGTGTTTCAGCGCATCTTCGACAATATCGGCGGCGCCGACAAAGGGCGCGCCGACCCGATCGTACGCGAGCACATTTTGAAGAACATCTACGGCTTCGAATATCTCATCGCGCCCTACACCATCGCGCATCTGAAGCTCTCACAATTTTTGAAGGACCGCGGCCATGCGCTGAAGGATGACGAGCGGCTTCAGGTCTTTCTCACCAACACGCTTGAGCCGATCGAGCCGCAGAAGAATTTCCTGCTGCCGGCGATTTCAGCGGAGGTCGAGGCGGCGCAGGCGGTGAAGGACAAGCCGATATTGGTGATTTTGGGGAACCCACCCTATTCAGGTCATTCCAAGAATAAAGGCGCATGGATAACTACCGCAATCGACGGATACAAATACACAGTCGAAAAAGACGATAAGGGTAAGGAATTCAATAAGCCGCTCGGCGAACGCAATCCGAAGTGGCTTAACGACGACTATGTGAAATTCATCCGATTTGCGCAGTTGAAGATGGACGCAGTCGATGAAGGCGTCGTCGGAATCATCACCAATCATTAATGGCTCGACAATCCGACATTTCGCGGCATGCGCCAGTCGCTGATGCGCAGCTTCGATCAAATTTACGTAATCGACCTGCACGGAAACGCCAAGAAGAAGGAAGTCGCGCCAGACGGCTCGAAGGACGAAAATATTTTTGACATTGAGCAGGGCGTGGCGATCAGCATCTTCGTCAAAAAGCCCGGCCTGGAACGCGGGGTTTGGCGCGGCGACTGGTGGGGGAAAAGGCTGGAGAAGTACAAGCAAGGAGTGGAGAAGACACTTGAAAAATCGGCCGGGACGAATCTAACCCCCGCTACGCCTTTCTTTCTGTTCGCGCCGCGAAATGGAATTCTGAGTGATGAATACATTTCCGGGTGGCCGGTGCCCTCCGTCTATCCGGTCAACGTTCTTGGCTTCCAGACCCACCGTGACAGCTTCGCCATCTCATTTTCCGAAGTTGAGATGAAAAAGAAGCTGTCTGATTTTATGAACCCGCGATTGTCCGATGACGATCTTATTGAACGATACGGCCTTAAGAACAATCGTGACTGGTCTTTGCAGGAGGCTCGCTCAGCCAGACGCTCCGGTAAAGCGAAACCGCCGCAGCTCGTTGCGTATCGGCCGTTCGACGAACGTTGGAGCGAGTTTAGTAATTTGACGATGGATTTTCCTCGACGAGAATTAATCGACCACGTGGAAGGTCGATTTAACCCATGTATCTTGGTGCCGCGACAAATCGGTACCCCCATTTGGCGGCACGCATTTCTCTGTGAGCTTCCCGCTGAAAGCTGCCTGATCTCAAGCGATACCAAGTCGCAGAATTACGTCTATCCCTTGTGGTCCTATGGCAAGAATGGGTCGCGCTCAGAAAACCTCTCCCCAGCCTTCCGAGACTTCATCGACAAGCGTTACGACGGCCATCATTACGAAGCCGAACAAATCCTCGGCTATATCTACGCGACCCTGCACGCGCCGACTTACCGGCGCCGCTACGCCGAATTTCTGCGCATCGATTTTCCGCGCATTCCGTTCGCGGACAAGCGCAAGGACTTCGAGACACTTTCGCACTTGGGCGCGGAATTGATCGAGGCGCATCTTCTGAAGGACGTCCCGCGTCGCGGCCTCGGCGACTATCACGGGCGCGGCGACAACAGCGTCGAGAAGCCGCGCTATGTCGAAGCCGAGGAGCGCGTCTTCATCAACGACACGCAGTCTTTCGCACCTGTTCCGAAGGCCGTGTGGGAATTCCACATCGGCGGCTATCAGGTGCTCGACAAATATTTGAAGTCGCGAAAGGGCCGCACCCTCTCCCTCGATGAGATCAACCATTTCGCCGCCGTCGCCAACGTTCTGGCCTTCACCATCGAGCAGATGGAGAAAATCGACGACGCCTGGCGCAAGGCCTTCCCTGACAGGGGATAACTCTCCGAGACGCGAGACCCGCGCTGCTCTCAGCGCTATATTTCCTCCATGTCGAGCCGCGCTGCGAAGCAGTCATACGACCAGCCGGGACTGTTTCCGGCCGACCAGCCTGATCTCTTTGGCGAGGCGGCGGCGCCGCGCCGCGACGTCTATATCCCCAAGCCAGAGGCTGTGCGCAGCGGCGCCCTAGGGGCGCTCGAAAAATTAAGGGCCGTCAAGACTTGGGCGGACGAGCGCGCCTGGGGCCGCATCCGTCTCATCGAGAGCGCCGAATATTATTACGGCATTACCGCCGACGATGCCGAGGCGGAAGAATGGCGGGAGCGCTATGAGGCCGAGATGGCTCGGCTCGACGCGACCGGCCCCCGCGCGCCCGAGGGCGAACGGACCGAATATATCAACTATCCTACCCGCGACTTCGCGCCGCGCTGGGTCCGTCGGCCGCCCGGCCGCTGATCAGTCCGGGGCCTCGATCGCCTCCAGCACGAAGCGGATCAGCTCGTCGGCCGACGAATAGCTGATCCATTTCCCGCCAGGATAGACGACCGCGACAGGACCGTGCTCGCACTGGCCAAGGCAGCCCGACTGCGACAGGCGCACGCCGTCGCGCTTGGCGAAGGGCAGCGCCTTGAGCGCTTCCTTCACCTTGGCCAGCGCCTCCTTTGCGCCGTGGTCCTCGCAGGCGGATCGGCCGTCGCGCATGTTGACGCAGACGAAGACGTGGCGGCGGAAAGGTTTGATCGCGGATTCAGTCATTGTCCTTAGTATCCGAACTGCTCGCGCAGGATTCGCTCTTCCAGAGAATGGCCCGCATCATGGAGCAGGATCAGAGTGGTGGCGTGGTCCATCACAACGTCCACATAAGCAAGGTCTCGGAATTCGTCATGATCGGCGACGACGGAGACGGGCCGCTTCGCCGCTTCGAGGACCTCGATCCGCACCTTGGCGAGGTCGGGCAGCAGAGCGCCATGCCAGCGGCGCGGGCGGAAGGCGGAGATCGGCGTTAAGGCCATCAGCGGCGCATCGAGCGGCAGGATCGGACCATTGGCGGAAAGATTGTAGGCGGTGGAGCCGGCGGGCGTCGACACCAGCACGCCGTCGGTGACGAGTTCCGGCAGGCGCTCCTGGCCGTTGACCAGAATGCGCAGCTTCGCGATCTGCGAGGTCTGGCGCAACAGCGACACCTCGTTGATGGCGTGCGCCGAAAACTCGTCGCCGCGCACATTGACGGCATGCATCAGCAAGGGGTGAATGATCGATGGCTTGGCCTCGGCGATCCGCTTGCGCAGCCCCGTCTCGCGATATTGGTTCATCAGAAAGCCGACGGAGCCGCGATTCATGCCGTAGATCGGCTTGCCGGCGTCCATGAACCGATGCAGCGTGCGAAGCATGAGGCCGTCGCCCCCCAACGCGACGATGCAATCGGCCTCCTCAGGCGGGCAGTCGCCGTATTTTTCGATGAGGCGCTGGCGCGATTCCTCCGCCTCCGGCGCGCCCGAGGCGAGAAAAGCCAAATGGGCGCACGGCTTCTTCCCGTGATTCTGCCGATCTCCGGCGGCGCCCATCGCAAACTCCCCCTCACGCTCGCCGCAACCGCCGCGATTGCTTCGGCATACACCGGCGCGAGGCCGGAGGGAACGGCGCCGGCGCGAGCTGCGCGCGAGGCGCGCCGCGGCGGCCTCCAAATGTGCAACTCATTGGTCGGCCTCGCCGGCGCCCCATAGCCAGGCGGCGCCTCGCACGCCGCCCGAATCGCCATGCGCATTCGGCAGGATTTTCGTGTCAAAGGCGTCGGTGACGGCGTTCTCCCCCACGCGCGCCGCGAGCCCCTCATAGAGGCGCGAGATGTTGGAAAGTCCGCCGCCAAGCACGATGACGTCAGGATCGATGAGATCGACGACCACCGCCAGCGCCCGCGCCAGACGGTCCTGATAGCAATCGAGGCTTGCCTGCGCGGCAGGGTCGCCGGCTTCCGCCAGCGCGGCGATTTCGGCCGCATGGCGGCGCGCGCCGGCGCGCTTCTCATAGTCGCGCGAAAGGCCGGCGCCGCAAAGAAACGTCTCGATACAGCCGCTGTGCCCGCAAAAGCAGGGGCTCCCGGGATATTCCTGCGGAGTCATCCACGGCAGCGGCGTATGGCCCCATTCGCCGGCGACGCGATTGCGCCCCTCGATAATCTTTCCGTTGACGATGACGCCGCCGCCGACGCCCGTGCCAAGAATGACGCCGAACACCACGCCGGCGCCGCGGCCGGCGCCGTCAATCGCCTCCGACAGCGCGAAACAATTGGCGTCATTGGCGACCCGCACCGGGCGCCCGAGCGCCTGCGCGAGATCGACGTCGAGCGGCTTGCCGTTGACGACGGCCGTGTTGGAGTTTTTCACGAGGCCGGTATGCGTCGAGATCGCGCCAGGCGCGCCGACGCCCACCACGCCGCGCCGCCCGATATGGGATTCGATCTCGCGCACGATTGTCGCGACGGCTTCGATGATCGCCGCATAATCGTCGGCGGGCGTCGCGACGCGGCGGCGCGCCAGCGTCTCGCCCGCGGCGTCGAGCGCGATCGCCTCGATCTTGGTGCCGCCGAGATCAACGCCGATGCGGATAATTTCGCGCGTCATTTCACGCGGGCGCGATCGATGTTTTGCGCGCCTGCAAGCGCGCCCCCGGCGGCGGCGTCGATCTGCGCGGAATCGAGATCAAGACCGTCAGTCGTGGCGCCGGTCCAGTTTACGCCGGTCAAATCCGCGCCGGCGGCGTCGGCGCCCTTCAGATTCGCGCCGGAAAAATCCGCGCCTGCGGCGCGCGCGAAGCGCAGGTCGGCGCTCGCGAGATTGGCCTTGTGAAAACGCGCGCCTTCGAGCGCGGCCGAGCGCAGCACTGCGCGCATCAATCCCATCGACTGGTTCTTCATGTCGGCGGAGAGATCCGCCTCGCTGAAATTGGCGCCGCGCGCCGACGCGCCGGTCAGATCGCCGGCGAGACGCGCATGTGCGAAGTCTGCGCGGTCGGCCCGCATACGCTGCATTTGCGCAGCGAAGGCGTGCGCCCCCTTCAGCGACGCGCCGGTGAGGTCAGCCTCGATCAGCCAGGCCTGATCGAGGATCGCGTCGTCGAGCCGCGCGCCGGCGAGCGATGTCTTGTTCATGCGGGCCGCGCGAAAATCAACGCCATGCAGATCGAGTCCGGAAAGATCGAGCCCGTTGAGGCTTTTTTCCGAAAGATCCACCCTTTTCCCGCTCTTGCGATGCAACAGCGCCGCTTCGACGTCGGCGCGCGTCAATTCGGCCTCGGAATAAGCCGGCTGCGCGAGATCGACGCCTTGCAGCATGTCCTGCGCGCGAAGGTCTTGGGCGGACAATGACGCGACGCAGATGAAGACGAAGCTCAGACCCAAACGCATACGCACGAACTCGTCCTTCTGCCGGCGCTTTATGCCGCGTCGGCGTTGCGATCGGCCGAGGCGCCGCCGCTCAGCGCTTGCGCCTGCGCGATCCATCCGTTGCGCTTCACCCGCCCCGCCGCGCCGATCGACGCCTCGATCCATTTGATGTTGTCGTCGCTCCAGCCAGCGATCTGATCATAATGGAAAACCCCGAGCGCGTGCAGCTTCTCGACGCTCTTTGGTCCGACGCCCTTGATTTTTGCAAGATCGTCCGCCGCGCCGCCGCGTGGCGCGGGAAGCGCGGCAGGCGGAGCGCCCGGCGTCCTTTTGCCGCTCGGCGCGCGCATTTGCGCGGCTTTTTCGTTCAGCGCCTTGGCGGCTGAAGCCGCCGCCTCTAGCGCCGGCTCAACGCTCGTCGGCGTCGCTGGCTGCGCAATCGCGAAAATCTCATCTTGCTCATCTCGCGGTTCGGGCGACTGCGCGACGGTCGATTCGTAAACGTCGCGCGTCGCGCCGCGTAGTACGATGATCGGCCGCTTGCCGGCGTAAGCGGGCGCGGCCTTGGTCGTCTTGAGCGCAGCGCCGACCGGCAGACCGACGAGATAAGCGAGCGCCGCGATCAGCAACACGTCCATCGTCAGCGCGGCGCGCCCGTCAAGGAGCCCCAGCCAGGAGGCGGCTGCGCCCGCGCCGAGCGTCGCGGCGATCGCGATAACGTTCCAGCCGGGCGGCGCAGGGGCGTCCTTCGCCCGCGAGGTCGTCACATAGCCGGCAAGCGCGCCAAGCGCACAGGCGGCGGCGAACCAAGGCCAGCCAAGCGTCAGCAAGTAGGACATCTGCCGTCTCCTTCTCTGGCGCTACTTGACGACGATTTCGACGCGGCGATTGCGCGCGCGATTTTCGTCGCTGTCATTGGAAGCGATTGGCCGCTCGCCGCCATAGCCGACGGCGATTATTCTGAACGGGTCGACTCCGGCCTTCGCCAGGCGTTCGACGACCGCCTGCGCGCGACGCTTGCTGCGCCCCAGATTCACTTCGGCAATGCCGATGTTGTCGGTGTGCGCCGCGATCTCGAGAGTGGCGCCCGGGCAGCGCAGCGCCGTCGCAGCGATCGCATCGACGAGAGGCGCGGATTCAGCGGCGATCGCCGAATCGTCGGACGCAAAGACGATCGGCGATCTGGCGAGAAGCTCGGAGAGCGCGGCGCCACATTGGCTTGCATCGAGCGGCGAGCCGACGATGCGTGTCGAGAGCTGCGCGTCGCCGCGGAAACTCTGCGGAAGCGCATCGGCGAAGCTCGCCGCGATCTCGGCGCGTGCGCTCTGATGACGCGCGACGCCGGCGAGCGAGATATTCGAGTCGCTGATCGCGAGCTTGCCTTCGTCGAGCCGCGCGAGCGCGGCAAGGGAATGATCCGTCGCTTCCGCGAAGTTTTGCGGCGCGCCTTTCGCGATGACGAGCCGGTCAACGACCTTCGCGTCGAAGAAACTCCTGCGCGCGGTTTCGACGAGGCGATTGCGGACGGCCTCATCCGGCGCATAGCCGGTGAGCGCAACGTCTCCGCCGGCGCGCTGGGCGCTGAAAACATATGGCGTCATCGGACCCGCCATGACGTCGAGCCGCGCGATCTCAAATCCGGAAGGCAACCGCGCTTTCGCATCGGCCCGGATCGTCTCGCCCAATATGTTCTGGCGCCCCTGCCCTTCGATGATGATCTTGCCGTCGGATACCGCGACTTTGCCTTGCGACAACTTGCCGAGCTCGCCGACCGCGAACGCAAGCGCTCCGGCGAAGTCTCCGGCCGGCGCGCCGGCGCCAAGCTCGGTCGCGTCGCTGACCGCGGCGCCGGCGCCCACGGAGGCCGCCATAGCGACGACCTGTTTGCGCAGATCGTCGCTCGGCAAATGGCCGGAGAGGCTGATGACGCCGTCGCGCGCCGCCGCTGAAAACACGTAGGGAGAAACACGCGGCGGCGACACTTCCACCTTTAACGCGCTCTCGCCGAACGGCGACGCCTTGAGCGCGGCGAGCGCCTTCTCGTAATCGGCCGCGCTGCGCGCTTCGCCGGAAACAGCCAGAGTCGCGTCGGTCATCGTCGTCGTCGCGGGATCGAGCTCGGCGAGGCGGCGCACGGCGAAGGACGCGAGATCGGGGAAGGATTTCGGCGCGCCGTCGGCGTAGGCGGCGGAGTCCGACACTTCCAGGCCTAAGGCGGCGATCTCGGCGCGCAGCCTTTCGCGCGCGCCCGTCGGCGGCACGTTGCCCGAGATCATCGCCTTGCCGCCGCGGCGTTCGAGTGTCAGCACGAAGGGCGTTGCGCGCGAGAGAGGCTGCGTCGCGTCAACGATGCGCCGCGCCGGCGTTTCAACGCCCAATGATGTCAAAAGACTCGCTTTCACATCAGGCGACAGCGAAATGCCGGCGAGGAGGACGTCACGGCCCGAGACGCGGACCTCCGGCCTGTCGATCGCGTCCGGCGACTGTGCGACTCGCAACAAGATCGCAGCGCGCAGATCGTCCTCTAGACGAGGCGCCAACGCGCCCTGCGCAAAATAGGCCAGTCCAAAAAGGACCGGCAGTCCAATCCACCATTTTTTGGGAAGGTGCATCGACGTCTTGCCCTCCATCGAAGAGAGAATCAGCAAAGACGCGCTTAACTCAACCGCACATGCTCGTTTTGCGCGGCGACGTGTCAATATGATGGCAAACAAAAATGGGGAACGCGGCCGCGCCGCGCTCCCCAAAGGCGAAGAAGAGTCCTGGTCGACTGTGAGATAGGCTTCGCCCGCTCTTCGACAAGGCTATCTTGATGAAAAGCGCGCGCTTGCAGGCGGTCTGCCGGGGAGGAAAGGCGCCATGCCGGCGCGCGCCAGTTCGTCGGCGCGCTCGTTCATGTCATGGCCCGAATGGCCTTTGACCCAATGCCAGTCGACCTCATGCCGCTCCGCCGCCGCTTCGAGCCTTTGCCACAGATCGACGTTCTTGACCGGCTTTCGGTCGGCGGTGCGCCAGCCGCGCGCTTTCCAGCCGGCGATCCATGAGGTGACCCCGCTGCGCAAATATTGCGAATCGGTATGCAGATCGACCGCGCAAGGACGCGTGAGAGTTTCAAGCGCCATGATCGCCGCCATCAGCTCCATGCGATTATTGGTGGTGAGCGGCTCGCCGCCGTTGATCTCTCTTTCGCGATCGCCAAAACGGAGAATCGCGCCCCAGCCGCCCGGCCCCGGATTGCCCGAGCAGGCGCCGTCGGTCCAGATCTCGACGCCGAGTGTCATGCACCGACTCCGTAGACGCGCGCATCTGCGGCGGACTGATGAAACCGGAGCTTGGCGAGATATTCGCGCGGATCCTTGGGACGCACCAGCGCGCCCGGCGGCACGTTGAGCCAATCGACGTAGCGGGTGAGCAGAAAACGCAGCGCGGCGCCGCGCGCGAGCATGGGAAAGGCCGCGATCTCGGCGCAGGAGAGCGGCCGAATCCGCTGATAGGCGTCGAGCAGCGCGGCGCCCCTGTCCGGTTGATAGCGATGCTCGGCGTCAAAGCACCAGGCGTTCAGGCAGATCGCCAGATCGTAGGCGTAGGCGTCGGTGCAGGCGAAATAGAAGTCGATCAACCCCGAGATGCGCTCGCCGAGAAAGAAAACATTGTCGGGGAAGAGATCGGCGTGAATGACGCCGCTCGGCAGGTCCCGCGGCCAGTTCCGCTCCAGATGATCGAGCTCCGCGTCGACGAGCGCGCGCAATCCCGTCGCGACCTCTTCCGCACGGGACGCGCACGTCGAAAAAAGCGGCCGCCATCCCTCGACAGAAAGCGCGTTGCGGCGCCGATGCGCGAAATCGGCGCCGGCGAGGTGCAGTTGCGCGAGATTTGCGCCGAGCGCGGCGCAGTGCGCGGCTTCCGGATGGTGGATCGAATAGCCGTCCAGAAAAGTGACGATGACGGCGGGTCGGCCGGCAAGGCGCCCCAGCGCGAGCCCCGCGCGGTTCTTCACCGGCAGCGGGCAGGTCACGCCCCGCGCCGCGAGATGTTCCATGAGGTTCAGGAAGAATGGCAAATCGGCTTCCGCGACGCGCTTCTCGTAAAGCGTGAGGATGAAGCTGCCGGCGCCGGTATGGAGATAATAGTTGGAGTTTTCGACGCCCTCGGCGATGCCTTTGCAGGAGAGCAGCGGCCCGAGATCGTATGTCGCGAGAAAAGCGATCAGCTCCTCGTCGTCAACCAGCGTGTAGACGGCCATGGGCGCCGACCGTTCACTGCGGGCCGCCCTCAGGCGATCGCCCGCAGCTCCTTGGGCAGAGGGAAGGAAACGTTCTCGTCGGCGCTGGAGATCGTTTCGACGACAATGTCGTAGCGTTCGGCAAATGCGTCCATGATCTCCTCGACCAGAACTTCGGGCGCGGACGCGCCGGCGGTGATGCCGAGCGACGATATGCTGCCAAAAATCTCCCAGTCGATCTCGCCCCGTCCCTGCACGAGCTGCGCCGGCGCGCCAGCGCGCTCGGCCACCTCGCGCAGCCGCTGCGAGTTCGACGAATTGGGCGAGCCGACCACGATCACGGCCGCGACATGCGGAGCGACCTCCTTCACCGCAGCCTGGCGGTTCGTAGTCGCGTAGCAGATGTCTTCCTTGTGCGGGCCAATGATCAATGGAAAGCGCCGCATCAGCGCGCTGACGATCTCCTGGGAGTCGTCGAGCGACAGCGTTGTTTGCGTCACATACGCCAGATTCGATTCGTCATCGAGTTTGAGCCGGTCAATGTCCTGCACGGATTCGACCAGCACCACCGCCCCGTCCGGCAGCTGTCCCATGGTGCCCACGACCTCAGGATGGCCGGAATGTCCGACGAGCAACACCCGGCGGCCGCGTCGCCTGTGTATTTCCGCCTCTCGATGCACTTTCGTGACGAGCGGGCAGGTCGCGTCGATGGCGAGGAGTCCGCGTCCCTCCGCTGCCGCCGAAACTGATTTGGCGACCCCGTGCGCCGAGAAGATCACCGGCGCGTTGGTGTCGGGGATTTCGTCGAGCTCCTCGACGAAAATCGCGCCCTTCGCCTTAAGCGATTCGACGACGTAGCGATTATGCACGATCTCATGGCGCACATAAACGGGCGGGCCAAACTTGGCCAGCGCCCGCTCGACGGCGTCGATCGCACGCACGACGCCTGCGCAAAATCCCCGCGGCGAGCAAAGCAGTATCTTGAGCGGCGGCTTTGTCGGTCGGGGGTGAACGTTCATCTTCGCGCCTTTTGGCAGAGGCGGCGCCGAGGCGGCGAGCCGCTCAAGCGCCAAACGCGGCCATCCGGATCACCCGGCTGAATGCCGGCAAGCAATGTCGCGCATGCGCGACGGTGTCAAGCCGCCGGCGCAGCGCGGATCCGCTGCGAGAGACCCCTCGGCGAACGCGGTCAACGCGTTGCTGACGCCGGCGCGCCGCAACAAGTTTCCAGCTCCGCCGCCGATTGGCGCGACCGCCGGACTGTGACACCATGACGGCGGGCTCGCCTTCCGGGCTCGCGTGAACGGAGCTGCGCGCATGTCCTATCTCGACGACATTTTGCAGTCCGCGCAAGGCGGCCAGTTGGTCTCCAATCTCGCTCAGCGCTTCGGCCTCTCCGACGAACAGATGGACCGCGCCATCAAAGCCCTTTCTCCCGCGCTCGAAGTCGGCCTGAGCAACGCCGCCGAACAGCCGTTGCTGTTCGAAAAGGTCTTGGGCGATATCGCGTCCCCGCTGCGCGCGACCGCCTTCGACGACCCTGGCGCCGTGCAGGACGCGGACTCTCTCGCCCAGTCGCGACAGCTGCTCGCAGATCTCTTCGGCTCGCCGGCGGCCGCTGGGCAAGTTGTGCAGGTCGCGGCCCGCGAGTCGGGGCTGCGTCCGGACATTCTCTCGCAATTGCTGCCGGTGCTCGTTTCCGTCCTCATCGGCGGATTATTCAAAAATGTGAGCAACCGGGGCCTCGGCGGCGTGCTCGGCCAGCTCGTCAGCTCCGGCGCGCTCGGCTCCATATTGGAGCAAATGCTCGGCGGCGGGCGGGCCTCGCAGCCCGAACCCGCGCCGATGCCGACGCCTCGAGGCGGCGCAGCTGGCGGCGCAGCTGGCGGCGTAACTGGCGGCGGCGGCCTGCTTGGCGGACTTCTGGGGTCAATTCTGGGCTCGCTGCTCGGCGGTGGCCGCCGGCGCGCGCCCGACCCCTACGGCGGACCCATTGGCGGACCCATTGGCGGACCCTTGGGTGGACCTGTTGGCGGACCGATGGGCGGCCCGCTTGACCTCGACCCGGACGCTGGGCGCTCCCAAGGCCTGCCCGACGACATGGATCAGGCGTCGATTCAGCAGGCGATCGAAGAGATCAAGAAGACGCTGCAGATCGGACGCGGCGGCGGCGGCGAAAACGCCGGCGCGCGCTCGGACTTTGAAAGCATTCTCGGCCAGATGTTCGGCAAGCGCTAGGGGCTGGCCGCCAAGCTCGGGACGGCCCGCAAAGTTCTAAACCCTGGACGCCCTTCGGCGCGCCGCACCGGCGAGCCGGCGCGGGCGGA
Source organism: Methylocystis sp. (assembly GCF_051062815.1). Taxonomy (GTDB): domain Bacteria; phylum Pseudomonadota; class Alphaproteobacteria; order Rhizobiales; family Beijerinckiaceae; genus Methylocystis. Next base: position 118,941 of record NZ_JBPFDU010000074.1, on the reverse strand, counting down.
GGCTTGCGCAACGCCCGCTTTCCTGCAATCCATCGGCCCGATTCCTTCACCCGCGAGGCGCATCCCGCGCCGCAATCGCGCGTCTCCTCTAGCACGGAAAATTCCCCGTAGATGGCCCGCGACGTATCCGACACGACGCCGATCACGTCGCGCAACATGTTGGTCGAATGGCTCGAAGCTGGCTCCAAGACTGGCGGCGCCCCGCTGCGCATTGGCACGGAGCATGAGAAAATCCCCTTCTATGCGGCCGACGATTCGCCGGTCCCCTATGAGGGCTCCGGAGGTCGGGGCGGCGTGCGGGCGCTGTTAGAGGGCCTGCGCGACACGCTCGGCTGGGCCCCCATCCTCGACCGGGACGCGCTGATCGGCCTCTATCAATCCGATGGCGGCGGCGCGATTTCGCTCGAGCCCGGCGGACAATTCGAACTTTCCGGGGCGCCGCTGGACGACGTTCACGCCACGCATGACGAGCTTGACGCGCATTTCGCGGCGCTTGCGCCCGTGGCCCGAGCGCTGGGCGTGCGGTTCCTTGATCTTGGCTGCAGTCCGAAGTGGTCCCGCTCGGAGACGCCGACGATGCCCAAGCAGCGCTACGCCATCATGCAAGCCTACATGCCGAAAGTTGGCGCGCTCGGGCTCGATATGATGTTTCGCACCGCAACCGTGCAGGTCAACCTCGACTTCGTCGACGAGGCCGACATGGTTCAAAAAACGCGCGTCGGCCTCGCTTTGCAGCCGCTCATCACCGCGATGTTCGCCAATTCGCCGTTTCTCGACGGCAAGCCGACCGGCCGGCTGTCGCAACGGTCTTACATTTGGCTCGACACCGATCCTGACCGAACCGGCATGCTGCCCTTCGCCTTCGAGGAGGGCTTCGGCTTCGAACGCTACGTCGACTATGCGCTCGACGTGCCAATGTATTTCGTCAAACGCGGCGACGTCTATCACGATGTGGCGGGCGCGAGCTTTCGGGACTTGATGGAGGGCCGCCTTCAGCAACTGCCTGGCGAGCGCGCCACAATGTCCGACTGGGCCAATCACCTCTCGACGATCTTTCCGGAGGTGAGGTTAAAGACCTATCTCGAAATGCGCGGCGCGGACGCAGGCCCGCGCGCACATTTCACCGCCCTTCCCGCGCTTTGCGCCGGTCTGTTCTATGACGCCGCCGGGCTCGATCAGGCGCGCGAACTGACGAAAGGGTGGAGCGCCGCCGCGCGTCAGGCGCTACGCGCCGATGTGCCCGGTCTGGCGCTCGATGCGAGAATCGAGGGCCGCAGCCTGCGCGACGTTGGGCGCGACGTTCTCGCGCTGGCGAAGGTCGGATTGCGCCAACGCGCCCGCCTTGACGCCAAAGGACGCGATGAGAGCGTTTTCCTTGCGCCGCTGGAAGCAATTCTCGAAGACGGACGCACCTTGGCCCAGCGCCGCTTGGACGCCTATTACGGTGGGTGGGGGCAGTCGATCGACGCCGCCTTCACCGATTGCGTGCTTCCGCAATAATATTGGAGCCGGCGCCGACGCGATGGTTAGCGTGGGAAGAGGTCGTGCAACCCGAAGGGCGCCATCGGCGGCAGCGAGGAACGCGCGGCGGCATGCTGCATGCCGTCCCGGCGCATATCCGTGTAACCCAATGGGGCGACAGGGGTGCGAGGCATAGAGACGCGGACGTGGCCGCCGAGCCGAACACAACCGTTTGACCCCGCGACTGCGACATAATCGGCGCCATATCGCGCGCACTGGCTGACATTGTCGGCATGCGCCGGCGCAACGGCGATGGCCGTGAGCGCGATGGCGCCGAAAAAGCCCGCCGGCAGAAGACGGTTACTGCGGCTGATGTTGGCTAGGGTCATGAGTTTAGGGCCTCATTTCCGAAAGTTCGCGCGCGTCGCGCGAGATTTCCGGAGCCTTACGATCCCGACAATGTCTCGATACGCCGTAATTGCGCTGGCGGCGACGAGAACCTCCTCGCCTTCGAGCGGCGCATTCCGGCGCTGCAATCCAACTAGAGCCAAACATCGTGGCAGGATCGTGTCTTGGACGCCCACTGGCGAAACAGTCGGCGCCACGTGAGAACTACCCTTTATTTTCTATTTATTTATTTTTGGTTTAGACGGCGGCCGTCCGAGAACGCCAATCGCCGATCGCGGCCTGGACGATCGCCAGAGCCGCGACGGCGGCGGTGTCGGCGCGCAACACGCGCGGTCCGAGCGAAAGGCGCGCGACGTTCGGCAGACCAGCGATGGCGGCCCGTTCGACGTCATCGAAGCCGCCTTCCGGTCCAATGAGCACGCTCACGCCCTGTCCCGCCGTGCGGCCCTCGAGCGCGTCCAAGGGATTGGCGAGCGCGGCGCGTTCGTCACAAAAAACGAGGAGCCGCCGCGCCGGCCATCGCGCTATAAAATCTGGGAGTTCGACGGCGGCGGCGACTTCGGGCACGGCCAGCACGCCGCATTGCTCGGCGGCCTCGATGACATTGGATTCGAGCCGCCCCGCGTTGAGCCGGCGGACCTGCGTTCGGCGCGTCACCACCGGCAGGAGACGGCCGGCGCCCATCTCCGTGGCCTTCTGCGCCATGTAGTCGAGCCGCGCCTGCTTTAGGGGAGCGAAACAATAATCGAGGTCGGCGCGATCCGTCTGGGCGCGCAGCCGCTCGCCGACGCGTAATCTTGCGGAGCGTCGCGAGACGTTCGCGAGCGTCGCGTGAAATTCGCCGTCGCGGCCATTGAACAGATGGATCGCGGCGCCCTCCCGCATGCGCAGGACATTGAGCAGATAGTTCGACGCCTCAGTTGAAGGCGCGAGTTCGACATCCGGCGCGAGATCGTCACGAACGAACAAGCGCTGCGCAGAAAAATCGTAAGCTGACACAATGGCTTCCCAAGCGGAGACGCGAGCGCAAGGCGCGCTCGCCATGAAGCCGCCGCTTTGTTGCGCGCAGGTTCGCCAAAACTTGCGTCGCCGGCAAGCCTGCTGGTAATGCTGCGAGCCTGATGAGCGGACCAAGACACATGATCATCGGCGCTGTCGATATTTCTCGCGCTGTCGCGCGACTTTCGCTGTTTGCGATGCTGCTCGCCTCTACCGGCGCGCATGCGCAAGCCTGTCAGGAAGACTTCCAGAAGCTCACCCAGAAGCGCATGGCGGGAATCGAGGCGCTCAACACTCTCGGAAAGGCAGGCAAGGGCAAGATGGATCCCGAAGCCGCCTGCCCCGCGGCGAAACGTCTCGTCGCCGTCGAAACCGAGATGATGAATTACATCACCAAGAACAAGGAATGGTGCAACATTCCTGACAATGTCGCCGACGGCTTCAAGGAAGCGCGCGCCAAAACTCAGGGCTTCGCGTCGCAGGCCTGCGCGGCCGCTGCGAAGATGAAAGAGATGCGCGATCAAGCGGCGGCTGGCGGCGGCGGTATGATGGCGCCGCCAAAGTTGCCTGCCGGACCGCTGTGAGCATAAGGCGAAGCGGCGATTCGGCGGGAGCGACCGCGCTGCCCGACGCCATCGCGGATCATCCGTTACTGCGCCGCGCGCCGCCAGCATTCCTGCCCTATATCCAGCTTGCGCGCCTCGATCGGCCTATCGGCTGGTGGCTGCTGCTGCTTCCCTGCTGGGAAGCGAGCGCGCTCGCCTCAGTCGCATTGGGGGAGGCGCCTAATCTCTGGCATCTGACGCTGTTTTTCATTGGCGCCGTCGCCATGCGCGGCGCGGGCTCGACCTATAATGATTACGTTGATCGCGAGATCGACGCCAAGGTCGAGCGCACGCGCCTGCGGCCGCTCGCCAGCGGGCGCGTAACGCCTGCGGCGGCGGTGGGCTTCCTCGTCGCGCAATGCCTCGTCGGGCTCGCGGTGCTTTTGTCGTTCAACGGCCTCACGATCGGTCTTGGGCTGATATCTCCGCTGATCGTGCTGATTTATCCCTTCGCCAAGCGCTTCACGTCCTGGCCGCAGGCGATTCTCGGATTAGCCTTCGCCTATGGCGCGCTGCTCGGCTGGACGGCGCGCACGGGCGAACTCGGCGCGCCGGCGCTTTTTCTCTATGCGGCGGCGATCGCATGGACGATCGGCTTCGACACGATTTACGCGCTCCAGGACATGCGTGACGACGCGATCGTCGGCGTGCGCTCGACGGCGAGATTGTTCGGACGGCGCGTGCAATTGGCGGTCGGCGCGCTCTATGCGGTGTCCGCCGCATGCGCCGCCGTCGCCGTTTTTCTGGCGGGCGGCGGGTGGTTCGCCTATGCCGGCGTCGCCGCCTATGCGACGCATCTCGCCTGGCAGACCGCGCAGACCCGAGGGGATGTCGCGCCGATCACCGCTCTGCGACTGTTCCGCTCAAATCGCGACGCCGGTCTGTTGCTGTTCGCAGGCTTTTTTGCGCAGAGCCTCGCCTTTCTTTTCTAGAGGGTCTCGGGCGACGCGCGATGCGGAACTGCTCTACTTCTCGAGTTCCTTTTTCCTGTCGAGACAGGAGTCGATTTGTTTCTTGTCGAGCTCCCAATAGGAGCCGCCGCAGAGCGCCTCATAGCGACTGCTGACGAAGAAGGACCAGATGTAATAGCCGGTCAGCACCACCGCGGCGACGGCGGCGATTTTCATGATGAAGTTGAATCGCGCTTCCGCGTCTTGGGTGTCCGACATTGTTTGTCTCCGCGCCAAAGTTAAGCCGCCGAAAATTGGGCCGTCAGTCCAGCGTCTGCCGGAAGCGCATCACCGCGACGCTCATCGCAACAAGCGTGAAGGCCGCAAGCGCGCCGGCGTCGACGGCGAGATCGCCGAAGTTAGAGCCCTTCAACATCACCGAGCGCACAATGCGCAGATAATGGGTGAGCGGCAGCGCCTCACCCGTATATTGCGCCCACATCGGCATTCCGTGGAAAGGAAAAAGGAAGCCCGAAAGAAGCATGCTCGGCAGAAAAAAGAAGAAGGTCATCTGCATCGCCTGCAACTGATTTACCGCGACCGTCGAGAAAGTGTAGCCCACCGACAGATTGGCGACGATAAAAAGCAGAGTCAGCACGGTGAGCGTAAAGAGCGAGCCGACCACCGGCACCTGAAACAACAAGGAAGCGACGATGAGGATCGTCGACATCTGGACGGCGCCGACGACCACATAGGGCGCGATTTTTCCGAGCATGATCTCGACCGGGAGTATCGGCATGGCGAGCAACGCCTCCATCGTTCCCCGCTCGATTTCCCGCGTCACCGACATCGCCGTATACATCAGCATCGTCATGGTCAAAATCGTGCCGATCAGTCCGGGCACGATATTGCGGCGCGTCTCTCCAGCCGGATTGTAGCGCCGATGCACGCGGATCTCGTAAGGCGGCGCATTCTGCGCAAGCGACGCCAGCGGTCCGGTCAGTTCACGGTCGAGCGCCTGATTCGCGGCGCCGAGCGCGGCGGCGACCGCGCCCGAGGTCGCCGTCGGGTCCGTGGCGTCGGCGATGAGTAGCAGCCCCGGTTTTTCGCCGCGGACGAGCTGGCGAGAGAAATCGGGCGGAATTTGAATGACGAATTGCACCTTGTTCGAGAGGATCAATTCGTCGGCGTCGGCCTCGCCGCGCGCGACATATTTGATGTTGAAATAATCGGTGGCGCGCAAGGCGCCGATCAGCGCGCGCGCGATCGGGCTGTCGTCGCCCGTCAGCACCGCCGTCGGCAGATGTTTGGGATCGGTGTTGATCGCATATCCAAAAAGCATCAGCTGAATGAGCGGAATGCCGACGATCATCGCGAAGGTCGGCCGGTCGCGCCGAAGCTGAATGAATTCCTTGACGAACATCGCGACGACACGCTGCCAGGACTGCGCGAGCGGGCCGCGGCGCGCCGGACGCGGGACGACGCTCGGCGGGTCTTCCTGCGTGCTCACGGGTCGGCTCCAGCGCGAGTCATCAGATCAATGAACACGTCTTCGAGCGATGGCTCGTCGCGTCTCCAATGATGAAGGCCTTCGGCGCTATAGCGATCCGCGACGCGCTCCATCGCCGCTTCATCGCGGCCGCCGACATGCAGCGCCGAGCCGAAACGCGCAACCATGTCCACGCCGGGTTGACGTTTCAATTCGCTGCTGAGCGAATCGAGGCCTTCGCCCGTCACGACCCACGTCGAGAGATTCGCGCCGGCGATGATCTCCGGAATCGTGCCCGAAGCGAGCAGCCGCCCATTGGCGATATAGGCGATCCGGTGACAGCGCTCCGCTTCGTCCATGTAGTGCGTCGAAACGAGCACCGTTAAGCCTTGCGTCGCCAGATGATGGATCTCGTCCCAAAAGTCGCGTCGCGCCTTGGGATCGACGCCCGCGGTCGGTTCGTCGAGGAGGAGCAGCGACGGGCCAGGCAAGATGCATGCGCCAAGCGCCAGTCGCTGCTTCCAGCCGCCGGACAGTTCGCCGGCGAGTTGGTCGGCGCGCGCGACGAGGCCGAGGCGCTCGAGCGCGCCCTGAGCCGCGTCCTCGGGCGCTTCGAGGCCATAAACCCGCGCCACGAATTCAAGATTTTCGCGAATGGTGAGATCGCGATAAAGCGAAAAGCCCTGCGTCATATAGCCGACATAGCGCTTGATCTCTTCCTGCTGCCGGCGAATGTCGTAGCCAAGACATTCGCCCTCGCCCGAATCGGGCGTCAGCAGGCCGCAGAGCATGCGGATCGTCGTCGTCTTGCCGCTGCCGTTGGGGCCGAGAAAGCCCTGGATGTGACCGCGCGCCACCTGCAGCGTGAAATTGTCGACGACCTTTTTGGCGCCGAAGGATTTGGTGAGCCCGCGCACGTCGATCGCGATGTCGCTCGCAGCGCTCACGGCGCCGCTCCCGTCGACTCCGGCGCCGGCCCGACGGCGACCGGCATGCCAAGCGGCAACGCGCGCGCCGCGCCTTCGAGCCGCGCTTCGGCCTTAAAAACGAGTTTTGCGCGCTCCTTGTCGCTGAAGATCACGGGGGGCGTATATTCCTGCCGGCTGGCTATATAGCTGACGCGCCCAAAGAGGTCGTCGGCGCAGCCGTCGCAGGTGACGCGCATCCGCTCGCCCAGCGAGATCTTCGGCAGCTCCGGCTCGGAAATGAAGAAGCGTACCTTGCGATTCTCCGGCGGCAACAGCGCAACGACCGGCTGACCAGCGTTGACGATCTCGCCGGGGCGGAAAAAAACGTCTTGCACGACGCCGTCGGCGGGCGCGACCACGCTCTGGCGCTTGATGCGAATGTTCAGCGCGTCGAGTTGCGCGCGCGCCTGCTTCAAGCTTGCTTCCGCGGCTTCGATCTCCTGCGAACGGCTTGCCATGCGCGAAGCCTGAACCTGCCGGCGCGCTTCCTCTACGCTAGCCTCATCGCGCGCTCGGGCCATTTCGGCGCGATCTAGCGCGGCCTTCGCGACATGACCTTTGGCGTAGAGTTTTCGTTGCCGCTCGTAATCAGCGCGGGACAATTCGAGAGCGGCCTCGGCGCGCTCCAGCGCAGCCTGCAAAACGGCGATCTGCTCGGGCCGATTCATCGCCGCGCGTAGATTTTCGACTTGCGCCTCGAGTTGGGCGAGGCGCGCCGACGACTCGTCGCGCACGCGATCGAGAAGCGTCGTCGACATCGTGAACAGCGGATCGCCCTTTTTGACCTCGGCGCCGGCCGAAACCGCGAGGCTCGCGACCCTCTCGGTCTCGTAAGGGCCGATGTAGAGCATCTCTCCTTCGACATAGCCCAGAAAGACATCGGCGGGAGTCGCCGGACGATAGGCGACGCGCCAAACGACGACGGCGAGGAGCGCCAGCGCAATGAAGACCGCGAGACGCTTCATGCGGCGGGGGCGTAGAGCGGATCGAGCATGGCCGGATTATGCACCTTCCCCGCCGCGCGACGAAACCTTGCGGCGAGGCGCCTCCAACAAAGCCCCTCCCGAAGGCGAAACTCCTTTTGCCGCGGCGGCGGCAAAAAGGCTAGAATGCCTCCAAGAAAAGGCAAAAGGGATTGAAAATGGCTGAAGATACGGAGCTGCCGCCACGCGAATCTATGGAATATGACGTGGTCGTGGTCGGCGCAGGACCGGCCGGCCTCGCCGCGGCGATTCGCTTGAAGCAAGTTGCGCCGGATCTCTCGGTCGTGGTCATCGAGAAAGGCTCCGAGCCCGGCGCGCATATTCTCTCCGGCGCGGTCATTGATCCGATCGGCCTCGACCGGCTGCTGCCCGAATGGCGCACGCGCGACGACGCGCCGCTGAAGACGAAAGTGCATGAGGACCATTTCCTGTTGCTGTCGGAAAAAGCCAGCATTCGCATTCCCAATATGTTGATGCCGCGGCTGATGAACAATCACGGCAATTTCATCGGCTCGCTCGGCAATGTCGTGCGCTTTCTCGCCTCGGAAGCGGAAAACCTAGGCGTCGAGATCTATCCCGGTTTCGCCGGCGCCGAAGTTCTTTACGGCGACGAGGGCGAAGTCGTCGGCGTCGCGACCGGCGACATGGGCGTGGGACGCGACGGCAAACCCAAAGACAGCTTCACCCGCGGGATGGAGCTCAAAGGCAAATATACGATCTTCGCCGAAGGCGCGCGCGGTTCGCTCACCAAGCAGTTGCTGGCCAAATACGACCTTTGCGCAAACAGCGAGCCGCAAAAATTCGGCATCGGCTTCAAGGAGCTTTGGCGCATTCCGAAGGAGAAGCACAAGGATGGACTTGTGCAGCATTCCTTCGGCTGGCCGCTTGCGGCCGACACCGGCGGCGGCTCTTTCCTCTATCATTTCGACGACGATCTCGTGTCGATCGGCTTCGTCGTGCATCTCAACTATTCAAATCCGACGCTCTCTCCCTTCGACGAGTTTCAGCGCTTCAAGACGCATCCGATGATCGCGCCGACGCTCGAAGGCGGCGAACGTCTTTCCTATGGCGCGCGCGCGCTGACGGAAGGCGGGTGGCAGAGCGTGCCAAAGCTCGTCATGCCGGGCGGCGCCCTGGTCGGCTGCGCCGCGGGCTTCATGAACGTGCCGCGCATCAAGGGCTCCCACAACGCCATTGTTTCGGGCATTCTGTGCGCCGAACATATCGCGGCGGCGATCGCCGAAGGCCGCGCGCATGACGCGGTTGACGCCTATGACGCCGCCTGGCGCGCCTCCGAGATCGGCCGCGATTTGAAGCCCGTGCGCAACGTCAAGCCGCTCTGGTCGAAATACGGCACCTATGTCGGCGCGCCGCTCTTTGGCCTCGACATGTGGACGAATGAGCTGTTCGGCTTTTCCTTCTTCGGCACGCTCAAGCACGGCAAGGCCGATTACGAGACTTTAAAGCCGCTCTCGGAAGTCACGCCGATCGTCTACCCCAAGCGCGCAAGCGATGTCGTCTTCGACAAGCTGTCGTCGGTGTTCGTCTCGAACACCAATCACGAGGAGGATCAGCCCGTTCATCTGAAGCTTGCCGATCCCGCGATTCCAATCGCGCGCAATCTCCCGATCTACGGCGAGCCCGCGCGACTCTATTGCCCGGCGGGCGTCTATGAGGTGGTCTATGCCGATGAGGCGACGCGCCGTGATCCGCGCTTTGTGATCAACGCGCAAAATTGCGTTCACTGCAAAACCTGCGACATCAAGGACCCGGCGCAAAATATCACCTGGGTCCCGCCGGAGGGCGGCGGCGGACCGAACTATCCGAATATGTGATTGGTCGCAGCGAAGGCGCCATTGCGCGCGATGACGCGCCGAGGAGTCGCGTGAACCAATGTTCTTCATCGTCTCGAAAAGCTTGGCGTTCGTTCTGGCGCCGGTCCACTTTTTCATTTTCCTCGCCGTCGTCGGCGCAACGCTGCTGTTCACGCGCTGGAAAACTTGGGGACGCGCGCTCTCGACACTAAGCGCGCTCGCCTTGCTGCTGATGGCCTTCGGACCGCTGAGCGGTCTGCTGGCCGGTCCGCTCGAGGCGCGTTTTCCTCCGCCGCCCGACGATATGCCGGCGCCGGACGGCATTATCGTGCTCGGCGGGACGATCGACGAGCGGCTAAGCGCCAGCCGCAATCGTCCGGCGTTGGTCGACGCCGCCGAGCGCCTGACCGCGCCGATCGCGCTGAAGCGCAAATATCCCAATGCGCGTCTCGTCTTTACCGGCGGCTCCGCCGCGCCGCAGGCTTCGCCCTACTCTGAAGCCGACGCCGTGCAGCGCTTCTGGCGTGAGATGGGACTCGATCAGGGCGATGTTCTCTACGAGCGCCGCTCGCGCAATAGTTACGAGAACGCCGTCTTCACGCGCGAACTGCTTGGCCCCAAGCCTGGCGCGCGTTGGCTGCTCGTCACCTCGGCGATTCACATGCCGCGCGCCGTCGGCGTGTTCCGTCAGGCGGGCTTCGATGTGATCGCCTATCCGGTCGACTATCGCACCAGCGGCGACTCCGGGCTCGAATTCCCGCGTTTCGCGACGAAAGCGCTCGGACTTATGGAATTCGCCGCGCATGAGTGGGCGGGGCTGGTCGCCTATTGGCTGACCGGAAAAAGCGACGCGCTGTTTCCCGCGCCATAGTCCGGCCATCGCCCGCGCGCTGCGAAAAAGTGGGAACCGGTTTTTCGCGTTGAGCGCGCTCTAAATTTTTGGAATCGATCAATTTATCTGCATTTGGGCGATTCCGCCCAAATGCAGCGTCTAGTCCGAACGGTGCCGTCTTCCGCGCGACGCGCCCGCCGGCTCCATGCTGCGCCCGCCGGCCCCGCCTGGATATGCGCCGTGCTTCATCTCCAGAAAGAGCGCGATCGCCTGCGCCCGATTGCGCACATCGAGCTTTTCGAAAAGATTGCGCAGATGGAATTTGATCGTGTTGATCGAGACGCCGAAATCCTTGGCGAGCTGACTGTTGGTGTGGCCGGAGCCGAGCGCCGATAACAGGCTCCGCTCCCGTAGGGTAAGATTTTCCAGCGGGTCGCTGCGCATCTTGCGGATATCGACGAAGGGAAACACCATGTCGCCCGCCGCCACCGCGGCCAACACATCCAGAAGCCGCTCCGGCGGCGCGCGCTTGGAGACGAAGCCTGCGCCGCCAAGCTGCAGAGTTTCGGCCGGCGCGGCAGGATCATTGGTGCCGCTGTAGACGACGATCTTGGGCGCCGCGACTTGGCGCGACAGCGCGCGCAAGACGTCGCGGGCGTGCAGCGTCGGCAATTGCCATCCGATCACGGCGATAGTGAATTTCTGCTGACGCGCCGCTTCGAGAAATTCTTCGCCGTCCGTCAGCTTCGCCACAAGGGTGAACCGGCGGTCGTCCGACAGCAGCTTGTCCAGCCCCGCGAGGATCAGCGGGCTCTTATCGGCGATGGCGACGTCGATGCGATCCGCCTCCGCCGTCGCGCGGACGCCGTCCCTGTGATCGTTCGCAGCCCTGATCGAAGAGGTAGGAGCCATTCAGCCTCCGCCGCCGCGCGAAGCGCAGCGTATTGGTCGATATCGCCCCGCACCGGCCTTGGACGCACCCCAATTCTGGAGACCGGCGGGTCGGCGCGCCCTGCCCGTTAGAGGTGGGAGCGTAAGTCACAATACCGCAGGCTCCCACGGATGCAAGCCTCTTTGCGCGCGCCGAACGCGGGCGAACAGACAAACAAAAACGGCGCGCTGGCCCAAGGCCAGCGCGCCGCGTTTTGTATGCTGAAGCTTGTTTTAGTCGCTGAACACCCAGCGGGCGGCGAAATACGCGGCCGCGCCAATAACGATGATCGCGATCATGCCGACCGGGGTCGCTGCATAGCTCGTCAGTTCAAGAATAGCGCCCATAGTTTCCTCCTTCTGTCACACACACTGCCGGTTTCGCCACAAGCCGAGATTTCAGGCTGCAATCCGCGACCGCGGCGTTGCTTTCTTCGTCGAATTGGTCAAGTGGAAAGCATGGCTGACGTCGGCCCGCCTCGGTTTTGGTTCAACGTCGACCTCACCTAGGCGGGAACGCGTCTGCATCGCTTATTCGGCCCTAGCCGCGTCCGGAGAGCCATAATGCTCGCAGCTCTCGGCCGCGGTTCCGAAATGCGGTGGTTTCGGAGTATTGCAGACGCAAAGCGCTGTCAAGCGATCGACAGGGCCGCCGCTGCGCTGCATCGCCGCATTAAAGCTCGTACAAGGGCTCAGTTTGCGCTTGCCGCCGCTGCGCGCCGACGACTATCTATCGGAGCGCGGCAACAGTCCATCTCGCGAGCGTGAAGTCCGATGTTCAAGTTTTTCATCATCGCTGTCGCTGTCGCGGCCGCTGGATTTTCAGCCTACTACGCGTTCCGACGCTCGCCCGTCTGTTCGGCCGACGGCAAATATATGGCGACGCAAAGCGACTGCGAGGCCTGGGGCTTCAACCCCGACGTCTGCAGGCAGGCGATCGAGAACGCGCGCGCCGTCGTGGCGCGGGCGGCGCCAAAAAGCGAAACGATGTTTCAGTGCGAGGTGCGCTTCTCGGATTGCTTCGAGGCGCAGGACGGAGGCTTTTCGCCGCGCCCGTCATTCTGTCTGCGCCCGAATAAGGGCGCCGACCCTCTGGAAGTCAGATATCTCGAATATGAGTCCGACCGCATGAACCGGAAAAAGACCAAGGAAGTTCGCGTCGAGTGAAATCGGCCGAAGCCGGTCAGCGCCTGAAATCGGCGCGGCGCTGCTCGATCTGGAACTCCGACGCGTCGATGACGAGCTTGCCGGCGGCGGTGCCGATCGCGATGTGAATCGGCACCACGACCCGCGCGTCGGGAAGCGGCGCGAGCCAGACGCTGATGTCGTTATTGTTCGCCATATAGCGCGTCGCGGAGCTGTCGGGGCGATGCCCGGCGATCGGGGTATAACGCGCCGAACATACGGTGACGGGGCCGGCGTAACCTCGCGTTTGCGCCGTGTGATCGCCGGCATAGGCGAGCTCCACGTCGAAACGCGTCACGCCGTCAAAAACGGAAATGGTTCGGTTGCACGCCGAAGGACCCGTGAGCTCCTCTCCAGGCGGCACGCGCATGATCAGCGCGCTGACCGGATCCACGATGTGGCGCTTGGCCCTTTCCGTCACGGGGACGCGCGCTTCGGCGTCCCAGGGCGCGGGCCTCACCTCCACCGCGCGCACCGCGTTGCCGGCGAGCGACATGCGCACCGTACGCGTCTCCTCGCTGTTTGATGTGGTGTTGGCGTAATTTGCCGGCGACGGACCGCCGGCGGTCAGGCCGCCGCTCGCGCTGGCGGCGCCCTTGGCGTTGTTGATGAGATTGGCGAGCCCTGTCGTCCGCATCGAGATCTCAACGCGGTAGTTCTGCGCGTCGACGATGCCGAAAGCGGATGCGCTGCCGATGGAGAGCCCCATGAGACTCAAGGCGTAATGCGCCCTGAGCATCTCCGCGGCGGCGGGCGCGCAGAGCGCTACCGACATCGCGGCGGCGGCACAGCCGCCGCGCGCCGCAAGGCAAGAAAGCCGGGCGGCCGCTCTCATGGCCTCGAAGCGTCGCTCGGCGCAGACAATTCCTCGGATTTCTCGGTCGAATTCTCGGTCGAATTCTTGGCGCGCGCGGCTGTGAGGCTCAGGCCCATTCTTGCCACCGTCCGTCTTCGAAAATGCGCCATGCCCGCAACCCCGCCTTTGCGACGACGAGCCGTCCCGCCTTCGCCTCGGCGACAAGATGCCTGAATACGAGAGGATTGCGCCAGGAAAACGGCTTTTCCGGGTCGCAGACCGCGTGGTATTCGTCGCTGTCCGGGTCGTCCATCAGCAGCGTGCCGACCTTGTCGGGTCGCAGTTGCGACGAAAAGCTGCGCTCATCTTTCCATCGGCAGTAGTAGTCGCGACACACGTCCGGACGCGTGTCATAAACGCCGCAGCCGCCCGTCAGCACGCAATGCTCGCAGAGCTTGCCCGCCGGCTTCTTGAATTCGTCGATTTCAAGAACCTTGCAGCAGAAGAAGCAGGAGCCGCAGGCCTTGCCTGGAATGTCGAGCATGGGTCAAGCGCCGATGGCGTGAGAATCGAATCGGCGTATTGTGAACGCCGGACCGCCGGATGCAAGCAGCGTCGGGCGCAGCGAGCGGACGATGTCGCGTAGAATTGATCCCGAAAAGCTTTTCGTCACCACGGCGTGGCTCGCAGAGCATCTCGATGCGCCGGATCTCGTTGTCCTGGACGCGTCGTGGCACATGCCGGCGACTGGCCGCGACGCTCGCGCCGAGTTCCTTGCGGGGCATATTCCCGGCGCGCAGTTCTTCGATATAGACGCGATCGCCGATCCGTCCACCGACTTGCCGCATATGTTGCCCAAGCCGGAAGTCTTTGCGGCGGAGATGCGCCGGCTCGGATTTGGAGACGGCATGCAGGCCGTCGTCTACGATGGCGTCGGCATATTTTCAGCGCCGCGTCTCTGGTGGACGCTGACTGTCTTCGGCGTGGAACGGGTCTCGATCCTTGCGGGCGGACTTCCTGCGTGGCGGGGCGAAGGCCGTCCGCTCGAACAGGGCGAGGCGCGAGAGAGAGCGCCGGCGGTTTTTACGCCCCGTTTCGACGCGAGCCTGGTCGCCGACGCGCAGGCGGTGCGGCGCGCGCTTGATCTCGGCGGGCCGCAAGTGGTCGACGCGCGCGGCGCGGAGCGTTTCCACGGATGGGCGCCTGAGCCGCGCCCGGGCTTGCGCTCCGGCCACATGCCCGGCGCGCTGAACCTTCCATTCGGCGATGTCCTCGAAGGCGGAAGACTGAAAGACAAGCCCGGGCTCGAAGCGGCCTTTTCCTCGGCGGGCGTCAATCCCGACGCGCCGGTCATCGCCACCTGCGGCTCCGGGCTCACGGCTTGTCTCATCAGCCTCGCGCTCGCAGCCGCGGGGCGTCCGCCGGCCACGGTGTATGACGGCTCCTGGTCGGAATGGGGCGCCCGGGAAGATTTGCCCGCCATCGTCGACGAGCCAGCAGCGCCTATAAGTTAGGCTTATAGCTGAAAATAAGTGCGTACAGTATGTTTAATAGGCGCCAGGCCTGGGTTGGCGCCGGAACTTTGGCCATGGCGCGACTAGGGCGGCAATGTTAGAAGCTCGGCGGCTCTTCAGCAGAGCCAAAGTCGCTAGCGGGCCGGGGCTTAAGCTAAGCGCGCGGGGGATTTGATGAAAAAGGTCGAGGCGATCATTAAGCCGTTCAAGCTCGATGAAGTGAAGGAAGCGCTGCAGGCGGCGGGCCTCCAGGGGATTACGGTCACCGAGGCGAAGGGTTTTGGCCGTCAAAAAGGCCACACGGAGCTCTATCGTGGCGCCGAATATGTCGTTGATTTCCTACCGAAAGTTAAAATCGAGATCGTTCTTGCGGACGACGCCGTGGAGCGCGCCGTCGAGGCGATACGCACGGCGGCGCAAACCGGCCGAATCGGCGATGGCAAGATTTTTGTTTCCAACGTCGAAGGCGCGATCCGAATTCGCACCGGCGAGACCGGCGCGGACGCCATCTAGCACGAGCCCCCCATGAGCTTTCTCGCCAACATCTTCAGACGCTCCGCCGCGCCCAATACGAAAACAGCTAAACAGCAAGATCAGCAAAGAGAGGCATCGAACCACATGACAACGGCCAAGGACGTTCTTAAGCAGATCAAGGATAACGACGTTAAATACGTCGATTTCCGATTTACCGACCCGCGCGGCAAGTGGCAGCATGTGACGTTCGACGTTTCGATTGTCGATGAAGAAGCTTTGACCGAAGGCATCATGTTCGACGGCTCGTCGATCGCCGGCTGGAAAGCGATCAATGAATCGGACATGACGCTCCTTCCGGATCTGAATTCCATCGCCGTGGACCCGTTCTTCGCGGCGTCGACGCTCTCCGTCGTCTGCGACGTCGTCGAGCCCTCGACGGGCCAGCCCTACAACCGCGACCCGCGCGGCGTGGCCAAGAAGGCGATGGAGCATCTGAAATCGACTGGCGTCGGCGACACGGCTTTTTTCGGTCCCGAGGCCGAATTCTTCGTCTTTGACGACGTGCGCTTTTCAACCGAGCCCTACGATACGGGCTTCACGCTCGATTCGACCGAGCTGCCCTCCAATAGCGGCACGGCCTATGAAGGCGGCAATCTCGGCCACCGCGTGCGCACCAAAGGCGGCTACTTCCCGGTGCCGCCGGTCGACGCCGGACAGGACATGCGCAGCGAGATGCTCGCCGCCATGTCAGCCATGGGCGTCAAGGTCGAGAAGCACCATCACGAAGTCGCCTCCGCCCAGCACGAACTCGGTCTGAAGTTCGAGACGCTCGTCACGGTCGCCGACCACCTGCAGATCTATAAGTATGCGATCCATCAGGTGGCGCATTCCTACGGCAAGTCGGCGACCTTCATGCCGAAGCCGGTTTTTGGCGACAACGGTTCGGGCATGCACGTCCATCAGTCGATCTGGAAGGACGGCAAGCCGGTCTTCGCAGGCGACAAATACGCCGGCCTCTCTCAGGAGTGCCTGTGGTACATCGGCGGCATCATCAAGCATGCGAAGTCGCTGAACGCCTTCACCAACCCGTCGACCAACTCGTATAAGCGTCTGGTTCCGGGCTATGAGGCGCCGGTGCTGCTCGCTTATTCGTCACGTAACCGCTCGGCGTCGTGCCGCATCCCCTTCAGCTCCAGCCCGAAGGCGAAGCGCGTCGAGGTTCGTTTCCCAGATCCGACGGCGAATCCCTATCTGGCCTTCGCCGCCATGCTGATGGCGGGCCTCGACGGCATCGCCAACAAGATCGATCCGGGCGGACCGGCTGACAAGGATCTCTACGATCTCCCGCCGGAAGAGTTGAAGGCCATTCCGACGGTGTGCGGCAGCCTGCGCGAAGCGCTCGCGAATCTCAAAGCCGACCATGCCTATCTGACGGCCGGCGGCGTCTTCAACGAGGACTTCATCAACTCCTACATCGACCTCAAGATGCAGGACGTGATGCGCTTCGAAATGACGCCGCATCCGGTCGAATTCGACATGTATTACAGCTACTGACGAACAGACGCGGCCGCGCCTTCGCGCAGCGGCCGCATCACGTCAAACCGGAAGGCGACGCCTCGCCTTCCGGTTTTTTTTGCGCTTTTTCTTGAGCCGCACGCTGCGCGGCCGCGCCGTCGCACAGGCGTCATGCGCCTGTCATTTCGCCGAGCGAAATTGCGGCGAAAGAACGACTCACTGAAATCCGCCTAGAGGGCGATCCCCCAGCCATTCCACGTCGATCGCGCGCTTGCCGCGGCGAAGTGGCTTCGGCCGCAATGACTTGATGCAACGGAGAAAAAGCCATGAAACTGCGAGCCCTCTCCGCCGCCGTGGCCGCTTTGGTGGCTTTGACCGCCGGCGCTGTCGCGCTCGATCTGGAGCTCTCCCCCTACAAGATCGTCAACGGACTGTCGGGAAAATTGAGGTCGGTCGGCTCGGACACGATGCATCACGAAATGGAGCTCTGGGCCGAAGGGTTTCAGTCGATGTACCCGAATGTGTCGATCGAACTTGTCGGCAAGGGCTCGAATACGGCGCCGCCGGCGCTCCTCTCGGGAGAAGCGCAACTCGGTCCAATGTCGCGTCAAATGACGCCGGACGAAATCGCCGCCTTCCAAACGAAATTCGGCTATAAGCCAACGGCGGTTCTGGTCGCGATCGACGCCCTCGCGATTTATGTCCATAAGGACAATCCGCTCCAGTGCATCAGCATGGAGCAGATGGAGCGGGTTTTTGCGGCCGATCCGAAAAGCGGCGGCGGAAAGAGCATCCGCACCTGGGGCGAACTTGGTTTGACCGGCGAGTGGGCGGCGAAGCCAATCGCCATGTATAGCCGCAACACGCTTTCCGGCACTTACAAGTTCTTCAAACAGCATGTCTTGAGCGGCGCCGATTTCAAGGACGACATCAAGATGCAGGTCGGATCGGAGGCCGTCGTGAGCGCCGTCGGCGCCGACAAGTCTGCAATCGGCTATTCAGGCATAGGCTATAGGACGGACGCAGTGCGCGCCGTTCCCGTGACTGCCGGCAAGGCCTGTTACGACGCCTCCTTCGACAACACCTATTCGCGCAAATATCCGCTGGCGCGAGGCCTCTACGTCTATCTGCTGAAGGATCCCAAGAAGCCGATCGACACGCTGAGCGGCGAGTTCGTCACATATGTGCTTTCGAGAGATGGCCAGACCCAGGCAAAAAAAGGCGGCTATTATCCGATCACCCGCAACATTCGCGAGCACGAGCTGACGCGGCTCGGCCTACTCGCATCGGCGAGATGAATCGCGACGGGTGAGACTGGTCTCCGTTTGACCGCGCTCACTTCGCCGAGTTCGTCCTATCCGGTCGTGCGCTCAAGGCTCGAGCGTGACGAGCTTGCCTTCTTCGGTTTCGACATGGACATAGCGCGGTCCGAACGACCGATAGCGGCCGCTCGCGATCGTGACGAAGTCGCAGAGCGGCAGTTGCGCCGCTTCCTCGGCGGGACGGGAAATGTAGAGGTCGGCGTGATAGAGGCCCTCCGCCTCGAGGCCATGCGTGTCTTTTCCGAGGGCCGCGAGAGTCTGCAACGTGTGCTCGAATTCGTCGCCGTTGCGGAAGCGCCGCTGGATGAAGGTGGCGCCGTCCAAGTGCTCCGTGACGTAGCCAAAGTCGCTGAGCGCCTGCGCAACGCCATCGAAGGGAAACATGCGCAGCACGAAGGAGATCACCCATGGCCGACGATTCATCCGCGCCAGCAACTTGCGAAACGTCGCCTCGCCCAGGTAACCGATGCAGCCCGTCGAGAGGATGACGTCCGCGCGGGAGACGACGCGCGCAGCGTCCGGCGTCAAATCATTTTCTTCAAGGTCTGCGACCACGCCGTCCGCGATCAGACCAACGCTCTTGGCGTAACGGATCGCAGGCTCCGAGATATCAAGACCGATAAAGCTCGCAAGTCCGCGATCCGGCCACGCCGCGAAATAATTGGCGTCGAGCCGCAACAGATCTTCCGAGGATAATTCCACCAATTCGCGCCGGGCGTATCGGCGCCTCAGCGTATCGAAAGTGAGCGGAAACCGATGCACTGCGGCATTGATCCCGTAAGAGCAACCGACATCGAGGACGACTGGCTTATTTCCGCCGGAAGCCTTTGCCGCAAGCACCTGCCGGATGACGGGCTCAGCGACGTCGGGAATCATGTAATCCAAACCACCCAGGACAGAATAGTACGACCTTGGGTCATCCATTACATAGATTTCGTCGAAATTCGCCTTGGCTGTGTTGATCTCGCCATAGTCATCGATCACGATTCCAAGCCTCCCTATGTTGTCCATCCGAAGCGACAACGCTGCATCGCTGCGGCGTGCCACGCCGGCGCGTCGCGTTCATCATGAAAGATGAACGGCACCTTAACGTTTCAGCGCAAGGAATTCTATGATTTTCGACCCTTGCACCTTCAAATATCGGCGCAATCGATCGACGATCGACGCGGAACTTGATGTGAAAGGCGCAATCTTGACCCGGCGGAACCGACTGTCGAGCGATCATCCACCGGCTTTGGCCGCGCCATTTAAACCGGCGCTGAGACGCCTACATTGGGGCAAGTGGAGGAAGCCTATGTCGAACGCCATCACCGTCACAGTGCCGCATAATCTGGGCGTCGAAGCGGCGAAAGCCCGAGTTTCCGAGCAGCTGACCAAGATGCAGCGCGAGTATGTGGACAAGGTCGCGCATTCCGAGGTCACCTGGGCCGGCGACGTCGGGACAGTTCGCGTGACGGCGCTTGGTCAGACGGCGACGGCGCAGATCACGGTGCTGAAAGATTTGCTGCGCATCGACATTCAGCTGCCCTGGCTGCTCGCCGCGCTCTCCGGCAAGGTGCAGCAGGTCATCTCGCGCAACGCCGGCGACGCCTTGCGCATCGGCCAAGCGCCGAAAAACGACGCTAGCGCCGCGCGTAAAACACCGTGAAGCGGTGGCGCTTCCAGCCGATATCGGCATAGCGGAACCCGGCCTCTTCGAGCCAGGCGATCTGATCTGCGAAGGTCGCGCTGCGATCGAGTTCCGCGCGCTTTCTCGCCGCCGCGAAATCTTCGGCGGCGATTCCGGAACCTCGGACATCCGCTTCCCAACGGCGCTGATAGGCGTCCTCGATCTCGCGCGTCGCGCCGAGCGACTGGTCGGCGTTGAGAAAAATGCCGCCGGGTCGCAGCGCATCGTGAATCCGCCGGAAGAGGCGGCGCTTCGCCTCGTGATCGAGATGGTGGATGGAGAGCGCCGAGACGACGGCGTCGAGCGGCCCAGGGAGCGACGCGGTTGCATAATCCGCGAGCGACAGGCGCAGGCGCGCGCCGTAAATCGCGAGCCGTTCGCGCGCCGCATCGAGCATCTTCGGCGCGAGATCGACGCCTTCGACCTGCGCGCCGGGAAACCGCTTGAGAATCATTTCCGACAAGAGACCGGTGCCGACGCCAAGGTCGACGCATCGAAATTCTCCCTCGCCAACGACCTCTTCGAGAAGGTCGAGCGCGGTCCCGTAGAACGCGTCGAAATGCGGAATGAGTTGGCGTCGCAGCGCGTCATAGCCGGGAACGGCGTTTTCGAAAGCGGCGCGCAGCGCGTCGAAATTCGATTCGGTCATATGTGATTCCCGTGAAGACCGCCCGGGCGAGACGGTATTCACCGCCCTTCCGCTCGCCTTCCGAAGTCGGGCGCAGCCGTGTCCTGACCTTGCTCGACGATCGAGCGGCGGATGTCGCGGGTGCGCGAGAAAAATTCCAGCAGTCCTTCCCCGTCGCCCCGCCTGATCATCCGCTGCAGCACGCTGAGATCCTCATTGAAGCGTCCGAGCATCTGCAGGACGGCGTCCTTATTGGCGAGGAAGATGTCGCGCCACATGATGGGATCCGACGCGGCGATGCGCGTAAAATCGCGAAAGCCGGACGCAGAGAATTTGATGACTTCGGAACGCGTCTCGTCGCCGAAATCATCTGCCGTTCCGACGATATTATAGGCGATGAGATGCGGCAGATGGCTCGTGAGCGCGAGCACGGCGTCATGATGCGCGACGCTCATTGTCTCGACGTTGGCCCCCAAACGCATCCAGAATTTCGTCAGCTTTTCCACGGCTGCGGCGTCAGCGTTGTCGGGCGGCGTGAGAATGCACCAACGGTTTTGAAACAGCGTCGCGAATCCAGCGTCCGGCCCGGAGAACTCCGTGCCGGCGATCGGATGGGCGGGAATGAAGCGCGCCGGTTCGGCAAGATGCGGCGTCATTTGCGCGACGACGGCGCCTTTCACCGAGCCGACGTCGGAAAGAACCGCGCCCTTTTCCAGATGCGGCGCGATGGCTTTCGCGACGTCGCCGCAAGCGCCGACAGGCGTGCACACGATGACGAGATCGGCTCCCCTAACCGCCTCCGCTTGATCCTGGGTTGCGAGGTCCGCGAGGCAGAGTTCGCCAGCGCGGCTGACGACCTGAGGCGATGAATCCATCACCGCGATGCGCCGGACTGCGCCGAATTGGCGCGCCGCGCGCGCGATCGACGAGCCGATGAGCCCGACGCCGATCAGCGCCAGGCGTTCACACGCAGGATCAGCCATGAACGCCTGCTTGCGCGTCTTGCGGCGCCCGGGCGCTCTGCATGAATTCAGCAAGCGCTTCGACGACGCGTTCATTCGCCTCCTGCGCGCCGACCGTGAGCCGCAGGAATTCCCCCATGCCATAGGCGCCGATGGCGCGCAGCACCAGGCCGCGCGACATGAGGAAGCGGTCGGCGTCGACGGCCGTCAATCCCGGCGCGTCGGGAAAACGTATGGCGACGAAATTGGCGACGCTCGGCAGAACGTCGAGGCCGAGCGCGGAAATTTCTCGCGAGAGCCACGGCAGCCAGCGGTCATTATGCGCGATCGCCGCGTCGAGATGCGCGCGATCCGACAGCGCGGCGATCGCCGCTGCTGAACCCGCGCTCGAGACATTGAAAGGCGAGCGGATTCGGTTCAGCGCGTCGATCACATGCGCCGGTCCATAGGCCCAGCCAACGCGCAGGCCCGCAAGGCCGTAAATTTTCGAGAAGGTGCGGGTCATCACGACATTTTCATGCGCATCGACCAGCGCGACGCCCGGCTCGTAATCCTCGCGCAGGACATATTCGGCATAGGCGGAATCGAGCACGAGCAGCACATGCGCGGGCAACGAATGCGCCAGCCGCGAGACTTCGCTCGCCGACAAAAACGTTCCCGTCGGATTGTTCGGATTGGCGAGAAAAACGATCTTTGTTCGCTCGCTCACACAGGCAAGCAGCGCGTCGACTTCCGCTGTGTAGTTCCTCTCGGGCGCGACGACGGGCGTTCCGCCCGCGGCGAGCGTGACGATCTTGTACTCAAGGAACCCATGCTGGCTGTATACGCCCTCGTCGCCTGGCCCGATGTAGGCGAGCGCAAGCAGCTCCAGAAGATTGTCCGAGCCGGCGCCGGCGATGATCCGGTCTGGGTCTAGCGCGTAACGCGCGCCAATCGCCTCGCGCAGGGCGCGCGACGAGCCTTCGGGATACAGCGCGATCTCGCCGGACATGGCGCGTAGCGCTTCTATGGCGCGCGGAGAAGGCCCGAGCGGCGTCTCATTGGCCGACAATTTGAACACGCGCGCAGCGCCCGGCGCGGCGCTCCTGCCGGGCACATAAGCGTCGATCGCGAGAACGGTTGAACGGGGGGTGGGCTTCGTCATGATCAATCGCCTGGCGCGAAGACGCCGCTGCGCGCGTCGTTAAGCTGGAAGCGCATCGCATGGCTGCCGATCACGTCGACGCGCGCGCCCTCCACCCCCGCTTCGGCCAAGGCTTTGGCGAAGGACTGCGCGTCAGCGTCCCCCGCTGCCGCGACAAGCAGCGCGAGCCCTTCCGGATGGGGTGCGCTCGCGAGAATTTCGCCTTTGAGCGTCTGGAAAGCGGCGGGCAGCGCATGTGTCCAGCGCGCGAGGCCGACGGCATAAAGCGTCACGCCCTGCGCCATTGCGTCGGCCGGAAGCCGCGCAACGACGAACATCGGCAGACCCGCAGGATGATTGGGCCGTTCGACGAAAGGCAGGCGCGCGATGATCTTGGGGGCGCCTTCGCCAACGAGGCGCATCCACCAGGCGCCATCCGACAGGCCGCCCGTCGCGCGCAGTATCCCCAGATCGCCGGTCGACGCGGCGACCGCGTCGATCACCGCGCCAGCGCCGTGATGCGCGACATAGGGAACGGTGAAGCCGAAGTGGAAGCGCGCCGAATCGCGCATCTGCGCGTCGCCGCCGGAATCATCCGCATGCACCGAATAATTCGCCTGCACATAGGTGAAGGTCGAAACGATGACGCGCCATACGCCCTCGACGGCGTCGAGCGGCAGGAGCCCCTGGTGACGCTCGACCAGCGCACGCATCATCTGCGCCTCGCGATCGGGTCGAAAGGCGCAGCCGACGCCCTGCGCGCGCTTCACGGCGATCAGCCGGTCGATGATCTCGCCGCGCTGCATCAACAGCCGATGCATGTCGCGATCGATCCGGTCGATCTCATCGCGCAATTCGGCAAGCGTGTCCGCGGCGGGCATGAGCAAAGGCGCATTCTGCATGGCGCACTCTCTTAGGCCAGCGCGGGACGGGAGGCAACGAAGGGCGACGCGCCGTCGTCCCGGATATTGCTGAACGACGATTGTCGCCGACAGGCGGTGTGTTATGCTGTGTACATGCAATCACCAACTGCAAAGATCAAGCGCACAAAGCGCGAAACATCCGAGACCTTCACCGTGAGGGTCGGTCCAGAGATCAAGAAGCGGCTCGCCAGCCTCGCGGCGAGCACGGGCCGCAGCCGTTCCTTTCTCACAGCCGAGGCCATCGCCGAATATCTCGACGCCAACGAATGGCAAGTCGCCGGAATTCGCAAAGCCCTGGACTCTCTCGATCGCGGCGGCGGCGTTGAAGATGAAGACGTGCGTCATTGGATCGAGAGCTGGGAAACGCCTAACGAAACCCGCCGCCCGTGAAGATCATCTGGTCGCCCGAGGCGATCGACGATCTCGCCGCCCTACGCGCATATATTTCGCGGGACAATCCGTCGGCTGCGCGACGCATCGCCCTTCACCTTCTTGAAATGGTCGAGACGACTCTTGCTGAGAATCCGCATATCGGCCGCCCCGGCCGCGTGCCTGGAACGCGCGAATTCGTCATCGACAAGACGCCCTACATCGTTCCTTATCGCGTCAAGGACAACGCGCTTCAGATATTGCGCATCTATCATGGAGCGCGCCGCTGGCCGGAGTCGCTGTGAGATCAGCCCGCCTTCCAAAGGCGGTAGGTTATCGGCTGGAATTTCGGCTTGCGACCCATAGCAGTCGCCCCGCCGGGATGATGAATGGCTTGATTTGACCCAACCCAGCTCTGCTGAACGTCCGCTCACGAGACGGGCGCTTCACGTCGGTGAACTGAGACGGGAGCCAATTCGCCGTCGAGTTCACGGGCAAATCGCTGTGCGGGAGCGCCGACGGCGGCACAATGCCGCCGGCCTTCGATCACAGGTCGGTCTGCTCAGACAGGACGAACGCGTCGTCGACCTCGACACCAAGATATCGAACAGTACTCTCCAGCTTCGTGTGGCCGAGCAACAGCTGGCCGCATCCGCGCAACATTATGATCCTTAAAAGCAATAAAGATCGGCCTCGCTTCCATCAGAACTGGATCTCGACCAATGCGCCCCGATAGCGGACTGGGCGGGCGGCTGGACGGGGTGGAAAACCGACGTTTCCGATCCTGCTTTGGGCGTGGTAATAGCTAATTCGATTTTTTTAATGAGGACAATTTGATCATGACGCTGGGCTGTCCGCTCGGCGTCAGGTCTTCAATGACCAAGCCGCTCCCGTCGCCCTGAAAGTTTTTGAAAATGAATGCGCGGTGTCCTCCGAGGAAGGTTGGTTGTGGCTCTGTCGAAAGACGCAATTCGCGCATTACTTCGCCGCGAAAGGCGTTCACGTCCGGAACGCTGCTTGCGATTGCGCAGGTGGTAATGGTTCCCATCGGTCCCGACGTTTCGTCGACGAGAAACGAGAACGGTCCTGTTGTCAGTTTTCCATTCCAAGCCTTCCTACGAAGCGTCAGATTGCTCGGAAGGTTCAGAGGCGCGACATCTTGCGGCTGCATGCGCATCGCTGTGGCGCGCTCGGCAAGGCGGTCGAGA
The DNA here is from genome assembly GCF_051062815.1 of Methylocystis sp. Classification (GTDB taxonomy): domain Bacteria; phylum Pseudomonadota; class Alphaproteobacteria; order Rhizobiales; family Beijerinckiaceae; genus Methylocystis. The sequence goes on along the minus strand of NZ_JBPFDU010000074.1, from coordinate 93,874 downwards.
TTGGGAGGTTCGAGATTGCACATGATCTCGAACGCATTGATCAGCGCCTGCTCGTGGTTTTTCGGAATAGGCAGGACATGAGTTTCTTCTGCCGAAGCACCGACGGCTGCGTTTGCAATGCTAAATAGAACGGAACAAAAAACGGAGATGTTGCGCATTTGGAAATCCTTGACATCGAACTGAGCCGCGCGCCGTGCTTTATCATCACGTACGGTTCGAAGCGAACCTATCGCATCTGCCGCCGACGAAGGCGGAGAACGATCGATAGTTTGCGCAGGGCTGCGACCGATAGCGGCCATTCCCGAGGGTCGCGCGCCAAGTTCTGGTAACTGGCCGCAGGTCTACGGCAGTTCCGGGCGCGAAGTGGCCATCCCGCCTGCCAGCCAAAAGTTTCCGTTTCCCGCCAAAGGCGGAATGCAAACGGAGACACCACCACAAGGCGGCCGTCTACCCCGCCCCTTCCAGCAACCGCGCCGCAGCGGCGCGCGCCTCCTCGGTGATCGCCGCGCCCGACAGCATGCGGGCGATCTCCTCGCGCCGCTCGCCCTCCGCCAGCACCGCGACGCTGGTCGCGACGCGCTTGTCCTTGCCGGTCTTCGCCGGCGCGCCCTTGCTGATGCGCAGATGCTGGCCGGCGCGCGCGGCGACCTGCGGCGCATGGGTGACGGCGAGCACCTGCGCGCGCGCGGCGAGACGCGCCAGCCGCTGACCGATGGCGTCGGCCACGGCGCCGCCGACGCCCGTGTCGATTTCGTCGAAAACGAGCGTCGGAGCCGAGCCGCGATCGGCGAGCACGACCTTCAGCGCCAGCATGAAACGCGCGAGTTCGCCGCCCGACGCCACCTTGGTCAGCGGACCGGGGCGCGATCCCGGATTGGTCTGCACCCAGAATTCGACGCGGTCGATTCCCTCCGGTCCGGCGGACTCCGGGTCGCTCGTCACCTGCGTCGAGAAATGCGCGCCCTCCAACCGCAGCGGCTTCAACTCGGCGTCGACCAGCGCATCGAGTGTCTTCGCCGCTGCGCGGCGCGCCGCGGACAGGGCCAAGGCCGCTTCGTCATAGGACTGCCTGGCGTCTGCAAGCGCGCGCCCCAGCGCGACCAGCCGCGCTTCGGAGGCGTCGAGCGCGGCGATGTCGTTGGCGAATTTTTCTTCAAGCTTCGCAAGGTCGGCGACGGCGACCTGATGCTTACGCGCGGCGCCGCGCAGGGCGAACAGCCGCTCCTCGACGCGCTCCAATTCCGTGGAATCGAATTTCGTCTCAGTGAGCGCGCGTTCAAGCGCCTCCTCGGCGAGACCCAAGGCATCGACAGCCTGCGTCAAGGCGCGCGCAGGCGCGTCCAGCAGTTGCGGCGCCTGCGTCAGACGCCGCTCCAATCGCCGCGCCGCCTGAGCGATTTCCCGCGCCGGCGATCCGTCATTCGAAAACGCCGAGAGCGCGTCGGAAATATCCGAAGCGACCTTCTCGGCGCGCTGCATGAAAAGCCGACGTTCGGCGAGCGTCTCTTCCTCGCCCTCTTGAGGCGCCAGCTCCGAAAGCTCGGCGTGCGCATGGCGCAGATAGTCGGCGTCGGCGCGCGCCTTGGCGATGCGCGCTTCTTCTTCCGCCAGCGCGCGGCGCGCCGCCTGCCAGGCGCCGTAGCGCGCGCGCACGTCATTCGCCTGCGCGATAAGGCCGCCATGCGCGTCGACGAGCGCGCGATGCGCATTCGGATCGACCAGCGCGCGTTCGTCGTGCTGACAGTGGATCTCGACAAGCTCGCGTCCGATGGCGCGCAGCGCCTGCGCGGTCGCCGGCTGATCGTTCACAAAGGCGCGGGTGCGCCCGTCCGCCGACTGCACGCGGCGCAACACCAGCTCGTCCTCGCTCGCGAGGCCGAATTCGCGCGCCGCGAGATGCGCGGGATGATTCGCGGGCGTATCGAAGGCCGCCGTCACCTGGCCCTGTTCGCAGCCGGCGCGCACGAGCGACGCGTCGCCCCGCCCCCCCAGCGCCAGCACGAAGGCGTCGAGCAGGATCGATTTTCCCGCGCCGGTCTCGCCCGTGAGCGTCGTCAGGCCCGGCGCGAATTCCAGGTCGAGCGCGTCGATCAGCACGATGTCGCGAATGGAAAGACGGACCAGCATGAGGCTTTGCTCAAATGCCCTGGGCGCGCACATGCGCCGGAAGCCGCGCGCCGGCGACGCGCGGACGGCCCTCGATTATAGTCGCCAGCGCCCTTTTCCAAACGGAGATTTTATGGCTGATCTCGGCATCGACGACATTCGCGCGCTGCTGAGCGCAAAACCGCGACCCGTCGGCTGGCCGGCGCGGCGCGCCCGCATCGAGGAAGTCGGCGCCGCTTGGCCGAGCGCGCCGGATATCTCATTGGAGCCGGCGTCGATCGACGGCATGGCCGCCGAATGGTCTTGCGCGCCAACGAGCGACCCGTCGCGCGCGCTGCTGTTCTTCCATGGCGGCGGCTATTGCTCCGGCTCGATCGTCAGCCACCGCCGCATGGCCACTGAAGCCGGACGCGCCGCGCGCGCCCGCGCGCTCGCCGTCGAATTCAGACTGGCGCCCGAGCATCCGTTTCCCGCCGCCTATGACGATGCGCTCGCGGCCTGGCGATTTCTTCGGGAGCAGGGGTTTGCCGCGCGCCAAATCGCGGTCGGCGGCGACAGCGCCGGCGGCGGCCTGACGCTTGCCTTGCTGATGCGGCTGCGCGACCTCAAGGAGGCGCTTCCTGCCTGCGCCTGGCTCGTTTCGCCTTGGACCGATCTCACCCTCTCCGGCGAAACGCTGGCGACGAAAGACGACGCCGACCCGCTGCTGCATAAGGCCTATCTCGAGGAACTCGCGCAGGCTTATGTCCCGGCAGGAGTCGATCGCCATGACCCGCGCGTCTCGCCGCTGTTTGGCGATCTGAGCGGGCTGCCGCCGCTCATGATTCAGGTGGGCTCGAACGAAACGCTGCTTGCCGATTCGACGCGACTGGCCGCGGCGGCCGGCGCCGCCGACGTCTCGATCACGCTGGAAATTTGGCCGCGCATGATCCACGCGTGGCACTTATGGAATGCAAGGCTTGAAGCCGGCCGGCGCGCGCTGGCGCATGCCGGCGCATTCATCCAGGCGCGATTATTGGAGGACGGCCAGATTCGCGTGGAGCGACTTTCCGATCTTCGAGAGCCATGAATCTGTGTATTCGTGCGGCTCGAGACCGTCCGATTGCAGCAGCGCGTGAGCGTCCTTGTACCACTGCGAATCCGGGTAATTATGCCCCAGGATGGCGGCGGCGGTCTGCGCTTCATTGGTGACGCCCATCGCGAGATAGGCTTCGGTGAGGCGATAGAGCGCCTCTTCGGTATGGCGCGTCATCTGATATTTGCCGAGAACGTCGTGGAAACGGTTGATCGCGGCGGGATAGTTCTTGCGAAGCAGATAGAAGCGACCGACGTTCATCTCCTTGGCGGCGAGTTGGTCTCGCGTCACCTGGATTTTGTATTTGGCGTCGTTCACATATTCCGACTTCGGGAATTTCTGTACAAGCTGCGTGAAAACCTCCAGCGCCTTCTCAGCCGACTGCTGATCGCGCATGACGTCCGGCACCTGACTATAGAAGGACATGCCCGCGATATAGTAGACATAGGGCGTATCGGCGGAATTCGGATAAAGGCCGATATAACGCATCGCCGACTGCACGGCGTCGTCATATTTGGGGTGCTCGTACTGCGCGAAGGTCGTCATCAGCAGGCCTTTGCGAGACCAGTCCGATGACGGATATTGCTTTTCCAATTCGCCGAATTTCTTCGCCGCGCCCTCGTAATCCTTGGCCTTCAGCCGCGCCAGACCGGCGTTATAGATATCCTCGGCCGGAATGTCGGGCGTGATCTCCGTCTGATATTTCGTCCCGCCGCTGCCGAAGAGACCGAAACCGCTGGTGATCGAGTCCATGAGGTCGGCGCGCGCCGGCGCCGCGCCGATCGACAAGGCCGACGCCAAAGCCAACACTTTGAATGAACGTGCGAAAACAGACATGTGTTGCCCCATTGCGGCGCGGCGCGACGCTCGTGCGTCCCGGCGCCCTCTAAGCTTAATCAGCCAAATGGCGTCGCAGGACGCCCCCTGCCCTGCCTCACGGCGCGCGTCGGGGCGCCAATCCCGCCTATGCGGTCGGCTGAAAGAAGAACCTTCATCTGGCGAGATTATGGCGATAGGCTTCCAGGGGAATCGGGTGAAGGATTGTTTTCCTCACCCTCATCCTGAGGAGCCGCCGCAGGCGGCGTCTCGAAGGACGAGGGTGAGGAAAAATACGCGAAAACGGGCTTCCTCGCCCTTCGAGACGCGTGCTGCGCACGCTCCTCAGGATGAGGAAGCCCTTCACCCGATCGCCCTGGATAGGCTTCGGCCTGTCGCACTCATGCCGTCATTATGCGCGTCGAGTTCGAGCGCCAGGGCGCCTGCGCGCGCCGCAGCTTCGAGCAGCGCGAGATTAAGACTATGCCCGCCGCGATAGGAGCGGAAGGCGCCGATGATCGGCGCCCCAGCCAGCGCCAGATCGCCGACGACGTCGAGCATCTTGTGACGCACGCATTCGTCGGCGAATCGCTCCCCGTGCGGATTGATCGCAGCGCGCGCGTCAAAGACCAGCGTATTGTCGAGATTGGCGCCAAGCGCCAGACCTTCACGCCAGAGCCGCTCCGCATCGCGCGTGAATCCGAAACTGCGAGCTCCGGCCAATTCGCGCCGGAACGTCTCGGGCGTCAGATCAAGCGCAAGGCGCTGGCGTCCGATTGGACAGGGGAAGGCGATTTCCACATCCAGATGAAGGCCGGATTCCGCCGGCCGCAGCTCCGCCCAGCCGGCCCCGTCGGATACGCGCGCCGGATTGACGACGCGCAGCGCGCGCCGCGGCGCGGATAAAGCGACGACGCCGGCTTCGTCGATCGCCGAGACGAAGTCGCGAGCCGAGCCGTCCATGGCTGGAACCTCGTCGCCGTCGAGCAAAACCAGCGCATTGTCGACGCGAAGCGCCGCAAGCGCGGCCATCATGTGCTCGACCGTGGACACGCTCGCGCCGTCGCCGGCGAGCCGTGTGCGCAACTTCGATGCGTCGACGCGCGACCAATGCGCTTCAATCTCGGCTCCGGCGACGCTGAAAACGATCCCGACGTCAGCGCCGGCCGGCGCGAGCGTCATGCTGGCGGGACGACCGCCGTGCACGCCCTGGCCGGTTAACGTGAAGCTTCGTGCGAGCGTCTGCTGGACCGCTGGCGCGGCCGCGCTTCCGGGAAGCGCGGCGCGGCGCGCGCGCAACGCATGTCGGCGTGAATCCGAACGAATGGCGCAACCCTCCCCTAAAGCCCGGACGAACGATAGCAAATCCGGGCGCCGACGCTCCAGTCACGCTTTCTTACGATTTGTTACAGGCCTGCAATTTGTTACAAGCTTGGCGGCCAAAATGAAAAGGCCCGCGCGAGGCGGGCCTTTTGCCGATTGTCGAGCGCCTCAGTGGTTGGCCTGGCGGCGCAGGAACGCCGGGATCTCCAGATGATCCTCCTCGGACGGGCGCGGCTGCAGGGCGCGACGACCGTGCGAATCGAGCGCGGCATGTCCGCCGGGAACAACCGGCGCCGGCGCGGCCGGTCGCTTGCCATATTCGGCGTGCGTCGCCGAAGGCTGGCCTGGGGGAGCCATGTGCGGGCGCGGAGTCGGCGCCGCAGGCGCGCCATGCATCGAATCTTCCTGACGGCTCGCCCCGAAGGAGGCGAGCCGCTCGAAAATCGATTTGCGACGAGGATCGCCAGCGCCCATCTGCTGACGCAGCTGTTCCTGGATGGGCTGTGGAAAATCCTCGATCTGAGGCATGCGCGGCGCACGCGGCTGCTCCGGGGCCGGCGGCACATAGGCGCCGGCCGGCGCTTCGTGGCGCTCGGCTTCGAACCTCGGCTCGCCATAGGCGAGACGCGGCGGCGCCGGCTCGAGGTAGACGCCATGCGCCGGCGCCTGCTCAGAATAATAGCCAGCTGCGGCCTGCGGCTCTTCGCGAGGACGCAGGGCCGGCGCGGCGTCGACAGCCGGCACCTGCTGCGCGCGCGCCTGCTGCAATTGGGCGCGCAGGCGCTCGGCGGCCTCGGCGAGACGCGATTCGCTCGTCGGATCGTCGGCCGTGATCGCGGTCAGGTCGATGCCCGTCGCGACGACGGAGACGCGCACCACGCCTTCAAGCGACGAATCGAATGTCGCGCCCAGAATGATGTTGGCGTCCTCGTCGACCTCCTGGCGAATACGACTCGCCGCCTCGTCGACTTCATAGAGGGTCAGATCGTGGCCGCCGGTGATCGAGATCAGCAGGCCGCGCGCCCCCTTCATCGACACTTCGTCGAGCAACGGATTCGCAATCGCGGCTTCCGCGGCAAGATTGGCGCGATTTTCGCCCGTGGCTTCGCCGGTGCCCATCATCGCCTTGCCCATGCCGCGCATGATCGAGCGGACGTCAGCAAAGTCGAGGTTGATGAGGCCTTCCTTAACCATCAAATCCGTGACCGAGGCGACTCCCGAATAGAGTACCTGATCAGCCATGGCGAAGGCGTCGGCGAAAGTCGTCTTCTCCGTGGCGATGCGGAAGAGATTCTGATTCGGGATGACGATCAGCGTATCGACGCATTTTTGCAGTTCGGAGATGCCTGATTCGGCGATGCGCAGGCGACGCTGACCTTCGAAATGGAACGGCTTGGTGACGACGCCGACGGTGAGAATGCCCATTTCGCGCGCGATCTGCGCGATCACCGGCGCGGCGCCCGTGCCGGTGCCGCCGCCCATCCCGGCGGTGACGAAGCACATATGCGCGCCCGAGAGATGCTCGCGAATTTCTTCGCGCGCTTCTTCCGCGGCGGCGCGGCCGACTTCTGGCTGAGCGCCGGCGCCCAGTCCTTCCGTCACCTGCAGGCCCATTTGAATGATTCGCTCGGCCTGCGACGACGCGAGCGCCTGCGCGTCTGTATTGGCGACAAGGAAATCGACGCCCGACAGACCAGAGGTGATCATATTGTTGACGGCGTTGCAGCCGCCGCCGCCGATGCCGCAAACCATGATGCGGGGCTTCAATTCCCTGAGTTCGGGAGCTTTAAGGTTGATCGTCATCTGCCAGGCCTCTCACCAATGCGTTCACAACTCGGCGCCCGTTGTCCTTCGCCCTGGACGCCCGGTCGCCGAACGCGTCGTCCTTGGCAATCATGCTCGGCGCGTTGAATGGCGCGCCGGGTCGAAAGAATCACTTTCACGCGATACTAGAAGCTTTCTCTTAACCATCTCCCTACGCGCGAGATGTATCCGTCAGTTCCCGTCGCCGCGCGCTCGACCCGGCGCGGCTCGAAATATTCATGCGCGGCGACTTGCGGATAAACGAGCAGGCCGGCCGCGGCCGCGAAGGCGGGGCTCTTCGAGGAATCCGGCAAGCCTTCGATGCCGATCGGCCGTCCGACCCGAACCTGGCCGCCGAGAATGCGGCGCGCCGCCTCGGCGACGCCCGTGAGCTGGCTCGCGCCGCCCGTCAGCACGATGCGGCGGCCTGGACCGCTCGGATGGCCCGCCTTCGCCAAGCGGTCGCGCAGGAACTCCAGCGTTTCCTCGATTCGCGGGCGGATGATGCGCACGAGATGCGATTTAGGCGCGTGCGCCTTGTGATGGCTCTCGCCGACGTGATCGAAGGAAATGGTTTCGCGCTCGTCGGAGGTCGAAGCGATCGCCGAGCCGTGAAAGGTCTTCAGCCGCTCCGCGTCGGAGAGCCGCGCGTCGAGTCCGCGCGCGATGTCCATCGTGACGTGGGCGCCGCCAAGCGTGACGGCGTCAAGGTGAATCATCTCGCCCCGTGCGAAGACGGCCACGGACGTTGATCCAGCCCCCATGTCGACGACCACGACGCCCATCTCGGCCTCGTCGGGTTCGAGCGTGGAGAGCCCGGCGACGTAAGGCGCGGCTGCCAAGGCTTCAACGCTGAGATGGCTGCGCTCGACGGCGAAGAGAAGATTGCGGGCGGCGGCCTGATCGCAGGTCGCGACGTGGAGATCGACCGCGAGCTCTTCGCCGATCATGTCCTTGGGCTCTCGGATGCCGGACACGCCGTCGAGCGAAAAGCCTGTTGGCAGCGAGTGCACGGCGATGCGGCCGCGATGGAGATGATGTGCGGCCGAAGCTTCGAGAACCCGATGAATATCGTGTTCGGCGACTTCGCGGCCGCCAATGACGCGTTTCGCCTGAAAATGCTGCGAGGACAGTCGGCCGCCCGACGCCGTGACAATGACGCGCTCCACCTGCATGCCGGCCATGCGCTCGGCGGCGTCCACGGTTTGCCGGATCGCGGCGTCGGCGGCGTCCATATCGACCACGAGGCCGTTCTTCACGCCCAGAGAGCGCTGATGGCCAATGCCAACGACGCGAACGCGATGCGTGCGCCAATCGCCGGGCGCGACCGCGCCAAGCGGCGTGAGCCGCGCGATCAGGCAGGCGATCTTCGACGTGCCGACGTCAAGCGCCGCGAACGTCGCCGAGCGACGTGGCGAGAGCGGCTTCATGCGCGGTGGGACACCAGGGGAATTCATGCAGCTAACCACCACTCTTGGTCGACTTGCGCGGCGCAAGTTGCGCTTCGCGCGCCGCCGCGGCCTCTTCCGTCAGCCTTACGCTGACGCGGTCGGGAATGCGCAAGTCGATGAACATGACGTCCTTGTCGAGGATCCGCGCCTCTCGCTGCAGCCGCGCAAGCGTCTCCAGCGCGCCGGATGGATCAACCTCCGGCAGTTTCACCGTGACGCCGTTCGTCATCTCGAAGTTCCAGCGGCGTCCGGCGACGAGCACGCCGGCCTTGATCCGATGCGCAAGGTCGCCGGCCTTCGTCATCAGCATGAGAAATTCGAGCAGCCGCTTCTGCGCGCCCTCGCCGACGACGAACGGCAGACCGAGATAGCGCTGGTCGCGCAACTCATCGATCGGCACGCCGTCTTCGGAAATGACGGCGACGCGTCCGTCGCGCTGCCACAAGGCGCTTGGCTGCCGCTCTTCGATCGCGATGACCAGGCGATCGGGGTAGAGCTTCATCACCCGCGCGGATTTGACGAGGGGGACCTGCATCAGCCGGTCGCGCACCGCCGTCGCATCGAGAAAGGGCAAGGAGTTTCGCGGCCCGACGCCTGCAGCGTCGAGGAGTTCGCGTTCGGTCAAGCGCGATTGACCGGTGATGGTGACGGCGGAAATCGGAAACCCGGCGACGCGCCCCGCTATGTCGTAGAGCTCGCCCTCGCTTGCGACGAGAGCGGCGTAGCCGCCGTTCTCGATGAATCCTGCCACGCCGATCGCGGCGAAGAGCGCAAGCGTCGCCAGAGCGCCGACGCCGGGACGGCCCAACAAGGCGAGGCGCGAAAGGAGACGTTCACCGCGGGTTCTTCGCGCCGAGGCGCGCGGAGCGACCGCCGCAGCGGCGGCGGGAACGGCTGCCGGCGGGATGGTCGCAACAGCGGCCGCCAAGGCGTATGGGGCGTCTCCGGGAACGATGGGGACGAGCGAGTGCCGAGCCGAAAATGACTCTCTCAACGATCGCAGGATGCGTCTTCCACCATCCATCTGACCAACTCACCGAATGAAAAACCTGCGTATGCCGCCATTTCTGGCACGAGCGAGGTCTCCGTCATTCCCGGCTGCGTGTTCACCTCCAATACGACGAGCTCGCCCGTACCTCCGGGGCGGTCGTCGTATCGGAAGTCCGCGCGACTTACGCCGCGACAGCCGAGAGCTCGGTGAGCCTCAAGGGCCAAATGTTGGACCTCTTGGTAAATATTCGGTTTAAGATTTGCCGGAAGGACGTGTTTCGAGCCGCCCTTGGCGTATTTGGCGTGATAATCGTACCAGCCGCCGTCGGCCGCGAGAATTTCGATCACGTCGAGAGCCTTGTCGTTCATGACGGCGCATGTGAGTTCGCGCCCGGCGATGAACTGCTCCGCGAGCATCATGTCGCCATGAGTCCAATCCTCGCGCCATAATTCCTGCGGGGGATGCTCTTGGCCCTCGCTGACGATGAAGACGCCGAAGGAGGAGCCTTCGGAGACGGGCTTGAGGACATAAGGAAGCGGCAGCGCGTGCGCTTTGGCGGCGTCCAGCCTGTGCAGAACGCGCCCTTTTGGCGTCGGAACGCCGGCGGCCGCCATCACCGTCTTCGCGATATCCTTTTTCATCGCCACCGAAGAGGCGAGCACGCCCGAATGCGTATAGGGGATGCGCAAAAGCTCCAGCGCGCCCTGAATGCAGCCATCCTCGCCAAACCTGCCATGGAGCGCGTTGAAGGCGACATCGGGCTTGAGCGCCGCAAGAACATTCGCGACGTCATGCCCCGCATCGACGCGGGACACTTGAAATCCCTGCTCTTCGAGAGCCTTCGCGCAGGCTTCGCCCGAGCGCAAGGAAATTTCGCGTTCGGCGGAGAGTCCGCCCATCAGAACGGCGACGTGCTTGGTCATGTGCTCTCGACTTGAAAAATGCCAACTAGAGATCCGAATAGGCGGCTTCGTCGGCTTCCGAAGCCCATTCGGTGAATGTGGCGAAAGGACAGAGCGAGTCACTTAACGCGCCTGACGCTGGCGAAACTCGATCTTCGACCGAAGGACCCTTCTTCGGTCCTTGCTCGTCGCCGCTTTTCGACGTGGCCGCCGTTTCAGTAGCGTCCGAGAATCGGTGCGATTTTTTTGAAGGCGGCACGGCGGGAATCTCCTCAAGCGTCCACGCTAAGATCTCAGCAGCGACGACGCAATCTCTCAAGCGACGCCGATGCGCTTGATCTCCCAATGCAGTTCGACGCCACTCGTCTCGCGCACGCGCCGGCGCACTTCCTCACCAAGCGCCTCGATGTCGGCGGCGCTCGCGCGGCCGCGATTGATGAGAAAATTGCAGTGCATCTCGCTGACCTGCGCATCGCCGACGATGAGTCCGCGACAGCCGGCCGCGTCAATCAACCGCCACGCCTTTTCGCCGTCAGGATTCTTGAAGGTCGAGCCGCCTGTCTTTTCCTTGATCGGCTGCGAAGCTTCACGCGCCGCGGTGATGCGCTCCATCTCGGCGATGATCGTCGCCGGATCGCCGGGACGTCCCTGGTAAAGCGCCTGCGTGAAGATCACGTCGTCGGGGGCGGAACAATGGCGATAGGCGTAGCCCATGTCGGCGACGCCAAAGACGCGGACGTCGCCGGCGCGGTCGACGCCGCGCGCTTCAATCAGCGCGTCCTTTGTTTCGCCGCCATGCGCGCCGGCGTTCATGCGCAGCGCCCCGCCGATCGCGCCGGGAATGCCGCGATAGAAGGCGAGACCGTCAATTCCCGCTTCCGCCGCTGCGCGCGCCGCCTTCACGTCGGGGACCGCGGCGCCGACGCGCAACCTGCTGCCGTCCTCGACGACGATCTCGCCGAAGCCCTTGGCCGAAAGGCGTATGACCACGCCTTCGACGCCGCCTTCGCGCACGATCAAATTGGAGCCAAGGCCGACGACGGTGACGGAAATCTCTCGCGGCAATCGCGCGAGGAAATAGGCGAGATCGGCTTCGTCGGCCGGCATGAACAGGATCTGCGCCGACCCGCCGACGCGAAACCAAGTGTAGGGCGCAAGCGGCTCATTGGCGGAAATCTTTCCGCGCAGTTCAGGCGCGAAGCGGACAATATCGGCGGTGATATCGGGGAAGGTCATCTGCGGCTTTCGGCTTGATCGACGCTACATCATAGCTCGGCGATTTGGACGACACGCACGCCATGACTCGAGCGGAATCGGCGATCGTTCGTGACGAAGATATCGCATTGCGAGGCCAACGCCGTTCGAAAATGCACCGCGTCTATCAGTCTTAGGCCGAGATCGGCGCCGAGGCGCGCCGCCCCGACGAGCGTTTCGAGGTCCACGGGCCGAATGTCGAAGGTCCGCTCCTCAAAGAACAGGCGATCGTAAGCATTTTCGAGCACCTGACTCTGACGTCTGAAGGCGCCGTAGAAGCATTCCGCAATGCAGATTTCACTCGTGACAAAGGTCGTGTTTCGTTCGATGAGGGCATACCAGAGGCTGGATATCTTCGAATAAAATTCCGGCTTCGCCTCGATGAAATAGATGACCGAATTTGCGTCGAAATAGGCCCGCCCGCCTTCGACCGGAAGCGTCTCAGTCGTCGCCACGGAATTCACGGATGCGTGCGTCGATCTCCTCAATGGATTGCGGTCCGACAAGCCGGTGGCCGATGCCCTCCAGCTCCTTCAGGCGACGAATGCGCTCTTGCGGCGACGGCTGAGTTTCCTTCTGCACGACGCGCGGAAGAAACTGCTTCAGCGTTTCCTCCACGAGATAGGAACGCGAGCGGCGTGTGCGCCGCGCAGCCTCGTCGAGGATTTTGCGCGTTTCGTCGGTCAGACGAACGGATGTCGGCGTGGGCGCGGCGGATTTCATGACTTGGAGAGGATTGACTATGATGTAGTCAATTTTAGTAACAATCCTGCGGAAGTCAAATCATGCCACGTAAATTCACGTCACTTCGTCACAAGCTACGAAGCGTCCAACCCTCCCCCGCTTCGCGGGAGAGGGAGCAGATCGCGCCCTTCATCCAAGCTGCGCGAGCGCCGCTCGTTAGGGTCCCCTCTCCCGCTTTAGCGGGGGAGGGACAGGGAGGGGGCGAAGCCGACGCCATCACCCCTGCCCCGCCGCGAGCTGCTCCGGCAGCGCATAGGCCCATTGCGTGATATTGCCGGCGCCAAGACAGACGACATAATCGCCAGGCGCGACGATCTCGCGAACCATCGCCGCCAGCACTTCGGGAGAGGGCAGCCCCATCGCGCGGCGATGGCCATGCGCCTTGATGGCGGACACAAGCGCGTCGCGATCGGCGCCCGGAATCGGCTGCTCGCCCGCCGGATAGACGTCGGCGATGATGACCACGTCGGCGTCGTTGAAGCAGGTGGCGAAAGCATCAAAAAGCGACTGCAGCCGCGAATAGCGATGCGGCTGCATCAGCGCGACGACTTTGCCCTTGGTGGAGGCGCGCGCCGCGCGCAGCACGGCGGCGATTTCGACGGGATGATGGCCATAGTCGTCGAAAATCTGCACGCCGTTCCATTCGCCGGTCTTGGTGAAGCGCCGCTTCACGCCGCCAAAGCCGGCAAGCGCCTTGCGGATCTGTTCGGGCGACAGGCCGAGCTGATTGGCGACGGCGACCGCCGCCGTCGCGTTCAACGCATTGTGATGGCCCGGCATCGGCAGGACGAGATTTTCGAGATAGATCGCCTGCGACGTCTTGCGGTCGCGCAGCAGCACATTGAATTTCGACACGCCGCCCTCGAGATCGACGTCGAGCAGACGCACGTCGGCCTGCGGATTTTCGCCATAGGTGATGATGCGGCGGTCCTCGATGCGGCCGACGAGCTCCTGCACGGTCGGATGATCGAGGCACATCACCGCAAAGCCGTAGAAGGGAATATTCTCGACGAAATTGCGGAAGGCTTCCTTGATGGCGTCGAATGTATGGAAATGGTCGAGATGTTCGGGATCGATATTGGTGACGATGGCGACGTCCGCCGGCAGTTTGAGAAACGTGCCGTCGCTTTCGTCGGCCTCCACCACCATCCAGTCGCCGGCGCCAAGACGCGCATTCGTGCCATAGGCGTTGATGATGCCGCCGTTGATCACGGTCGGATCTAGCCCGCCGGCGTCGAGAAGCGTCGCAACGAGCGAAGTCGTCGTCGTCTTGCCATGCGTGCCGGCGATCGCGACGCATTGCTTGAGGCGCATCAGCTCGGCCAGCATTTCGGCGCGGCGCACGACCGGCAGGCGTTTTTCGCGCGCCAAGACAAGTTCGGGATTGTCGCGCTTGATTGCAGTCGAGACGACGACGACCGCGGCGTCGCCGAGATTTTTCGCGTCATGGCCGATGCTGACCGTCGCGCCCTTTTCGACGAGACGCTTGACATTGGCGTTTTCGGCGGCGTCCGACCCCTGCACCTTGTAGCCGAGATTGAGCAGCACTTCGGCGATTCCAGACATGCCGATGCCGCCGATGCCGACGAAATGAATCGGGCCCAACTCTTTCGGCAGTTTCATTCCTAGCTCCGTTTCGTAGCGCCTGTCCGCGCCACGTCGATGATCAGATCGGCGAGACGATCGGCGGCGTCGTCGACGCCGACGCGTCTGGCGGCTTCGGCGCGCGCGGAAAGCTGCGCCGGCGCATTGATGAGGTCACAAAGCCGCCGCGTCAAAAATTCCGGCGTGAAGTCGCTCTGGCGCACGGTTTCCGCGCCGCCAGCCTGCTCCAGAAAAGCGGCGTTCGCCGCCTGATCCTGGTCGAGCGCATGCGGCAGCGGCACCAGCATCGCCGGTCGCCCGACGACCGCAAGCTCCGAGACCGTCGACGCGCCGGCGCGGGTGATGACGAAATGCGCCGCAGCGAGCCGCGCCGGGAAGTCGGCGAAAAACGGCGCAATCTCGGCGCCGACCCCGGCGCCGGCGTAGATCGCCTCGACCCGCGCGATATCTTCTGGACGCGCCTGCTGCACGACGGCGACTTTCGCCCGCAGCGCGTCTGGGAGCGCCGCGACGGCCGCCGGCACGATGTCCGCCATGACGCGGGCGCCCTGAGAGCCGCCGGCGACGAGCAGCCGGAACATTCCATCGTCGAACGAAGGATAGGGCGTTTCGGCGGCCTCGAGCACATTGGGACGCACCGGATTGCCGGTGACGACGAGCTTGCTTTGCAGGGCCGCCGGCACGGCGAGAGTCGGCAGGCCGGCGGCGATCCTGTCGACGCGGCCGGCGAGGAAGCGATTGGCCTTGCCCATGACGCCGTTCGCTTCGTGCAAAGCGCTCGGCACGCCGAGATAGGACGCCGCAAGCAAGGGCGGGACGGTCGGGTAGCCGCCGAAACCGATCACCGCGGCCGGTTTGACCTGGCGCAGCAGCGCGGCCGCCTGCGCCGTGCCGAGGGCGAGACGCGCGACCGCCTGGGCCTTGGCCAGCAGCGAGCCGCCCCGCGGCGTGCCGGCGGGGATCACATGCATGGCCCGCGCCGGAAAGGCGCCGCCGTAGCGCAGGGCGCGCTCCTCGGTGACGAGCTCCACGGCCAACCCGCGGGCGGCGAGCGCATGCGCAAGCGCCTCGGCTGGAAAAAGATGGCCTCCGGTGCCGCCGGCGGCGAGGAGAATCGGCGAATCGATCATACCGAAGCTTTTATCACGCGGCGGCGGGCGCGCCCGTCGCGGCGAGCTCGCTCAGCACGCGGGACCGCGGCCGCTTACGCGTGACGGCGAGCAGAAAGCCCATGCCGAGCGACAGCGAAATAAGCGAAGAGCCGCCATAGGAGACGAAGGGCAGCGTCATGCCCTTGGCGGGCATAAGATGCACGTTCACCGCCATATTAATGCAGCTCTGCAGGCCAAACAGCATCACGAGCCCCGCAGTCGCAAAACGGCAGAAGGGATCGCTGTTGCGCGCCGCCGAGAACAACCCCCGAACCACGACGAAGGCGAAGACCGCGGCAAGCGCGATGCAGATAAGAACGCCGAACTCCTCGCCGATGACCGCGAAGATGAAATCCGTGTGCGAGTCGGGCAGGATGCGCTTGATGACCCCTTCGCCCGGGCCCTTGCCGAACCACGAACCGGCGATGAAGCTCTCAAGCGCCGTCTCCGACTGAAAATTCGTGGGCACGCCTGCGACCGGCGGCGGCGGCTCCAGAAAGGATTCGACGCGCGCATGGACGTGCGGCACGAATTTATAGGCGAGCAGCGCCGAGACGCCGCCAAGCCCGCCCAGTCCGACAACCCAGATCCAGTGCAAGCCGGCCATGAAAAACAGCGCCGCCCAGACAATCGAAACCAGCATCGTCTGGCCAAAATCAGGCTGCAGCATCAGCGGCGCGATCGCGATCGGCAGGAGCAGAAGCGCGATCAGATTGCCTGGAACATCCTTGCGACGCGCTCCTTCGGAGAAGGCCCAGGCGACGAGCACGACGAAGGCGGGCTTCAAGAATTCCGAGGGCTGAACGCCGAAGATCCATCGCTTCGCGCCCTTCACTTCCTGACCGTAGAAGATGGTGGCGAAGACGAGCGCGAGAGAGACGATGAAAATCACCAGCGCCAGTCGGCGCACGTGACGCGGCGAAAGAAAGGACGTCGCAATCATCAGGACCAGCGCCGGCAGAAGATAGAGCACCTGCCGGTTGACGAAGTGGAAGGTCGGCAGATGCAGCCGCTCCGCGACGGGCGGGCTGCCGGCCATGGCGAAGACGAGACCGGCGACGATCAGCAGGGCGAGGCTCGCGAGCAGCCAGCGATCCACCGTCCACGCCCAGTCGGAGAATAGCGTTCGTTCCGCGCGCGAGATCATGTCAGCCCTCCTTTTCGCGCCGCGATCACGGCGGGAAGCCCTTCGACGAGGCCGCGAAACGCATCGCCCCGCACCTCGAAATTGGCGAACTGGTCATAGGAGGCGCAGGCCGGCGACAGCAGCACAACGGGCTCGGGGGCGCCTTCGGCAAGCGCGTCGAGCGCCGCGCGCGTCGTTGCAGCCTCTAGCGTTCCGCAGCGCTCGAATGGCAGCGCGCCTTCCAACGTGCGCGCAAAATCGTCGGCGGCCTCGCCGATCAGATAGGCTTTGCGTATGCGCGAGAAATGCGGTCGCAGCGGTTCGACGCCGCCCTCTTTCGATCGGCCGCCGAGAATCCAGTAAATATCGGTAAAGCTCACCAAGGCCTTTTCGGCCGCGTCGGCGTTGGTCGCCTTCGAGTCGTTGACGAACAGCGCGCGCTCGATGCGCCGGATTTCCTCCATCCGATGCGGCAGGCCGGGGAAGCTCAACAATCCGCGCAAGATCTCGTCGTCGTCCAATCCGCACTCCCACGCGGCGGCGGCGGCGAAGGCGGCGTTCTGCGCATTATGCGCGCCGCGAAGCGCGCGCGCGCCTTCGAGCGAACCGATCAGCTCGGCTTCCTCGGGCGGATGTCCCTGCTCGCGGAAATAGACGCTTCGATCCTCGACATAAAATCCCCAGTCGAGCGCGCGCTTCCCGGAGACCGGCACGACGCGCCGCTCGGGGGTCTCGGCTTCAACGAGGCGCGCGCCGATCGCATGGCAATAGGCGTCGTCGACGCCGACCAGAGCCACTTCCGCCGCAGCGACGAGCCGCTCCTTGATGGCGGCGTAATTTTCGATTGTCCCGTGACGGTCGATATGATCCGGCGTGATGTTGATCAGCACGCCGATGGTCGGCGCCAGCGAGGGCGCGAGATCGATCTGGAACGACGAGCATTCGATAACATGAATGCGCTCATCGGACGGCGGCTCGAGGTCGAGAATCGGCACGCCGATGTTGCCGCCGAGCTGAACGTCGCGGCCGGCTTCGCGCAAGATGTGCGCGATCAGCGCCGTGGTCGTCGATTTGCCGTTTGTGCCGGTGATGGCGATGAAGGGCGATCCCCCGGCGCGCGCTTCGCGTTCACGGCAGAACAGTTCGACATCGCCGATAATCTCGACTCCGGCGGCCTTCGCCGCCAGCACCATCCAATGCGGCTCGGGATGGGTCAGCGGCACGCCGGGGGAAAGGACGAGCGCATCGAAGCCGCTCCAATCCGCCGCCACGAGATCCTCGAGCGCTACGCCTTGCGCGACAGCCTTGAGTCGGCCAGCCTCGCCGTCATCCCAGGCGGCGACCTGCGCGCCGCCGGCGATCAGCGCGCGCGCCGTGGCAAGGCCCGAACCGCCGAGGCCAAAAAGCGCGACGCGCTTGCCCTTGAAGGTCTCGATCGGCGTCATCGTCACCTCAGCTTCAAGGTCGAGAGGCCCATCAGGGCCAGGACGAAGGCGATGATCCAGAAGCGGATAACGATCTGCGGCTCCTTCCAGCCCTTCTGTTCAAAATGGTGATGAATCGGCGCCATCAGGAAGATGCGCTTGCCGGTCAGCTTGAAATAGGCGACCTGGATGATGACCGAGGCGCCTTCGATCACGAAGAGCCCGCCGACGATGACGAGCACGAATTCCTGCTTCACCGCGACGGCGACGGCGCCCACGAGCCCGCCGAGCGCCAGCGAGCCGGTGTCGCCCATGAAGATTTGCGCCGGCGGCGCGTTGAACCAGAGAAAGCCGAGTCCCGCGCCGATAAAGGCCGAGCAAACGATGGTCAGTTCGCCGACGCCCGCGACGTAATTGACGCCGAGATAATTCGAAAAGATCGAATTGCCGACGAGATAGGCGAAGATCGCAAAGGCGCCGGCGGCGATCATCGACGGCACGATGGCGAGGCCGTCGAGTCCATCCGTGAGATTGACGCAGTTGCCCGCGGCGACGATGACGAAGGCGCCAAACAGGATGAAGAGCGGACCCAGCGTCGCGACATAGCCCCGCACCATGGGGATGGCGAGCTTCGTCATATTCTCGCCGCCGGTTTCCATCAACGCGTAGCAGGCCAGGCCGGCAATCAAAAACTCGAGCGCCAATCGCATCTTGCCCGAGAAGCCGGCGTGCGACTGCTTGGTCACCTTGAGATAGTCGTCATAAAAGCCGATGAGGCCGAAGCTGACGGTGACGAAGAGCACGATCCACACATAGGCGTTGCGCAAATTCGCCCAGAGCAGCGTCGCCGCGACCAGTCCCGAGAGGATCATCAGGCCGCCCATCGTCGGCGTGCCTTTTTTGGTCACAAGATGCGAAGCCGGTCCGTCCTCGCGGATCGGCTGGCCCTTGCCCTGTTTGATGCGCAACGCGGCGATGACGCCCGGTCCGAAGAAAAACACGAAGAACAGCGCCGTCGCCGCCCCCATAGCGGCGCGAAAAGTGATGTAGCGGAAGATGTTTAGCGGACTGTATAAATAAGAGAAGTCCGCAAGCAGCGTCAGCATCGTCTCTCCTCAGCTCGCCATCTCGCGAGCGAATGCGCTTTTCAAGGCCGAGACGATCCGCGCCATCCGCGAACCATTAGAGCCTTTCACCATCACCACATCGCCGGGACGAACCGCTGCGAGAACGGCCTCTTCCAGCTCCAGCGGCGTCGCCCGATGCGCCGCGCGCATCGAATCAGGCACAGCGTAACTCAAGCGCGACATCAACGGCCCCGAGGTGAATAGCAGATCGACGTTGGCGTCGATAAGATCCTGAGCGAGCTCGGCGTGAAGTTCGGCCGCCTGAGGCCCGAGCTCCAGCATGTCGCCGAGCACGGCGATGCGCCGGCCTCCGGGGCCGGTCGCCGCGCCGCCGAGCAGCTGCAGCGCCGCCCGCATGGAGGTCGGGTTGGCGTTGTAGCTTTCGTCGATGAGCGTAAACTCGCCATCTGGCGTCGCTATTTTCTCGCGCCGGCCGCGTCCGGACGGCGGCGTGAATTCGGCGAAGGCCGCGGCAGCTTCCTCCAAATCCACGTCGAAAACGACGCCCACGAGCAGCGCCGCCAGCGCGTTCATGGCGATATGCTTGCCTGGGGCGCCGATGCGAAAGCGTAGTCGCCGCTCGAGAATTTCCGCCTCGACCAGCGCGCCTTCGCCGGCGGCCTCGTAAGACAGGAGCCGCGCATGCGCGCCTTCCGCCTCGCCGAAACCAAAGACATGGCTGGCGGTTGGCGCGGCCGCCGCGGCGAGGCGCTCGTAAAATCCGTCGTCGCGGTTAATGATCGCGACGCCGCCGTCGAGCGCGGAAAAAATTTCGGCCTTGGCGTCCGCGATCTTTTCGATTGATCCGAAATATTCGAGATGAACCGGCGCAATGCGGGTCACGACGGCGACGTGGGGGCGCACCTGAGCGACGAGCGCGGCGATCTCGCCCGCGTGATTCATGCCAAGTTCGAATACGCCGAAGCGCGACTCCGCCGGCATGCGCGCAAGCGTCAACGGCACGCCCCAGTGATTGTTGTAAGACGCCGCCGAGGCATGCGTTTCGCCGAAACGCGACAGCATCAGCCGGATCATGTCCTTCGTCGAGGTCTTGCCGACGGAGCCGGTGATGGCGGCGATGAAGGCGGCGCTTCGCTCGCGCGACCGCGCGCCCAGCGACTCCAGCGATTGTTGCACGTCTCTGACGACGAAAAGCGGCCCGGCGCCGGAAAGCTCAGGCGCATGCGCTTCGTCGACGACCGCCGCCGCCGCGCCTTTCTCGAACGCCATCCGCACGAAGTCGTGACCATCGCGCGTCTCGCCCTTAATGGCGATAAACAGATCGCCGGGCTGAAGGGTGCGGGTGTCGATGGAAACGCCGGCGGCTTCGCGCGCAAGGCCGCCGCTCGCGCGCGCCCGCAGCGCGCCGACCAGCGCCAATCCCGACCATAACGGCCTCTTGGTCATGGATGATTCTCCTTGAGCGCCTGCGCGATCGCCTCATGATCGGAGAAAGGCAAAACGCGGTCGCCGACGATCTGCCCGGTTTCATGGCCCTTTCCAGCCACGACGAGCGCATCGCCCGGTTCAAGCCCCGCGACGGCGTTGGCGATCGCCGCGCGCCGGTCTCCGATCTCGATGATGTGCGCCGCGCCGCCGCGGGTTCCTTCGAGAATTTCTGCGCGAATGGCGGCGGCGTCCTCGCTGCGCGGATTGTCGTCCGTGACGATGGCGATATCCGCCGCCCGGGCGACGATGTCCCCCATCAGCGGGCGCTTGCCACGGTCGCGATCGCCGCCGCACCCGAAGACGACAATCAGGCGTTTTTTTGTCAGCGGCCGTAAAGTGGCGAGCACTTTCTCCAGCGCGTCGGGCTTATGCGCGTAATCTACGAAAATCGGCGCGCCATTACGCTGACCGACGAGTTCGAGCCGCCCCGGCGCGCCTTTAAGCGCTTCGAGCGCCGCAAAGACCTGCCCCGGATCATCGCCGCTTGCGATAGCCAGCCCCGCGGCGACGAGGGCGTTCGAGACCTGAAAGGCGCCGGCAAGCGGCAGATCGACCTCATATTCGACGCCCTCATGGGCGAGCCGCAGCGACGTTGCTAAGGCGGACGGCGTCGCCGATAGGAGCCTTATCGCCTCTCCCTTCAAACCGACGCTCAAAATTGTGAGGTCCCTGGCCCGGCAAATGTCGATGACGCGGGACGCAACGTCGCTGTCCGCGTCGATCACCGCTGTCTGGCCAGGGTGCAGCAGCGTGTCGAAGAGCCGCATCTTCGCCGCGAAATACTCCTCCATGTCGGCGTGATGGTCGAGATGGTCGCGCGAGAAATTGGTGAAGCCCGCGACGTCGACGCGCATGCCGTCAAGCCGCCGCTGATTGATCCCGAGCGACGACGCCTCCATGGCGAGATGCGTCACGCCACGTCCAGCAAGTTCGTCCAGCGTTCGGTGCAGTTCGACGGGTCCAGGCGTCGTCAGCGCTCCATAATGCGCGCCGCGAGAATCGACGATTCCGACGGTGCCGAGCGACGCCGCCTCATGTCCAAGCGCGGCCCAGATCTGGCGCAAGAAGGCCACGACCGAGGTCTTGCCGCTCGTTCCCGTAACAGCCGCGATCGTCGACGGCTGACGAGAAAAGAAGCGCGCCGCGGCGAGGGCCAGGGCGCGCCGAACGTCATCGACGACGACGACCGGCAGCGGGCTGTCCGCTCGCTGTTGAGCGACGACGACGCAGGCGCCGCGCGACTTCGCGTCGGCGACATAGGACATGCCGTCCCCGGCGTGGCCCGGGATGGCGAAAAAGGCAAAACCGCCGCGCGCCATTCGACTATCGGCCGTCAGGCCGGAGACGGCAAGCCCGCGCAAGGCGGGCTCAAGGTCTGGCGTCGCAAGCAGTTCCGAAAGCAGCATCAATGTCCTCCGCCGCCGCGGGCCGGAACATTGGCATAGCCATACCCCAATTTGGCGAGGAGAGGGAAAGGCTGGTGCGGCGGCTCGAAACGCGGCGCGAGGCCGAGAATCGGACCGACGCGCTCGATGATCTCGCCCGTAACATACCCCGCGTTATAGGCCGCAGTGGCGTAGCCGCCGGTTTCCGGCAGGCCCTGCGGTTCGTCCATGATGGTCAGGAACAGATATTTCGGCTTGTCCGACGGCGCGACGGCCATGAAGGTGTTAAACAGCCGGTTCTTCGAATAATGGCCGTTAACGACCTTTTCCGCGGTGCCGGTTTTGCCGCCGACGTAATAGCCAGGGACATTCACCTTCCGCGCCGTGCCGATTTCGGCGTTGAGGCGCATGAGATAGCGCATCGCCTCGCTCGTCTCCGGCTTCACGACGCGTTCGGCGCCGGCCTTCGCTTCCTCCTCACTGCGCTTGATGAAGGTCGGCGTGATCAGATAGCCGCCATTCATCAGCGCGCCGACGGCCATCATCGCCTGGAGCGGCGCCACCGCGAGGCCATGGCCGAAGGCGATGGTCATGGTGTTCAACTCGCCCCAATTTTTCGGCACGATGGGTTCGGCGCTTTCGGGCAGTTCGGTGCGCATGCGCGTGAGCTGGCCCATCTTGCGCAAAAACGCCTTGTGCCGCTCCACGCCCTGTCCCATCGCCATACGCGCGGTGCCGACATTGGAGGAATAGGTGAAAACTTCCGGCAATGTGAGCGCGCGGTTTTGCGCGTGATAGTCATGGATCTTGAAGCGCCCGAAAGAGAGCACGCCGCGCGCGTCGAGCCGTGAATTCAAATTGACCTTGCCGGAGTCGAGCGCCATCGCGATGGTCAGCGCCTTGAAGGTCGAGCCCATCTCATAGACGCCGACGCTCATGCGGTTGATGTGGATCGGATCGAGCGCTTCCGTCGGCTTGTTCGGATCGTAGTCGGGAAGCGATGCGAGCGCGATGACCTCTCCGGTGTTGACGTCCAAGATCGCCGCGGCGCCTGCCTTCGCTTTGAAATGAACGACGCCCTTTTCGAGTTCGTCGCGCAACGCATGCGTGGCCCGAATGTCGAGCGAAAGCGACACGGGCTTGAGTTCCTCGGGCGTTACGCCGAAGCCGGCGCCGTGCAAATCGGCGAGACCCTGCCCGTCGATGTATTTCTCGATGCCGGCGATGCCCTGATTGTCCACATTGGCGAAGCCGAGCACATGCGCGCCGATCGGTCCGTTGGGATAAACGCGCTTGTTCTCGGGGATCAATCCGACGCCCGGCAGTCCGAGATGGAAAACTTCGTCGCGCTGATGCGACGTCACCTCGCGCTTCACCCAAACGAAGCCCTTCTTGGAGCCGAGCCGCTCTCGCAATTCGCGGGCGTCGAGGCCAGGCAAAACCGCGGTCAACAGCTCGGTCGCTTCGTCCTTGTCAATGATGCGGCGCGGCTCGGCGAACACCGACATCACCTTGACGTCGCTTGCGAGCGCCTCGCCGTTGCGATCGATGATGTCCGGGCGGGACGCCGCGACCGCCTCCGCCGCGGCGCGCCGCGACGTCGCCGCCTCCGGCTTAAAGCCGAGATAGACGAGCTTGATCGAAATCACCGCGTAGAGCACGAGAAAGCCCATCGCCGCGAGCCGCATGCGCGATGCGCTCAGCGCGAGACTCGTCGAAAACAGGGCGCGCAGAAACGCGCGAATTTTACCGCTCGGCGGCGGCGAAGGTTGCGTGTCGCGCATCATCTGCGTCATGGCTTGCGTCGCTCTTGGCTTTGTCCCTGCGCTTTGGGCGTGGTCGTCGGCGCGCTGCCGGGGACGGGCGGCGTCGCCGGCATGCTCAATCCGAGCGCGTCAAGCTTATTGCCGATGGAGTCGACGCGCGGCGATCTCTCGGGAAGCGATTGCGCGGCGACGATCTGCGTCGCTTCAATCTGTTTCATGCCGGGCAGATAAGCGTCAGCGAGCTGCTGAATGCGCTCAGGCCGTGTCATATAAGCCCATTCGGCGCGCAGCACCGCAATCGCATCGCGCTCCTGCCTGATCTCGATCTTGGTCTTTGCGATCTGCTCGGCGCGATAGCTCGTCTGATACTTGATCGAATAGGCGTAAACCGCCGAACCGACGAGCGCGAGAACCGCAACGATATTGAGGAGCCGCAGCATCAGGCTTTTCCCTTGTCGCGATCGGGGAGATGAACGAGGCGCGCGAGCTTTGGGTCGAGCGGGTGAGGCGCCGCGGCCGTGCGGGTCGCGTAACGCAATTTGGCCGAACGCGCGCGCGGATTGGCGGCCGTTTCACCGGGCGTGGGCGTCACCGGTTGGCGGCCTTCGCAAACGAAACTTGGCTGCGGCGGCGCGGCTTCGCCCGGCAGACGGCGGGAACCGGTTTCGCCGCGACCGCAGCGTTCGGCGAGAAACTGTTTGACGATGCGATCCTCAAGCGAGTGGAACGTCACGACGACGAGACGACCGCCTTCGGCGAGAAGCCGTTCCGCTCCAAGCAGCCCCTTCAGCAATTCCTGAAGCTCGTCGTTGACGGCGATGCGCAACGCCTGAAAGCTTTTGGTCGCCGGATGAATGTCGCTGGCGCGGTTGGGAGCGACGCGAGCGATCATTTCGGCCAGCGCTCTTGTCGTTGTGAAAGGCGCAATCTCACGGTCGTGGACGATGGCGCGGGCGATACGCCGCGCGGCGCGCTCCTCGCCGTAGAAATACAGGATATCGGCGAGCGTCTCTACATCCGCTTCATTGACGATGTCGGCGGCGCTGCGCCCACGCCCCTCCATGCGCATGTCGAGTGGTCCTTCGGCGCGGAAGGAAAAGCCGCGCGCGGCTTGGTCGAACTGCATCGACGAGACGCCGATGTCGAAGATGACGCCGTCAAGCGGCGTGAAGCCTTGCGCGCGCGCAACGTCCTCGAGTTGAGAAAAGCGCGCTTCAATGAGCGTCAACCGTCCGCGCATCTCGTCGACAAGCGCCTGACCGGCTTTCACGGCGGTCTGATCGCGGTCGAAGGCGAGCACGCGCGTTTCCGGCTGCGCCATTATAGCGCGCGTATAGCCGCCGGCGCCGAAGGTGGCGTCGATATAGCGGCCGCCACGATGGACGCCGAGGGCGGCGATCGCCTCCTCGCGCAGCACCGGAATATGCGGCGCCGACGTCATTCTCATGCTCCTCACCAGGCGGCGCGCGGCGCGAGAGGGTCGGCGGCGCGACGCTGTGCGTCCGGCGAGTTGTGGCTCGTCGAGACGACTCAATTGCGGCTGGGCGGTCTGGATCGACATGAAACCCGCGAGGCGTCGGAAGCAGGCTGGTCGCCACGCGCCGAATTCGGCAACCGTCTTCATTAGGCTTTGTTATCGTTAAGGGAGCGTTTACGGTGGCGCGAATTTGGCGGGCTCAAGGCGGCGCAAGCAGAATGACGCAAAGCTTTCTGGTCCGGCCGACGCCGCTTTTTCGCGAAAGCTATCTCGACGCACTATGGCAAGCGCCAGCTCGCGCTCGCACTGGACATCTGTCGCTGCATGGGGATCGGAATCGCCGGTTAAGCTGCGACGTCGACAATGTCGTTTCCGCCGCGTCATCAAAGCCAATGGCGGCGTGCTCCTGCGTCAATGCGCGCCGGCCTGGTTCGCTGAAGCGCCTTATCTCCTCTACGAAATACCGCTAATTTAATCGCCAGTCGGCCTGTAAGCCGGGTTCTGTACGTTCTTTGCAGAACGTGACGACCATTCCTCTGGGACGGACGTTGCCGCCCGCCTCAAGCAACCAACCCGGGCGACAGTCCCGGAGACGGGTTGAAGGCAAAAAGCTCGCGCTTAAGGCCTTCCGTCGCCCCTATTCGGTCTTGCTCCCGGCGGGGCTTGCCGTGCCCCGAACGTCGCCGTTCGGGCGGTGCGCTCTTACCGCACCCTTTCACCCTTACCGCTTGCGCGGCGGTTTGCTTTCTGTGGCGCTATCCCTGGGGTCGCCCCCGCCGGACCTTATCCGGCGCCGTGTCTCCGTGGAGCCCGGACTTTCCTCTGCCTTTCGGCAGCGGCCGTCCAGCCGACTGGCTTTTTGAGGGATAGGCGCCCTCGCGACGGAATGCAAGAACGGCGTCAAAACGTCGCCTTGGATAGCTAAGCAATAGTCGCCATTTCTTAAATTGGTTCTTCGCCTTGGTTAATACTGACGGGCGCCGAGCCGAGACCAAAGAGAAATGCGATAAGGGAGTAATATTA
The DNA here is from genome assembly GCF_051062815.1 of Methylocystis sp. Lineage (GTDB taxonomy): Bacteria > Pseudomonadota > Alphaproteobacteria > Rhizobiales > Beijerinckiaceae > Methylocystis. The sequence continues at coordinate 67,876 of NZ_JBPFDU010000074.1, read as the reverse complement.
ATGTTGGCACGTCGTTCGATTTTCGCCGCTTTGGCCGTCGCGGCCGCTTTTCTCGTGACGCCGCATATGGCGTTGGCGCAAAGCCATAGCGAGCATCTGACTCAGGCGATCGAGGAGACGAATGAGGCGATCAAGGAAGGCAAGCGGCATAATGCCTCCTCCTTCGCCGAGCATGCGCATAACGCCTGGGATCACGCCAAGGCGGCCAGCGGGGAAGACCCCAAGGGCCACATCAAGACGGCGATGAAGCATCTCAGTCGGGCGCTCAAGACGGCCAAGCGCACCCACCACGCCAGCCGCATTGACAAAGGCGTTCGTCATGCCCAGTCCGCGCTCGTCCATTTGAAGGCGGCAAATCAGTAAAGCGATGAGCCGCGATGCGCATGCTGCGCGTCGCGGCTCTCCGATGTCGTAGCGCACATTCCTCGATCATACCGCTCATCATTTTTCAATTTCCGCGGGACCCACGCTGCGTCGCGCCCTGCACTGTCTGAGTTTGTTGCTTTGCCTCGGATGTCGGCGAGAAGGCGTCGCGCGAGACTGGAACCTTGGCGCCTTTGACGGCTTAAATCTTGAGTCGCGATCGGCGGCTTAGCCAATCGACGACTCGCCTGCGCATGGATGGTTCATTATGCAGCAGCACAGCAGCGCCGCCGAGTGCAAACCTTGCGTCGTCATCATCGGCGGCGGTTTCGCCGGGATTGCGGCTGCGCAGGCGCTTGCTGGCGCCGGAGCGCGCATCTTCATCCTCGACAGCAACAATCATCATTGCTTCCAGCCCCTGCTCTATCAGGTCGCGACGGCGGCCCTCGCTTCGCCTGACGTCGCCTGGCCGATACGCCACATCGTGCGGCGCCAGAAGGATGTGACCGTCCTGATGCTCACGGTTGAGAGCGTCGACGCCGCCCGCAAAGTCGTGAAGACCGACAAATGCGAGATCGGCTATGATTTCCTTGTCGTCGCGACAGGGGCCACCCACTCCTACTTCGGTCACAATTGGGCGAGTTTGGCTCCGGGGTTGAAATCCATTTCCGACGCGACGCTTATCCGCCGCCGGCTGCTTCTCGCGTTCGAACGCGCCGAGGTCAGCGTCGATCCCGGCGAGCGCGAGAGACTGCTCACCATCATCATTGTCGGGGGCGGTCCGACGGGAGTCGAACTCGCCGGCGCGATTTCCGAACTCGCCCGGCGAACGCTCCCACCGGAGTTTCGCCGCGCCGATCCCCGGAACGCGCGCATCATTCTGCTCGAGGCGGGGCCGCGCATTCTTGCAAGCTTTCCCGAACGGCTTTCGGACTATGCGCGCGATTCGCTCGAAGCAAAGGGCGTGGAAGTGCGGACGGATACGCCCGTCGACCAGATCTTCGAGGACCGACTCGTCGCTGGAGAAAAGGAGATTCCCGCCGGCGTCATCCTCTGGGCGGCTGGCGTGCGAGCGTCGCCCGCGGCGAACTGGCTGGGCGTTGAAAGCGACGGCGCCGGACGTATTCCGGTGAGCGAAGACCTGACGGTTCCCGCCCTTCCCGACGTCTATGTGATTGGAGATCTCGCTCTCCTGACCGGTCCTGACGGCTCGCCGGTTCCGGCGCTCGCGGCTTCCGCCAAGCAAATGGGCAAATACGCCGGACGCGCCATCCGGCTCCGTCTGAAAGGGCGCTTTCCGCGCAAACCCTTCCGCTATCGAGACTACGGCAATTTGGCGACGATCGGCCGCAACTCGGCGATCGTCAAACTCGGCCGACTGGAACTGACCGGCTTTCCGGGTTGGCTCTTCTGGAGCGTCGTGCACATCTATTTTCTAGTGAATTTGCGCAGCCGCATCTTCGTCGCGATCAGCTGGATCGCGACCTATCTGACAGGCAATCGAGGCTCGCGATTGATTACACGCTAATTCAATTGCGCCGACATATGGCCGGAGTCGCTACCTTGGCTCTAGCTCCGCTTCCCCCAGAAGCGCGCGAGACGCCGCCGCGCCGCAGGCCAGACCGACCGCCAAGGCGGCAAAGGCCGCAACCATCGAGCGATCCGACAAGGCGAGCTCCCAGCCTGGCGTGATGCGCTTTGGCGCGACGCCATAATCGACGGTGGCGGCGATTCCCGACATCATCGCCGCATCGCCGATCAGTTCGAACGTTGAGCGGGGCGGCTGCATCGCGAGCCAAGCCTCGAAGGGCAAGGCCCAGAAGACGGCCGATGCGTGATGCGTCGCGTAGCCCACCGCGGTGTGTGCGGCGTCGATGTCGCGCCGGCCGCGCGATTTGCGCCCCCAAAGCCAATGGCTGGTGGCGTTGGTCGGCTCGAGCGCGCCCCTGCCTTCAAGCTTCGCCAGCGCCGCCAGTGCGGCCGTAGAGATGACGCTTGCGACGCTTCCGGTCACAAGCGCTGACAGACCGATGCGCGACAATTTTTCCATCGAAGGCTCCGTGGAGACGTTGAGATACTCGAACCCGGTCGCGCGCCGCTTCGTTCCAGAAAATTTTCGCTGAGCACCGGAAATGGATTAAGCCCTCGGCATGAGCGCGGCGCAGGACGAGGAAGAAAGAGCGCGAGTCGTCGAGATCTTGGCGCCCGTCGCCGTCGATTCGACCTATTCCTACCTCGCCCCGGCGGCGATGCGGCTTTCGCCCGGCGACAGCGTCACCGCGCCCTTGGGACGCCGGGAGGCATATGGCGTCGTCTGGAGCATCGATGGCGACTCCGGCCCGGGCGGGAATCTCAAGACGATCAGCGCCCGTCTCGACCGGCCGCCGCTTCCGCAAAAGCTGCGCGGCTTCATCGACTGGCTTGCGCGCTACACGCTCACCGCCCGCGGCATGGCGCTACGGCTCGCCACGCGCGCGGCGGAAGAGGCCGGACCCGAGGCGCCGCGCATTCTCTATCGCGCGACGGGCAATGTCCCGGAACGTTTTACGCCCACGCGCGCCCGCGTCCTCAAAGCCGCGGCAGGCGGCGTTGCTTTCGCCAAGAAAGCGCTTGCCGAAGCCGCCGCCTGCTCGACAGGCGTCATCGACGCGCTTGTCGACGAGGGCGCGCTGGAGGCGATCGCGGCGCCGCCGGCGCCGATTTCGCCGCCGCTCGATCCTCTGTTCGCCGCGCCGGTGCTGGAGCCCGCGCAACAGGACGCCGCCGACGCGCTGAAGGCGTCGCTTTCGCCGCGGGCGTTCAAGCCTTTTCTGCTCGAAGGCGTCACCGGTTCGGGCAAAACCGAGGTCTATTTCGAGGCGATCGCCCAGGCGCTGGAGGCCGGCGGACAGGCGCTCGTCATGATGCCGGAAATCGCGCTCACGACTCAATTTCTTGAGCGTTTCGCGGACCGTTTCGGCGAAAAGCCCGCCGAGTGGCATTCCGGCGTCGGGGCGCGCAAACGCGCGCGCATCTGGCGCGGCTGCGCGACGGGCGACGTTCGCGTGGTCGTCGGCGCGCGCTCGGCGCTGTTCCTGCCCTTTTCGGATTTGCGGCTGATCGTCGTCGATGAGGAGCATGAAGGCGCCTACAAACAAGATGACGGCGCGAGCTATCACGCGCGCGACATGGCGGTCGTGCGCGCGCGGATGGAGGAGGCCACGATCGTTCTCGCCTCGGCGACGCCCTCCATCGAAACCCGCGTCAACGCCATGCGCGGCCGCTACGGTTATCTGAGACTCGATTCGCGGGCGCGGGCGCGCCTCATGCCGACGCTCGAAGCGATCGACATGCGCAAGGAAGGCCCGCCGCGCGGCCGATGGATCGCGCCGCGGCTGGCGTTGGCCGTCGGCGAAACCATCGCGCGCGGCGAGCAGGCGCTGCTTTTCCTCAATCGGCGGGGCTATGCGCCGCTAACGGTTTGCCGCACATGCGGCCATCGCTTCCGCTGCGAAAACTGCGACGCCTGGCTCGTCGAGCATCGCTTCCGCCGCGCGCTGATGTGCCATCACTGCGGCCATATCGAGCGCCGTCCAGACCGGTGCCCGGAGTGCGGCAGCGAGGACTCGCTCGCCGCTTGCGGACCGGGGGTCGAGCGACTTGCCGAGGAAGCGGCGACGCTGTTTCCGGATGCGCGCATACTCGTCCTCTCGTCGGATTTTCCCGGCGGCGCCGATCGGCTGCGGCGCGAACTGGAGGAGATTGCAAAGGGGACCTTCGACATCGTCATCGGGACGCAACTCGTCGCCAAAGGCCACAATTTTCCGCATCTGACGCTTGTCGGCGTGGTCGACGCGGATCTGGGCTTGGGCAGCGGCGATCCGCGCGCCGCTGAGCGCACATTTCAGCTGCTCAATCAGGTCACAGGGCGCGCCGGGCGCGGCGACAAGCCCGGCCAGGCGCTGATCCAGACGTTTCACCCGTCGCATCCGGTGATCACGGCGCTTCTCTCGGGAGACGCGGAAAAGTTCTACGAACAGGAGATCGCCATACGTGAACGCGCTGGACTGCCGCCCTTCGGCCGTCTCGCCGCGCTGATCGTTTCCGCCAAGGACGCCGCCACGGCGGAAGCGCATGCGCGCGCCCTCGCGCGCGCCGCGCATGAACTGCCGCCATCGCCGCGCTATAGAGTCGCCGCGCCCGGCGCCTGGCCGGAAGAAAATGAGATCGCGCTGCTCGGTCCGGCGGAGGCGCCCATCGCGCTCATCCGCGGCCGCTATCGATTCCGCTTGCTGGCCAAAGGACCACGCGGCGCCGACATGCAGGCGTTTCTGCGCGACATGCTCGCGGGCGGACCGAAGGAGCGCGGCGGCGTGCGCGTTCAGGTGGACGTCGACCCGCAGAATTTTTCGTGACCCGTCGCCTGTCGCCCGCTCCGCCTGAGCAGCCGCTTTACCCTCCGATGACTCGCGCCACGACCCTGGCCGTATAGTCGACCATGGGCACGATCCGAGCGTAGTTGATCCGGGTCGGGCCGATGACGCCGAGCGCGCCGATGATCCGGCGTTCGCTGTCGCGCAGCGGCGCAGCAATCATCGATGAGCCAGAGAGCGAGAACAGCTTGTTCTCCGAGCCGATGAAGATGCGGACCCCTTCGCCTAGCTCGGCGCGTTCCAGCAGGTCGATGACCTCCGTCTTCGTTTCCAAATCCGCGAACAGGAGCCGAACGCGTTCGAGGTCGACGGCGGCGGTCAGGTCCTCAAGAAGATGCGCCTGCCCCCGGACGATCAGCTGCCGCGATTCGCCCATGGCGCCCGCCCAGGTCGCCAGCCCGGCTTCGACAATCCGCGCCGCGAGTTCGTCAAGCTCCATTTGCGCGGCCCGGCGCGAGCCTTCAATGTTCTCGCGCGCTTCAGCGATGGTCCGTCCGCAGACGCGCGCATTCAGATAGTTCGCTGCTTCCGTAAGCGCTGAGGCCGGGAGATCGCGTGCGACGGGAATCACGCGGTTTTCGACCGATCCGTCGTCGGCGACCAGAATGACCAGAGCCCGCTCGGGCTCGAGCCGAACGAAATCGATCTGCTTTAAGCGCACATTGTCCTTGGAGGCGACGACGACGCCGGCGACGCGCGTCAGGCCCGACAGCAGACTGGTCGCTTCCGCGAGGACGCCGGGAAAATCATGGTCTTTGGAAGCCGCTTCAACTTCGGCGGCGATGCGCGCGCGCTCATTCTCCTCAACGTCGCCGATCTGCAGCATGGAATCGACGAAAAAGCGCAGGCCAAGCTCGGTTGGAAGACGTCCGGCGCTCGTATGCGGCGCATAGATGAGGCCGAGCTCCTCCAGATCCTGCATGACATTGCGCACCGAGGCGGGCGACAGCGTCATCGGCAGGAGCCGGGCGAGATTGCGCGAGCCGACCGGATCGCCTGAGGCGAGATAGCTGTCGACGATATGCCTGAAGATTTCGCGGGAGCGCTCGCTGAGCTGCGCGAGGCTCAGAGCCGAAGGGTGGGCAAGCGGGGCGTTGCGGATCATTCCACGAGAATATCGCATCGGAGCGCCAACAAAAAAAGCCCGGCTGCGCGGCCGGGCTTTGTCGACGTCGGGGAGGACGGTCGATCAGAGGCCGAGTTCAGGCATGCCGATCAGCGCGCCGAAGCTCTTGACCTGATAATTCACGCCGATGCGGGCGATGTTCGTATCCAGGTAGTTGCCGGTGCCGGTGCGGTAACCGATCGGGAAGGCGAGGTTCGCGCTGCTGGCCCCCTTCATGCGGGTGAAGATGTACTCCGCCTTGACGGTCCAATTGTCGAGGATGGCGTATTCGATGCCGGCGCCGATGGCGAAACCGCCCTGCCACACGGACTGGCTGACGGGGAACACACCCTGCTGGCCATAGGGACGCACCTTGCCATAGGCCAGGCCGCCAGTGATGTAAGGCAGAAACCGGCCGAAGGCGTAGCCGAAGCGCAGGCGCTCCATGCCAAACCATTGCAGGCGGCTGCTGGCGCCGCCTCCGAAAGAGGAGCCCGCATTCGTCGCACGAACGTCGGCGTAGTTGAATTCGCTTTCGTAACCAGCGACGAGACCGTTGGCGAACACCCAGTTATAGCCGTTCTGGTAACCGACCAAATATCCGCTCGTGCCGAACGAAGTCGCTGTCGGAATCGCCAGGAGGGATCCGGGCGTCAGCAAGTAGGTTTGCGAATATTGGCTGGAAACGCCGCCGGCGTAAGAGCCGCTGATGCCGATGTGGAAGCCTTCCCAGCTGAAGACCGGCGGCGGCGGCGGAGGCGGCGGAGCCTTGTAAATCGGGAGGTCAGCCGCCGAAACGGCGCTCACCGCCAGCACCGACGCAAAGGCGCCAACAATATAAGTTCTGAAAGTCATCCGAGGCGCCTCCAATAAGCTCGTCCGCTTGGGACGAACGGCAGTTTCGAATGCAAAGTATCACCATCAAACCTAAGACGTAATTACCGCAAAGGCATGCAACGGCGTTTTTCGGGCGCCGTTGCCGATGGGACACACTTTCGCGCAACATGCTGATTTTCCCGGAATCTACTCCCCTGATCCGGCGCTGATCAGCGCCGCTGCGAGGACGCCGAGGCTCGCCTTATAGGCCGCGAGCGAAAGCCGCGACTCGTAATAGCGGCGCGCCGGGCTGCCGCGCCGCCCCGCTTCGTCCAAAGGCGCGCTGGCGACCGCCCGGCTCAGCGCGTCGGCGAATTCTTGAGCCGAATCGACAATGACGACGCCAGGAAGGCTCAACGCTTCCTCATCCATCCCGCGCATCGCCTGCCTGGTGGCGATCAGCGGCAGGCCGCTCGACAGCGCTTCGACCGTTTTGATCGAAAGTCCAGTTCCGCTGATCGTCGGAAGCAGCGCGAGGCGGGCGTTCGCGTAGACGGCGCCGGGATCTTCCACCCGGCCCAGAAACCAGTCCTTATAAGCGGCGTATTGCTCCGGCGCCTTTGAACGCACCCCGGCGTCGACGTTGCCGACGATCTTCACCGTGACGCCCGGCGCTTTCGGCGCGACTTCGCGCAAAAACCAGACGACGCTTTCGACATTGGCGGTGTTGTTGCTCGCGACAAGAATGATGTCCGGCCCGCCGGGACCGGTCGGCGCCTCAGGCGTTGCGGGATAGAGCAGCGCATGCGCCTTCTCTGGAACCAACGCGCGAAAGTCTTCGGCCTCCTGCGCATTGAGATGCAGCAGCAGATCGGCGCCGCGCATCGCCTCAAGTTCCTGCGCCAACATCGATTCATAGGAGGCGCGTGGGGAAAGCCAGAACTTTGTTTCGTTGATCAGCGCGAATTGCCGCGCCTGCAGATCATGCGTGTCGAGCAGGATCGGCGCGGCGCCGCGCGCGAGACGGCGCGCAATCGGCATCAGAAAAAAGTGATTGCAGTGAACGAGATCGAAAGTCGCGCCCTCGATCGCGCGCGACAGCCGCGCGCGCTCCGCCATGGCGAGACGCACCACCGCCTGATCGCCATGGAGATAGGGCCACAGCACGTGACGCAAAAAAAGGGGCGAGAGCATCGCGTGGACCGGCGCGCCGCCGTAATAGCGCGCGCCGCCATCAAGTTCCGGAGTCGCCTGGTTGAAAGATTTCCAAAGCCAGTTCCGGCCCGGAACGAAGCCTGGATCGGAACTGACCGCGATCGGAAAAACTTCGGCCCCCAGCGCGCGATAGGCGGCGATCTGGCCAAGGACGACGCGATAGGTGCCGCAGGAGTGCCAAGCCGGGTGGATCAGCGCGACGCGCCGGCCAAGAAGCGGACGCTGCGCGCAGGCCAAGCAATCACTTGATGCTCTCAACCCGTTCCTCCAGCTTCCGCGAGCCGCAGCCTAAGCAGAGTTCAACTGTTCCGACAATTACCGCGTAGCTTTACGGGGCCTGATTCAGAGCGTTGCGGCGGCCATCGCCAAAGCGCGCGCATAGGCTTCGGGGCTGAACGCGTCTTCGTACAGGCGGCGCGTATCGCTTCGCTCCGGCTCTGCAGGTTCTCCGCTTTCGGCCCGCGCCTGAGCGTCACGCCATAACGCCGCAAATTGCCTGGCGTTTTCGGCGAGAGCGACATTTCCCAATTTGGCGGGATTGACCTGCATGCCGCGGAACGCCAGCGGGGCCGCGATCAGGGGCGCGCCACTGGAGAGCGCCTCGACCGCCTTGATCGACAGGCCGTGGCCTTCAACAGTCGGGAGCAGCACGCAGCCGGCATTGGCGTAAACCGCGCCGATGTCGTCAACGCGGCCTTTGAACAAGGCGCGATGCGACTCATAGAGCGCCGCGTCGCGTCTCTTCACGCCGCCGTCGATATTGCCGTAGATCGCGACGCGGGCGCCGCCCGCAAAGGGCATGACCTCCTGCAAGAACCAGCGAAGGCTCATGTAATTGGCATAATTGTCGCTGGCCACGATGATGATGTCGCGTCCGCGCGCCAAGGGCGCCGACGCCACCGCCGGATAGATGAGCGCATGTCGCAACTCCGGAAGGAGCTTCTGAAAATCGCGATGCTCTTCCTCGTTGAGATGCGCGCAAAGATCGGCGTGGCGCATCCATGAGAGTTCGACCTCGAGCATGTCGTCGTAAGTCGCATGGGGCGTGACGAAGAACCCGCCCTTGTTGCGCAACACATATTGGCGCGCCTGAATGTCCTGCGTCTCCAGAACGACTGGAACTTTACGGCCGCGCATCAGCGTTTCCGCGAAGGGCAGCGTGAAGTAATGATTGGCGTGAATGAAGTCGATCGACTCGCTCTCGAATCCTTCGGGCAAGGGCGCGCGCTTTGCGAGTTCGATGAGCCATGACGCCTGATCGCCGTGGATCAGTCGCCACCAGCCATCGACGAGCAACCGGGACGCCAAGGCGGAGAACGGCGCGCCCGAATAGAAGCGGCGATCGGCGCCGATGTCGCGCGACGCCTCAAAATAGGTTGTCCAGCGCCCGCCGCGCGGTGGACGGGGCGCGAGATCGTCCATCATCGCGACAGACACGACGCGCGCGCCAAGCGCCTTATAGGCGGCGATCTGACTGATGTTCACCTGATAACTGCCGCAACTGTGCCAAGCGGCATGAACCACGGCGACGGTTTTGCCAGCAAAAGGCCGCGCCGGCGGGCCGGCGGTCTCCGCCCGGCGCGCCGCGAATGACGAAATGTGGCCCATCGTATCAGACATCGTGCTGCAACATGGTCGATCGTTCTCAAATGCCTTACGAAAATCGCGCGCTCGGCCTCTCAGGCGCGCCGACTCGCTGCTGTTTCAGATTGAGGCGTCCCGACCCGCATCTTCCCTCAATGCCGAGCCGCCCCTTGCTTTTGCCCGCCATTTTCAAATACATCCCCTATATGAGGCTTCACGTTCCAAATCCAGTCTTATCGCCCGAGGGCGCCGCGGGGGCCAGCCCCGCCCCCGCCAAGCGATACGGCGTCGCCATTGTCGGCAATGACAAAATCATCGACTGGCTGCTCCCTTTTCTCGAAAGCTACCAAGACACAAATTCCGCGCTGCCGCTTTATCTCATTCCCTATGACGACAATGTTGGCATGACGCGCCGCGCCGCGGAAATTTACGGGGCGCATTACGTCGGCGAAGAGCCGACCGAAATCGACAAGCTCTCGCACGAACTATATCCCGGCATCTTCAACGCCAACCGCCGTCGGCTGCGAAAGCTGCAAGCGCTCGCGCTGCCGCTTGATGAAGTCGCCTATGTCGACGTGGACGTCATTCTGTTTCGCGACTTCACGCCGCTGTTCGGCCGTCTGGACAAGGGCAAGACGGAGTTCATCGTCGCCTCGCCGAGCTTCGAATATGTCTACAACGACAGGCGCGACCACTATCCGTTTCTCAAGGACGCGCTCCTCTTCAATGACGGCTTCTGGGTCACATCGAACCAATATCTGAAGCTGTCCGATTTCATCAATACGATCCGCGACGACGCCGTAATTTTCCATGACGTGCGCAAGCGCGGTCAGCTCTTCGCTCAGCCGCTCGTCAATTTCGTCACGCACCGCCGGGGCCTGAAAATCGAGCTTTTGCCGAATGTCATCGCGGGCGCCTCCCACGAAAGCTTCTACAAGGCGCCAGGCGTAGAATTTAAGAACGGCAAGCCCGTCGACTACGAAGGCAAGGAGATCTATTTCGCGCATTGGGCCGGCGCGACAGCGCTGCCGAAGAATGGCGTGTTCGATGAGGCGTGGACGCATTATTCGCAGGCCGCCTGGGCGAGGTTCAAGCAATGACGCGCGGCGTCTCGCATCGTGCGCGGCTTGACTCCAGCGCGCCGCTCTTCCGCTTGGGCGTCGCGACGCGAGCTTTCTTTGCCGCTCGGCGCGACGCCGAGCGATAGCGCGGAGCCCCCGCCATGCCGCGCCTGTTGTTCCGCTATCTGTTCAAGCGCATCGGGTTCGGCGTGCTCATCGTGCAGTTCGCGCTCTCCATTCCGGTCGTCTTGTCATATCTGCTTTACCAACTGCCGCCGGCCGCCGTGCGCGGCGGCCTTGTCATTCCCGCTTTGATCGGGGTGACGCCGACCGTGGCCTATGTGACGCTGCCGATGGCGGTCGGCGTCGCCACCGCGCTCGAATTCGGCCGCATGGCGAGCGAAGGCATGGTCGCCGTTCTCTACGCGCTGCGCCTTTCCGTCTGGGCCATCTGCCGCCCCGCGCTGGTCTTGGCGGCCGGCGTCGTCGTCCTCGGCTATCTGCTCGCCAATTTCGCGGCGCCCTACTATTCGAGCGGCATGCAGGATGTGCTCAATGTCGTGCGCAATTCGCTCAACCATCGCATGCTCGACGCGGCGCATTTCTACACCTTCGACAATGGCGTGAAGACGCTCTACATCGAGCGTTGGGAGACGCCTGACCTTGCGGTCAATCTGTTCGTGCGTCAGCTGTCGATCGAAAAGATGCAGGAAGAGACGGTGACGGCGGCGCGCGCGGAATTTCGCCGCAATGAATCAGGGGTGATCGTCGCGCTCTCCAACGGCAGCATCCAGACGCGCTCATTGACGACGGGCGACGTGCGCATCGCCAATTTCGATGAATACGCCATGGCGTTGCCGATGCAGGGCAGCGCATCGCTGCCCGACCGGGGCTGGCGCGGCGTCTATGAATTGTCGGCCGGGGCCTTTCTCGCCAATTATGCTGCGGCGCGGGGCGATCCGCGCCAGCTTGGAGAGTGGACGGCCGAGGCGGCGAAGCGCTTCGGCGTGCCGGCGCTCGCCTTTGCCCATACGCTCCTCGCGATGGCGCTCGTCCTGACATTCGGGAACATCACCGGCCGGCGTGGCGCGGCGGGAGGCCTCGCCACGATTGCGGTTCCAGCCGTGCACATCGGCTTTCTCGTCGCGCTCGAATCGCTCCTGCGCATCAATGGGCTGTTCGTCTTGCTGCTTGCCGCGCTCGCCCTCGCCGAAGTCGGCGTTTCAGTTTGGCTGCTTGCCCGGCTCAACCGCAGCCCAAAGCCCAAGCGCCTTCGCGGCCAACGCGCTTCATCCGCGCGGGACGCCTACGCGACGCCGCTCGCCTGAGTTTCTTCGGCGCGCATCGCCTTACGGTAGTCGGCGACCACCTTCGCCGGGTCGCCGATCTCGCGCACGACGCCGTCCTCCAGCCAGAGCACGCGGTTGCACAGAGAGGCGAGAAAGTTGAGATCGTGCGACACCATCAGAATGGTGCCGGTTTTGGCGAATTCGGCGATGTATTTCTCGCACTTGCGCTGAAATATTTCGTCGCCGACCGAAAGCGCTTCATCGACGATGAGCACGTCGGCCTTGGCGTAGGCGCAGATCGCGAAAGCCACTCGCGCGATCATGCCCATCGAATAGGTGCGCATCGGCTGCTCAAAAAATGGCCCGATGTCCGCGAAGGCGGCGATGTCCTCGATGCACGCGTCGACCTCCTTGCGCGACAGCCCCAGGATCGCCGCGCCGATGCGGGCGTTTTCGCGCCCCGTCAACAGGCCGTCGAAGCCCGAGCCGAGCGCCAAAATTGGCGCGATACGACCGCCGACCCTGAAATCGCCCTTCGTTGGCTGGGTAATGCCGCACAGAATCTGCAGCAGCGTTGTTTTGCCGGCGCCGTTGCGTCCCACGATGCCGACGCGCTCGCCTCTCTCAACCGTGAAATTGACGTCATGCAGAACCCATTTGTCCTTATAGAACTTCTTCCATAGGCCAAACAGGATCTGCTTGAGCTGATCGTTCTGATGCGCATAGAGCTGGAAAGCCTTGCCGACGCCCGCGCAGCGGATAGTGGGCTCAGATGACATCGACGATGACCGATTTGTAGCGCATGAAAAACTGATAGCCGCCAAGGAACACCGCGTAGGAGATCGCGACAAGCGCGAAATAGCCGAAGACGTTTGGAATTGTTCCATCGAGCGCAAGGCCGCGCAGCATCTCGATGTAATCGCCGACGATGTTGAGACGCAGCCACAATGCGACCGATCCGGACATGGCGGCGATCTGGTCCAGGCGATAGAAGATCGGCGTCGCGAACATGAGCACCGGCACGACGGAGGCCATGATATGGGCGACGTCGCGCGTGAACGCCCCGAGCGCCATCAGAAACCACACTATGCCAATGGTAAAGAGAAAAAAGGGCGCGATCAGGAATGGCGTCAGCACGATCGTCAAGGGAATCGTTCCTGCTGTCAGCAACCGAAAGACGATGTAGACGGCGAAGCCCACTCCACCGTAGGTGAACGCCCGGATCGTCGCAGTCCAGGCGATGGTTTCGCTGGGGAAAATCGACTTCTTCACGAAGTTGACATGCTCGTGCAAGAGCATTGGCGCTCGATAGGCGAGTTCGCTAAACAGATTGAAGACAATAAGCCCGATGAAAATCGAGCTTGCATAGTCGGTGACGCTCATGCCGGCGGAAAGCTGCGGAACCGTGATCGAGAACAGCGCGGTATAGGTGAGCAGCATGATGAGCGGCGAGAGCACCGCCCAGAGCGGTCCAAGCGCCGAGCCGCGAAATCGGGAAATGAACTCGCGCCGCACGACGGCGCGGATAAGCTCCCGGTTGCGCCAGGCCCGTTCGAAGGGCGCGACATAGACAGGAGGGATCGAGGCGAGCAAGTGTCGGCGCGTCCTTTCAGGTTCAGAACTTGGTCTCGAAAAGCGCGAGGCGTCCCTCGGACAGGATCGTGCGCCGATCGAAGCTATCGCGCCTGGCGCGGCGTCGCCCGCATAGACCAGTTCAGCCCGCCCCCTGTCAATGGCGACGCTCACCCTTAGTGGAACGGCATGCAGTATCGAGTTTATTGTCTTGGGAAGCGGCCATGGTGACGCGTCGCGCGACGATCGCCGGACTGGGCGCTCTGGCGACTCAGTTGATCCTGCCGAGCGCCGAAGCGGCGCCAGAGCCGCCCTATCAGCTGGGCGAATGGACGGGCGACAGTTTCGCGCCAATGCACGCGATCCGCGACGGGCTTTGGCGCGCTCCGCTTTCGGCCCCCGAGCGGCGCGTCGACGTCGTCGTTATTGGCGGCGGTCTGGCCGGCCTCGCCGTCGCGGCGCTGCTACGGGATCGCGACGTGCTCGTCCTTGAGCGCGAGTCGGATCCTGGCGGCGTCGCCAAATCCGAGCGTTGGCGCGATGTCGATTATGCGCTCGGATCAGCCTATATCGTTGACATATCACATCGTTTCATGGCGCTTTACGAGACGCTGGGCCTCGCGCCGCGCCCTGTCAGCGAACCGGTCGACAGAGCGCTGTCAGGGGCGGCCGGCGCGGGGGATCCCCGGGAGCGGGAATGGCGCGGCGGCTATGAGCGGCTAAAGGCGCTTTTGCGCCGTCTCGGCGAGAGCCCGGACTTTCCCAAGATTCCGATCGGGGAGGCGTCGGAGTCGGCGCTTGCGCTGGACCAGCTCTCCCTGCACGAATTCTTGCGGCGCGAGCATATCGACGCCGAACTCTTCGGCCTGCTTGACGCCTACAGCCTCTCGGCGCTCGGCGCGCCCACGGCCGAAATATCCGCCTATGCGGGCGTCAATTTTCTTTCGGAGATCAACGCGCCGATCTACGCCTTCCCAGGAGGCAACGCGGCGATCGCCCGCGCCTTGGCGGCGCGCATATCACGCGCCGGCGAGGGACGCGTCGTCACGGGCGCCGCGGTTTACGCGATCGAGCCGGCGGAAGGCGGCTACGCCCGCGTGGGCTGGTTCGATGCGCGACATCCAGAAGCGCCGCGCTGCCTCGAGGCGCGCTGGGCGGTGGTCGCCGCGCCCTACTTTTTCGCGGGCCGCATTCTGCGCGGCGTCGATCCCGCCGCAACGGCGCAAATGACCCGGTTGCGGCAGGGCAGCTATCTCGTCGCCAACTGCTGTTTCGAGGGACCGCCGGCGGAGCTGCCCTATGACAGCTGGGCCCTGGGCGCCCAGAGCTTCAGCGACGCGATCAGCGCGACTGCGGTCCTGCCGGCCGCCGAGCGGCCCAAGGATCACAGCGTCCTGACCGTCTATGCGCCGTTTCGAGACCCTCGCGCGGGTCGCGCCCGCCTGCTCGCGGGCGAACGCGCCGCCTTCGCCGCGCCGATCGTCGAAGAGCTGCGACGTTTCCTGCCGGAGGCGTTCGGCAAGGCGCGGCTCGCCGAGGTGCGGCTGACGCGCTGGGGCCACCATCACCTCATCGCCGCGCCGGGG
The DNA here is from genome assembly GCF_051062815.1 of Methylocystis sp. Taxonomy (GTDB): domain Bacteria; phylum Pseudomonadota; class Alphaproteobacteria; order Rhizobiales; family Beijerinckiaceae; genus Methylocystis. The sequence continues at coordinate 52,873 of NZ_JBPFDU010000074.1, read as the reverse complement.
ATCGTCGCCACGATGCGCGCCTTGCCAAAACGCTTCGGCAACGTCCTGCTGGCCCATTCGGACGGTCAGGGCATGCCGGCGGTCGAGAGCGCCCTCGTCGAGGCGCAGAACGCCGTCGAGATCATCACGAGGGGCTGAGCGCCCTACTCCACCGTGACGCTCTTGGCGAGATTGCGCGGCTGATCCACGTCTTTGCCCATGAAGGTCGCGACGTGATAGGCGAGGAGCTGCGCCGGAACGGCGTAGACGATGACCGCGAACGGGCCCGCGACGCTTTCCGGCATTTCGATGAAACCGGCGAGCTCGGCGGCCGCGGCGTCCCGCGCATGTGGCGAGCCGATCAGAATCAGATGGCCGCCGCGCGCGGCGACTTCTTGCAGGTTCGATACGGTCTTCTCGAGGCTGGCGTCCGGGGGCGCCAGCACGATCACCGGCATGGCGAAGTCGATGAGCGCGATCGGCCCATGTTTCAGTTCTCCCGCCGCATAGCCCTCCGCGTGGATATAGGAGAGCTCCTTGAGCTTCAGCGCGCCTTCCAGCGCCAGAGGAAAGGCCGGTCCACGACCGAGATAGAGCACGCTTGAGGCCCGCGCCACGTCGCGCGCCACGGGTTCGATCTGCTCCTCGCGCGCGAGCGCCTGCGCCATCTGCCCCGGCGCCGCGACGAGCTCGGCGACCAGTTCGCGTTCGCGCTCCTTGCTCAGCACGCCGCGCGCGCGGCCCAGCGCCAATGCTAGACAAGCGAAAACCGCGAGCTGACAGGTGAAGGCCTTGGTCGAGGCGACCCCGATCTCGGGTCCCGCCAATGTCTGCGCCACCGTGTCGCTCTCGCGCGCGATCGTCGAAGTTTCGACATTGACGATCGAGAGAATGTGCTGGCCCTGCTCGCGGGCGTAGCGCAGCGCGGCGAGCGTATCGGCGGTTTCGCCGGACTGCGAGACCAGAATCGTCAATCCATTCTCGGGCAGCGGCGCTTCGCGGTAGCGAAATTCCGACGCGATATCGATTTCGACCGAAAGGCGGGCAAAGCGCTCAAGCCAGTAGCGCGCCACGAGACCGGCGTAATAGGCCGTGCCGCAGGCCGAAATGGTCACGCGCGAGAGCGTCCGCGGATCGAATGTGAGTTCGAACGGCAGGCGCACGACGCCCTCGGCGAGATCGAGATAATGCGCGAGCGTGCGGCCGACGACCTCCGGCTGCTCGTGGATCTCCTTGGCCATGAAATGGCGATAGTTGCCCTTGTCGACCAGGAAGGATCCGGCCGTCAGCGGCTGAAAGCGCCGCTCGACCAAAGCGTCGCTGGCGTCATGGAAGCGCGCGCCGTCGCGCGTCAGCGTCACCCAGTCGCCCTCCTCGAGATAGGCGATGGAGGTCGCGAATGGCGCGAGCGCCAAGGCGTCGGAGCCGAGATAGACGCCCTCGTCGCTCCGACCCACGGCAAGCGGCGAACCGCGCCGCGCGCCGATCAGCAGATCGTTTTCGCCCTCAAAAAGAAAGGCGAGGGCAAAGGCGCCCTTGAGCCGCTTCAACGCCGCAGCGACGGCTTTTTCCGGCGTCGCGCCATTGCGCAGCGCGTCGGCGACAAGATGGGCGACGGCCTCGGAGTCGGTCTCGCTCGAAAAGACATGGCCCTTCGCCGTCAGTTCGGCGCGCAGCTCGCGGAAATTTTCGATGATGCCATTATGAACCACCGCGACGCGGTCATTGGCGTGCGGATGGGCGTTGTTCTCGGTGGGGCGGCCATGTGTCGCCCAGCGCGTGTGGCCGATGCCGATGGCGCCGGAGAGCGGCGCGGTCGCGAGCTTTTCTTCGAGATTCTTGAGCTTTCCGCTCGCCCGCACACGGGTGAGCCGCCCGTTCTCCAGAGTGGCGATCCCGGCGGAATCATAGCCCCGATATTCGAGACGCTTGAGCGACTCGACGATTTTCCCGGCGACCGGAGCCGTTCCGATGATTCCCACAATGCCGCACATGACAACCTCCAAAAGCATAATAGCAAGAGCGCCGCCAAAGCGAATGGGCGCGAGTAAAGACGCGAATCAGGGTTGAGGGAGGCTCCCGCTCGCTCGGCCTCACCGCAAGCTTCATAAACGACAGGCGCGCACGTTGGTCGCCGAAAAGTCGGCGCCTTTGAAAAGCAGCGGCCAATCGAGGGTCTTGGCGAGCGCATAGAAGGCGCAATCGGCGAGATTGAGGCGCGCCTTGGGATCGACGCCTTTGCCGTAGCGCCCATAGGCGGCGATCGCCGCGCGCGCCTGCGCCGCGTCGAAGGGCGCGATCTCAATCTCGAATTCCGCCATAAGCCGCCACATGAGCGCAACGCCGTCCTCACCGAGGCGCGCGCGCAAAACGCATGCGGACCATGCACATTGACGGCCGACATCACGCCGCTCGAAGATGACGATGGCCTCGAACGCCTCCCTTTCCGGCTCGTTCAGGACGATGGCGATCAATGCCGAGCTATCGACGACGATCATAGCTCGTTGATGTCGTCCATGATTTCCTGCGGAGAACGCGGATCGAGGATCGGCAAGGCGGCAATTTCCGCGACGAGTTGGTCGATGCGCGCTTTTTTCGCGGCGATTTCGGCGTCGCTCGGCGCGCGCGCGGATCGCTGCGCCGGCGACACGCCCACCGCCCGCGCGGACGCTTCCAGCGCCTGACGGACGGCCTCATCGACCGAGACCCGCCGGGCGGCCGCGAGGCGCTCAGCCAGGACCTCGGTCTTACGGGAAAGCGCAATCATCGCGCGCAATTTAGCATGAGCGTGAAAGAAAGTCCGGCCTATTCCACCTTCGCTTTTTTCGCCGCCTGCGCCATACGAAACGAGACCGCCCAGCCCGCCTTTTCCATCTGCCGGCCGCGCGCCACCGCGAGCGCGTCTGGCGCAACATCCTTGGTGATGACGGAGCCGGACCCGACATAGGCGCCCTGCCCGATCGTCACCGGCGCGACAAGCGACGAGTTTGAGCCGATAAAGGCGTTTTCGCTGATCGTCGTGCGATATTTGAGGAAGCCGTCGTAATTGCAGGTAATGGTTCCTGCGCCGATATTGGCGTTGGCGCCGATGTCGGCGTCGCCGATGTAGGACAGGTGATTGACCTTGGCGCCTGGCGCGACATTGGCGTTCTTGATCTCGACGAAATTCCCGACCTTGGCTTTCTCGGCGAGCGCCGCGCCCGGACGCAGTCGCGCGAAGGGACCAACGCTCGCGCGTTCGCCGACGCGCGCGCCTTCAAGATGCGAGAAGGCGTGGATCACCGCGCCGTCGGCGATTTCAACGCCCGGTCCGATGACGACATGCGGCTCGATCGTCACGTCGCGGCCGATCACGGTGTCGGCGGAGAGAAAAACCGTCTCCGGCGCGGTCATCGTCGCGCCCGCGGCCATTGCGGCGCGGCGAAGACGCGTCTGCGCGAGGGCCTCAGCCTGCGCGAGCTGGATACGGTCGTTGACGCCGAGAACTTCGGTTTCGTCGGCGATGACGACTCTCGTTTCGCGTCCGTCGGCGCGCGCGAACTCGACCACGTCGGTAAGATAGAACTCGCCCTTGGCGTTTTTGTTGTCGATCTTTTCGAGCAGGCGCACCGCCTCTCCGCCGTCGATCGCCATCAGACCGCCGTTGCAAAGCGTGACCGCGCGTTCTTCATCGGTGGCGTCTTTTTCCTCGCGGATGGCGACGAGACGTCCCGAGTCGTCGCGCAGCAGCCGTCCGTAGCCGAAGGGGTTCGCAGCCCAAAAGCCAAGAACGGCGACGGCGGCACCCCCGGCAAGGGCGGCGCGCAAGGCGCCGATCGTCGGCGCCGTCACCAGCGGCGTGTCGGCGAAAAGCACCAGCAGGTCGTCGCATCCTTCCGCGATGGCGGCGCGCGCGGCGAGAACGGCGTGCGCCGTGCCGAGCCTTTCGCTTTGCACAAAGATCTCTGCGTCAGCGATCGAGCGGCGCGCTTCAGCGCCGACGTCATCGCGTCCCGGGCCGACGATCACGGCGACGCGGCCGACGCCCGCCGTCGCGGCGCTCGACAGCACATTGGCGAGCATGGAGCGGCCGGCGACCTCGTGCAGCGCCTTCGGCCGGTCGGATTTCATCCGCGTGCCTTCGCCGGCGGCGAGGACGATCGCGAGCGCGCTTCTGGATTTCGGCATCTGGCGCCCAAGGCTAGACGTTGGCGTAAGGAGCCGGCGTCGCGACGCCGCTCAGGCCGAGGTTCTGGCAGATTCGAGCGGCGGAGCGCAAGCCGCCGCGGCTTTCGCGCGCAGCCCTCAAAAACCGCCAAGAAAACCATTTTGTCTCCTTAGCTTTCTTGTATAGAGGGGCTGTCGCCTGCCGAGCGCCGCAAAAAGGCTCAATCACCCGTTCATGGACTGCGGATCGGCCTCCTTCGGTAGCTCATGTTTGAACGTCGAGATGTTTTGAAAGCGGGCTTGGGCGTAATCGCGGCGGGGATCGTTCCGCCGCCGGCAAGCGCGGGGACCGCCGGTCAGGCTGCTCCCCCGACTGTTCAAAAGTCTGCGCCATTCTCGCGCGACATGGTGGTCGAACTTGCCCGCGCGCTGGCCGCAAAGCCATATACGCCGCCGCGAACCGACCTGCCCGAACCCTTCGCTAATCTCTCCTACGAACAATTCGTCGGGATCAAGACGAGGCCCGACGCGGCGATTTGGCGTTACGACAACACGGGTTTCAGCATCGAGCCGCTTCACCGCGGCCATATTTTTGCGGCTGCTGTGGATATCTACGTCGTGGAGAACGCCGCCGCCGCGCGACTGCCTTATGAGGCGAGCCGCTTCGACTATGGCGCGCTCAATGTCCCGGAGACGCTTCCAGACCTCAGCTTTTCGGGCTTTCGGGTGCTTCACGCCCAAAATGGCGGCGCCGAAGCGGAACTCGCCATATTCCAGGGGGCGAGTTTCTATCGGGCCGTCGCGCGCGGGCAGAATCTGGGCGTCACGGCGCGCGGCCTCTCCATCCGAACAGCCGATCCGCGCGGCGAGGAATTCCCCGCCTTCCGCAGTTTCTGGATCGAGAAGCCCGCGCTCGGCGACAACGCGCTCGTCATCCATGCTCTGCTCGATTCGCCCAGCGTCGCCGGCGTCTATCGCTTCACGCTGCGGCCCGGCGAAGCGACGCTCATCGACACGGAGTTGACGCTCTATCCGCGCACGGCGGTCGATCATTTGGGAATCGCCGGCTTTGCCGGGGCTTCGCTCTTTACGCCGCTCGACCGCCCCAGGCTCGACGATTGGCGGCCGATGGTCGCCGACATCAACGGCATTCAGATGCTCAGCGGCCAGGGCGAATGGCTCTGGCGACCCGTGTCGAACCGTGAGATCCTGCAATTCTCCTCCTTTGTCGACGACAGTCCGCAGGGCTTTGGTTCGCTGATCCGACAGCGCGACATCGACGACTATGAGGACGACCAGCAGCACTGGGAGCGCCGGCCGTCGCTATGGATTGAACCGCTCGGCGAGTGGGGTGAAGGCGGCCTGCAGCTCGTCGAAATTCCCTCGGAGTCCGAAATCAACGCCAATATCGTCGCCTATTGGCGGCCCAAAACCGCTCTCGTCGCCGGCAAGGAGACGTCCTTCGCCTATCGGCAGTTCTGGTGCTGGGAGCCGCCGACGCGGCCGCCGCTGGCGATCGCCATGAGTGCGCGCTCGGGCCGTGCGCCGGACGGCAAGCTCCGCCGTTTTATTGTCGTGTTTTCCGGCGACGTGTTGGCGGACCCTCAACGCACAACGCAGCTGAAAGCAGCGTTGACGACCTCTCCGGGATTGGCGACGAATATTCGCACCTATTTAAATCCGTCGGCAAAGTCCTGCCGCGTCGTCTTCGACGTAGACCCTGCCGGCGAGAACTACTGCGAGCTTCGGCTCGTTTTGCAGTCCGACGAGCGACCGATCAGCGAGACCTGGCTTTATCGATGGACGTCGTGACCCTCGCTCCTTCAGACGATCCGCCGCGGGCAATGGCATGGCGGACCGCCAGCTCCGATCCCGCCGCCGCCCCGCCGACCCCGATCGAGAGCCGGCTGTCGATGCCGGCGCAAAGCCTTTTCAAATTCGACAAGCGGCAGCGGCGCAAAACCGAGGCGCCTTGGCTGTGGCGCACGCCATGGCTTGCGAGGATTGTCACCTTTGGCGGCGGCTTGGCGCTGACCGCCTATGGCGCTCACGAGATGTATAAGGTCGTCGACGTCGGCGGGGTGACGACATTGAAGTGGGCGCTGCTGGGGTTGTTCGTGCTGAACTTCTCCTGGATCGCGCTGTCCTTCACGAGCTGCGTCGTTGGCTTCGCCCTGCTGATGCGCCGGCGCCGGCGCCCGGCTCTGCCGACGGCGCTCGCCGAAACCACCGCCGTCGTGATGCCGATCTACAATGAGGCGCCGAGCCGAGTGTTCGCCGCCCTGCAGACGATCTACGAAGACGTGCAAGCGACCGGCCTTGGCGCGCATTTCGATTGGTTCTTCCTCTCCGACACCACCAATCCCGACATCTGGGTCGCCGAAGAGCGCGCCTTCATCGGCATTCGCCGCCGGCTGGGCCCACAGGCGCGAATCTTCTACCGCCGGCGTGAAAAGAACACCGGACGCAAGGCGGGCAATATTGAAGATTTCGTCTCGCGCTGGGGTGGCGCCTATCAGCACATGGTGGTGCTCGACGCCGACAGCCTGATGAGCGGGCCGACCATCGTGCAGCTCGCCGCCGCAATGGAGGCCGACCCCGACAGCGGCATCATCCAGACCCTTCCGCTGATCATCAATCGGAACACGCTCTTCGCCCGGGTCCAGCAATTCGCCGCGCGCATCTATGGCCCCGTCATCGCGATGGGCCTGACGGCCTGGATGGGCCGCGACGGCAATTATTGGGGGCATAACGCGATCATCCGCACGGAGGCCTTCGCCCGATACTGCGGCCTGCCCGACTTGCACGGCCGGCCGCCTTGGGGCGGCCATATCCTGAGCCATGACTTCGTCGAAGCCGCGCTTATCCGCCGCGCCGGATACGCGGTCTACATGACGCCGACGCTCGGCGGTTCCTATGAGGAAAGCCCGCCTTCCCTGATCGACCTGTCGATTCGCGACCGCCGCTGGTGTCAGGGCAACTTGCAGCATTCGCGGGTACTGCTCGGCAAAGGCTTTCACTGGGCGTCGCGGCAGCATTTTCTCACGGGCATTTTCGGCTATCTGACATCGCCGCTCTGGCTGCTGCAACTTCTCATCGGCATCGTCATCGTCTTCCAGGCGAGCTATTTCCGACCCGAATATTTTACCGGCGAATTTGCGCTCTTTCCGACCTTCCCGCGCTTCGACGCCGAACGGTCGCTCGAACTCTTCGGACTGACGATGGGCATTCTGCTCGCCCCCAAGATGTTGGGCCTGATCGTCGCCATTTATGAGCCGGAAACGCGCAAAGGCTCCGGCGGCGTGATCATGCTGCTGATCTCGACCCTTTTCGAAGTCGTGCTGTCCGCCCTGCTGGCGCCGATCATGATGCTGATTCAGACCGGCCATGTGCTGCACATCGTTTTCGGCTTCGATACCGGTTGGGATCCCCAGCGACGCGACGACGGCTCGGTGCCGTTTGGCGATATCGTTCGCCGCCACATGTGGCACGTGGCGCTGGGCCTCTTAAGCCTCATCGCAGGCTTCATGATTTCGCCCTCGCTCGTCGCCTGGATGTCGCCGACGATCGCCGGCCTCGTGCTTGCGATCCTGATTTCCTGGGCGACGAGTCAACGTTGGCTGGGCCTGATGTTTCGTCGCGCCGGCGTGCTGACGACACCCGAAGAAACCACGACGCCGCCGATCGCCAAGCGCGGCAAGGCGCTCTCGAAAGCGCTGGCGCGCGCCGGGGAAGATGACGTCAATGGTCTGTTGGCCATCCACGCCGATCCGGAGTTGCGCGCGCTGCACGAAAGCTGGCTGCCGACACGACGCCCGAGGCAGCGCGGTCAGATCACCGCGGACCGCGCCTTGGCCGAAACGAAAATCGCCGACGCCGAGACGATCGAGGACGCGGTCAATTGGCTGAACCGCGGCGAGCGGCTGGTGGCGCTCTCCGACCGCGCGCTCATCGGCATGATCGCGCGTCTGCCGCGCCGCGCCGCGCTGGCGGCCGCTGCGCAGAGAACCCCGCACGCCGCGGAGTGACTCGGCGCGTGGAGCAAAGGCTGGTGGGCCGGTGACTCATATCTACAAAATCGTTTCGCAATCCGAGTGGCGCGCGGCGGAGGCGGCGGGCGTCTTTAGCGGCGCGGCGGTCGACCTCGCCGACGGCTTCATTCATTTTTCGGCCGCGGATCAGGTCGAGGAAACAGCGGCGAAATATTTCGCCGGCCAAACTGATCTGCTGCTCGTCGCGGTGAACGCCGCCGCGCTCGGCGAGGCGCTCAGATGGGAGGTTTCGCGCGGCGGCGCGCCCTTCCCGCATCTTTATGCGCCGCTTCCTCTCGAGTCGGTTGCGCGCGTCCATCCGCTGCCCTTAGGCGCGAACGGCCGGCACGATTTTTCGGCCGTCCTGGAATGACGGACGCCTTCGCGATCGCATCGCCGCTTTTGCGTCTGCTCGACGCTGAAACGGCGCATCATGCGACGATTGCGGCGCTGAAACTGCTGCCCCGTCGCGCGCCGCCGACGAATGATCCGCGTCTCGCGGTCCACGCCTTCGGGCTCGACTTTCCCAATCCGATCGGCCTCGCGGCAGGCTTCGACAAAAATGCCGAAGTCCCAGACGCGATGCTCGGTTTGGGGTTCGGCTTCGTCGAAGTCGGCACGCTGACGCCGCGCGCGCAGCCCGGCAATCCGCGTCCCCGCGCCTTTCGACTCATCGAGGATCGCGCCGTCATCAATCGCTACGGCTTCAACAATGAAGGCCATGCGCCGGCGTTGGCGCGCCTGTCGAAGCGCGCGCGGCGAGGAATCGTCGGCGTCAACATCGGCGCCAACAAGGACGCTGGCGATCGCGTCGCCGACTATGTCGCGGGCGTGCATGCCTTCGCCGACGTCGCGAGCTATTTCACGATCAATGTAAGTTCGCCCAATACGCCCGGCCTGCGCGATCTTCAGGAGCCGGAAGCGCTGTCCGATCTCCTCGCGCGCGTCATCGAGGCGCGCGACGCGGCGCCCATTCGGCGTCCCCTGCTCCTCAAAATCGCGCCCGATCTCACGCTCGAACAGCTCGACGCCATCGTGCGCGTCGCACGCGATCAGCCCATCGACGGCATGATTGTGTCGAACACGACGATTTCGCGGCCCCCGACGCTGCGCTCGCCATTTGCGAAGCAGAGCGGCGGCCTCTCCGGCGCGCCTTTGTTCGATCTCTCGACGCGCATGCTCGCGCAAACATTTTTGCGCGTTGAAGGACAGTTCCCGCTGATCGGCGTCGGCGGCGTCGACAGCGCCGATGCGGCGCTCGCCAAGATCGAAGCGGGCGCGACGCTCGTGCAGCTTTATTCCGCGTTGGTTTATGAAGGGCCAGGGCTGGTCACGCGCATCAAGCGCGGGTTGGCGGAACAACTTGCGAACGAAAAACCGGTGCTTTCGACGATGGTGGGCAGAAATGCGGTGGCGTTCGCGAGTGCGTCAATACCGTGACACAAACCAGCGAAACCGTCGCGCACGCGCCCTGAGTGGGGACTGCTCAGCTATGCTGGAACAAAGTGTCCATTAATCGCGCGATCCACTCCAGAGCGGAAGTTTCATCGCGAAATGAGGTTCAACGCGACAAACTATTTCGGGTCGGAAAACGTCGTTATCGAACAACCCGCGATTGACAACCTCATCACGAAATTCCTCATAAGCATAAGACCAGTTGTAGTAGCGACGAACGTCATCATCAAGCGCGAGCAGGCCATGGTGCTTCCATTCAAACGTCACGCCGGTATTGCCCCCGCCGCTGGATCTGTTTAGCAACCTGAAAATCGAGAGATCAAAGACGCTGCGCACTGAATCGTATCGAGGACTGCGGTCTGCGTCGTTTGCATATTGGATGCAATAGGGTCGCTCTCCAGCCAGTTGCTCGGCGCGAAAAACAACGACGACCGAATTGAGAAAGCCGAGCGGCAAAAAAATAGCGAGAATAGTTCCGATCCAAAAGATAGTGGCTTTCGAGAAAGCGTAGCGCTCCGATGATTCTCGTTTCTCAGTGACAGGGCCAAGCAGCGCAAAAAGGAGCAGGCTGTCAAAGAACAGAGCCGCGACCGCGACGTTCCGCCACCAACCGAGCGCCAGAAGCGCCAGCATCGCGGCAGCGTGAACCAATGTCAGTTTTAGAGCAAAGCTCGCCGAGCGGAAACTGCGTTCGCGCCTCAAGAGCCAAAGGCAGCAATAAACAGCCGGAATGAAGATCGTCGGCAAACTCCAGAGAGGTTCGCGAACGGGCGCCAGCTGGCTTGTCAGAAGAAAATAAAATCCGAACATTGGCGCGGCCGCAGCCAGCAAGGCGATGGCCACTGAGCGCACAAACGATCCGACGTCTCGCAAAAATACCACTATATTCACATCTTTCCCAAATCGACTTTTGCTCTGTCCGCGCCAAGAGCGCGCCGCACTTGGCCTTCCCTACTGCCCGCCTCAATGCTATTTCCCAGCCACTTCATTGCAGGGGATGGAAAATGACCGAGCATATCTGGCTGGCGACGGGCGAAGCGACGGTTCTGGCCGCGGACGGACAATATACCGACGCCATGCCGGAAGTCATGATCGGCAATGTCAAGGGACCGGTCGGGCACGCCTTCGCCAGCATGGCGGGTCAGGTCGCCGGCCATCCGCGCATGTTCGTCATCCGCGACCTCAACCAGCAGGTGCGGCCGTCGACGATGATGACCACCAAAATGACGGTCAAATCGGAAGATTACGTCGAGCTTCTTGGCGGCGTGGTGCAAGCGGCGACCGGCGACGCCATCGTCGACTGCGTCGCCGAAGGAATTCTCCCGAAGGATCAGCTCAACGACCTGTGCATGATCATCATGGTCTGGCTCGATCCGCGTTGCGCCACCCATGCGGAACTCGACAAGAAAGACCTCTATCGCACCAATTACCAAGCGACGAAGCTCGCGATCTCTCGCGCCATGAAGGGCGAGCCGACGGCCGACGAACTCATCGCCAACCGCAAGAGCGTCCAGCACTACGCGCTTGAAGGCGTATTCGAAGACTGATCGTCCCCGCGGACGCGCACGCCGATAATCATGCCGTCCTCAAACCAGCTCGACAGCGATTGCGCCAGCCGCTCCGGCGCAATCTCGCCCGCCTGCTGAAAGGCGGTCATCTGACAAATGTCGCCGAAGGCGTGGCCGGCGCGCGCTTCGGACAGCGCGACATATTCGTCGGGCTCGAGCTGGCGATAGGCGGATTCATGATCGACGCGCCATACGGCGGCATATTCGATGTGATCGCCCGCCGCGGGCTTATCGACTTTCGCCGGCGCCTCCTCGCTGATCGCCGCGCTATAGGCCTCGATCGTGCCAGCGACGAGTTCGAGCAGCGTGAGGCTCGGGTCGAATTCGAAAGCGAGCCGCGCCCAATCGTCGGGCGCAAATCCCGCCAGCGCCTGCACCGTCACCGGCGTTTCGTCAGCGGAGTCGAAGGCGTCGACCATGGCGCGCTCAAACAGCGCCATGGACACGGCCGCGCCATCGTCGCGCCAGCGCGCATTCTCGCGCATGAAGTCCGGCAGTCCGGTCGTAAACCAGCGGGCGTTCGGATCGCGCGACGGACATTGGTCGATGTAGTCGTGGACCAGCGCGTCAAACGCCTCGTCTCCGAGAATCGCGCGCAGCCCCGGGTGATCCTGCGAGACAAAGTCCGCCAGTCGAATGCGGTAGCCGGTCTGATAGACGTCCAGCAGCGTCTCTGGCGTGGCGCCGCGCGGCGACGGCCTCAATTTTTTCAGAAGAGGCTTGTCCGCCTCTCCAGAGCCGGCCAGCACGCGCTGCTGAAACAGAGACTGAAAATCGGCGAGTTTCATGCCGCGCTGAGCGCTTGCACTTTTGAGATACGGGCGTCGATATCACGCATATTCTGGAGTTCGTCCAAAAGCTCCGCAAGCGGCGGATAATTGTCATCGCGCTCGATCATGGCGGAGACGTCGCCGCAGCGACGACGCGCGTGCTCGTACAGCGCCCAGACCTCGTCACAGACCGGCTGGTCGTGTGTGTCGACGCGATGAGTCTCATTGTTGGTATGACCCGCCATGTGAAATTGCACGACGCGCTCAGCCGGAACGCCATCGATGAAGGCGACGGGATCGAAGCCGTGGTTGAAGCTCGAAACGAAAACATTGTTGACGTCGAGCAGCAACAGGCAATCGGCGCGCTCGGCCATTTCGCGAACGAACTCGTGTTCGCTCATCTCGGAATCGACAAAGGACACGTAGGTCGAGGCGTTCTCAACGACCAGCCGGCGCTTGAGAAAGTCCTGCACCCGTTGGATGCGCTCGACGACATGCGCGAGCGACTCGCGCGTGTAGGGAATCGGCAGCAGATCGTGAAGCGTCACGCCATGAACGCCTGTCCAGGCGATGTGATCTGAAACCCATGCCGGCTGGACACGTTCAGCAAGCGCCTTCAACTGCCGCAAATAGTCGAAGTTGAGCGGGTCGGTTGACGCAAGCGACATCGAGACGCCATGCATGACGACGGGATAATCGGCGCGTATCCGCTCCAACATCGCCAGCGGCCGGCCGCCGGCGAGCATGTAGTTTTCAGAAATGATTTCGAACCAGTCGATCGGCGGGCGCGACGACAGGATCTCTTCATAATAGATTGGCCGCAGACCCAAGCCGTAGCCAAGCGGCGCGGGTTTTTCCATGACGTGTTCCCCTCTCAGGCATCGCCGCTCATGCCGGAGCCGCATCAGCGTGGCGGGGACGGCTGTAGGCGCCGCCCCCGCGCAAGCCGATTACTTGCTGTGGCAGCGGCTCTTCATGTTGCAGCGACCCTTGTGATGGTGACACTGCGCCTTGTGGTGGCACTTGGCCATGCCGCGGCATGTTCCCTTGGCCCCGCAATGGGTCTTCGCGTGGGTCGACTTCGCGGAATGCGCGTGGGCGGGCGCAACCGATGCGCCGCTCAGAGCAAGGGCGACGGCGGCGGCGGCGAGAGCCGAACCTGAAATAATATTCGTCTTCATCTCTTCTCCTCTTTATATCCCCGTCGCAACGACGGGAAGTCGACGCTCTCGCCGTCTGGACGGCGAAAGCGAAGTTCTACTGGGCTTCGGCCAAGCGGCCCGGCGCGCCAATGTTGCTCCGGGCGGCGGGCGCGCCGGCGCTGACGCTTGGCGGCGCGCCGAAGCGTGGCAGTAGGACGCAGACTATGCGTGCGGCTGCGATTCCGCTAGCGAGAAATTCGCCAACAAACGAGCCCTTTTGCATTATGATTATTATATTAAAACAGTATATTGTTAACTTATTGCAGTGCAATATCATAGCTTTGCGCAGGCTGCGTCGACTCTTTTCTTTTCGGCGCGCTTGCGACGGCGGCGCGCCGCTGGTAGATAGGCCCCGCCTCGGTAACCAAGCCGGGGCATTCGCTTTGGTTTTCGACATCGGGCCGCGCCGGCAGTTCGCTTAGCGAACTTTTCGTCCAGCCTCGCGTTTTAGCCGCGGGGGACGTCCGATCGCCGAAAGCCGATCTGCAACGCTAACCCTTGCCGGCGCCGCCCTCTCTGGGCTCTCGGGAGAACAAATGTCCGCCACGACCGATCGCGCGCCTACGCGCGAAGATTTCGCCGCTCTGCTTGATGAGAGCTATGGCCAGAACGAGGCCTTCGAAGGCTCCGTCATCAAGGGCCGCGTCGTCGCCATCGAAAAGGATGTCGCCGTCATCGACATCGGCCTCAAGACCGAGGGCCGCGTCGCCATCAAGGAATTCACCGGCTATGGCCGCGACCCCGCTCCCCAAGTGGGCGAAGAGGTCGAAGTCTATCTGGAGCGCGTCGAGAACGCGCTCGGCGAAGCCGTCATTTCGCGCGACAAGGCGCGGCGCGAAGAGAGCTGGGTCAAGCTCGAAAAGGCCTTCGAGACCAATGAAAAGGTCGAGGGCGTCATCTTCAATCAGGTCAAGGGCGGCTTCACCGTCGACCTCGACGGCGCCGTGGCCTTTCTGCCGCGCAGCCAGGTCGACATCCGACCGATCCGCGACGTCGGCCCGCTGATGAACGTCCCGCAGCCGTTCCACATCCTGAAGATGGACCGCCGGCGCGGCAATATCGTCGTCTCGCGCCGCACCGTGCTCGAAGAGAGCCGCGCCGAGCAGCGCCACGAGATCGTCGCCAACCTCGAAGAGGGACAGGTGATCGACGGCGTCGTGAAGAACATCACCGACTACGGCGCCTTCGTGGATCTCGGCGGCATTGACGGTCTGCTGCATGTCACCGATATCGCCTGGCGGCGCGTCAATCACCCGTCCGAGGTGCTGACCATCGGTCAGACCGTCAAGGTGAAGATCATCAAGATCAATCACGAGACGCACCGCATCTCGCTCGGCATGAAGCAGCTGCTCGAGGATCCCTGGCAGGGCATCGAGGCGAAATATCCGATCAGCGCCAGATTCCACGGCCGCGTGACAAACATCACCGACTACGGCGCTTTCGTCGAACTGGAGCCTGGCATCGAAGGCCTCGTCCACGTCTCGGAAATGAGCTGGACGAAAAAGAACGTCCATCCCGGCAAGATCGTCTCGACGAGCCAGGAAGTCGACGTTCAGGTGCTCGAAGTCGATCCGGTCAAACGCCGAATCTCGCTGGGCCTCAAGCAGTGCCTGCAGAATCCGTGGGAGGCCTTCGCCGAGAAGCATCCGGTCGGCTCGACCGTCTCTGGCGAAGTGAAGAACAAGACCGAGTTCGGACTCTTCATCGGCCTCGACGGCGACGTGGACGGCATGGTCCATCTGTCGGATCTCGACTGGAACCGTCCCGGCGAGCAGGTCATCGAGGAGTATAAGAAGGGCGACACGATCAACGCCCAGGTCCTCGACGTCGACGTCGAGAAGGAGCGCATTTCACTGGGCGTCAAGCAGCTTGCGGGCGATCCGTTCGCTTCCGTCAGCGCCGAAGAAGGCGGCGAGCTCAGAAAGGGCCTCGTCGTCACCTGCGAAGTGATCGAGGTGAAGGAGTCCGGCATCGACGTGAAGATCGCCGGCACCGATCTCTCCACCTTCATCAAGCGCAGCGAACTCGCTCGCGACCGCGCCGACCAGCGCCCTGAACGGTTCGCCGTCGGCGAGAAGGTCGACGCCCGCGTGACGCTGTTCGACCGCAAGGCCCGCAAGGTCTCCGTCTCGATCAAGGCGCTCGAAGTCGCCGAAGAGAAGGAGGCCATCGCGCAATATGGCTCGGCCGACTCCGGCGCGTCGCTCGGCGATATTCTTGGCGCGGCGCTCAAGGCCCGCGAAGAGACGCCCAAGAAAGCCAAGAAGGACGAAGAGGAGTAAGATCTCCTTCACCACCAGTTTCAGGCCCGCGCCCTCAAGGCGCGGGCTTTTCTCTGCGCGTCGCGTAAACCTTTCATTCACCATGCCTCAATTCGCGCCGGGCCGTTAACGCTAACTTTTGAAACAACTGCGCAAACTCGGCGCGTTTTCCGCCCGCGGCCGCCGCGGGCCGCCGGAGTCGCGTCTCATGAGCGTTGCCGAACTGGACCCCAACTACAGGCGTTATGCGCAGCCGCTGCGCGCCCGCCCGGCGGGCGTCCGCGCAGCGATCGGAATGGGCGTCGGCGCGACGCTCATTCTCTTCGCCGCGCTCGTCCTTCTTCCGCGCGGACCCAGGATCGCGGAACCGAAAGTCGCGGCGAACGTCGAGCAACCGCGCGTCCCTGTCGCACCCTCGCGCAAGATTTCCACCAAAATTTCCGTCGAAGCCATCGAGGCTTCGGCGCTGATGGCGAAGCCCTTCAGCGCATTCGACATCGCCGCGCCGGAATTCGACCGGGAGAAAAAAACGATCGCCGTGCGCGACAGCGAGAACGGCTCTGGCCGTATCGACACGATCGCCATCGGGCAATTCGCAATGGGCGCGCCATTCATGCGCGTCGATATTCATCAGGATATCATCGACAAGGAAAAGACGTCCGATTTCTTCCTCGACATGGCCCGACACGCCGTCCAGGCCGGCCTTAACGTCGCGAAGATCGGCCAGCCGAGCGCGCTCATCACCAAATTCGGGGCGTTTGAGACGGCCGAAATACGGCTCTCGCAAACCGCATCCGAGGGCGTCGTGGCGAGCGAACGAAGCTGCATTGCGGCGCGTTTCATCGATGGGAAGCTCGCCCTCGAAATCGCCGGACTGGCCTGCGGCGAATCGGCGAAACCGATCGACCGGGTCGCGCTCGGCTGCCTGCTCGACCGCATCAACTACACGGCGAGTCCGGATAATCCGGCGCTGAACGACTTCTTCGCACAAGCGGCGTCGACGCGCGCCATTGGCTGCGGCGACATCTCGCGCGACGACCTGACCGCGACCATCCCAGCGCAAAAGAACGCCGCGCGTCCAACGCAGGGCGCGCGCCGCGCGCATGCGCGGCCATCGCGCCAAGGCGCACAGATCACGCGCTAGGCGCTCCGCATTCACCCTGACGACGGATTGCTGGCGGGATAAGCCCGCTTTAATTCGCTTTTGCGAAACGATCCGCTATTATGATCTACGGCGTTCAGTCCAAAAGGGGATCGTGATGCGCAGGAATAAAGTGCTGTCGGCGGGGCTCGCCTGTCTGGTGTTGTTCGCGGCGGGCGATGCGCTCGCCAAGTCCCGCTATCGCGTATCCTCGAGCGATGCTTGTTGCGCCCGCGGTCCGATCGACATCCAGCGCCGCAGCTGGCTCGATCCCGGCACCCAGGTGCCGGTCGGCAGCACCAACCGCTACATGGTGCAGCAGACCTACCTCAATCACGATCCGATCGAGCGCAACCAGCGCAGCTGGTATATGCAGGAGACGCTTCCGCAGCGGCCGCCCTATAACGCGAGCATGATCGTGCCCTACGATGAGGGTTTCCCGTTCTGGTGGCCGTAAGTCGGCTTTTCTCAAGAAATCTTGACTTAGGGAGCGCTTTCCTTTAGCTCCCCACGAGCCTGACGCGGCCCGTTCGCGCCAGGCCAGCACCCGTGGCGTTTGCTGCAAACGCCTGTCGGCCGGTTGACGGCAGAGGAGGGCGCGTTCTTGAAGCCCCGGCGCTGGCCGGGGGCGGCGAGAGACGCGAATCTGGACGACGTCCGAGCGCAACGCTCCGGACGCATTTCGTCTTTCGCCTCTCGCACGCCTCAAACGCGACCATGAGAGGACGAGAGTCAAAGTGACGAAGCGCGCAGAATCAAAATATAAGCTCGACCGCCGCCTGGGCCAGAACATCTGGGGCCGGCCGAAGAGCCCCGTCAATCGCCGCGAATATGGCCCCGGACAGCACGGACAGCGGCGCAAGGGCAAGCTCTCCGACTATGGCACCCAGCTCAAAGCCAAGCAGAAGCTCAAGGGCTACTACGGCAATATCTCCGAAAAGCAGTTTCGCAAATATTATGCGGAAGCGATCCGATTAAAGGGCGACTCGGGCGATAATCTGATCGGCCTTTTGGAGCGGCGCCTTGACGCGATCGTCTATCGCGCGAAATTCGTTCCGACGGTTTTCGCCGCGCGCCAATTCGTCAATCACGGCCACATCCGCGTCAACGGCAAGCGCGTCAACATTCCATCTTATCAGGTGAAGGTCGGCGACGTGATCGAGGTGAAGGAAGCCTCGAAACAGGCCGTGACCGTGCTCGAGGCGGTTCAGCTCGCCGAGCGCGACGCGCCGGAATATTACGACGTCGACCACTCCAAGATGACCGCGAAGCTCATCCGGGTGCCGCATGCGACGGAGGTGCCCTACCCCGTGCAGATGGAGCCGAACCTCGTCATCGAGTTCTATTCGCGCTAACCTCGACGCGCAGCAATGTGAAGAAGACAGCCGCGTCGAGCGGCTGTTTTTTTATGCCCGTTCTTGACTGTGGGACCGCAATCGGAAACTCTAGAGCGCTTCCCGATCACATGGGCTCATGTGATCGATAAGGAATCGCTCAAAATCAAAAGTTGGAGCAGGTTCCCATCGAAAAAGTCCGTCAACTTTTTCAGAACCTGCTCTCGCGCAAAAGCGCCGTCATCGCTTGCAAGCAAGCTGAAAGACGGCCGAACCACCAAGGGAACGCAGAAGGAGAGGCGCGTGTCCGGGCTACCGAAGAAGCGGCCGGCGGAGAAGGAACGCGGTCAGCGTCCGCTCTGGATAGCGATCGGCGGCTTGCTGGTCAGCGTTCTAAGCTACACCATGAGGGACCTGATGCTCGGCGACGTCGTTTTCTGGTTCGGCGTCGTGCTCGCTTTTATCGGCGTGCTTTACTGGTTCATTCGGCCGAAACACGGGCTGTAGCGCCCGCATAGCGGCTCCACATCCTCGCCAGATTTGATTTGCCACAATTGTCGAAGACGTTATGGTCTTCGGCTTCGCAACAGTTACGGAACGCACATGCCCTTCGCTTTTATGCCCCGTCGTGGTTTTCTTGTCGGCGCCGCCTGCGCGCTCGTCGCCGCAGCGCCCGCCCTTGCCGACAAGTCGCCTTCGGGCAAAGTCGCGATCGATGACCTGATGGCGCCGAACGCCCTGCCGGATGTGGTGGAAGGCGCGGAGAACGCTCCCGTGACGATCGTCGAATATGCTTCGATGACGTGCAGCCACTGCGCGGCGTTCCATCACGACGTGTACCCGGAGCTGAAGAAGAACTATATCGACACGGGCAAGGCGAAATTCATTTTGCGGGAGTTCCCGCTCGATCCGCTCGCGACGGCCGCCTTCATGCTGGCGCGCGAACTCGGCGACAAGCGCGACGCGACGGTCGATCTTCTGTTCTCGCAGCAGAAGAACTGGGCCTTCTCCGATAAGCCGCTCGACGGTCTGGCCAATGTCTTGAAACAGGCTGGCGTCGGCCAGGAGAAGTTCGAGGCCGTCCTAAAGGATCAGACGCTTTACGAGAACGTCAATAAGGTGCGTAATCGCGCCGCCGAGAAATTTGGCGTCAGCTCTACGCCGACCTTTTTTGTCAATGGCGACAAATACACCGGCGAGATCGGCGTCGAGGACTGGGACAAGATCATCACATCGAAAACCGCAGCGAAGTGATCGCTTCCTGCGCTGGATGGCTGTATCAGGCCAGCCATGACGGCTCTCAAAAACGCCCTCTAGAACGCTGTCCGGCGCTCCAGCGCCGCCGCAAGCGTTCCCTCATCGAGATAGTCGAGTTCGCCGCCGACCGGCACGCCATGGGCGAGCCGCGTCACCTTCACGCCTGACGGCGCCAGCACATCGGCGATGTAATGCGCGGTCGTCTGGCCGTCGACCGTTGCGTTGACCGCGAGAACGACTTCGCCGGTCTCTCCGGCGCGCACGCGCGTGACGAGGCTCGCGATAGAGAGATCGTCGGGGCCGACGCCGTCGAGCGGCGACAGCACGCCGCCGAGCACGTGATAGCGCGCATTGAGCAGCCCTGCCCGCTCCAGAGCCCAGAGATCGGCGACCGTCTCGACGACGACCAGGATCGATTCGTCGCGGCGCGCGTCACGACAGATCGTGCACGGATCGCTCGTATCGATATTGCCGCAGACCGAGCAAACGACGATGCGCTCATGTGCGACGCGCATCGCTTCGGCGAGCGGCGCCAGCAGTTCTTCGCGTTTGCGGATGAGATGCAGCGCCGCGCGCCGCGCCGACCGCGGACCGAGCCCCGGCAATTTGGCCAGGAGCTGCACGAGTTTTTCGATCTCGGGACCGGCCACCTTTTCCGCCATAGCCGGATCAACGCCTCATGTGGTTTCGCGTCATGCCCGCGCTTGTCGCGGGCATCCAAGTCAGAATGCTACGTATAATTGGAAGCTTTGGGCGGCGTCATCACGTGGATGGCCGGCTCAAGGCCGGGCCATGACGCGAGAATTGCAGCAATATGCATCAAAACGGCAACTTAAAGCCTGGCGGCAACGGCAGCCCGCCGGTGAGCGCTTTCATTTTTTCGGCCATGGCCTCCTCCGCCTTGGCGCGCGCCTGCATGTGGGCCGTGAGAATCAGGTCTTGAAGAATTTCCTTTTCGTCGGGCGTCAACAGACTCGGGTCGATGGAAATGCTTTTCATCCCGCCTTTGGCGGTGAGCGCGACCCTCACCATGCCGCCGCCCGCCTCGCCTTCGACGACGGTCTGTTCGAGCTCCAGCTGCGCTTCGGCCATTTTGGCCTGCATCTGCTGCGCCTGCTTCATCAGGCCCATGAAGTCCATCATTGCGCGTCTCCGTCGTCTTCCTCGATTGGCGTCGCGTCATCATAGAGCGTTTCGGCGGACGCTGCGCCCTCGTCCCTGCCCCGCACGGCGACGATCTGCGCGCCGGGAAAACGCGCGAGCACGCTCGCGACGAGCGGATCCGACTCGAGCGAGGAGCGGCGCTTGCGCTCCTCCGCGTCGCGCTGCTCCTTGAGCGTCGGCGCGCCGCCGGAGGCGACGACCGACACCATCCAGCGCTCGCCGGTCCAGGCCTGAAGCCTCTGCATCAGAGTCGACGCCAGTTCCCGCGCGCCGCCCGGCGCGAGTTCAAATTCGATCCGTCCATGTTCGAACCGCACCAGCCGCACTTCGGATTCGAGCCCGATCTTGAGGCGCATGTCACGTTTCTGCGCGGCAAGCGCGACAAGCGCATCGAAGCTCTCGATGATGATTCCTGGCGCCGGCGCTGCGGAGGGCTGAGGCGCGGCGGAGCGGGGCGCCAGCGCGAATCCTTGGCCGCCGCCGCGCGCTTGCGGCGCAGCGCCAGCTCCGGCAGGCGCTGCGCTTCGCGTTGAGGGCGCCCCGGAGTCGGCGCTCGATGCGTTCTCGCCAAACCCCAGGCGGCGCAGCGCCTCCGACGGCGAAGGCATGTCGGCGGCGTAAGCGAGCCGCACAAGCACCATGTCGGCCGCCGCCAATGGCCGCTGCGAGCCGCGCAACTCCTCAACGCCTTTCATCAGGATCTGCCAGGCGCGCGTGAGCGCGGGAACCGAGAGGCGCGTTGCGGCCTCTTCGCCGCGACGTTTCTCTTCGGGCGTCAGCGCCGCCGACTGGGCGGTCTCCGGCGCAAGCTTCAGGCGCGTGGCGAGATGCGTGAATTCGGCGAGTTCGAGCAGCACCTGCGCCGGATCGGCGCCGCCGTTGTACTGATCTTCGAGAATGGCGATCGCCTTGGCGATATCGCCCGACATCGCCGCTTCGAAAAGGTCGATGATTCGCGCCTTGTCGGCGACGCCGAGCATCAGCCGCAAATCCTCCGCGGCGATCGCGCCGCCGGCCGAATGGGCCGCGCCATAGGCGATCGCCTGATCGAGCAAGGACAAAGCATCGCGCGCCGAGCCTTCCGCCGCACGCGCGATCATGGCGAGCGCTTCCGGCTCGATGGCGACGCCTTCGGCCTTGCAGACGCCCAGCAGATGATTGGCGAGCAGGCCGGCGTCGATGCGGCGCAGATCAAAGCGCTGGCAGCGCGAGCGCACCGTCACCGGCACCTTGTCGATTTCCGTCGTCGCGAAGATGAACTTCACATGCTCAGGCGGCTCTTCAAGCGTCTTTAAGAGACCGTTGAACGCGGCCTTCGAGAGCATATGCACTTCGTCGATGATGTAGACTTTGGTTCGCGCCATGACCGGGCGGTAACGGGCGTTGTCGATGATCTCTCGGATGTCGTCGATGCCGGTGTGCGAGGCGGCGTCCATTTCGAGCACGTCGACATGGCGCGAGTCGATGATCGCCTGACAGTGGACGCCGAGCTCCTCCATATGAATCGTCGGCTGATTGATCGCGGGCCGCCCGTCTCCCGCCGGCAGTTCATAGTTGAACGCGCGCGCGAGAATGCGCGCGGTCGTCGTCTTGCCGACGCCGCGCACGCCGGTCAGCAGATAGGCCTGATGAATTCGGTTGAGATCGAATGCGTTTTCGAGCGTGCGCACCATCGGCTCTTGGCCGATCAGGTCTGCGAAGGTGGTCGGTCGGTATTTGCGAGCCAGCACGCGATAGGCCGACGGCGGCGCCTGATCGGCGCCAAACAGCGAAGGTCCGCCCTCGGCGGGCGCCAGCGATGGCCTCGGCGGATCGTGCTCGTGGTCCATCTGCATCCATCCGGCGGCAGACGAGCGACGAACAGCGCAGTGTATTGCGCTACGCCATTCGCTGCTCGCCGAAGAAGGTGGGAGGCTGAACGAAGACCCGCCCAAGCTCGTTAGGGCTGCTTCCTTCCGGACCTGACCCGGTTGGCGAGTGAAGCGTCCACCGCCAACCTCCCGGCCCCTTATTTGGCAGACGAGAGGGAGGGATGCAAGGCTTTGGACCGCGGCCTTTGCTTTGGGGCGTTCACCTTTCGCCCGGAGCAGGGGTGCGCCCGCGCGGCGCACTTGCTAAAGAGAGCGCAAATTTCGAGGAATTTGCGCTTGAACGCCGTCACCGCCACTTCAGCAGAACGCGAAGCCACCAGCCTTGCGGCCATTCTTGCGCATTTCGCGCGCGAGGGGTTCGCACGCTGCGAGCCGCGCCTCCTGCAGCCGGCGCATGTCTTTCTGGATCGATCCGGAGAGGATTTCCGCGGCCGGCTTTACCTGACGAGCGATGGCTCAGGCGCTGAATTTTGCCTGCGGCCGGAATATACGATTCCGGTCTGCCTGGATTATCTCGCCTCCGCTCGGGCGGGCGATCCGGCCGCATACGCTTACGGCGGCTCGATCTTTCGCGCGCCTGAACATGGCGCGACCGGCGACGGGGAGTTTCTTCAGGCGGGGCTGGAGAGCTTCGGCCGCCAGGACCGCGAAGCCGCGGACGTCGAAATTCTGGCCGCTTCCCTCGACGCCGCGGGGGCGGCCGGCGCGACGGCGCTCAAGGTTCTGATCGGCGACGCCGGGCTCGTCGCCGCCTTCCTCGAACGGCTCGAGATGCCGCCGGTCTGGCGCCGGCGTCTGGCGGCCGGGCACGCGCGCGGCCAAAGGATATCCGATATTTTTGCGTCGCCCGAACGCAATGGCGGATCGGAACAGTCGGGCGTCTTGGCGGCGCTGACGAAAGTCGACCCGTCGGATGCGCGCCGTCTCGTCGAGGACTTGTTGTCCATCGCCGGCATCACCGCCGTCGGCGGCCGCAGCGCGGCTGAAATCGCCGAACGCTTTCTCGATCAGGCGACGCTCGCCGAAGGCGCGGGCGTTTCCGACGAGACGCGCGCGCTGGCGGAGACTTTTTTCACCATCGAAGGCGCGCCCGACTCAGCTTCCGCAGCCATGCGCCGGCTGGCCGCCGACGCGCAGCTTGACCTCTCCGCCGCGCTGGACGGCTTTGACGCGCGCGCTGAGGCCATTAGCGCGCGCGGCCTCGCCGCTCACGAGATCCGCTTCTCGGCAAGTTTTGCGCGTCATCTCGACTATTACACCGGCTTCGTTTTCGAGGCCCGCCACTCCAGCGACGGCGCGCCAGTGATCGGCGGCGGACGCTACGACCGACTGCTCAAGACGCTCGGCGCAGCGTCGGACATACCGGCTGTCGGCGCCGCGATCTGGATCGACCGTCTTTCCCCGAGCGCGAGAGAAGCATGATGGCGCCCGCGCAAAAACTCATTATCGCCTCCCCGTCAAAAGGCCGGCTGCAGGAGAACGCCGCCGCCTTCTTCGCGCGCGCTGGCCTGGAGCTGACGCAAGGCCGCGGCGCGCGGGACTATCGCGGCGCCGTCGCCGGAGTCGAAGGCGCGGAAGTCGCCTATCTCTCCGCTTCCGAGATCACGCGTCGTCTGGCCTTGGGCGAAGCCCATCTCGGCGTCACCGGCGAGGATCTGGTGCGCGAGGAGATCGCCGACGCCGACAAGAAAGTGGAGCTTCTCGCCCCGCTTGGGTTTGGCGCCGCGAATGTCGTCGTCGCGGTTCCGCAAGCCTGGATCGACGTGCGCTACATGAGCGATCTTGCCGACGTCGCCGATGGATTTCGCGCGCGCCACGGCCGCGGACTGCGCGTCGCGACGAAATATGTGAACACGACGCGACGCTTCTTCGCCGCGCACGGCGTGTCCGACTATCGGATCGTTGAGAGTTCCGGCGCCACCGAAGGCGCGCCCGCCGCCGGCTCCGCCGATCTCATCGTCGACATCACGACGACAGGCGCGACGCTCGCGGCGAACGCGCTGAAGATCATCGAGGACGGCGTCATTCTGCGTTCGCAGGCCAATCTCGTCGCCTCGCTGACGGCGCCGTGGGACAAGGCGGCGCGCGAAGCGGCGCGCGTCATTCTCTCGCGCATCGCCGCGGAAGAAGAAGCGCGCACGACGCGCGACGTGCGCGCCAGCCTGCCAACGCCGAGCGAACATATCCTGCGAGAAGCGGAAGCGAACTTCGGCGCCGGATTGCGCAACATCGACGATGAGTCAGCGACCTTCTCCTGTCCGGCGAAAAAGGTGGCGGCGCTCGCCGATTGGCTGATCGCCCGAGGCGCCAAAAGCGTCACCAGCGCGCGGCTCGATTACATCTTTCAGGCGGAGAACGCCTTGTGGAGCAAGCTGGCGGCGCGGCTTGGGTGACCGCAGCAGCTCATTCAAGCTTCCATCAACGCGCCGACATGCGCCGCAGCGCTGCGCGCGAGATCTTCCGGCCGATAGCCGCCTTCGAGCAGCGAGACGATGCGTCCCTTGCAACGTCGCGCGGCGATCTCCATCACGCGCAGCGTGACGTCTCGGAAGTCCTCTGCGACGAAACGCAATCCGCCGAGCGGATCATGCAGATGGGCGTCGAAGCCGGCGCAAAGCACGACGAGATCGGGCGAAAACGCGTCGAGACGCGGCAAAATGCGCGACGCCAGCGCCTCGCGGAATTGCGCGCCGCCGTCGCCCTTTGCGAGTGGCGCGTTGACGATCGTGTCATGCGCGCCAGTTTCGCTCACCGCCCCCGTGCCGGGATAGAGCGGCATCTGATGCGTCGAAGCGTAAAGCACGTTTCGATCGCTCCAGAAAATCTCCTGCACGCCATTGCCGTGATGCACGTCAAAATCGACGATGGCGACGCGCGAGGCGCCATGCGCCGCGCGCGCATGCAGCGCCGCCACGGCGGCGTTGTTGAAGAAGCAAAAGCCCATCGGCAAGTCGCGCGTCGCATGATGGCCCGGCGGCCGCATGGCGACGAAAGCGTTCTTGGCGTCGCCGCGCATCACCGCATCGACAGCCGCCAGCGCGCCGCCCGCGGCGCGCAACGTCGCTTCATGCGTGGCGGCGTTCATGGCGACGTCCGGACCGATGCGCGCATATCCCTCTGAAGGCGCCGATTTCGCGAGACGCGCGAGGTGTTCAGAGCTATGCGCGCGCAGCAGCGCCTCCTGCGCCGCTAAAGGCGCCTCGGCGCGCATGAGGCCTGCGAAGCGCGCGTCGTCCAGCGCGCGTAGAATGGCGCGAAGCCGCTCCGGCCGCTCGACATGCGCCGGCCCCATGTCGTGCGCCAACCCCGCCGGGTGCGTGACGAGCAGGGTCGAGGCCGTCGCGGCTCGCGCGCCGAAGGCGAGGCATGCGCCAGCGCCGGCGATTGCTTCTCGGCGCGTAAAGGCGACGCGACGTTCTCCGGCCATTTCCTCGGGTCCGTGGCTCAAACCTACAGCATAGGATCGCCCGACGGACTGTCAGCCAATTTGGATTTGACAGCAAGAAACGCATTGCGGCGGTCGTCGCAAAAGTTGGATGATGCGCGGCATGCAGACGAACGACATGACGCAGGCACATTCGCTCCGCCTCGACGAGACGCGCTGGGCGGCGGTTGTCGCGCGCGATGCGCGCCGCGACGGCGACTTCTACTATTGCGTCGAAACGACCGGCGTCTATTGCCGTCCCTCCTGCCCCTCGCGGCCGGCGAAGCGCGCCAATGTGCGCTTTTGCGCCACAGCCGCCGAAGCGGAGGCGGCAGGTTTTCGTCCCTGCCGTCGCTGCCGGCCGGAGGCGCTATCTCAGCAGCAGCAAGACGTGGAGAAGATCGCACGCGCCTGCAGAATGATAGAGGCGGCGGAAGCGCCGCCGACGCTTGCGCAGCTGGCGCACACGATCGGACTGAGCCCCTATTATTTCCACCGACTGTTTTCGCGCATCGCCGGGGTTACACCCAAGGCCTATGCTCAGGCGCATCGGCGCGCACGCCTGCGCGGCAAACTCATGGAAGGTCAGACAGTGACCGATGCGATCTATGATTCTGGCTATAATTCGAGCGCGCGGTTCTACGCGACGGCGAAGGACACATTGGGCATGACGGCAAGCGCCTATCGCGCCGGGGCGCCGTGCGAAACGATCCGCTTCGCCATCGGCCAATCGTCTCTGGGCGCGGTGCTGGTCGCGGCGAGCGCGAAGGGCGTTTGCGCCATTTCGCTCGGCGACGACCCCGAAGAGCTGCTGCGCGATCTGCAGGATCGATTTCCGCGCGCGACTCTCATCGGCGGCGATGAGTCGTTCGAACGCTATGTCACCGCGGCGGTGAGCATGGTGGAGCGGCCGCAATCATCTTTCGATCTGCCGCTCGACATGCGCGGCACGGCCTTTCAGCAGCGCGTTTGGGCCGCGCTGCGCGACATTCCCGCGGGAGAGACGGCGAGCTATGCCGACATTGCGAAACGCATCGGCGCGCCGAAGGCGACGCGCGCCGTCGCGGGCGCCTGCGCGGCCAATCCGGTGTCGCTCGCGGTTCCCTGCCATCGCGTCGTGCGCAGCGACGGCGCGCTTTCCGGCTACTATTGGGGCGTGGAGCGCAAACGCGAGCTGCTCGAACGTGAACGCAAACCGTGAACGGGCGCTCTATGTGCTTCGCAGCGCCGCATGTTCTGCATTGATCGCGTCGTGCAGCTCTTTCCACAGAGCATTGATGCGCACGTCCGGCCCCCAATTGTAGAGCGCCTTGGCGACTTCCGCGATCGTCTCATTGATGGGTTCGCTTTCCCCCTCCTCCAACTCGAGAGAGAAGAGTTTCGGCGGCGCATCGCCTTTCCAGGCGTCCCAATGTTCGTTTGAATAATTGGAAACGCCGCGCTGCGCCGCGAGCAGTTCCGGCGCATATTTGGCGAAGCGCCGATGCAGAGGTCCATCCGACATTTCTGCGCGATAGGCGTCGCGCACCGCGAAATAGCGCACATGCTGCAATTCATGCGCGAGGCAGCAGCCGAGGCGCGCGTCGCTCATCTGCGGATCGTAAAAGATTTCGATGCGGCCGTCGGAGAAAGACTGTCCCTCCGAAGTGAAGCTCTGGCCGAGAAAGTTGAACGTCTTTTTCTGTGGGCTGAGGGTCACTTTGCTGACGTCGTCGCCGAACTGCGCCACGAGCGCCGCGAGCGTTTGCCGCTTCCTCAAGAAATCGGGCGCGTTTTCGATCTCGCTCACCGTCTGCACGGGCGCTGGGTCGGAGTGCGCCAGGCGCCGTGCGGCAAGCCTTGAGCGGAGCAAAGACAGCGCCTCAAAACCCCGTCGCTCACGTCCTAGGCGCACTTCCGAACGGCTCCTCATGCGTGATCACCCAATCGAATTCGGGATGCGCCGCGGCGACATGCTCCCACCATCGCCGGCCGTCCTGCAAGCGCGGCGAAAGGTCGTTGACCCGCAGCAGTCGGAACGCGCCGGGACGCTCCTTTACCCCGGCGATGGCGGCCTCCACCATCGCCCGCCCCAAGCCGCGCTGCAAAGAGTTGATCTGTTCGAAAACCAGCGACGGCGGCTCATACGCGCGGGCGAGCAGGAGCGCGATCCCAGACGCCTCCCTCCCGTCGGGCGTGGTGATCAATTTCGAGGAGGTCGAGGCTTTGATTTCAAAGAACCCGCGCCCGTAGGGCCGCGAATCGACGAAGAGGCCGAGGGCCGCGAGATTGCGGGAGATCGCCTCGGCGATCGCCAGCATCGCTGGGTCCGACCGTTGAACCGCCGGCTTCCTCCGCCAGAACCGCAAGACCTCCCAAAACGCCATGCAGCCTCCTAAAAGGGGGGTCCAGATCGCCGTGCCCTTCCCGCCATTCCGTGCGATAAAGGACTATGGCGACACCGATTCGCAATGCTTTCGACCCAGGCTTTGGCGTTTATGTCCATTGGCCGTTTTGCCTGTCGAAATGCCCCTATTGCGACTTCAACAGCCACGTGAGGCGCGGCGACGTCGACGAGGACCGCTTCGTCGAGGCCTTCAGCGCGGAGCTGGCGCATCGCGCCGCTCTGACGCCCGGGCGCGAAGTCCGCTCGATCTTCTTTGGCGGCGGCACGCCGTCATTGATGGCGCCTTCGACCGCTCAAGCCATTCTCTCCCAGATCTCGAGCCACTGGCCCCTCGCCAAGGACTGCGAAATCACGCTCGAAGCCAATCCGACAAGCGTCGAGGCCTCGCGTTTCAAGGGCTTCAAAGCCGCAGGCGTCAACCGCGTCTCGCTCGGCGTGCAGGCCTTGAACGACATTGATCTTCGCGCGCTCGGCCGACAGCATTCGGTCGCGGAAGCCCTGATGGCGCTCGACGTCGCTAATTCGGTCTTCGAGCGCACGTCCTTCGATCTGATCTACGGCCGTTCCGGCCAGACGGCCGCCGCCTGGCGAAAAGAGCTGGAGCTGGCGCTCACCCGTTCGCCCGAGCATGTCTCGCTCTATCAGCTGACGATCGAGCCGGACACGATGTTCGAGCGCATGGTCAACACCGGCAAGATGGCGCTGCCCGACGCCGACACGCAGCGCGCGCTCTGGGACGTCACGCAGGAAGTCACCGCCCGCGCCGGCCTGCCGGCTTACGAAGTCTCCAATCATGCGCGGCCCGGCGCCGAGTGCCGGCACAATCTGGTTTATTGGCGTTATGGCGAATATGTCGGCGTCGGTCCCGGCGCGCATGGGCGGGTGGTCACGCCGCGCGGGCGGCGCGCCCAATCCACCGAGCGGCATCCCGAGATGTGGCTGACCTGCGTCGAGACCGAAGGCCACGGCATCATCGAGGACGAATTGCTCTCGTCCGAGCAGGAGGGCGATGAGTTCCTGCTGATGGGGCTGCGGCTGCGCGAAGGCGTCGATCCGCAGCGCTATTTCCTGCTGACCGGCAAACGCCTGTCGCAATCGCGCATCAGCGAACTTATCGGCGACGGGCTGGTCGAATTCACCCGCGACAACAGGCTACGCGTCAGCTCGGAAGGCTTCCCGGTGCTTGATGCGGTGGTCGCCGATCTCGCGGCGTAGCGGCGCTCCGCCGCTCTTGGCGCAATGGTCGCGACAGTGACCTACATCGTAAGGCTCTCCGCTCCCTCTGACGCAGACGCGGTGAGCGCCCTTCTGGCGGCGAGCTACTCAACTCTGTTGGCGTCGCGTTACGAAAAGCAGCTGCTCGATCGAGCCTTGCCTTTCATGACTAAGGCAAATCCGACACTCCTCGCATCTGGCGCCTTTTACGTCGCGCAGAGCGGCCACGGCGAACTCATCGGGTGCGGTGGCTGGTCGCTCGAGCGTCCAGGAACTGCGAAGATCGTCCGAGGGGAAGCGCATATCCGACATTTCGCCACCCATCCTGGCTGGACCCGCAGGGGCGTCGCGCGTGCCATTATGAATCGGTGCTGCATGGACGCCAAGGCTCGGGGCGTAAGCGAACTTCATTGTTGCTCAACGTTCGCCGCCGAAAATTTTTACAAGGCGTTAGGCTTCAAAACTGTAGCGGGGGCGAATATCCCTCTCGACTCGCAGGTGTCATTCCCGGCTTTTCTGATGCAGCACGCATTGCCGTGAGGCAGATGTCAGCCACACGGACGCGTCGGCCTCTGCACATACGCCGAACCTGAGAATGCAACCGGCGCCGCTCCATGGAGTCGGCGCCGGCTTCGCAATTATGCGGCCGATGGGCCGGGCGAACTTAACGTCGATAGAGCTGCTCTAGCGCATCCGCGCCGAGGAGTTCGCGAAGACGGCCAAGGATCAGCAGCACGACGCCGAAAGTCGCCAGCGACATCCAGCCGAAAAAGACGAAGCCCCAGTGCAGCGGACCTGCAAAGCCTTCGTCCATCGCCCAGAACGTGTGACCCCATTCATTGAATCCCACATTCGGGATCGTCATGAAGACGCCAACGACAAGAACCACGAAGGCGAGAGAATATCCCTTCGCGAAAGTCGGCAGACGCGTCTTCGCATAGAAGAACGCGCCGAGCCCGATGATCGCAAAGAGCGGATATGCAATATAAAAGGTGATGATATTGCTCGGCGTGAAATCCGTGTCGCGCACGGCGGTCATGTGCCAGACAGCCGTCTGCTCCGAAAAGAAGCTTAAGCCCCAAAACAGGGCGAGCGAGAAAACGAGCAGCCACTGGACGAGATAAACGAGCCGTCGCGTTTCCGCTGAGGCTCCCAAATTCGCCAGATCGCGATCGCGCGTGCGCCACAGAAAGCCGACAAGGGCGATCGCGGCAAAGCTCGACGCCATAATCGCGAACTGCAACAGACCCATCCAGTAGAGCTGAAACTCGGGCGAGAAGGAATCGAGACCGAAGCTCCAGGCGAAGAGTTGTTCGTAGAGGCGCAGGCAGGCCACGAAGAACATCAAGACCGCAACGCCGATAAGAACGGGTCTGGTGTCGACAATTCGTTCGGCGCTTCGGGCGGCGGCATGGGCCTCTGCTTTTGTCATGCTCATAAGTCATCTCCAAAATACTGGTTATGTGGGGCATGAACGCCCCTTCGAATGGTTTGATGCGCGCGCGGCCCCGCGTCTGCTCTCGCAGCGGTGGCAGCAGGATCCGTTTGAAAGATTTTTCGCGAACGCGCTCTCGCCGCATCACCATCGTAATGATGGCGGCTGCGTTGAATCTCAGCGCGAGAAAAACTTCAGCCCTGTCGGGGAGGAGCTCGTGGCGATTGTGGCGCGCGCTTTGGCTCGATGCGCGGCGCGTGACTGGACGTCTCCAGCGGAGACGCATGAGCCTCAGCTGGAAAAATCAGAGCGATCGAAACAACTGGCTTGGAAGGAGGCGCGTCCAACGCGCCATTGTGAAGAACGCAACAGAATCCATGGCGATGGCGTTCATTCGGGAAAAGCGGCAGCTCGCCGTTCACCGCATCCTGCGGCGCGCAGACTGTTCCGAAAGCGACGCCTTCTCCCAGCGCAACGGCGCCTGCGTCCGCAGTCGTGGTCTGCACGAGCATAAGGAAGGCGACGAGCGCCGCAAAAATGCGCGCGCGCTGACTTGTCCGCTGGAAGACTGGATCCACCGCCGCCTCTCGGGTTCCAAGCACCGAACTTAGGTTTCAATCTTGCGTGCGGTCAAGCGAGGTGACGAAAAACCGCTGTGCGACGAAGCGACGCGTCGATTTTTGATGCAAGGCAAAGCGAATACGCGACGCCGCTTCACGCTTGGTTCCAATCGCTCTTCACTCGCTTTGATCGTAATCAGGAGCAATGTGTCGGGCGATAAGAGACATGAAAAGAGTCTTCATCGTCTCCAGCTTTGCCGTAGCTGTGCTCGACCGCGCAACCTTCGATCAGCCTTCCGGGTTGAACACGATGTTCCGCCGAGCAGACTCGCCGAGTCGCAGGCGCGACCATAGTTGTATCGGGTGACGCGTTATGCGGCGCACGAGTGGAAAGGCCATGCCGGAGGCGAAATCAGGCGCTGAGCGGGCGTCGATGCGCCCCGTGGAAGACCCCCAGGAGATCGTTCTTGAGGTCGTCCGCGGTCTCGTCATCGAGTTGCATCCGGATATGGTCGAGTCGCGTCTCGTGCAGCTCGACAGCGACCTTGATCGCGATTTGGCGCTGGATAGCCTGACCCGCGCCGAGCTGTTGCTGCGGCTCAACCGCAAATTCAAGGTGCAGCTCTCCGAACGGCTCCTCGGAGAGGTCAGCCGTCCCCGCGATCTCCTCAACGCCGTTCTCGCGGCCGGCGCCGCGGTCGCCCCTACGGCGCCTCGTCCAGCTCCCCGTCTTTCGCTCGAGTCTGTGGACGAACCGCTCGAGGCCAAAACGCTGGTCGAGGCGCTGGCTCAACACGCAAAGCGGCATGGCGCGCGCGAAAATGTCCTTCTTTGGCGCGCTGAAGGGCCTCCGGAGCCCCTGACGTATCACGACCTCTATCACGCCGCCCGGGCCGCAGCTGGCGGCCTCATCGAACGAGGCGTTGGCTCTGGCGATCGCATCGCGATCATGCTGCCGACGAGCCGTGATT
Source organism: Methylocystis sp. (assembly GCF_051062815.1). Classification (GTDB taxonomy): domain Bacteria; phylum Pseudomonadota; class Alphaproteobacteria; order Rhizobiales; family Beijerinckiaceae; genus Methylocystis. The sequence continues at coordinate 20,703 of NZ_JBPFDU010000074.1, read as the reverse complement.
TCTTCGTCGCCTTTTTCGCGGTTTTGTTCTGCGGCGCTGTTCCCGTTCCGATTTACCCGCCATTTCGTCTATCGCAGATCGAGGATCATCTGCGCCGCCAAGCCGGCATATTGTCGAACGCCGAGGCCTGTGCGCTGATCACGAACGACGAGATCAGAATTGTCGGACGCTTGCTCTACGGGCTGGTCGGCGCGCTTCAGCACATCGTGACGATTCCTGAGCTGAGCTCTGCGGCGCCTTTGCCCACGCCTTTGCCGGCGCCGCCCGACGCGACAGCGCTCATTCAATACACCTCGGGCAGCACAGGCGACCCTAAGGGCGTCGTGCTGACGCACGCCAATCTTCTCGCCAACATTCGCGCCATGGGCGCCGTGTTGAAGGCCTCGTCGGCGGATAGGGTCGTCAGTTGGCTGCCGCTCTATCACGACATGGGGCTGATCGGTTGCTGGCTGGGCAGTCTCTACTATGGAGCGCCTGCGCTGATCATGTCGCCACTGTCTTTTCTCGTTGATCCGGCCCGCTGGCTGTGGGCGATCGACGCTCATAAAGCGACGATCTCGGCGGCGCCGAATTTTGCTTACGAACTCTGCCTGAAGGCCATCGACGATACGAAGATCGCCAATCTCGATCTTTCTTCGCTGCGCGCGATCATGAACGGCGCTGAACCGGTGAGCCCGACGTCAATTGCGCGCTTTGTCCAACGGTTTTCGGCTTATGGCTTTCAGCATCAGATGATGACTCCCGTCTACGGCCTTGCGGAAAATGCGGTGGGGCTCGCCTTTCCGCCGCTCGGCAGAGGACCGCTCATCGATCGCGTCGATCGGAAAGCGCTCGATCGGGACAGCGTGGCGCGCGTGGCGGACGCCCGCGACGAGGATGTCATTTCCTTGGTGGCCTGCGGGCGTCCTCTCCCGCATCACGAGATCCGCATTGTCGATGACTTAAGTCGCGAATTGCCTGAACGCCAGGAGGGACGCATCCAGTTTCGCGGACCATCTGCAACGCGAGGATATTTCCAAAATCCGGAAAAGACTCGCGCGCTGTTCGACGGCGATTGGCTCGAGACGGGCGACCGCGGCTATGTCGCCGGCGGCGACGTTTTCGTCACCGGCCGCATCAAGGATTTGATCAAGCGCGCAGGGCGCAACATCTATCCGCAGGAGCTCGAAGAGGCTGTCGGGGCGCTTGAAGGGACGAGAAAAGGCTGCGTCGCGGTGTTTCCAGCGCTCGACGCGCGCGCCGGTACGGAACGACTCATCGTGTTGGCCGAAACGCGCCTGACCGAAAACGCGAGGCGGGAATCGCTGCGTAAAATGATCGTCGAGGCGTCCCAAGCCTTGCTTGATCTCGCGCCGGATGAAGTCGTTCTCGTTCCACCGCACACCATCCCGAAAACGTCGAGCGGCAAGATACGACGCTCGGCTGCGCGCGCCATGTTCGAATCCGGCCGGCTGCGCGTGAAAAGCGAGAGCCCGCAATTGCAGCTTGTCCGCCTCGCCCTATCGGGCGCGGGGCCCTGGCTGCGCAAAGCCTTGGCCAACCTCGCGATCTCGGCATACAACGGCTACGCGTGGAGCGTGCTGGCGTTCATTGGCGTTTGCGTGTGGCCATGCGTGCTGGCGACGCCAAAGCGGTCATGGCGTCACCGCCTTGTCAGCGCGGCGGCTCGATCGTTTTTTCGCATGATCGGATGCCCCCTCTCGGTCACGCGCGACGCGCCGCTCCCGCAAGACAATGCGATCATCGTCGCCAATCATTCCAGCTATCTAGACAGCGCCGTGCTGGTCGCCGTCTGTGCTGGAGAGCTCTCCTTCATTGCGAAGGAAGAGCTTGCGCATCAGCGCGTCGCCGGTCCCTTCTTGCGGCGACTCGGCGCGATTTTCGTTCGCCGCTCTGATCCGGCAGGCGGCGTCGCCGACGCCAAGGAAGCCTTGAAGTCGGCGCGCGCCGGCGTGCGTCTGGTCTGGTTTCCGGAGGGCACCTTTTCGCGGATGCCGGGACTGCTGGGGTTTCATATCGGCGCGTTTTCCAGCGCCGCGCAGTTGGGGCTTCCAATTGTCCCTATCACCATACGCGGCACGCGCTCGATTTTGCGCAGCGATTCATGGCTGTTCAGGCGAGGCCCGATCGCCGTGCATATCGGCGCGCCGATCGCGCCCGAGGGCGACGATTTCCAGGCGGCGATCGCGTTGCGCGACGCCGCCCGCCAAAGAATATTGGAGCGCTGCGGCGAACCTGACCTCGGTCACGAACGCGTGGCGTTGACGGGATGAGTCGACTCGCGACAACTCGCGACGACGCGGCCGTCACCCCACCTGCCCGCGATGGCGCAGGAAATGATCGGCGAGCACGCAGGCCATCATCGCTTCGCCCACCGGAACGGCGCGAATGCCGACGCAGGGATCGTGACGGCCCTTGGTGACGATCTCGGTCTCTTTGCCGAAGCGATCGATCGTGCGGCGCGGCGTCAGGATCGACGACGTCGGCTTCACTGCAAAGCGCACGACGATGGGCTGGCCAGTCGAAATGCCGCCGAGCACGCCGCCAGCGTTGTTGGACAAAAACTCCGGTCCGTTTGGTCCGGCGCGCATCTCATCGGCGTTGTCTTCGCCGGTCAGCTCGGCCGCGGCGAAGCCGGCGCCGATCTCGACGCCCTTCACCGCATTGATCGACATCATCGCCGCGGCGAGATCGCCGTCGAGCTTGCCGTAAATCGGCGCGCCCCAGCCGACCGGAACGCCCTCGGCGACAATCTCGATCACCGCGCCGATGGAGGAGCCGTCCTTGCGCACATTATCAAGATAGTCCGCCCATAATTCCGCCGCGCGCGCGTCGGGACAAAACAGCGGATTGCGCTCGACCTCCGCCCAATCGAAATTCGCGCGATCAATTTTATGCGGGCCAATCTGCACCAGCGCGCCGCGAATCGTCACGCCGGCGATGACCTTGCGCGCGACAGCCCCGGCGGCGACTCGCGCCGCGGTTTCCCGCGCCGAGGAGCGCCCGCCGCCGCGATAATCCCGGACGCCATATTTTGCGTCGTAGACGTAATCGGCATGGCCGGGCCGGTATTTGTCGGCGATCTCTCCATAATCCTTGGAGCGCTGGTCGGTATTTTCGATCATGAGCGCGATCGGCGCGCCGGTCGTCACCTCTCGGCCGTCGCGGTCGGCAAAAACGCCCGAAAGAATCTTCACCTCATCGGCCTCCCGCCGCTGCGTGGTGAAGCGCGACTGTCCGGGCTTGCGCTTGTCCAGAAAGCCCTGGATCTCCTGCGCTTCGAGCGGAATTTTCGGCGGACATCCGTCAACGATCGCGCCGAGCGCCGGCCCATGGCTCTCGCCGAAGGTGGTGACGCGGAAAAGATGGCCGAAACTGTTGTGGGACATGCGATCTTCTAGGCTTGGCGCCGGCGACGGTCAAACGGCGGTTTCAGGCGCCGGCGTCATGACGCGGCGCGCGCGCGCCGCTAAGATAGGCGCATGACCCTCACGCATAAGCCCGTCGGCCCCGGGAGCCATATCTTCCTCGTTGACGGCTCCTCCTTCGTCTTTCGCGCCTATTTCCAGTCGATCCGACAGGATGCGAAATATAATTATCGCTCCGACCGGCTGCCGACCGGCGCCGTGCGGCTGTTCTGCACCAAGCTGTTGCAGTTCGTGCGCGAAGGCGCCGCCGGCGTGAAGCCCACGCATCTCGCCATCATCTTCGACAAGAGCGAGCACTCCTTTCGAAAAGACCTTTATCCCGACTACAAGGCGCACCGCACCGAGCCGCCGGACGATCTCATTCCGCAATTCCCGCTGATGCGCGCCGTCGTGCGCGCTTTCGGCCTCACCCCGATCGAACAGGACGTCTACGAGGCCGACGATCTCATCGCCACCTATGCGACGCAGGCGCAGGCCAAGGGCGCGGACGTGCTGATCGTCTCGGCCGACAAGGATCTGATGCAGCTCGTCGGTCCCGGCGTCAGAATGTACGACCCCGCCTCGGGGACGGCTGGAACGAAAGGCGCGCGCGAAGAACGCCTCATCGGCGAAGCCGAGGTCGTCGACTATTTCGGCGTTACGCCGGAGAAGGTCGTCGACGTGCAGGCGCTCGCAGGCGATTCGACCGACAATGTGCCGGGCGCCAAAGGCATCGGCGTCAAGACCGCTGCTCAGCTCATCAACGAATATGGCGATCTCGAAACGCTGCTCGCCCAGGCGTCGGGCATCAAGCAGCCCAAGCGCCGCGAGGCGCTGACCGAGCCGGATGCGGTCGCGCGCATCCTTCTTTCGAAGAAGCTCTGCGAACTGGTGCGCGACGCGCCGCTCCAAACCCCGCTCGAAGAGCTTGGCCTTCATCAGCCGGACGCGGCGAAGCTTATCGCTTTTCTCCAGGCGATGGAGTTCACGACGATCACCCGCCGCGTCGCCGAGATGTATGGGGTCCAGGCGCAGGATATCGAGCCCGATCCCCAATTTCTGGGCGCCGCCGGCTGGCGCGGGCGCAACGGCGAATTGTCCGATATCGCGCCGCCCGCTTCTGAAGCGCCGAACCGCGCCGAAAAGCCGACAAGCGACGCGCTCACGCCCGCGAGCCTCGTCGCCGCGCGTCTCGTCGAAGCGAAGGCGGTCAAGATCGACCGCTCCACTTATGAAACGGTCGTCTCGGCCGAGCGTCTGGATGATTGGATCACGGAAGCCGTTGGCGCAGGGCTCGTCGCGATCAATGTCGAAACGACCTTGCCGGACCCGATGCGTTGCGAACTCATCGGCGTCTCCCTGGCGACCGCGCCGGGACGCGCCTGCTATATCCCGCTACAGCATCGCTCGGGCGACTCGGCTGATCTTTTTTCCGGCGCCAATTTGGTCGAGGGACAGATCCCGCTCGACTCGGCTCTGGCGCGATTAAAGCCGTTGTTTGAGGACGCCTCGATCCTCAAGATCGCGCATAATATGAAGCATGATCTGCTGGTTCTTTCGCGCTACGGAATCGACGTCGCGCCGATCGACGACGCCATGCTCATGTCCTACGCGCTGGACTCCGGACGTCGCGATCATCGTCTAGAAGAGCTGGCGCGCAATTATTGCGGCCATGACGCTCTGACCTTCGCCTCCGTCGCCGGCGCGGGCCGCAATTTTCTCGGCTTTGCCCGGGCTGCGCTCACGGCGGCGACCGAATACGCCGCGGAACAGGCGGACATTGCCCTGCGCCTTTGGCGCGTGCTGAAGCCGCGGCTCTTGGCCGAGCGCATGACCACGGTCTACGAGACTTTGGAGCGGCCGATGGTCGCGACGCTCGCGCGCATGGAGCGAAGGGGCGTCATGGTCGAGCGCGCGACCTTGTCGCGACTCTCCGGCGAATTTGCGCAGGACATGGCGCGTCTCGAGGCCGAGATCTTCGAACTTGCCGGCGAGAGTTTCAACCTTGGCTCGCCCAAGCAGTTGGGCGACATCCTTTTCGGCAAGATGGGGTTGCCCGGCGCGAAGAAAACGGCGACCGGCGCCTGGTCGACTTCCGCAAGCGTTCTCGAAGACCTCGCCGTCGCCGGCAATGATTTTTCGCGCCGCATTCTCGATTGGCGACAGCTCTCCAAGCTCAAGAGCACCTACGCCGACGCCCTGCCCGGCTATATCAACGCCGAAACCGGTCGCGTGCACACGAGCTATGCGCTCGCCGCCACGACGACGGGACGGCTCTCTTCATCCGAGCCGAATCTGCAGAACATTCCCGTGCGCAATGAGGCGGGCCGCAAAATCCGCAAGGCCTTTGTCTCGACGCCCGGCCATGTGCTGATCTCGGCGGATTATTCGCAGATCGAGTTGCGGCTGCTCGCCCATATCGCCGACATTCCTCAGCTCAGACGCGCCTTCGCCGAAAACCTCGACATTCACGCGATGACTGCTAGCGAAATGTTCAACGTGCCCATCAAGGACATGCCGGCCGAAACGCGCCGCCGCGCCAAGGCGATCAACTTCGGCATCATCTACGGCATTTCCGCCTTCGGCCTCGCCAATCAGCTGAGCATTCCGCGCGAAGAGGCGAGCGCCTACATCAAGCGCTATTTCGAACGCTTTCCCGGCATTCGCGACTACATGGATTCAACGCGCAAGACGGTGCGCGAGAAAGGCGAAGTCTCGACGATTTTCGGCCGAATCTACCACTTTCCCGGCATCTCCTCGGCCAATGCGTCAGACCGCGCCTTCTATGAGCGCGCGGCGATCAATGCGCCGATCCAGGGCGCGGCCGCGGACATCATCAGACGCGCCATGATACGGATGGATGACGCGCTCGCACGCGCCGGTCTCTCGGCGCAGATGCTTCTGCAGGTGCATGACGAGCTTGTCTTCGAAGCGCCGAACGATGAAGCCGAGGCGACGATCGAACTCGCGCGCCGCGTCATGGAGCAGGCGCCTGCGCCCGCCATCCATCTCGCCGTGCCGCTGAAAGTCGATGCGCGCGCCGCCGCCAATTGGGACGAAGCCCACTGACGCTCTTAAATCGCCTGATCGTCGCTTCCCTGCGCCTCACCCGTCGCAAGTCCAAAATTTAGTCGCGACCAGAACCGTTCGTGGAAATAATAGAGCGCGAAGATCGCGATCATTTCAACGCCGGTGATTTCGGCGGCGAGTGCGGCGCTCTGGATGAAAGCGTAAACGATCAGGAACGTCGAAATGCTCGCCGGCAGGAGCCAGGAGAGCGCCTTCACCAGGCTGCGCGTCGGGGTCGGTCGAAACGACTCCCGCGCCAGCGGCAGTCCTTCCATGGAGGCGTAGCTGAGCTCCGTCAGCGGCGGCGCGACGCGGCCATTCGATGCGGCGACGGCTTTGACCATGCCGACCGCAACCGTTTCATTGGTGATGCGGTCGATGAGAATGAATCCGCCGGTCTCGCGGTTCTCGCCATAGGGATCGCAGGCGATCACGGTCTCGAGCGACAGGCGCGCGCCGCCGATCTCGTTGAAGGCGAGCGTCGACCCTTCGGGCAGCGGCTGCGGCAGGCCGGTTTCGATGTCGATGCGCGCATCGACCGCGGTCACGGCGGCCGGCGCAGTCTTCGTCCCGAGCTTTAAGAGATAGCTCTTGCCGACGACAAGAGGCTCACGCACCAGCCACAACAACTTCGCTTCGAGACGATCCCCGGTCTTCGCCGGCGAGACCGGCGAACACAAGAGATCGCCGCGCGAAATGTCTATCTCTTCGGTGAGCGTGAGGGTCGCCGATTGGCCGGAAACGGCGCTATCGATATCGCCGTCGAAGGTCACGATCCTCGCCACCCGCGTGTCGCGCCCCGAGGGCAGAACGCGCACGATGTCGCCCGGCTGAATATTGCCGCCGCTGATGAAGCCCGAGAAGCCGCGGAAGTCGAGATTGGGCCGATTCACCCATTGCACGGGCATGCGGAAGGGCGCGATCCGCGTGGCGTCCTCCACCGCGACGCCCTCAAGATAGGAGAGCAGCGGCGGCCCATCGTGCCAAGGCATATTGGCGCTATGGTGGACAAGATTATCGCCATCCTTGGCGACAAGCGGCGCGACGTAAATGGACGCGAAGCGAAGATGGTCGGCGAAGGCGTGAAAATCCGCTTCGATCTTGCGGAACACCTCTTCACTGTAGCCGACGAGATCCATCTTGTTGACGGCGACGACGACATGGCGCACGCCGAACATCGAGGTGATGACGCTATGACGTCGCGTTTGCGGCAGGATTCCCTTGCGCGCATCGACAAGCAGAATGGCGAGTTCCGCGGTTGAGGCGCCGACGGCCATGTTGCGGGTGTATTGCTCGTGGCCGGGCGTGTCGGCGACGATGAACTTGCGCCTGTCGGTCGCAAAATAGCGATAGGCGACGTCGATGGTGATGCCTTGTTCGCGCTCGGCCGCAAGCCCGTCGACGAGCAAGGCGAAATCCAGCTCTTCGCCCTGAGTGCCATGCTTTTTCGAATCGCTTTCCAGCGCCGCGATAATGTCGTCGGGCGCGAGATCGGCGTCGTACAGCAGACGACCGATCAGCGTCGATTTGCCGTCGTCGACCGAGCCGCAGGTGATGAACCGCAAGAGCGGCTTTTCGCCGACCAACCGCGCTGGCGCGCGCGACGGCGATGCGGCAGCGACGGCGCCGTGCATGTTAAAAATATCCTTCCTGCTTCTTTTGCTCCATGGAGCTGGAGCCGTCGTGGTCGATGAGCCGCCCTTGGCGCTCCGAGGAGCGGCTTTCGCGCATCTCCGTAATGATCTCTTCGAGACTGGCTGCATCGCTTTCGATGCCCCCCGTCAACGGATAGCAGCCGAGCGTACGGAAGCGCACCATCTTATGTTCGATCGATTCGCCGGGCGCGAGCTCCATGCGCGCGTCGTCGACCATGATGAGCGTGCCGCCGCGGCGCACGACCGGCCGCTCCTTGGCGAAATAGAGCGGAACGACGGGGATGTTCTCGCGCGCGACGTAATCCCAGATGTCCGCCTCGGTCCAATTCGACATTGGGAAGACGCGCAGACTCTCGCCGGGCGCCTTTCGCGTATTGTAGAGACGCCAGAATTCCGGGCGCTGATTCTTCGGGTCCCAGCGGTGCTGCGCGGTGCGAAAGGACAGCACGCGCTCCTTGGCGCGGGATTTTTCCTCGTCGCGACGCGCGCCCCCAAAAGCGGCGTCGAATTTATACTTGTCCAGCGCCTGCTTCAGCGCCTCGGTCTTCATGATCTCGGTGTGAAGCTTCGAGCCATGAACGAAGGGGCTGATGTTCATCTCAACCCCTCTGGGATTGATATATTCGATGAGTTCGAGGCCCAGCTCTTTCATGCGACGGTCGCGAAACTCGATCATCTCGCGAAATTTCCAGGTCGTATTGACATGGAGCAGCGGAAACGGCGGCTTGGATGGATAAAAGGCCTTCATGGCGACGTGCAGCATCGCCGCCGAATCCTTGCCTATCGAATAGAGCATCACCGGCCGTTCGCACTCAGCGACGGTCTCGCGCATGATATGGATGCTCTCGGCCTCGAGGCGATCGAGATGGCCGAGCGGACGTGTCGCAAGCGCCGTCATAGGCTCGCCTCTTGCGGCGCGCCGCGTCGCAACACGCCGTCGTCGCCGACATGAAGGCCGCATTCCTTCTTGTTGTCTTCTTCCCACCACCAGCGTCCGGCGCGTTCGTCCTCGCCGGGCAGCACCGCGCGCGTGCACGGCGCGCAGCCGATCGATAGAAATCCCTTGGCGTGGAGATCGTTGATCGGCACTGAAAACTCCTCGACCGCGGCGACGACCGCGTCGCGCGTGTAATCTGCGAGCGGATTGAGCTTGAGCACCCTGTGCGTCTCATCGAAGGCGATGAGCGGCGCCTCGGCGCGCGCCTGCGATTGGTCCGCTCGAAGCCCCGTCACCCAGCCGGAAACGCCCGCGAGCAGCCGCGACAGCGGTTCAACCTTGCGAACATGACAGCAGGCCTTGCGCGCGTCCACGGACTTATAAAAACCGTTGATCCCCTGCTCCTCGATGAGCGCTTCGAGCGGCGCGGCCTGCGGGTAAACCGCGCGAATGCGCCGCGCATAGCGCGCCTCGGTGCGCTCCCACAGCTCATAGGTTTCGGGAAAAAGCCGGCCGGTGTCGATCGTCGCGACGTCGATATCGAGGCCCTGCGTGAAGATCGAATGCGCGATGAGCTGATCCTCGACGCCGAAACTCGTGGTGAAGACGATCCGGCCGGGAATGAACTCGCGCACGAGCAGCAAACGATGATCGAGATCGAGCGGCGCCAGTCGCGGCGCCAGCGTTTCGGGGATCGAAGGCTTCATGACCGCATCGCCTTTCGGCGCGCTTCGAGGATCGAGCCGCGCCCGGCGTAGCCGCGCTGATAGCTCATTGAATAGGTGTTGAGCGCGGCGCGCCATTGTTCTTCGTCCTGGCGATCGGCGAGATCGTCTGGAATTTCGATCGTATCGAAGCCGCAGCCGATCGCGTGAGGATACTGGTCGGCGACGAGACGCCCGCTGGCGCGCAACTCGCCTTTAAACTCCGCCCGCCGCAACAGGCGCGCCAAAGAGAAGCCGCGGCCGTCAGCGAAAGCCGGGAAAGCGATCGAGACAAGGTCGAGCCGCGGCAAGGCCGCGATGAGCGCCGACGGTTCCGTCGTGTTCGGAACAATCACGCCAAATGTGGCCGTCGGCCCAAGGACCTCCACGGCATGTTCGAGTCGCGGCAATGACACGATGAACTTGCCGGTCTTCGGCAGCGCTTCCTCGTCGGCAAGCCGGCGCCATGTATCTTCAATGAAGCGGCCGTCAGATATCAGCGCCATCTTCGCCCTCCCGACGCAGAACGTCTTTGAAACGCGCATGGCCGATGCGGCGCCAGGTGTCGATGAAGGCTTCGCCCTCCTCGCGTTCGGCGAGATAGTAATCGACGAGATGTTCGACGACGTCGGGCACCTGCTCGGCGGTGACGCCAGGTCCCAGAATCTCGCCGATGGACGCGGAGAAGGTCGGGTCGCCGCCAAGCGTGATCTGATAGGATTCCTGGCCCTTCTTCTCCAGCCCGAGAATGCCGATCGCGCCGACGTGGTGATGGCCGCAGGCGTTGATGCAGCCTGAGATCTTGACGCCGAGCTTGCCGATGCGCCGCTGCCTGGACATGTCGGAAAAGCGCTTCGAGATCGCCTGCGCGATGGGAATCGAGCGGGCGGTGGCGAGCGAGCAATAGTCGAGACCGGGGCACGAGATGATGTCGGAGACGAGGCCGGCGTTCGCCGTCGCGAGCCCGGCGGCGTCGAGCATAGTCCACAGGGCGAAAAGATCATCCTGCTTCACATGCGGCAGGATGATGTTCTGCTCATGGCTGACCCGTAGTTCGCCAAAGCCGAAGCGCTCGCTGGCGTCGGCCAGCACCCGCATCTGATCGGACGTGGCGTCTCCGGGGACGCCGCCGATGGGCTTCAATGAAACGGTGACGATGGCGTAGCCGGGGATCTTATGCGCGCCGACATTGACGTCGACGAAATTGGCGAAAGCCGGCGTCTCCAATTTCGCGGCGCGCAGCAAGGCGGACGTCGCCGGCAGCGAGTCATAGGGCGGCGGCGCGAAAAAGGCGGCGATGCGCTCGAATTCCACGGAATCGTGGGCAAATGCCGAGCGGTCCATCGCCGCGAACTCGGCTTCGACCGCGGCGCGGATTTCGTCGATTCCCTTCTCGTGGACGAGAATTTTGACTCGCGCCTTGTATTTGTTGTCGCGCCTGCCGAAGCGGTTATAGACGCGCAGGATCGCCTCGAGAAAGGCGAGCAGATCCTCGCGCGGCACGAACTCGCCGACGACCTTGCCGATAAAGGGCGAACGGCCGAGTCCGCCGCCGACCACGACCTGATAGCCGATCTCGCCCTCATCGTTCTTCACGATGCGCAGGCCGATATCATGCACCAGAATCGCGGCGCGATCATGCGCGGCGCCCGTCACCGCGATCTTGAACTTGCGCGGCAGATAGGTGAATTCGGGATGGAAGCTCGACCACTGGCGCAGCAATTCGGCATAGGGCCTGGGATCGACCAGTTCGTCCGCCGCCGCGCCCGCGAAATGATCCGAACTGATGTTGCGGATGCAATTGCCGCTGGTCTGGATCGCATGCATTTCAACCGCCGCCAGGTCAGCGAGGATATCGGGCGCGTCCTCCAGCTTAATCCAGTTGTACTGGATGTTCTGGCGCGTGGTGAAATGGCCGTAACCGCGATCATACTTGTCCGCGATATCGGCCAACGCCTGCATCTGACGGCTGCTGAGCGTGCCATAGGGCACCGCCACGCGCAGCATATAGGCGTGCAGTTGCAGGTAGAGCCCGTTCATCAGCCTAAGCGGCTTGAACTGGTCCTCGCTCAACTTGCCTTCGAGGCGGCGGCGTGTCTGGTCGCGGAATTCGGCGACGCGGGCATCGACCATCGCCTGGTCATATTGGTCATAGAGATACATGTCAGCGCTCCGTTCGCGTCGAGCGAAGTCGAGAAGTGTCCGCGCGATGTGTCTCGACTACGCTCGACACGAACGGGAGGGGCGTAAGGTGCGCCATCAGATCACCCAGTTGCCGATATCGGGTTCGGCGGGTTTGAGAGTGAGGTCGGGGCGGACCGTTGGGCCAAGCGCGCGGATACGATCCTTGATGTGCGCCGGGCGCACACCGCGCTCGTCGCGGGCGGCCTCAATCGCATAGGGTGCGTTGACCCGGCGCGCCGCCTCTTCGCGTGCGGCGATGCTGTCGGCTTCGTCACCCACATCGACGGCATGGTCGACATGTACCGACCAGTCTGCGCCGGTCCACCATACGACCGCTCCGCTCTTGAGGTCGTTTCCGGTGAGCACGATCATTGTGCCGCCTCCATCGCAACCATAGCCAGCGCGCGATCCGTGCGCGCGGCAACCTCGCCGATCACGATCAGCGCGGGGCTCCGGACGTTTTCGGCTTCGACCAGATCGGGCAGGCCCGCCAGCATGCCGCGCAGCACCCGCATGTCGCGGCGCGTGGCGTTCTCGATCAGGGCGATCGGCATGTCGGGCGTCAGTCCGTCGGCCATCAACTTGTCGGCAATCTGCGGCGCGGTAGCCACGCCCATATAGATCACCAGGGTACGGCCCTTGCCTGCAAGACCCGCCCAATTCTGTTCGCTGAGGCCCTGACATTGCCCCGCGACGAAGCTGACGATCGAAGACGCCTCGCGGTGCGTCAGCGCGATCTGCGCTGCCGCCGCGGCGCCATTGGCGGCGCTGATGCCGGGCACAATCTCGACCCGGATGCCCGCGGCGCGCGCAGCCTCCGCCTCTTCGCCGCCACGCCCGAAGATCAACGGATCGCCGCCCTTAAGCCGCACCACGTCGCGCCCGGCACGCGCCTCGCGGACCAGCAACGCGTTGATTGCGTCTTGTGGCATGGTGTGCCGGGCGCGCCGCTTGGCGACCGAGATCAGTTCGGCATCGGGGTGCGCAAGCGCGAGGATTGCCGGATCGACCAGACCGTCATGAACGATGATCTGCGCGCGTTCGATCAGTCGCGCCGCGCGCAGCGTAAGCAGGTCGGGATCACCCGGACCTGCTCCGACGAGGTAGATGGTGCCGGTTTTTGCCATGATTTCCAGATGGGCGAAGCGGCGCTTTCGCAAAAGCGAGAATGGATTTGCGAATGGGTAGCAAAGCTATCGGCGGGGTGGTGCAGTGCGATCAAGCATCAGGTTTTACGCGAGGTTTTCTGGGAACTTTCCATCGCCGTGATCAGCCTGTCCAGCTGCTCGCTGCGGCGCAGATTGATGTCACGCTGCGGGAAGGGGACCACGACATCGTTTTCCTTGAACAGCTTCCAGACCCGCTTGAGCACTTCGGATCGCACACTGCCCAGTCCGTCTTCCGGATCGTCAATCCAGAACCGGATTTCGAAGTTGATCGCATTGTCGCCAAAGCCCATCATCAGAACAACCGGAGTCGGTTGCGTCAGAATGCGCGGATTGTCCTTTGCCGCCTCTGCCATCAGCCGCTCGGCCAGTTCCATATCGGTGCCATAGGCTACGCTGACCGGCACTTTGACCCGCACATCGCGCGAGCTGTAGGACCAGTTGACTACCTGATTGACCATCAGGTTCTCGTTGGGGATCAGATATTCGGTCTTGTCGCGGGTCACAACCGAGATGGCGCGTATGCCGATCCTGCGGATTTGGCCGAAACTCTCGTTACCCGCCTGATCGGTGACCGAAATCACGTCCCCCGGCTTGATCGACCGGTCCATCAGCAAGATCAGCCCAGCAATCAGATTGCCGAAGGTCTTTTGCAGACCGAAGCCGATTGCAAGGCCGAATGCGCCGGAGAAAACCGCGAATGCGGTCAGGTCGATACCCAGCAGGTCGATGCCAACAAAGAAGGCAAAGGCCCAGATCAGCATCGAGGTGATCTTGTGCGCCAGCACACGTTGGGTTTCGTCCAGGCGAGTGGCTCGCCGCAGCAGCGTGCCGCAGACCTTGCTCGACGACCAGGCCGCCAGGATAACGATCAGGATCAGGCTGATACCGACTGCGGCGTCCCACAACGACATGCGCGTGCTGCCAAGCGTGAAGGCAACCGAATCGAGCGTATCGATGATCGAGCCGACGGTTTGGCTCTTTGCGTGAGCGACATCCCTGAGGTTGTCCGCCGACCTGATCGTATCGTCTGGAGGAATTGGTGTCATGGCAATCCCATTGCGGCCAGTCCCTGTTCGAGGTCGGCGATCAGATCGTCGGGGTCTTCCAGGCCGATCGACAGACGCACTCCCGATCGCCAGCCATCGTCCACACCCTGCGGCGGCCATCGCATGGAAACGCGGATGCCCGAAGGGTCAAAGGGCAGGGCGAGGCTTTCGTATCCGCCCCAGCTGTAACCGATACCGAACAGCTCGAGATTGTCGACGAGGCGAGCGCTCGCGGCACGATCTTCGCCCCTGAGGACAATGCTGAACAGGCCGCAGCCTCCGGTGAAATCGCGCCGCCACAGCTTGTGACCACTATCACTCGGCAGCATCGGACACAGCACTTGCGCCACTTCGGGTCGGCCCTTCAGCCATTTGGCGATCTGAAGCGCGGACTTCGAGCTGCGCTCCAGCCTGATGCCCATGGTCCTGAGGCCCCTCAGCGCCAGAGCCGCATCGTCGGGCGAAACCACTTGCCCCAATTGGTGGCTGGTCTGGCGCAGGCGGCGATACAAGTGTTCGCCAGCAGAGGCCGAGCCCATCATCAGGTCCGAATGGCCGCCAACGTGCTTGCTGAGGCTCATCACCGCGATGTCGCAGCCATGCTCCAGCGCGGTAAAGCCAATCGGCGTAGCCCAGGTATTGTCGATGAGCGTGACCGCAACCTTGTCGCGGGCGATGGCCGCCAGAGCCGGGACATCGCAGACTTCCATCGTCAGGCTGCCCGGACTTTCGAGCCAGACCGCCTTGGTCTGCTCGGTGAACATCTCGCGGTAGGCATCGAGATCGAGCGGATCGAAGAAGCGATGTGTGATCCCCATGCGCGCGAGCAGGCCGCGGGCCATGTCGCGCGTCGGTTCGTAGGAATTGTCGCTGACCAGTAGTTCATCGCCGGGGCGCAAAACCGCGAGCAGTGCGCCCGCGATTGCCGCAACGCCGCTGGGATAGAGCATGGTGCCATGCGCACCGGGTTCGATCTCGGTCAACGCTTCGGCCAACGCCCATTGCGTGGGCGCACCGCGCCGTCCGTAGAAAAACTGGCCGTCGCGATCTTTGCCCTGCGCCGCCTTACGCTCGGCTTCGCTGGCATAGAGATGCGTGCTGGCGCGCCATACCGGAGGATTGACCACAGCACCGGTCCATTCGGGCCTGCGCCCGCCCTTGACGAGCCGCGTCGCTGGCGCCTGGCCCTTGTCGTGCCTGTCGCTCATTTCGGCGCCGTGACCGATTTGGGCGTGGCCGGGTCGCCACCCCAGTCGAGCCAGCTGCCGTCGTAAAGCGCGGTATCGTCCCTCCCGACAAGATGGAGCGCGAACAGCAGCACGCACGCGGTGACCCCGCTGCCGCAGCTGGTCACGATCGGGCGATCGGAGTCAATCCCGGCGGCATCAAGCGCCGCGCGCAACTCGTCGAGCGGTTTATAGGTGCAATCCTCACGAAACAGCGTGGCGAAGGGCAGGTTGCAGGCACCGGGGATATGCCCTCCGGGCAGGTTGTGCACGGTATCGACAACGGTGCCCGAAAAGCGCCCGTTGTCGCGCGCGTCAAGCACCTGCTCGCTGCCGTGTGCGATATTGGCGAGGATGTCCGCCTTGTAGCGGATGCGCGATGGGCTGGGGAGCGGCATTGGCTCGACCCGCTCGATCTGCGACGGCCCGATTTCGAGCGAGCGCCCTTCGGCCTTCCATTTGGCAAGTCCGCCGTCGAGGATGGCGACGCTATCGATTCCGTGCGCGCGGCACAGGAACCATGCGCGCGCCGCGGTTTTCACCACTGAATCATCGTAAAAGACCATGCGCACGCCGGGGCCGATACCCAGCAGCGCCAGTTCATGCGCCAGCTGTTCGGGGCGGGGGAGGGCCTGCGGGACACAGGATGTGGAATCGATCAATCGGGCGAGCGCAAGGAAGCGTGCACCGGGAATATGTCCCGCGAGAAACTCGGCATGGGCATCGCGCCCGGCGGCGGGCAGGTGCGCCGAGGCATCGATCACCACCAACCCCGGCTCGCCCAGCCGCGCGGCGAGCCAATCTGTGCTGACGAGGCTTTCCATACGCTTATGCTAGCCGCGACGTCCTCGCCCGTCGAGGGGCTTGGCTGACGATCAGGCCAATGCGCGTGCCCGCACGTCGGGATAGCCCCCGGGCGGAGTATGCAATGGCACCGGCCGGAGGCGGCCTGTCGCACTCCCGTTCGCCAACCCGATCACATGCGTCTGCATCCTGCTTTCGATCGAAGGCCCCTCCACCCTGATTCGCAACAGCGGCACGCAGGCGATCGCTTCGCCCCGGCGGAAGGCAGCAAGCTCGCGAACCGGCAATTGCAGGTTCAAACGCGTGACCAGCGATTGGTGCGGGGCGATCCGCTCTATCGTGGCGCTCAGAGGCAGCACCGTGTCTTCAAGCGCCAGCTGCCGATCGACGGGCAGGGTGCGATGCGCGCTGGTGATATCGGCATGGATGGAAAGGTTGCGCAGCGCCCGGGCCGAGCGATTGGCGATTGAAAGCTCGCAGGTCAGAGACAGCATCATCAGGCTGCGGCTGAGCCCGGTAATCTCGACCGCAAGCTCAACTGCCTGACCAAGGTTTGCATCATTATTGGCAATGGCGCGCGAATTCACCAGCGGAGGCTCGATAGTCGGCACCTGCTTCGCAATCCGCCTGCTCCGCAGGACCAGAGCGGCCAGCACAAGCCCGAGCAGCAATGCCAACCCGCCCGCCAGCGCCCATTGCCACGCTGGAATTATCGCCCAGCGATCGGCCGGACCGGAAGTCACATTCGTTGAAGGAAGCGACGAGGGGAGGGCATTCGCTTGTTCGGCATCGGAGCGTGCTCCAGCGTCCGGCGCTGCAAGGGACTCTGACAACGGCGATTCAATGGCAGGCTCAGGACGCGACGTTGCCTCAGAAGGCGCAGGTGCGGCCTGCGCGGTGCCCGGCCTGCGCGCCTCGCGATTCGTGCGGACATCACCGCCGCTTTGCGTGATTGGTGTGGTTAAAGCAGAGGCCGAAGCAGGGGCCGTGGCTGGAGCCGCCTCGGACGCACCATCGCTCGCAGGTTCCTGCGTGCGCCGTTCAACGGGGATCGTGCGGGGCGCGACGGGAACCACTCCGCTGTCATCGACCGGCCCTTGTGCGGGCTCGGCCGGCGGGGGCGGCAGTGTGAAATCGCGCGGCGATTGCTGCGCGGCTACAGGCAACGCCAGCAGGGCAGCAGCGGACAGAATCAAGGCGAGGTTCGCACGCATTGGCCCCTTCTCATACCGGCGCAGGATGGAGCAGCGCTGAACGGACGCCAGCCATCGATTGTCTTGCATCGAGTGCCGGTTCGCGGCAACAGCGCGGCATGACAGAAAAACCCCGGACCTTGCACCTCGGCAAGGACGCGCCGCTGCCAGCCTCGCCTGAAGCCGCGCGGCTCGACTATGTACCCAATCCGCGAGGGGGTGCGCTCTACCTCGTGCGCTTTGCTGCGCCCGAATTCACCTCGCTGTGCCCGGTGACGGGGCAGCCCGATTTCGCACACTTGGTGATCGATTATGCGCCCGGCGAAACCATCGTCGAATCGAAGAGCCTCAAGCTCTTCCTCGCCAGCTTTCGCAACCATGCCGGTTTTCACGAGGATGTGACCGTCGGCATCGGTGAGCGGCTAGCGGACGAGATGAAGCCGCTATGGCTTCGCATCGGCGGTTACTGGTATCCGCGCGGGGGGATCCCCATCGATGTATTCTGGCAGACCAACCCCGCGCCGGAGGGGCTGTGGGTGCCCGATCAGGGCGTCGCCCCCTATCGCGGCCGGGGGTAGGTTCAACACCCGCCAATTTAAGTATTTGTGCGGATAAGAGCGGACTGGCTGCTGCCAGAAATGTGTCCAAGTTGTCATTGAGTTGTTACACTACTGGAATCCGGCAGAAATTTCTGCCAAAGGGAAGCTGGGTTTCAATTGCCCAGGCATGATCGCGACGCTTCACCAGGTTATCGTTAAATTGCATTTAGCATGGGACGAAGCGTTCCCTTTTCTTTTGACACGCTAACACCGCAAACATATGGCAAGAGTGTTAGGGGGGTCGCGGAGAGGGAAGCCATATTGAATCGAAATCTACCAGGTAGGATGCAACATGAAATGTATTCGTGTCGCAATTGTAGGCATTGGCAATTGCGCCAGTTCCCTTGTGCAGGGGATCGGCTATTATCGCCAAAACGCATCGCGTGAAGGCCTTATTCATTCAAGAATCGGCGGATACGGGGTGGAAAGCCTCGAAGTCGTAGCCGCATTCGATGTCGATGAGAGAAAAGTCGGACTTGAATTGGGGGAAGCGATATTTTCTGCCCCCAACAACACGTTCGTTTTTCACCGGGATATTCCGGCCAACGGGGTGAAAGTCCGCATGGGGCGCGTGCTTGACGGCATTGCTCCGCATATGCTTTCGGCTGGGGAGCGCGGCTTTCGGCTGGCTGACCAGACTGAGCCATCGCAAGAAGAAGTTGTCGCAGCGCTAAAGCAGGCGCGGGCCGAGATACTGGTCAATTTCCTGCCCGTCGGTTCGCAGGAAGCGACCGAATTCTACGCGGCGTGCGCCCTTGAGGCGGGCGTTGCCATGGTCAATTGCATTCCGGTCTTTCTCGCCAGCGACCCTGCATGGGCCGAGCGCTTCCGTGTTCGGGGGTTGCCGATCGTTGGTGACGACATCAAGGCGCAGGTTGGCGCCACGATCGTGCACCGGACCCTGTCGGAATTGTTCGCGGCTCGTGGGGTCACTGTCCACCGGACGTACCAACTCAACACGGGCGGCAATACCGATTTCATGAACATGCTCGATCGGTCGCGCCTCGAGAGCAAGAAGGAATCGAAGACCGAAGCTGTTCAGGCGGCGTTGGCGCAGCGTCTTGCGGACGAGAATATCCTGATCGGCCCTGCCGAGTATGTGCCTTGGCAGAACGACAACAAATTGTGTTTCCTGCGGATCGAGGGAGAACATTGGGGGGGCTCGCCGGTGAATATCGAGCTTCGCCTTGCTGTTGAGGACAGCCCCAATTCCGCCGCATGCGTTGCGGATGCAATCCGTTTCGCCAAACTGGCACTGGATCAAGGTGAAGGCGGGCCGTTGGTGGTGCCTTCCGCTTATTATTGCAAGCATCCGCCGCAGCAGATGGAAGAAAACTTCGCGCGTCAGTTGCTGGCCGAACAGGCGGCAGCACTCGCGATCGCTGTAGCATAACCCGGTCAAGGGCGGGTCAGACCATGGATAGCGTGATTATCGCTGCCGGCTTGGGCAGCAGACTGCAATCGTTAAGCGATTCGAAGCCGTTGGCGAAGGTCTGCGGCCTTTCACTGCTCGAAATCGCGGTGCGGCAACTTGCGCAGGCGGGTGTTCGCAGGGTTGTGGTCGTGACCGGCTACAAGGCGGCGGACGTTGAGGCGACCCTGCCGGAAATCGGCAAGGCGGCGGGCCTGCCCATCGAAGCCGTCAGGATTGACAACTGGACCCTGCCCAACGGCCTGTCGGTAGTTGCGGGGGCAGCCCGGACCAGTGGCAAATATCTCCTGGTGATGGCGGACCATCTGATTTCTTTGCCAATCTTGCGGAATCTGGCTGCGGCCGATGTGCCTGATCGCGGGGTTAAGCTGGCGATAGATCGCCGACTGGACGGCCCGCTGATCGATCCTGATGACGCAACTTTTGTGCAGACTGACGGAAATGGCCGCATCACAAAGATCGGAAAACGGATTGACGGGGCCGATGCGGTCGATTGTGGGGCCTTCCTGGCGACGCCCGGACTCGCCGAAGGGATCGAAGCTGCGATCGCCGAGGGTCGCCCCGGAAGTCTTTCGGAGGGCATGCAATGGCTGGCCGATCGCGGACGCGCCGCCACGCTCGACATCGGACAGGAATGGTGGATCGATGTCGATGACCCTGCCATGCATGCGCTGGCAGAGGAGGCTTTGCCCCGCCGAATGCCGCATCTTTTGGCACCTGTATGATGTCTGATCGCCCGTTTCTGCTCGACGTCACGCGGTCGATCGCGACTGGCTGGACCGGTCGGCATTCTACCGGCATCGACCGCGTTTGCGACGCCTATCTTGCACATTATGGCGAGCGTTCACATGCCGTGATTCAGCATCGCGGGATTGTCAGGGTTCTTGGTGAAGCACTTTCAGATTCGTTGTTTGCCTTGCTTGCAGACCGTCGTGCGGGCTTCCGCGCACGATTGACGCGCATGATGCCCGCCATTCTTGCCGCGAAATCGGCTGGCGTTCATTGCGCTGGCAAGGTCTATCTCAATGTCGGCCATACCGACTTCGACCTTGCCAGCCATCATCGCTGGATTCGGCGGCTTGACCTGAAGGCGGTCTATCTCGTTCATGACCTGATCCCGATCGAAGATGCCGAATTTTGCACGCCTCATGCAGTGCGTCGCCACACAGGACGGGTGGTCAACGCGCTGAGCGGCGCGGCCGGAATCATCGTCAATTCACGCGCGACGGCTGCGAGTCTTCAACTCTTTGCCAAGGCAAACGGGTTGCCGTTGCCGCC
>NZ_JBPFDU010000073.1:0-30650 GCF_051062815.1 Methylocystis sp. | reverse complement strand
CCGTAGTCCCCCCGGTGCTCCCGCACCATCCGAACCGCGCGATCCCGAACCTCAGGTGAAAAGCTCTTCGACGTCTTCTTCGTTTCCATGGCCCCAATCTCTCAAGAGTTGGAGCCTCCGGCAAACCCGGGGCGGTTCACCCAGCCATGTGCGCACGACCAGCGCCGGGCCTGCCCCAAAGGCAAATCGGCGGGTATCCGCGCTATCATATGTCGCCATGCCCATTGCAGCCGCCCCGAGCACGACGCGGGAGTCAGCGTCCCAGTAGGAATAGCCAAGCAAACCCACCGCGTTCTGCAGATACCGACGCTCGCCGGCCCTGTAGGTGCCATAGGTCGCAAAGCTCGTCAGCGGCTGCCATGTCGTCTCATGCGGATAGCTCATGTCTGTCGGTTCGATCGCGCCCGCCGCT
Source organism: Methylocystis sp. (assembly GCF_051062815.1). GTDB lineage: Bacteria > Pseudomonadota > Alphaproteobacteria > Rhizobiales > Beijerinckiaceae > Methylocystis. The sequence goes on along the minus strand of NZ_JBPFDU010000073.1, from coordinate 30,238 downwards.
CCCGCGCTTGTGGCGCTCGAATAGGCGAATCCGCCGTAGCCATAGCCCCATGACAAGGCGAGCTGATTGAACGGCGCGTTTCGCGTGAAATAATGCTGCCACTCAGCGCTCACCGAGAAATTAACGCCGTCGAACGGACGCAAGCGCAAACCCAGCCGCGAATAGCTCTCGGTGAAGCGCGTCTGGTCCTGGGACCAAAAGCCGCCGATCAAACCCTCGAGGCCAAATATGTACGGAAGGAAGCGCCCATCGAACCGGATGACCGTTTCGAAGCTCGGCTGAAGCTGATGCCCGCCCCAGCGTTTTCGACGATCGGCGATGCCGTTGAACACCACATTGGTGCGAACGCTCGCATCCGCCTCGACAACCTGCGTTCTGATCACATCTCGATCGCGGGCCGGCCGGGCTTTGAGGGAGGGATCGCTCGACCAGCGGTCGAGCGCTTCCCGAAAGAACTGCGACTCTTTTGAGCGATCGACATAGACGCTCGCATAACCAGCGTTCAGCAATACTTCGCCGCTGCGCTCGACCGCGAGGCTATTCTCAAAGGCCGCGACGGCGGCGGCATATTCCTTTTGACGCGCAAAAAATTGGCCAAGCGTCGACCATCCGGCGGCGTAGCCAGGATGCGTGTGCGCGAAGTCGACGAGTTCGGCGCGCGCGCGCGTCAGATCTCCCTGTTTTTCGTACGCCGACGACCTGGCGGTAGCGATTTCGAGTTCGACCGCCACTCTTTGCGCTGAAGGCAAATCTCCCCGGTCAAGCGCTTTTACAAAGTCCGCAAGCGCGCCAGCGCCGTCTCCGAGCGTCTTACGAAGATAGGCCCTTTGCGCATAGGCTTGGCCCGTGGCCTTGCCTCGCGCGATGAGCGCGTTTGACGCCCGTAGCGCCTCATCCGTGTGGCCAAGCCCTGCGAGCGCGGCGATCGTCACGCGAAAAACGGCCTCGTCGGCTCGGGGGAAAGCCTCTGCCGCCCTGCCATAACGCAACGCGCTCACCCAATCGCGAGCGGCCAGAGCCTTGAAGGCCTTTTCGGCGACGAGCGTGTAGCGCGCCTCATCAAGCGCCCGCGTGACGTTGAGCTTCTGATCGGCCGGAAGTCCATATTTCAAGGCCTGCTCGAAGTCTGCGACGGCGCCGCTCACATCCTTGGCCTGCCGACGCATGAACCCTCGCTGTGCGAGCACCTTCGGGCTTTGCGGGACAGACGCAAGGTAGCGGTTCGCTTCCGCAAGCGCCTCAGCTTTGCCCCCTTGGCGAAGAAGCGCCGTCAAGAGGAGGAGAACAGGCTCCTCCGCTTTGGGATCGAGACTATGCGCCTCTCTTGCCGCACGCACAGCCTCGTCCGGCCGCCCCGCTTTTAGCGCGTCATAGCCGCTGTTGAGCGCTTGCTGCAGGGGCGTCGCCGGCGCGCCGACCGGCGAAGCGCCGGGTTCATTCGCGCGTTCCGCCTCCGCAAGCGCGAGTTTTAGCCTCTTCACTTGCGCGGGCTCGAGAGCCGGCTGCGCGAGCGCGGCCCGAAAGTCCGCAATGGCGCCGGGCAGGTCTCCAATCGTGCGCCGGCTGTATCCGCGCTGCGCGAGCAACGTCGAACTCGGCGTATTGTCCTTGATGAACGCATCCGCTTCTTTTACCGCTGCTTTTACCTGGCGGGATTTGGTCAACGCCGTCATGAGCGCAAATAGCGGCGCTTCGGCGTTTGGATATTTGGCGCGCAGGTCGCGCGCCGCCTTCACCGCGCGAGCGTAATCGCGTTTTTTGATCGCTGCATAAACCTCCGCGAGTTCGGCTTGCACAATGCTATCATGCTCCGCCTTGACAGCTTCCGCGAGCGCGTTGCGCAATGGCGACGTTTGGCTTGGCTCAATGTCGGGCGCGGCGAGCGCGGCTTCGAAATCCGCCGCAGCGCCTTTCAAGTCCTGCATGGCGCGACGCAAATATCCGCGCTGGGCGAGAAGACGCCCGCTCGCCTTATTCTGCAAGATATAGCGATTCAGCTCGTCGAGAGCCGCCTGCGCCCGGCCCTGGCGGCTATAGGCTTCGGCGATAAGCCCGACAGGCGCTTCCGCTTTTTTATCGAGTTCGTGCGCCGCTCGCGCCTTCTCTATGGCTTCATTCAGCCGAGACTCGTTGAAGTCCTTATATGCGGCGCTCATTGCAAGATCGAAGAGCGCGACGTCGACTGCGGCGGCCTGCTCTTGGGTCAGCGCGCCGCTGTCTCGTGCGCTGCGCAGATCCGCCTCGGCGCCGGCGACGTCCATGAGTCGCTTGCGCAGATGACCGCGCTGGGCGATCAGCGCCATCGAATGCTTATGGCTGGCGACAAAGGCGCTAATGACGTCAACCGCCTCGCTGGTTCGTCCCGATTTGTTTAGAATGTCGGCCAGCAGGCGGACGGGCATCTCGTATGCGGGCGCGAGGCTTCGCGCCCGCTGCGCGTATTTGAGGGCGCCATCGTAATCGCCCTTGGCCAGACGCGCGAACGCCAAGGCAAGCTCCTGGTAGCCGGGCTGGCCTGGCCGCGGCTCCTCGCGAACGCCGTCGTTGTCGCCAGCGCGAGCAGCGATTGGCGTCGTGGACGCCAGCGCCAGCGCCAAAAAGAGGATTGTTGCGCAACGCCTTCGAAAAACCCGCCGCACGATTGCGCTCCATCTGCGTTGCAAAAAGCCGAGATTCCGACATCGGAATCTTCGAACGCGCGTCACGCGAATCAGGAACGAATCATGTTGTTTTTGCTAACCTATAACCGTTAATGAAGCAAAATCGGGCGAGGCGCGCCTCGAACTTTGGGGCGATGGCTCTTCGCAAGGTCGCCGCATTCCCATGTTTTGCTTCGTACTAGAAAATGAATTTAAAATCTATACTTAGGCCCATGGGACGCCCAGAAGGTTTGTACACGGAAACCCAACCTCGCCTCATATGCAGGAGCAGAAGCCAAATGCAACTTATGGTGTTAATCCTCGTGCTGTTTACATTGATATCCATCGCCGGCTTCATCGGAGCGTTCTTTTTTGGCGCGGCGGGAGCCGTCGTACTGATGGTGCTGGGTTTATCCATCTCCTTTATCGGAATAGCTTTTTTTACAGGCCGCTAACATGTCTAAATATTCATTCGACAGCTCAGAACTTCTAAATTATACAGGCCACTAAACTGGCATCACTGAGCAGAGCTGAGATGAACGAGTTGACAATCCTCAAGAAAGGCGAAAGTCGCCTAACTAAATCAAAACTTTGCTGTTTATGCATCGTTGGGACACGACCCGAAGCCATCAAGATGGGCCCTGTCATCGCCGAACTCAATCGTTCGGATTGGGCCTTTCCCTACGTGGTGACGACCGGCCAGCACGCTGATGTCGTCGAAGGAGCCCTGAAGGATTTTGGCGTGGTTCCTTCGCGCCGGCTGGACCTCGAACGTCGAAACGGCTCGCTGAATGAGCTGTTCGGCAAGGTGATCGCCGAGATGGATCGCGTGATCGACGAAGTTCGACCTGACTGCGTCATCGCCCAGGGCGACACGACGTCGGTTGCGGTCGTGTCGCTCGCCGCATTTCACATGAACGTGCCTTTCATGCACATAGAGGCGGGGCTCCGCACGGGAAAACTCAACGACCCCTATCCGGAAGAACTCAATAGGCGAATCGCCGGACTGACTGCGGCCATGCATTTCGCTCCGACCTCGGCGTCGCTCAATAATCTCCTGCGTGAAGGCGTCGTTCCTGGCGACTGTCTCGTCACTGGCAATACGGGCATTGACGCCTTGCTGCAGACGGCGGCGCACAAATTGCCTGCCCCGAAGGGGTTTCCGAATTTGCCGCGAGTCATTCTCGCAACGGCGCACAGGCGGGAGAGCTTCGGGGCGCCCATTGAAAACGCGCTACGGGGCATAAGGGCGGCGGTCGACCGGCATGACGACCTCGGGTTGTTTTTCGTCAGCCATCCCAATCCGAACGCTCATGAGCCGGCGCGCCGGATTCTTGGCGACCATCCGCGCATCGTGGTTACGGATGCGATCGACTACGCCGACATGGTCGCGGCGCTGAAGAGATGCTGGATTGTCGTCACGGACAGCGGCGGCCTCCAGGAGGAAGCGCCCGCGCTGGGAAAGCCCGTCCTCGTGCTGAGGAACACCACCGAACGGCCTGAGGCGGTTCGCGCCGGAGCGGTTCGCGTGGTCGGCACAAACTCCGCCGCGGTGTCGAGCGCGATCTCTCAGCTGTGCGACGACCCGGCGCTCTACGCCCGCATGTCTGTCCCGGTTTTCCCTTATGGCGATGGCCAGGCGGCGAAGCGGATCGTCGCCGCGATGCGTGCGCGACTGGTGCGCGCGATTCCAGCATTGTCGGCGGCTTAGAGCAGGTTCCGAAAAAGTTGACCGACTTTTTCGATGAGAACCTGCTCCAACATTTTGATTTTGAGCGATTCCTTATCGATCACATGATTCATGTGATCGGGAAGCGCTCTAGGCCGCTTCAGCGCTTCGCCATGCCGACCCTTAGCGGCAAGGCGCACAAACAACAAGGTCCGTCGCGCGCTCAATCTGCCGAACACGCGAGGCTGAAGAGCTTAAGGACGACCGATGTTTTTTGACCTGACGGACGCCACCGTCGCCTACGTCGATGCGCTGGTGGCACTTTTCCTTGTTTTTGGCGTCGCCATTATTCTTTACAGCCTGGACGATGTCTTCATCGACGTTGTTTACTGGCTTATGAGATTGTCAGGACGGATCCGCGCCGAACGATTTCAGTTTTCTGAACAGGCGCTGCTTGAACTGCCGCAACGCCCCCTCGCGGTCATGGTGCCGGCTTGGCGCGAAGAGGCTGTCATCTACGAAATGTTGAAGACCAACGCCGTCCATTCCGCGACGACGGTTTTTTTCGTCGGCGCCTATCCCAATGATGCCGCGACTCAGGCGGAGGTGCTGAGGGCGGCGGCGGAACTTCCAGAAAATATCCGTCTTGTCGTCGGCCCGCATGACGGGCCGACAACGAAAGCCGATTGTCTCAATGCGATCATCGCGGAAATCGGCGAATATGAGAAAGCCTCGAACATAAAGTTTGAGGGATTTGTGCTCCACGACAGCGAGGATGTGATTCATCCGCTGGAATTTCCGCTGTTCAGCGCGCTCCTCGCCACCTTCGATTTCATCCAGATCCCGGTATACTCCTTCAGGCGCTCGCTCCTTCAGATGACCGCGGGCACCTATATGGATGAGTTCGCGGAGTTTCATAATAAGGATCTGTTTGTCCGGCAGCGTCTTACAGGCGTTGTTCCGTGCGCCGGCGTGGCCGCCTGCTTCAGCCGGAAAGCGATCGAAGCTCTGAAGTCCTGGCGTCGGGGCGAGGTGTTCGACCCCATCGCTTTGACGGAGGACTACGACGTCGCCTTCGCCATGAAATCGCTTGGCCTGACGTCCGCGTTCGTTCTCAATGAGGCCCCCTATACGCTCGATATTCCGCTCGGGACCGATCAGGTGCAACGGATCGCATCGCCGCTCGCGATCGCGACGAGAGAAAATTTTCCGAGCGACTACCGAGCCGCCTACCGCCAGCGCGCGCGCTGGCTTCTGGGAATCGGCTTCCAGGGAGCCGCGAAGCTCGGCTGGGGCAACACGCTTACCGAGAGAATCTTTTTTCTACGCGATCGCAAGGGCATCCTGTCCGGCATCATCGCCGTCGTGGCCTATTTCCTGGCTTTCAACGCTATCGCGATCCTTGTCCTTGGAACATTCAGCGAAGAATGGCTCATCGCCGGCTACGCAATGCTCAATCCTACCCTGCGGCTGCTGTTCTTCGTCAACATCGTCCTGCTCATCAACCGGCTCGTCCAGCGGACGATCTTTACGACGTCGATCTATGGGTTGGGCCAAGGGTTGATGGCGGCGCCGAGAGTCGTTTTCTCGAACTTCATTAATTTCTCTTCGGCGTTGCGCGCCCTCTATATTTTTGTTTGGCGCCACAAAGTGCGCGGAGAACCGTTGAATTGGGACAAAACGAGCCACACCATTCCCGCTCAAAATGCAGAAGCGGTTCGAGCTTAAATTGAAGCATCTGGAGCGCATAGCGTTCCGTTGGGGCCGTGATATGCCGCCCGGCGCGTAACCCGGCGGAGGCGCGAAACCGCCGAACTCCCGCTCGACTTTCCGCGACGGCGGTCGTGACATTTCGCCGTCATTGTGCGCGCGAGCGGCGCGCCGGCTTCTCCTCGAAATGAACGTGGGCGCCGTCCCTTTCGCGCGTGTTCGATGCGGAAGGCCGATGGCGGGGACTCCGCAGCAAGAGGTTGACAGACACCGCTCTCGTGTAAATCTGATCGCGTCGCCTTTTGCCCAGGTCATGAAAATGACAGTAACGGTTACGCTTCCGAAAAAGGCCGTGTCATGGGCCATCTTCGGACTTCTTGTCGCAGCGATCGTTGGCGCGGCTATCTCTCTGGAAAAGCAGGTGGCGGCGCAAACATCGGTCGAGCACACGCTCTTTGTGCGCTCGGCGCTTCTGCAAACTCTCTCCACTCTGCAGGATGCGGAAACCGGCCAGCGGGGGTTCTTGCTGACGGGCAACGAAGCGTTTTTGGAGCCTTTCCATAACGCCGATCGAACCATTGGCGAGCGTTTGGGCGCCTTAGAGCGGGCTATCTTCGACAACGAAGAGCAGATGCAACGAGTGAAACGTCTGCGTTCCGTCGTCGCAGACCGACTAGCTGAACTACAAAAACACATTCAAGAACGCGGAGCCACGCCGGACGCAACTTTCGCCGATCGTCTTAAAGCCGGTAAACGTCTGATGGATCAGGCGCGCAGCATTATCGCCGAGATGCTCGCCGAAGAAGATCGGCTCTTGACGAAGAGAAACGCCGAAATGCGCTGGACGGTGACGTTGACGCAGGTTGGCGTTGCAGGCGCTCTCCTATCGGCGGCTCTCCTGGCTTGGGCGACCCTCAAGGACCGACAGAGGCAGGTTGTCGAACTTCAGACAGCCAATGTTGCGCTTCGAATTGCGCTCAAGCAGGCGGCCGAGGAAAGCGAGCGCCGGGAGCGCGTGGAAAGCCAACTCAGGCAGTCTCAAAAAATGCAAGCCGTCGGTCAGCTTACCGGCGGTCTGGCGCATGACTTCAACAATATGCTTGCGGTCATCGTCGGATGCCTCAACCTCCTGAAGCGCAAGATGGCTCGCGGCGAGATCGACAAGGATAGCTTGATCGACAAGGCCATGGAATGCGTTGATCGCGCCGCGGCCTTAACTCATCGCCTACTCGCCTTTTCGCGTCAGCAGCCGCTCGCGCCCCAGACCGTCGACGCCAATAAGTTGGTGGGCGGGATGGCGGAGATGATCCGACGCACGCTTGGCGAAGCCGTCAACGTCGAGACGGTTCTCGCAAGCGGGGTCTGGCGGATCCACGTCGACCCCAACCAACTCGAGAGCGCGCTATTGAACTTGGCCGTCAACGCGCGCGACGCGATGAACGACGAAGGCAAGGTGACGATTGAGACATCGAACGCCTATATCGACGACCACTACGCGCGGGAACACGCCGAAGTGAAGGAGGGTCAATACGTGTTGGTCGCCGTCAGCGATACTGGAACCGGCATGCCGCCCGAGGTTATCGCCAAGGCCTTTGAGCCGTTCTTCACGACCAAAGGCCCCGGCAAGGGAACGGGGCTCGGCCTCAGTCAAGTATTCGGCTTCGTCAAGCAATCGGGCGGGCACATCAAAATCTATTCAGAGCCTGGCCAGGGCACGACGGTGAAGATTTATCTGCCGCGTTTCGTTGGCGAGGGAGAAATCCCCGCTCCAACTCACCGGGCGAACGAAATTCAAACGGCCTTGAGGGGGTCGCCGGAGATGCTCATCCTCGTCGTCGAAGACGAGGATCGGATGCGGAGCGTCGCCGTCGCGATGCTCGGGGATTTGGGGTATAGCGTGCTCGCTGCGGGAAGCGCCGCCGAGGCGCTTGCGCTTATAAACGCCAATCCTCATATCGATTTGCTATTCACCGACATCGTCATGCCGGACATGAACGGTCGCGCACTCGCGGAAGAGGCGCTGCGCCGTCGTCCCGATCTGAAGGTAGTGTTTACAACGGGGTTTTCGCGAAACGCCGTGATTCATAACGGCGTGCTCGATCGCGGCGTAAATTTCCTGCCGAAGCCATTCTCGATCGAGCAGTTGGCGCAGAAGGTCAGCGCTGTTCTTGGAGTGATGGAGGCCACCTGAAGCCGCGGCGATGCGCCGGTTGGAAACGAAGCGCGCTGATGGCGCCGTTGCGGACGCGCTAATGATTCGCGCACAAGTCCGGCGGAGGCGCAAAACCGCCGAACTCCCGCTCGAGGAGTTCGGCGAAGGCGATCGTGGTGCGATCTTCGAGGTAAGGCCCTATGATCTGCACGCCGATCGGCAAGCCGGTCTCGGTTCGATCGATCGGCGCCACGGTCGCCGGGAGGCCAGGAGTCGTGGCAAGCTCCGCCCACACAATTTGCGCATCGAGGTAGGCGTAGGATCGGCCGTCGATCTCGATGCGTCGCGACTCGATCGGCGAATGATCGTGCGGAAAAGCTAGCGTCGGCATCGCCGGGCAGAGCACGACGTCCCAGTCGCGAAAGAGCTCTCGCCACCGCTCCTGAAGCTCGCTCCGCGCCCCGTCGGCCGCGAGCCAATCCCGATGGCTGATGACCGCGCCGCGCGTACGTTCGGCCGCGAGGCTCCGGTTCCGGGGCGACAGCGCTGCGGCCGCGCCGCGAAGCCTGGCATAGACGCTGGGCCGCAAATCCGCGCCCCAAAATGCGGACAACAGCCGAACATAGAGACGCGCCGATTCGGCAAGGTCGGGCAGTAAGGGACTCGCATGCGCGAGTTTGGCCCCCGCGCGAACGAGCCGCTCCGACAATCGACCGAGCGCCGCCCGCACCACGCTGGCGGTACGGCCAAGCGGATGCGTGTCGATGACGAGAACGCGGAAGTCCTTGAGGTTATCGTGCCGGGCGGCGGGCAGAGCCAGCCGGTAGCCGGCGCCGGCGCGTTCCTCGTCCGGTCCGGCGATCACATCGAGCGCAAGCGCGAGGTCCGCAGCGCTTCTGGCCATTGGACCGATGACCCCGAGATCGCAATGGCGCGGCAAAGGCGGCGCGCCCGGCGGGGTCAGTCCGCGATTAGGCACAAGACCCGATGTCGGCTTGTGAGCATAGACGCCGCAATAATGCGCTGGCGCGCGCAACGAACCGCCGCGGTCCGAGCCGATCGACAGCGGCCCGAAACCGCAAGCAAGCGCCGCCGCCGAGCCGCCCGAGGATCCGCCTGGCGTGAGCCGAAGACTCCAAGGGTTGTTGGTTGTGCCGTAGATGTCGTTGTAGGTCTGCCAATCGCTCAGCATTAGCGGCACATTGGTCTTGCCGAGGATGACGGCGCCCGCATTCTTCAAGCGCGCGACGACCAAGGCGTCTTCTTGCGGCATGAAGCGCTTGAACTGCGGGTCGCCCCAAGTCGTCGGCAGTCCAGCAATATCGAAGGATTCTTTCACCGTCATCGGGACGCCAAGCAAGGCGCCCGTTCCGCCGCGAGACAGCGCGGCATCGGCCGACTTGGCCGCCTCGCGCGCGCGTTCGAAGTCTCGGGCGACGACGGCATTGACGCGCCGGTCCGCCGTCTCGATGCGCGCGATCGTGCGATCCGTGAGCTCCAGCGCCGAAATCTTTCGCGCCCGCAACGCGGCCAGGAGATCTTTGATCGTGCAGTAATCCCACTCCGATGCGGGGAGGGAATGGGTCTTCTGCGCCAACGCCCCGCGCGACCATGGGGCGGTCGCGGCCGCCAGAGCGGTTATCCCTGCTCCGATCAAAACATCGCGTCGTGCTGCGCCAGTCATTGGACGATCCCTGACCGCCGATCTGTCAGTCGCGCTGGCGACGCGCCGTCAATCGGCGACGGGCGGTGAATCGCTTTGAGCGCCGCGTCCGATCGCGATCTGGCCGACCGACCCTTCGGCGTGAAACGCGAGGCCTGTCATTTTGGCGAAGAGGTCGATGTCTCCGACGCCAATCGCGCAGGCTCCGATCTCCATCTCGGCGGCCATCAGATAGAGCGTCTGCATCAGCACGCCGACATGTTTTAGAACAAGCGCATAGGCGAAGCCGCTATATTTCCAGGACACGCGGCCGAAACGCGCTGCCATGGTGACGAGGACTTGCGGGACATCCGGCGCGCCCATGGCGAATTGCGCGTCCTCCAGCATCGCCGTAAGCCAATGCTCGTTCGTCTCGATCAAAACAAGAGCGTGGCGGCTGGCGTCGTAATGATAAAAGCCGCGCGCCAGGCCCTCACATCGATCGACGGCGAGATAGAGCTCCAATTCGTAGCTCGCGCCGCCCGACGGATAGGGACGAGGGGCGACCTCGAACTCCGGCTCATCATGATCCTCGTGGGGCGCCTGCTCTCGCGATATGATTCTTGCGGCGCTGTCGAGGAGCCGCGCCACCTCCGCCAGCGTGATCGGGCGCCGCTCATCGAAGGCGCGGGTCGAGCGTCGGCGCCGCAATAGTGTCGCAAAGTCCGAAGGCGGCGCCGTCTCAAACGTCTTCAGGTCGATCGCCGGCCCCGGCCAGCTCGGCCGCACCGCGGGCGGCGGCGCTGCGAGATCCGCGTGGGCGTAGAGGCCGCCGGAGGGATTGGCGTGTCGTCCATCGGTGCTGCGGGTGTGGAACAGCAGATCGTGGAAGTCCCATAGAACGAGATCGCCGTCGCCTTCGGCTGCGCGCAGCGCTTTGTCGGCATCGTGACCGGGCGTGAACAGAATCTGGCCTTCGAGGAGCAGTGCCAGCAGCTCTACTCCCGGAAAGTCGACCAAGGCGCGAAGCTCTTTTACCGTGCGGGCCTCCGACAGATGCGCGATCATTGCCGTAACGCTTGGGTCGCACAGTCGGAAGAGCGCCATGGCGCGCGGCGATTCGAGCACCAGGTCGGCGCCGCGCCGCCGCATATAGGCGAAGCGCGACAGCGCCAGCGAGCGATCCTCGTCGATCTCGATCATCCGTGGCGCATAATCGCGCATCTGCGGCTCGACGACGATGAGATCGGGACCGCTCGGCCCGCGAGCCAGGCGATATTCAACGAGTCCGTAAAGCGCCAGCCTCCGGACGAGTTCGCTCATCTCCCCGTCCCGCTCCCCATCGAACGCCACGCCCGTCTCGAAGTCGGCGGTGCGCTCTGCGACATCAGCGCCAAACGTTCCGAACTCCACGGTCCGACCGTCGAAAAGGGCGGAGACGCCGCCCGTGGCGTTGCGCTCGAGCGTGACGCCAGGATTGAGTCGCGCGAAGAGCCGTGCCGGCGGCGCGAGGGGTTGGGAGGCTTCGCTATGCAACTTAGGTGCGGGGGAACAAAGGGTTGACATCGGCTTCGCGCACCGGCCGCTTGCGGAGACCCAGCGCGATGGGCACGTCGTAGAGACGGCCGGGGCCGAAGCGGCGATAGAAATGCCGCAGTCCCGGAACAATCACCCGAACCACCGGCACATCAATATCCGGACGCGTCTGATCGAGGACGAGGAAATCGTGCCCAGCCCGCGCGGCGAGCTTGACGCAGGCCAGCACCTGGTCGCGGCCGTCGAGTTGGGCGAAATTCTTGAACCGTGACCGCCCGAAGGACGCCTTGCCCTGCGGCCGCATATAGGCGTGCTTGCGCAGCGGCAGAGGGTCGCCCCCATAATCGTCGTCGGGCCCGAACTCAGGGCGGCCGCCGAGGCTCTCGATGGCAAGAAACTGGTTGAGCTCGGTCATGGCGCGCAGCGTCGCGATCCTTGGATCGAAATGCGCGCCCGCCGCGACTTCGATATATTCCCGTCCGTCCTCGATCCAATGGGCGACGGCGACGACGACGGGAATGCCAAGATCGCTCGTTACGTCCAGCGCCCAGACGTCTCGGCCCATCCTGGCGAAAACGGCGCGGAGGTCGCGCACATAGCTGTCGCCGAGCTTGTCGAGATCGATCTCCGGACGACGCAAACGGTTGTACCACCAGATCGCGTATGCGTCCCGCTCAATGAGTTCGAGGAAACCCTGAATGATGGCTTCCTCGATCGTATTGCCCGCCGCGCAACCGTTCGAATCGGCGCTGATCTGATTGGCGCAGCCGGACTCATGGAAGAAATACAAAAGGCCGGTGGGAACGTATTTGAAACATTCGTCGCGCAGCGACCACACTGGCGACCATTCCGCCTCCGCGGCGGGATCGAAACGCTGTGCGCCCTCGCCGCAGCCGCCGCTTTTCGCGCCCTGCTCATATTGCGCGTCGCTATAAAGCAGGATGTCGTTGGGCAGGATCGCCTCGCCGGCCGGGAAATCCGCGAATCGTCGGACTATCCTGATCTCGTCGCCCTGGAAAATCCCGCAGTAGCGCTCGATCGCCTCCATCAGCGCGCTGGCTTCGCCCTGTTCAGCGACGCTGCCCTTGCCATAGCTGTCTCCGCTCAGCCCGGCCTGAAGGGCGTCGACGGTTTCGGGGCGCGGCGAAAAATTGTGTCTGGCGATGAAGCTCGCGTCGAGCGGCTGTTCGCTCTTGATCCGATCGAGATGCGACACGACGCCGGTCAGCGGGCTGACATGCTTGCGATTGCGGGCAAGGGTGTCGCCCGGCGCAACCGATCTGTAGCCCCCGCTCGTCACGACGCTCGCGCTACCGGCATGCAGCGGGATGGGCGTGGGGGCTCGCGCGGGATCGCGCAGCTCGGGGTCGCCACAGCTTGGGCATTGCGGCCGAGCCGGCACATAATGGCGGGCGACGGTCGAGCCCATCAGGTCCAGGCTCACGATATGCTGGTGCAGATCGGTGCGGAAGCCGCTGGCGATCGCCTTGGCGATCTCCGCGGCGGCGAGGCCAGCGCCGCTCAGGCCGAGCGGATGAGCGCCGAGCGGCGAGACAGCGACGCAGCGCGCCTCCTTGCGGCCGAGGAAAGCCTTGACCTGTCGGTTCCAGTTCATGCGATCGGCGAGGCATCTCCAGCAGGCGCTCTTGCCAGGGCTGAAGATCGGTCCGACCAGCGGGAAAGCGCCAGAAGGCTGCACCAGCATCCAGTCCTGCTTTTTCTCGAGCCGCCGGCGGTTGAATTCCGCGAGCTGGCTTTCGAGATAATCGCCGACCAGCGCGACGGTCAGATCGCCTCCGCGCTTCACGACCTTAACGCCGAAAACGTCCAGCGCCTCTTCCAGCGCCCGCACGCCGCTGATCCCGAGGGTTTCGATCTGAACGGAGACTTTTTGCAGATTTTTCGCGGCGACGTCGGGCGGCAGGCCGAGACTCGCCCAATAGCCCGCCGCGACGCCATCGGATGCGCTCGTCGGGACGACGAAGCGACGATCGAGCAGCCGCTTGAACGCCTCGTCTATTGAGTCGACGGGAAACTCTGCGGAGAGCGCCTGACGTATGGCGTCGGTGTCCTCTCCCGCGCCGATCCGCTCGGCCAGCGCGCAATAGAGCGCGCCACGAAGGAAAAACTTTCTGTCCTCCGAATAGAGACAGACAGCGTCAGGCGGCAGGACATAGACAGAAAAATTGGGCGAGAATCGAAGGACGTCGCCCAACCCCTCTTGTGAAACCGGCTTCGGCGCAAGCGGTTTAGAGACGTCAATTGTCATTTGGCTGTCGCGCGCCCCCGTCTCCTCGCGCCCGGGAGCGACGAGATTTGTTCGATTCAGGAATCCGAGAGACGAACGCAGACCCACAGACCCGCGCGGAACACCATGTAAATGTTCCGCGCGACCTGACTGCACGCCTCGCCTCGGCCCACGACCTCGGACCGAAGCGCCGATGGCCTATCGAGACCGGCCGCTCAGCCGTCAAATGTGCAGCGGTGCGTCACCCGCAACCGCGGCAGCCGCAGCCGCGACAGCCACAGCCACGACAGCCACGACAGCCACGACAGCCACAGCCCCTACAGCCGCGGCATCCCCCCCACCATGCGACCTCCTCGGTCTTCACGGCCGGGACTTCTTCGCGATCGAAAAGGCGGAACGAATTCAACCCCACGTCGAACACTTCCTGTTCGCGGAGGTCGATCGTGCGCGTCCGGCTCGTCGTCGGAGCCGTTGACGCCTCAGCAGGAGAACTATCGACGCAGGCGGCGCCTGCGAGCGACAATGATACCCCCATCACGCCGAGGGCTTTCTTGCCTCGATGTTTGTTCTGTGGGTTGTCCGATGAGCGCGCCATAGACTCCTCCCAAAAAATCTCAAAAACCGCACGGAGGCAAACAATAGCGCTCCTCGCGCGCTGGTCAATACTCATCCGGCAAAAGGCGAACCCGAATGTCTCGACGAACGCCGATGGAATGAAGCCGGCTACGCATAAGCCCCCTAAACCTTTCCGCGCATCTTCAGAGATCACATCGTCAACGTCATGGACCGGCTCGCCGGAATATTGGCTCAGTCGATCCGACGTATCGCCTCTTCGGGAACGCGCGACACGGCGGTGAGCCGCATCCGAGGCCCCGCGATCAAGAAACATGTTGGCCGCCAGAACTCCTGAGGCTGCCGCCCGGCTTCGGACCGCCGACGAAGACTATTGGCGGCCTATGCGCCTTGGCGTAATGAACGAGTGGTCGCGCTACCGGATTTGTGCTGGGTTGGACCGCATGGCGGAGGCGCGAACTGCCGGAGCCGTCATATGCAGCGCGTAACGATAACGATCGACGAAGAGCTGATGAGCGCGCTCGATCAGTATATGGAGGCAGGCGGCCATCGAAATCGCTCCGAGGCCGTTCGCGATCTCGTCCGCGCAGGTCTGCTCAAAACGCCCGAAGCCGATGACAGCGCCCGCCCCTGCATGGCGGCGCTCGTTTACGTCTACGACCACGAGACGCGGCAGCTGTCGAAAAAACTGATGCATGACCATCACTCTCACGCCGACATGTCGATCGCGACGCTGCACGTGCACATCGATGAGGCGACCTGTCTCGAAGTGTCGCTGCTTAAGGGCCAGAAGACGGATGTCGAGCACTTCGCCGGCCATGTGATCGGCGAGCGCGGCGTTCGATACGGGCAGCTCGTCGTCTTGCCGGCGGATCTCGAGCAAGGCGAAACGCCCCACGTCGATCGTCACACGACCGGACGCCACCCGCACCATTCCAGTTAGAGCGCGTCGTCTGTGGCAAATCGGCAACGCTTTCGCCAAATTGATTCGAGCCAATTGACCCAACGCATCGCGTAAGACAATTTCAAAAAAAGATCACAATAGCGCGCACGTACGGGAACCACGAAATGAGCCGCCGCCGCCTCGCGACTTCCGTCTCCTCCGTCGTCGTCGGCTTCGTTCTTCTGGGCACGGAAGCTCTTGCGCATACGATTTCCCTGCCAAAAATCGATGTTGGCGGGCAGCGGCGCACCGTGACCGTTCCCCACGTGCACACGCCATCGGGGACGCGCATCGTCAGTTCGACGCGCCCGTCGCCGGTCGTCCCCGCTGTCAGTCGCCCCCCGGCTGAGCCGTCGGGACCCCAACCGCCGCCAATCACCTCGTCAAGCGAGAAATTCTTCACCGGCAAGGAAGTGAACGCGCTCCCCTTCAAGCAACCCGGCGAGGCGCTGGAAATCGTGCCAGGTCTTATCGTCACGCAGCACAGCGGCGACGGCAAGGCCAACCAATATTTCCTGCGCGGCTTCAACCTCGATCACGGCGCCGACCTTGCGCTCTATCTCGACGGCATGCCGCTCAATATGCGCACCCATGGCCATGGACAGGGATACGCGGACGCAAATTTCCTTATTCCTGAACTTCTCGCCTATGTGCTGGCGCGCAAAGGGCCTTACGACGCGCAGGACGGAGACTTCTCCTCGGCCGGCTCGATTTACATGCAGTATAAGGACAAAATCGACAAAGGCTTTTACCAGGTCACCGGCGGAAGCTTCGCCTACGCGCGGGCGCTGGCCGTCGTGCCTTATCAGGATTTCGCCGGAGGATCCGCCTACGGCGCCGTCGAGGCGCAATATTACAACGGACCCTGGGAGCGCGGCGACAATCTGCACCGGATCAACAGCGTCCTGCGCTGGGCGCGGGGAACGCAGCTCGATGGCGCCGCCGTCACGTTTATGGGCTACGCCAACAAATGGTATTCGACTGACCAGATTCCGGAGCGAGCGGTTTATAGCGGGTTGAAATCGCTCTGGGGGACGCTGGACCCGACTGACGGCGGCGACACCACCCGCTTCTCGCTCTCTGGCCGCTGGAGCCAGACTGAGGGCAATCACGCCTCTCGCGTCGAACTCTACGTCATGCATTCGACGCTCGATCTCTACAACAACTTCACCTACTACCTCGCCAATCAAACCCTTGGCGACCAGTTCCGCCAATTCGATCGGCGCACCATGGTCGGCGTCAAGGCCGAGCATGCGATCAAGTGGGACAGTTTTGGTCTTCCAGTCCAGACCCGCGTCGGCCTGCAAAGTCGTTACGACGACATTCGACTCGGCCTGCAGAACAGTTTTCGTCGCACGCCCTATGACACGGTGCGCAACGATGCGGTCGGCGAAGGTAGCGTCGCCGTCTGGACAGACACGACGGTGCAGTGGTCGCCATGGCTGCGCACGGTGACGGGCGGCCGTTTCGACTATTACAACGCCAACGTCACTTCGCTGCAGAGCCTTCTTGGCGCCCCGGTGATCGCGACCAGCGAGGGGCTGCCGGCCTTCCTCTGGACGGGGCCGTTCAACAGCAACTCGAAGGACGCGTCGCTGTTCAGCCCCAAGGCCTCGATCATCGTTGGGCCTTTCCAAAAGACGGAACTCTATTTCAACTATGGCGAAGGTTTCCATTCCACCGACGCGCGCGGCGCCGTGCAGAGCTTCTCGGCGTCGGAGCTTTCCGACACCGACGGCTTCCTTACGGTCTCCTCCATTCCGCTTCTGGTGAAGTCACGCGGCGCGGAGATTGGCTGGCGCACCAAATATATCGAAGGACTTGATTCGAGCATGAGCTTCTTCTGGCTCAATCTCGATTCCGAGAACCAGTTCGAGGGCGACAGCGGCACCACGACTTTCGGCCGACCGAGCCGCCGTTACGGCATCGAATTCGCCAATCATTATCGGCCGGTCTCGTGGATCAGCTTCGACGGCGACGTGGCGCTGGTGCATGCGCGCTATCGCGGCGTGGATCAGCTTCAGGCGTTCGCCTGGCTCGATCTGCTCACGCCTGAGGCTCTGCCCTATGGAACGTTTTTAGGAAACGCGCCGGGCAATTATCTGCAAAATTCCGTCGGCATTACAGCAATGGGCGGCCTTGAAATCGGCGAAGCGACAGGTTGGTTCGGCGCGCTGAAATATCGCTACATCGGCTCTCGCCCGCTGACCGAAGACGGCTATCTCCAGTCTCCGGTGACGGGCACCTTGAGCGCGCGGCTCGGCTATCGCTGGGCGGACGGCTGGCGGCTGCAGGTCGACGCGTTCAACGTGTTCAATTCACGGTCGGATCAAATCACCTATGGCTATGGCTCGCTGCTGCCGACCGATCCGCTGTTTTCGGCATGCGTCAATGGCGTCGCGCCGAGCGCGGTCTGCGGCGTCGGGGTGATGGACCGGCATTTCAAGCCGCTGGAGCCCACAGCCGTGCGCCTGACGTTCGGCGGTCCGATCAGTTTTGAGTCGCTGCCAGACTTCACAGCGCCGCTGCGGGTCGTGTCGGACTAGCCGCGCTCAACCCGGCTTGCGCTGCTTCATAGCTGCGCAGGACGGCGTTGATGCGCCGCTGATAGCCCGGGCCTTGCGCCTTGAAATAGTCGATCAGGTCTTGATCGAGGCGGATCGAGATGGCCTGCTTTTTCGGCGGCACGACGACTTCCGCCTGACTCCAGTCGACGGTCTCGAACTCCGCCCAATCGGGATCGACGGCGACGGCGGCGTCGATTTCCGCTTCGGTCATTTTCTGTCTCAACGTTATGCTCCGCTATCTGGCCGTGAGTCGGGCGGGCGAACCAAATGATCCCGGTGAATTCGCTCCCTGCCGCAAAGGAGTGCTAGGGAGAGCCTATGCGCTTTTCCCCTTCCTTCCTCGATGAGATACGGGCGCGCCTGCCCGTCTCCGAGGTCGTGCGCCAGAAGGTGAAGCTTCGGAAGGAAGGCAGGGAGTGGCGGGGCTTGTCGCCCTTCAACGCCGAAAAGACCCCCTCCTTTTACGTCAACGACCAGAAGATGCGCTGGTTCGATTTTTCTGCCGGGAAGAACGGCAACATCTTCGATTTTCTCATGGAGACGGAGGGGCTTTCGTTCCCCGAGGCGGTGGAGAGACTGGCGGCCCTCGCGGGGCTCCCCCTGCCCGTCGAGACGAAAGAGCAGCAGGAACAGGACCAACGGCGCGCGACGCTTGGCGAGGCGCTGGAGGCGACGGCGGTCTTTTTCGAAAAGCAGCTCGCCGGCGCCGCCGGTCGCGACGCCCGCGCCTATCTCGACCGCAGACAGATTTCCTTGGCCGCACGCGAAAAATTCCGTCTGGGTTATGCGCCGCCCGAGCGCCATGCGCTGCGCGATCACCTCGCCGCCAAGGGCGCGAGCGTCGAAACGATGATCGAGGCGGGCCTGCTCGTCCATGGCGAGGATATCGCCGTTCCTTACGATCGTTTCCGCAATCGGGTGATGTTTCCGATCTGCGACCGCGCCGGACGGGTCATCGCTTTTGGCGGACGCGCGCTGGAGGCGGACGCCCAGGCGAAATATCTGAATTCCCCGGAGACGCCGCTCTTTCACAAGGGCGCGACGCTCTACAATCTGCATAACGCTCGCAAGGCGGCGCATGAGTCCGGCGCGGTGATCGCCGTCGAGGGCTATGTCGACGTTATTGCGCTGGCCGCCGCAGGCTTCCCCAACGCCGTCGCCCCGCTGGGCACGGCGTTGACTCCCGAACAATGCGCCCTGCTCTGGCGGCTGGCGGAGGAGCCGATCCTCTGCTTCGACGGCGACAAGGCGGGATTGAAAGCGGCCTTTCGAGCCGTCGATACGGCGCTGCCGCTGATTGGCCCTGGCCGATCGCTGCGATTCGTCCTTCTGCCGGACGGCCAGGACCCTGACGAACTGCTGCGCTCAAGCGGGGCGGAGGCGCTCGCGGAAGCTTTGAACCACCCGCTGCCGCTCGTCGATCTCCTGTGGATGCGCGAGACCGATGCGGCGACGCTGGATACGCCCGAGCGCCGCGCCGCCCTCGAGCGGCGGCTGCGCGAGATCGTTGGTCAGATTGGCGATGACGACCTGCGACGTCATTACCTCCAGGAGCTGGCGCAGCGGCTGGAGCGCCTCTTCGGCCGGGATCGACGCGGCCAGTTTCGTCGCCCAGACGTCCCTCGGCGAGGCGCGAGCGGTCGCCGGCGCGCTTCCGACGAGGGCGCCTTGACCATTGGTCCAGGCCTGGCGAATTCGCCGCTGTTTCGCGGCGTCAAGTCCGCGATTGCGCCGCGCGAGGCGCTTATCCTGTTGATCCTGATCAACCATCCGGATCTGATCGACTCCCGTGCGGAGGATCTGGCCACGCTTGATCTTGAGTCCGCCGACGCGCGCGAACTGCGCGACGCGCTCCTGCGATTCGCGGAGAGCAGCGCGGGCGATAAACTTGAGCTTCACCCATTTTTAGCGTCGCTTGGACTTGCGCGGACGGTCGCCCGGCTCGAGGCGATGGCCGCCCATTCGACGCTCTGGAGCGTGCGCCCCGAGGCGGCGGCGGCGGACGCCGGCGAGAGCCTGCGACAGGCTTTCGCCTTGCATCGCAGATCATTGGCGTTAAATAGAGAGTTGCGTGCGGTGCAAGCTCTGCTAGCCGAGAACCCCAACGAGCGGAATAATGCGCGGCTGAAGGATATTCAGACTCAGTTGTCGGCGTTAGATGGCGCAGAAGCAGCGGTGGAAGGATATGGATCGCTTTCCGGCCGGCCATCGCGGAACTTGTGAAGTTGGCGCCGGGGTGAAGAGGGGACGGAAAGCGCGCCGCTAGCGGGCGGTGCGAGGGTTTGTTGCGGTCGGCCGGGCTTTTTCGTCCGCTTGCCGCGCTTTGGCGTAGAGAGGGCCGGCCTCTCTGGCTATTTTTGGAAAACTTGCGCCTTGCCTGGTTCGGGGAGCCGATCCGGGGCGAGGCGTTTGGAGCTTGTGGATGGCGAAGAAAGACGAAACTAAGGTCGAGAACGAAACCGTAGCGGCGACGGAGGCTTCCGACGGACCGCTTCTCGATCTCAACGACGCCGCCGTCAAGCGGATGATCAAGCTCGCGAAAAAACGCGGCTTTGTCACCTATGCCGAGCTGAACGCGGTGCTGCCGTCCGAGGAAGTGTCGTCGGATCAGATCGAGGACGTCTACGCGATGCTCTCGGAAATGGGCATCACCGTCTCTGAAGGCGACGATCCGGATGACGTCGAGGCTGAGGAACAAGCCGCCGAAGAGGAAGAACCCGAAGGCGGCGAACTCGTCGAGAGCCCGCGCGCGACCGCGGTGGCGACGCGCACGTCGGAACCCGCCGATCGCACCGACGACCCCGTGCGCATGTATCTGCGCGAGATGGGCTCGGTCGAACTTCTGTCGCGAGAAGGCGAAATCGCCATCGCCAAGCGCATCGAGGCCGGGCGCGAGGCGATGATCGCCGGGCTCTGCGAGAGCCCGCTGACCTTCCAGGCGATCATCATCTGGCGCGAGGAATTGGAAGCGGGCAAGGTCCTGCTGCGCGACATCATCGATCTCGAGGCGACCTACGCCGGGCCCGAGGGCAAGGCGGCAAAAACCGCTGAGCCGGCGCCCGCGGCCGACCTGGCGCCGGCGACGGCGCCGCGCACCCCGCCCGCCGGGCTACAGGAGGACGTCCCGCCCGCCGAAGAAACATTCGAGGAAGAAGACGACATGGAAAATTCCGTGTCGCTTTCGGCGATGGAATTGGAACTGAAGCCGAAAGTCCTCGAAACCTTCGCGCGCATCGCCGACGCCTATAAGAAGCTGCGCCGACTTCAGGACCAGAACGTCGAGAACAAGCTCAAGAACGAGACCCTGACGCCCGCTCAGGAGCGCAAATACAAGACTCTCAAGAAGGAAATCGTCGCCGACGTCAAATCGCTGTCGCTGAACCAGAACCGCATCGAAGCGCTGGTCGAGCAGCTTTACGACATCAACAAGCGACTTATCGGCTATGAGACGAAGCTCCTGCGGCTCGCCGACAGCCACGGCGTGATGCGCGAAGACTTCATCGACAAGTTCCACGGCTCGGAGCTCGACCCCAAATGGGTCATGCGCGTCGCCAAGCTCGGCTCCAAGGGCTGGAGGGAATTCGTCGCCGCGGACAAGGATCGCATTAAGGATCTGCGAACCGAAATTCACGCGCTTGCGACCGAAACCGGACTGGAAATCTCCGAGTTCCGCAAAATCGTGCATATGGTGCAGAAGGGCGAGCGCGAAGCCCGGCAGGCGAAAAAGGAAATGGTCGAGGCGAATCTGCGTCTCGTGATCTCCATCGCCAAGAAATACACCAACCGCGGCCTGCAATTCCTCGACCTCATCCAGGAAGGCAACATCGGTCTGATGAAGGCCGTCGACAAATTCGAATATCGCCGCGGCTATAAATTCTCGACCTATGCGACATGGTGGATTCGCCAGGCGATCACCCGCTCGATCGCCGACCAGGCGCGCACGATCCGCATTCCCGTGCATATGATCGAGACGATCAACAAGATCGTGCGCACCTCGCGCCAGATGCTGCATGAGATCGGACGCGAGCCCACTCCGGAAGAGCTTTCCGAAAAGCTCGCCATGCCGCTTGAGAAAGTGCGCAAGGTTCTAAAAATCGCCAAGGAGCCGATCTCGCTCGAAACGCCGATCGGCGACGAGGAAGATTCGCATCTTGGGGATTTCATCGAGGACAAGAACGCCGTGCTGCCGATCGAGGCGGCGATCCAGTCGAATCTGCGCGAGACGACGACGCGCGTTCTCTCCTCGCTGACGCCGCGCGAAGAACGCGTGCTGCGCATGCGCTTTGGCATCGGCATGAACACCGACCACACGCTGGAAGAAGTCGGCCAGCAGTTCTCGGTGACGCGCGAGCGCATCCGCCAGATCGAGGCGAAGGCGCTGCGGAAGCTGAAGCATCCGTCAAGGAGCCGGAAACTGCGAAGCTTCTTGGATAACTGACGCGACGCGCGGCGGAGAAACGAGGGATGACAAAGAAACCGGTCATTTTCACGATTTCCGCCGCATGGGATGACGCGGCTTCGGTCTGGAGCGGCCATTGCGACGAAATTCCGGCGGCGGCTGACGCTCCAACGCTCGACGAACTCTTCGTGAAGATATCGGCCATGACTCTCGACCTGCTGGCGGACAATCATCCCGGCGTCGATCCTGCATCGGTATATTTGCAAATTTCCGCGCTGCGCGAGGTTGAACAGGCGGTCGCGTGATGGCGCCGCAGTTCGATCGCCCCTTGCGCGATTTATTGCGCGCCGCAGGTTGCATTATGGTACGCCAGGGAAAAGGAAGTCACGAAATTTGGCATAGTCCCGTCACTGGACGCAATTTCGCCCTTCCCATCGGAATTCCCAGCCGCCACACCGCTAATGCCATTTTGCGTCAGGCGGGACTGAAAAAAGCGTTTTGAACGATCACGCTGAGTCGGTCTTCATTTCAAAGGAAACCAGCCGTCCTCCTCCAGCAAACGGATCACGTCCTTTACTTTCATAACGCTGAAAGGCCCGCGTATCCGAACATAATATTATATCTCTTCTCGCTCAATCCGAGAATTCCTCTTCGTATCCGGCATCGTCGCGTAGACGATGAGCGAAATGAAGATCGCGGCGCTCGCATAGTAGAAAAACCAGCTCTCATGGCCCTGCGCCTTGAACCAGAGCGCCACATATTCCGCCGAGCCGCCAAAGAGCGACACCGTCGCCGCATAAGGCAAAGCGACGCCGGTGACGCGGATCGCCGCTGGAAAGAGTTCGGCCTTCACGACGGCGTTGATCGACGTATAGAGCGCGACGATCAGCCAGGCGCAGCAGATGAGCGCAAAGGCGATCCATGCGTCGCGCGCAGTCTGAATGGCGGTCAGCAGCGGCGCGGTGAAGATCGTTCCCAGCACGCCGAAGGCGATGAGCATCGGCCGGCGGCCGACGCGGTCCGACAAGGCGCCGTAGATCGGTTGCAGACAGAGCGCGAAGAAAAGCGAGCCGGCCGCAATCCAGGTCGTCTCCGCATCGCTCAATCCGGCGGAGAGCTTCAAGAATTTCTGCATGTAGGTCGTATAGACATAGAAGGCGATCGTGCCGCCGAGCGTCAGCCCAACGACGATCGCCGTCTCGCGCTTATGCGCGAGGAGCGCGCTGAGCGATCCGCGCCGCCGTTCGGCGCGCGACGCTCTGAAGGCGGGCGTTTCCGCAAGATCGCGGCGCATATAGAGCGCCACGATGGCGAGCAGCGCGCCGAAGGCGAACGGGATGCGCCAGCCCCAGTCGCGCAGCGCCTGAGCGTCGAGCGCGACATTTTGCAGAATGAGCAACACGCAGAGCGCGAGCAGCTGGCCGGCGATCATCGTCACATATTGAAAGCTCGAATAGAAACCGCGCCGCTCGGGATGCGCCATCTCGGCGAGATAGGTGGCGCTCGACCCATATTCGCCGCCAAGACTGACGCCCTGAACGAGGCGCGCGACGAGCAGCGTCGCCGGCGCGCCGACGCCGATCGTCGCATAGGTCGGCGCGAGCGCGATGAGCAGCGAGCCCAGACACATCATCAGCACCGAGAGCATCAGCGCGGCGCGCCGGCCGCGCCCGTCGCCGATCCGGCCGAAGACATAGGCGCCGATCGGCCGCATCAAGAAACCAAGCGCGAAGACGCCGGAGGCCGACATCATCTGCGCGAGGGGGTCTTCGCCAGGAAAGAATGAGTCGGCGAAATAAAGCGAAAAAGCCGAATAGACATAAAAGTCGTACCATTCGACGAGATTGCCAACGGAGCCGATCAATATCGCCCGCAGTCGCGCCGCTTCGGTCTTGATGTCGATCGCCGCCGCGTCTTCGTTCATATGTCCTTCAGACCAACTGGCTAGCGATGTTCACCATGAGCGCGAGAATGGTGGTGTTGTAAAAGAAAGCGACGATGCCATGCGTCGCGACCAGCAGTCTCATCGGCGACGAGCAGGTTTCTATATCGGCCGTCTGAAAGGCGACGCCGATAACGTAGGAAAAATACAGAAAGTCGACGTATTGCGGCATCCTGGTGTTGGGAAAATGCAGTCCGCCTCTTGCCGCCGGCGGCTCGTCCGGATCATGCTCTTCCTCGAAGTAAAATTCATGCGCATAGTGAAAGGCGAATGTCAGGTGCAGGAACAGCCAGGAGTTCAGCACCGTAATAATGGTGAGCGCGACGGCTGCGCCCCTTTCCCAGCCTTCCATTGACTTCACTGAACCAAGCTCGACGACGACGGCTCCGAAGGAGGCGGTGGCGATCGCGGTCGTGAGCAACAGCATCACGACGCGGCCCTCGTCGAGATGCTGGGCGCGTTCGCGGATTGTATCGTGAGTGGCGTGGGCGATGAGCAGGTAGACCAGAACGAAATAGCAGAGCGAGACGGCGTTCCATGCGACGAGCGCGCGTGCGACCGGCTGCATCGCCTGCGGCAGAAGAAATCCGACGACGACGCCGAAAGCGAAACTGAGAAAGAGCTGCGGGCGCGCGCGAACGATGCGAAATGGCGCCAAAATGGCCGAGGCGCGCCGACGGGTCTTGGACAGTTCTTGTCGGCGCATCGGCGCGTTTCCTCAGTTGCGCCGCGCGGCGACGAAACGGGCGGCCTCCGCCAGAATGTCGGTCGCCTCCCCCAGCCCTGTTTCGCGCAGCGCCGCCGTCGCTTCGGCGATCAGCGAGTCCCGTCTCGCGCGCGCGGCGTCGAGACCGAGAAGACCGACAAGAGTCGCCTTGCCGCGTTCGGCGTCTTTGCCCGCGCGCTTGCCAAGCGCAGCGCTGTCGCCCTCTGCGTCAAGAATGTCGTCAGCAATTTGGAAAGCGGCGCCGAGCGCTTCGCCATAGCGCGTCAGCGCACGCGCCTGCGACGCCGAAGCGCCGCCGAGAATGCCTCCGGCGTCGACGGCGAAACGTAACAGAGCGCCCGTCTTCATCGCCTGCATCTGCAAGGTTGCTTCGAGCGTGAGCGGCGTCGCCGCGGTTTCAGCGGCAAGGTCGAGCGCCTGTCCGCCGACCATCCCGCCAAGCCCCGCCGCGCGCGCCAAGGCGAGCACCAGCGCCGCGCGCACGCCGGCGTCTTGATGCGTCTTCGGATCGGCGACGACGTCGAACGCATAGGTCAAGAGCCCGTCGCCGGCGAGGATCGCCGTCGCCTCGTCGAAGGCCTTATGAGTCGTCGGCCGGCCGCGGCGCAGATCGTCATCGTCCATCGCCGGCAAGTCGTCATGGACGAGCGAATAGCAATGAATCATTTCAAGCGCGCAGGCGGTGCGCAGCGCCGCACCGCCGACGACGCCAAAGAGTCGCGCAGATTCAATGACGAGAAAGGGCCGCAGCCGCTTGCCACCGCCGAGCGAAGAATAGCGCATCGCTTCGAGAAGGCGCGCGGGACGGGCGATCTCGCCCGGAAGCGGCGCAGGCGCGAGCAGCGCGTCGAGCGCAGATTCGGCGGCGTCGGCGGCGGCGTCGAGACGGCGTCGGAATTCCTCGGCGCATGCGGCTGCATCCATGAGAGCGATGTCCTTTAAAAGCAAACGACAGTGGCTGCTAGCAAATTTACGGTCCAACCCCAAGGGCGCCGTGCGCGCTCCTTTATGGCGAAACCTCGTCGCGTTTCGGGTTTTTCCTAAGCCGCGCGCGCCCGAATGTCGCACGATGTTGTATTTTTGCGACAGTCATTGCAGAGGGCATTTATTAAACTCCGCCCGACGCCAATGCGGCTTGCGGCATACCCAAGCGGCCGTCGGCCGCGGCGTCGTAAAGACTCTCGCGGCGCGCATACGATCGGATTGATCCGGCGCCGATTCGCCTGGATGCGGACGATCCAGCGTCACCCTAGGAGAAACGCATGAAGAAAGTTCTGCTGCTGACGACCGCCCTCATGGCGGCCGCGCCGCTTACGGCGTGCAACACGCCTGGTGAACGCGCGGCAGGCGGCGCGGTGATCGGCGGACTTGGCGGCGCGGGCATCGGCGCGCTCGCGTCCGGCGGACGCGCCGGCGGCACGCTCGCCGGCGCGGCGATCGGCGCGGCCAGCGGCGCCGTCGTCGGCGCGGCGACCGCTCCGCCGCGGCGCTGCGCGAAATGGGGCTGGGACTATTACGGCAACCGCGTCTGCGTCGCTTTCTATAATTACTAAGAGCGCGCCATTATTTTTAAAACCGCAGGCCGTCGCCTGCGGTTTTTCTTTAGCGCTTGCGCCGATCGATGGCTTCTCATCCCGCGCGCGACGCTTCTTGATCCTGGAGGCCGGATCACTAGTTTGAAGCGAGCGGCGCCGATCGGAGAGACAACATGCCGACAGGGTTGACGAAACTGGTGATTTTGGGGGCGATTGGTTTTTTCATCGGCGCGGCGATCGTCGGCTATTACTCGGGCTGAAGCTCTTCCAACTCAGCTTGACGCATAAGCGCGCGGCGAAACGCCCGATGTTTTTTCCATTCAGCTTGATGACGAGGATGGCGATGCTTCGTCGCGCCATCTGAGACGAACATCGCGCGGCTTGCACGCCGCCCGGACCGCCGTCGCGCAGCGCACGCAGCCACAAAACAAAACGCGCGGCGCGCGGCGGCGCGAACGCCATCGCGAACACCATGAAGCCAAAAGCGCTGAAATGATGAGCAGTTGATGTTGCCGCAAGGACACATCTGGACGACAAGCAGTTTGAAATGTCGTCCTTGTCTTGCGCGTCGATCGACTAAAGCTTTACTGGCAGAGGGAAACTTCTAAATTTTCTGCTGGCTGAGGTGCGCGATGAAAAAAGCGATTGTCTTTGCGGCGAAGTTTCATCTTGGACTGGCGATCGGCTGCGCCTTTTTCCCCCGGCTCTCCTTGGCGCAGGACGCCGCGACATCTTCCGCCGCCTTTCCCATCTGGACCGGTTTCTATGGTGGTCTGAACGTCGGCGCGGGATGGGGCGTCGACGCCCGCAACGGCAATATGTGGCAGCCGGACGGCCTGAACGGCGGGATCACCAACAGCCTGACGGCTCTGGGCGCCGGCGGCGGCGTGATCGGCGGCGGTCAGATCGGCTATACTTACGCGCTCACGCCGCTGGCGCTCATTGGCGCGGAAGCCGATCTTCAGGGCGCGAGCCTGCTGTCCGGCAGCGGCGTCGCGCCCGGCTATTTGCAGAACAGCAATGGCCAGGTCACGTATATTCCGGGATGGGTCGGCGGCGGCATTTCCATTCCCTGGTTCGGAACGGCGCGCGCGCGAATCGGCGTCACCCCTCTGCCGACGCTATTGATCTACGGAACGGGCGGTTTCGCTTACGCCAAGGTCGAAAACGCCTATGGCGGCTATTGGGCTAACCAGGTCTCCGCCATGCGCGCCGGCTGGACGGCGGGCGGCGGCGTGGAATGGATGTTCATGCCCAATTGGTCGGTAAAGGCTGAATATCTCCATACCGACGTTTCAGGCGACGCCGGCGCAAACAGCGGCATTCTTACAGGCGTCAGCAACCGCACGCGGTGGAACACGCTGCGCACAGGGCTGAATTACCATTTCAACTGGGGCGCCGCTCCGGCGATCGCGCGCATTGACTCTGAAATCGCGCCGACCTCGCTTGTGCCCAAGTCCGCTTTGGCGATCGGCGTCGGCGGCAATCTCAACCTGACGACATTCGACCAGCAGAATCTTGATTGGGCGGGAACGTCAAACAACTTTGACGGCAAGGGGCTTTTTTTCGCCCATGGCTTTGCGCAATGGAGCACGAAAGTCAATCTGATCCCGCAATTGCGAATCGCGCCCGTTGGACAGGTCAGCTACTTCAATCACATTGGAGACTCCAACTGGCTGTGGGGGTCTAAATTTTCATATACTTATCTCGATTCGCAGTCCTCACGGTCAAACGTGTTCATCCCTCAGTTTGGCGCGGTTACTTTCACGGTCGGCGGCCAAGATAGCCTGCGTTTCTTTGGGACGGGCTATCTTCAGTCCTATCAGATGCGCATCAACCACCAGCTGGTTCTGACGCCCTTTATCGGGCGCCAATTCTCGAACGGGTTCATCTATCTCGGCGCGGGGCCGTCCTACTCGCAAATTCAAACAAATTTGAATAATCTGACTGGCTTTCGTCATTCCGAGGGCGCGACGATCAATCAAACGGCGCTTCCCGCAAATTATCAAAATTCGCACTGGGTTTGGGGCGGAGCCGCGACGGCTGGCGTCACCTATTTCCTGACGCCGTCCTGGTTTGTCGATTTAAACTATACCTTCTCTCAAACAAGAAGCACGAGGAGTTACTATTTGGCTTGGTACGCCGCGCCGGTGCCCGGAACTGACATAACCTCCATCGGCTATATTCCGGCGAGCACTGCGGGCGCGCTCAATACTCAGTCGTTCAACGCCTCCCTCAACTTCGCCTTCGATCTGAACGGAGAGAGCGCCTATCCGAATTAGCTAGCGCTATCGACCCCTGCAGCTTTCCGGGGCGCGGGCAAAGGGTTGGGCGCGAAGGAACGGCGCAGTCGCGCCATTTGCGGGGCGCTTGTGCATGAAGAGGCCGGCGGCGACGCGCTGCGCGCAGACGCAGGCGAGCTTGCGCGCTAATTATTGGTTAACCATGTTAATCTAAATGAGTGCAGACGAGGCGCAATCAGGAGACGTAGCAATGGCGATGAGCAACAGGACCAAGATTGGAATCGTTCTGGCGGTTGGAGTTCTCGCCGGCCTCTCGTCGGCGTTGCTGTCCCTGCTGCTTTTGGCGGTGGCGGGCTTCCTGATCGCCTGGGGCCAGAATCCCAAAGGCGTTGAGGACTTTTTCGCAAGCCTTCCCTTGAGCGACTACAGCTCAAAAGCCTTCTCTCGCTTGAACGCGTTCCTGTCTTAAGACCTCCCGCCGCGCGACGCGCCTCGCGTCGCCGTCCGTCCGCTCGACAACATCGAAAAAGCCTGCCGGACCTCTCTGGCGGGCTTTAGCTGCGTGGAAAAGACGACGCCGCTTTCGGCGGCCGCTGGCGTCCAGCGTCGAACTGACAGACAAATTATTGAGCTGGTGCTGCAAGAGAGGATTGAACTCTCGACCTCTCCCTTACCAAGGGAGTGCTCTACCACTGAGCTACTGCAGCGCTTGATCGCCCGAATGCATAAAATCGCGTCCGACGTGTTCGGCGCCTGTGTGCCACAGGGGCGCGCAAGTCGCAAGCGCGCGCGCGTCCCGCCCAGGCGGCGGCTGAACGCACGCCTTCGCCGGGACCACCCCGCCGAAACAGGTTGTGTTATAAAAAATTACAACCTAAGATTGAGCTACCGATCGACCTTGTCGGCCCTTCACCTCGAAGGCGCGTCCGCCCGGGTCGACGTCGCAATGCGCCGCGACGGAGGATCAATTGATTGAGAATTATCTTTCTGACGAACATTGGCAGGCTGTCGCTTCCGTCCTTCCCGGAAAGGAAGGCGACCCAGGCTGTAGAGGCCGCGACAATCGGCTTTTTCTCGAAGCGGTGTTTTGGATTTTTCGCACCGGCTCGCCCTGGCGCAGCCTGCCGCCGCAGTTCGGCAAATGGTACACGACCTATACGCGCTATCATCGCTGGGACAGGAAGGACGTCTGGCCGCGGGTCGTGGCCGCGCTCAGCCACAACGGCAAATGCGATTTCCAATATGACAAATACGGGCTGCGCTTCACGCCGTGCGATGAAATTGACTTAGCCGAGCGCGCGCGAAACGATGCCGACGGGCGCCAGCGCGCCGCGGTCGGCCAATTGGTCGGAGTCTGAGACCCGCTACTGCGATTGTGACTGTGATTGCGACTGGCTGAAGGCCGCCGCCCGCGCGACGCGCACTTTGACGTCCAGCGTTTCGCCCGCCCCGCCCGAATGCGCGCCGCGGATCGGCGCCGCGCCCAGATAGTCGAGCGCGACGGCGACGCGCACGTGATGTTCTTGCGGCGCGACGCCATGCGTGGGATCGAAGGCCACCCAGCCGAGATCTTCGACATAGGCCTCGGCCCATGCGTGGCCGGCGACCTGATCCTCGCCATCGCTGCTAAGGAAATAGCCGCTCACATAGCGCGCCGGCGCGCCGATCCCGCGCGCGCAGGCGATGAAGAGATGCGAAAAATCCTGACAGACG
>NZ_JBPFDU010000072.1:0-13774 GCF_051062815.1 Methylocystis sp. | reverse complement strand
TTTCGAGGGCTTCGCGCCCGAAAATGACCCGGTTCGTATAGAGCGCCGACCCGATCGGCCCCTGCGGCAAGGGCGTTGGCAGCCATTCGCCGGAGGCGAGCGCGTGGAGGAACTCCATCGGCTCGGAAAAGACGAGCGCCTTACGCGCCACTAATCCCAAAGGGCGGGCTCCATAGCGTTCGAGCGCCGCGACGATGTCGCGCGCGGCGTCGCCGAGCCGCTTCAAAGCCTCGCTGTCGACTTCGGCTGCGAAGCGGCCCGCGCGGCCGAGCCGTTTAAAGAAGTCGGCGGCTCCGTCGGTCGCAGCGCGTCCTGGATGCCAGACGAGCGTGAGGTAAAGATCGTTGCGAAAGAGCCGTTCGTTTTGCAGCCGTTCGCGATAACAGGCGTCGAGCGCCGCGGCGAAGGACGAACGGAATTGCCCTTCGGGGTAATCCATCGAGCGCCGACGCACGAGATGCGTCCACAGCGCCAGCTGTTCGTCGGCGAGATTGCGCAGCGTCAGATTGAGCTTGGCGTGGAGATCCTTGAGATCGGCGGTCGCGGCGGTCTCAAACGAAACCCCGTCGAGGCGGATAACCGTGATCAATGCGCGCGTCGAGAGGCTGATAACCGTCTGGTTCACGTGCCGCACGAACGGCAGATAGACGTCGGGTTCGAGCTCGCGCGCTTTGATCACCGCCTTACGCATGAGCGAAGTCCTTCGCTCGATAGGGCTTCACGAGCCGCAGCGGCGAGCAGGATGAGCCGCCCCAGAACAATGCATTGCGCATCCGCCCACGCGTCTCGAGCCAGGCAAGAAGAATGCGGAACATGTTGGGATCATGCCGGCAGATGATCCGATTAACGCCGTGGATCGGGAGCGCGACGAGGCCGTAAAGGATGCTCCCGGCGGCGAGGAAGAGGATGCAGGAGAAAATCATATTGAAGGCCATAGCCTCCATGGTGACCCCTGCGATCATCGCCGGGCGCGTGCAGGCGAGAAACAACGTGTCCTCGCTCAGGCGGAGCGGCTCCGTCATCAATGACCGCCAGTCAGCGTCGACACCACTTCTGAGGCGCCGAAGACGATGGCGACGCCGAGCACCACGTAAGCAGCCTTGCGCAAATCGAGGTGGCCGAACATCCAGGCGACGCCGACAATGATCACGGCAAGAGTCGCCAAGAGACGCGCGACATTGCCGGTCAGCAGGGTAACGATGTTTTGCAGCACGCCCTCGATGTTTGCTGATTGCGCGAACGCCGGCTCGACGAGGCCGATGCTGAAAATGAGGCCCATGCAGAGAAGCGCGGAGGATTTGCGAAAAGAAGACATTAGAGACTCCCGATTGGGCTCGCGGCGAATGGGTAGCGTGTTGTTAAACCGAACGAAACGAGAGGGCGCTCATTCAGCGCTCATAGACAAAAAGCGAAGCGCCGCGGCCGGAGCGATACACGTCGAGGGTTGGACGCTGCTCGACGGGCGACATGTTCGCCGAGGAACGTTCCGCTGCGGATCCGCCTACGTGCGGGCCTGCCTGTGGACGCGCCGCAATCTCGGGCGCCGCGCGCAATTCTTTTTCGACAAGGCTCGCGACGACGGACGCCGCGGCTTTTTCGGGATCGCCCACCCTTGTGCGCGCTGCCTCGAGTCGCGCTTGGTACAATGCGTGAAGGCCGGCGACATGCTTGCAAGCGTCGAAGCTTGCAGAAATCGTCAGTCCAGCCTGTTTCCTTTCTTCGGGACCGAGTTGAGCGAGACCGATTCGCACGTTTTGTCCGGCGACTGTCGCTTCGCTCGCCAGTTGAACGCCTTCCTCGAGACTGGTCGCCTGAACGGAGATCGGCTTCCTTCCGTCGATCGTGATCAAGAGCGGCTCGAAAGCGCTCGTTTGGCGCACGATCGCCGTCAACGGCTTGATGGCCGCTCCCGGCGCGCAACGTTCAAGGAGAGCAGCGAAAGCGGCAGGATCCATGTCCGGGGTCCTCTTTGAAAGCGTCAGTCGAGATTGCGGAGCCTTTGGCTTTTTCAAATCAGGCGATGAGCTGCCATTTCGCGACTGCGCGCTCGACGAGCGTGCATCGCAAGCGTCCACTTATAAGTGTGAGGATCTAGCAAGGACGCGAGCGCGATCAGTTTCATTTCCGAATCGTCTCCAGCTGCGGAGTTGAGGCGCGCGAGCAATGCAGCAGGAGGACTCTGTATGGAACCTGCCACTTTAGACAGGGCGGCTGTGGGTAAATGCTCAGCTCCCGCCCAAAAGTCGCCCCATCAGGACAATAGATGGCCTGGCATCTATCTCGCTCGTCTCTCGAGGGGCAAAAAATCTAGCATTTGTATGCGGTTGGAGGCCAAATGAAAAAGGCTAAAAGAGCATTCCATGAGTTCATCGACGCCGTGTACATTGCGAACACGAGGGAGGAATTCCAACGCGTCGGAGAGCGCGCTGCGTGTGCGCTAGGGTTTGAATGGTTCGCCTATTTCGAAGGAGGTAATGGCGACCTCACTCTCGTCACGTCGTATCCAAAGAACTGGGTGGATCGCTATTACGACGAACAATATCAAAACATTGATCCCGTCCTCCGTCAGGCGCGCATTATTGGTCCGGCATTTCCGTGGGATGCGAGTGACATGGCAGCGACGCGATCAATGAAAGAACGTCATTTCCTCGATGAAGCGCTTAGTTTCAACATCAGAGCAGGAGTGACCGTCCCTATTGCTGCAGGCTACGGCCGCTTCGGCGCCTTCACGTTTGCGGCCGACGACCACAGTCCCGCGCTCGATCGTCTCACGGAGAACTCAAAAGATCTGCTGCAGATGATGGGCGTCAGTTACCATGCTCACGTAAAAGCCAGAATGTCGGATCCGTTGGAGCTCGATGGCGACAACGTCGTGCTAACGTTTAGAGAACGGCAATGCCTCGGATGGGCGTCGTTGGGAAAGACGATGCAAGAGATGGCGACGATTTTGCGCGTTACGCCGCGCGTGGTGAAGTTTCATCTCGATAATGGTCGGCGGAAGCTCGGCGCATCAACGTTGCCTCACGCCGTCGCCCTTGCCCTTCGCCGGGAATTGCTGCCGTAGGAGATTTCACTGCTTACCGATTTCATGACTGCCGATTTGCAATCCCGCACGCGATGATCGGGATTCTCTTCGGGGCCACGTTGCAAGGATTCCTTTATCTAACCGCATCGGGTTTCACGGCAGAAACCCGCTCTCGTTAGCGAGCTTTCGCGGCAGATATTGGTCGATAACGTAATTGAGGCCCCATTTGGCCAATGCTTGCTGCTCGGCGCGGACCCCCATTTTAAGCAATTGCTCAATGGCGGCGATCCATGCAGGATTAGCCTTGATGAACGGGTCGTTGTGCAACGCGTCTTGCGCGCGTTTAACGTCGGTCGCTGTAAGGGGGTGGGTCGCGTCCTCAAGGCCAAAGTCGAGAATGTCTTGGGGCGTGACGCCTAAGAAGCGCGCCCGCGGCACACATAGGAAGCGATTGACGTGAGCCGCGTTGCCTGAACCCACCTTGAGCGTGCGGTAAATATTGGTGAACCCATAGGGGTCGCAGTCCACAAAGCAGTAGACAGGCAAATCCTGCGTGTCGGAAAGAAGGCGAATGAACCGCCGAGTCGCGCGGGTCGGCACGCCGCCCATTTCAACGATGATGCATTTCGCGGTTTCCCAGAAACGGTGATTGTTGAGGCGTTGAAACATGCCGCCGGTTTCAATGGCGAGCACGAAACGCGCATCAGTCGTGAAGCTCAAGTGCTCGGCCGAACGCGGAATACTATAGGCGCCGCTCCCGAGATTGGCGCAGTCGATCTCGATAGATCGCCCAGTCGCGGAGTTTCTATCGATGACCGTGAGCCGGCCTGCGACTGAGCCGCCATGCGACTCGGGGTAGAAGCGTAATTGCTCGCGTGAAAGACCATGCATCGACGCCATGGCTTCGATGTCGTCCATAATGGCGTCAGACTCGGCTTGTTCGTCGAATCGGCAGTCGCCCCAGTTCTTACTGATGTAATAGGCTTCGCGCTTCGTGGCAAAATCATTGCTCTCGACCATGGCGCGGGAAGTCGCCATCAGGCGTAGCGTTTGCGCGAAAGATCGGGCGGTGTTCACCGTCAATGTGCGCAGCTTGTGCGCGCCGCCCAGCTCCAAATAGCCTTTCATTTCATCATAGGTCACATTGTCGAGGCCGCGGGCGGGGAGCTTGATGCTAGGCAAGACTCCAGTGTCGATGTCTTTGCGGACCTCGCGCGCGATCGATTCAATCAAGGTGATAGTTTCTTTATCCTGATCGCTGGGCGTCTTGACGGAGCTGGCGTTCTTCATGGTTTCGACCTTCGGGTCGTGCGGCTCGTGTGGAGGACGTCATCAAGCATGTTCACGGTAGAATCCCGTTCATCGTCGCTCAGCGCCAAAATGTCCTGCAGGGCGGCGCCAATATGCGGCAGATACCTTTCAATGTGAGCCCGTCTGTCATATTCCTGACGAAGGTGAAGCTCGCGGCGCAGGTAATGCGCGAGTCGACGCGCACATTGTTGCAGCCCTAATTTGATCTCCCTGAGAATTTCCGGATAGGGCTCGATCGCTTCCTTCGACTCGGAAGTGTAAGGAATCCAAACCGAGGCGACGTGGACCAAGATCGCCATTGGCGCAATCGGCAACGACCCCTTGGTCTGGTGGAGGCCATAGGTCCGCCAGTTCGTCTGAATTACGGCCTTGGTGATGGCGCAACTTGACTGCTGGTAGAGGAGCGGCGTCCGATTCGCAAAACGCAAAAGACGAACAGGCTCGTCCTTTGGCGCGATCAGCTGTTCGACCGTGCTGGCATGTTGCGCTTTTTGTTTGCGTCGCATATGGCCGCCGGCGTCGACTTCAATGTCGGGCTCGCCGGGACGGCCAAACGCCATTCCGACTTCCACTTGGAAGGGGTTGCCGCGATAGGCTGCGGCGGGCCGCGTGGCAGTTGTGTAAAAATCCGCCGCCAATTCCTTGCGTAAGCCTTCGAGAAGTTGCGGTTCGCCGATTGGGACAATGCAGTCCGTCCGCGGGGCCAAGACGCGTGTTTTTTGGATGGCGCGATGCAATGCCGCGGCCTGCGCGTGGGCGATGTGAGCTGGGTAAGAGCGATCGGTCAGCGGCTTGCCGGCGCGCTTGATAATCTCGATCGCCGTCTTTTTACCCACGCATGAAAACTCATCGACGAGAAACCGCATTAAGGACCGACTCGTTGTGTTGCTCAACATTTGGATGAGCCGACCAAGCTCGACGCCGTGCGGATGCGGTTTGATTTCTTTTGGTCGAGGGGGAAGGGTATCGGCGCAGCGAAGAAATTGGGTTTCTTTCCCATGGGGGTCAACGTATGTGATCGACACATGCGGATTGGCGATGGCCGTCTGCTTCAAATAGACTTCAACCGAATGCGGCCCCGTTTGATGGTGGCCCTCCATCTCCATCTCGACCCGCGTTCCGTGCGGGCAGTCCCACTCGACGCGTCTCTTCTTATGGATGTCCGGCCGGTTATTGGCCGTATCGATCGATACGTAAAGCTCCGAAGCCAGTTCATCGCCTTCGGTGCGGCTGATGATGTGCAGCGGCTTACCCACGGTCAGCTGCCCATACATTCCCGCGGCCGAGATTCCCATTCCCTGTTGACCGCGCGACTGGCTCAGTTTGTGGAATTTCGATCCGTAAAGCAGTTTGCCAAAGATGCGCGCGATTTGGCTCTCGACAATGCCAGGGCCGTTATCCTCGACCACGACTCGCGCTTTCCCCAAACGATCGCGCACGTGCACAACAATTTCGGGCAACACTCCCGCCTCCTCGCAAGCGTCGAGGGCGTTATCCACGGCCTCTTTAACGGCGGTGACCAAGGCCTTGGCGGGCGTGTCGAATCCAAGCAGGTGACGGTTCTTGAGGAAGAACTCTGAAACGGAAATTTCGCGCTGCCGACTCGCCAATTCAATGGCGGTGGGGACCCTGGTTTGCTTGTCAGACGAGATTTGCGCCATCCGTCGCCGCGTCGATTGCCGTGCCCTTATCAGGTGCTCGGTTGGAGTCTTGCTGGCGGGCTCCCTGACCGCGCCCGTCTTTATGTAACATATATGCACTTGGAGCTTTGCATTAGCGTCGCCAGCGCTTGACCTATTTCCGAAGCCTCCCGTAAGTCTTTTAAAGGGAAGAAGCCCGTAAAGGGACGAGCGAGAGCTCTTCCGGCGGCTCGGGTGAGGCGGAGGCGATGGCCGAACAGGCTGCGAGGGCCGAAGCAGCCAAGCGTTACCTGGCTCACGGCTGGTCGATTTTGCCGCTGCGGCCGCGCGATAAGCGACCGCTCATCCCCTTGGGCGCATCTGCAGATCCGACGACCTTCGAGGGAGGACGTCGCCGAATGGTTCCGGCGATGGCCGGACGCCAATATCGGAGTCGTCAGCGGCGAGATTTCAAATCTGATTGTCCTCGATGTCGATCCGAAGCACGGAAGCGACGCGGCGCTCGAAC
This sequence comes from Methylocystis sp., assembly GCF_051062815.1. Taxonomy (GTDB): domain Bacteria; phylum Pseudomonadota; class Alphaproteobacteria; order Rhizobiales; family Beijerinckiaceae; genus Methylocystis. Next base: position 7,290 of record NZ_JBPFDU010000072.1, on the reverse strand, counting down.
GATTGGAGCGCACATACGGTCCGGTTCCCGCGACGGTGGAAGCGACAACTGGCGGCGGCGGCCGTCACCTCTATTTCGCTCACCCGGGAGGCCTCGTCAGGAATCGCGCTGGCTTGGCGCAGGGAATCGATTTGCGGGGCGATGGCGGTTACATCGTCGCCCCGCCGTCCATTCACCCGAGCGGCGCTTTTTACGAATGGGCTCCGGGACGCAACCCCGACGAGATCGCGCTGGCGCCTCTGTCGCGCTGGCTGATCGCGCCAATGCAGGGGCTGCGCGTCGGACGTTCGCTTTCCGATTGGCGGCATCTCGTGAAAGAAGGGGTGGCGGAGGGTCAACGCAACTCGACGATTGCCTCGCTGACCGGCCATTTGCTCTGGCACAATGTCGACCCCGACGTCGCGCTCGAATTATTGCTCGCCTGGAACCGCATGCGATGTCGCCCCCCGCTTGACGATGCGGAGGTTGCGGGGGTTGTGGCAAGTATCACAAAACTGCACGACGTTGAAAACGCGTTCGAACAGCAACGACTCGGCTCGGAGGAATTTAGGTCGTGGCCAAAGGCGCCATGACGCGCCCACAAATCCGAACAGCGTGTTGCTCAACAGGAGCAGGCGATTGCATGGATCGGCCTCATACAACGAGGAGGGTCATGTTGCGCCCGTCCTCAAATCGCGCCTACCGCTCGGCGCTATTTCGCCGCCTGTTTAGGGCAGGCGCTATCTCAAGTCTGCTTGGTGCGCTCAGCCGAGCGTCGATTTCCATTTAATCGAACAGCCGATCGAGGGAATTTGGTCGGGCGGGGCCGCTCCCGTGGCGGCGATCGCGCGCATCGCCTCGACGAGTTCTCGCCTCGCTCCGGCCGGAGGCGGAAACGTGCGTCCCGCATCGAGACGACCTCGATATTTGAGTTTGCGATCTCGATCGTAGCCAAAGAAATCGGGCGTGCAGACCGCGCCATAGGCTCGCGCGACGGATTGTGTTTCGTCGTGAAGATAGGGAAAGGGGAAATCGTGCGTCTTCGCGAATTCCTTCATCTTGTCGAAGGAGTCCTCGGGATAAATCTCGGCGTCGTTCGCGCAGATGGCCGCAAAGCCGATCCCTTCTTTCATGAGCACGCGGGCGTCGCCGACAAGCCGGTCGATCACGGCTTTGACGTAAGGGCAGTGATTGCAGATGAAGACGATCACTGTTCCATTTTCGCCGGCGATATCGTCGAGCGAGCAGGTTCGGCCGTCCGTGGCGGGAAGTCGAAAATCCGCCGCCGACGTCTCAAGGATGATCTCTTCGGGACTCATCGCCGCCATGGCCGCGCCTCCATTCTACTTAAAAAGGGCTTCTTGAGGCTCAGTAGATAGGGTGCCTCCTACAGAGCGCCCGAACCTCTTCACGAAGAGTCGCGATCGTCAGCGCGTCAGTTGGAACTTGCAGGATGCGGGCTATCCATTGCGCGATCATTAGGAATTCCGAAACCCCAAAGCCGCGCGTCGTCCCGGCGTTGCTGGAAAGGCGCAAACCCGAAGTCGCTTCGGGAGGGCGCGGATCGAAAGGGATCAGGTTTTTGTTGACGGCGAGGCCCGCGCGCTCAAGCAAGCTCCATCAGCATCAGGCTGGTGTCGGTTCCACCGGTGACGATGCGAAGCCCGCCGTCGCTGAGCGTCACCGCCAGAGCCTGCGCGTTCTCCACGATTGCCTCATTATAGACTTTGAACTCTGGGCGTAGCGCCCCGCCGAGGCAGGCGGCCTTGCCGGTCAACGCCATGCAGCATCACTGATCCCTGCACGCCGGGAAGATTCCGTGGTTGATCCTGTCGCTCAGCGCTTCATCGTTCCAGAGCGCGAGGCCGCCGCGCGCGCCGTGCAGGGATTTGTATGTAGTCGTTGTCACGACATGCGCATGCGGAAAAGGGTCGGGGTAAAGGCAGGCGGGACCTCTGTGTGCAAGGTGAAGGCAGGCGAGACAACCGATGAACTCTTCGCGTTTCTCACCACTAAGCCGAACAAGGCAGTCGGCGTAATCCACCCGAAGGCAATGCCCGTCATTTTGACGACGCGCAAGGAGATTGACCTTTGGATGGCCGCTCCCGCCGAAGAGGCGCTCAGGCTGCAGGGGCCACTCGCGGACGACGCGCTCATGATCGTAGTAAGGGGCGGGAAGCAGGATGAAGGAGGTGTGGCGGCGTGGTCGCTTCCATTTACCGTGGCCCTCCGTGCTTGCCGTTCGCTTCATCGCTGAGCTGCGGATCGGCGATCCAGCCTTCGGCAGCGTCGAGCGTTTCAGGCGCCCCCGAACCCGTTCTCTCTGTTCCGCCAAGCCCAGGCGGCCTGTATGGCGCAAAGCAGAGCATCGAGATGGTCTCCACCGGGATTGTCGCAGAGCGCTTCCGATGCTTCGATCGCGAAGCTGTAACGAGCTTCCGCGTCACCATCACGCAGGGCAGAGAGGAGTTGAAGCCGCGCGGTGCGCTGGTCTTGTGTCTGTTTCTTTTTCGTGTCCTGCTTGTAGCTGCGGCGGCCGATGATCGAGCGGGCGAGCATGCCGGGGTAGGCCTCGACGACGATGTGCCCGGGGTCGCCGTCCTGGAGACGCGGAATCGTAACGTTTGCGTCGATCAGGCGCGGAGCGCCTTCGGAGAACATCAAAGCGATCGGAACGCCATAAAGTTTTTGCGGGCTTATCGACCCCGCGGCCATGTCTGTCTGGCGGCGGTATTCTCTGTCGCCGTCAGGCCGGGACGCGCGTTAGCTGTCGAGCGCTTTCCGGAATCCGGCCCGTCCGAGGCTTTGCGCGTGGCGGACATAGCCGGCCCAGTCGGCTGGCCAGCCGATGTTTTCAATGAATTGCCGGGATTGACCGAATGGAAAGTCAATGCCGGCGATCCACGGCCCGGGGCGTTTCAGCGCCCGCTCGAACTCTGAAAAATCCCGCCATTCTTCGAGGGTTTCTGTACGCAGGAGGCCGCCGTCAAACGTGCAGGCAAGGCAGGCGAGGGGTTTGCGGCGTGATGGCGTGCTCGTGAAATCGATATCGTAGACCCTCATCGATCAGGCCTCGCGCTCTTGCAGGAAGAGTCCGCCGTATACGAAGGCGCGGGCGATGATTTCGCAGTCGCGTTCGGTCACTCCGATGCTGCGCATGAGCGGGCGCCAGCGCTCTTTTGCCGTTGCGGCGATGCGGTCGAAGATTGCCGCCGCGTCATCTTCCGAAAGCAGGAAACGGCCGTGGCCGGCGATCAGATTGACGCGGTTCGCGTAGCGGCCATAGGGGCCGCATGTCATCGCAAGGTCGCGCCGCTCCTCGGCGATGGCCGGGGTTGGCGTGAGATCGTAGGCGGGGCTGAGCCGCCAACTCCTGTCCTTGCCGAGCACCGCATGATTGCGCGGGTGGTCGTCGAGATTGGAAACCGCCGCATTGAAACAAATCCTGCCGAACAGCTCCCGGAGATCGGCTTCCGGTGCAGCGCTGACGCGCCTGATTTCATCGGCAAGGAGGAGGTAGGACCACTGCGCGCGGTCTTCCGGCTGGTCACCCGTCCGCAGCAAGGTGAGGGCGCTGACCATGCGGTGACGGCGATAGCCGCTTTCGGTGGGGTCGCGGTCGAAGCGACGCACGAGCAGGACATCCTTGCCGCCGACGGTTTCAATACGGCTGTCCGCGACATGAAGGCCGCATTCGGCGGCAAGGCGCAACATGCCATGCTCGACGCGCGGATAGTTGAAGCGGTCTTCGCGCGCGCTGAATTTCGCGATCCAGAGACTGCCGTCGTCTTGGACGACAGCCTTGGGACGGGCGCCGCCCATCGAAGTGCCGGGGTCGACCAGATTGCCGGCCTGGGCCACGATTTCATCGGCCCGGTCCGCGTCATCCGCCATGATGGCATCGGCGGCGGCCTGGAGACGCGCAAGGTCGAGGGTGCTGTTGAACGCGCGGCGCGGCGCGGGCGGAGTGACATTGAGCCCGAATCCGAGCGCGCCCGCGCGATCGTCCGGCCCTTGCAGCAGATAGTCGAATTCTTCGAGAACGGTGAGGCCGGCGTGTTTTTCGATCACCCTGCGGCCCCAATAATCCGGCATGGAATCCCGGATCGCGCCGAAGAAGCCGTCAAGCCGCACGGTCTCATAGACACGCGGCGCAAGGCGCAATTCGATGGGGTCGAATTCAACGGCGTCGGGCCGGGCAAGATAGCTCTTGCCGTAGACGAAAGAGCCGCGCGCAACCCCGGTTCGGTCGGTGGTCACGCGGAAACGGCCGGCTGTCACGAACTCCGTCGCGCCGGGCAGAACGATATAGACGAAACATTCGCGCTCAGAACTCATTGTCCAGCTTCCTGCTGCCATGAGCGGTCTTCGGCCGGCGCGCGGCTTCCAGGGCCTTGCCTTCCTCATCCCGGTCGGGGCTGGCAACCGTTTCCATGTCGCCGAGCAGGCCGAGGGCCCAGAGCGCCCCGACGTAAGCGGCGATGCCGGTCGTCGGCTTGCCCTTTTCGACATCGGATAGTGCGAAGCGGGACAGCCCGATTTTTGCGGCAAGCTCGTCGAGGCGCAGGCCGCGGCGCAGCCGTGCCGTACGGATATTCGCGCCGAGGCGCTTTAGGGCCGTCTCGACGGCGTAGGGTGGAGCCTCTGCGATCTTGCTTACACGGGTCATGGCATTTTAAAGCTACTTCTTACGCGCATGAGATGCTTTAAAATAACATATCACGAAGATTACTGTTAAGTCAAGGTATGGCTAATGCATTGGTTGATTTGAAGCAACTTGTCTAGAATACAGGTTATTTTAAATTAACACAAAGCGGCCCGTCGATTGGCGTTCAGAAGCGGCTGCGATTCAGCAGCGCGTCCGTAAGGGGGAACGTCCCGCCCCCGCCATTGCCCGTTTCTGCGTCCGTTTTTTGTCCGGTTTACTGCCTTCATAGCGTGTCGAAATTCAACAACATAGCTGACAACGAGGGGCGCGTTTTGCTTCGAAAAAGTCCGGTTTTTTGGCCCGCCGCATCCGCCCTTTTTGGCGGAAGGAGGACACCCCCTGAGTTGTGAAGCGCGGGGGTCCGCTTCGGCAGCGGCCAGGGCCGCCTGAGTGGACCGCGCACACCGCTTCCGGCATGCGCGGGCCCGCTGCGCTCACAGCCGCGGCCCGTTACCCGGCCGCGCCAGCGCCCTGCGGATGATGTGTAGGTTGTAGTGCGCGTTGCGTAGCTCGATCGAGCGATGAGATGGTCGACACACTCGCGTCGGATCGACCCGATTAACCGTTCGGCAAAAGCATTTTGCCAGGGCGAGGCAGGGGCTGATCAGCGACCGGAAAAAACGGACACGTCCCCCGGTTTTCGCAGCATCTTGTTGACCTCTCCCTGATGCAGTTCCTCGGTGTAGATCATCTTGCGCGCATACTCTTCCAACATCACCGACACGCCTTCCACTTCCTTGAGCAGGTCACGGTAAAGCATCAACGCCGCCCCTTCGTGGGCCAGCGACTCGCGCAGGATATCGCCGATATCGTGTTTGTGGGTTTCCAGCAGCGGGCCGATGTGAAGCGACGGATGGCCGCCGATGTGAGTGATCAGCTCACCCGCCTGGTGCGCATGGGCGAGAGATTCGTCTGCCTGTCCGCGCAGCCAGGAAATGATCGGGAGGCGGTTGTAGCCGAATACCATCAAGGAATAGTGCGTATAGCGCACCACCCCCGCCAGTTCACTTTCCATGATGCGGTTGAGCATGGCGATGATCTTGTCGTCGCTCTTGATCGCATTTTCTTTCTTGGCCATGCCCGTCTCCTGGTTGGAATATCCGGGTTGCTCTGCATGGAGTTGCTCGACGCTGACGAATTCTCCATGACGTAGTCCGGTTCGGGGCGCCGTCAAGTTAACCTGACCGTGGACGCGAAGAGGTGGTTTTCCGGATAACGGCTCCTTCGCGCGGCGAGCTGAGCGCTTGTGATCTCGGGCCAGGCCGCAAAGGCATGGTCGCGAAAGGCGTGACAATCAGGCGCAGACATATTCTCGCGACGGCGAAATTGGAAAAGATTGGCGGTCAGATCGTGCATCGAAAGGAATTTCTGGGGCTGCCGCCGCGATTTCATCCGCTTCATGATCCGCTATCGTCGCCGCGTCGGCCGAGAGAATTCTTCATCCCATTGTACTGCTCTTTGTGTTGGCTGGCCGGCGTGTCAGCGATCGGCGGCGCGCTAGATATCGTGTTCGAGGAGTCGATCGATGACTATGGCTCTCGCGGAGAAGACCTGCGTACCCTGCCGCGGCGGCGTTCCGCCTCTCGAGCGAGAGCAAGCCGAGGCGTTTCTGGCGAATGTCCAAGACTGGGATTTGTGCGACGATGTGCATCGCATCGAGCGCCGTTTCCTCTTCGCGAATTTCCGCGAGGCGCTGAACTTCGTCACCGCCGTAAGCGAACTCGCCGATGCCGAAGGCCATCATCCTGACGTGAGTTTCGGCTGGGGATACGTCACAGTCTCCTTGCATACCAAGAAGATCAAGGGCCTGCACGAGAACGACTTCATCATAGCGGCGATAATCGATCGATTGTTCGATCTGCCGCGCGGCTGAGGATCGGGCGTCTCGCCGCTACTTTCCGTTCGGCTCCCTTCACTCCAACGATCGCCATCACGCTGGCCTTTATCGCGGCGCATTCCGGTAGCCTGCTCGTCGCTCGGTAGGGAAGCGAAGCCGGCGGTCAGAACAGGCGAGCCTTTCGAGCAAATCAACGTCTTGTGGAACGCATCATTTAGGGTCCAGACTCATAACCAATAGCTGATTGTCGCCGCGATGCAGACGGCGGCGAGAAAGTTGGTAGCGTTGCGATCTAGCGCGTGGCGATGCGCCTGAAGTCCTTCAACCGGCAGAACATGCGCTCAATGGCGTTGCGGTTTCGGTAAAGGAAAGGCGAGAAGCAGTTCTTCCATTTGCGATTGGCCTTGGGCGGGATGTTCGGCATCGCGCCGACATTCTCGACCAGCCGGCGGATGACGTCGCTGTCGTAACCTTTGTCGCCATGCAGGATGTCACAGGCGGGCATCTTCGACAGAAGCTCTGCGCCAGCGGTGCAATCGGCAACATTGCCGCCAGTGAGCATGAAGGCGACGGGTCGGCATTGAGCGTCTGTCAGCGCATGGATTTTGGTCGTGCGTCCGCCGCGTGCTGATTCCGACTGATGGCGCCCCCTAAAACGAGATGAAGGCGCCCATCGATTCCGGAATGATCGCGCCCCCCGATTCCGAGATGATGCCGCCCCCTGCAACGGAATGATCCCGCCCGGGTAATTTCGTGCAGTGGCTCA
>NZ_JBPFDU010000071.1:0-91533 GCF_051062815.1 Methylocystis sp. | reverse complement strand
CGGCGCCAAAGTTCCGACGACAAGCGACATCGCCAAGAAGCTGCTCCGCACCTTCTTCGTCGCCACGACGCCGGCGCTATGGCGCGACTATCGGCAGCCGAAGTGGGAGGTGAAGCTTCCCGATCTCGGACTCAATCTCGGGGGCGCACAGATCAATCTGAGCGCGCTCAGCCTCTCGGCGCCGAACACACTGCTGACGCCCAAGACGCCCGGCGTCGGCGAGGTCTGGGTCAACACGCAGTTTGAAGGCGTGAGCGGCAAGACGAAGTTCGGAACGGCGACGCAAATCGACGCAACGAATTGGACGCTCAAGAAAAAAGTCAAGGGCGTCGAGCAGAATATGAACAACCCCCACAATATGTGGCCCGATCCGACATATAAATACATTTATCAGACGGAATGGTTCGACAAACGGCTGACCACCTTTGACCGCGAGAGCGGCAAAGTTCTTAACACGCAGGTCGTTGGACAAAATCCGTCTCATGTGATGACGAGCCCGATAACCGGCATGCTCTATGTGGCCATCAATGGCGAGGACCGCGTGGCGAAACTGTCGCCCGGCGAATTCCCTTCGGCGATGGGCAATATCAATGTCGGCCCGCATTCCGGCCCGCATGGGCATCACCTTACCGATGACGGCAAATATATGATGACGCCGAACGCGCTGGCGGGAAGCGTCACCGTCGTCGATCTCGCGACTGAGAAAGCGACGGAAATTCCAACCGGCGGCGTTATCCCCATCGCGATCTGGAGTGACATGAACCATAAGGCTTATGCGGCGAATCTGCTCGGCACGCCGCCTGCCATGCTCTCCTCGTTGACGGTCATCGACATCGACAACAAGAAGAAGGTCAAGGACATTGACCTCGCCGCCGATTACGATCCGATTAGTGGCGCGCACAAGGGTGAGGCTTATGGCCTGCTTCCGATCCAGACCCCGGTGAGCCCGGACGGCAAATATGTCGTCACGGCGAACACGCTGAGCGCCACGGTCACGATCGTCGACGTGAAGACCGACAAGGTGGTGAAGAGCCTGCCCTGCGAAGCAGGCTGTCACGGTGTCAACTTCGGGCACAAGAAGGGTGGCGGCTATTACGCCTATGTGGCGAGCAAGTTCGCCAATGATTTGATCGTCATCGACATGGATAAGCTCGAAGTCGTAGGCCGCATTCTGCTCGCGGATTCGAAGGACGGTCAGATCACCGCGCATAACGGCATGGGCGGACAGGGCGTGCTGCCATTGCCGATTGTTGAGCGCGGCATGCTGGCGCCCACGCTCAAACTCGCGGGAACGGGCAAGTTGAGCGCCGAGGTCGAGGGGTGGCTCAAGCTTCTGACCAAGGAGCAACGCGGCAACTGAACCATAACTATTCAGCGTGGACGGAGAGCCCTGAAAGGGTCTCTCCGTCGGATAAAGGAACAGTGTCAGCGGCAAAAGACGCCGCCCTTCGTCGCAGGCTAGGAGGAGTGCCGAATGGTCGAGCTTCCAATCAAGAAGACAGTTCACGCCGCTCCACCGCGTACGGAACGATTCTATGACCTTACGGGTGGATCAGGCTGTCGAAGGGGCTTGGCGGACCACTTTGGAGACATGGGAATTGCGAAACCGACCCAGGCCGACGCCGAAGCAGCCGTCCGGGTTCTCATCGAATGGGCGGGCGACGATCCAAGCCGCGAAGGCCTGATTGATACGCCTGGACGCGTGGCGCGATCATACCGCGAGCTGTTCGCCGGCTATGCCGTCGATCCCCGCGAGTATCTGAAGCGTACTTTCGAGGAAGTGGGTGGTTACGACGAACTGGTGGTATTGAAGGACATCCGTGTGGTCAGTTTTTGCGAACATCACATGCTGCCGGTGATCGGTCGCGCGCATGTCGGTTACCTGCCAGCAAACCGGGTCGTGGGCATCTCAAAGCTGGCGCGAGTGGTGCACGGATTCGCCCGTCGGTTACAAATTCAGGAGAAGCTCACCGCCGATATCGCCGAAGCCATTCAGAATATTCTCGAGCCTCAGGGTGTCGGCGTGGTGATCGAGGCCGAGCACAGCTGCATGACGTTGCGCGGCGTGAACACGCTCGGATCGACGCTGACCACCAGTCGCCTACTCGGCGTGATCCGCGACGACCCCCGCACGCGCGAGGAGTTCCTTGGCCTGGTGCGTGGGACGTAGAACTTGGACCAGCGGCGCGACGAAATCAGCGTTCGGAGCGGAACTCGAAGATGGCGAGGTTCTTTGCGTTCTCCCGCATGTAATTTGCCCCAGAGCCGAGGGACCGGCTCTAAAAGTGACGACCATTGTAACGCTCGCGCCGAATTGACTGCGAGGTATGCTCCGATAGTCATCAAGAAAGTGTTCAAGACCGTCCTGTAAGCATGAACGCCTAACTCACCAGGGCTTCACGGCCCTTTTCTCTCAACCAGCCGGTACACTTTTGCGCCGCCATCTGGCACATTTTGTCGAGTGACCAATGTCTGTTTCTTCCGCGTGCGCGTCCGCACGCTTGCGGAGTCGCGGCGATGCTGCGGGATCGCGCTGTCGCGACGCTCGGCTCATCGCTCGCCGGCAGTCTCGAAGAATTCAGGCCGAGTCGTCGATCGCGTCCCTGAGGAATCGATCGCGCGAGAGTCGATCGAGGGCTTTCGTCACATCGCTGCCGCTGAGCACTGTCGAGCGGCGCGGTGGCGTCGCTCGCCGCGAATTTCTGGGGCGGCATGTTGACAGGTGATGCTTCACGGGGCGCCGCACCATGAAATCTATTTACGGGTCGCCTCTGAGAGGCTGGCGTTTCGTCCTTTTCAATGCGGCGCTCGCGCTCGGCAATATCGTCGTCCTCTCGAATGTTCCCGGCTATACGGTCCTCGTCCCCTATGCGGCTGGCGACCTGGCCGGCGTGACGCCCAGTTTCGGAACCTGGGCGACGACGGACCATATGATCGGCCTGGCGCTCGGCCTGCCTGTCGCGCGCTGGTTCACCGGCCGCTTCGGCGACTATCGCGTCTATGTCGCGACTTTCGCTTTCTATGCCTGTGCTTCCTTCGTTTGCGCGACCAGCGAAACTCTATGGACGTTCCTACCGGCACGTATTGCGCTCGGCTTCGCGGGCGGTGTAATTTTGCCGGTCGGACAGTCTCTCGCTCTCAAAGAGTATCCTGAGCGGCTGCGCATGGCCGGCGTTGGCCTTTGGGGCGTTTTGAGCATGACGCCCTTTACGGTCGGCGTGTTCATGGGCGGATGGTATGCGGAATATTTCGGCTGGCGGGCGCTGTTCTATTCCAACATCGCGGCAGCGTTGCCGGTTGCGGGGATTGTGGGGTCCTTGCTCTATGGCCGCGGCTTCAGGCGCGTCATTACCCGTTTTGACGGCGTTGGTTTCTTCCTGCTCGCCGGCGTTCTATTCGGAACGCAGACTATTCTCAATCAGGGCAACGATTTTGACTGGTTCGCGTCGCCGCTGCTGACGACGTCGCTCATCGTCGTCAGCAGCGCCCTGCCGATATTCCTCATATGGGAGTTCGGCGAGCGCCATCCCGTGATCGACATACGGCTGTTCGCATATCGTAATTATGCAATAGCGACCGTCTGCTCGATAGCCGGTTTTCTCGTTGTTCAGGGGATATTATCAATCTTCATGGGGCAACTGCAGACTCTCCTCGGCTATTCCTCGTCGCTCGTGGGCTTGATCTATCTGACAATGCTAATTGTCGCCGCGCCGCTTGTCGCCGTCATGCACGAGCTTAATCGTAAGATCGACACACGTTTTGTCGCTTGTCTGAATTTCCTCTGTTTCGCCGTGACTCTGACTTGGCTGGGACTCTTCGACAAACCGGCTTCTTTCGAGAGCGTCTCCGTTCCGATGCTGTTCTTCGGTTTCTCCCTCGCCACATTTTTTGCGCCTCTCGCGGCACTTGCGATGCACGGACTATCCGGCTCCAAGCTTGTCCGGGCGGCAGAAGAGCTCGCGATGCTCCGTACTGCCGCAGGCGCCATCGGCATATCATCGCTGGCCGTCGTTCAATTTCGGCGTTCGCCGTTCCATCAGCTGGATCTCGCCGATCATTTTGGCGGGCGGCGCTTTCCTTCGCTCGATCTCGTCCCGCAGCTCGTCGAGCAGTTGCAAATTGCCGGCTTTTCTTCTGCCGCTGCGACGAAGAAGCTCAGCATGTTGATCCGCGAGGAGGCCGCGTTGCTTGCGATGAACGACGCCTTTCTGCTGGGCGCCGTCGTGTTCGTCGTGCTGGCCGCGTTCGTCTGGCTCGCCCATCCGACGCCGGTGATTCCTCTGCGTCGGAAAGAGAAGCTGCGTCAACTGCGCGCCGAAGAGTTGATGGAGCAGCCATGACGCGGCGAAGCGCCTGCATCGCTCTCGGTCTTCTCTCGCTCCTCCTCGCCGGCTGCGCTCTCACCATGCAGGAAGACCGGGCGCAATTCCTCGACGCGCCGGCCATGGAGCGCACGCTGGCCAATTCCGGCCTGAAGTCCGCCGTTGGCGAGAATGCGTGGCCGCGCGAGGAGTGGTGGCGCGCCTTTCGCAGCGCCGAGCTCGACCGCATCGTCGATAAGGCGCTGCGCGACAATCAAAATTTGCGAAAGGCCGAGGGCACGCTCCGAGCCGCGGACGCCGTCGTCCAGATTGCCGGCGCAAGGCTTTTGCCGGAGGTTCAAGCGACTTTCGGCATGCGGCAGTCCCGCAACCCGCTGCATGGCGTCGTGGCCTCCTACAATCCGGCGCAGGGCGGCCTGCAAAAGACCATGGCCTTCATCAATCCGCTCGCGCTGACCTGGGAGCTCGATTTCTGGGGCAAGAACCGGGCGCTGCTCGACGCTGCGATCGGCGAAGCGGCGGCTCAGGAAGGCGAATTGGAGCAGGCGCGGCTGCTGCTGACAAGCGGCGCCGCGCGGGCCTATCTGCGCGGCTATGCGACGGCGCGACAGCTCGAAGTCGCGAGCGCGCTGACGAGGCTGCGCCGCGAATTGGTGGCGCTCGCGGAAACGCGATACCAGACCGGCCTCGACACTTTGGACGGCGCGCAAATCGCGCGGGCCAATCTCGAACTCGCCATAAGGCGCGAAGCCGCCGCGAGAGCGCTTCTCACCCTGCAGCAAGACGCTCTGGCGCGTTTGATGGGCGAAGGTCCGGACGCGGGGCGCGATCTCTTTGCCGGCAGAAGAGCGCCCTCGCCGGCGCAACCCGCGCTGCCCCGCAATCTGCCGATCGAAATGCTCATCCATCGTCCCGATCTCGCCGCCGCGCTGCAGCGCGCGGAAGCGGCCGCGCAACGCATCCATGTCGCGAAGACGATGTTCCTTCCCTCGATCGATCTCGCGATCACGGGGGGCTTCGAAGGATCGGTCACCACAACCAAGATCAGCAAGCTCGCCGGCTATCTGTTCACGCCTTCCGCGATCGGCTATGCCGTCGCCCCAGGCGTGCGCCTGCCTATTTTCCAGGGCGGCCGCCTGACTGGAAATCTGGAAGTGCAGCGCGCCGAATATGATCAGGCTGTCGACGCCTATAATGAAACGCTGCTGCAATCGGCGCAGCAAGTCGCCGATTCGATCGCCAATCTCAAACGCGCGCGCGCCGAATATGAGGCGCAGAGCCGTTTCCTGCGCGCAATGCGCGCCCAACTCGATCTCGCGCGCGTGCGCCTGCGCGACGGGATGAAAGATCGCCGGGAGATCATCGCCGAACAAGCCGATCTTCTTGAATCGGCCTTCGCGCAGCGCGCGATCGAAGGCGATAGGCTCGTTGCGGCGGTCGATCTTTATCAGGCGCTCGGCGGCGGCTACGCCGACGGCCCGCATCCAGCCGAGCCAAAGCCGGCGCCGGAGGCCGATCCGATCACCCCGACGGTCGAAGCGATCCAGTCGCTCGGCGGCGGTTGAGACCAGCGACCGACCCGATCCATGCAACTCTCACGCAAAAGCATCCGCGCCCGCAGAGACTTTCTGCTCAAGCTCGTCATCGGCGCGGCCGGGGTCGGCGCGTTGATCGCTTTTGTCGCGTGGTTCGCTTTCGAGCGTAATTGGGTGACGACGGACAACGCCTTCGTCACCGGCAATATCATTCCAGTGCATTCCGACGCGACGGGCGTCGTCGCCGCCGTGCTCGCCGAGGAAACGCAAATGGTCAAGAAAGGCGACGTGCTGGTTCGCCTCGACGGACAACGCGCGCGAGCCGCCCTCAGTCAGGCGGAAGCGGAGCTCGGACGCGCCGTGCGCGCTGTCGGCGCGCTTTTCGCCTCTCGCCGCCAAATCTGCCAGAGGGTTCTGTCGCGAGCCGCCATCAGAGATAGGACGCGGCACGATCTTTCAAGATACAAGCAGGCGGCGCCGAGCGGCGCGGCCTCGCGCCAGTTGCTACAGAACACCGAAGACCAGCTCGCCGCGCAGGAAGCGGATTTGCGCGAGACGCGCGCGGAATATCAGGCCGTTGAGGCGCGCGTCGTGGGCGTGACCCGAATGAACCATCCCGACATTGAAGCGGCGAAAGCGAAATTCAACGACGCTTATGTCGAATTTCTGCGCCAGAATATCCGCGCGCCGGCGACAGGCTATGTGGCGAAGCGCAAGGTGCAGGTCGGCCAGCGCGTGCGGCCCGGCGATCCGATCCTCAATATCGTGCCGCTCGATCATCTCTGGGTCGAAGCCAATCTCTGGGAAAACAGGATGGATCGGGTTCGACCCGGGCAGGAGGCGATCGCGAAAGTCGATCTCTATGGCTCCGCCCAGACCTATCACGGCGTCGTCGAAGGCATCGTTCCTGGCTCTGGCAGCGTCTTCGCGATGCTTCCGCCCGACAACGCCACCGGCAACTTCATCCGCATCGTCCAGCGTATTCCCGTGCGAATCGCCTTGCAGGCGGACGAGCTCGAAAAGCAACCGCTGCGCCCCGGCCTGTCGACCGTGATCTCGATCGACGTGAGCAGCGGTGGCGTTTCGGTCAACGCGTCGCAAACGAAAACGTCTTCGGCGGAATATACGACCCACATCTACGACGACGATCTCACCCGGGCGAAGATCAAAACCGAGGAAATTGTGAAAGCCAATCTCCTCAGCACAAGTGACGAAGCCGAGAAAGGCTGCGCCATCGGCGAATGAATGGATCATGAAAGCTTCTCCCCGCTTCTCCCTGCGCGTCATAAGAGCTCAAACGCCGAAGCACTTGCGCTCCGCCACTGAGGTTTTTGCGAATTCGTTGCCGTCGTTCAACGAAACGAGGAGGTGGCCCTTGAGTAGATCATCGTCATTCATGACCAGAAAGAGCGGAAGATTCCGCCTCACTTCGATCGGCGGCGTAGCTCTGGTCGTCCTCTGCGGCCTCCTGGGGCTCTTGTCCGCCGAAGCCGTTCAAGCTCGAAACACGCGGGAACCGATAGAGGATTCCGCGCCGTCGAATGTCGGAGAAGCAATCACGGTCTTTCGAAAGAAATCGGGCGGGGGCAAACCCGAGCGGACCCCACTCGACTGCGCGGATTTACAGCTTCGTCTGGGCGCGGCGCTCGCGGAACTGGGAAAGCTGGAAAGCGGGACTGTGAATTTGGAAAGAGCCGTTTCCGCTTATCGCGAAGCGCTCGAGGAATATACACGTACCCGTCACCCGATTGCCTGGGCCACGATACAGGCGAAGCTCGGTGACGCGCTGTCGCTGCTTGGAGGACGGGAAGAAGGTAATCGAAACCTCGAATCGGCGGTCGTCGCCTATCACGAAGCGCTGAAAGAATTCACGCACGAACGAAGCCCACTTGATTGGGCGAACTTGCAAGTGAATCTTGGAAATGTGCTCGGGACGATCGGAGAGCGCGAGAAAGTAGCAAACAGAATCGAAGAAGCCGTCGCGGCTTTTCGCAATGCATTGAAGGAATACACGCGCGAGCGCGTTCCACTTCAATGGGCGGCGCTGCAGATGAAACTCGGCTATGCGCTCGAAATGCTAGGGGAGCGCCAGAATAGGACCGACAAGCTCAGAGAGGCGGCCACAGCCTTTCGCGAGGCGCTGAAGGAAACGACACGCGAACGCGCGCCGCACGATTGGGCAAAAACCCAGATGAAGCTTGGCTATGTGCTCACGACGCTCGGAGAGCGCGAAGGCGGGACGGGAAGTCTCGAAGAGGCGGTTACAGCTTTTCGCGAAGCCTTGCAGGTGATCGAACGCGAGCGCGAACCGCTCGATTGGGCCACACTGCAGGTGAATCTCGGCAATGCGTTGGAGACTTTGGGAGAGCGAGAGAGCGGGACGAGCAGGCTCCATGAAGCTATCGCTGCGTTTCGTGAAGCGCTGAAGGTATATACGCGCGAGCACGCTCCGCTGGGCTGGGCATTGACGCAAGCAAACCTTGGCAATGCGCTCGTCGCGCTAGGATCAAGAGAAGTCGGAACGAACAAACTCGAAGAGGCGGTCGCGGTCAATCTCGAAGCCTTGAAGGAACTAACGGAAGAAATAGCGCTCAATCAACGGCGAATTGCGCAACGGAATATTGATTGGGCCAACGCCCTGCTGAAACAGCGGCTCAATAAGTGATACCAACGGTTAGGCATTTTGATCCACTTGGGATTCCGTATCTCACGCCACACTTAATTGCAATAATGCGGTGGTTCGCGGGGGGCGGGAAAAAGGTGGGGGTCATGCGGCAAGACTGATCGCGCCAGCCTTCAAGCGGCGATCGATCACAGCAGCTGTCGCTTGAAGCATGCGCTGTGCGCCGCGCGGCGACCAGCGCATCTGCTGCAGCTTGGTCATGCGCGCATTGACCAGAGTTTTGACCGGGGCCTCCGCTCGCGAACTCGAGATTGGCAGACCCTTCCAATAGCGCCGACAATAATTGATTACGGAAGCTTGGTTCAATCTGAGGTATGTCGCCAACTCCTCGATGAGCAGCAGTGATCCACCCGCGATGAACTAGGCCAACCTGAGGTATGTCTGCGGACATGAGACGGAGGACCGTTTATGGCAAGGAAGCATCATATGCCCGAGGAGATCGACGCCAAGTTGCGCCAGGCGGATGTGTTGATTTCGCAAGGGCAATCGGTCGCAGACGCAGCACCGCCGCCCGCGCTAGCCCCAAAGCCCACGATGCACTAACATTGCAGTTAGACCCGTCGCGGGGAGGGGGCCGATCACTCGCGCAGCGGGCATATTGGAAGATTTCTAGAATCGTTAAGCCCGCCTCATTCCAGGCGCCCTAAACCTATGGTCCAAGGAGTGGGCAAATGCTTAAAGATTGGGATGCGTTCGAGAAGCTACCTGAAATAGATCAGATGCTCTTGCTGGAAGCGCTTATGGGCACCGCGCTTATGATGTCTCATCTTGGCGAGTGGTGGATTGCAGAACGGCTTGTGGCTGACCCTCGGTGCCGCCAGTGGGCATATGGCGCTGAGATTAATCAACGCATGAATAATAAACCGCGCCTTGGTTTCAACGCACTGCTCGGCGCCGTTGCAGAACATACGGCGCGGACATTCGACCGCGGTAACTAGATGCCGTAATGGCCCCGTCCTTCGCCATCAGGCTCAGGCCGGGGCCATTACGGCATCTAGAGATGGGCGCAAGGCCATACTGACTGTATGGTCGACACGGTTCGATGCGTAAAGACACAGACCAACTTGTCGAGGAGAGCATGCGAAATCGTGGGATTCGTCACGCTGCGATTGGCACGGGACAATTGTCATTGTCCGTCTGGGAGTCTGGATAAAGCCGTTTGAACGGGCCGCAGAGGGTTTTGTTGAGAACTGCGACGCGGACGTCGAGGAACGGTTGCACGGTCCATCTGTTCCACCACATCTGCTGCTTTTTGATCATGCGTTTCGACATATTTTCATTGACCGCGCTCTCGACGAAGGCGGTCGAAATCGGCAGCTCTTTATGGCGCCGGCGCCCATAATTCGCCAGGGCGCGATGGTTGGCATGGAGATATTCGATCAAATCATCGATGTGTCGTCGGGCGGCAACCGCGCCGCGCAGGTCGCAGACGTGAATAGAGCCAAACCAGTCGCCAGTTTCGCCAAGCGCCCGAGACAGGAATTTGGACGACCATGCCAGAGGTTCCTCTTGGCGCGTTGGAGAGCACGAACAGGATGATCGCCAAAATGCCCGCTGGTCACGCCCGCGCCCAATCCCGGCGTCGCTTGCAGGGTGTTGCTCAAAGCGTGTGGCGACGTGCCACCAATCGAGGACAACCATCGCTTCGGGCATGACCTGACGCTGCAATTTCCATAATCCGGCGTCGCCATCAGATAGCACCGTCGCCGGCGTGCCGAGGCGGACGCCAGCACTCACAAGCGCATTGGTAAATTCACTCACCGAATTTCCGTTGCGCGCAAAGGCGAAGCGATGCTGCGATCCATCGAGATTGAACACCTTTCCTGCGACCACTTCGAAATTACGCTCGGGGTGACGATGTCGGCTACGCAGATAGCCGCCATCAAGCCCGATTACGACCGCAGGGGTCACAGCGTCGATTTCGGGATCGGGTGCTCCGGCCGGCCGCAGCGGCGCGGCGAGCCCGATTGCGCACCGTTCGTAAGCGGTACGGGAGACCATGAGGAAGTGTGGGGCGGGCGACTGACGGCTTCTGTTTTCGCGGGTAGCATGGAGCAAAGCGTGGCGTAGGAGATCCCTTTGCCGAGACGAACAGGCCCATCTTCTGCTTCCGCGCCGGCGATGCCCGGCGCTATAATGCAATTCAAGGTTTGGCTGTTGGGGCTCAGCCCAATGGTCTGGCGCCGGATGCACGTGCCGGCGACCTTCACGCTTCGCCAGCTGCACGGCGTGATCCAGGTCGCGATGGGTTGGGAAGGCATCCACCTCTTTCAATTCCATTTGCGCGCGATTCGTTGCGGCTCCTGGGAGGTTGCCGCTCGCTCGCCGGACGTGACGCTGGAAAGCCTGTGCCTTCGCAAGGGCGCGCGCTTCGCCTACGAATACGATCTGAACATTCCTTGGCGTCACGAGGTAAGGCTCGAAGAACGGTTGGAGCTCACTCCCAATCGAGCCTATCCGTTTTGCGCCGATGGAAGCGGAGCTTGTCCGCCTGAGGATTGTGGTGGGCCGGCCGGCTATCTCACTCAGCGCGAGGCCCGATGTTCAATCGACGCGCTCAATGACCTTGGCGTCATGGCCGAAATCATCGAAAAGGCCGCACTCGAAGAGCGCCGAGACGATCTCGACGCCAATATTCAATCCCTGTTTGAAGAGGTTGTTGAGCGAACGGAAGAGCGCGAACGCTGGACGGGGCGACCATTCAGCCGACGTAAGGTGAATTCCGATTTGCGGCAAGGTCGGCATCTCATCCTCATGCATCAGCAGCATTGAACTGTCTGCTGCGACGCTCGCTGATCAGGAACAAGCCAGGGAGCAGGTCACCAAATCATTGCAGATTCTCATTCTTCTGCCAATGAAAAACTGGCCTTGTGTCCTCGGGAGTGACGTCATGCGCGTGAAGATTCTGCTTCAAATAACAACCGATGACGGCGCGCCGGGCGACATCGAAGAGATCGCATCCTTGGGCAAAGGCGCCGACCGCGCGGAAGATCTCGGATTGTCTCTTGCCGAGAGCAACCTTTTGCTCGCCGCCGCCCAGCAGCGGATTGTCGAAGCCCAGACCAAGGCCTGGACCGAGGGGTGGCGGTGGTGCGAGAGCTGCGACCGCCGGAAGCGAAGCAAGGGCAGCTATCCCATCGTATTCCACACATTGTTTGGTGACGTGCGGCTGGCGAGTCCGCGACTTCACCGCTGCCGGTGCCGCGAAGCGAACGGGCCGGCCACCGTGTCGCCGCTCGCCGAACTCATTCCTCATCATGTCGCGCCTGAGCGGCTTTATCTGGAAACGCGTTGGGCCTCGCTCGTTCCTTATGCCGCCGCAGCCGAAGTCCTTGCTGACGTCCTGCCGATCGCCACCGGCGTAAACGCTACGACGGTGCGTCAGCACGTCCTTCGGGTCGCCGAGCGCGCTGAAGCCGAACTGCCAAAGGATCGCTGTAGTTTCATGGACGGAAGTCTGACGGACTGGCACGCATTGCCAATCCCGGACGGACGCATCGTTGTCGGCCTCGATGGCGGCTATGTCCGCGACTGGGCCGAAAGGAAGAACAACTTTGAGGTCATCATCGGACGATCGATGCCAGAGGACGGCTCACCGCGCTATCTCGGCTTCGTCCATGGCTTCGATCGGAAGCCGAAGCGCCGTCTTGTCAATATGCTGGAAAGCCAAGGAATACAGGCCAATCAGGACATCACTTTCTTGACCGACGGCGGCGAGGAAGTTCGGGCGCTTACCGAATGCATCAGCCCTTGCAGCGAGCATGTCCTCGACTGGTTCCATATCACCATGCGCATTACCGTGCTCGGGCAGTTTGCAAAGGGTGTCGCGCAACATGACGAGAAGGCCGGCGCCCAACTGACAAAGCAGCTCGATCGAATAAAATGGAAATTGTGGCACGGGAATACGACCGGAGCCCAAGAGGTGATTGCAGAGTTTGAAGCCGACCTTTTCGAACTCGAAGTTGATTATCCGAAACTGCGTAAGTTCATCGTTGCGGCTCGCGAGTTCGGTGTCTATATCGCCTTGAACGTGCACAGCCTCATCAATTACGGCGAACGGTATCGGTCCGGCGAGCGCATCTCCTCGGCCTTCGTGGAGGCGACTGTCAACGCTGTGGTGAGCAAACGGTTCGCCAAAAAGCAGCAGATGCAATGGACACGGCGCGGCGCGCACCTTCTCTTGCAGACCCGCACCAAGACGCTCGACGGAACTCTGCGATCAACATTCGAGCGCTGGTATCCCGGGCTGGCAAACGTAAACGTGGACCACGCGATTCAGGCCGAGGTGGCATGACCGCCCCACACTTCCTCATGGTCTCTCTGTTCAACGCATCTTATATAGATTGTGCCGGAATTCGACATGAAAAGGAAAGACTTCACCCGCTTCATCGACACGATCTTCGCCGCAAAGAGCGGTGAGGAGATGCTCTGCACCGAATATTTTGACAAGCTTCGCTATGACGTGGACCTGCAGCTTTCTGGGCAAAACGCCGAGACCTTATTGCCGGAGGTCAATCATCATATGCATCAATGCCCCGAGTACGAAGAGGTTTATCTCGCCCTCCTAAAAATTGTCGGCAAAGAAAATCCCGCTGATCCTTCGAAGTAAGACTTCGTCTCCTCATCGCATCTAAGACGCGTCGGGATGAACCAGCCAGCCCACGATCACTGGGATCGTCGGCTTACAGTTTGGTTCCCATCCCGAGGGAGAACGATGCGATGATAAAACTCCATCCCAAGCTGGGGCTTTGGCTCGCCTTCGCGCTGTCGTTTATGGCTCCCAGCGGGTTATTGGCGGCGGGCGCAGCGTTTGCTGGCGAGCATCACTTGATAACGCTCAAAGCGAGCGCCCTGCCGTCCGGCCAATTGGCCTATGAAATGGTCAGCCACAAGGTCAAGGCATCGAACGGACAAGAACGCGACGTCACTGGCCGCTACGCAACAGGACCGACCATTCCAGGCCCGACCTTGGTCATCAAGGAGGGCGACACCGCGGAAGTGACATTGCAGCACGGCGTCGCCGACGCCACGCAGCCGGTTAGTATACATGTTCATGGCGTGCACTATAAAATCGACAGCGACGGCACGATGAAGATGTTGAACGGCGTCACTGATGAAGCCGCATTTCCTGGCAAGCCTTACACCTATAAATGGACGGCCGCGCCTGGAACGGCGGGCACATGGCCATATCACGATCACACCTTCGGCAATCCAATGCTAGGCGCCGAGGATAAGGGCCTGTTTGGGGCGCTCATCATCAACCCAGCGAGCAACAAGGCGCCCGCGCTCATCGACGGCAAAATCGTCGACGTGAATCTCGCAGACGTCAAACGCGAGTTCATTCTCTGGATGCACGAGACAACCTTCTGGGGCCAGGAACTCAATCACATCGTCGAGGGCGACAAGGAGGTCCCGCTGTGGACCAACCCGACTGTGGGCGCGAGGCTCGGTGAAAAAGTTCGTTTTCATGTTATCGGCCTCGGCACCGCCTTTCACACCTTTCACCTGCATGGACACCGCTGGATCGACCAAGGGACCACGGGCGTAGTCGACACAGTTAACGTTGGCCCCATTAGCCGAACGTCATTCATATTGAAAGCGGGAGAAGGAGTGGGGCCAGGCGATTGGCACTATCACTGTCATGTCATCCAGCACATGCAGTCGGGAATGATGGGTGATTTTCGCGTCGTTGAATAACAATCAAAATAGCAGGAGGAATCACATGAACCGCGTATCCTTTCTGATACTTGCGCTCGCCACTTTCCTACTCACGCTGTCTCCGCTGGCGGCAAACGCAGTTGATCGCTCAAGGTCCGACGACGTTTTCCTCAGCCGTCCCGGAATTCTGCCTTCCGCAAATCAAGCGAACGGAACTGGCGCGAAAATGTCTGGCGATGGTCAAATGCAGGGCGGTTTGTTTCGGTGCGGAGAGTTTGTCGGCGATGTTGCACAAAACTGCGCTGCAGAAACAAACAATGAAAACAAGCGGGCATCTTATGAAGCCGGTTTACATGCTTGGACCAGGAATCCCGTCGCGCGATTGATCGTAGTATCTTTGCTTTTTGCCTTCCTAGGCTTCATCGTCGACATTGCGGCGATGCCGCCTTTCCAAGGATTTGTGGCCGAAGAAGTGATCTCAAGTTACAAGACTACTTGGATTGCGATCTTGATCTTAGCCATGCTTGGAGGAGCGTTACTGCTCCCTGCTGCAGCCGATATCGCGCGAGAATCAATGACGCGTGTTAACCACCTAGAAGGGGGGAAAGGCGGGATGTGATCCATGTCGCTTTCACTTTGGATTAGTCTAAACGCGTCGGAACCAATGTTAGCCGGGGCCCAGTCTTGAAGACGGGTTCAAACGTTATTCCAAACTATCTCGTCACATTCCCCGGCGAAGCGGTTCTGTTCAGTCCCGGCGCTTTCTCCGATGCGAAGCTGACCGATGCAGAGGTTGCAAAGGTCAAACAAGCGCTCGGTGCCTGGGGTTGCGAAGGCGGAAAATACGAGAAAGAATCGGAAGCGTCGGGCGTTCTGGAGGCCGAGGACGTGAAATGCAAGGGCGGCCAATACGACTTCCGCCTCGATAAGGACTTCAACGTTCTGGCGATCACCAGGACTGAGTCTTCGAGGGGTTCTGGGGCGTCGGTTGCAAATCGCGACGAGAGCCGCGCCAACCGTTTGCGAAACGAGGCGTGCTGACACGCCAGCGATTTCGTTTGTGCCAATCGATCGAACATGGGTCCTGTCGATTGGCAGTTCAATCCGGGACTCGGGATGAATGATCCGATTTGCAGCATTTCATGTGAGACTATTTTGGACCGAGTCTCATTTGAAATGCCTTTCTTTGCTTGGGCGTCACGCGAACATGGTTTCCTTCTCAATGGCAGGTTTCCATGACTCGATGTCCTCATCGGTGATGCGCTCGGCGCCTGCCCGGATCGCCTCGATTGCCAATTCGTTGAGTATGGCGAAAACACGCGCAGTGACCCCGTCGCTGATACGCGCGAGATGACGCAAGCCCTGGCTCGATAGGGCTGAAGGTTGTTTGATCGGCAAACTTCGCAGAACTGCGCTGATGAGCTCGTGGAATTCTTCCTCTACTTTCCATCGCGGCAGCACGATTTGATCGAGACGCCGCGAGAGTTGAGTATCGCCTGCGATCGCGTCGCGGGCATCCATCACGCCGAGGCAAACGAGCGACGCTTTGAGTTCGTTGCTGAGATATCGCAACAGTTGGAGGATTACGCGTTGCTCTGTAAGCGCTGTTTTCAGGCCACGTCTTTGAGTGCGACCGGCTGCGCGTAGGCCCAGGGCATGAGGTCGTCGAGTTTGCTGGCGAGATGGCCGTCGACGATCTTCGTGAGGACGTCGCCCATATAGGCTTGCGGATCGACGCCATTGATCTTGCAGGTCTCGATAAGCGAGGCAACGATCGCCCAGTTCTCAGCCCCGCCATCGGAACCCGCGAAGAGAGCGTTCTTCCTATTGAGGGCCATCACCCGTTCATTCTGCCCATGTCGGTCAGGAATTGGAAGTCCACTACCGATGGCATCCATATTGCGGCAGCAATGTTTTGATTCGTCGGGTTGAGCAGCGCGCAACTGGCCCATTCCTTCAAGTGCAAGGGCCGGCCGGCGTCGCGATTTCGATCGCCGGCTGGATGTTCGATCCCGTGGTTTGCGCCGGCATGGCGATCGGCGCGCCGCGCGTTGACGTGGCCGCGCTTGTCGAGCTGCAGCGTCGGTTGAAAGGCGGGGTACACGTCTGCTTCGTAGAACAGGTGCGGGGGCGCAACAACACGTAGCGCCCCCGCCATCGCACCAGCGTGAATTTCGGGGGTTCCGATGGTACGATGTCGATGCACCGAGCGCCGTAGCCGCTGAGTCTTCCCCACGGCACTCGTGCGCGCGGCTGAAGAATGATTGGCGTCTCCTCAAGTTAATTTCATGCTCGCCCTCAAGCAAGTGGCGGACAGGAACAAGCTTCGCCTTTCTCGTGGGGTCACGATTTAGATGCTCGCTCGCAAAGAAATCTTACTTAATAGGCACCGCCTTTTTTGATGATTCGTGACTTGCCCCTGAACTTTCATCAAGTGGCGACTAGCCCATCCTATTCAGTGCGCCCCAACGGCGCGTGTCACCAGTGGAGGCAGGTTCCACCCAGAGAGTTGTCGATTGATCTGGTAGCTGACGAGCGGTTTGGCTGGGTAACTTGCCGGATCGGAGCCTCGTGACAAAGGCCGCCTTGGGCGGTTGAGCAATCCAAGGGGCCGTAACGTGAGTGAAGTCCGAGGAGGCCTCGAAAGTGAAGGTATGGATGCCGACCCGCCTGAATAACGGGGAAGGCCGCGTGGACGGGGAAGCAATCGACAGATGCACCCGGACCAATTCATCGGGGTAGTGGGCACAGCACGTTGGAAGGGTGATGCGGGTAATCGGGGGAGGCCCGTTTGGATCGGAGGTCGCGGCTTCAACACCGCTGTTGGCGGTGGATCGGGCGGGAGTCGGACAGGGTTGTATGACCGTTGATGTCGGGTAATTCCGGCGGAGGAAAGGACCCTGACTTGTATGGGGTTGTCTTAGTCAAGGGTTCATTTGCTACACCGCTTTTTTTCGACGCCTCGCTGATAAACGTTCGCGGTAGCACCCGTAGAACCAGGCCGCCATTGTAGTGGAGGCGATCGCTGGATTTCAACGTTCCGAGGGGAGTTCACCAAAGACGCGGGTTATCACCGCGTCACATACTTGTATGCGGAGGATCGAAGGACCCTGACCATGATGCAGTAGTACGCATCGGCGGCCAAGCTCCGGGCGGCGGCTCCATTCTTCTGGACGGCGCGAAGGCCATGTCAGGGTGCGGCGTGCCGCTGCCTCGGATCATCATCGGATGCAAGCGTCGGAACGGGACCGTCGCGAGCCTCCGTAGCTCGGGTGTTTCTTGTCGGGGCCTCCTTTATCAAGCATCGTTTCAACCGCGCAACAAACCGGTCCCAGCAAAAGGGGAAGACCGGTTTATCGCTCCGTCTTGGACACCACAACCGTCGAGCAAGAACTTACCAAGTTGTGGATGATTCAGCTGGCGCCGATTTGTTCCATCGTTATTTCAGCTTGCAGACTCTCAATATCTCGGAAGATCGAGGCAACGGCGAGCGTGCGCCTGTTGCGCTTGAAGTGCACAAGACAATCCTTGCTTGCGATGTCGCCCTCGATCTGGAGTTCGTCCCATTTCTCCGCATGACCGACATAGTTAATCGGAACATCGTAATGTTGGCTCCAGAAGAACGGAACGGCAGTAAATTCTTCGCGCTGTCCGAGTATGTTGAGCGCCGCGGTTCGTCCTTGCCGTTCGGCAACGACCCAATGCTCGACACGAATGTTCTCGCCAGTGTAGCGATCGGGCCAGCGCGCGACATCGCCGGCCGCGAAGATCCCCGGGATGTTCGTTTCGAGATAAGAGTCCACGACGATCCCGCGATCGATGGCGAGACCGGCCATTTCCGCGAGTTCGATCCGCGGTCGCACTCCGACGCCGACAACCACGAGATCCGCCTCGAGCACGCGACCGCTTCCCAGCGTTACCCGTTTCTCGTCGATGGCGTTCGCAACATCTTCAAGATGAAAAACGACACCATGCTCCTCGTGGAGCGCACGCACGAAATCGCCCATTTGAGAGCCAAAAATACGCTCCATCGGCTTTTTCTCCGGAGCGATCACATGGACGTCAATCCCACGAGCGCGCAAAGACGCTGCAACTTCGAGTCCGATGAAGCTCGCGCCGAGCACGACCGCTCGGCGTGCCGTTTCGGCATGTTTGATGATAGCCCGACAATCAGCGAGCGAACGTAATGTGCGCACATGCGGCAGACTCGCGCCTGAAATCGACAGGCGGATAGGTTCGGAGCCAGTCGCGATCAACAGGCGATCGTAGGAAAGCCTGCTCCCATCCGCGAGGGCGACCTCACGCAAACGCGCGTCAATGCGGGTCGCATTGGCCCCAAGCCGAAGTTCGATGTCATGCTCGGAATAGAAATTATCAGGTCTCAGTGGAAGCCATTCTTCAGGCGCATTTTCTGCGAGATAATCTTTGGACAAATTAGGCCGGTCGATCGGCGCAACATCCTCATTGCTCAACATAATGATGCTTCCTCGATAATTCTCACGGCGTAATCGCTCGGCCGCCGCGAATCCCGCCGCGCCACCGCCGACGATTACGATGTTTTTGGGGGTCTTTCCGGATGTCGCGGCGTGCAGCGTCGGCGCCGCCGCTTCGTGCTTTCTTTGCACGAAGATTTTGCCGTCACGCTGCTCAACCGACCAGCACGCGATAGGATCGAGAGCCGGAGCTCGTAAGGCTTCTCCAGTGCGCAGGTCGAAACAGGCATGGTGCCAGGGACAACGCAGGCTGTGGTCAACGACGAACCCGTCGACGAGAGGCGCGTGGTAATGCGTGCAATGAGCCCCGACAGCGAACACTTCTTTTTCGCTATGGACGAGGAGCACTTCTTCATCGCCGACATGGCCAACCAATTTTCCGCTGTCGACAAGCTCAGCGAGCGCCACACCCAGCGTCAGATCGGGACCGCTCGGTCCAGCCTGCTCTTCAGTCATTTCCGTCTCCATAGGTGATCAATCGACGACATCGCATGTTAGACACCACAACGGGTGCGTTTCCGGCGCGCCGATCACCAGAAGGAACGCCGCAGGCGAAGCTGCACAAATCGAGAGTGGTTTTACCTAGTTGTTACCGACTTTAGATAAACTGTCTGTGAACCAGCTCCGAATCGCGGTCGAAGTCAGGTATGTATGTTTCTTTTGGGATGGAGACGGTACAAATTCTAACTCTTATCTTGCAACAGTCCGATTCTGGCCATCACACGATTGGACAGTTCTTTGCATCGCGCGCCATCGAAGGGGAACACGTCGGAGAGAGCAATCAGGACGTTTTTCTCAAGCTCCTGACGTATCAACGCGCGGGCGCGATGTAGCCTGGTTTTGACAGTGGCTTCCGGAATCCCGAGCTGTTGCGCGACTTCGGCACCGGACATTTCTTCAACGCTGCGCAAGACGAAAACCGTGCGGAAGTCAGGTGGAAGCGTATCGATCGTCCGCTCGAGCAAATGCCGAACCTGGGTCCTCGACATTGAGCTTTCGGGATTGGCCCCGCAGCTGGGAAGCATGATCACGCTCGACATTTGACGCTCGTTTGTCTCGTCCAATTCTACGGTCGACCTAGCACGCCGTTTTCGTCCAAGCGCCTCGTTCAGGACAATGCGGACCAACCAAGTGGAAATCGCGGATTCATTGCGGAAATCCGCGATATGAGCGTAGGCGCGCATCCAAGCTTCCTGTACAATATCCTCGGCCTCGCCATTATCGCCCGTCATGGCCCTCGCGGTACGATAGAGTTTGCGGTTGTAGCGCCGCATGAGTTCGGCAAAAGCTCCGGCATCGCCTGTGACCACATGCGCGACGATGTCGACATCGGCCAACCCCCTCCACTCTGCGTCCACGATTCTTGCCTGGGTATTTTTCATTGCAGCCCTTCCGACATTCATTCCAATATCCGTTGGATGCGCCGGGACGAGAAAGGTTCCCGCAAAATTTATCGCGAACCTTTGGATCGTCCCTGCATCTAATAAAGCGCCATCCCCCGCATGCGCGGGAAGTCGATATTTTAAGGAGACACCAACATGATCCGTAGTCCGCGTCTTTTGCTCGCCGTCACATTGAGCTTCGCAGCGTCTGGGGCAATGGCTCAAACTGCAGCCAAACCAACCGATCCGCAAATTGCGCATATCGCGTATACTGCAGGGCAACTCGACATCGCGGCCGCAGAGCTCGCGCTGAAAACATCGCAGAACAAAACCGTCAAGGACTTTGCTGAGGAAATGGTCCGCGATCACACTGCAGTCAACAAGCAGGCGCTTGCCTTAGTCGAAAAGCTAAAGGTTAAGCCTGAAGACAATGAGACCAGTAAATCTCTGACGGAAGGCGCCGCCAAGAAGCGCGAGGAATTGTCGAAGCTGAGCGGATCCGCCTTTGACAAGGCGTACGCGCAGAACGAAGTCGCCTATCATCAGACCGTCAACGGGGCGCTTGCAACCGTGCTCATCCCCGACGCCCAAAACGGTGAATTGAAGAGCCTGCTTGAAACCGGCCTCAAGCTGTTTAAGGAACATCAGCAGCACGCCGAGCATCTCGTTGGCCAGCTGAAGTAGGCTTTCGATGGGCGTTCGATCCCTTATGGCGGCAAGCCTAACCTCGGTGCCTCGGCCGCGAGTCGAAAAGCTTCCATCAAGCTCCCGCAGCGTTTTGCAGGATGTCCTTTGAGGAAAATATGGACGCCGAGTGACGTGCGCAATGGCGATCAGTAGCGCGGCCTCGACGAGCGCCACTCAATTGGCGAAGACCCGCTGACTAGAGCCGTCGGATACCGCCCCAATGCTGGCAGCGGGCGCGAGGTGCGTTTGCGCAAGTTCACATGACAGTGATGGGTAGACCAAGGCTGTCGTACGCTCCTCCCGCAAACGCCGGTGGAGCAAATTCATCCGGCGTGGTCAGATCGGCCGTGCATCCTCGCCAATGACACGAGGCCGCACGAGCGGCCGCGCATATAGCAACACGAAGAGCCCGAATGCAGCGCTCCAAGCCGCTCCGGCGAGGGACAGCATGAGCAGGTACCACGCGCTATCGAGCGGCGCGAGAAGACGTAGAATAGCGGCGAGCGTCACCAATACGTAGATCGCCGTCGTACCTGGTCCGGCGACCAGCGGACGCCCCGTGTGGCCGAGCGACGCTCGCGTCATGACCGCGAGAATCATGGTCCCGATTGCTCCGACTGTGAGCGCATGCAGGGCCGTGGTCTGCGGCAGCAATGGAAGTAGGTTGTTGAACGCGAGGAGTAAGAAACCGAGCGATAGCCATCCGTAGCCAAGATGCAATACCCATAGAAGCGGTTCGCGCAATGTCGCTTCGCCGCGCCAACGCGCTAGACGCACGCCGAGCATGAGACCGGCGGCAAGCTCGATCCAGGGCGTCGCTACCCCTTCGGGCGTCAACGTCCAGACCGCCAGCGCCAGGCCCGTCACAGCAAGGACGGTGCGATCGACAACGTCGAACGCCGCCGGCATGGCGACTCCGGGCTGCTCCTTGGCGAGCCAATTGCGCGTAAAGCTCGGGACAATGCGGCCGCCGATGAAGCTGATGAGCATGAGTAGCGTGGCGACGCCAAGCCGATTGCCGAGTTCGGCGGTCCTGGCAATCCCCACCGACTCGAAATGCACGAGCAGGTTGCCGAGGAGCAGAAACAGGAGCGCGCCCAGCATCGGCAGATTACGCCAATTTCGTCCCGCGATGATCTCTCGGGCGACTACGAGAAGGAACAGAATCGGGAACGCGAGATCGAGAGCAGCCGCGCTATCGACGCCGATCTTCGCGGAAAACAGGACGGCAATCCGTCCAACCGCCCAGAGCAGCACGAGCAAGGCGAGCGGCCCGCCCTGTAGAGGCATACGCCCCGTCCAGTTCGGGATTGCAGTCAAGAGGAACCCAGCAACCGTCGCCGCGCCGAAGCCGAAGACCATCTCATGTACATGCCAGACAACCGGCGGAAGCGCTGTCGGCACTTGACCATGCCCGGCAAAAAAGGCGATCCAGATCGGGATGACAAGGAACGCCCAGAGCGCCGAAACGAGGAAGAACGGGCGAAATCCGGCCGAAAGCACGGCGGGGCCGGCCTGCGGGCGGTAGCGGGGAATTGCAGCCATGACGTCGCCGGACCTCCTACGCCGCATCTCTATGTTTCATCGCCTAAAATGTCGAGGGCGCGACCTCGTTCCTCCACTTTTGCGAAAACCGGCGCGAGGTTCGAACTCGGGAGGCGCCGATGGATGAGATTGCGATTGCGCGTGCACTGCATGTTCTCGCCGTCGTCGTCTGGATCGGCGGCGTGAGTTTTGTGACGACCATCTTGCTTCCCGCAGTTCGTCGCTTCAAGTCTCCCGAAGAGCGATTGACTTTCTTCGACGCCATCGAACGGCGGTTTGCCTGGCAGGCTCGGATCACCACGCTGCTTGCTGGATTGACTGGATTATACATGCTGATGCGGCTCGATCTTTGGGACCGCTTTCTGTCGGTGAACTATTGGTGGATGCACGCCATGGTTATTGTGTGGCTTATTTTCACAGTGATGCTGTTCGTCGCCGAGCCGTTGATCTTGCATCGATGGTTGCAGGCGCGCGCAAAGAGTGACCCCGAAGCAGCATTCGCGCGGGTCGAGAGGCTGCATCTCATTTTACTGATATTGAGTCTGGCCACTGTCCTTGGCGCCGTCGCCGGCAGCCATGATCTCATGCTATTCGAATAATTGACGCCGTCCCGCGGCAAATATGATGCTTGAGCAGAAAGCTTGTTCATTGCATGATATTATGGAAATTGGATTGTGGCGAATTTTCCAGGCTCTAACAAGATTCGATCCGTTTTTCGTATGTCATCAATTATCTGATTGCGACGAGTAGCTTGAACTTGTGGCGGCGTTTCGCCGAGGCGCTAGGAAGCTGGAGGCTTCATGCCGGGCTCGCGAAGCATCTTTGTTCTAGCTGTATCCACTTGGGCGTTTGTCGTTTGCTTTGCTGTCTGGCTGATGTTCGGCGTCATCGGCATTCCCATTAGTTTTACTGTGTCATAAAGTTTGCCGCTGGATTTTTCGTTGGCAACACGGACATCGGAACAGCCGTCGCACCAAGGCGCGCGCCAACCTCGTGCGGATGCACGCGATAGATGAGACGACGTGGCGTTCGGGTCTGATCGGCGGATCCGCGGGGTCGATAACTGTCGGATAGGCGAGGCGCTTCGAGGATTGTGGTTTTGACGCCTGAGGGGGGAATCAGACTCCTCTCGGAGACCAGGAATCCATAGGCTGCGACGCAGAGAGCCATGTGGTGGTGAAAGCCGCGCCACCCTCGTCCTTCGTAATGATCGAGGCCGAGTTCTTGTTTGAGTTCCTGATAATCCCGCTCGATCCGCCAGCGCAATTTGGCGTGTTCGACGAGCGCCGAGATGGTCGTGTCCGGCGGCAAGGTCGAAAGCCAATATTTGGTCGGCTGGCTTTCAGCTTCGGGCCATTCGACGAGAAGCCATTCTTCGGCATGAGGCGTCGAACGCCAATAGTCGCGATGGGCAGGTCGAACTCGAACAGCAGCGAAACGGGAGGCGAGATTTTCGTTCGTGCCTTCGCGCCATGCGATCTCATGCCAAGCATCTTCCGGGAGCGACATCGCCAGTTGTTTGGTCGACATGGGTTTGTTTTGCGCATCGCGTCGCAGGAGCGTCGGAGGGCGTCCTTGGCCCGTCCATGTCTTCGGCGGCAACGGACCGGTTCCCGAAGACCAGAGGCGCGCGGAGGACTGAATGCCGACAACATAAGTCAGGCCCATCTTCATCAACGCAGTTCGGAACGCCGTATTGATCCCATAACCGGCGTCGGCCAAAACGACGCCAGCCGGCACACCTTCTGCTTGCGCGACGCGGATTTGATCGAGCGCGATCTGCGGTTTGGTCTTGAAGACGACGTCCTCGGGAACGCCAGCCTTACTGCGACGCCCCGAGTCCTTGGCCCAATCTTCCGGCAGATAAAGCCGAAAGGCGATCGGCAGACTTGCGTGATCGTTGGCGACTGACAAAGATACGGCGACTTGACAATTGTCTTGTTTGCCGAGTTGCCCGCAATATTGTCGCGTCACGCCGACCGAATGAACGCCCTGCTTGGGGAACCCCGTGTCATCGATGATCCACGCTTTTATGGCTCCATGCTTCTCGATCATCGGAAGAACATGAGTGCGCACCTGCCTCAACATCGCTTCATCGGACCACTCGGCCTTCGCGACGAAATGGTGGAGCGATTGATGCGCGGCCTGGACACGATTGGGCTCGACACGCGCGGCAATCGGTTCGACGCTCTTGCGTTCGCCCGGAAGGATCAAGCCGGTGCAATAGGAACGAAACGGCGCGATACGATCCGCATGTCCCAAGATCGACGACATCGACTCAACGAACCGACCTTCACTCCCTGGATCCAAGCCATTTCGATCCACAGCCCCCTCCGAATCGAGCGTGAATCCTCAAAATATCCCATTCTGCCATCTTATGACACAGTAAAATTAGGTGCGTCCAATTCGTCGATGCCATTAAGTCCTGCCTTTTCGAAACCCGTGACTTTCGACAATGCGACCTCGTTCCATAATGAACCTTATGCGTCATTTTTTGTAGAACCTCATTAAAGGGGTCACAGCTCAAGTGGCTTTGTTACCCTCAACAGTAGAGCGTCGTGTGCGAACCAGTATGCTTTCGCACAGGCGGCGACCTTCGCCTCCGCCCCTTGCTACCCGCTATTTTCCACCTCCTATTTTGGCCGGACGTTCGATTGGCGGCAAGCGCGAAAAGCCGCGGCTCGTGGCGGGCGCCAAAAGCATCAATTCTTCCGCGGCGATCACCAGGGCTGCGATTGGATCGCCATCCGTCAGCGCAAGCCAACGCTCGACCAACTCGATGATTGGCGCCGGCAACGGTTCTCCGCCGTCGGGCTGAATCGTCCAGCCGCGTGTTGCTTCGTTTTCCATGTCATCCCTCAGCCGAGCAATTCGCGGGTCTCGGGCCGTCCGTTCGGGCCAACGACAACTTCGAAATGTTCGGTGCCGATCTCGTTTTGTGCATCATAGATTTCTGCGACGTAGATGATCATCGGCGCTGGCCAGTCCGCGCGCGTCGACCGCTCCGTGAGTGTGAACACCGAGTCATCGACCTCGAAAATTCCCATGCTGTCGCACGTGTCCATCACATCTTCGACGCCCTCAAGATAGGAACTGGCGAGCGATCGTGACCAGTGATGTCGAAGGATGAGCGAATGCGACGCGTTGCGGTCGAGATGGTCTATTTCATCGACAACGCAGCCGGCGATTGCCGCCATGGCGCTCGGATCAAGTGTATAAGCGATATGTTGGAGCTCTGGCGCATTTTCCCGACGCGGTCGTTTGGCAAACGTCCGCGAAATTCTGAAGATTCCTGGAAAGTACAGGCGCAACGGTGGACACCAGATGCGTCTATCGTTGGCCTTTGTCTTGCGTAAGCTCATATGTGTGCCGCATCAAAAGGAATGTCCGGTCGTCTCGCATTTGGCGCCGAAACGGAGTATTTGTTGGAAGCGCCGTAAGCGTTGTGAATTGTTAAGGCGATAATTCGGCATTTGTTCGATGCGCGGCCGCGAAGGCGGTGCGCTCGTGGCTACGTTGTTGAAGCACTGGAAGAAATTTGCTAAAGTTGATTGTCATCGTTCAGTCACGCCTTGTCGATGCTCGATGACCGACATGCGGGTTAAATTTGAACATCTGCGAATTCGCTTCACCGGCTATGCATGCCGTTTCGATTCGTTGAGTCGCGGCGAATGGATTTTGGCGATACTTTTGCAAGCGTCGTTTCCGCAGAAAGACGTTCGCTGTCACAAGGCGCTTAGCCGATCTTTAGGCGGCTGCTTCTGATTGGCGAATAATTAGAAGCGATGCGCACGCTCCAAGCTCGGCCGAGTTGCGCCGCCGGCCGGACGATCGCGAATTCGATCACCATCGTCGCGGCGGCGATCGCGGCCAGAGCGCCAAGGACGGCGGCCGGCACACCGATCCTCGTGGCAACCGATTCCGCTGCGACGCCGATCAGCGGCAGGTGGACAAGATAGACGGAGAACGACGCCCGGCCGACCGTGCGCATAGCTTCGCCCACATAGCCCCCGATCGGCGTCCCTTTAAGGCGTCCCAGAAGAACGCCGGCACCGATCAGCGCGACATGCGTCCAGGCCAACCCCGAGAAGGGACCAATTGCAATCCGCGCCAACATGGACGCGACCAGTATCCACCACGCAGCCATTCCGGCGGTCACCGGCGGAGCCTTCACCAGCCAGGCAGCGCTCCGCCGCACCTCGCTGGCGAGCGCCGCGCCAAGCAGGAGCGCGTCGGGGCGCAGCGCCCAGAGCAGCGAGCCATGCGGGCGGGGAATGAGCGCGAGCAGCAGAATGGCTGTGATCGCCGCGTAGAGCGGCGCGGGTCCTCGAGCCAGCAGAAGCGCCGGCGCCACGAGATAGAATTGTGCTTCGCTCGCCAGCGACCAGAAATGAGATGTCGCGAGCGCGTCGCCACAGCGGACGATTTCGCATCGCGCCCAATGGACGTTTGCGACGAACGCCGCCGCCGTCCAAAGATCCGTGGCGTTCGGCGCGGGGTGCTCAAGATGAGCCAGTGCAAGCGTTGCGACGATCGCCCATGCCGGAAGCGCGATCCGGGTCAGCCGGCGCGCATAGAAGGCCGCGATACTGCGCGTGAAATCGCAGGCTTTATCTGTCAGATCGGCGAGATTCTGGAAGATCAAAAAGCCTGAAATGACAAAGAAGAGATCGACGCCGACGCTGAGATCAGGGAGGTTGAGCCAGAACGCGACGATCGATTGCGACCCGAAGGCGAGCGCGAAATGCGACAGCATCACAGCGCCGATCGCCAGGGCCCTCAATTCGTCAAGCGTATCAATCCGTTTCTGCAAGCGGCGGCGTCCCTCTCAGCTTGATTTCGTGCTGCGTTTGGGCCGAGCCCTGCTCGACCGAGCCTCCTCGCATCGGCGCCGGCGGCGCCTTTCGTCTTGACCGGCCTTGCGGCGGCGTCGAGGCAACGGCTTCGTGTTGCACTTCCCCACTGGCGGAGCGCACGAAGCACGCTGTCGCAGGGCTCGATCTTAAAGCTCAAACCCTATTCAAGACAATCTTATTATCGCCATTCTTCTAATAAAGTGCTAGCCAATGCGTGCGGCACATCCGTCCTTGGAATTGGGCGGCGATCGTTTCGCATGATTGGAGAAACGCAATGAGAACAACCAATCTTTTCATTCTACGCGGTTATGTCGGGCAAGAGCCGAAGGCGTTCAATGATGGCAAAATCGCCAAGATCAGCGTGGCGACGAACCGGAGTTGGACCGACAAGAAATCGCGCGAGCGCATTGAGAAAACCGACTGGGTTACGGTCACCGTCCTGAATGAGCGCGACGCGGCTTTCGTGTTGAAGAATGTCAGAAAGGGCGCACCGATCTATGCCGAATGTCGCGTTGCCGAAACGTCCTATGAAAAGGACGGCAAGACGATCTACGGCGTGGACGTGGTCGCCAACGTCTTCGACGTCCTTAGTCGCACCGATAGCGGCGAAGAGGACGCAGCGTAATCAGCTGACGCTGACACTTTGGCGTCCGGGCGACCTCGAAACGGGAAGGCTCGGAGATTGCGTTGCGCGTTGCGAACCATTCCGTTGAGCGCGGTCGCACAGCGCCTGCAAAGCCAAGAACTTTGAAAAAGTATCGAACAACCGGGCTGGCATCTTTCGCCAAACGTTTGCTGCTCAGGCTACAAACGCGGGTTGATCGTCGTTTATCTTTTGTAATTCCCGTGCGACGAGATACGCCTGCATGATTGTGTGCGCGTAATTCAAGCGCTATCCGTGTCGGCTCGACTACGGGGCTGATCACAGCGCCCGTTTTTCGGGCTCGCACTGGCCTCGTGTCGGCGCGCGGCGCGCGCCGTCGCTATGCTCACTCGGACCATAGGTCGCAATTTTCCGAAAAGCGGGCCGGGCAATAGCCCTTTGGCGTCGCTACGCTCGCGTCGGGGACTATATGGCCCCTTCTTGTGCTCGCGTTGCGAGCCTCTTTGTAGCGCAAACGCGCCGTCTGCGCTGACAATGCGGAGCGAGCGGCCTCCGAATGGACGGACTTTCCAACTTTCGAATTCGCTGATGGCGCTGTTCCTGCGAAAGGCTTAAGCCGCTGGCGCGGTCGTTGAATATCCGGGACGAGATCAACACCCATTCCGTTTCTCGCTCCCCTTCGCGCGAACTCCCCTCGCGACCACCAGTCGGTCGCGCCATCCATACTGGCGCTCTATCGCGGCTCGATTATACTACGCGAACGGCGTCGCGTATCAGTCACGGAGCGTGTCCCGATCACTTACCTTCAGTTACCACGCGTCGCGACACGGGGCTGCGCTTGTCGCTCGGCGCACCCTGAATGCCGCCACATAAGCTATCGGCTACCTTGCGGCTGCAGCCTTACGACGAGCGATCAAAGCATAGGCTGCGCTTTAATGGAGGCCAAGCATGATCCCCAATCAGTCCGACACGGTCGCAGAGGTAGCGCCGACGACGCTCGAGCTGACTGACTACGATCTCTCGCATATGATCGTATATCTCCGCCTGCTCGATGCGGCGCGCGATGGCGCCGGCTGGGAGGAGGCGAGCCGGATCGTCCTCAACATTGATCCCGACGTCGACCGTGAACGCGCGCGGCGCGTCTATCACAGCCATTACGCCCGCGCACGATGGATGACGCAGCAGGGCTATCTGGAGCTGCTGAAAATGCCGAATTCGTGACGACAATTGGGATACGCGCCGGAGCTAACGCTTCTCCCGCTTTTTCGCGGGCTCGGCGCGCGGCGCATCCCAATAGAAGCTTCGGCCGCCGAGCACTCCCGTGAACCGTTCGCCATCGCCGTAAAGTGTAAAAACAACAGTTGTGTTGGGCACCGCAAGTTCGAGGCGACGTTGCTCCCGATCATAGCGTATGACGCGCGCCGTCATCGTTTCACCTTCGCGATCGGCGTCCGCTAAAACAATCTCGTTCATCGTAACACCCTGCATTAGATCGACCTATATTTGGATAGCCGCCCGCCCCCGCGTCGCAGACAAAGCGCAACGTCGCCCGTTCTTCGATTGCGTGCAACAGGCGCATCCCGCGGCGACATGGCTTCGTCTCTTACTCGCTTCCTTACGCT
The DNA here is from genome assembly GCF_051062815.1 of Methylocystis sp. Lineage (GTDB taxonomy): Bacteria > Pseudomonadota > Alphaproteobacteria > Rhizobiales > Beijerinckiaceae > Methylocystis. Next base: position 62,146 of record NZ_JBPFDU010000071.1, on the reverse strand, counting down.
TCGGATGTGCACGCGCCCAAGCCGAGTCGACTGTTTGCGCGGCGTAGGGGCCGTCACTCAATAGGCGCCGGGCTTCTCATAATCAGCCCATTTGAACGACGCGCCATGGCATTATTGATACGGCCACGCGGGATCGATCATCGCCAAGCCAATTCTCGGCATTGCGCGATGGTGTGAGAACGAAGAGGCTCGAGGCTGGGCGGACAATTCGACTGACCTGGTTGCGTGTCGAGCGCAGCACAGATCTCTCTTGTGATGTTTGTGCCTTCGCCCGTTGCTCTTTACTGGCTTGTCTAGCGCCGGCGGAGCCACGTCGGCGCCTGCGTCGAATAATTTTCCCCTTGCCGCTATGCGGCAATTCCTCGCGCACGGGCGCGGCGCGCCCTTTCAAAATTCTCCGTCGCGGCCGGCGCGCAGCGCTTCGCTTGCCCACTGCGGCCTTACGGCCTTGCGGCTCTGTGGTCTCCATACCCCGGCGCTTTCAGACCGCCATCGCAACGGGCCGAGGCCCAACGATAGGAGAGAGAAAATGTCGCAGCTCAACACACACATTCAGGTCGGCCGGGTCGGTCAGCTCAAGGAAGTCGGCGCCAATCTCGTCATCACCGTCTGCTCGAACAACCCCTACAAGAACGGCAATGGCGAGTGGATCGACAATCCCGAGTGGATCGAACATACGATCTTTGCCCGGCAGGAATCGCGCATCAAATGGGCGCGCGAAAAACTCGAATCCGGCGACCTGGTTCAAGTGACGTCGCGCCCGAAGCAGACCGAATGGAAAGCCGCTAATGGCGAGCGCCGGTTCGGCTACACTTTCGCGGTAGAGGACATTCAGCACCTTGCCGACAAGCCGGCGAAGAAGACGGAAGCGCCCGCCGCGAAGCCGCAGGGCAAGAAGTCCCGCTGAGCGCGATTGAGGGGCCGCGCGCGGCCCCTCGAACACAAGCAGACCAATTTGCATCATGAGATTGCTTGTCGCGGCGGTCAGCAAACGGCGCCCAAGCTTGGCGCGCATTGACCGGCGCGGCGATCTGCTCGCCGCAAGAGACTCTGTCGCCATCAGCTTGGCGCGGCGTGTCGCCACCTTGATCACGAAAAAGGCTAACGCGCCGCTGATCGCTCAAATACATTCATCATCGGGCCTCTTCTTCGCCAGCCGCGCTTCTTTGCCATGCAGTTTGCGCGAAACGGACGAGATCCATTTCTCCTTGGCCATAAATTTGCGCGAGTCCGCTTTCATCGCAGAGCAGCCCAATGTCGGCGGCCTCGGCGCAACGCATGATTTCAGGCGCCAAGTCCTTTGGAAGAAAAAATCCAACGTAAGGATAGCGCGCTGAGTGGCATCCGCCAAAAGCGCCTGCGTTGCAGCTGGACACAGGGATTGAGCCGTAGGCCGAAATCGCGATTGTCGCGGAGGCGACGCCGACATCCAGCCCCCAGAGTGCGGGCTCGTCCTCGAATGCGGTCGCGCGCTCCTCTTCGAAGGCCGACATTTCCGCTTCGACATCATCCGCCATCTTCAGTCGGTCAATCAGTTTCGTCTCGATATCGAGGGCTGTGCGAACGACGCCCCAGCCGCAGCCCCGCAGATCGCAGTAGGAGCGATTGCCTGCGAGCGTGCCCTCCGCTTCCGCTTGTTCGAGTTCCTCGGGCGATATGTCGGCCAAGTCCGCGACATTCAGGTGGCGATGGATTTTTACGGGGAACGAGCGCGGAGCCCAACGCATGGAGGTCACCTGGACGAGAAATTTTAAAGTGAGATGGGCTCGATAGGCTCTCTCGTCGGCTCGGAACATATATAGAACATGCTGGACATGGCGCCAAAAAGGCGCCAGCTTCGCTGCATGCTCGATTCTTCAAAAAATCAGGCGATTCGTCCGCTGGATCGCATCAATCTTCGGTTGTCACCCGAGACCTTCGAAGCGATCGATCAAGCGCGGAGCGCGCGACCCGGCAATGTCTCCAGGAACACTTGGATTGCCGAGGCCATCAAGGAAAAGCTTGAACGGGACGATGTTCTGGTCGACGACCAAGCCATTGAGCGGAAGCGTCATGCCTAATTTTTATGAATTTTTTGCCGGTGGCGGGATGGCCCGGGCAGGGCTTGGGTCCGGTTGGACATGTCTGTTCGCGAATGATTTCGATCACAAAAAAGGCCTCGCCTATCAAGCCAACTGGGGTTCGGGCGGAGAGCTCAAGGTCGGCGATGTTCGCCAGGTCACCGTGGATGCGTTGTCAGGATACGCCGATCTGATTTGGGGGTCGTTTCCCTGCCAGGATTTATCTTTGGCCGGAGGCGGAGCCGGGTTGAAGGGAGAGCGCTCTGGAACCTTCTATCCGTTCTGGGATGTCATCACGGGGCTGATCGACGATAATCGCGCGCCGACGATTATCGCGATCGAGAATGTTTGCGGCACGCTGACCTCCCACGGCGGACGAGATTTCGAAGCGATCTGCAAGTCCTTCGGCGAAGCCGGATATCGATACGGCGCCTTGATCATCAACGCCTCTCTGTTCGTGCCGCAATCCCGGCCACGATTGTTTGTGATCGGCGTAAGAGACGATGTGACGATAGACCCGTCGCTCCTGTCGCCGGGGCCAATCGAGCCATTTCATACGCTGGGATTGCGCAGAGCTGTTGACGGCGTTTCCTCCCGCGCCAGGAAGAAGATGCTGTGGTGGAATTTACCGACGCCGCCGCGTCGCAAGATTTCTTTCGCCGATATCATCGAAGAAAATCCTTCGAGCGTCGACTGGCATACTGCCGCAGAAACCAAGCAAATTTTGGCGATGATGTCGCCGGTCAACAAGGCGAAGGTTGAGGCCGCCAAGCGTTCGGGGCGTCGGATGGTGGGCGGGGTCTACAAGCGCACCCGTCTCGACGAAAATGGCGTCAAGGTCCAACGGGCGGAAATTCGGTTTGACGATATCTTGGGATGTCTGCGGACGCCCGCAGGCGGTTCAAGCCGCCAGACGATCGTCGTCGTCGATGGAAACAAGATTCGATCGCGCCTGATTTCGTCGCGGGAGACCGCTCGATTGATGGGACTTGATGACGCGTATAAGCTGCCAAAAAATTACAACGAGGCGTACCATTTGACGGGCGACGGCGTTGCTGTCGATGTCGTTCGGCATCTTACGCGCTATCTGCTCGAACCGCTTCTCGACGTCTGCGCTCAGGCGGAGAGGGCCGCGTGAGCGTTATTCCTTGCGAGCAGGACCCAAGCGTGCGCCAGCAGATCGCAGAATTTGCTGAAGGGCTCAAGACGCAAGCCCATAAGCTCGGCGACCACGGGCTTGCGGAGAAAGACTTCTACGCCTCGCCGATTTTCCGCGGCGCTATTCAACAGGTGCGTGGAGAGTTTGCCGCAGCGATGCGAGGCAAGCGAGAGTTCGTCCAGCATGTTCTCAACCACATGGAGGATGGAGGCTTCATCGCGGGCTGGGACCGGGCCAAGCGCGGCGTGTTTTATGACTATGTTGTGACGCTACCAAGCGGTCGAACGACGATCATCGACCTGAAAGGCTGTTTGGACGGCGACAACTCGAAAATTTTCGAGCGCCCGGACGGCGCAGATGAATTTGTCCTTTGGAGCCTGTGCACCAATGTTGGCGCCGACCCGCGGTGCAACGCCTGGTCTGGGGTTCATACGCGCATAAGCGCTCAGATCATCGCGCGCAATCAGCGCGTCGATGGTCTCGTCATCTGGGATATGGTGTGCGGAACGGTCGGACGCGCCTGTCCAAAGCTGTTGGACGAGAGCGATGCCAGAACGACCGTGATTGGTCCTTTTTGTGCGCCGCCGCCCTGCATCTATCTGTTCCCATCCTCGATACCCTCTGTGGAAGCGCCGAAAGTCGGCGCGCAATCACTGCTGACCGTCGAACTCCTCGCTGCATTCCATTCCTGCTTTGGAGGTCGCGATAACGAGATTAATCATGTCAGCTTCGAAATAGCCTCGCTCGGCGATGAGACGATGCGGCGCACGACGATCGAACGGGGAGGCGTGGTGCAGCATTCCTCCGACATGACGGCGATCCGACATGCCTAGTCCGAACGAGCCCACTCCTCGTCGCGATCCCGATTTCATAAACTTTCCACCGTTCGAGACGGAGGATCTGCGAGCCAATCTGGCGAGGTTTCTGGATACATCGTTCGAAGAGGCCGTGGGGCAGACTCGCCGTGTCGGGAATTACAAATGGGGCGTTTACGCCTTCTTCGATTATGACGGCGAACCCATCTATGTCGGGCAGACGAACGAGATGCTGCGCACGCGCATTCGTCGTCACCTGACCAATCAGCGCACTGATGCTGTTGCCATGTCAGTGCTTGATCCGTTCGAAGTGCTCGAAATCGAGGTCTGGCCGCTGCCACAATATCAGGAGACAAGTGGCAAGGATGCCGACGCGCGCAAGCAACTGGATGCTTTGGAGCGATTGATCACGCAGCTCGCGGTTGATCGGTCAGAGTTCAAAGCGATCCTGAACGAGAAGGATCCACCGCCTGGGTCGCTCGTCGTCGAAGCGCCCCGATCCCTGCGCGCGAGAATTGTTTCCGACCGCGTCTATGAGCTCCGATCACATCCCGATTTTCGGATTGCTCGAAGAGCGCTCATTATTTCGCGGCTTGCGCAGGTGATCTCCGAGCGAAAGGTCCAGGGTGGATTACGACGCGTATTGCTGACACAGGCCTTGCGTCTTCAGTGGTTGGCGTCGCGTCGCTATGACGCGCTGGGTGGCGCTGCGTCGGTTGAGCAAGAAGGCGATGAAGATGGTTGACCGCGTGCAGCGAAAATATTCTGGACGTCCGTGACAAATTTGAGCCTTCGTCCCGACTTGCCGCTCCCTGAACACGCCTGCCATTGTGACTTCGTCGTGTGGAGGCGGGTCGGGATCTGCTCCTCAAAGGATACGTCAATGGGTTGGCGAGGACAACAAAACCGAGAAGACGACGAGGAATCGCGCTGGCGGCAGCTTCCATTCCGCGAGCGCTATAACTGGCGGGTTGTATTCACATCGATCGGCTCGGCCATCGTCGTCCTCATTTTTATCATCTGGAGCCAGTGGCAGTGATCCACCGGCGCTGGTTTCGGATCGTTGTTGGCGCTTCCCTCCTCTGCGGCATCGGCTCCTTGCCCGTGCGCGCCGGCGATGTGGAAATCCACTACGCGCCTGATGAAAACCTTGAGCGCATCGACGTCGACCTGATCCGCTTGGCGCGCGCGAAGATCGACATGGCGGTCTACTCGCTCACGGACTGGGCCGTCATCGACGCGTTGATCGAGGCGCGCCGGCGCGGGGTCGCCCTCCGCATCGTCCTAGACCCGGGACAGCAGCACGCGCTCGACCGGCTTCGCTCCATTGCCGACGATGTCCGGATGAAACCGGCGGGCGCATACATGCACCTGAAGTCCTATGCCGTCGATGGGCGCCTTCTTCGGTCGGGATCGGCCAACCTGTCGGCCTCCGGGCTCAAGCAGCAGGATAATGATCTCGTCGTTCTACACGACCCGTCTGCGGCGAAGTCCTTCGAGGCGCGCTTCCAGCAGCTATGGAATGTTTCCCGGCCGCTTCCCAACTCTGCCGCTTACACCGAGCCGGCGTCAAAGGACGCGCCGACGCCGTCCAAGGACTGCGCCATCAAGGGCAACGTCAACCGCAAGGGCGAGAAAATCTTCCACGTACCCGGCAGTCGCGACTACGCCCGGGTCACCATCACGGGCGCCGAAGAACGTATGTTCTGCTCCGTGGCGGAAGCGACAGCGGCAGGCTGGAGGCCGGCGGCGGGAAAATAGCGACGGTGTACGGACTGGCCTCGGTCATCATCCCTGTCGAGTTCGCATCCCTGCAACCCGTTGTCGATGACAGCCGGGGCGCCGCTTACGGCGCCAGCGCACGCCCAATCGCGATCCCGGTGACGACGAGGGCCGCGCCGACCGTCATGCCATAGATGAGCCATTGCGTCGTCTGCCGTCGCGCAACGTCGCGCGCCACGTCTTGCGCCGCGAGCGCAACGGCGCGGGCGAGGTTCGCCTTGGCCTGTTCGACCCCGGCGCGCATTTGCGCGTCCGCCGTTTCGCGCGTGCGCGCCAATATGGCCGACGCCTCGGTGGCAATCGCCTTGGGAAACTGGCGATAGAGGCTGTCGTAATATTGAAGCGCGAAGATGACGAGCCACAGCGCGTCATTGTCGCGAAGCCCGAGAACCTCCTTCACACGACGAAGCTGTCGGCGTTCTGTTTCCGTCGCCGTCCGGCCAATCAGCTTTTCAAAGCCGGTCGCGTCGTGGGCTTCCATGCCATCAGCCATTGGGAACGACCGCCGAAAAGACGCCATCGACCTGCGCGAGCCAGCGTTTCAATTCGGCGCGATTGCCGATCGGCATATCCGCAAGCGCCTTTCGAATGCTGAGGCGCTTGCTGTAGAGGTCATCGCTGACGCGGTCCGCCATATCGGGAAACAGCAGGCTCTTGCCGCCCCGCCCTTCGATCGCTTTCCGTGTCTTCGAGCCGTTATAGAGCTCGAACTTCTCATCCGCGCCGAAGTAGCCGTTCTTGACGACGTGAACGGTTGAATTCGGGATCGCTTCGAGAAAATCCTGCAACAGCTCCAACGAATCCCGCTGACGATTGACAACCCACAAGGTCACCAATCGCCGCTTCAGCTCGTCGAGGGCGCCGCTCAGCGTGACGCCGTAGGCCCCTACCCCCTGGTTGTTGCGCGCCGCCGTATTGACGATAACGGTCTTGTCCGCGTTTTCGTCACAGAGATTGACGAGCCGAATCCAGCCGTCAGCATCGTCCAGATTGACGCCCTCGCACGGGATCTCCTTCTCATAGTTCTGCATGACGTCAGGATTCGAGGTGTCAGCGTCGACCACGACAACCGCCTCGCCCCGCGCCGTCAGAAAATGGATGAGCGCCATTGTCACCATGGACTTGCCGACGCCGCCCTTGCTGCCGCCGACCATGTAAATCGCCTTATCCATTCGCCGATCTCCTAGATTTCATCGCGGTCGCGGCGCACGCGGAAGGATGACGCGCGCGGCACAGGTTCAGACTCGACGGTTCCAACGGATGCGGACCTTGCGATTTCCGAGGTGGTCGGCGCGGGCCTTTTCCCGTTCTCGCTGGAGTGATGGCTTCCCCGCTTCACCCCGCGCTGGGCTTTCTGTTCGGCGAGCTGTTTCAGCACCCGAAACAGCGAAGGCGCCGAAATCATAATGCCCTGCTCTCTGAGGTAATCGAGAAGTTGAGCATTCGTCAGTCCGCGGCCTTTCGCCTTCATCAAAGGCCCATAGATCGCGCCAATTTGTTCGCGCAGCGTGAGCCGACGGTTCGGCTTCAGCGCGTTAATCCCCTCCTTCAGACGCTGCAGGTCCTCAGCGGTGAGCTTCATGCGAGCCTCTAATAAAATGGCAACTGTTTAGACCCACTCCCTTCCTTACGCAAGACCTTTATGACAACGATGTGAGAGCTTCTTGGAGATCGATCTGATATGCGCCTGATGCGACGGTGAGAATTTTATGCGAGTCCGTTGGGTCTCTGTGTGAGACGCTTTCGATGTTGATCTAAGAGCCTCGTGAGACTGTCTTGATAGTGCGCTGAGAGTGTTTTGAGACTGCTTTGAAAACCGCACAAAGCCTCGAAAAACGTTGAGAAAATGAGGGTTTTGCCGTATACAAAGCGAAGAGTGGTGATGAATGGCAGGATAGGGATTTTGTGAAACAAAATCTTTATGTGCGCTCGCCGCGCCGGCCATGTTCGCGTCCGGCAGTTTGCCAAAGGCAAACCGGACGCTAAGGACGATCGACGAATGGCGGACAAGCGACATTACGATCGGCGCAAGACGCGATTTATCGGTTTCCGCGTCGATGAGACGGAGGCGGCGGCGTTTCTGTCATTCTGCGAAGCGAGGAATCTGACGACAACAGAAGCGCTGCGTCGCATGGTTCGCGCGGCCAGCGACATGGGGCCGACGTTTGACGGCGAAGGACGCGTCGAAGTCGTCGAATTGACGCGACAGCTGCGCGCGATCGGCGTTAATCTCAATCAAGCCGTTCATCATATGAACGCGGGCAACGCTTTCCCGGGAGAGAATGTGCGCGCGTGGCTTATCGAAGCGCATGGGATCATGCGGGCGCTCGACGCGCTCTATGCGTCATTGACGTATCGAGCGCGGAGACGCGCCGAGACGGCGATCGAGAAGGACTGCGCCTCATGACGACTCTCGCGGCGCTTGATCTTTCGATTCTGACGGAAGGCTTGCAGCGTCGTCTTGCGGCGAAGAATCGGGCGGCGCTGGACGATCTTGCGGCTGCGGTACAATCGGCTGAGCGTTACCGCGCGCAAACAGCCAACAGCTCGCGCGCGGCGCCCCGGCCCCGACACGACGAGCGGCCGGACACAGGGCCGCGCGCGCCGGCACCAGGCGAGAACTCCCGGGCCGACGATGAATTGCGCGTGAAGCGCGCGGTCGCAGCGAAGGGCAGCGTTTCGCAGACCGACGTCTCGACGCGTGCGCCCGCCGCGGTTGCGGAAACGGCGCGACCCTCATCGCCGGCACTGGGCGGCCGCGCGCCGGCGAGGGGCGCAGCGATCGCATCCGTGCGGTCCGCCTTGATCGCGAAGGCTAATCTTGCGGCCGGCTCGCAGGCGGCGGTCGTCAAGATCGCGAGTTTCGGTTCGGGCGCGGCTCGGGCGCAGTCACTGCTGAGTTATCAAAGCGACAAGGGCGAACTGACGCTCGAGCGCCACGACGGTTTGATGATTACCGGACAGCGCTCCGTCGCCGACTTCGCGGCCACATGGCGCGCGGAGGACGGCCGCGCGCCGTCCAACGACGTGCTGGGGTTCACAATGCAGTTTGACGGCGCGCTGGAGGCAAAGAAGGCGCAAGAAGCGCTTACGGAGGCTCTTCGTGGCCATCACTATGCATGGCGGCTTTCGCAGCAAGGCACGCATAGCCGCGTCGACATCGTCATGACGGCCGCGAGTCGCGAGCGCAACGCGGGCGGCCGGCTTCACCGGATCTACGACAATCAGCGGTCGATTGACGGTTTGCGCGATCGGTTGGAGGGCGCATTCGGCCGGGACGCCGAATTTACCGACCCGAAATGGGCGCATGGGGTCGAGGGCGCCACGACGGCGCTGGCCCGACTTACCCGCGGCGGTGAGATCGAGGTATTTGGGCCGGACGGCCGGGTGCTCAAAGATGAAGTCGAGCGCCTGGCGCGCGAGCGGCCGAACCGCCCACCGCGCGCCGCGTCGCGTGAGGCCAATGTCAGCCTGGAAATCGCCAAATCCTGGCGGCCGCATATGCGATCGAGCGCGCCGCGCGACTTTGCGCATGTCATTTTGAGCGCCAAGCTCGGCACGGACAAAGCGGCGTTTATGGACGCCGCGCGGGCGACCCTGGCGCGCGCGTTTGCCGGACATGAGTATGTTTTCGTGATGCATACGAACCGAGAGCATATTCATGTGCATGCGGCGGTTCGACTTGTCCGGGACGAAGGCAAGCGGCTCGACCCAAAAATTCAGGATTTTTCGCGCTGGCGCGATACGCTCGCAGCTGAAGCCCGCGCCCGCGGCATCGCCATGGAGAATGTCCGGCGGTTCGATCAGGCGCATGCGCCAGCCTACAAACTCAAAGACGTGAAAATGATGGCGCGCGGCATTGCGCCGCCGAGCGTTCGCCGGCGCGTCGAGCGCGTGAAAACCCGGGAAATTCACAGACCGACGCGCGAGGAAGGTCGGCGTCGCGCCCAGGACGCCGCCCGCCAATGGCGGAACGTCGCCGCCCTGTCGACTCGCGGCGCGCCACCGCCACCAGCGCCCGGCGCCGTGCGGCTTTATCGTCTCGATAGCGGCGGCGATCGACGCGGCGCGCTGTTCGCCGCTGATATGGCGACGGCTGCGGCTTATGCGAAGCCAGGCGTCGCCACACGGATGATTTATGTGGACGTGCCGGCCGCTCGCGCAAGCGAGCTGAAATCCTCGCGAACGCAGCCCGGCAAGGTTTTTGTCGTGCCGCGCGCTATCAGCGCTCAAAGCCGACCATTGGACGGTGCGCCGAGCGCCGCCGTCGCGCATTTTCAGAAACGCGCCGAGAGCGCTCTACGAGGTCGCGCGCCCTCGACCGACGCAGAGGAGACAGGACCCATGCGAACAGCCGAAACGATGATCGCCGCGCGCGACAGCATGGCCGATACGATTACGAAAATCGACAAGGCGCTTCCCGACGATGAGGCGCGCGCGCAATTCGCCGAACAGTCGCGCCGGCTGCTCGACAAGGCCGACGAAGCCATCGCCGCGCAAACCAATCTCGAACAGCAAAAGGCGGATGTGCAGGGCGACCGCTACGTGAAGCCGGAGCCCGCGCGTGACCTCGGGCCGATTATCACGTTCGAGCGTAAGGGCGACGAGATCCATTACCACCGACACGATGCGACCGGCGCACTGCAAACCCTTGCCTTTGTCGACAATGGGAAGCAGCTTGATATTCGCGACTGGAACAACGCGGATTCCGTCAACGCCGCGCTGAAAGTCGCATCCGAAAAATGGGAAGCGCTCAACGTCACCGGCAGCGACGCTTATAAGGAGACGGTGGCGCGGCTCGCGGCTGAGCATGGCTATAAAATCACAAATCCCGAGATGCAGGGTCGTATTCACGAACTGCGCGCCGAGATCGAAATAAACCGCGCGCGGATTGCCGAAGGCCAGGCGCAGCCCGATGAAAGGCACGAGGCCGCGCCGATGGAGCGGCAAGACAAACGAGACGAGCCTGCCCGCGCCGAAGGTCCGACCTCGACGGCGGCCGAGCGCGATATTCGCCTACAGGAGATTCGGGGGCGGGTAGATCGCGAAGCGGCGCGCGAAACGGAACAGGCTTACCGCGCCAGGGAAGCGAAAGAAGCCCATGACGCGCAATCGAACGAGCAGACGCCCTATCGCGCGCAGGCCGAGGCCGCAAGCGCGCGCGAAGCCGATCGATCCATGGAGGACAACACGCGCCGCGAAATGCCGGCCGATCCTCGACAGAGCGAGCAGATGCAGAACCTTCGCGAGCAGCAGTCGCGCGTTCTGAAACAGGAGGAAGAGCAGCGGCGCGTCGACCAGGAGAACGCGGCGCGCATCAATCGCGAGCTGGCGCAGCCCCGGAGGTCGGAATCCGAGGGTGAAGGTCGATAGTACGCTCGATCTTCAACGCTACCCTTGAGGTGCAGCGCAGCTTTCAAGTTCAGCGGGTCATTTGTGAAAGTCAAAAGTCTAAGCGTAAACTCAGCATGATGGTGTGTACTAGGTTTCTATCACAATTGGGATGCCGATCTGGTTCGCTACAGGCGTGTACAAGTCCGTCTGAACTTCAGGCGTTTCGATTGACACGAGCAGCGAGTATCGCGCTGTCTTTTGCCAAGCGCCAAGATGGGACCTTTTGTTCCACCAGCCCATCGTCGGATAAACTGCGATATGTCCTCGGCTCGCTAAATCGACTGCTCTTCCACGCCATGTATCAGAATGAATCGAACCCAAAGAAGCTAACGAATGGCGGCGTCCAAAATCCCAACCTGGGTCCGGGATGGAGCTGCCCTGATAATCCTCGTCTCGGACAAAGGCATTGATGCGCTGCTGGAACATTGCATCAGTTTCTAGCGGCTTGCGCACGGCGAAGCGAAGTCCGTGCGATTGATAGCCATATCGCTGCGTCCAACCGCGTGCGCCGGGACTCGGCTCAATAAAATACGACAAACTGACACGCATGACGACTTCCGTATTTTGCAGCGCCTGAAGTGCCTCTCGCGGCCATGGCAAAGCGTGCAAAATCATCTCGCGCGTTTTTATTCTTCCGTCGTCTCTGTAAAAGGGCTGAATTTCGTCTTCGGCAATTAATGTCAGCGAGTTATCGAGGCTCGATAAGAGGCGGCGGACGTTTGGTGTTCCGTACCCGAAACAACGAACGAGCGAACGAAAGTCGATATCGCCGCGCGAGTCGGTGAACCGTGCCTTCATCGCAGGCGTCCATTGCGCCGAATGGACCAATAGCGCGCGCACAGTTTCGGGTCTCAGGTCGGGATATTTTGCCCATACCATTGCGGCAAGTCTTGCCGCCAACGCGGTTGAAGCACTTGTATCTCCGAATGTTGCGAGCGCAGCGCGCCCAATGCCGCCGTGTGAAGTGCTAAGAAGCTGTAGATCGTCGAGATAATCAGGTTCCCGGACAGAGGGGTTCGTCCCCATGTTGCCCGCTTCCATCACGATGTCCGGCTTAATTGGCCACTTGCCCCATGTCGTCGACGTGCAGCTGCATGGAGCAAGATCGCCGGGTTGAGCGAGCGGCGTCCAACTCGGCCATCGCGCAGCGTCGATGGCATATTTTTCGGTATAGCCGCCCACCGTTAGTGCATTCCATGTCTGCGCCGGATCGTGAATGCCCTCCGTGAGGTTTGAGTCGGCGTAAAGGTGACGCTGAGCCGCATCGGTGTTTCCTGCGGAGATAACGAACAATCGGCGTGGTCCACCATCCGTGCCGGCACTGAGCGCGTCGATCGCTGCCGACCAGGAAGAAGGACGGCCTCGATCTCGTCCGTCTTGGGCTGTAACGGCCATGCAATAGACGCGGTTGCGATCAGCCGTGACCTCAACGCGGTAGGCGCTTTCCTGCGTAACAGCGCCATATAATTCAGGGTCGTGCGGATCATCCCTGTGAAAAATCTTCACGGATTCCAACCGATGCCCGACTTCGATTCCATTGCTTGACGCGAGCGCATCGGTAAGATCGCCATAGGCCGCGAGCCCCGCCATGGGCGTGCCATGGCCAACACGATCATCGAGACCCCAAGCGGGCCTGTATGTATGGAGGTCGCGCAAGTCAGCAACTGCGGTGAGCAGCAGGTGCCCGGCGTTAACACCGGTATCGAGGAGACACACATAGGGGGGCGTGGAGCCACCAACTGTTGTGCGCGACAGCAAGTCGTCGACCCATTCCTGCTGCTCGGTCACGGTCATATCGGCAAAGAATGCCGCAGTTACCTTAGGCAGCCTGATCTCGGCAATCATGCCAAGAATATCAATCGAGCGTGCGAGATTGGCGGCTGTCCCGCGGACAAGCACGATCGTCCGATCAACGAAACTGATGGCCTGGTCCTTGACAGACAATTCAAATCGAGATGCAAACTCCCTCAGACGAGCAAGGTGGTCCACCCCTCCCGAACGGCGCAACCAGAGCTCCCATGTAAGCTCGGTATCCGGCTCGGGGAACGGGAGTGTTTCTTCGGTCCAAAGAGCTTCAAGCGCTGCAATCCTGATATCGCTGATGCTTTCAACGAGGTCTTGGTTTTTTGGGCGCGACACGCCTGTCGCGGTACGCGGCGTTGTATCGTTGTCCCGGTAATCGGTAATCCGACGAAGAAACAAATCGAGCTTACCTTCGGGAACGAAAACGGTCGCCTGCGTCCGATCTTGGGGAGTTGTTTTGACCGCGCAAAGTTCAATGCCGCTCGGTGCCAGGTCGAGGCTTTCGAATTTAAGCGGAAAGTTAGGCTCGCTTTCGAATTCTAGATAAATGCCAAATCCCGCATCGAGTCCAAACGCTCTTTGCTCACCGACACGTTGATCAGCGACCGGCTGGGCGGCTTGGATTTTTGTGAGCAGGTCGGCAGCGTGCTGCGGTCGATTTCGAGCCGGGAGATTCATGCGCTCGTGCGGCGCAGAATTCGGACTGGTAAATCTTGTAGGTTCTGAATTTTGAGGAACGATTAAATGTGGGTGCTGAGCCATGCTGCCCTATGAAAATTTGTTATTCGCCGGAATTCTGCTTGTGGTTTACGGCGAACTTTCGCTCTTCAATCGCGTGCGCGAGGTCGGCCTGAGTGACAGAATTACGCTCGCCAACCAGCGCATCCTTTATCGCGTCTTCGCAGGCACGGGTAATGTCCGCAAAGTTGAGGCCGTCGGCAAGCGCTGCGGCCTTTGCCCACTGAATTCTTTTCGCGGGAAACCCGCTTAGTTTGGAACGGAGTGTTTCGATAATTTTCTCGCCATCCGGCAAGCTGTATTCGATCACGTCATCGAAACGGCGGAACAGCGCTCGATCTAACATGCCGACATGATTGGTGGCGGCAATTACCAAACTGTCCGAGTTATCCTGCTCGACCATTTGTAGGAAGCTATTGAGCACGCGCCGTATTTCGCCAACATCGTTCGTCATGCCGCGCGACGAGCCAATGCTGTCAAATTCATCAAACAGATAGACCCCGCGCGTCTGATTGAGCGCCTCAAAAATCAGCCGAAGTTTGGCGGCTGTTTCACCCATGAATTTCGTAATGAGGCCATCCAGCCGCACGACGAACAACGGCAAGCCGAGCTCTCCGGCAAGCGCCGAGGCGGTCAGCGTTTTCCCCGTGCCAGGATTCCCTATTAGCAGGAGTTTGCGTCGAGGCGAAAGGCCCTTGCTTCGTATGACTTGAATCGCCCGCTGCTCTCGAATAACGCGTTCCAGCTTTTGTCGCGTTTGATCACTCAGGATCATATGGCTCAGTCTGACGCTCGGATAAGAAACGCTGAGAAGCTCGGCGACCTCGCCGCGCGGGCGGGCTAAGGGGATCGGCGCCTTCGACGGCAGCTGGGGGCGTGACTTGGCGCGATCAATCATCAGTCGGATTTCGTCGGCGACTTTGCCGTGGCCCATGCGCGCTTCATGGGCCGCAATCTGCATGGCGATCGCGTAAAAATGCGCTTCATCTCCCTCGGTTAGGGACGCGATGAGCGCTTTGACTTGATCGGCGCTGGCCATGAGCAATTCCTGATCGCAACCTTAAGACAGAATCATATGTGGCGGAAGAGCTTTGAAGCATTATTAACGTTTTGAAGGAGGGTCAAACGGGCGCTTCTGACAGAAGCGCCCGGCGGGATTCAACCTTCATGGCTCGGCCGTCTCCGCTTCTATAACTGCGGTGAGCCCTGTCAGATCGCTGGGCGTCGGCGTATCAATGAACAACGCGGCGTCGGTGTATAAGCTGTCAACCAGTTCGTCCAAGTTTTCCGCGCCATCTTTGTCGGCGCACGTCGCGGCCGACTTCACAATTTCAGCCGTGATATCCGATTTACCCTTTAAGTCATTCAACCGGGCCAGCATGTCGTCGTCAATGCGCCGCGCCGGTCTCTCTGGCAAGCCGCTGTCACTGGACGCCGCGCCATTACCCATGGCCAGATCAAGTAACGGGCCAGAACTGGCGATGGTCGCGGCGGCGACCGGGGCTGCCGCTTTTGGCGTGGCTGCCGCCCCGATCGACGGCGCCAATTCGGCGCGTTCATCATTCAACAGCCGCCGCGCCGAATAGACTTCGCGCCTCAAAGCGGCTGTCGCCGCCTCTGTTGAACGCGCCTCTGCGAATATCCGCTTTCGGGTAGCGCGCAGCTCGCCAAATCGTGTCGGCTCGATCCGCAGCACGTTCAGCAGGTCCGCCGTGGCGCCATTCCCGGCTTCGGTCATCGCGCGCACAAACGCCGCCTCGAAGGCCGACGCGTCGAGATAGAGCGCCCGCGCTTCACGCATGACACGATCTTTCGCCACAAGATGCTTGAAGCCGCCCGGCGCGCCGGGGACGACCGTTTCGATTTCGCCGCCGCCCGCGTCCGTCACGTCAGGAATGGCGATCCGATGCACGAAGCCGCGCGCCCCCTCGACCAGTCGCTTGAATCTGGCTTCCTTGAAGAAATGCGCCTTGTCGACGACGGCGCCATATTCGCCGCGCACGAGCAGCACCGCCTTCGTCGGATCGAGGCGGCGCATCGCCTCGCTCGTCATCAGCGGCTCCAGCTCCCACCGTCCTTGCGTCGTGCGCGTCGCCCTGCCCTGCGATCCGCTGAAACCAGCGCCGACAGACGTTCCCCAGCCTTCGCGGCGGACATAGTGCTTGCCGAGTTCGTCGGCGCAATAGCGCGCCGTCGTCTCATCGCCAACGCCGATGAGCAGCTTCACGTCCATATTGCCGATAAGCATGTCGCGCGTCGGCTTGCCATAGCGAACGTCGAGCTGCGTCAGGCCTTGGGCGATCACGGCGATCTGAAAGCCGTAGCCGGCGACGAGCGGCGCGCGATCGACAATTTCGGGCATGCGGCCGAACTGAAAAAATTCATCGAGCATCAGCAGCAGCTTATGCGGTTCATCGAGCCCGGGCAGATTGCGCAGCAGAACGTCATGAACCTGTTGGACGAGCAGACGCACGACGGCCTCGACGGCCGCAAAGTTTCCGACGGGCGTTCCGATCAGGATCGTGAACGGCCGGCGGCGCAGCTCCGCAATGTTGAAATCGGACCGGCTTGTCGCCGCGTCGACCAGGCTATTGTTCCATGGCTCCAGCGCCGTCACGATGTGCGACTCGAATGACTGGCGCTGCTTTTCTTCGCGGCTGATATGCTGGCGAAACTTGTCCTGAACGAACGCGTTGAGTTCGGGCTCATTCGCCAGAATATTCGCCATCTCCGCGACGAGCGGCCGGCCCCGGCTGAACATTTTCAGCGCCGCCTTGATCGTGCGCCCTTCGATCGGCGGCTCGCGCGCGTCAAGGACATAGGCCAGTAGACCCGCAAACAGCCCGCGCGCGGTTTCCGCCCAATAGGGATCGCCCGACTGCGGCAGCGGAATCAGGCTGTGCGCGATATTCGCGACATCGGTCGCCCGTTCCGGCCATGGCGACACGAGATCGAGCGGATTCCAGCAATGCGACTGCGCAGAGCCCGGCGAGAACATGAAGACGTCCTGCCCCAGCGCGGCGCGGGCCGCGCCGATCTGGTCCCACATTTCTCGTTTGATATCGAGGCCGATCAAGGAGCCGCGCCATTCGATCGCGTTGGGGAGGACGAAACCGACGCCCTTTCCCGAGCGCGTCGGGCCGTTGAGGTAAATGTGACTGGCGCCGCTATAGCGTATGTCCTTGCCGTTGAAGCGGCCGAGGAAGACGGAATAGCCGGGCCGGCCGTTCAGCAGTCCCGCTTTGCGCAAATCGCGCTCAGTCGCCAGCCGGGCGCCGCCGGAAGGCCGATGCGCGCCGCCGAGCGACTCCATGGCTTGCGCCAATCCGAGCGTTACGAGTGCGAGCACAATCAGCCCGCCGAGAATGGCCTTGATCGCGAGCTGATGAACTACGGGAGACGTCCATTGCTGATAAGCCACTTGCGCGGGCAAGATCAGCTCAAAGCCATGCAAAAAACGTCGCCACAGCTCCCATGACTTGGTTTGCAGGCCGATAAGCGCTGCGAAGGACGCTTCCCAGGCGAAGAAGGCGCAGGCGAGCGCGATCATCCCGATGATCCCATAGGCGAGAGCGCGCATGACCCGCCCTTTCAACTATTGCGCGCCGTAGCCGCGAAAATAGATTTCCGCGACGCCGCGCGTCGGGCGCCGGCGGAGCTGAATCACCATCGGCACCACCGAACGCACGTATTCGATGATTTCCGCCTTGGTCAGTTTCAGATTGGATTGCAGCGTCATCAGCGCCAGCCGCTGAAACGCGCCATAGGCGCTGTCGGCATGCAGCGTCGTCAGAGAGCCGGGATGACCCGTATTCACCGCCTGCAAGAAGGTCGCGGCTTCCGCGCCACGAATCTCGCCGAGAAACAGCCGATCGGGCCGAAGACGAAGGCTCGCTTCGAGCAGCTCCTGGACTGTCACATCGGCAAGGCCCTGCCCGCCTTTCGAGGCGACGAGCGGCAGCCAGTTCGGCTGCGGCGGTTTCAGTTCGCGCGTGTCTTCGATCGATACGACGCGCTCCGTCTCCGGCACATGTTTGAGCAGCGCATTGAGGAACGTCGTTTTACCCGAGGACGTTCCCCCGGAAATAATCATCGTCACATGATTGACGACGGCGAATTCGATCGCGCGGCGAACGCCATCCAGCGAGTGATCCTTGAGGAGAGTCGCGAGCTCCCGTTCGATTTCCGGGTATTCGTCGGCCTCAAACGTCCTGGGGCCACGGACTTTGACGCCGTCAAACGCGCCGAGCGCTTGATAGTCGGCGAGCGTCATATTGGCGATGACTTGCTTGCGGATCGAGAAGGAGCCGCCATGCGGCGTCGCCGGCGCGAGCACCCCCTGAAAGCGCTCGCCATGCGGCATCGCGGCCGAGAGCAGCGGCGTCGAGGAATTGACCGATTGCTGCGTCGAGGCGGCGACATGCGTTGCCAGCCGCGTGATCGCTTCCTCGGTCAGCTCGGGAACGTCGAAGCGCTCCATATGCGGCCTGCCGAGCGCTTCCACCCAGACTTCGCCCGGCCTGTTGGCGCAGATTTCGATGACGTCAATATCTTCTAACCAGCGCTGAATCGGACGCGCAGCCTCGCGGAAGTAGACCGGCAGCGTCTCCCAGAGCGGGCGCGTCGCAACCTCGGGCGCCTGCGGCTTTCTTGGGGTGACGAAGTTCATACAACGCCTCTTTCACAGGATCGGGGTAGAGATCGGAGAAATCGAGATCGCGTTTGACAAACACGATCACGGGCGTTCCCTGGTCGATATGGATCGTCGGCGGAACCTTGATGTCGTTGCGCAAGGCTTCCTGCGCCATGCGCGTGACGCTCTGCGCGACCGTCTGCGCGCCGATCTGGCGCGCGTTCAGCAGGATTTGCCCCTGCGACACCGCATTGAGCGGAATCAGCGTTCCCGACGCCGGATCGAGAACGAATTGCTGGCCCTGATACTGATTGTAGTTTTGGCCGAACGCCGACGCGAATTGCGCGGCCCCGCCCGCCAGCGTCAGCAATGTGGCGCTGCCGAAGCGTTGCAGGAAATGGGTGTCGACCTCGCCGGTTAGCCCCGAACGACCAAGCGCATCCGTTCCCGGCGATTGCAGCATCAGCGACACGCCATCGGCGCGAAGCAGGCGCGTCCACACGACGAAAACCCGGGTCTGCCCATAGGCGAGACCCGATTTATATTCGCCGGTGAGCATCGTTCCTTTCGGGATCAGAACGCGGCGGCCATCAAAGGAATAGACATCTTCCGTTGTAATTGCCCGCACCATGCCCGCGAGATCAGACTGGATCGCGGTCTCCAGCGTCGCCCGGATCATGTAGCCTTGCGGGACAAGGGCATCAGGCCGCCTGACCTCTTCCGCGTAAGCCTTCGTCACCTGATGCTCGGAATTCGCGAGAAATCGCCGATGCGGATCTTCCTCCTTGTCTTCGGCCGTCACTTTTGACGGATCGCCATTCGTGAGGCCTTCCTTGTCGCTGACGATCAGCATCGGCGAGCGCAGACGCGCCTGTATTTTCGCTTCCGCCTCCTTACGCAGCCGTTCCAGTTCGGCGAGGCGCTTCGCTTCGCTATCGTCGAAAGGTTCCGCCTTTGGCGCGGGCGGTGGATCATTCCCAACGACCGGCGGCGGGATCACGAATTTGTTTTGAGGCGGCGCGGGCGCCGGCGTCGCGTTGAAGCCGAGCCCCGGCTGCAACCTCGCCGTCGCGAATGTTTCTTCGGCGACGTTTTGCGGCCGATTCTGCTTGCGCGCGGTCGCATACCAGAACAGGCCGAGGACAAGCACGGCGAGGGCGAAGAAGAGCGCGCCGAGCGCCATCCCCGGATTGGACGACTGGCGCGTGATAGTCTCGCCCGCGAGGCGTCCCTCCTCATCGAAATCCGCAGCCATGACGGTTTCCCCTTCGTCTATTGCGCCGGTGACGCGGCCTGCGCCGGCGCCAAAATCTGCGTCCAGAACGGTTGCGGCGCGTGTTCGGTTTGATATTGCGGCTGCACGTCGGCTTCCTGCGTGACCGGCGCCGGCATGGACTCGGCGCGCAGATTGAACACGCAGGCCGTCTCGTCACCCTTTCGCATGGTGAATTGCCCGGCGACCTTATCGACCACAATGATCTCGCCTTCGCGCCGATAATTGGCGAGCGTTTCGCTGCGATCGGGTTTCACGAGGAAGATCGCCGGGACCTCTCCGCCGAACCGGAAATAGGTCTTGATCCCGTCGTCAAAGACGAAATCGGGCTTTGCCGTGATCTGGCCTTTGTAGGTGTAATCGAAATTCGTGCCGGGCCGCGACATGAGCGCGCGATAATTGGGCATCGCGGCCTTCGCTTTCGCGAGCGCCAAGAGACGCTGATCCTCTTCGACATCGGGATAGGTAAAGCGGACCTTGAACACCACCGACGCCCGATTATCGACGGCCCGCAGGAGAAAATTGTAGATGTGCTTTCGCGTCACGACGTTCATATTGGTGACGGCGTGGGGTTCGAGCGGCTTGATGAAGAGAAAGCGCTTCGACTGGTCCGGCACAGCCTGCCATCCAACGGAATCGCCAATCGCGACGGTTTCGATCCGCTCATCGTCGCCAAACGCGACCATCGTCGAGACGCCGAGCGCGCCATGGACCACGACGACATTGTCGCGTTGAAACGGCACCGTTCGAATGCGCGAGTCCTGAATGACCGCGCGCGGCGCTTGTTCGGCGAAAGCTGGCGCGGCGCTAGCCGCAGCTATAGCGACGAGGATAGAAATCTTTCTCATTGCGATGGCGCCCCCGTCACCGGCGCGACTTGAGGCGGTTCCGTAGCAACCGGGGCCGCGCCGACGATTGGCGCGACAGTCTCCTGGTCCTTCCGATATTCGATAACCTGAAAGCCGAGCGGATTGTCCCACCGCCATTCGTTTTTCATCGGCTCCGCCGTGTAGCGAAAGCGCACATTCGCGGCCCAGTGCTCTTCGAGCCGCTCGCGGTCGCTTGTGCGAACGGTGGTAAAGCGCACGGCCGCCGTCGCCGGCGATTTGGGGTTCTCCATCCACCCTTGCGACAGGAAATTCACGCTATGAACGATGACGCGGATGCGGCCGTTGATCCCGTAGAGCTTGACCGGGTTATGAAGATTGTTCGGCGAGAAGGCTTCCTGCAGATCCTTGCTGGCTTGTCCGGCTGAGAGCAGCGACGCCAGCTCGAAATTGTCCCGTAGGGCGGGCGGATCATAGGTTTCGCGGGCGCGAATGTAGCGAACGATATTGGCTTGCGTGACCGCTTCGCGCTGCGAAATCGGCCCGCCTTCTTCCAAAGGTTTGGCGACCTCGACGAAACCTGTCGCCTTGTCGACGAGCAACGTCACGACTTCGGTCGATTTGAGCGGGACCAGCGACAGCAGGGTCAGCAGCCCGATCGCAAGACAAACGAGCGCCGCGACCGCGACGACGCGCCAGACATTTCTTGAAATCTCGAGACGCCGGTAAATATCCCGCTCCCAGCGCGCGCCGTCGTGAAAGTAGGACTCGTTCACGAGGGGCTGGTCGACCCCCTTTCCCGCCTCGATTTGCATCTGCCTCAGCCTTCACGATTTCGGGCGCGCGCTTGCGCGACGCGGGCTTCGATCAGCGCGCCCGCCACTTGCTCGGCGCGTGGATCGGCGGAAAAGTCGCGACTGCCCGCCCCCGGCGAAATCGTCGCCGCCCCTTGGGTTATGGTTGCATGTGGGGGCGGGAGCGCGGGCGGCTCCGACCGCGCGCCGCCGCCATTTCGCCAGCCTCGCGCGATACGCCAATACGCATAATCTCTCACGCCGCGCATAGCGGTCCCGGGCAAGGCGTTGTGCAACGCATGGCCGCCGGCGATCGACGCGGCGATCGACAGGGAGAGCGGCAAGATGAACGATCCCACAAGGCACAAAATCAGAAACGGCGCGATGACCGTCAGACCTGAACTCACGTCTGTGATCCCGCTGAGATTGTTGACCGTCGCCGTCATCAGCGTGAGCAGAAAGCCGAGAACGCCATAGACAATCGCGGGAACGATTGCGTATTGGGCGCAGGTCCGCAGCCAGCCGGAAAAGAGGGCCGACGAGAACTCGAATAGCGCCATTGCGATAAAGAGCGGCGCGAGCCCGAGCAGAATGAAGAGCGCAATCTTGCCGACCAAAACGTAGGTGATCGCGAGCGCCACGAAAATCACTGTGAGCAGAACCAGGACAATCGCCATTAGCGAAAGTCCGATTGCGGCTCCCCATCCGCCGGAAGCGGCGATCACCTTTGCCGCTTGCATCGCGGTTGAAAACAAATTCGAGAGCTGCGCCGCGACGGTCGTTTCCGGCGCGCCGCACGACGTGCCTCCCGTTCCCGTGCAAATGGCCGTCGCGATTCCGTTCGCCGTCTTCGTAAACACCTCGACGACGAGCGTCGAAAAGTCGCTCCAGTAGAAGCCAACGGCGTAAATCAGGCCGATCCGAAAAATTTGCCACAGAAACGCGCCCGCTGTCAGCGGCGCGCGGCCGTAGACCATTTCATAGCCCCAATATGCGATGTAAGCCGTCAAAGCGACGGTGAAGGCGGGAAGCAGCTCGGTCGCGATCGAATCGTAGATCACTTCAATGGCGCTGACCGCGATCGTGTCGACCCTCTGAAAGAGCTGCGTCACCATATCCATGGTGGCGCGGCCTCAGCGATTGACAGGGCGCATCGGCCCGCAATCGTCGGCATAGGCGGCGCCGAACGTCATCCAGCTATCGCGTGTGCAGGGCGCAATCAAATCCCTGTGCGCGCAGGACGAAAGCGCAACCGTCCCGACCGCCAGGGCGGCGACAAGCGCCGATCTTATCCACCATCGCCGCATTCGCCTGCCCTTTCTCACTGCCCGACCAGCGTCGCCTTTGACGCATCGAACGACATCATGTTCGAGAGTTTCGACTGCGCCGCCAGATCCTGCTGTTGCTGCGCATTGAGCGACGCGTTGGTGAGATTCACGGAGCCGATTAGCTCATTGATCGTCAGCCCCGTCTGCGTCTGTATCTGCGAGTTTTGATCGACCGAGGCCTTGATGTCGGCGGACGATCCGATTTGGCCTTGCGCGCCCTGGAAGGCCGAGGAGCGCGCGGTGGAGGCCGCCTGTCCGCCCGCCACCGCCGCCGTAACCGCCGCGGATGTGTTGACCGCGCCCGAATAGGCTTGGTCGGTCGGCGCCCCGGCGGACGAGCCGCCGGTGAGCGTTTTGACAAGATTGAGCCCGTTGACGATATCCGACGCCAGCGCGCCATAGGAGCCGAGGCCGTTCATCGACAGGCCGCCGCCGCCAAGAAGCGAACCCAGCTCCGGCACGCTCGACATTTGAAAGCCGCCGCCAAGGCCCATCGAGGACAGCGACCCGGTTGAGCGATTTCCGGTGACGGCGGCGAGCGTCTGATTCACCGTGTTCAATATTTTCTCATTCGAGTTCATGATCTGCGCCGTATGCGACGCTGTTTGCTGCGCTTGCAGAAATGTTGGATTGTCATGCACCGCCATTTGCGCATGGGCGGCGCCGGCGCCGGCTATTAATGCGAGGCAAATGAAAAGTAGAGTCTTCATGATCGCACTCCCCTATTGAGGCGACACACGCGGGTCGACGAATGTCGCCCGTGCGGGGTCGAAGCTAAAAATATTGGCGGCGTAACTGCTGCCGCCTGTGACATTGACGTTGCGCTGATTCACGAGTTGCGTGGTCAGAAGCCCGGCCATAATCAGCTGGTTCCAAAGCGCGCCATTATTCGATCTCGCTTGGCTGTTTTGGTCCCATGCGCCTTGCGCGAGCGGCAGCGCGCCGATCGCCAGCGACGCGTAGCGTTGTTCCGACGTATTCGAGGCGAGCGCTGGCGCCATATTTTGCAGCGATGAAACCGTTTGCGCCGACGTCTTCAAATTCAGGGACTGCGGTGTATAGGCGGCCGGCCCACTTGTCGGCTGCGCCGGCGTTAGATTGCTCAGATCCATATTGGAGAGCGAACCACCGGACGCGTCTGCCCGCGAACCCGACACATCAGCGCCGCCCGCAGGCGGCACGGAGCCGGCCGCTGAACCGGGCGTATTGTGACTCTTTGTGATCCCCTTAGACGGCTCGAGCGTCTGGTCCTTATAGACCCGCGCCTTCTTCATGCAGTCCGCGATGCTCTTTTCCGTCCCCTCGCGTGGCGGATCGATCACAGGCACGACCGCGCCCGCCGTGGCGACCCACAAGAAGCCGGCCACGGCGACGCCAAGGCTAAGCCGCATCGGCGACCTCCTTTCGGGCTTCGGTCCAATCGCAGAAGATGGGCACCCAGATGCGCGGATCATTCCCGACCCGCGCGCGCAATTCCTCGCATTCGGCGACCGTTTCGACATTGCCCGAGAGCACTTTCACAAAATCGGGCATGTCCGAAAGATCGAGACGCGCGATGACCGAGTCCTGGTCATGCTTGATCAAAAACTGACGGGAGTCGGGGTGGGTGTTGAGAACCCATTCGAATTCGCGTTCCGACAGCTTGAAGCCTTCGACATAGCTCGCATAATCCGCCTTCGCGTTCGGGAAGAAGATATTCGTCGGCGTTTGTTCGAGCAGCGTGTGCCCCATGGGCGACTGGATAATGTCTTTTGCCGACTGCGTTCCGAATCCGACAATGCCGTTGAGCTTACGGATGGTTTTCAGCTTGTCGTTGAGAAAGGACGCAAACCTGTCGTCGGTCAGGGTTTTCCATCCCTCATCGATGAACAGCATCATGGGTGCGCCATCCATCATCGCTTCAATGCGGTGGAAAATGTAGGCGAGAGCTGCGGTGCGAATATCGTCGTCTTCGAGCACTTTCGTCATGTCGAAGCCGAAGACGCCGTTTGTGGCCGACCAGCGATCGACGTCATTATTGAACAGCCAGCCGCGCGCCTTGGTCCAGACGTCGAAGCGCGACGCGAGATCGTCCTGCCCCATTCGTTCGGCGCCGCGCAGCAATTGCGCAACGTCGGAAAACCGGCGCTCGCGCGCGGGAATCGAAAAAATCTGATCGACCGCGCGTTCGATGATTTTGATTTGCAGTGCTGACAGGTCCGAGCCATCGCGTGGCCGGACCATGAAGCTCAGCAAGTCGTGGAGAAAGGCGCGGTCTTCGGCAGACCCCGCTAGTTGCAGCGGGTTGAAGCCGGTTGGCACGCCCGGCGCCAGCACCTCATAGGAGCCGCCCATCGCCCGGATCAGCGGATCGGCGCCGCGATCCTTGTCGAAGAAGGCGACGCGCGGGCGCGGCGTGACACGCATCGCTTGCGCGAGCAGAAAGCCGAGCCCGACGGTCTTGCCGGAGCCGGTCGGGCCGACGACGGTAAAATTGCCAACCTGCCGTCGATGGAAGTTGAACCAATAGGGCGTCTGGCTCGTCGTCTCCAGGACCGAGATTGCCGGTCCCCAACGATTCCAGTCCTTCTGACCGACCGCGAAATTGTGAAGCGACGCAAAGCCGACGAAATTACGTGAAGAAATCAGCGAGCGGCGCGCGATATAACCGAAATTGCCCGGTAACTGCGCCCAGAAGCAAGGCTCAGCGTTCATGTCTTCGCGAACGATGATCGTCCCGAAATTCTGCAGCTCCTGCGTCGCGGCCTGCACGCAGGATTCCATCTCGCGGATCGTGCGGCCGAGCGCGCAGACCGTCAGATGATGGTAGCCGAGCACCGTCGCGCCGGTGACCAGTTCATTGCGCGCGATGGTGATCGCCGCCTCGACTTCCGTTCCGGCCTCGTCGGAGGCTTTGATCTGGCGCTCGACCTTCGCAATATGCGTTATCACCGGCGCCCGGTCTTCGAGCGCGAAGGACTGCGACACGATCAGCTCGTGGGGAATGCGGAGCAGCCCGTCGAGCATCCCGGCCCCCGTATAGGCGGGATATTCACGTACCGAGAGCAGGGCCCCGAAACGCGTATCGGCGGATGACGCGCCGCGCAGCTCCATCGCCTTTTTGCCGAAGGTGACGCGTTTTGTCGGGAGATAGGCGTCGAGCGGCATGCGTGGCAGAGCTAGGCTCAGCGGCGCGCCGCCATTGATAAGCATCGCCAGGAACTCGGCGATTTCAGAGCAGACGACGCCTTTTCGCATCACACAACCGAGGGTGCGCGGCGCATAGCTCGCCATCTCCCGGCAATAGTTCGCCGTCGTGTCCTTCAGCTCGCGGATCGCCTCGCGCTCGATTTCCTTTGTGTCGACGCCGAAGCCCTTGCGGAAGAGAGTCGCGGCCCTCTCCGCCATACCGACCTTGCCGACGAAGCCGCGCCGGATGATCGTCACATAGAGATCATTGACAAACATACGTTTTTTCGCTTGTCCCGCCATGTAGCGGCGATCCAGCTCCCGGCAGAACCAGTTGTCGAAAGCGCCGCCGATTTCGGGGACGACCTCCCGGCGTATCGTGTGGCAATAGACGGCGAAGCGGCTATCGTTCATCGCGCGCAGGAGTGTGTTGCGCGCAGAGAGCCGCATGTCGATGTCGGCTTGATCGGCCGTCTGGAAGCAAAAGCCGCCGATTTTCACGACCATGAGGAAATGACCGTCTTTGGTTTTGACGATCTGTTCCTCTATGTGGCGCAGATAGGGAATATGCTTCGCAATCGCGGCCTCTTTCGCCTCGATCGCGCCGAACGTTAGAGACCGCAGAATGTGCTTTGCGAGTTTCGCCACGTCGCCACCTTATGGCTGATAGGAGTCGCCGCCCCAAAATCGGTGATTGCGGGTGATCGGGCACTTGCCGAAGCGCGTCAGGATCACATCGACAAAGCGATTGTCCCGAACCGTGAGCACATAGGCCACGGCATGGATCGGCGGAAACAGCAGGAACATCAGCAGATTCTTCGTGTTGATGAAGATCAGCACGACAACGCAGCATTCAAGAACAAACAGCACATAGGGAACGCCGAGCATCATAGGCGGCCGCGTCAGGCCGCCAACGAGAGGGTCTAGTTTGGGCCTTCTAGAAGCCATCAGCGTCCCCCCATCCCGCCGGTGAGTGACGTGACGACCTGCGCTGCCCCGAAGATCAGCGCGACGCCGATGACGACGGAGAACGCCCATCCCCACGGAATGCGAGATGTGAGCGCGAGATACCCGACCGCCGCGACGGCGACCGTTGCGGCTGTGGTAGCGAAGGTCCCCGTCATAAAATCGAGAACGCTCGACAGCGCGGTGTTGAGCGGCTGAAAGGTTGCGGATGAGGCCAGCGCCGCGTCGCTTGCCGCAAAAATCAAAATGCAGATAATCAAACTCAACAATCGACAATCGCGCCCATTCCCAAATTTCATTTCTGCTCTCCCTAATCATCGCTGCTGACGTAGAGCACCGAG
Organism: Methylocystis sp.; assembly: GCF_051062815.1. Classification (GTDB taxonomy): domain Bacteria; phylum Pseudomonadota; class Alphaproteobacteria; order Rhizobiales; family Beijerinckiaceae; genus Methylocystis. Next base: position 35,065 of record NZ_JBPFDU010000071.1, on the reverse strand, counting down.
CCGCCAATCCATTGCTGTCCTTTGACGTCAGTCTTGGGTTTCTCCGAAGTTTCTTGAACGGTCGGCTCGTGGAATCTGGATTGTTTGGTCACGACCCCGAATTGCCGCGTCGAAACTCCTTCAAGGCCGTAATACTTGTTGGTTGCGTTCGCGACGTAGCGCACCGTCTCCGCAATCGCGGGCACGCCGCGCGATTGGTAGACCCGCTCGGGCCCGGCGTTATAAGCGGCGGCGATGAGCATCAAATTCCCGCCAAATTGTGCGCTGAGATCTCTCAGGAAGAGCATCGCTCCATGCACATTCTCGGCCGGATTGCATATGTCGTGAACGCCATATTGGGCCGCTGTGTCCGGCATCAGCTGCAGGGGGCCGCGCGCGCCCTTGCGTGAATTTAAGTCCGCTCCGTCATTGGATTCGAGCGAAAGAATCGTGAGGGCTAGTTTTCCATCGACGCCGACGCTTGTCGCCTCGCGCGCGACGAGATCGCGCAGGCTCGCGTCGTCCATCGCACTTTCACAGCGCTCAGGGAGAGCACCCTCGCCGGTCAGCGCCGCGTCGATCGACGGCTGACGCATCTTGGCGGGAGGCTGAGCGACGGGGATGTCCGATTGTGCCGCCGCGTCAACGGCGACGAGCCGCCCGAACCTCTCTGGCACGACTTTGGTCGGCGCATCCTGATGAACACCTTCAGCCCTCGCGATCACCGCGGTCGGCGCGCTTATGCGCGCGCCGTGCTCTTGTGCGTGGGCGTTTAGCGCTGGGAACACGCAACACAGGGCAGGCAGCAAAAGTTTCCGCATGGCGAAACTCCCGGGAGTCGCCCCTCCTGTAACGCGCATCTAATAAAATGGCAATCTCCAAAAAAGTGCGCTATTAAGCTTTCGAGCGCGTCGTTGCGGCGGGCGCTTGCGCGACCGCGCGCGACAACCAGTCAGGCGGGGCGTTTCATGAGAAATGAAGGCGAAAATAATCACTACTACGACGCGGAAATGTCTGGCGTCAGCTTGTTCGGAATTGCCGTCACGCTCGCCATCGCCGCCGCAATTGCGGCTGTGGCATGGCTCGATGCACAGCCCTTAAAAGTCATTGGCTGGGTTCTCTTTCCGATCGAATATCTGTCGAACGCCGTCTTCTTTCCGGAAGTTCAGACGCCCTTGCGCAGCAATGCCGTTGCGTTGTTTATAGCCCTGCCGACGTTTGCGCTTCTTTGCGCTGTCTATCGCCTTTCAAAAGCTTTGTTTTCTCTTGTCAAGCGCTCCCGATCGGTGCACCCCTAATGACTTCGACGTCGGTTCGCTACTTTGCAACAACGGCAATGTTCCTTGGCGCGTGTTGCTTATCGGTCACGCACGCGCAGACCTATACGTCCGACCCCGGCGCGTGGCGTCCTGTAGCTTACTCGGACCTTCTCTTTCCTCTGGGCGAAGCAGAATCATACGCCTCGCTTTGGCAGGACCGGCTCGACGAGAGCAACAAGAAGTCGGCGCCCATCAATTCTGGTGGGCTGCTCAATATGAGCATCGCTGTTGGCAATCGCGGCGCCAGCGAGTGGCATTTTTCGATCAATTTCCAGACGAAACTTGTCGCCCTTAGCGTGCTCAGTACGCCCTACTTGTGCACGGATGAATATCCGTCGCCGACGCAAGGTATCCGGATCAAGGTTTGCCCATCGCGTCTTGTGACGTTTCAAAGCAACAGCTACAGCGTCATCGACGGTGCCGCATGCTTTGTCGAGAAGACGCCAGGCGCGCCGGCGGAGGACTCGACCGCGACTGTCACCTACGCGGCTTATGATGTTCCGTCACGCTCGATTCGCCTGCGCTACACTGTGTCGCATCAAGAGATCGACCGCTGCGCTCAATCCGTGCCGCTTCACCCGGAGAATTAGACGCGGTAACGCGCCGTCAGCTGCTGATGAAAAGGAGCAACGCCATGAAGCACATCGCCATTCTCTCGCGATCGACCATGCGGATGATGGCGCGAGCGGGCGGCTATGATCGTCAATCACAAAATCCGGCTCCACAAGCGGACGCTCGGATTTTCTGTCGGCGCTTCGCGCCTTTGACGCCGCCGCGCCGTCACGCCGTATCCATCGCATTGGCTCGCTATGCGAAGGAGGTCGTCATGATTGCCGCAAGCGTGATCGCGTTTTTGATCCCCTTCACCGCTGGCGCTCAGCAACCCGAATCACATCGCCTTGTCGCGGAATCTTTCAGCCTAACGACGAGCAATTTGCAAACACGAATCTGGTCCGATCAACTGCCCGCGCTGCTTTCGGGCCGCAAGCATCTCCAAGCAGCTGCGCCGGACGCGAACATCGGGCTTACGGGGCTCGTATACGAAACTCAGTTTAAGGTCGACAGGCGCTTTTATGTGGTTTCAGTCCTCAATCATCAATGCGTAAATACAGGTCTGGAACATTCGTTGTCGTGCCCGGCTCGGATCGCTGAAATAAGCGGGAGCACGCCGCGACTGATACAAGAAGTCCCCAATTTTGTGGTGTCATTCCAACCTGACGCGACGGGCACCAAGACGAATGCGCAATCACGGTACATGACGATCGCATCATTCGATCCCGCGACGCGGGCGCTCACCTTCACCGATGTTTCCGACGGCCGGCAAACCACCCTGCCCATTCGCATCAATCTAGAATAGGCCGTTTCGCGAGGACCGACATGCGCTGCTTGCCTTATATTACGTTCGCCTTGCTCGCCGCGGCGGGGAACTCGCCGGTCAACGCCATTCTGGCATCGGGATGCTCGAACTCCCATTACTCAGCCTCCGATATCGCCTCCGCTCTCAAAAAGTGCGACAGCGCGAACGACGTGTTGAAGGACAACGCCTGTAACTTTGGCGGCGCGGCGATGGCGGAGTCCGGAGGCAACACGTGCGAGTCGAACGGCAACAATTTCGGCGTTCTGCAGCTTACTCGGAGTAATCTCAACGGCACCGGGATCTCCTCGGATCAATATCTGAACCTCCCCATGCAGCAACAGGTTTGCATATGGGCGCAACAGGTCGGCAATTCGAACACGCAAGGCGGTTATCAGACGCTCGCCAACAACGGCAATATCGGCGGAACTCGCGTCACATCAGGAATGTTGATGGCTTGCTTTCAGTTCGGTCCGCTTATCTGCAAAAGCGACATTGCGTCGATGCAGTCACACGGCGGCGCGTGTCCGACTGCAGGCAATGGCGGTGTGCGGGCAACAAATGCGACCCTCGCGAACGGTTCCGCAAACCTCGACGGAAATAACCAGTCGATTTGCTCTTGGGGCGGCGCGATCCAGAGCAAGATCAACCAGGCGGCCGCCACCTGCAAACCGGGTAATGGCGGAAACAATGGCGGCACTGAGTGCCCCGGCAACGGCACGACGCCGAACGGCGTCATTCCGCCGATGCCGGGCAATGCGCCCGTGCAACTTCCCCCAAATCTGGCTTGATTAAAGTCATGCGCACCGTAGTACGACTCGCCCTCGTCATCGCATCGATGGCGCTCCCCGCGGTCGGCCGCGCACAGACGCAGACACCGCCTGCGCTCCCCGTGTTTGACTTTCCGCAGTCCGGCGTCACCTTTCAGACGGGAGACAGCTGGTCCACGAACGGCCAGGCTTTCCGCCTCTATGGCGTTCAGAGCTGTATTCGCGGGACGTTTTTCACAAATGCTGCGCAGAAACTAACCGATTGCGGGGAGGCGTCGGTCGCCTATCTCGCTGCGCTTGTTCGCGACGCGAAGCCCCGATGTACCGCGATTGCACAGGCCGCCGAGCCGCCCATGATTTTCGCGGTTTGCGCCGCCCATATTGGGAACAACACACTCGACCTCGGCACCGTGCTAATCACACAGGGCTTTGCCTTCGCGGCGACCGACGCCGCTGGTAAGCCGACGAAATTTGAATACGCCGTCGCCGAGCGTGAGGCCTCCAGAGCGAAGCGCGGCTTATGGTCAGCGTCCGATCTGCCGCACCCGTCCACGATTCTGATGAACGCGGCGCGCGCGGCCCGACCGCAATAGCCATGCTTGGGAGTGCTCACGCCGTCGCTCAAATCCTTGGAGGACGACGCGAGGGGCGCGGCTATCTCTGCCATTGCCCGGTAAAGACCCATGGCAAGCAGCGCGGCGACAAGCGTCCCTCGCTCAGCGTCAATGACGGCGACAAGGGCGTGATCCTGCATTGCTTCGCCGGTTGCGATCCGCGCGATGTATTTGCCGCCATTAACGGGCTCTGTCCCAATACGCGCAGAGGAATCGTCGATCGGCCCGCGCTCAGTGAGCGGAGCACGCCGAAAACGACCAGCGGGTATGCGCGTCGTCTCTGGCGATCGGCGCTCAGTGTTCCGGGCACGATCGGAGAACGCTTCCTGCGCGAGCGCGGGTTGCCGACCAGGCCGCCGGCGTCAATTCGCTTCCTGCCGTCGTATCGCTACGATCGGTGCCGGGCGCGAAGCGCCCTGCCCTGCCTGATCGCTGCCGCCCAGGAGCCGACACGCGAGATCGTCGGCGTTCAACTCACATTTTTGCATCCGGGCGGCCGTCGTAAAGCCGATGTCGAATTTCCCCGGCGCACAATCGGCCCGCTTGGCGCGTCTATGCTCCGCCTCGCACAGGCCACTCCCTCGCTTGGGATCGCCGAGGGTTTCGAGAAGGCATGGGCCGCGCAGTTGCTATTCGGCGAGCCTGTATGGGCGACGCTTGGCGCCGACCGTTTCGGCGTCGTCAATTGGCCCAACGACGTGACGAGGCTCACGATTTATGCCGACAACGATGCGCCCGGCCTCAAGGCCGCACGTGAACTGCGCGCCGCGCATCCTGAAATTACGGTTCGAATCCTCCATTGCGTTGCGGAGGGTCAGGACTTCGACAAGCTTTACAAGACCGTCGCAGCGGATCGGGGCAAAGCCTTGCAACGCATCATTGAGGAATGAGCGGCTGCTTGGCGCCAAGAGCAGAAATTAGCTCGTCGCCCGCTAGCGGGCGTTCGGCTCCGAACCCCACACCGGTCGTCAAACGCTTCGAGTGGACCGTTCAAAATCAGACCTTACAATAATTGGAATCAAGAGTGGGCGAGTCGATCCCCTAGCCGCTTTCGGACAGCCTCTCGCACTTGAACGCTGCCAAGATCGCCCAGAATGGACGCTGGAAGGGGTCCGGCCGCAGTGAACAATTGACGCCCCGGATGACCGGGTTCCAGTAGATCGAGAATTCGCTCGGCAGTCGTGCTGTCGCGCCTGGCCATGGCGTTAGCCCCGACGAGCAGCAGAGCGCGTCGCTTGTTCGAGCTGGCGACTCGCTCAAACAGTTTAAGCGCATCTTCCGCGGGAGCATGGGCGCCGACGAGATGAGCGGCTGGCGCCGCAAGGATTGCCGGCGACCTCAGTAGAAACGCGGGTGTCAGACGCGCGACAATGCTCGGGTCCACGGAACCTGCATCGGCCAAGGCATCAAGGGCGTCGAGCCGGATCCAGCGCGCTTCCGGGATGTTGACGAGGTTCGAGATCTTCTGCTGGATTCCGGCGCTGCAGCAATTTGCTGCGACGATCAGGGCGTATTGGCTGAGCGTTCGGTCTACCGTCGTATCGGCAAGATCGACAAGCGTATCGCCGATCGCATCGGATAAGGTACCGTTGGCGGCAAGGGCAACGACGGCTTCTTGGGCGATATCAAAGCTTTCGGGCTCGTCGTGGTACGGTTCAGCGCTCGACCAAGTGTCATGGATCAGAGCCAACAGCGTTTTGAGGTGATCCGGATGCGGCCGTTCTGCGAGCAGAGCGACCAGAGCGCGGCGAACGCGGCTACCGGGATCGGATGCCATTTCGAGGATTGCCGGCGGCAAAGGATCCGGGAATGTCGGCACCAGATGAAGTAGCGCCGTACGGCGCGCATCGGCGCGCTGATGCCGCAGCGCCGCTTGAACGAGGGTGGTATCGCCAATTGCAATCGCCGCCTCGGTCGCACTGACGGCATGCTCCTTGCGGCTGGCAATCGTCAGCCATTGAGCAATCGCTGGCGAGGCGTCGCCTCTGCTTTCGATGATGACCGGCACCACGAGATCAAGTACCTCCGCATCGAGTTGCGATGCACAGCCCGTCAGGAGCGCGAGCGCCGGACCGTTGACCCGGCGAGCTTTCCGCTTCGTGGTGGGAAGGGCTTTGAAAATTTCCTCGAATTCCTTTGGAAGTGCACCAGTGATGCGCCTCAGCTTGGCGTGACTGTTTTTCCCAAGCCGCCGGCGAGCTCCCTGCATGGCAGTGAGCAGCGTGACTTGCCGGTCGGGCTGCTCGCCATTCTCCTGGAATGCGGCGACCAGCGCATTTGGTGCGACTTTCAACGCTGTGAGCGCAAGCTCGTCACGCAGATGCACCGCAGAGGGGACAGGGCCGATGCGCGCGGTAAGCGCAGGCTCCAGCGCTGCACGCCAGTGCTCTCGCACCGCCGCCCAGACATTTGGCTCGTCATCCATCTCCTTGCCCGCCGCGAGAATAGCCAGAAGCTCGTCTTCATCCACCGGCCCGGGGGACGTCACGAGCGCCTGCGACCAGGCGCGGACTAACTCCGCGACCCGCGGATGGTTGGCGAGGACCAACCAGCGACCCTCTGCGCGAAGCTGGCGGATATAGGCGTCGATGAAGACACCGGAAGTGTAACCGTCGCCTTCATGGCTCGACTGCGCGGCCTCTTCGACGGCATGATCCCGTTCGCCATCCTCAATCGCGCGCCACTCCTCCCGGCCGCTCTGAACGTGCTGACGGTGGATGCTCGCGAGGTCATCCAGCGCAGCCTGCACGACGCTCTCAAATCCATTTAGGTCGCGCACGGCGCCGGCTGCCACGGCATCGGCATTAAGCTCGAAGCCGTTGCCGACCATCTGGCGCGCGGCGTCGAGATAGGCAGCGGTCAGGTTGGGTGCGAAGCGATCGAGCCGCTTGGCGAATCCCGATCCGTAATTCCCTCGGTCGAAGCCAAGCTCCTCACGAATAAATCGTTCGGCGACTTTGGCTGCGAGCGGGCTCGCGGACACGCTGTCGTACCAGGCATTGTCGAAGACCGGCGGTTGCCAGTTACGGACGAAGAAGGAAGCCCCCCGCTGCGTTCCTTTCAACAGCCACCGCGCGACGCGGCTCGGTATGGACGCATCGCTGCCCACCTCCGACGCCAGCTCCAGCAAAGGCGCGAACTTGGAAGCCGAATCCATGAGGCTTTCGTCCAGCCAGGCATCGATCGCTTTCTGGCTGCCGGAGTCAATGTCGAAGGCTTGATCAACGTCCTCTCGGCGAGCGAACGAGCGCGTCACTTCAAAAATCCGGGCTGCGGTTTCCATGCCCCAACTGCGATGCGCTGACGGCAGCTGAACGAGCGCGGCGATCAGAGTCTCGATCGCAAACTCGCTCTGGCCCCAGTTGTCTCTAGCGAAGGCTTCAAAACCTTGTCGGACGCTGGGATGAGCAAAGGCGATGGTGCGGGCCGGCTGACGCAAATGGCGGGCCGCGACCATGCGGTCGATCAGACGGTCTAGGCCGTCGCCGAGCGCGCGATCAAGCCCGCGTAGCGCGCGCTGAAGAGGGTGGAGTCGGCTGCGGTCGAACTGACCGCGTGCCGCCAGCAGCGCCCAAACGATGGCTGAGGTGCCGCAAGTGTCGATCGACGATAGGGCTCTGAGGACAACACCTTCCACCGCATCGCGCTGCGCCAGCTCAAGCAGCCGGCGAAAGAAGGCATTTTCTTCTTCGCCGACATCGGGGCCGGTTTGCATATGCGCGAAGTACAGCTCGATCTCGAGCGGCGTGCCAAGCCTGTCGAGCACCTTATTGCGAAACGCGTACGCCTTGGTCTGCAAAGCGGCCGGTAGCTGGTCCATGCGCCTGTCATGAATGTCGCGGAGTTGACCGTCCCGGTAATGGCCTGCATCCAGCTCGATGGACCACGCGTTGAGACTATCGCCGACCTTGGCGCTCTGCATCATGTCGCTGCGGGACGTGATGACGAACTGATGATCCGGCGTAGCTTTGGAGAGGAGGCGTGGCAGCTGCTCGGTCCATGCCTCGCTGCCCCCGCGTAAGCTAAACTGGCCCCATGGATCATCGACATAGAAGAGTGTCGGTCCATTGTTGACGACCTTGCGTACGCTAGTCGGCGCATCGTCCGCCCCAACAGTGACAACCTCCAACGCACCATCGCGCCGTCGCGCTATATCGCACAGCTTGAGCGCCGCCTGCGTCTTGCCCGTGCCCGAGGGCCCCCGAATGACAACTGCGTTCTTGTCGTTCAGGATCTTGAGCATCTCGTCGAAGTTCGCAGGGGGCACGAAATGCTCGAGGCTGGCGGAGCTGGCCAGTAACCCGCCGTGCGCCCGCACCGTTGCGAGAAGGTCATCGCTCGTCCATAGACCGGGCGTGCTGCCTCGGGTCCGCCGCCCGGCTTCGAGACGCAGCTTTTGGATGAGATTTTGCTGCTCGACTTTGGGAACATGCAGCAGGTCCGACATTAGCGCTCGGATATCGGATGCGAGCTGTTTCTCGGTGAGCTTGCCCCAGATCGCGACGCGGCCTTCGGGCGACGCTTTCAATGTGGCGTACAGGCTCGGAGGAAAGCTTGCCTTGTCGGAGAGCTCTTCGAAGCCTTCGACCCGCAGTCCACGCGCTGCGCCCTTTACATCGGCATTGGTGACGAGCAGATAGCGGGTGTTCGGCTCGTCGAGATGATGTAGTGCTTTTCGGCGCCCACCCTTTTTGTCGGAGCCGTGCTTGAGCAGGGCTTCGAAATCCTCGACCGACCAAGGCTCACCGTTGTCCATTTTGACTTGGACGACAAGCTTGTACCCGCCTGCGACGGTCGCACTGGGTTGTAGGCGTCCTGGCACGTGGGGCTCCAGATCCGCTTCCAAATCCTCATCGTTCGCTGGTTCGAGCACGAGGCGCGTAGCCGCCTTGGAAATAAGGAGGAGTTGCAAGGCAGCGAGGATTGAGACGTCGAGCTGATAGTCGAAACCTGCTTGAGCGGCGGCGGCACCTCGTAGGGGACGCTTTGCGTCCGCGCTGTTGGTCAAGGGCGAGTCCGACTGGTTGGAGTGCAATCGCTTGATATCTCCACGACTATTTGTCGACATCGTCGAACACCGAGCGCTTCGTGGCGACCGGAGTGGAAGCCGGAGCTTCTTCCTTCTTTTGCGTCACGATGTGCGTCCAATCCGCTTCATCTTCCGAGCCTTCCTCCTGCTCGCGCTTGCGCTCTTCCAGTCCCTTGACTGACCGCTTCACCTGATTGCGCGCGTTGTCGATCAGGGCTGTGGCGTCCGCGTCGACACCGATCGCCTCAATGCGATCGAGTACGCCAAGAAGCTTCTTGAAGTGGCTATCAGGCTCCTCGTCCAAATCAGCGTCGGCGACGATCTCGTCGATCCGCTCTTCGAGCGAAGGCAGCACAGTTGTTCGCAGTGCCAGCCCCATGCCGACCAGTCTCAGCGGCGGTACAAGCGCTAGCATCTCTGGTTCGTCGAAGAAGGAAGCATCTAGGTTCGTGAGCACGGCGGATTCCAGGGTGTCGGCCGCCTCCGAGCGCAGATCGTCCGGTAAGATGCCGAGGTGGTGGGCTCGGGCGTAGGCCGCGATCTGGGGATCGTTGCCGGCGAGGTCGGTTTGCCAGCAGGACCGTCGAAGTAAATTTGGAAATTGCTGGACCGCTCTGGCGAACACGGGCCCGCTCGCTCGATAAGACAGGAAGTGGAATAGCATCCAATTGCGGTGCCATTCATCGGGGGTGTGGCCGAGCCGGGCGACCAGAGCATCGTCGAGCATCGTTGGGATGACAAGCGCGTCTCGAATGAGAGGCGAACCCTCGCACGTAAAGCTGCTGAGAATGGTGTCGATCGTCGCGCCCCGAATGAGCGCCGCCATCATATGCGGCTTCTGGCGGAGGATCTCTGTCAGGGCGTCGGAAATCGTCGGATGGGCGAAGGTCCATTTTGATCCGGAGAGTTTCAGGAACGAGCCCTTCAGCTCAGCGAAACAATCCTGGATCTTAGTCAGGGTGTACCCGGTCAGCTCCGCGACCGCCTGGGCAGCCAACACATCATGGTCCCTGGGATTGAAGCCGGCTTGATGGACGTAAACCAGGATGAGCGCGGCTTGCAGCTGATCATCCAAGGCGTTGACCGTATCGATCAGATGCTCTGTTGGCTCTTCCATGAAACGCACGAGCGAACTTTCGCGGGGCGAGAGCCCCTTGGTGAAGTTCGAGTCACCAAGGCGTTCGGCAATCCCAGGAAGAAAGTCACGAACGGCGGCGACGGCGGCCAGGTGTGGCTTGACACTTGATCGCCAGCTCTGGCTCTGCTCGCCGAAATTCACATGGTTATAGAGAATCTGCGCCTTCTCTTCGAACGTCAGTTCGCCGACATCGACTACGGCGCTGCCATCAGCGAATTGGGCAAGGTTGCGCTGTCCGAGGCGACGCCGCGCCGCTTCATAGATATGCTTGCGGGAGGTTAGGAGAAAGCGGTTGCCGTGCTTGATCGCTGCCCGGAGCTTGGAGAATGCCGACGCCCAGTCCTGTACATAGTCGTCGCGTAGCACATTCGAGCCGAAGGCGTCGTCGATCCAGAAGAAGCGACCCGGATCGTTGGGATTCCACCCGGCCTCGAAGTCGCGGGGACTGGTCAAAGCGAGAACGGTGTTATCCGGATTTTCAGAAGCGATTGTCGAGACGATCGCGCCGATCGCTGATTTGCCGCTTGAGGGATTGCCCAACAGCAGCACTACGCCATGGTTGGAAATGGCGTTGACGGCGTCGCGATGGGCTTTTGTCGGCACATACGTGCGAAGCTTTGGAATCCAGCTGTCAAGCAGCGCCCGACTCTGCTCGCTTAGCCGCTCATCCACGATTGAGGTGAGGTCCCCCAGGCCGTAGACCTGCGGAACGAGAGCCCGTAGGCGCGCGCTGGTTCTGATGACCCGGACGATATACTGGCGACCGAGAATGTGCGGCTTACGCACGCCGAGCGCCCGAAGCCTGTCACGCATCGCCGCCGCGACAGGCGCATCTACGCTCATGTTCGTCATGAAGGCGTAGGTGTCAGCCTGACCGGCTTTGACCAGCTCCTCGACATTCTCAAGCTCGGTGGTGAGATCGCTGAGCTTCAATGCCCTCATGGCATCGGACGTATGCTTGCACTGGACCGTGCCGATGGGCGGTGCGTCTGTTACAGAGGGGATGAGGAAGACCGCGTCCTGGCCGCCGTCCTGGGCTTCACGGAAGATCTCCACGGGTCGGCCGAGTATGACCTCGCATACCTGCGAGCAGAGATCCTGAAACGCGCGCCAGCCGATCGTGTGGAGCGCCAGATCGCTCCAGGGGCCGTGCGCTCGACGTTTGCGCGGCGCCGGAAGTTCGATTTGCGCGGTCTCGGTCATCATGCGGTGGCGACACCACGTAGAACGCCGACCGGCATCGGATGAATATCCTGGTCGATGACTACGCTTGTGGTGCCGAGCAGTCCAAGTTCGATGTCGAGACGCCGGCCTCCCTCCGTCGAGGTGCTCACCAAGCGCCGGCATAGCAGATCGGCCAGCGCGGGGTCTTCGACCGCGCAGATTATCTGGCGCCCGTCCAAGCGGAGAGCGGCGAGCACTTCGACTAGGTGAAGAGCCCTGAAATCATCGATGTGCTGAACGGGGTCGTCGAGCAGAAGTGTCCACGCCCGCGCAAGATGGACCGAGAGAAGGAAGGCCAGACCTGCTGCGCGGCGCTGGCCGCTGCTGAAGACGAATTGCGGGTTCAGGCCGTCTCCCACCTTGAGGCTGAGGAAACGCCGGACGTCGCCGCGGATGCTGTAGTCGATCGTTCGCCAGTCGGCGTGCGGTCGCAGGCGTTGATAGAGTTCGTTGAGCAGAGGACTGATCTGAGCGAGCCGCTCGTCGATGATCTCAGCGCTCACGCGCTTGACAGAGCGTTCGATTTCGCGGGCTGCGGTGACGGCATTTTGTGACTGGCTGACCGCCTGCGCCAGCTTCTCGATTTCAACTCGCAGCGCCGAGATGTTGTTTTCGATCGACGACATCCGCGCCACCGCTTGTGAGGCCTCCAGCACGAGGAGCGCACGCTCAAGGTCGATCAACCGGTCTCGTTCGAGAGAAATCGCCTGCTCCAGCCCGTCAGGATCATGGATCAAGCGGTGATCGAGCCCCCACTGAGTGTAGAAATCCACATGCGCCGCTTCCTGGACGCGCAGGCGGCGCAGCTCGTCCGCATGAATTTGAACGGAGGCAGCTGCTGCCTGGAACGCGAGGCTGGGTTGCCGCGCATTGTCTTTCGCGGTGGCGAGAGCATCGCGAGCGGCCTGAACGCCCGACGCCAGTGATGTAATCCGTCGCCGTGCAGCGGCCAGACCGGCGGCAAACTCGTCCGACGTTCGGTGGGCCGCGCATAGCGGGCAATGATCGTCGTGCAGCCCGAGGCGCTCACCGTGCTCGACGAGAAGGCTCAGCGACGCCGCGATCGCGTCCATCTCTTCTTCGCGCACGAGGCGCTGTTCGGCTTCCGAGACGGCTTGCTGCGCAGACTGATGCTCGCGCTGCGCCGCTTCGTTCGCCGCTGATGCGGCCTCCCGGTTCGCAACGGCCTCCGGGGCGTTGAAGGCCGCCTGCGCAAACGCGACCTCGCGACCGAGTTGAAGCGCGTCGCCCATTCGACCCAATCGGGCCCGTCCGTTCACGAGCGCGTTTCGACCTGCTACCAGCCGCGCCGTCAGCTCGGGCTGCGCATCCGGCGCCGCGGCGGCGATCACCTGGAGCGCGGCAGAAACATCCCCGGATCGGCTAAAGGAGGCTTGTGTCTCAGACTGCTGCGTTAGCCTGTCCGCGAGGCGCAAACGGGCGGCCTCATAGGCGGCCTCGTCTTTAGAGTGAGCGGCTTCGGCGGACGCCACGACCTCCTTGGCTCTGCTACCCGCTTCGGAGCCTTCCAATGCGCCGAGCGCCGAGCGCACGAGATCGAATCGCTCCGTTTCGGTGAGGTCCAGGCTGAGCGCAGCGATCCATTCGTCGCGGATTATCGAGGTCCGAGTGAGTTGCCTGAGCGCGTCGTCTGGCGCGGGTCCGCGGCAGAGCGCGGCGTGGATCTCCTCTGATGAGCGATCGGAGCCGGATTCCCGCGTCCGCGTGATGGTGAATGGCTTCCCGTCGTCGTCAACGAAAGAGGCCGTGACGTAATGGGCATTGGGAACACCTTCACCGCGCCACCAGAGGTAATCGCTGAGGCTTTCCTTCGCCGCCTTCTCGACGGCGTATTTGTCGATGGAGCCCGTGATCGCGAACTCGACCGCATCGCACAGGGTGCTCTTGCCCACGCCGTTCCGGCCGGTGATGACGGTGAAGCCCCGTCCGAAGTTGATCCGGACGAGATCCCTGAAGCCACGAAAGCCGCATACTTCGATGAAATCGAGCCTCATGATGTCGCTCCCAAAATGCGAGCGACCTCCGCCGGCGTGGTTTCGTTGAGGAACGCGGTAACGGCATCGGCAGGAATGTCCTTCAGCCTGGTACGCAATCTCGTTTCGAAGTTGGACGCGCCGAGCAGCGGCTTGGAGCGCATGGACAGCAGAGGTAGAAGCGCCTTCTCAACGTCATCGGCTGTGGTAATCGAGGCCCGGGCGATCTTTCGGGTCAAAGAAAAATCCTCTTCGATGCGCTCGATCTCGCGCCCTCGACGCGCATCCTGATCCGGAGTCAGAAAAACCGAGTAGACGTTCCACGCCTTCGCTCCGGCACCGCGCAACGAAGCGGCGTGCCGAGCGAGCGCGATCTGCTGGTTCTCCTTCCAGGTGGTGAGGAGCGCATCTGCGGTGTCGAAGACGTGGACGAATCCCATCAGCGCCGCGCTTTCCAAACAGGTCACCGGGCCGGCCGAGCCAGTCCACGTCCAGGTTTCGTAATGGGCGTCCCGAAGGAGGATTTCTGCTTGCGTCAAGATGTCCATCAGATGCCCAACACCGCTCTTGCCGCAGGGAGATCGAACCACTTGCCCGTCGGGTCTGGACGAATGACATCGCCTGCGCGCCCGCTCCGGACGACGTTGTCGGGGACTCCCAGGTCGGTTGCGCCGACCGCGACAACAATGTCGGACTGCATCGCAGCAGGCGGCTCGACGAACTTTCCGCGTAGCGTCCCGAGGACGGATTGCGCCCCGTTTATGACGCGAATGGTCCGGCTGTTGAGCTCGTAACCGTCGGCGCGTTGAACTGCTCCCGCCTGACGGAGCAGCAAGTGGAAGAAGCCCAAGGCCTCCGGATTCGCCGGGCGTAGCAGCTTGGCCGGCTCCGCCGCCGAGACACCCTCGGCATCCCGCCTCAGACCATAAAGGGCCTCGCTGTCGAAGTTTCCGACGTCTAGCCAAGCCGGGTCGCATTGAACTCCGGTGGCGTGCTCGAAGGCAGCCCGCCCGGCGTCCAGGACCTGACGAAGGTAGTTCGATGAGAACGCGCGACGAAGCTCGTCGAGCGCCACGGCCCCAGACTCTTGGACATGCTCGAACGTCACGTTCTGAGCGTGCGCTATCTCCCAGAGCTGCGGAGCCTTCTGCTCGAGCGCATTCGGCGGCGAAAGATCGACCACCGTTACAGACAGCGGCTGCACGTCAATCAGCGCTTCGCCGATCACAGCGTTGAGGTATTCCCAGTCCGACCAGAAGCCGACGACGAGCAGGTCCTTTTGCCGAAGGTTGGCGGCCATCCATACTTTGCTTCGAGCGATGCGAGCCGATATTATCGGATCGTCGATCTGCGAAGGTGCCCAGACTGTGGACGGCCGGTCGCGATGGGAGCAGCCGTGGAATTTCAGCAGGGGCGCCTGACGGACTGCATCGGCGGTAGCCTCGTCGCCGTCGAGTGAACCGCGGAAGTCCGCGCCGTAGTCCCATGCCCGCCGCTCAATAAGCGTGTCGTAGTTGCTCGATATGCCGGCAACGGCGGCGCGAATGATGAGAAAATCGGCTATTGCGGCATGCCCGGTGTTCGAAGGCCGCACGAAGGCGGGCCAGGGCACCAGATGTTCGATGAAGACCGATTGCAGGGCATTGAGGCCCGCGAAGTGCTCGGCGAGAGCCTCAAGATTCTCCCGTAGAGCAAGCTCGCAGTTCGGGTCTGATTCAAGACGATATTTGTCGAAGCAGCGCTCGGCGACAGTTCGGGCAGACGGCAGGCTGCTGGGCGGCGCCATCGACAGCCCGGCGCCGCAGACCACCAAAAGGCGGCCGGCGTTCATTGAGGCCAGAAGTCGAGTGATTGTCTCGGGCGTCAAGCAAGCCTCCGCCGAGAACCAGCTCGCCTTGCTGCTGGCTTCGCTGCCGGCTGAGTTAGGACGCCGAGATGTTCGATCCGTACGGGCGGCCGGGCCGGCAGCTTCACCGTCAGTTCGAGTTTGCCACCGATCGCTTCGACATAGCTGCGTAGCGTCGAGAGATACATATCCGCCTGGTTTTCGATCTTGGAGACGGAGGGTTGTTTGATGTTCAGGGCGGTCGCGACATCTTCCTGGGCCTTGCCCGCGATCTGGCGCAGCCCGCGGAGTCCTTCGACCTCCTGCCGGAGTTCGTCATAGCGCGCTTCGATCTGCTCCTGCTGGTCGCGGGGCAGGGAAGCTATGACCTGATCGATGCTCCTTCCCACAGGATCGTCCCCTTCTTTACGGATTTAAGGTTTTCCAGATGGTCGGAAAACCAGCTGCCCGCCTTGGCGATAAGCTGCTTGTAGAAGCGCCTCTGGCTACTGGCCGACTTGTCGCGACCTCGATCGTGCTCCTCTCAGGATCGCACGCGAAGGCTGCACGACATTCATCGTCTGCAGCAGAGAATGCATCTCCTTTCTCTTGGCCTGTTTCGAGCCTTTGAGCGTGTCGACGATGGGCGACCGAGCTGCAGACCGAATTCGGCGAACAGCTTCGCAATGGCGAGTAGTTCGGTCTGACTCCGATGCTCCACAGCCAGAAACTCCGCCTCACGGGCGTCGTAAAGTCTGATATTTAATGTATATAGCTTCGGAGCTATGTCGGGTCAAGGCTGATGAGGACGGCATCAGTTGCCACCCTCGGGGACTCCTGGGAAACGCAAGGGAGATCGCCGATGCTCCTTAATTGGATTTCGCAACGAGCAATCACGCGGTCGAACGCTGGTTTGAAACTGTAGCTGTATCTTGCATGAATCGGCACATGCTGAGGTCGCACGGCTCACGACTCCAAGTGGTTCAAGCCAAACCTGCCATTCTGCATTCAGCCCGATCCTCGCTGGACAAGCCAAGCCGGCGAAATGCCCAATACCGGACGTTCCGAACTTCGGCTAAGCGTCATATTGTTGCCTTCCTCAGGTAACGAAAAACGAGGAAATGGTCCCTCTGCGCTCTTTCCTCACGCTTCTCGTTGAGATGGAAGCCGCGCAGCTCGCGAAGTTTTCGGGGTCGCCGCGCGTTTGGCGCCTCTCGCCGCTTTGCGTGGCGACTCGACGCCGAGCAATTCCCACAAGCTGATGTCCAATCGTTCCGCGAGTTCCACGAGCACGAGCAGGGACGGGTTCGATACGCCATCGGTGATGAGATAGAGCTGCGGCAGGGATACGTTCAGAAATTTTGCAAATTCCTGTTTGGTCAGGCCGCTATTGCGGAAGCGCTCGTTTACGACGGCGCCCATCGTCTCGACCATTTTCGCCCCGGAGGGATTCTTACGATCGCGAACCGGCTTGGCTTCGAGCAACTCGTAGAGCGGGACGCGAAGCTTTTTCGAAATTTCCGCCAACATTGTGATGGACGGGTTCCCGAGCCGGCGACGCACATAGCGAAATTGCGACCCTGACATGCCGACGAATTCGGCGAATTCCGGCTTCGACAAGCCGCTCTTCGCCTGTTCGGCGATTAGGCGGTTCGAGAGGTTTGCGAGATAGGGCGACTCGAGCCGATCAGCGATCGTGACGACCATGAGCCGGCGTCGTCGATCCGCCTGAGCCGTTCCCCCCGCTTTACCCGCCTTACGCGACCACTTTGGCTCGCCGCCGATCATTTTGCCCCGGAAAAATCACGACACCGCCCCAGCACTGTCATAGATTCTCGCGCGGCTGCCAAGGGCAATTCGGGAATTTTTGCCAGTTTATTAGACTTTGCCTGCTTGCGCTTTGCGGCGCGGCATCCGAAGCAAGGCTGTGGCTCGACAAGCGCGGAAGGCAGGACAGGATGCCGCCCCCGGTCGCGCGCCGGGCCTTTCACGCTGCTTTTGCGAAGAGCGAGAGCGGTGAGCGCGCTTCACGACGGGACAGAAAGCGAGAGAAAGGCTCCCGCGCGCTCGTCGCGGAGATTTCGCTCATGACCGACAACTACGGTGAGACGATCGCCAAGGCCCTCGCCACTGACGGCGGGCATCTCTTCATCGGAAGAGGCGGGTTTTCATTGCATTACGAGACCGGCTGGCTGAGCGGCTATGATTGCGAGCCGGTCAAAGCTGCGGCGATCGCGGCGGCCTTGCCCGTGATCGACAGCCGCATGGTCGATTTCGGAAAGGTCGCGGACCTCGCGATTCGCGGTCCGATGATCGCGATCGGCAAGCCGGCCGATCCGCCGCCCTGGCGCGCGCTGTCCTATGCGCCACTCGCCGCGGTCGCCGAGGCTTACGCGCGCGCGGGCGCCGAGGTACGGAACGTGCCCGGTTGCGGCGGCAGGGAGGCGGCGGCCTGAGAGCGAGAGAGCCCTTTGGGCTTTTCGACGGAGCAGAGGGTGAAAGAGAGGCTCTCGCCCATCCGTCGCGGAGTTCAGGGATATGGCGAAAATTGTTTTGACGGCGGCGCGAGATATCGCGCTCGACAAGCTCGTGGCGTCGGATGCGAATGTGCGGCGGATCAAGGCGGGGGTGAGCGTCGAGGATCTGGCCGAGGATATCGCAAGGCGTGGATTGCTGCAGTCCTTGAGCGTTCGGCCGGTCGTGGACGACGGGGGCGCCGAAACAGGGAAATTCGCGGTCAGCGCGGGCGGGCGACGTCTCGCGGCGCTTAAATCGCTCGTCAAGCAGAAGCGCCTCGCGAAAAACGCGCCCGTTCCGTGCATCGTGAAAACCGACGGGATCGAGGAGGAGGATTCGCTCGCCGAGAACACAATGCGGGAGGCGCTGCATCCGCTCGATCAGTTTCGGGCGTTCAAGAATTTGCAGGATCAGGGCGTCACGATTGATGAGATCGCCGCGCGCTTTTTCGTTGGCGCGCCGGTGGTGCGACAGAGACTGAAACTCGCAGCGGCGAGCCAGAAGCTGCTCGACCTTTACGTCGCCGAAGAATTGAGCCTCGAGCAGCTCATGGCCTTTTGCGTCACTGACGACCATGCGCGGCAGGAGGAAGTTTGGGAGACTCTCAACCGTTCCTACAACAAGGAGCCCTACACGATCCGGCGGATGCTGACCGAAGGCGCGGTGAAGGCGGGGGACAAGCGCGCGGTCTTCGTCGGCGTTGAAGCCTATGAGGCGGCGGGCGGCGTCGTCCTTCGCGATCTCTTCCAGCAGGATCATGGAGGCTGGCTGCAGGATGTCGCCCTGCTCGACCGTCTCGCTCGTGAGAAGCTCGCCGATGCCGCCGACGCGCTTCGCGCCGAAGGCTGGAAATGGTCGGAGATCGCGATCGATTTTCCCTATGGCCACACCAATGGGCTGCGGCGGCTGCCGGCGACATATGCACCCGTCTCGGAAGAACAGCAGGCGCGTTACGACGCTGCGCTCGCCGAATATGACGCGCTGTCGGACGAACATGAGGGCGCGCAAGATCTTCCCGAAGAGGTGGACCGCAGGCTCGCGGAACTCGAAAAGGAGATTGCGGCGGTTGACGAGCGACCGGCAATCTACGATCCGACCGAAATCTCGCGCGCCGGCATATTTGTCTGCATCGACTATGATGGCGCTCTGAAGGTCGAGCGCGGCTTTGTCCGGCCCGAGGATGAGGAGCCCGCAGGCGCGCCGGCCGCCGGCGAGTCCACGGGATCGGTGGCCGCTCCAAAACGCGCTGGCGACGGTGCGGTCGGCAGTCCCGATGGAGACGCGGCCGACCAGGACGAGACGGAAGTCTCGTCGAAACTGTCCGACCGATTGATGAGCGATCTCACCGCCCACCGAACGCTCGCGCTGCGCGTCGCGCTCGCCAATGATCCGGAGGCGGCGTTTCTTGCAGCGACCCACGCGCTGGCGTTGAAGAGTTTTTACTCTTCCGGCCGCTTCGACGGCTGCATCGAGGTCGACGCCAAATCCGCACCGCTCGGCGGCTATGCTTCCGGCCTCGCTGATAGCGCTACGGCGCGGGCGAGTGACGAGGCGCAGGGCCATTGGCAATTGCGATTGCCGAAGAAATCGGACGATCTCTGGGACTGGCTGGTCAAAGCGGATCGCGAGTCGACCGCCGGGCTTTTCGCCTTTTGCGTCGGTCAGAGCGTCAACGCGCTGCAGCTTCCGCACGAACGCCGTTCAAAGGCGCTGGATCATGCCGATCGACTGGCCGAACATGTCGGGCTCGATATGAGCGCGCATTGGACGCCGACTGTTGAGAGTTATTTCGGCAAGGTGACCAAGGCGCGGATTCTGGCGGCGGTGCGCGAGGCCAAGGGCGAAGCGACCGCGCAGATGATCGACCATCTGAAAAAATCCGACATGGCGGTCGAGGCCCAGCGTCTGCTCCAGGGAACAGGCTGGTTGCCCGAGCCGCTTCGCGGCTCGACAACGGATGATGCTGACGCGGCAATCGTCCAAAAGCAAGAAAGCGACGCCTTGCCGGATTTCCTGGGCGATGACGACGACGCGGCTTTGCTCGACGCTGAGGAAGAGGAGCCGCGCGCCACGGCCGCGGAATGATGCTCGAGGCGGGATGGCGCGCGTTGTCCCGCCTTTCGCCGCATCTGCCGCGTCGACGCGGCCCTTCGGCGCGTCCGATCAGAGACGCGCATTCGTCGCTCCCTGAACTTCTGTCTCCACCGTCGCGCGCCCTGACGCGCGCATGTTCCCTCCATTTTGAAAGGCGCCGCGATGGGCTGGCTCTATATGCAATCACTCGGCGGTCATGCAGGACCGCGTGACTATCTCGACGCGCAGTTTACCTTCGAGAATGCGGAAGGCCGATCGAAGGTCCTGCGCTCCATCCTTCTTGGCGACACCTATTACGCCGCCATCGAGCAGCACAGCGGCGGGGCGCGCGCGGTCTTCGCGCTCGTCTGCCTCACCTACTACAATCCGCGTGATCCGGAAGGATTCATCTTCGGCTACAAAGATATGACCGAAGCTATGGGGCCCTGCGCGAGCGACTGCCCCGAGGACATTCTGGATCTGTTGACGCCGACGGATCGGCCTTACGCAATCGCCTGGCGCGCCCGCTGTCGCGAGAACGCCGTTGCGCGGCGCAGTAAGTCATCACAAAAATCGGCGTCGTCGTTCTGACGGATTGGCGGCGGCGGCGTCACGGCGCTGATCGTCGGCGCGACGGCGGGGGGAGAGAAGAGGAAAAGGGCTTGGCCGTGAGGGCGAGCCCGGGAGGAGCAAAGAGAGAGCGTCCCGGGCCGTCACAATCCCGGAGACAATCGATGAGCCCGATCCTCGCCGTTGCTGAAACGCCCCGCGAACAATCCGAACTTTCCTTCGTTGCGACGGACAAGCCGCATGCGCTGATCATGGCGGCGCAAACGCTCGTCGCGCATCTTGCGAAGGGACGCGTCATCGACGCCCCAGCCGTGCGCGTGGCGATGGAAGCCGCTTTTGGCGCAAGCGACTCGCAAGGGGCCTGGAGCTGGAAGGACGCCTATGAGGCGGTCGAGGCGGCGCAAGTTTTGTTCCTGCGTCGCTATGGGCCGGCAATGGCTGCGCGCGCGGCGAATGATCCGGCGCGCCTTCTCGCCATGCTCAAGAAAGTCGGCGCGCTACTTCCGAGCGAAACGCGCCGCTCGGAAGAAAGCCAGGCGCTGCAGCAATTCTCGACGCCGCTGGAATTCGCCTATGTCGCGAGCCTTGCGGCAGGGATTAGAGCCGACGACGTCGTGCTTGAACCCTCCGCGGGTACGGGGATGCTGGCGATCCATGCCGAGCTCGCCGGCGCGAAACTCGTCCTCAATGAATGGGGCGAGACGCGCGCCGATCTTCTGAAAGGTCTATTTCCCCAAGCGCGGCTCAGCCGCGTCGACGGCGCGCAGCTTCACGATCGCCTCGCCGCCGATCTTGTTCCAACCGTCGTGCTGATGAACCCGCCCTTCTCCGCCTCGCCCTTGATCGAGGGACGACATGCCGCCGCGACCTTCGAACATATTCGCGCGTCTCTCTCTCGCCTTCGCCCCGGCGGACGGCTTGTCGCCATCACGGGCGAAAGTTTCTCCCCGACCGCGAACAGCTGGCGCGGAAGTTTCGAGCGCCTGCAGGAACAGGGACGGCTCGTATTCACGGCGTCGCTCGCGCGCGGATTTTTCGCGCGGCACGGGACGAGCGTCGAAAGCCGGCTGACGGTCTTCGATAAAACGCCGGCTGAGAACCCGAATGAATTTGTCGCTGGACTTGGTCCGGTCGCCGACGTTTCAGAGTTGCTCGCGCTGGTGCAGCGCGATATCCCGCCGCGCGCGTCTCTTGCGCTCGCGCCGGGCAATGGCGATGCTCCAATCCAGGGCGGCGTCGGTTCGACCGCGAAGCCGTTTGCGCTGATCGTCGCAACACGCCCCGCTGCGCCACATCCCGCATTTATCGATTCTGCACAGCGCAACGCGGGTGCCATTCCGACCCCTGCTCCGCGCGTGTCTTCAGAGATCGTCGAAGTCGCCTACGCGCTTCGCGACTGGAAAGCGCCCCAGGGCGGCGCGCTCAGCGCCGGGCTCTATGAGCCCTATGCGGTGCAGTCAATCGCAATCGAGGGAGCGAAGCGGCATCCGACGACGCTCGTCCAATCCGCCGCCATGGCGTCGGTCGCGCCGCCAAAGCCAGGCTATCGACCGCACCTTCCCAAGAGTGTCGAGTCCGGGCTCCTGTCCGACGCGCAGCTCGAGAGCGTCATCTACGCCGGTGAAGCCCATCGCGGGCTTCTCGCTGGCTCCTTCCTCGTCAATGAAAGCTTCGAAGCGGTTTCCGCCGCGCCGGATGACGCGGAAAATGCGGTGCGCTTTCGCTGCGGCTATTACCTTGGGGATGGCACAGGCGCCGGTAAGGGGCGTCAGGTTGCTGGCGTCATTCTCGACAATTGGCTGAAAGGCCGCCGCAAGGCGCTCTGGATCTCCAAATCCGACAAGCTTCTCGAAGACGCGCACCGCGACTGGTCGGCGCTCGGGCAGGAGAAGCTGCAAATCGTCCCTCAGTCCCGCTTCAAGCAGGGCGCGCCGATCAAACTGTCGGAGGGCATTCTCTTCACGACCTATGCGACCTTGCGCTCGGATAAGCGGCAGGGCCGCGACGGCGCTGTGAAGGCTTCGCGCCTGTCGCAGATTATCGACTGGCTCGGAGCCGATTTCGAGGGCGTCATCGTTTTCGACGAGGCGCATGCGCTCGCCAACGCGGCTGGCGACAAGGGCGAGCGCGGCGAGAAGACCGCCTCGCAGCAGGGCCGAGCCGGATTAAGATTGCAGAACGCCCTGCCGAACGCGCGCGTCCTCTATGTCTCGGCGACCGGCGCGACGACCGTCGCCAATCTCGCTTATGCGACGCGCTTGGGGTTGTGGGGTTCGTCCGACATGCCCTTCGTGACGCGGCTCGATTTTGTCGCGGCGATGGAGGCGGGCGGCATTGCGGCGATGGAAGTGCTGGCGCGCGATCTCAAGGCCCTCGGCCTCTATGCGTCTCGCGCGCTCTCCTATGCCGGCGTTGAGGTCGAGATGCTGGAGCATCAGCTCTCGGCCGAACAAATCCGCATCTATAATTCCTATGCCGGCGCTTTTGAAATCATTCACAATAATCTCGCCGCGGCGCTGGAGGCGGCGAATATCACCGGCGAAGGCGGCCGGGCCTATAACCGCAACGCCAAGAGCGCCGCGCGCTCGGCTTTCGAATCGAACAAGCAGCGCTTCTTCAACCATCTGATCACGGCGATGAAGGTTCCGAGCCTCATCGCTGCAATCGAGCGTGATTTGGAGGCGGGTCGCGCCGCCGTCATCCAGATCGTCTCGACCAGCGAAGCCCTGATGGAGCGCCGCCTTGCGGAAATCCCCTCGTCGGAATGGGGCGATCTCTCCTGCGACATCACCCCACGCGAATATGTTCTCGACTATCTCGCACACTCCTTCCCGACGCAGCTCTTCGAGGTCTATTCCGACGAGAATGGCGATCTTCACTCGCGGCCCGTTGTCGATGAGAATGGCAATCCGGTTCGATCGCGCGAGGCGATGGAGCGTCGGGATCGTCTGATCGAGCATCTCGCAGCGCTGCCGGCCGTGCAGGGCGCGCTCGATCAGATCGTGCAGCGCTTCGGGACCGAGATAGTGGCCGAGGTCACCGGCCGCACGCGGCGGATCGTGCGCAAGACCAACGCCGATGGCTCCGACCGGCTTTGCGTCGAGAACCGGCCGGCTTCCGCCAATTTGGGCGAGACGCAGGCTTTCATGGACGACGAGAAGCGCATCCTCGTCTTCTCCGACGCCGGCGGCACTGGGCGCTCCTATCACGCCGAGCGCAGCGCGAAGAACCAACGGCTGCGCGTCCACTATCTGCTCGAGCCCGGCTGGAAGGCGGATAACGCGATCCAAGGCCTCGGGCGCACCAACCGCAGCAATCAGGCGCAGCCGCCCTTGTTCCGCCCGGTCGCGACCGACGTGAAGGGAGAAAAGCGCTTTCTCTCGACGATCGCCCGGCGGCTCGACACGCTCGGCGCCATCACGCGGGGCCAGCGCCAGACCGGCGGCCAGGGCCTGTTCCGGCCGGAGGATAATCTCGAATCGCCCTATGGGCGCGCGGCGCTGCGCCGGCTGTATCAGCTTGTCTTTGGCGGCAAGGTCGAAGGTTGCTCATTGACGCGCTTTATGGAGGCGACAGGCCTCGATCTCACCGACCGGGACGGGAGCCTCAAGGAGGAGCTGCCGCTGATCTCGACTTTCCTCAATCGCATCCTCGCGCTGCCGATCGCTCTGCAAAATCTCCTCTTCGACGTGTTCGAGGGGTTAATGGCGGCGCAGGTCGAGGCGGCGATTCAGGCCGGCGTCTTCGATGTCGGCGTCGAGACGCTGATGGCTGAGAGCCTCGTCGTCACCAATCGCCAGACCATCGCCGTGCATGGCAGGAGCGGGGCGGAGACACAGCTGCTGACCATCCTGCGCAAGGACAAGACGCGGATCACAACGCTTGACGCGGCGTTCGACCATGCGACGACTTCGCAAAAATCGCGACTGATGGTCAACGACCAGTCGGGGCGCGCGGCGGTCAAATTGCCGGCGACAGCGTTGATGCAGGACGACGGCTCGGTTCAGCCGCGCGTTCGGCTGCTGCGGCCCGCACATGCCGATGTGATCACGCTCGAAACCATGGAGCGCTCGCATTGGCGCGACGCATCTTCAGAAGAATTTCAGCGGGCGTGGGAGAGCGAGGTCGCCTCCCTCCCCGACCTGACCGAAAGCACGTTTCATATCGTGACCGGCCTATTGCTGCCGGTCTGGAATCGGCTCCCGGATGAGGCCGCGCGAGTCTATCGGTTGCAAACAGACCAGAGCGAACGCCTCATCGGCCGGCTCGTCTCGCCGGCGAGCGCCGCCGTCCTCGGAGAGGCGACAGGCGCCGGCGCCCCTGCCCTCGCGCCGGTTGCCGCCATAGCTGCAGTCATGCAGGACGGAGCTGGGCTCGTTTTGGCTGAGGGGCTGGTCCTCAAGTGCGCGCTTGTGATGAGCCGGCATCGGCTCGAACTCACGGGCTTTGGCGACACGATGGTCGACCGGTTGAAGGCGCAGGGCCTGATTGCAGAAATCATCGCCTGGAAGCTGCGGGTCTTCGTGCCGCTGGGCGACGAGGCTGCAAAAATCGTCGAGAGGCTTCTTGCGCTCTATCCCCTGCTCCGCGTCGCGCCCGCGACCCGCGTCAGCAATTAAGAGAAGGGAGGCGATGATGGAAAGCCCCGCTCGGACTCTGTCCCGCAGCCTCGCCGAAAATGTCGAGGCCGTTTGCAGGCATTATCTCTCCAACGGTCGCCGCTGCGGCAATTACTGGATCGTCGGCGACGTGAACAACAATGCGGGCCGCAGTCTCTATGTGCGGTTGAAGGGTCCGCTTTCCGGCAAGGGAGCGAGGGGAAAATGGACTGACTCGGCAACGTCAGAACATGGCGACCTGCTCGATCTCATTCGTGCGCGGGAGGGTTTTGCGTCCTTTCGCGACACGCTCGATGAGGCGCGGCGCTTTTTGCGGGCGCCGCGCGAAACGCCGACCGAGCATCATGGTCGAAGGGCAAGCGAATACGACACGAGTACGTTCGCACGCAAAATCTGGGCGGCCTGCCGGCCGATCGTCGGCACAAAGGCCGAGGCCTATCTGCGCGCGCGAAAAATCACCGCTGATCTGAGCGACGCGCCGCTACGCTATCACCCGGCGCTGATCTATCGCGAGAGTCGAAATTCGCCGTCGCGCAAATTGCCGGCGCTTATCGCTGCCGTCACCGACAATAAGGGCGAGATCAGGGGAATTCATCGGACGTTTGTCGATCCAGATAGGAATGACAAGGCGAATGTCGCTTCGCAGCGGCGTTCGCTCGGCGCCATTCTCGGCAATGGCGTGCGCTTCGGTGTGATCGACGATTTCGTGATCATCGGCGAAGGGATCGAAACCGTGCTTTCGCTCAAAAGCGCCTTCCCCGATATTCCAATGATCGCGGGGCTCTCCGCCGCGCATCTCGCGGCGTGGAAATTTCCGGCCGGGCTGCGTCGGCTGCTCATCGCAGCAGATAATGATAGCGCTGGTCGAAACGCTATGCGCAAACTTGCGGAACGCGCCGCGGCTGTAGGCGTCGAAGCTGGAATGATTGCCTCGCAAGGTAAGGATTTTAACGACGAACTGCGGCACATTGCACTGGAACGCCTTCGGCTCCGGTTAGTGAAATTACTGCCAATGTCTGACTTCGAAGAAAGCAGACGCTCCTGATGCGCGTTGCTAAAGGCGTGGTCTGACCCAAAGCGGCCGTTCACTGCAGAACTGAGGAGCCTAGATTTCGGGTTTCAGGTGCGGACCGGGATATCGACCACCGGGCGCAAGGGCTCCAGCACAGTCGGGTAACGTTGCAGGATTTGGTCGTAGAGGTTGGGCGTTTTGCGCGCCGTGATGGTGATCACGAGGGCGTAGGGAATCTTATCCGCGCTCAAGGTGTTGCGGCCGCCGGCTCGCGCGTTGTAGTGGACGTCGAAGACCGGGTTACGCAGGCCGGGGGCCCGCATCGTCCGCGACTTGTGCAGAGTGTTTTCCCACTTATGAGCGTCGGCGCGGAGATCGACTTCTTCGAACGAAACGTCTCTGGCCTGGAAGAAATAACTGGCGTCGGCGTGGATTTGGCCCGGGTCCTTGCGCTTCCCGTCGTGAGGGCGGAAGCGCACCTCAATGCCACTGCGGGTGTAGTTGAGCGGGTCCTGCGGGTCCGTTGAGGTTGCGAAGCAGAAGGTGGCAGCGATCTCAACGTTGCCGCGCATGCTCGCGCCTGGGATCGGAATTTGCATCCTCACCCAGCTCGCGGGGCGGAGTTCACCCTGATACACGATGTGAGCCGCGTGCTGGTCTGTCATGACAATGTCACTGACCTGTTCGGGCAGCCGGCCCCAGCCGACCTCGGCCTTATCGAAGCCGCCGTCGTCCGCTCCATGCAGCAACAGCGCCTTAACCGCCAAGGGCGTCAAAAGCTTCCCGAAGTGCGACTTGATGCCAATCGCGGTGCGGAGCGCGGTAGGCGCGGCGAAACTCGTTCCAGTGATCGGAATCGTCTTGCTGGGGTCCTGGGCGTTGAGAACCCAATAAGGTTCACGGCTCGATCCGCCGAAGGCCACGCCATCTGGCTTCATAATCCCCGGGCTGCGACCAGGGCCGATGGAGCTATACGGAGCGCGTTTCCAACCTGGACCGCTACGGTCGCAACCGCCGATTGAGAGGCCGTTTACGCAGTCGGCGGGCGTCTGGATGCGGGCATTGCCAGAGGTCCAGTCCATCTCGCCGCTGTTCCCGACCGCGATGGTGGGGAGGGTCTGTCCATCGACGAACATTTGGTCGAGGACTGCTGTCCAAGCATGGACGTCATTGTCCTCGACAGGGAGGTCAGGTCCCAGGCTGAGGTTTACGAAGTCGTATTTTGGCCGGGACTCAAGCACGTCCTGAATGCGTTCCAAGACCGTATAGAGTTCGGCCTGATCGTCCTTCATAGTGTTCTCGTCAAGGACGCGGTAGTGATCGACCTTTGCATAGGGCCTTTCAGCCGTGACCCCGTCTTGCAGCGGCCCGAACAGGAGCGCCGAGGTGACCGCCGTGCCGTGGTTCAAAAATTCCTCGACCGGCGCGCCGATGTTCTTCGTCTTCTTACGATTCACCCAGGGGTTCAACTTGCCATCGGCCTTTACACCGCCGTCGAAGACCGCAACGCGGACATCTTGATCAATCGCGCCCTCGTTCGGCAGCTTGCAGGCAAAAGGCGTGAAGCCGGTGCTCGCCCGGACCAGCGGACGGAATTGGCGGAGCCGCGGCATCTCGCGGGCCACGCGTAGGAACGAGTATCTAGCGACGTCGGCGGCGATCTCGCGCGGGATGCGCAGCGGGAGGAAGCAGAGCCCCTCGGCGAAGAACCGGCGCTTGTCGAGATCAAGGGTGACGCCGAACCCTTCTAGGTAAGTCTCGAAGCCTTCCAGGATGAAGGCGTCGTCGCGGATGGGCTGAGCATGCAGGACCACCTCTAGGAGAGGTTCCTTTTCGGCCGACCTTAGGGGCTTTAGTTTTTCCCGGACGTCCTGGACGCGAATGTCCTCGATCTTGATGAGATCGCCCGCTCCTTGCGCCGCCTCACTGAAGCGGTCGATATTCTCGGCGAACCGCCGGAAATTTCGCCGCGTGCCAGCGACGAACAGCTCGGACGTCACGGCGGATTCCGGCGGATTCTTCTTCGTCCACTTGTCGGGTGAGACCTCACGCGCCCGGCTGCCAATCGTCTCAAGCTGGTAAGTCTTGAGCAGCTCGCCGGGGTAGTAGGACTTGGCGAGATAGCTGGGGTGTAGCGTCATGAGCGCGACCGCCTGGTCGCCAGGGCAAACCAATTCTGGAAGTTCGGCAAGCTCGCGCGCCGTCTCTTTCACCTTGGGTGCGAGGCGCTGTCGAGCCTCCGCGAAGGTGTAGGGGTGGCGCTTCGGCGCGCCGGCGATTGGCGCGGCCATATCGGACGCTAGGCGTTCGCCGTAGCCGATCAGAAAATTAACGCGCCCGGCCATCTGCTATTCCTCCTGGTTGTCCACGCCGCCCGGCTTCGTCTTTTTCCGGATGGTGTCGCGGCTAACGCCAGTCAGCTCATTCACCTGACGCTGCGAGACACCCGCCTCGGTCAGCCACATGGCAATCTGACCACGCTCGCGGCGGGGCATCGGCTCGATTCGGCTCTGCACCATCTCACCAAGCGCATCTTCAATCGGGATATCGCGGGTCACTGCGGCACGGCGCGCTAGCATCACCTCGCGCTCAATGTCGCTGAACGAGAGGCCACGAAGCGTGACGGCCAGAACATCCCGCCAAGCCCCGGAGGCCTTACTCGGCCCCATGAAGGTCTCGATGGCCTGGCGCACAGCGGGCTCGCTCGGCATCGGAAACTCAATACGCATCTCGAAGCGGCGCCAGACGGCGGGGTCCAGCAGGTCGGGGTGATTGGTCGCAGCCAAGAGAAGGCCGGTCGCCGGCCAGTCGTCAATTTCTTGCAGCAAGACGGTAACGAGGCGCTTCAGTTCGCCAACGTCCGTGTTGTCATCGCGCCGCTTGGCGATCGAATCCAGTTCATCCAGCAGCAGGACGCCGTGGACACTCTTGGCGTAGTCGAGGACGTGACGAACATTGGTACCCGTGCGACCTAGGAAGCTACTCATTACCGCCGACAAATCCAGGGTTAGGAGCGGGCAGTTAAGCTCGCGGGCGATCCAGCGCGCGGCCAGGGTTTTTCCAACGCCCGGCAGGCCGGTGAAGATGATCGAACGTGTTGGAACGAGGCCCTGCTTCAGCAGCGCCTCGTCACGCTGACGTTCCGACAGAATCTGGTGAAGGGCGCGCTTCACCGACGTATCCCAGATCGGCTCCACGTCCAGCGTGGGGCGCTCTTCGACACGAAGGAGCTGAAGGCGACTCTCGAGGTCTACCGGAACCGGGGCCGAAGCTTCACGGCGCAGGGGCGACTGCCGGGTAGGCGCTTCCTGTAGAAGCTGGGTGAGCTGCGCGGCTAAGCCTGGAAGCTCCACGCGATGGCGTCGGGCTAAGCGGCGGAGGAATGCCTGAACGTCCTGCTGCCGCCCAGCGAGCGCCAGCCTGGCCATCTGGACGATTTCATCATTAGTAATTTTAATGTCGTCCGCTGACACGTCAAGACGCCTCCAATTAATAGGTTCTTTGGCTATACCGATATGGACTAGTTTGCAACATCAAAATTATAATTAGTCCACCAGCGTGGAGCGGCGAGATTGCAATCGTAGTCGCGAGGGACGGGGCAAGGCGGCGAAGCCATCGCAATTGGCGTTCGGCACAGTGAGTTCCCTCGCTAGCCCGAGGTTTCGACGTGAAGGTCTCTAATTTGGCCGTGGCTAAGCGCATTCCTGCAAATGGCGCGCGGCGTGTTTGTATCGGCTGGATCGGGCGTGATCGAGAGAAAACTCGATCGTCGCGCGCAAGGCGAGCGTCGCCGCCAAAGGATGCTTGCTGGCCAACGCGTCGGCGACGGGCGACAGCACTTCGTAATGATCGCCGTTTAATTCCTCCGCGCGCGCCAGTACGAGTTTCGCCGCGCGATCCAACGCAGGCCATGACGCCAGGAACACTAGAGCCGCCGGGAAATTTGCAAAATTCTCCGCGTAATTGAGCGCGCCGTTTTCGGCCTCGATGTCGTCGAAGTCGGGAAGCCGTTTCAGATAATCGCGCAAATGTCGCGCCGAGAGAAATCGCTCAAAGCACGACCAGCGCGCCGCCTGTGCGTCGCCGCTGCGTTCGAGCCCTTGAAGTGCGGCGACGCGCGCATCCTCTCACTCCAATTCTGGCCAGTCGGAACGCTTGTGTTCCGCCGCTTCGATCGTTTGCAACGCCTCGGCCGCTCGGCTAGCGGCAAGCAGCCGCTCAGCAATTCCAGCCGCTATGCGTGGAACCTTTCGTGTTGCTGGATCATATTGAGCGATGAAGGCGTCGACGTCGTTCTGCGCGTCGACAATGTCTCTCAGCGCCATTTCAACGACGTGGTTTCGATGACGATTGGCGATCTCGTCTTGGTAGATCGGCCCGTCCGTCGACCAGCCAATCTTTCGCCGCTCGTGCTCGGCTGGTTTTATGGCGGGTTCTTTCGACAGCGCGACAAGACGACTCTTCAAATGTTCGAGGACCGCATCGCCGAGAGCCGCGCTGAGTGTGGGGATGAGATGATCGAACTGGCCATAGTCATTGTCGAGCAAGGCCTGAAACGCGTGATCGGCCAGGTCTTTGGCATCGCTTTTGGCGGCTTCGGCCAGCCGCCCGAGATCGCTTACGCCATCATGAAAGATTCCGATCACCGTTCCGCTGCTGTCGTCGCAGCGCGCAGAGACGGATGAGGCCAGCGCCATTAAGCCCCACATCAGATCGAGCGCTTCTTTGGGATCGGTCTTGCCAACGTGATCGACGATGGCGCGTCGCTGCGTCTGGAGATCCTCGACGAGCCCGCGCCGATTCTGCCAGTCGACGAAGCTTCGGGAGCGGGCGATCAAGTTTAAGCGCTTGCGGATTTCGCGCGCGACATCTGCAGAACTATGCCCGCCGGCAAGTTCGAGCCGTAAACGGCGTTTGACGGCGGCGTTTGCGTCGCCGATCTCGATCAGGAGTTCGGCGAGCCGTTCGGGGCCGAGCGCTTCGAGGTTCTTCGCGGTTAGGGGCATCTTCGGGGGCATAACGACTTCTTATAGCGCCATCGGAATTTCGGATATTGGCGCGAAGGCCGATCGTCGTGGGTGTTGCCGAGCCGATCGTCTGTGGCAGATGCATTTCACGTACAGGGCCGCGCGCCGGCCTGAAAGAGCAGCGATGACGCCACAAGCGGCTCGCTTGCCGCAACGCTTCCCGCGGACTTCTTTCCCCTGACCGGCGCAAAAGCCGGGCATTCCTCGCGGAGCAAACAAGTCATCGGGAAGCGTCCTTTGCTTTGCTGCGGCCCTTCGGGTGCGTCGCGACCCGCCCGTGGCTCGTGATCGCTGTCAGGCCGCGATCGGCGCGGCCTTGAAGCGAAAGTGCAACGCCATGGATATCGACATCACGTCCCTCCCCCACGACGCTCCAAACGAATCGCCATTGTCATATCTCCTCGACGAACTCGCGCTTCAGGGCTATCGCCCCTTAGACGACGAGCCGGATCCGCGTCCCCTCCCCTCTTCCGACTCTGCGTCAATGGCCCTCGAATCCGCCGTCGAATCGCTTTCAAATCTCTTTCTCAATACGCGGCTCGAAGCCGACCTACCCGATCTGCTCTGGGCTTTCGTCAACCTCTTCCATCGCAAGGCGGAGCGCGTCGATCGCGAGCTCGACGACAACGAAACCGCACAGCGTCGCGCACAGTCCGAACAGGACGGCTCGGAAATCCGTTCGGTCGAACTGGAGCGGTTGATCGCGCAAGGGCTGACGCTCAACGAACGCCGCAACGCCTTCGAATTCTTCCGGGACCATCTCGCCGAACTCTATGCGGCCGAGACAGGCTCCGTCTGGCGTCCCCGATCAGGTTCAAAGGTCAATCACCGCGCACTGACGGCTGCGATGATCGATAGTCGCGATTTCCTGAACGCCAAGAAGCTGGCCGAGACACAAGTGCTCTTGCCGCGCGGACCCCGGATCGCTTTCGCGGGCGGAGCCGAGTGTAATGATCATCGGCGGATTTGGGAAGCTCTCGACAAGGTCCATGCGAAGCATTCCGATATGGTCCTTCTCCTTGGCGGTGGATCCAAAGGCGCCGAACGGATCGCGTCCTGCTGGGCGGACAATCGCAAGGTTCCTCAGGTCGCGTTCAAACCGGACTGGAGCCGTCACAAGAACGCCGCGCCCTTCAAGCGCAATGATGTGATGCTGGAAACGTTGCCAATCGGTGTGATGATCTTCCCCGGTTCCGGCATCGTCGAGAACCTCGCCGACAAAGCGCGCAAGATGGGAATTCCCGTGTGGCGGTTTGGTAAAGGCGGCTAATGAACAGTGCGCCTTTGCGCGTTGGGGTTCTCGTGAGCGCGCCAAGCACCTTAAGTTTTCGTTAACTCTTTATTTCTTGCAAAGATCCGAGAATCGCCTTCTAGTCGGAGACGGAAGCATACCGTTTAACGACTGGGAACCGTTTTGATGGCGATCCTCTCAAACGCCGCACCTTCTTTGGTCCCTGAGAATGCGCTTGCGCGGATGACCCGTCACGCCAAAGTTCTTTCGGGGCAGATGCAGTCGTTGAGCGCGACGCTATTTCCGCCGGCCTCGAAAAAGACGCTCCGGTCGTTTTCGTCGGGCGAGGTGGCGCGATTCCTCGGCGTGTCCGACGGCTATCTTCGGCAATTGTCGCTCGATGGTCTTGGCCCTTCCCCGGCCTTATCCGCGGGCGGCCGCCGGTCTTACACGCCGGCGCAGATCGGTGAACTGCGTGAATATCTCGCAGCCGCGCGACCGAAAGAAGCGCTCGAATTCCTGCCCACGCGCCGGCCCGGCGACAAACTGCAGATCGTCGCTGTCGCCAATTTCAAGGGCGGCTCTGCCAAAACGACGACGGCGCTATACCTCACCCAATTCCTTGCCTTGGAAGGCTATCGGGTGCTGGCGATCGATCTCGACCCGCAAGCGTCCCTATCCGCCATGTTTGGCTATCAGCCGGAATTCGACATCGGCGAGGGAGAGACCCTTTACGGCGCGATTCGATATGACGATGCCCGACGACCAATGCGCGACGTGGTGCGGCCGACATATTTCACCGGCGTCTCGCTCGTGCCGGGCAATCTGGAACTGATGGAGTTCGAACACCACACGCCGCGCGCCATGGTCGAGCGGTCGTTGCGTGGTAGTGATCTCTTCTTCCGCCGCGTTGGCAGTGCCATTGCAGAGGTCGAAGATGATTTTGACATTGTCGTCATCGATTGTCCTCCGCAGCTAGGCTACCTCACCATGGGAGCTCTGAACGCGGCGACCGCCATGCTGGTGACCATCCACCCACAGATGGTGGACGTGGCCTCCATGAGCCAGTTCCTGCTGATGACCGCAGACGTAATGGCGGTCATAGAGGAAGCCGGCGGCAATCTCGATTATGACTTCATCCGCTATGTGGTGACTCGCCACGACCCCAACGACGTGCCCGAAACCCAGATTGTCGCTCTGCTGCGTAATCTATTCAGCGATGACGTTTTGGGGGCGACAGTGTGGAAATCAACTGCAATCGCCAATGCGGGGCTAACCAAGCAATCGCTCTACGAGCTCGAGAAGGGCTCCGTCGGCCGCGCCGCCTATGAGCGGGCGCTCGAATCGGTCAATGGTGCCAATTCGGAAATCCTCGGCCTCTTGCAGAAGGTGTGGCGGCGATGAGCAAACGCACCGATACGATTCGCCACCTGTTCGCCCAGCCCCCCTCCCCCATGTTGTCTGCTGACAACAATCCGCCCGAGCCGCGGCGAGTGGCGGCCGGGGCCGTGCGCTCGATGAAAGAAAGCTTTTCGGAAATCGAGCGCGAGAATGAAGTTTTGCGCGCCCGCGTCGCGGGCAGCGAACAGGTGGTCGAGATCGACCCGGCGCTCATAGATCCTTCCCCCTTCGCCGACCGCTTTGCGCAGGAAGACGACACGGCGTTCGAAGCGTTGAAACAGTCGATTGCCGAGAGCGGCCAGGAAATCCCCGTTTTGCTGCGGGCTCACGGCACCGTGCCGGGTCGTTATCAAACTGCTTTTGGCCATCGCCGCATTCGCGCCGCGCGGCTACTGGGGCGGCAGGTCAAGGCGATTGTCCGGGCGCTGAACGACGACGAATTGATCGTCGCTCAAGGCGTCGAAAATTCCGCGCGTGAGGATTTGAGTTTTATAGAACGAGCAGTCTTCGCCTTCCGGCTGGAGGCCGCCGGGCGCAGCCGCGCCGTCATTCAACAAGCGCTCGCTATCGACCGCGCGGAAGCGTCCAAGCTGATTGCCGTCGCGAAAGCGGTTCCAGATGATTTGATTCATGCCATCGGAAAGGCGCCAAAGATCGGGCGTGGCCGCTGGCAGGAACTCGCCGAGCTTATGCGCGAGAAGGCGGCGACGAAGCGCGCGCAGGCTGTCGCCATTCTCCCAGCCTTCATCAGCGCCGACAGCGACGAGCGTTTCGCCCGCGCCTTGGGAGCCGCCAAACGGAAGGAGGCGGCCAATGCCCCTGCCGGGCAAATTGTCGAAATCAGAGATTCGGCTGGACTATCCATTGCCGAAATCCGCGCTTCCGAGCGCGATGTGAAAGTGAGGCTCGCGAAACCAGCAGGAAGCGCCTTCGCGCAATTCCTGACCGCTCGCTTGCCGGAGTTGTTCGAGGAGTTTCGCTCTTTCGAAACCGGAGACGGCAAGTCGAAAGATAATTGAGGTCCGGCGAAAGGAGTATCGCCAGCAAAAGAAAAAGGCCCCCGAAACGTCTCCGTCCGGAAGCCCTTCTCAGAAGTAGCACTCAGAGAATCACACTTCCGCGAATCGCTGTCAAGAGTCAGCGCCGTTTCGGCGAGCAGATTTCTTTTGCCTGAACGAGGCAAAGGATCATGCAGTCACATACAACGACGCCCTTTGGGCGACGGCCGCTGTCGCTCGCCATGGTGGCGGCGCAGGCGGCGACGCGAGATTTCGCGGCGAAACCCGACGCGTCCGAGACCGTCGTCCATAAATGGCGGCTGTTTCGCGCGCTCACGGAAGCCAAGGAGCCGATCGGCGTCACCGACCGA
>NZ_JBPFDU010000070.1:0-143934 GCF_051062815.1 Methylocystis sp. | reverse complement strand
ATTCCCCACTGCTGCCTCCCGTAGGAGTCTGGGCCGTGTCTCAGTCCCAGTGTGGCTGATCATCCTCTCAGACCAGCTACCGATCGTCGCCTTGGTGAGCTTTTACCTCACCAACTAGCTAATCGGACGCGGGCCGATCCTTCGGCGATAAATCTTTCTGCTCTCGCACGTATCCGGTATTAGCCCAAGTTTCCCTGGGTTATTCCAGACCGAAGGGTACGTTCCCACGCGTTACTCACCCGTCTGCCACTCCCTATTGCTAGGGCGTTCGACTTGCATGTGTTAGGCCTGCCGCCAGCGTTCGTTCTGAGCCAGGATCAAACTCTCAAGTTTGAGATTTGATACTGACTGATCACATTTTTACTCTTGACGAGTCCCAAGCACACTTGCCTTCTCGTCTCACGACGATGAAAACAATGGTGTACTTAGAAAACGTGACCGTCAGAGTGTCTCATCGACCGCTCTCCGAGGAGAAGCGGTCCGCAAGGACCTCCGCCGTCCACGTTTCTCTTTCTTCCGATTTGATTGTCAAACAGCGTATTCTGAGACGAAAAGCTTGCGCTTTTCGCAGGTATTCTGAGGCGAAAGCTTGCGCTTTCCGGCGACACGTCTTCGTCCCGACCAATCAGCCGGGTGGCTGGTTACTTCCGACAGACGAAGAAGCGACACCGTCCGCTGCTCGTTGGCAGCGCCGCCGTCGATGGACTGGTATATATTCGGCTCCCTACCGGGTGTCAACTCGCTTCTAAAAAAACTTTACAATTTCGTCGTGCCGACGCGTGAACCACTGATTTAACAGGGGTTAGGCGGTGGACAATCCCTTTTGGCTGCGCCGCAATAGAGCCATAAAGCCAGGGCTTCGTCCTAAGTGTCGGTTTGACGAACTGATCGGGATATTTGAGCATCCTCCGCCAAGTTAAAGGCGCGGGGAGAAAAGGGCCGGTCGGCGCAGGCGTCGGCGGCGGGCGTGGGAAAGCCGGCCGCTGCGGCTCTCCCCAGACCGATAACTGAAACGCAACGGTTAGGTTGAATGGTATTGCAGATGACTGGCCGCCTCGTCCCAACGACGCAAGGCGGCGCCGACTGGTTGGGCGACGAACCCGCGATCGAGGTCGATGGTCGTCGCCACACGCCGGACGACAGACGACGCGTCTCCACGCGCTGGCTCTCCGGCACGGTGCTGACGGGGCTTTCTGGCGCGCTGCTGATCAGCGCGGCCGCCTATACGGCGCTTGACCAACAGACGCGCTTCGCAGAAGCGCCGACCCGCGCGCAGACGGCGCGCGGCGCCGACGCCGATGAGCAGCAGAGCGTCAATCCCAAGAAGGGCGACCGGCTGATGCGCGCGGTCGACGTGGTCGCGGCCAAGCAGACCTTTCGCGCCGCGACCACCTCGCGCGTTGGCGACAAGGAGGTCGTGCGCAACCGCGCCTTCACGCGGGTCGCCGCGACTCTGGCGCTCGCGCCGTCGAGCTTTGCAGGGGAAGTGCCTGCCTATAATCCGCTCAAGCTGATGACCGACGCCCGCGCCCCCGAAAACGCCGCCGAGGCCGATCTTGCCCCAGATCTGGCGGAAGTCTCGTTCGAGACACGGGACCTCGCCGCCGTGCCGGTGACGGCTCAGAGCGCCCAATTGACGCTCGCCGAAGCGCAGGCGCAGGTGATCGAGCAGGTCAAATCCAGCCTCGCCGCCGGAACGCAAGCGGCGGCGCTGCCCCTGCCCGGCCAGATGCTGCTCACGCGCACGAGCCGGGCGGCGATCGACCCTCTCGCACTCGCCTATGCGACGCCAGGCGGATCGCTGACGCCCTTCTCCGGAATCGAAGTGCGCATGGTGGCGGAAAACGTCACCGTCGCGCCGCGCGATACGCTGCAGCCGACACAGATGGAAGAGAAGCTTGTCGTCGTGAAGCGAGGACAGACGCTCGCCGACGTGTTGGACAGCGTGGACGTGCCCAAAGGCCGGGCCGCCGCAGTCGCCGCCGCCTTCAAGAACAAGCGCGGCGATCCGGTGCGCGAAGGCCAGCGCGTCAAACTGCTCTTCGCCGACTTCGACGGCTCGGGCAAGAACATGCAGCTGGCCCGCATGTCGGTTTACAACGATGAAACGATCGAATCGGTCGTCGCTGCGACCGACAGGGGCGCGTTCATGCAGACGCCGACGGCGACCACGTCGCTCGCCAAAAATGGCCGGTCGAAGTCGCGCAATGAGGTCGAGGAAGATGAAGGCGCGATGCGCCTCTATGATTCCCTTTACGAAACCGCGCTCAAGCAGCAAATTCCGCGGCCGATCATCAATGAGCTCGTGCGGGTTTTCGCAAATGACGCCGATCTGCAGCGGGGGGTTTCCGGCGGCGATACGTTCGACGTCTTCTATGACGAAGCGGAGGACGGCGCGAGCGTCGGTCGCGACGCGCTGCTCTATGCGTCGCTGACGACCCGTAACGAGACCTATCGCTATTACCGCTTTTTTACCCCCGACGACGGGCTGCTCGACTACTACGACGAGAACGGCCGCTCGAGCCGCAAATTCCTTGTGCGCAAGCCGATCGCCATCGGCGAAACGCGCTCTGGCTTCGGCATGCGCCGCCATCCGATCCTCGGCTATTACAAGATGCACACGGGCGTCGACTGGGCGGCGCCGATCGGCACGCCGATTCTCGCGGCCGGCAATGGCACGGTCATCAAGGCGCAGTGGGATTCGGGCTATGGACGGCGCGTTGAGATCCAGCACGCCAACGGCTACATCACCACCTACAATCACATGTCGGGCTTTGCGCGCAGCGTGAAGGAAGGCATACGGGTCAAGCAGGGCCAGGTGATCGGCTTCCTGGGCTCGACCGGATTGTCGACTGGACCGCACCTTCACTATGAGGTGATGGTCAATGGCCATTTCGTCGATCCGATGCGCGTCAAGCTGGCGCGCACGCGCGAGATCGAGGGCCGGCTTCTCGCGGAATTCAGGAAAGAGCGCGATCGCATTGATTCGCTGATGGCGAAGGCGCCGAACAACAGCGCCAAAGTGGCGACTCGTCAGGCCCGGTAAGCTTCGATCTCTAGTTGTCGCCTCCAGGTGGTTGGGCGGCCCGAATCGACCTCTCTTAAGCCGCCTGGAGCCATTCGTAGGCGGGCGCGAACTGGGCGGCGCGAACGCCCCGGATAATATTCTCTATCGTCGCCATCGTCCGGCGATTGAGCGAGTCGCGCGGGAATTCGACGCGAAAGTCGCGCTCGATCGCGAGCAGCAGGCGGATCGCCGTATAGGGCGTCATTCCCAATTCATAGAGATTGGCGCGCGGCGTCAGATGGCTCGCCGGGATGCAGATCTGGGCTTCCTGATCAATCAGGCTTTGGATGGTCTCGAACATTTCGCTCTCCCTTGCCGCTTCGCAATTCGATGATCCAAGGCTATCGGGAGCCCGAGAAAATGTTCGTGCGCCGACACACACGGAGAACCGCAGGGGAATCGGGTGAAGGGCGGCATCGGCATTGTTGCCGGCATCAAATGATGCTATTTCTGTGCTTCTCAGTTGGGAGCACGCATGCGCACGACAATCGCGCTCGACGATGAGCTCGTGGCCAAGGCCCAGGATTTCACTGGACTTACGGAAAAATCGGCGCTGATCCGCGAAGCGCTCAAGGCGCTTATCGAGCGAGAAAGCGCACGAAGGCTGGCGCGTCTCGGGGGCTCGGAACCACAACTTCAAGACATTCCCCGACGGCGATCGACCCCGAAGTGATTCTCGTCGACACATCGATATGGGTTGACCACTTCCGCCAAACGAATGTTCGGCTCGCCGCTTTGCTGAACAACAGCGAAGCATTGACGCACAGCTTCGTTATCGGCGAGCTCGCGCTTGGCAATATGGCCAACAGAAACACCCTGCTGTCGCTGTTGCGCAATCTTCCGAGGGCGCCGCTTGCCGACAATGACGAAGTCCTGGAGTTGATTGACCGGCGCGCGTTGCATGGCGCGGGCATCGGATATGTCGACGCCCATCTGATCGCAGCAACGCTGCTCGCCGCGCCGGCGTCGCTTTGGACAGGGGACAAACGACTGCAATCCGCCGCTGCGCGCATCGGAATCTCGGTTCTATAGGCCGACGCGCCGGCGCACGTCGGCTGGCGTCCAGCCCTCCGCGCGCAGCGCCCGCAGCGCCGTCGAAGCGACGCTCTTCGCAAGCTTCTCGCCGTTCTCGTCCAGAACGAGGCCGTGATGCCGATAATCCGGCGCCGGCAGGTCGAGCAGGCGTTGCAGCAGTCGATGCAGGCTCGTCGCTTCCAACAGATCCTTGCCGCGCACGACGTCCGTCACGCCCTGCAGCGCGTCGTCGATGACGACGGCGATATGATAGCTCGCCGGCGTATCCTTGCGCGCGAGGACGACGTCGCCCCATTCCGCCGGATCGGCGACAATGTCGCCGGCGTCAAATTCGCGCCACGAGAGCCCCTGCCCCGCCAGAGCGGCCGCCTTACGCATGTCGAGCCGCAGCGCGACGCCGCGCTGCGTTAGGACCTCGCGCGCCGCACGTCGCGGCTTGTCGCGGCAGGTTCCAGGGTAAAGCGGCGAGCCGTCGGGGTCGCGCGGCCAGCCCGGCGTGCCAGCCGCAAGGCGCGCGATGTCGGAGCGCTTGCAGTCGCAGGCGTAAATGAGCCCCATCGCGTCCAGGCGCTCGAGCGCACGGGCATAGTCTCCGAAATGCTCGGACTGGCGGCGGACCGGCCGCTCCCAATCGAGCCCGAGCCAAGCGAGATCTTCATAGATCGCCGCCTCGAATTCGGCGCGGGCGCGGCCTGTATCGATGTCCTCGATGCGCAACAGCAGGCGCCCTCCGCATTGGCGCGCGAGATCGAAATTCAAAAGCGCCGAATAGGCGTGGCCAAGATGCAAATAGCCGTTGGGCGACGGCGCGAAGCGGAAGACGCGGTGTTCCTTGGACGTCATTAGCCTACTTGGCGGGCGGCGGCGTACCCGCCGGATCGACTGCGGGCGTTCCGGCGCCAGTGGACGAGCGCCGAGGCTTGCTTCAAAATGGTGAGATTAAATTCTTTTAGCTGTTGGATTTAGACATGCCAGATTTCGAATCGCTCGTCGATGACATTTACCAAGCCGCCGCCGACCCTGATTGCTGGCCGCGCATCATGCATGACATCGGCAAGGTTGCGGAAGCCGCCGGCGGGGTTCTCGTCGCCCGTCGGGCGGACGCATGGCTCGGATGGCGCTGCTCAGGCGCTCTCGAAAAGGGAGCCGACGCATTCTTCAGCAGCGGCGGTCTGCAGCGAAGCCAGGTGCTCGGCAAGCTGCTTGCCTTCAATCGCGCCGGCTTCGTCTCCGATCAGGAAGGCTTTAGCGAAGAGGAATATGCGGAGGAGCCGGTCATCAAGGAGTGGTGCGCGCCCAACGGCATTCATCATTGCGCGGCGACCGCGGTGCCTATGCTCAATGGCGATCTCGTGATGTTTCAGGTCAAGCGCCGAAAGGGAGATTCGCCTTTCGGCCCCGCGGAACTGGACCGCCTCGACGCGCTGCGCCCGCATCTCGCCCGCGCCGGTCTGCTCGCCGCCCGTTGGCGACTTGAGAGATTACGATCGGCGACCGAGGCGCTCGCGACCCTCGGCATTCCAGCGGCGATACTGGATGTCGACGGTCGCGTGCTTGCAGCCAATGGGCTGATCGAAGATCTCTCGTCGCATCATGTCTGGCTGCCGCGCGACCGCATCGCGCTGATTGAGCCCGCCGCCGACAAATTGCTGCGGAACGCCATCGCCGATCTCGGCAATCCTGCCGCAGCCTCGGTACGGTCCTTTCCCTCGAAAGGAACTGGCGAGCGACCGGTGGTGATGCATCTGATCCCCGTCACCGGCAATGCGCGCGATCTTTTTGGCGGCGGATTGGGCGTGCTGACGATCACGCATCTTACGCGGCCAGCGGCGTTGGACGCGGCGCTGGTGCAAAGCCTCTTCGATCTGACGCCGACCGAGGCGCGCGTCGCGGGGAGTCTCGCCGAGGGGCTGACGCTCGACCAGATCGCGGAACGTCACAAGGTGAAGTTGAGCACCATCCGCAGCCAGGTGAAATCGGTCTTCGCGAAAACCGGCGCGAACAGGCAATCCCAGATTGTCGCGCTGCTGGCGGCGCAGCCAAAAATTTGGCGCCCGCCGATCGAACTCGAACAATCCCAGATGTAAGTACAGTTCAGCGCCGAGCCTCGGCGATCGCAAGCGCGGCCGCGAAAGCCTCCTCGATGTCGAGGTCTGTCGTGTCGAGCGTCGCCGCGTCAGCGGCCGCCTTTAGCGGCGCCGCGCTGCGGGCGCTGTCGCGGGCGTCGCGCTTCTTCACGTCTTCGAGAATGGCGGCGTAGTCGGCGTCTTCGCCGGCGCGCGCAAGCTCCAGGGCGCGGCGGGTGGCGCGCGTCTCCGGCGCGGCGGTGACGAAAATCTTCACTTTCGCGTCGGGACAGATCACCGTGCCGATGTCGCGGCCGTCAAGGACGGCGCCTTCCGGCCGCGCCGCGAAGCCGCGCTGCATGTCGATGAGCGCCGCGCGAACCGCCGGCATGGCGGCGACGACGGACGCCGCCTCGCCCATGTCGCGGGCGCGCAGCCGCTTTTCGTCGAAGTCGGTGAGCGACAGGCTGCGCGCGGCGGCGACCGCCGCTTCGACGTCGTCGAGCGGCAGCCCCTCCTCCAGCAGCGCGCAGGCCGTCGCTCGGTAGAGCAAGCCGGTGTCGAGATGCGGCAAGCCGTAATGCGCCGCAAGACGTCGCGCCAGCGTGCCCTTCCCCGACGCCGCGGGGCCGTCAATCGCGATGACAAAGCTCACGAGAATCGCGCTCCGAGTCGCTCCATCAGCGGGCGAAACGCCGGAAAGCTTGTCGCGATCATCGTCTCGTCG
This sequence comes from Methylocystis sp., assembly GCF_051062815.1. GTDB lineage: Bacteria > Pseudomonadota > Alphaproteobacteria > Rhizobiales > Beijerinckiaceae > Methylocystis. The sequence goes on along the minus strand of NZ_JBPFDU010000070.1, from coordinate 137,039 downwards.
TCGACCGTGACTTTCTTCTCGGCGGCGAGACCCATGACCAGAAAGCTCATCGCGATGCGATGATCGAGATGCGTCTCGACCATGCCGCCGCCGGCGACCCTGCCGCCGCGCACGATCAAGTCGTCATCGATGATCTCGCAGTCGACGCCATTGGCTTTGAGGCCGGCGGCGACCGCCTCGAGACGATCCGATTCCTTCACCCGCAATTCGGAAAGCCCGCGCATCCGCGTCTCGCCTTGTGCAAAAGACGCCGCGACGGCGAGGATCGGATATTCGTCGATCATTGAAGGCGCCCGCGCCGCCGGCACGTCGACGCCGGCAAGATGCGAGTAGCGCGCGCGAATGTCGGCGACCTCTTCGCCGCCCTCCTCGCGCCTGTTCTCGAAGGCGACGTCGGCGCCCATTTCCTGCAGCGTCGTCAGCAGACCGCTGCGCAGCGGATTGGTCATGACGGCTTCGATGACGATGTCCGAACCCTCGACGATCAGCGCGGCGACGAGCGGAAAAGCGGCCGATGACGGATCGGCGGGAACCCGCACCTCGCGCGCGACCATTTCCGGGCGCCCTTCGAGGGTAATCTTGCGGCCATGCGGGCCACGAGGCTCGCTCACGACCGTCGCGCCGAAATGCGCGAGCATTTTTTCGGTGTGATCGCGCGACGCCTCGGCCTCGATCACCGTCGTTTGGCCGGGCGAATTCAGCCCGCAGAGCAGCACCGCGGATTTGATCTGCGCCGAGGCGACGGGCGTCTTATATTCGACCGGCAAGGGCTCGCTCGATCCTTGCAGCACCAGCGGCAGGCGGCCGCCCTCGGCCTGCTCCAGAACCTGGGCGCCCTGCAGCGCCAAAGGATCGAGAATGCGCTTCATCGGGCGTTTCCGCAGCGAGGCGTCGCCGTCGAAGCGCGCGAGGATCGGGTGGCCGGCGACGACGCCCATCATCAGCCGCGAGCCAGTGCCGGCATTGCCGAAATCGAGGGTCTCGGTGGGCTGCAGCAGCGAGCCGAGCCCGGCGCCCCAGACGCTCCAGCGCCCGTCCGCATGGCGCAGGATCTTCGCGCCAAGCTGGCGGCAGGCCTGCGCCGTGCGCAGCACGTCCTCGCCTTCGAGAAGCCCTTCGATCTTCGTCTCGCCGATGGCGAGCAGGCCGAAGATCAGCGCGCGATGCGACACCGATTTATCGCCCGGCGGGCGCACGCGGCCCGACAGCGGCCCGGATCTATGGGCGCTGAGCGGCGCGGCGGGAGCGTGAGCATGGGCGGCGTGCGGCATAGTCGCTTTCGGTCGAGCGCGATTCAATCGCCATCCGCTTCGCACTTTTGGCGACGATGCTCAACAGGCGGCGGGAGACGGCGACCGGCGGATTTTTCTCGCGTCGCGCTGGATTGGAGCGGGCGATGGGAATCGAACCCACGACATTCAGCTTGGGAAGCTGACGTTCTACCTCTGAACTACGCCCGCGCGCTCCCTTGTGTAACGCGGGAGGCCGCTCGTTTCAACGGAGCAGCGAACTTGTCCGGGTGAGGCGTGAAAATGGCTTCCTCCTCCTGCCGGAGGCGCGTCTCGAAGGACGAGGAAAGCCCTTCTGGCGCAAATTTTACCTCACCCTCGTGCTTCGAGACGGCTCCTCCCCAAGTCGCGCTTGCGTGACTTGGGCATTTAGGTTGCGATCTCGGAAACATCCGAGATCGATTGCCTCCTCAGCATGAGGGTGAGGTAAAAGCATTCCGCCCCGCATCACTTCACGTTCGGATTCTTCACCTCGCCCTTCTGCTTCTCGATCTCTTTCAGCTTCGCGCGGATCGGCCCATAAGGCCCAAACTTGTGCTGCTCCTCGGAGAAGCCGTCCGCATAGGGGCCGTAGGGCGCGTCGATCGGCTTTTGCAGAAGGTCGGGAAAATCTTTTTCCAGCCCGGCGCGATGCGGCCTCGGCCTCGAGATCATCAGCGCCGCGACGTCCCAGGCCTCTTCCGGGGAGAGCCGCGGATGCAGATAATCGACGCCGTCCGGCATGTTGGAATGAATGAAAGTCGCCGCCGTGATCAGCCGCGCCATGCCGGCGCCGTCGTTGAAACTGTCCGCGCCCCAGAGCGGCGGAAAAGCGTAGCCGGCGCCAAGGCCTGGCAGGCTGTTCTGCACGCCGGCGCCGTCGACGTTGTGGCAGCCGATGCAGCGCGCCTGATAAATATCGCGCCCGCGCATCGGATCGGCGGCGCGGTCAAGCTCCGGCACGGTCCCCGCGCCGAGGCCCGAGAGCTTCTCCCCCTTGCGCACGCCGGTCGAGAGAAACTGAATATAGGCGACGATGGCGCGCATCGGCGCGGACGAAACCGGCAAAGGGCGGCCGTTCATGCTGCGCGTCATGCAGGAATTGATGCGCTCTTGCAGCGTGATCTGCGCGCCCGCGCGCGCGCTATAGGCGGGGAAATCCTCGGCGAGGCCAAAAATCGGCAGGCCGAATTTCTTCACGCCGGCGTCGAGATGGCAATTGCCGCAGGCGAGATTGTTGCCGGCATAGCGCTGCGCGGGGTCGGGCATGTCCGGCCCGATATGGGAATAGGTCGCGGTGATGAGATCGCGCCCGTGGCGGATCAGCCGGCTATGCGCGTCATAAGGCAGCGCGTCGACTTGCGGAACCGACCAGAATTTCGCGCTCGACGCGCCGAGTTCTTCCGCGGCGACGGAAGACCCGAGCGCCAAGAGCGCGAAGAGCGCGCCGCCAGTAAGCGCCTTGCGCATAAGATCACTCCGCCATGAAATGTTTCGAGAGCTTGAGCCCCTGCCCCTGATAATTCGACACGCCGCTCTGGCCGTAAAGCGCCTTTGGGGTTTCGGCCATGCGTTCATAGACGAGGCGGCCAATGAACTGGCCGTCTTCGAGGATGAAGGGCACTTCGCGCGAGCGCACTTCGAGGACGGCGCGGGCCCCCGGCCGCCCGTCCGGCCCGGCCCCGAAGCCGGGATCAAAGAAGCCAGCGTAATGCACCCGGAACTCGCCGATCGCCGCGTCCATCGGCGCCATTTCGGCGGCGAGATCGGGCGGAATCGCGAGGCGCTCATGCGAGGCGAGGATGTAGAAATCGCCCGGATCGAGAATGAGCCTTCCGTCGCGCGACGGCAGACGGTCCCAGTAATCGTCGATGTGATAGGCGCCGATCCGATCGACGTCGATCACGTCGGTGTGCTTTTGCGCGCGATAGCCGATGATTCCTCCGAACGCGTCCGCGTCGAGCGCAACGCGCAGCACGACGCCGTCGCGCAAATTGAGCGGCCCGTCGACGAGCGGCGATGTGCGATGCAGTTCGGCGAGCGCCGCGTCGCCGAGCGTCCCGCCCTGCGATTCGCTCTGTGCATGCGCGCGAAAACGCAGTTGGTTCAATCGCGTGCCCGTGCGGACGCGCACCGAAAAGCTGCGCGGCGACACTTCGGCGTAGAGCGGGCCGTGATATCCGGGGGCGACCTCGTCGAAGCGGTCGCCGCGATCCGTGATCAGCCGCGTGAAGATATCGAGGCGCCCCGTCGAGCTTTTCGGATTGGCGGCGCCGAGGACAGCGTCGCCGAGCGCCAGGCTTTCCAGAAGCGGCACGACATAGAAGCAGCCGCGCTCCAGCACGGCGCCGTCCCCTGCAAGCGACATCTCGTCATATTTGAGCGCGGAGAGGAGCTCGTCGACGCCGCGCCGCTTTCCCGGCAGAAAACTGGCGCGCACGCGATAGGCCTTGGGGCCGAGCCGCAGATCCAGACTGGCCGGCTGAATCTGCCCATGCGCCAAGGGCGCGGCGAGGCGGATCTGACCGGCCTCGGCCATCGCCTGAATCTGCCGGCTCGAAAGCACGCCGCCCATTCGTCTATCGCCCCGTCGCCTTTCCTTGCGCTGGCATAAGCGCCAAATCGCGTCGCCTTTCAAGCCGAGGCTGTTGACAGCTTAGGTCCCTCTGGCCTCTATAAGCGCACGTGGTTATTTGAGCCGGCCGGCTTGCCGCCACGAAAAACAACGCGCTAAAAGGCCGGGTCTCCCTAAGGAAGCCCGCTTTTTGCGTAGCAGCGCCGTTCGGCGCGCATCAACGAATGGCGCGGCTTCGCGCCGAGGGAGAACCAATGTCCGCCGACGCCCCGCCCCGCAGGCCGCTGAAACCCGCGACGCAACTCGTGCATGGCGGGACGCAGCGCTCTTCCTTCGGAGAATTGTCGGAGGCGCTCTATCTCACGCAGAGCTTCGCCTATCCGACGATGGAGGCGGCCGAGGCGCGCTTCAAGGGCGACGAGCCGGGCTTCATCTATTCGCGCTTCTCGAACCCGACCGTGGCGATGTTCGAGCAGCGCATGTGCCTTCTGGAGGGTACGGAAGCGGCCCGCGCCACGGCGAGCGGCATGGCGGCGGTGACCGCGAGCCTGCTCGCGCAGCTCAAAGCCGGCGACCATGTGGTTTCGGCGCGCGCGCTGTTCGGCTCCTGCCTCTATGTCGTCGAGGATTTGCTGCCGCGATTGGGAATCGCTTCGACGCTCGTCAACGGCGCCGAACTCGAACAATGGAAGGCGGCCGTCCGTCCTGAGACGAAGCTCTTCTTCCTGGAAAGCCCGACCAATCCCGGACTGGAGGTCTATGACCTCAAGGCGATCGCCGACATCGCGCATGAGGCCGGCGCGAAGCTCGTGGTCGACAATGTCTTCGCCACGCCGCTCTTGCAAAAGCCCTTCGACTTCGGCGCCGACGTCGTCGTCTATTCCGCGACCAAGCACATCGACGGGCAAGGCCGATGTCTTGGCGGCGTGATTTTGGCCTCGCAGGCGCTGATCGAAGAGAGCGTCCACAATTTCCTGCGCCAGACCGGGCCGGCGATGTCGCCGTTCAACGCCTGGGTGATGCTCAAGGGATTGGAGACATTGCCGCTGCGCGTCGCGCAGCAGACCGCGAGCGCGGCCAAAATCGCCGACTTTCTGGCCGAGGAGAAGGCCGTCGGTCGCGTCCTCTACCCATTCCGCGCCGATCACCCGCAGGCCGATCTGGCGCGCCGCCAAATGTCGGGCGGCGGCACGCTGGTGAGCTTCGATATGGCGGGCGGCAAGGCCGCAGCGTTCCGCCTCGCCAATGCGCTGGATGTGATCAAGATTTCCAACAATCTCGGCGACGCCAAGAGCCTCATCACCCATCCGGCGACGACGACCCATCAGCGGCTGACGCCGGAAGCGCGCGCGTCGCTCGGCATCGGCGACGGCCTGCTGCGCCTGTCGGTCGGCCTCGAGGACGCCGACGATCTCGTCGACGATCTCGCGCGCGGGCTGTGGGCCGCCGCGCGCGCCTGAGCTTTACGGCTACGCGCCGGGCCGCCTCTTGCGGCGGGCGGGAATTTTCGCCTCCTGCATCGCGCATTCGGCGACGAAGTAGGACACGGCGAGTATGGCGCAAAGCGTCTCAAGCACGACGCCCGTGATCAGTTCGTTCATCAGCATGCCCTTTGGAAAGCAATCGCGGCGGAATGGTGAAAGTCGAAGCGGCGGCCCGCGGCGGCGGCGGGAGAAGAGAGTGAACGCCGACGCAGGCCGTTTCGCGACGCAGCGCTTTAGGCCTCCGGCGGCGCGCGCGGGCGATGCGCCGGGCTGGGACGGGGCGTCGGCGCGACGCAGTCCGCCACCGTCCGCGCGAGCTTGAAGCTCGGGACGGGCGTCGCGCCGATCGGGCCGGGCCGCGCCGCGAGAGGCGCAAGACCGCTGCAAAACGCCTGACAGAGGATACAGGCGGAGCGATCGTCTTTGGGGCCCAGCCGCCCCGCAAGCGCGCCGGGTTGGGAGGCCCCCGGCGCGAAACAGATAAAGAGTTGAGCGATGAGACGCCCCCCGACGCCCGACTCGGCGACGCCGCGCGCGAGCGGCGCGACGGCCCAGAGCGACGCCGCCAAGAACAGCAGAATCGCGCCAAACCGCGCACGCGCGCGACGCAGCGAAGCGAGCCGGAACGCCGACGGCGACATCGGTTCAGGTCGCGTCTGTCAAAGGCCGCGAGAATCTCGCGCGGCGTTCGAGGTCGATAAGGCGAATGACGCGCTGGTCATTTCCACGCCACAGAGGCGTCGGCACGATGGCGGCGAGCGCCGCCATGCCGGGCGCGTATCCCTGCGCGCGTTCCCGCTCGATCAGAGATTCAAGCGTCGCGCCGGCGACGACGCTTTCCCGGCCGCTCGGTTTGCGTTTACGAAACATGGGCTTACTCCCGATCCGCCGCTTTGACGCGGCGTTGTCCTTGAGCTGCGCCCGATGCTGCGCGCGCCCGGAGTCCGGGCGAGACGCGCAAAGGGCGCGACAGCGTGCGAAGGATCAGGAGTTGGCGGGAGGCGCTCGCGCCTGTCGGGAAAAATCCTGCAGGCGGGTCGGCAGGGCGCAGTCCGCCACCGTCCAATCAAGCGCTGTCCATTGGACGGGCGCCTTGCCGAGATGAATGACGCGCGCGGCCAGCGGCGCGACGCCATCGCAATGGTTTTGACAAAACAGACAGACGTCGCGGTGGCCCTTTGCGTGGCCTGGCGCCTGCGATCGGTCGCTCGAGGCGACGTCGGTAAAGCAAAATTCGCTGACGGCGTCGCCGGCGCCCAGCCGCGACGCGACCTGCGCCGCCGCAGGCGCGAAGGCCTGAACGGTCAGCGCGAGCGCGAACAGCAGAACTGTCAGCCAGTTACGACGCATAAAGTCTCGAGCCTTGGAATCGGCGCGCATGCGGAATTCACATGCGCGCATTGATGTAAGCAAAAAGCGAAGGCCACGACAAGTTAATCTTGGAGCGACCGCCTCGCCGCGGCAAAGCGTCTCAGCAGGACGATCGCACGCTCGGAACGCCCTGGCGGCTCACCTGACCGCCGACGTGCCTCCGGAACCACCCCGGTCGATCGTTACGCCCGATCCGTCCGGCCCGCCGAAGTCATAGTTGAGCGCGATAAAGAAGGTGCGCTGCGGATAGGGATTGGGATTCACATAAGCCTTCCAGCGGCCGATGTTGTTCACGCCGACGGATAGCCACCAATTCGGCTCGAGCCGGTATCTCGCCTTCATATCGAAAACGAGGATTTCACTGTCCACATTGCCGTAATTGTTGTGGTTGAAGTCGGTGTTCGCAAAGGTGACGAACGCCGGGGACGAGTAGCGCGCGCCAAGGGCGAAAGACATGTCGGGATTGGGGCTGTAGCTCGCGACGCCGCGAAAACGAATTCTCGGGACGCGCGGGAACTGATTGCCGGCAAAGAGAATGCTGTTGAGATTGCCGCTCGACAGATTGGTCTGAATTTTTGCGTCGGTGAAGGTCAGGCCGCCCTCGAAATCCAGTCCCGGAACGAGAATGTCCTTCATATGCGCCGCCGCCTCGATGCCGCGAAACCGCACCTTGTCGAGGTTGGCGTTTTGCGAGACCTGGGTGCCGAAGATGGAGAGCGCGGTCTGGCTGGCGATGGCGTTCCAGCGGTCGTCGAGGAACAGGCTGATGCGCGGATTGAAGAGCCCGATCGCGCCGCCGAATGCGTCGACCGTCCGATACTCGCCGGTCAGATCGTAACAGGTGCAGATTTCAGGCTGCAAATTTGGATTGTTGATGAGCACCGAACTCGGCCCCGACAAGGCCTGGAATAGTTCCGTGACTGTCGGGAAACGGTAGGCGCGGGCGATCGAGCCGCGCAAGGAGAGTTCCGGCGTGAAAAAATATTCGAGCGCCGCCTTCGGCGAGAAGGCGCCCTTATAGGAATCCGGGAAATAGGTGATGTTCGCGGCTCTAAAGGGAAGGCCGACGATCGCCTGGCCCGCAGGGTTCGACGCGTTGGCGAACCCCCCAGTGCCATTCATGCCGCCAAAGGCGCGCCACCACTCGCCGCGCGCGCCGGCGGTGAATTTCCAGTCCGGCAGAGGCCGCCAGACTTCCTGAACATAGAGGCCTTTAGTTTCGGTCTTGCCGAAGTTCAACGCCTGGATCCCCATATAGTAATTATTGGGCCAGGACACGGTGCTGGTCTGCTTGGTCGCCAGTGAATAAAGATCGCCATGCGCGCCGAACGACACTTCATGCTTGCCGAGAATGTCGTAAGGCACGCGCCAGATGAAGCGCGCGTCGCCGGTGCGCCAGAACGTTCCGCCATTGTTGGTGTTCAGCCCGCGCGGATCGACATTATAGGCGGTTCCCGCCGCATTGATGCGCGGTCCGTAGGATTGCGCATTGTTGGTGAAGTCACGCAGAAAGTTGAACGACGTCGCCGACAGATCGAAATCGAAGACGCCGCCGGTGTCCTGTCGAAGCTCCAACGCCTGCATCAGGTGGTTTGCGGCGCCGTGTCCGGGATTGACGCCGCCGGGCGTAACCGAAAACGGGCCAAGCTGCACGCGCCCGCTTTGGGTGTTGTAGATCGGCACGCCGTTCCTGTCGTTAATGAAGCTTTGGACGCTGGTGGTGTTGTTCAGCGTCCAGAAGCCGACCTGATATTTGGCGCGCAATAGCGGCATGATGTCATAAGAGACTTTGACCTTCGCCAAGTCGGTTTGGACATAGTCGGCGCCTGCGGCTGCGGTGATGACGCGCGGCCGTCCTTCCTGATTGAAATCGACATGACCGCCGTAAAAGCCGGCATCGACGCGAGGAACGGGATTATTGTTTCCTACCAGCGGCTGCGGGGTGAGAATATTGCCCGGGAAAGTTTGCGCCTGACCCTGATTGTCCAGATGCTCATACCCAATCCAGTAGCGGAAATCGTTGATCCGGTCGCCCACAAGAACATTGGTCACCCCGCCGAGGTTGAGTTCATTTCGGCTATAGAGGCTGAACGGCTGCACCGCCACGGTGCCCATGGCGTGGACCTCGAAATCGTCCGGCATGCGCGTCGTCATCGTCAGCACGGCGCCGATCGAATTGCCCGGATAAAGCGCCGAGAACGGCCCGTACATCACATCGACGCGTGAAATTTCGGCGGGCGAAACCATGCCCCAGCGCGGCGCGAAGTTGAAGCTGTTGCCGAGCAGATTCGAGAGCAGCACATTGTCGGCATAGACAAGCGTCAACGCGCTCTGAATGGTGCCCGTGGTGCGCGTCGAGACGATCGCGTTGCGATCGCCAATATAGCGCTCGCGGATGAGAATTGACGGCATGTATCTGAACGCGTCGGACGAGGTCATAATGTTCGTCGTCTTTTGAATCTCTTTGCGCGTCCTGCTCTCGACGACCGCCGGAATGTTCGCCGGCAAGGTGCGGCTGAACGGCGCTGGCTTTGGCTCGGCGTAACGATCCGCCAAAGCAGGCCCCGGCACGGGCGTCGCGGTCGTGACGCGTCCAGGTCCGCCGACAGGACGACCAGCGGGGCCCGGCCGCGCAGGGCCGCGCGCGCCGCCGACGTTGATCGTGGGGAGCGCCTGCTGCGCTTCCGCGACCGACGGGGCGAGTAGGCTGAGAACGGCGAAAGAGGCTCCTCCGAGGAGGCGAGAGCGACGGGTCATGACGGTGTTCCTAGGGCGCCGACGCAAGTCGGCATGACGGGGAGCGCGGCCGCGACGTGGATGCAACGCGCACGCAAATGAATGAAGGGGCTGTTTGAGACAGCGGATCGAGACCCCCGGCCGCGCGCTCTTGCGCGCCAGCGGCCTCAGGCGCGTGAGAGGGGCGGCGCCCGTGCGCTATGCGCGCGCGATGATCGCTCGGAGTGCGACCGCACCGCATATGTGGGCGCGTCGATCAGCGCATATTCGCCCAGCGCCACAACATAGTCCGAGGCCAGCGAAACCCAGGCCGGCGGCGGTTCGCCGCATAAGAGGCAGGATTGACAGTTATGCCGATGGCCAAGCCGGTCGTTGGGCGCCGACTGTTCCCCTGCGCCCACCTGCTGGCAATGAGCTGCAAGTCTCTCTTCGGGAGAGATCGAAGCGGCGCGCGCCAGCCCGGCTCCGCCGGCGACGGTCTGGACGACCATGGCCAGGATAAGCAGCAGGGTGCGAAGCGTCGTGAGCCGCATTTTGATTCCGGTCAAAACTGACAACCCACTATTTACAATTCACTGCATGGCGAATAGCCGTGGCGCGACGAAATGAGTCCGAAAAGCCCTTGGTGTGGCCATTCAGCCACAGTCTGTGATCGTTCGCGCGCCGATCATTGCCCAATCAAAAACGTTTCACTTTGCTGGCGCCCGTTCTAATCTTGCCTCCATGTACATCTCCATCACCAGAGACATTCAGGTCACGGCGCTTCCCGACTTTCTGCCGGATCGCTCAGACCCCGACCAGGATCGCTACTTCTGGTCGTATACGATCGAGATCGCCAATCTCGGGCGCGTTCGCGTGCAGCTTTTGTCGCGCCACTGGGTCGTCATCGACGCCAACGGGCGCCGCGAGGAAGTGCGCGGACCGGGCGTCGTCGGCGAACAGCCGGTGCTGGAGCCCGGGGAGACGTTTCGTTACGCCTCAGGCTGTCCGCTTGCCACGCCGTCAGGGATGATGCAGGGCAGCTATCGGATGATCACCGACGCCGGCGAAACCTTCGACGTCGAAGTGCCCGCTTTTTCGCTCGACAGTCCGCTGTCGCGTCCGACGCTGAATTAGGCCGGCGAGATGGAGCGCCTGGAAGACGCGATCGACCTGCTCTCCCGATTGGTCGCTTTCGATACGGTGAGCTCCAAATCCAATCTGCCGCTGATTGATTTCGTCGAAGCTTACCTGCGCGAACAGGAGGTGCGCTTCGTGCGCGCGCCGAACGCCTCCGGCGATAAGGCGGCCCTCTTCGTCACGATCGGCCCCGACGTTGACGGCGGCGTGCTCCTGTCCGGCCACACAGACGTCGTGCCGGTCGCCGGGCAAGCCTGGAGCGCTGACCCGTTCACGCTGCGCCGCGACGCGACGCGACTCTATGGGCGCGGCGCGGTGGACATGAAGGGGTTCGACGCCGCCTGTCTCGCGATGATTCCCGAATTCAAGGCGGCGCGGCTGTCTCGCCCGATCCACATTCTCTTGAGCTATGACGAGGAGACCACCTGTCTCGGCCCTCTCGACGTCATCGCGCGGTTCGGGGCCGACCTGCCGCGCCCCTCGGCCGTGATCGTCGGCGAACCGACGTCGATGGAGGTCGCCGACGCGCATAAGAGCGTCGCCACCTATGTGACGCGCGTGCGCGGGTTCGAGATCCATTCGGCCAATCTGCATCGCGGCGTCAGCGCCGTGCATGTCGCCTGCAAGCTCGTGTGCGAGCTGGAGCGCCTCGGCGAGGAGTTGCGCGCCGCAGGCGACCCGAGCGGGCGTTTCGATCCGCCCTTCTCCACCATTCACGTCGGCGTGATTCACGGCGGAACGGCGCGCAATATCGTCGCCAAGGACTGTGAATTCCAGTGGGAGTTTCGAGCGTTGCCGGGCGCGCCGGCGAATTTCGCTTACGACCGGCTGGAAGCCTATTGCGAGGCTCTAAGACGAACGATTTTCGTCGGTTTTCCCGACGCCGGCGTCGAGACCACGATTGAGAATCAGGTGCCGGGACTCGCGCCGCAGCCGGGCTCCGAGGCGGAGACCCTGGCGCTGCGGCTCGCCAAGCGCAATGGGACGATCGCCGTCCCTTATGCGACCGAGGCCGGTCAGTTTCAGCGCGCCGGCGTTGCCGCCGTCGTCTGCGGCCCTGGCCGCATCGACCAGGCGCACCAGCCCGACGAATTTATCGACATCGTCGAGCTGGCCGCCTGTCTTGAGTTCCTGCGCGGCCTAGCGCAGCAACTTCGCGCGTAAGGATCCTGCTTTAGCCGCAGACCCACATCCAGGTCTGGCGGTAGGGATGCCAGCGCCAGCAACGGCCCACGCCGTAATCCCACCAGCGTCCGCGCCACCAACGTCCGCCGCCGTGGCGCCCGCCGCCATGACGACCGCCCCAACCGCCGCCGCCGCCGCCCCAGCCGCCGTGGTGACCGCCACCGCCCCAGCCGCCGTGGGGACCATGGCCGCCGCCGCCCCATTTGCCGCCGCCGCCCTGGCCGCCGCCCATATTGCCGCCTTGACCGCCTCCCCCTTGACCGCCGCCGCCGCCTTGACCGCCGCCGCCGCCGTGGCTGCCGCCGCCGCCCCAGCCGCCTCCACCTTTACCGCCGCCGCCGCCGTGGCCGCCTCCAGCGGCGTCGGCCGTAACGGGCATCGCCAGCGCGCCGATGAGCGCCGCGACCACAGAAATGTTTTTGAAAGCTGACATGACTCCACCTTCCGTTGAATGGCTCAGCACGGTCCGCGGATCGGCGGGAGACTTGGGCTGAGGCATGACCCCACAGCTCTATGTGGCGTCGTTTCTATAATTTGCGAGCGATCCCTCTCCGGCGCCGCAACTGAGCGGACACGCGAAAGCGCATCGCCCAGCGACAGCGGTTCGAGTGGCTCCAGCGTTCGCGAAGCGAGAGGGCTCTTCGGCCGCCGCCGAAGAGGCTAGATCGCTTGCTTGGGTTCGAAGCGGCTCAGCACGCCCAATGCCACTGCCCGTACCACCAGCGCCAGCAGCCGCCGCCATATCCGCCCCAGCCCCTGTGGCCCCAGCCGCCATGCCAACCGGCGCCATGCCAACCGCCATGCCAGCCGCCGCCGCCATGCCAGCCATGACCGCCATGACCGCCATGACCGCCATGGCCGCCTGCGGCGGCGGGGGAAGAGGCAAAGAGCGCTCCCGCCAAAAGCGCGGCGTAAGAAAGTTTCTTCAACATGATTTTTCTCCTGACAACAAAGACGCCCTTAAGGCGCCTTACACTGACTATGCTCTCCAACGGCGAAGCGCGGTGCGTGGCCGCACATTCGGTTGCTCGCGCTTATGCGCGCGCATCACGTGAAGTCGGCCGCGCGCCATTGCTTTCGTGAAGTGAGCGGCTATAGTCCGCGCCCGTTCGGCGCTTGGAAATAATCCGCGTCGGGCTCCGAGCCCTTTAAAGAGATTTTCGCGATGAAGCTGATCCCGGACGCTTTGGCCCAAGCCCAGACGCCCTCACCACCTGCCGCCGAGACGCCTGCGAGCCCGCCGGCCCAGCCGACGGCGCCTTCCACGCCGACGGCGCCAACTCCGCCACATCCGCCAACCGCCACCCAGACGGGTCAAACCGTCGAGACGCAGCCCGAGGAGCATCAACCTCCGACCATGCCGGAGATGCTCGGACAGCTTATTCCCATCTTCGTGGTGATGGGCATCGTCTACATCTTGGTGATCCGCCCGCGCTCCCGACGCGAGAAAGAGCAGCTCGCGCAGTTGCGCAACGTCCGACGCGGGGACACGCTCGTCACCACGAGCGGAATCGTCGCCAAGGTGACGAAATCCATCGACGATGCTGAAATCGAGGTCGAGATCGCGCCCAACGTGAGGGTGCGAATGCTGCGCACCGCCGTCGCCGAAGTGCGCGCCAAGGGCGAACCCGTAAGGGAGGAGACGCCGCCGACGGCCAAGACTGGCGGCGCCAAAGGCGGCGGAAAGTCGGCGAAGTCTGGCGAAACCAAGTCGAGCGACGTCAAGACCGGCAACGGCAAAGCGGGCGACAGCAAGCCCGGAGACGCCGGATCCGGCTCACAGAGCTGACGCGGGTCCTTTCGATCACTAGCCGATAGCAGGACAATGCTGCGATTCTCGACCTGGAAATTTCTCGCCATTGTGGCGATGACTGTCGCTGCGGTGCTTGTCGTCGCGCCGAGCATGTTGTCGCCGTCCCATTATGAAGAGTTGAAGTCGCGCCTGCCCGCCTGGCTTACGCCTCCGACCATCGTGCTCGGCCTCGACCTGCAGGGCGGCTCGCATGTGACGCTCGAAGTGGATCAGGCGGATCTCATCAGCACGCAGGTGAAAAATCTGCGCGACGACGTGCGCCGAATCCTGCGCGAAGAAAAGGTCGCCATCTCCGGCGGCATCGGAACGACCACGCGCGGCGTACAGGTGCGCGTCGTCGACCCTGCGGATCGCGAGAAAGTCCTTCCAAAATTGCGGCAGCTGCGCAACAGCTTCAGCGGCGCTCTCATGGGCGGGCCTTCGCCGCTCGACGTCGAGGCGTCGCCGGACGGCCTCATCCGCGTGACCGTCACCGACGCGGGCATTTCAGACAAGTCGCGCAAGGCCGTGGAGCAATCGATCGAAGTCATTCGGCGGCGCGTCGACGCCCTCGGCACGCGCGAGCCGAGCATTCAGCGTCAGGGCGACGACCGCGTGCTGGTGCAGGTGCCGGGCCTTCAGGACCCCGAAACGCTCAAGGAAATTCTCGGCAAAACCGCGAAGCTCGAATTCCGCCTCGTCGCCGATCCGGGCCAAAATCCGTCGGAAGTCGAGGAGCTCGATCAGGTCGAACAGGAAGGCAAGCTCGGCGTCGAGAAGCAGGTGATGGTCAAGGGCGAGGATCTGACGGACGCGCAGCCGGGATTCGACCAGCAAAGAAGCGGCGAGCCGGTCGTCAATTTTCGCTTCAACATCCGCGGCGCCCAGGCCTTCGGCGAAGTGACCTCCAAGAACGTCGGGCGCCTGTTCGCGATCATCCTCGACAACAAGATCATTTCCGCGCCGCGGATCTTGACGCCGATCACCGGCGGCTCCGGCCAGATTTCCGGACGCTTCACCGTCGAACAGGCGAACAACCTTGCGATCCTGTTGCGCGCCGGCGCGCTGCCGGCGAAGCTCAACATCGTTGAAGAGCGCACCGTCGGTCCGGGCCTCGGCCAGGACTCGATCGACGCCGGCAAACGCGCCGCCTATGTCGGCGCGGGCCTCGTCGTCGTCTACATGCTCGTCACCTACGGCGTCTTTGGCGTCTTCGCCAATCTCGCGCTGTTTGTGCACATCGCCTTCATTTTCGCCGGCCTTGTGCTGCTCGGCTCGACGCTGACGCTGCCGGGCATCGCCGGAATCGTGCTGACGATCGGCATGGCGGTCGATTCGAACGTGCTGATCTACGAGCGCATACGCGAGGAAAATCACGCCGGGCGCTCCATCCTCGCCTCGCTCGACGCGGGCTTCACGCGCGCCTTCGCGACCATCGTCGACTCCAACGTCACCATGTTCGTTGCGGCGGCGATCCTTTATTTTCTTGGCTCGGGACCTGTGCGCGGCTTCGCCGTGTCGCTTGCGCTCGGCATTCTGACGACCATCGTCACCGCAGTGACCATGACGCGCATGATGATCGCCGTCTGGTATCATTACGCGCGGCCGACAAAACTGCCGATCTAAAGGGGCGACATTTATGAAACTTCTGCGCCTCGCTCCGGAGAACACCAAATTCCCGTTCATGCGGTTCCGCCGCGTGAGCTATCCGTTCTCGGCCGTGCTGTCGCTGATCGCGGTCGCCCTCTTCGTCTTCAAGGGCATGAATTTCGGCATCGACTTCGCCGGCGGCACGGTGATCGAACTGCGCGCGAAATCCGGCGCCGCGGAAGTCGGCACGCTGCGCACGCTTGGCGAAGGCCTCCAGCTGGGCGACATCGAGGTGCAGGCGTTCGGGAATCCGGCAGACGCCACATTGCGCTTCGGTCTGCAGCCCGGCGGCGACGTCGCCCAGCAGGCGGCGGTGGAGCGCGTGCGTGGCGCCGTCGGCGGATATTATGATTTGCGCCGCGTCGAGGTCGTCGGCCCGCGCGTCTCGAACGAATTGGTGCAGTCGGGCACGCTCGGCGTCGTGCTGTCGATCATCGCGGTGCTGACCTATCTTTGGTTCCGCTTCGAATGGCAATTCGCGATCGGCGCCGTGATCGCGACGATGCACGATCTGCTGCTCACCGTCGGCTTTTTCTCGATTACGCAGCTCGAATTCAACACCACATCGATCGCCGCGATCTTGACCATCGTCGGCTACTCGCTGAACGAAACCGTGGTGGTGCTCGACCGAATTCGCGAGAACATGCGCAAATACAAGAAACTGCCGACAGCGCAAATGGTCGACATGTCGATCAACGCGGTCCTGCCGCGCACGATCATGACCGCGACGACGGTGATGCTTGCGCTGTTCGCGCTCGTCGCCTTCGGCGGCCAAGTGATCCGATCGTTTTCGGTCGCGATGATTTGGGGCATTTTCGTCGCGACCTACTCGTCAATCTTCATCTGCTCGCCGATGCTGATCTATCTCGGGCTGCGCAATGAAGACGCCGACAAGGCGGCGCAAAAGCACGAGACGGAGCGCAAGGCCGACGCAGCAGTTTCCGCGCGTGAGGACGTTGCGGAAGCGCCGGTCTCCGCGCCGACGAAGTCCGCCGAAAAGACGCCTGCGCCCTCTCGGAAGGCGTCCGGCAAACGCGCCAAGACGAGGCCAGCTTGACGGGCGGGTCCGGCGGCTATGTTCCCGGCCGTCACAAAATCGATGACTATGGCGGCGGCGGTTTCCGCTTCGCCGATATGTCCCATCGCGGCTCTATTCTCGCGCTGCCCTCCGGCGTGCGCGCCGTGCCTCTGACCAGCGCCGCGGAGATCGACGATTCGATGATCGATAGCGCGCTTTCCGAAAGCGGCGGCCTCGACGTGTTTGTCGTCGGCACCGGGAAGGATTTGTTGCCGCTTGCCGGCGGCCTGCGCGCGAAGCTGCGCGCGGCGGGCGTCGGTTGCGAAACCATGGCGACGGGAGCCGCCGTGCGGACCTACAATGTGCTCGTCGACGAGAATCGGCGTGTCGGCGCGTTGCTGATCGCCGTGTGACATCATGACCGCCGCCTCGCGGGAGCATTATGTGCAATGCGAGGAACTTCTGCGCGCGCGTGATCGCGACCTCTGGCTCGCCTGCCTCTTTGCACCCCAGGACGCGCGCCCGCACATTCATGCGCTCTACGCCTTCGCCCAGGAAACGGCGGACGTCAGCGGCAAGGTCACGCAACCGCTGCTCGGCGAGATGCGGCTGCAGTGGTGGGTCGACGCGCTGGAGGCCGACGCCGCGCAAGGCGAAGGCGTGCGCGCCAATCCCCTGGCCGATGCGCTGATCGACACGATCGAGCGATTCTCCTTGCCCCGCGACGAATTCGTCGCGCTGGCGCAGGCGCATATCTTTGATCTCTACGATGACGCGATGCCGACTTGGACGGCGCTCGAAGACTATTGCCGCGCTACGGCTTCGGCCCCGATTCGCTGGGCGGCGCGAATTCTCGGCGCAGATCCTCAAGCCCCGTCGGCGGGGGCTTTCGATGAGGCGGGAGTCGCGCTCGGCGTCACGCGCATCTTGCGCGCTCTTCCTGAGGGTCCCCAACAGGAGAAATTCCTGCCGGACGAGGCGTTCGCGCATGACGGCGACCCCTCAGGCCGGCGCGGCGAGCTTGGTCCGATCGTGAAGAAATTGCACGCGCTGGCGCAATCTCACTACGAGCGGGCGCGCCGGCTGGCCGTGGATCTCGGACCCGCCCGCGCCGCGCTGCTCCCGTGCGCCATCGCTCCACTTTATCTGGAGCGGCTGGCGCGAAGCGACTACGATCCGTTTCGCCCGCTTGGCGATCCCTCGCCGCTGCGGCGACAGTGGCGCATCTGGCGCGCGTCGCGCGGCGTGGGATTGTGACTCGCGCCGGAAGCAGCGCTCCATGGAATTACTGAAATGACATCTGTCGAATATGACTACGACGCCCGGCGCCTGCGCATGGAGACGCTGCTTATGCTTCGCTGGGTGGCCATCACCGGTCAGGCGGCGGCATGTATCGGCGTCTATTTCGTTCTGGGATTCGATTTTCCCGTCGGCCTCTGCTTCGTTTTCATCACGGCCTCGGCGACGCTCAACATCGGCATGCGCTTTGGCACGCCGCGCAGTTTCCGCCTCGGCGACGTCGAGGCCGCCGTCCTGCTGGGTTACGACATCATCCAACTGGGATTTCTGCTCTATCTCACCGGCGGCCTGACGAATAGCTTCGCGATGTTGTTTTTGACGCCGGTGATCATCTCGTCGGTGTCGCTGCCGAGCAATCTGACGCTGCTGCTCGGCATCGTCATGATCGCGGTCGCGACGGTGCTCACGGTCGAATATTATCCTTTGCCCTGGTATGCCGACGAAAAACTGACTTTCCCCCTCCTCTACCGCACCGGCGTCTGGGCGGCGCTCGTGCTTAGCGCGGCGTTCATCGGCATCTACGCCGCGCGGGTGTCAGACGAGGCGCGGCTCCTGGCCGACGCGCTCGCGGCGACGGAATTGGTGCTCGAGCGCGAGCAGCACCTCTCGCAACTTGACGGGCTCGCCGCCGCCGCCGCGCATGAACTTGGCACCCCGCTCGCGACCATTACGCTGATCATCAAAGAATTGCAGAATTCCCTGCCAGAGAATGCGCCGGCGCTGCGCGACGACCTCGCGCTCCTGGCGCAGGAGACGGCGCGCTGTCGGGAGATCCTGGGCAAGCTGGCCTCGCTTGGCGCAACGGACCAGAGCAGCGTGATGAATCTGCTGTCGATCGACACGCTGATCCAGGAAGTGGTTGAGCCGCAGCGTGAGATCGGCGTCGAGGTCGAAATTTCCAAAAATGGACCCTCGGACCCGCCGGTGCTGGCGCGTAATCCAGCGATTCTTTATGGGCTGGGCAACCTTGTCGAAAACGCGATGGACTTCGCCACTTCACGCGTGAAGATCGACGCTTGGTGGAGTTCAAGCTACGTGACGATCGCCATTCAGGACGACGGGCCCGGCTACTCTCCAGACATTCTTGATCGTCTCGGGGACCCGTATCTGCGGGGGCGGCCGCTCGAACGGCGCACGAAAAACGATGCCGAGTCAGGGCTTGGCCTCGGCCTCTTCATCGCCAAGACCCTGTTGGAGCGCTCGGGCGCTACAGTCGAAACAATGAATGTTTCTCCGCCGCGCACCGGCGCAATCGCCAAAATCACTTGGCCGCGCGCCGCGCTCGAGCCCGCCGCGGCCAGGCCAAGGCTTCCCCAACAGGACAAATAGAATCGACGCGACGCCGGCGATAAGCTAGATTTGACAAAAATCAGGGCTGGAAATGCGCGATGTCGACCGAAGAATTGAAGGCGGATCGAGAAGGCGTCTCGGAACCTGAGCAAGTTCCAACGCTGCCACAGGATCGTTCACTGCTGATCCTGGATGACGACAAGCCGTTTCTTGGCAGATTGACGCGCGCGATGGAGGCGCGGGGCTTCCTGGTGACGCCCTGCGAAACAGTCGCCGAAGGCCTTGCCGCCCTTGAGTCGAATCCGCCCGCTTTCGCCATCATCGACATGCGGCTCGACGACGGCAATGGCCTCGACGTCATCTCAAAGCTGAAGACGTCACGTCCCGACGCGCGCGGGATCATCTTAACCGGTTACGGCAACATCGCGACCGCGGTGACCGCGGTTAAGCTCGGCGCCTTCGACTATCTGGCGAAGCCCGCCGACGCCGACGAAATCTATCACGCGCTGATGGCGACGCAGGTCGACAAACCCGACGCTCAAGAAAATCCCATGTCCGCCGACCGCGTGCGGTGGGAGCATATTCAGAGGGTTTTCGAGTCATGCGACCGCAACGTCTCGGAGACGGCGCGGCGGCTCAACATGCACCGCCGGACCCTGCAACGCATTCTCGCCAAGCGTGCGCCCCGCTGACGGCTTTAATTCGCCTGTTCGTCGCCGAAGGCCAACCGGCAGTAACGGTCCGCCGCCATCGTCGCGAAGCGTAACAGCATCGCGCGTCGACGAGCGGGCGCGAGGGGGAACGCCGGCGCCTCGCGCGTCAGTAGGGCCCCGTGCGCGTCCGCGACGATCAAGCCCGCATCATTTGGAAAAATCGCCGGATCGAGCGATGCGGGGATCGCGAAATAGAACCGATCGCAAAAGCCGCGATACTGCGGCCATTTAAGATCCGCATGAAAGTCGGCGTAGCTCGACTTGACCTCGACGATGCGCAGGACGCCGTCGGAAGCGAGCGCGATGAGATCGGCGCGTCGGCCGTTCGGCAGGGGCGCTTCGCAAACGATCGAAAATCCGCAGGCTCTCAGATAGCGGCGAGCGCCGCGGGCCACGCATTTGGTCGCGTCGGCGCGGCTTTCGAACGCCATCGCGCCTTCTACGAGGATCGCGGTCATATTGTCTCCGCTGGCGTTTCGGCCGCTCAAGCCAGCATGGCGCGTCGCCAAAGCGCGCGCAACCATGATAGGTTCGCCCCATTGATCCACTACACGGCTTGGCGCATGAAACGGCTTCTTCTCGCATGCCTCCTCTCGCTCGTCGCCGCAACATCGCCCGTCCTGGGCGCTGAGCGCGTCGTCAACATTTTCAATTGGAGCGATTACATCGATCCAAGCGTGCTCGAGGACTTCACCCGAGAGACCGGAATCAAAGTCATTTACGACACCTATGACTCGAACGAGATGCTCGAGGCGCGGCTTCTTGCCGGCGACACCGGCTACGACGTCGTCGTGCCGTCGGCGACGTTCCTCCAGCGGCAGATCGCAGCCGGCGTGCTGCAGCCGATCGACAGAAGCAAGCTCGTCAACGCGCGCAATGTCTGGCCCGAGATCGACTCCAGACTTTCGCGTTTCGATCCGGGCAACCGCTACGCCATCAACTACATGTGGTACACGACCGGCGTCGCTTACGATGTGGCGAAGGTCCAGGAGCGGCTTGGCAAGCCGATAACGAGCTGGGATCAGGTCCTGCGGCCGGAAAATTTAAAGAAACTCGCCGACTGCGGCGTCTACATGCTCGACAGTCCGGAGGACATGTTCGCGATCGCGCTCAACTACCTGAAGCTCGATCCCAATTCGAAAAATCCGAAGGACCTTTCTCGGGCCGCCGGCCTCTTAGGAAATCTGCGCCGCTATGTGAAGAAATTTCATTCCTCTGAATATATCAATGCGCTGGCGAACGGCGACATTTGCGTCGCCATCGGTTGGTCGGGCGACAGCCTGCAAGCGCGCAATCGCGCCCGCGAAGCCGGAACCGACGTCGATATCGCTTACGTGATTCCGACTGAAGGTTCGCTCCTGTCGCTGGACAATCTCGCGATTCCAAAAGATGCGCGCCATCTCGACGAGGCCTATCTCTTCATCGACTATCTGCTTCGACCGGACATCGCCGCGCGCAATTCGATCGCCACCAATTTCGCCAATGGCGTCGCGCCGTCGCGACCGCTGATTGACAAGGCGGTCGCGAATGATCCGTCGGTCTATCCAAACGACCTCACCATGCGACGCCTGTTTACCGTCACGGCGCCCGATCAGACAGTTCAGAAACTGATCACCAGAATGTGGACGACGGTGAAGACCGGACGATGAGACGGGCTGGTGCGCGGCGATTGCGCGCCCGTCGCCGCGTTACGCGTGAACCCAGCCGAGCGCCGTAGTCTACTGCTCGCTCAAGATGCGCTTCAAAAGTTCGATGACTTCGGCGAGCCCTTTGTCTTTGGCGGCGAGCTCCTCGATTTTCCGCACCGCGTGCAGCACGGTGGTGTGATCGCGGCCGCCAAATCTGCGGCCAATCTCCGGCAGCGAGCGCAGCGTCAGCACCTTCGATAGATACATGGCGATCTGCCGAGGCCGCACCACATTGGCGGTGCGCCGAGACGACAGAATGTCGGAGCGTGAAATATTGTAGTGGCTCGCCACGAGCTTCTGGATATCGTCGATCTTGACGCGTTTGGGGTCCTGTGTGCGCACGAGATCGCGAATGGCCGATTCCGCGGTCTCGACGGTCAGCGGCGCCCCGGTCAGCGTGGCGTGGGCGAGAAGCCGATTGACGGCGCCCTCAAGATCACGGCCGTTGGTCGCGATCGTCCGCGCCACGTAGGAGATGACCTCCGGCGGCACGTAGAAACCGGATTGCGACTCCTTCGCCGATGCAATGCGCGCGGCGAGGATCTTGATGCGCAAGGACTCGTCCAGCGGGCCGATGTCCACGCAAAGCCCGCCCTTGAATCGCGACAGCACGCGCTCGTCGAGCGTGTCGAGTTCCGACGGCGGCCGGTCGGCCGCGACGACGACCTGACGGCCGGCGTCAATCAGCGCATTCAGCGTGTGGCAGAATTCCTGCTGGATTGATTTGCCTTGGAGAAACTGAACGTCGTCGATGATCAGCACGTCGATGCCGCGCAGCTTCTCCTTGAACGCCAGCGACGTATGCGTGGTCAGCGAAGAGACGAAGCCGCTCATAAAGCGTTCAGCCGTCAGATAAATCGTATGGCGGCGGTTGTCGTTCGACGCATGCGCGAGCGCCTGCAGGAGATGCGTCTTGCCGAGTCCGACCGCCGCATGGGCGTAGAGCGGATTGAACATCGGAAGATCGCCGGAGCGCGCCTCCGCAACGCGGCAGGCGGCCGCGTAGGCGAGCTGGTTCGACGGCCCGACGAGAAAGGTCGAGAAGGACAGCCTACGATCAAGCGGCGAGCCGACGAATGCGTCGGCGTCGTGACGCAAGGTCATCGGGCGAGCGGCGCGGCGCGCATTTCCTTCGTTGACCGCTTCGAGAGCAGGCGCGAATGACGCGACGGCGCGCGCGACGCAGTGCGGCGCGTTGGACTCGAGCTGATCGGCGCCGTCTTCACGCGAGCGCGCTTTGCGCATAGGCGAACGCACGTCGATGACGACTCGCTCGACTTTCGAGAATTCGCTCGCGACGCGCGCCTTGATGCGCGGCGCATAGTGCGACTGCACCCAGCTTTTCAAGAATTTGGTGGGCACCGTCAGATGCACCGCGCCGCCATCGATGCGCTCGAGCTCCAATCGCGTGAACCAGGAATTGTAAACCGCGTCGCCGAGGTCGCTCCTCAGTCTGTGTCGGACTCGGTCCCATTTCGAGCGATCTTCAGCGGTTACTCCGTCGTCTGCCAATTGTTCTCTATGATCGGACATATCAGACCTTTTTTCCGAAACGAGCGCCAGAAAGGGAGCCCTCGGCGAATCTCGCCGCTGGCGCTGATCGAAAGGAACCTAGTTGGATCGAGTAATTGCCGCCGCGAACGGCGTTAAATCAGAACTCTCGAAGGCGGCCCAATCGCGAGCCGCGCGCATCTGCCGACGCTGGCCTCCTGCGTGACACAGACGCCGCAAGACGCCGCGACCGACCGCATATTGATGCGATCGTTGACGCTGCGCACTCCCTGGACTGTCTCGGCCAACCGCCCCTTCGCCATGGCAAAGTCTCCCCTCGTCCGGGATCAGCGAGAATCCCGGATTGATGCGCGTCGCAGGAAACGGACTTTACTCTACGCCCTTGCGAACTGATCACTTGAGTTTTCAAGCCGAACGGCTGGAAGGCGGCAATGCGTCTCGCTCTGTGGGCCCATCCGCGCCGGGGAACGCAGGTCGTTCCCCTCACTATTGCGCGCCCATGAAAAACTGACGCCGACCGCCCTTCGTTCGACCCTTCGAAGCTACACGTCAGCGCCATCACGCGCAACGACGCTCGCAATTAAATCTGTCATAATGATTGGACTTTTGTCGCGTGGCGCCGTGAACTTTCTTCATCTTCGGCGATAAGCCGATGATTCGCCGCTCTTAAAATTCCGCGAGCGACATGCGCGTCGGGGCGACCGCCGTGCGCCGGACAAGCGCCAAAAATAGTGTCAAGTGCCCGAGCTATTTCCCGTTCGTGACAGCTTGATTGCAAGAGATTGAATCGGGAGAATTTTGAATGATCACGAATTATTGCTGCGAAAAAAAATTCCTGGCCGTGTCATCTGCGCTTCATGCGACGAATTGCCGTCGCCGTCCTGCGCAATAAAAAAGCCCGGCTCTCGCCGGGCTCCAAGAATGCTGCGTCCATGTTATGTGCGGCGAATTCTCTACGCCTGTGCGGCCAGCGCCTTCACTCGCGCGGTCAGTCGCGAAACCTTTCGCGAGGCCGTGTTCTTGTGAATGACGCCTCGCTGCGCGGCGCGCATCACGATCGGCACGGCATGTTGCAGCGCGTCCGCCGCCACCGAGGCGTCGCCCGAGGCGATCGCCTCCTCGACCTTGCGCACAAAAGTGCGCATGCGGCTGCGACGCGCCCGATTGACCGAAGTGCGGCGGGCGATCTTGCGAACGGCTTTCTTGGCCGAACTCGTATTGGCCATGCTTTGCGTGTCCTTGAAAGTGACGGCGATGCCGCCCAAAAACCAAACGGCCGCGAAATCGCGGCCAAGTGGCGTGGTTTATAAGCGCGACGGCCGCCTTTCGTCAATGGCCGCCCTATCGATTGGCGAAAGCCGGCTTCCGCTTTTCCACGAAGGCGTTCATGCCTTCCTTTTGATCGCCCGTGGCGAAAAGTGAATAGAAAAGCCCTCGCTCATGTCGGATTCCCTCGGCGAGCGTCGATTCAAAAGCGCGATTGACCGCCTCCTTGGCCATGAGAACCGCGGGAAGCGACATAGACGCGATCGTCGCGGCCGTCTTGATCGCCTCGGCGAGAAGATCGGCGGCCGGGACAATCCGCGCGACGAGGCCGGCGCGCTCGGCCTCCTCGGCGCCCATCATCCGACCTGTCAGTATGAGATCCATCGCCTTGGCCTTGCCGACGGCGCGGGTCAGCCGCTGCGTGCCGCCGGCGCCGGGAATCACGCCGAGCTTGATTTCCGGCTGGCCGAATACCGCCGTGTCCGCCGCGAGAATGAAGTCGCACATCATCGCGATTTCGCAGCCGCCGCCCAACGCGAAGCCAGAGACGGCGGCAATGATGGGCTTGCGGGCCCGCGCCACGACGTCCCACCGGCCGATGAAATCGTCGAGAAAGGCGTCGACGAAGCCCTTGTCGCGCATCTCCTTGATGTCCGCGCCAGCGGCGAAGGCCTTCTCGGAGCCGGTGAGGACGACGCAGCCGACGCCGTCGTCCGATTCAAACTTCGCGAGCGCATCGTCGAGCTCGGCGATGAGCCGCGCGTTCAGCGCGTTGAGCGCTTCAGGCCGGTTGAGACGGATCAGTCCGACTCGGCCCTGCGTCTCGACCTCGATCGTGTCATAAGTCATGCGCGCCTCCTCGCCAGTCCAGCGACTTCGCCGGCTCGCGCGCTTCATATCTCAAAATCGCCGCTCGCGTCCGCCCTTTCTCCAAAACCGAGCGTGACCGCGCGGGCGTGCAGATCGTCGAGCGTCACGTCGTCCAGTTGCCGGAGCGCGCTCTCTTCCGCTTCAGCGATGATCGGCTCCAGCACCGACGAGAGCAGCGGCGGCGCCACGTCCGGCTCCTCCTCCTCTTCAGCGCGCAAGGCGACGCGAACGATTTCGCCGACGGAGAGACGGCGCCTTTCGCGCGCCAGCGCATAGCCCCCCGCTGGCCCTCTTACGCTTTTGAGAATCCCCGCTCTCACCAGGGCCTGCAGGACCGTCTCCAATCGTCGCGGGGGAAGATCGTGACGCGCGGCGAGCTGCTTTGACGACACCGGCCGGCCGCGCGCATGAAGCGCCACGTCGAGCGTCGCCATGAGCGCGAAGCGAGCGGTGCGCGGCAGGAGCTTCATCACGCGCCTTCTCCGGTCAGTCCCGTCGACCCGAAGCCGCCGGCGCCGCGCGTCGTTGCGTCGAGATCGTCGACCTCCTCCAGCATCACATGCGTCACCGGCGCGATCACGAGCTGGGCGATGCGCATGCCGCGAACGATCTCGAAGGGCTGCCCCCCGAGATTGATCAGCAGCGTCTTGATCTCGCCGCGATAGTCGCTGTCGATGGTGCCCGGGGCGTTGAGCACGGTGACGCCGTGCTCAGCGGCGAGGCCCGATCGCGGGCGAACCTGTCCCTCATAGCCCTGAGGCAGCGCGATCGAGAGCCCTGTGGGGATGAGATCGCGGGCGCCTGGCTCCAGCACCAGCTTTTGCCCCGGCGCCAGCGCGGCGTGGAGATCAAGGCCCGCTGCGCCTTCGCTGGCGTAGGCCGGGAACGGCAGACCATCGCCGTTCGGCAGTCGGCGGATCGCGACTTTCATGACGCTTCGCCGATCATCTGCGCGAGGCGCGTCACGAGCCGCTCGGCGACGTCTTCCTTGCGAAGCCGCGGCCAGTCTTCGACGCCCCCTCGCGAGACGAGATGCGCCTCATTCGTCGCCCCGCCAAATACGCCGGTCCCCTCGCTGACGTCGTTGGCGACGATGAGATCACATCCTTTTCGGGCGAGCTTTTCCTGCGCGTGGCGGATAAGGTCGCGCGTTTCCGCAGCAAAGCCGACGACCAAGCGCGGACGGTTCGGTCCGCGTGAGACGCTCGCAAGAATGTCGGGATTTTCGACAAGCGACAGGCTTGGCGCGCCGCGCTTGCCTTTCTTGAGCTTGTCGACCGCCGGCTCCGCGCGCCAATCGGCGACAGCCGCTGCGGCGACGAATATATCCGCCGGAAGCGCGGCCTCTGCGGCGGCCAGCATGTCTCGCGCGCTCTCTATATGTATGGTCTCGCAGCCGGGCGGATCTGAGACCGCGACCGGCCCTGAGATCAACGTCACACGCGCCCCTGCGCGCGCCGCCGCCGCCGCAATGGCGTGCCCCTGCCGCCCTGACGAGCGATTGGCGATGTAGCGAACCGGATCGATCGGCTCATGGGTGGGTCCGGAGGTGACGATGACATGCAGCCCTTCGAGCGCGCCGCCGCGCGTCAGCAGGCCTTCGGGCGCGGGCAGCCGAGTGTCCTGCTTCAGCGCCGTCTCGATCGCTTCGACGATCTCCAGCGGCTCGCTCATGCGCCCGGGTCCATATTCGCCGCAGGCCATGTCGCCGACGTTCGGGCCGACAAACCATGCGCCGTCGCCGTGCAGCGTCGAGACGTTACGCTGGGTTGCGGGGTGAAGCCACATGCGCACATTCATCGCCGGCGCATAAAGAACGCGCTTGTCGGTCGCGAGCAGCAGGGTGGTCGCCAGATCGTCGCAGAGACCGCGCGCCGCGCGCGCGAGAAGATGCGCCGTCGCGGGGGCGACGACGATGAGATCAGCGTCCCGCGACAGCTGAATATGGCCCATCTCTTGCTCGTCGTTTGCGGAGAAGAGATCGTCGTAGACTTTATCGTTCGCCAGGCTGACGAAGGCGAGCGGCGCCACGAACTCCTTGGCAGCCGCCGTCATGACGACGCGCACCCGCGCGCCGCGCTCGCGCAGACGCCGCACGAGATCGAGCGACTTATACGCGGCGATCCCCCCGCCGACGATCAGCAAGACGCGCTTAGCCTCGAGGCTTCGCGCACAACCCACGCCCGCCACTGAAAAAACTCCGATCGCCGCAGGCGGAGAATACAGATTTTATGCGTAAGGCCAAACGACTTCGCTCATCCGATCGGGAAAGCTTTTCCGCTCGCAAGGAATGCTTGCGCCAACATTCGTCGCTCCGCGACAAGATCGCGAGCGACGCTTGCCGGCATCCCCGCCGACAAGCACGGTCTCTCCCGGTTAAACCGCGGCTTCGCGGGCCTCCAGGATCACCGAAACCCGCAAAAGGCTCCAGCGATACGACGCCGCGTCGCGCATGCCAACTGTCGGCCTCCAAGCGGCCTCCACGGCGAATGACATTCGATTAGACCTTTCGTAGCGCGATGCTAGTGTGCGCCGGCGCCGCATTATGTCGAGTCGAAAGGAAAAGGTGTGCGCAATGCCGCTTAGCCTTGCCCCGCGTGTTCTTGCCCCGCGTGTTCTTGCGCTCGCTCTCGTCGTGAGCGCCTTCGTCACGGAGTGCGCGGCTCGGTCGCCGCCGCCGTCGGCTCAGCCCGTCATCGTCAGCCCCGACGCCACGACATCTGCTCCTGCGGAGAAACTCGCGCTTCGCGGGCGCACGCTGATCCCGCTGCATTCGACCCTCATCGGGCAAGGCGGCGTGACGCGGCTGAACTTCTCCGGCGCGCTCTCGATCCACAACGCCTCGGCAACGAATATTCTGGCGATCGAAAAGATCGAATACCGCAACGGCTCGGGTCAACTGATCGAGAGCTACCTGAATGATCCCATCTATCTGAAGCCGTACGCCTCACTGCAGGTCACCATCGCGCAAGACGACGTTCGCGGCGGCACCGGCGCCAGTTTCACGGTCGACTGGTCAACGGCGCAAGGATCGGACGAACCCTTGATCGAAGCCGTGATGACCTCCTACACAGGTCCCCACAGCTACGCCATCCTCTCGCCGGGCCGCCGCGTTTCCCGGCCACAATGATCGCCCGCGCGCCCGCGCCGCGCTGCGTGAACGCGGCGGCGCCATGACGATCGTTGCGACAAAAAGCGCGCCACGCGTGCGCCGCCTGACGCTCAGCGACTTCCGCTCCTATGCGGCGCTCGATTGCCGCTTCGAGTCGACGATCATTGCGCTCTTTGGCGAGAATGGCGCGGGCAAGACCAATCTAATTGAAGCGCTGTCGCTCTTCTCGCCTGGCCGCGGCCTGCGCCGCGCAGAACTCGCCGAATGCGCGAGACGCGGCGGCGCCGGCGGTTTCGCCGTCTCGATCGAAGTCGATAGCGACGGCTCGGGGACGCAACTCGGCCACGGGCTGACGCCGTCAGGCGAACGGCTTTTTCGCATCGACCGCGCGCCGGCGTCTTCGGCGCGGGCCTTCGCCGATCATGTCCGGGTGCTCTGGCTCACGCCGGCGATGGATGGGCTTTTCTCGGGCGCAGCGGGGGAAAGACGGCGCTTTTTGGATCGGCTGGCGCTCGGCGTCGACGCCGAGCACGGCGCGCGCGCCAACAGGCTGGAGCGGGCGCTGCGCAACCGAAACCGCCTTCTCGAAGAAGGCGTCGCCGACCGGCGCTGGCTCGACGCCGCCGAGCAGGAGATCGCCGCGCTCGGCGTCGCCGTGGCCGCCGCGCGGCGCGAGACCGTATCAAGGCTCGTCGCGCTGATCGCCGCAGGACGCGACGACGCCTCGCCCTTTCCTTGGGCGGACGTGACGATCGAGGGCGAGCTGGAGCGGCGGCTGGCGCTCGATCCGGCGCTCGCGGTGGAGGAGTGGTACCGCGGCGAACTCGCCGCGTCCCGACGCCGTGACGCCGCCGCTGGACGCACGTTAATTGGTCCGCAGGCGAGTGATCTCGCGGTGCGCCACGGCCCGAAGAACGAGGCGGCTCGGGCCTGTTCGACCGGCGAGCAGAAAGCCTTGCTGATGGGGCTGACCCTGGCGCATGCGAAGCTGATCGGCGCCATGACCGGACAGGCGCCGCTGGTGCTGCTCGACGAAGTCGCCGCGCATTTCGACGCGAAGCGTCGCGAAGCCTTGTTTCAGGAGCTCGAAACGCTCGGCGGGCAGATATGGATGACGGGCGCGGACCCCGCGCTGTTTGCGTCATTGCAGGGACGCGCCCAGCTCCTGCGGGTAACGCCCGGGAAAGTGGAGGAAGCCTAGCCCTCCCCTGTGATGATCGAAGCTCATCGACCTGGCGCGTCCGCCAGCTTGCGTTCCTGATCGCCGCTGCGTCCTCGCCTGTGCTATCCCGCCGCCATGGCCATGCTTCCCCCGCAGGCGCGCGTCCTGCTCAAATCCGTTTTCGGCTATGACGACTTCCGCCCCGGTCAGGCCGAGATCATCGCCGCCGTCCTCCATGGCGGGCCGGTGCTCGCGGTCATGCCTACCGGCAGCGGCAAATCGATGTGCTATCAGCTTCCCGCGATCATGGAAGGCGCGCTGACGGTGGTCGTCTCGCCGCTCATCGCGCTGATGCGCGATCAGGTGCAGCAGATGCGGGCGCTCGGCATTGCGGCGGCGACGCTCAACTCCATGAACGGCGCGGACGAGAATGACGAAGCCCGTCGCGCGATGCGAGACGGCGCGTTGCGGCTGCTCTATGTCTCGCCCGAGCGCCTGATGATGGACGGACTCATCGCCGATGTGCGCCGCGCCGGGGCGCGACGCCTCGCCATCGACGAAGCCCATTGCGTTTCGGAATGGGGCCATGATTTTCGTCCGGAATATCGCGAGATCGGTCGCGTGGCCGAAGCGCTCGGCGACATCCAGGCGATCGGCCTCACCGCCACGGCTGACGCCGCGACGCGCGAGGACATCGCCAGGAGACTTTTTTCCTCGCCGCCACAGCTCTTCCTGCACAGTTTCGATCGGCCCAACATCGCGCTTAATTTCGCTCTGAAGGACCAGCCGAAACGTCAGCTCTCGCATTTTCTCGAAAAACACAAGAGCGAAAGCGGCATCGTCTATTGCTCGTCGCGCAAGCGCACCGAAGACCTTGCGTATTACTTTCAGGAGCAAGGTTACGACGCGCTCGCCTATCATGCGGGGATGGATCAGGCGGCGCGCAATCGCAATGGCGACCGTTTCCTGCGTGAAGACGCCGTCATCGCCGTCGCGACCATCGCCTTCGGGATGGGCGTCAACAAGCCGGATGTGCGCTTCGTCGCGCATGCCGATATGCCGTCGTCCGTCGAGAGCTATTATCAGGAGATCGGGCGCGCGGGCCGCGACGGGCTGCCGGCCGATACGCTGACGCTCTACTCGCTTGACGACATGGCCTTCCTCCGCCGGCGCATCGACGAAAAGGACGTGAGCGAGGAGCGCCGCCGCATCGAGCACGACCGCTTCTCCGCGCTGGCCATGCTGTGCGAGACGCCGCGCTGCCGGCGCCAGACGCTGCTCGCCTATTTCGCGGAAGAAGCCGCGCCTTGCGGATGCTGCGATGTGTGCCAGGGCAAGGTCGCGGTTTTCGACGGCGTCATCCCGACGCAAAAGGCGCTCTCCGCCATCTATCGCACCGGCCAGCGCTTCGGCGCCGGACATATCGCAGACGTGTTGAGAGGCGAAGCGACCGACGCCGTGCGCCGGCATGGGCATGACGCGATCAAGACTTTCGGCGTCGGAAAGGAATTTTCCAAATCGCAGTGGTCGTCGATCATGCGTCAGCTCTTCGCCGCCGGCGCGCTGCGAACTGCAAGCGTCGAATATAGCCCGTCGAAAGACGGGCGTCCTTACGGACGCCCTATGGGCGGTTTCGCTCTGACGCCGAAAGGCGAGAAGATTCTCTTGGGCCGCGAGACGATCATGCTGCGCGGCGATCCGCTGACGCGCAGCGACCGCCGCAAAAAAGCCGCCGCCGGCCTCGACGAGACGACGGACCGCATTCTCGCGGCCCTCAAGCGCAAGCGGCGCGAACTTGCGCAGGAGGAAGGCGTGCCTGCCTATGTCGTCTTCGCCGATCGCACGCTGATCGACATGGCCGAAAAGCGGCCGGCGACGCTCGACGACATGCTCGCGGTGCACGGCGTCGGCGAGAGGAAAGTCGCGCGTTACGGCGACGCATTTCTCGAAGCCTTGGCGGAGGCGCTGCGTTAGCTTTTTCCCCGGCGCCGAGGCATAACCCTGGCCGGGAAGCCGGCGCGGGCCCGCCGCCCGCCGGAAAGGCTGTGAAACCGCCGGAAAGCGCAGTTATTTCCGTGCATTTTGCAACCATTCCGGGGTAAAATCGGCCTTCTCGAATCGAGGGTCGTTCGACCCCCCGACAAATAGGTCAAATGAGCGAAGAAACCGAACGGAACGACCCGGCGGAATATGGCGCGGGGTCCATCAGAGTGCTGCGTGGCCTCGACGCCGTGCGCAAGCGTCCCGGCATGTATATCGGCGACACGGACGATGGCACCGGCCTCCACCACATGGTCTACGAGGTCGTCGACAACGCTATCGACGAGGCGCTCGCCGGCCATGCCACCCATGTCGACGTGACGCTGAACGCAGACGGCTCCTGTACGGTCTTCGATAATGGCCGCGGCATTCCGACCGACATCCATCACGAGGAAGGCGTCTCGGCGGCCGAAGTGATCATGACGCAGCTGCACGCCGGCGGAAAGTTCGACCAGAACTCCTACAAGGTTTCTGGCGGTCTGCACGGCGTCGGCGTCTCCGTGGTCAACGCCCTCTCCGTGTGGTTGAAGCTGCGCGTGTGGCGCGACGGCAAAGAACACGCAATCGAATTCGCCAATGGCGACGCGGTCGCGCCGCTCGTCGTCGTGGGCGACGCGCCGGTCGTCGACGGCGCGCCCAAGCGCGGCACCGAAGTGACGTTTCTGCCGTCCTCCGCGACCTTCACGATGACCGAGTTCGACTTTGCGACGATCGAGCATCGGCTTCGCGAACTCGCCTTTTTGAATTCCGGCGTGCGCATCGTTTTGACCGACGCGCGACACGCCGAGGTCAAGCGCGAAGAGCTTTATTACGAGGGCGGACTCGAAGCTTTCGTGCGCTATCTCGACCGCGCGAAGACGCCGCTTGTCGCGGCGCCGATTCTCATTCACGGTCAGCGCGACCAAATCAACGTCGAAGTCGCGCTGTGGTGGAACGACAGCTACCACGAAAATGTGCTGGCCTTCACCAACAACATTCCGCAGCGCGACGGCGGCGCGCATCTCGCTGGATTTCGCGGCGGGCTGACGCGCCAAATCACCGGCTACGCCGAATCCTCCGGCCTCGCCAAGCGCGAGAAAGTCGATCTCACCGGCGATGACTGCCGTGAAGGATTGACCTGCGTTCTGTCGGTGAAAGTGCCGGACCCAAAATTCTCCTCGCAGACGAAGGACAAGCTCGTCTCCTCGGAAGTGCGTCCGGCCGTCGAGAATATCGTCAACGAATTGCTCGGCCAGTGGCTGGAGGAGCATCCGGCCGAAGCCAAGACCGTCGTTTCCAAAGTGTGCGAAGCGGCGGCGGCGCGCGAAGCGGCGCGCAAGGCGCGCGAGCTGACGCGCCGCAAAGGCGCGCTCGACGTCGCCAATCTTCCAGGCAAGCTTGCCGACTGCCAGGAGCGCGATCCGGCCAAGGCCGAACTGTTCATCGTCGAGGGCGACTCCGCCGGCGGCACGGCCAAGCAAGGCCGTAATCGCGAATTCCAGGCGGTGCTGCCGCTGCGCGGCAAGATCCTCAATGTCGAGCGCGCGCGTTTCGACAAGATGCTGTCGTCCGAACAGATCGGCACGCTGATCACCGCGCTCGGCACGGGCATCGGCCGTGACGAGTTCAGCGCCGACAAGCTGCGCTATCACAAGATCATCATCATGACGGACGCCGACGTCGACGGCGCCCATATCCGCACGCTGATCCTGACCTTCTTCTATCGGCAGATGCCGGAGCTGATCGAGCGCGGGCATATCTTCATCGCGCAGGCGCCGCTCTACAAGGTGATGCGCGGCAAGTCGACGCAATATCTGAAAGACGAACGCGCGCTTGAAGATTATCTGATCGAAAGTCTGCTTGACGGCGCCGTGCTGCGCACCGGCTCAGAGGATCGCGCCGGCGCCGACCTTCGTCAAACGCTCGAAGATGCGCGCGCGTTCCGCAATGTGATGCTGAGCCTGCATTCGCGCTATGACCGCGCCGTCGTCGAACAGGCGGCGATGGCCGGCGATCTGACGCCGCTGACGGATGAAGCGGAGGCGAAGCGCTACGCCGACGACATCTCGCGACGCCTCGATGCGATATCGGAGGAGACCGAACGCGGCTGGACGGGCGAGGTGCGCGACGGCGGGCAGAGTCTCGAATATGTCTTCAAGCGCACGCTGCGCGGCGTGACGCATGCGGTGACGCTCGACGCGTCGCTCCTGAATTCAAGCGAGGCGCGCAAGCTGCATGAGCGCGCCGAATGTTTGCGCGACGTTTTTGCCGGGCCGGCGACTCTGATTCGGCGCGGCGACGAGGCGCCGCTCTCGGGGCCGCTCGCGCTTTACGACGCGATGAACTCGATCGGCCGTAAGGGCCTGACGATCCAGCGCTACAAAGGCCTCGGCGAGATGAACGCCGAACAGCTCTGGGAGACGACTCTCGACCGCGACGCGCGCTCGCTCCTGCAGGTGAAGGTGAAGGAAGCCGTGGAAGCCGACGACATTTTCGTCAAGCTGATGGGCGACGTCGTGGAGCCGAGGCGCGAATTCATTCAGGAGAATGCGCTGAACGTCGCCAATTTGGATGTGTAGCAACCAACCTTTTTTGAGTGTCGTATGCCGCGCCTCACTTCAGTAAAAATAAAGAGATTCAAGAGCCTCGTCGATTTCGACCTGGATCTGGGGGACGTCACTCTGCTCATCGGCGCAAACAACGCGGGAAAGAGCAGTGTTCTCCAAGCAATCCATTTTGCTGTGTCGATCGCTCAAACTGCACGCCTCGTTGGTGAAGGAATTGCTTGGCAGAAAGGCACATTCGAATTGTCATTTAACCCGGCGCAACTCCTTTATTCCCCTGTTGCCGATGTGCTGTCGCTAGCGAACGGTGGAACGCTTCAAGAGCCGCGCCCGAGTCAGATCGAAATTGAGTTTCTCGATGCGGAGGGCAATAGATGCAGCGTCGGACTTCGGCGAGGCCGAAATAGAAACATTGCTGTTTCGATTGTGGGTCGGCAGATAGGCGAGCGGTTAATGGACCTTGCGCAGCCATTCACCGTGTACGCCCCGGGATTAGCTGGCATACCGAAGGAGGAGCGCTTCCTTTCGCCCGGCGTTGTCAGGAGAATTGTCGCTCGGGGCGATGCCAATTTGACGTTACGGAACGTTCTGCGCATGCTTCGCGCGAATAATGAGAAATGGCATCTTTTTGTTGAAGACATGAGATCAATTTTTGCCGGCATCGAGATTGAGATCGACTTCGATGAAGACACGGACGAATGGATCGGCGCCTATTTTCGTTTCGACGGAGGTCCAAGGTTGCAGGTGGATGCTGCAGGTACATCCGTACTACAGGCGTCGCAAATCCTCGCCTATATTGCTTTATTTGAACCACAACTCTTAATTTTGGATGAGCCCGACTCTCATCTTCACCCAAATAACCAGCGGTCGTTGTGTGGACTTATTTTTCGATTGGCCGAGCGTCGTGGTTTCCAGGCTCTCATCAGCACTCACTCACGGCATGTCTTAGACTCAGTGAGAGGACTCGGGAGCGTTGTCTGGCTGAGCAAGGGAGCGAAGGTGGACACTCCCGACTTAAATACGACTTCAGTTCTTATGGAACTCGGGGCGTTAGATTCCGTGGATTACTTCGCTGACGGTGAGATCCATTGTGTCGTCGCGACCGAAGATTCTAGCGAAGAGTCAAAACGGGCGTTGAGGGCCGTGCTCGCCAGTAACGGCTTTGTGGAAGTGGACACGGAAATCGCGTCATACGCCGGCTGCACCAAGGTCGAGTCAGCTCTTGTACTGGGTGCATTCCTCTCAAGTAAGGCTCCAAACATAACTTTGGTGGTCCACCGCGACCGCGACTACATGGGCGGTGTTCAGGCTAAAAAGTTCAACGAGCGACTAAGAAACGCGGGTATTCGACCTTTCTTGACCGAGTTTAGTGATCTCGATGGCTACTTCCTCAATGCCGATCACATTCATTCGCTAAATCCAACCGTGCCAATTGAAAGAGCACA
Organism: Methylocystis sp.; assembly: GCF_051062815.1. Classification (GTDB taxonomy): domain Bacteria; phylum Pseudomonadota; class Alphaproteobacteria; order Rhizobiales; family Beijerinckiaceae; genus Methylocystis. The sequence goes on along the minus strand of NZ_JBPFDU010000070.1, from coordinate 101,901 downwards.
AGCGCTGATAGACCAAGCAATAACCGAGGTACAAAAGGAATCATTGGAGGCGGTCATTAACTCACGAACAGAGCAGGCGTTCCGTGAGAGAAACGAGAGCGGCAAACCTCCCAATCACGGAGCAATTGCGACGACAGCACATGAGGAATTAGCCCGCGATCCGAAAGGAATGATGCGCGGGAAGTTGGCCCTCCGTCGACTGCGAAATCTCTTACAAATGGAAACAGGTGCTAATCCACGGATATTTCATCCGTCAGAACATCTTGCAATATCTGAACTTCGCGCGCTTTCGGAAGAGATTTGGAATTCAACGTCGTCTTGTATCGACAGCTAGCTTGCGCCATTGAGCACCCTTCATTTTGCCCTTCGCCTCTCCTCCGATCCCGAGCTCGCCTCGGCCATCGCCGGCGAGATGCGGCGCCAGCAGGACGGCATCGAACTGATCGCCTCCGAAAATATCGTCTCGCGGCTGGTGCTCGAAGCGCAGGGCTCGATCCTCACCAACAAGACCGTCGAGGGCCTGCCCTTTGCGCGCTACTATGGCGGCGCGCAATTCGCCGACGCCATTGAGGCGCTCGCCGTCGAGCGCGCGAAGAAACTCTTCAACTGTCGCTTCGCCAATGTGCAGCCGCATTCGGGCTCCAACGCCAACGCCGGCGTGTTTCTCGGCCTCCTGAAACTCGGCGATGCGATCCTTTCGATGAATGTCGCCGCCGGCGGCCATATCAGCCACGGCCACCCGGCGACGCTGACCGGCCGCGACTATCGCATCGTCTCCTATGGCGTCAGCCGCGAGTCCGAACGCATCGATCTAGATGAGGTGCGCGATCTCGCGCGGCGCGAAAAGCCGCGCATGATCATCGCCGGCGGCTCCGCCTATGCGCGCGCCATCGATTTCGCGTCGATGCGCGCGATCGCCGATGAGGTCGGCGCCTATCTCCTCGTAGACATGGCGCATTTCGCCGGCCTTGTCGCGACCGGCCTCTATCCCGATCCCCTCCCCCATGCGCATGTCGTGACGACGACGACCTACAAATCGCTGCGCGGCGCGCGCGGCGGCATGGTTCTGTGGAACGACGAAGGCTTAAGCAAGCCGATCAACGGGGGCGTATTCCCTGGCGTGCAAGGCTCGGTGCTGCTGCATGGCGTCGCCGGCAAGGCGGCATGCCTTGGTGAAGCCTTGCGGCCGGAATTTACAGCCTACAACCGCGCGGTGATCGACAATGCGCGGGCGCTGGCGCGCGCTCTTGCAGACGCCGGCCTGCGCATCGTCACCGGCGGCACGGATATGGGACTGATGCTCGTCGATCTTGCCGCGCGCGAACTCACCGGCGACGTCGCCGCCAAGGCGCTGGAGCGCGCCGGCCTCGCCGTCAACAAGAATATGATCCCCTTCGATACGCATCCGCCCGAGGCGCCGTCGGGCCTGCGCCTTTCAAGCAACGCCGGAACGACGCGCGGGTTCGGCGCCGCCGAGTTCGAAAGGATTGCGGGATGGATCGATCGCGTGCTGAAAAATCCGAGCGATGGCGCGCTGATCGAAGCTGTCCGCAAAGACGTCGCCGCGCTCTGCGCGCAACATCCAATCTATTAAGCGCCCCCGTGAACGCCGGCCCCGTGCGTCTTCTCGTCTGCGTCGGCCCGCGCTGCGACGCCGAAGGGAAAGGCCGCACGCTGCTCACGTCGGTCGAGACGTCTTTTGCGCAGGCCTTTTCGAAGGAGCTGGCTTCCGGCCGTCTCGCCATTGCGACGCGCGACTGTCTGCGGCTCTGCACGCGCGATCCCGTCGTGCGTTTCGAACCCTCGGGCGACGCCCTGTCCAATCCCTCGCTCGACGAACTCTTGCGCCTCACCCGCGCCGCACTTGCCTAAGTTCTAGCGCCCTCGCGAAGTTACGGTTAACAAGAAAAGCTTAGTTGAACCCGCTTTGCTTTTCTCAAGAACGGTTCTACGCTTAGGTTTGCGCATCACAGACGCTTAGGTGTGAAAGGATCAACATGCGTAAGCTGATTCCGTTTTCGTTTCTCTTCCCGTTTCTTTTGGCGTTCGCCGCCGCGACGCCCGCCAGGGCTCAGGGCACGTCGCAGGAACGCTCCGACTGCATGGGCGACGCCTTGAGATTCTGCAGCTCCGATATTCCCTTTGTCGAAGAAATCGAATCCTGCCTGAGCGAAAATGTAGCGCGCCTGAGCCCCGCCTGCCGCCGTGAATTCGGCCCGACGCAGAGCACGAAGCTGCGCGAAGAACATTTTCAGTAAGTCTGCGCGAGGCGCGTCCTTCGCCCCCGCGCTTGATTATTGCAGCCTGCGCCGAAGGCCGTCGAGCCACCTCTTGGCTTGGCCAAGATCGATTTTCTTTGCTTCGTGCAAGCCGATCTCTTGCGCGAAACTCCCGCCCGAACTTGCCGACGTCGGCGTCGACTCGCGGGCGCTCCCCGACTGGAAATATCGCGCGAAAATGCGCACGACCACATAGAAGGTCGGCGTGAACGCGAGGCCGAACAGCGTCACGCCGAGCATGCCGAAAAACACCGCCGTGCCGATTGACTGACGCATTTCGGCGCCTGCGCCCTCGGCGACGGCCAGCGGCAGCACGCCGAGAATGAAAGCCAGCGACGTCATTAGAATGGGCCTAAGACGCGTGCGGGCTGCGGTGACGGCGGCGTCGAATTTGGATTGGCCGGCGTCTTCCGCCTGCTTGGCGAATTCGACGATGAGAATCGCGTTTTTTGCCGCGAGGCCGATCAGCACGACCAGCCCGATCTCGACCAATATGTTGCGATCGAGCCCTCTTGAGACGACGCCGAGCATCGCCGCGAGAATGCACATCGGCACGATGAGGATCACCGAAACCGGCAGGAGCAGGCTCTCATAAAGCGCGGCGAGCAGCAGAAAGACGAAAACCACCGCGAGGCCAAACGCGACGGCGGCGGTGTTTCCGGCAAGCTTCTCCTGCAGGGCGATTTCGGTCCATTCGAAGCCAAATCCCTGCGGCAGCTTCTCCGCCGCGAGCTTCTCGACCGCCGCGATGCCCTGGCCGGAGGAGACGCCGCGCGCGAGATTGAGCTGCACCTCGGCGGCCGGATAGAGATTGTAGCGCGGCGCGCGGAACGCGCCCGTCGTGTCGCGGAAAGTGGCGACAGCGCCGATCGGCGCCATCGCGCCCGAGGCGCTGCGGGTCTTCAGATTGGCGATGTCGCGCAGCGTCAGGCGAAAAGGATCATCCGCCTGCGCCATGACGCGATAGGTGCGTCCAAGGATATTGAAGTCGTTGACGAAGGTCGAGCCAAGATAGACCGAGAGCGTCTCGAAAACGCGCGAGATCGGCACGCCGATGAGCTCGGCCTTCGTGCGATCGACGTCGGCGAAGATTTGCGGCGTGCGCGTGTTGAACAGCGTGAAGGCCTGCGTGAATTCTCCCGACTGGCCAGCCGCGCCCGCGAGCGTCCACGTCGCGTTTTCGAGCGCAGGAAGTCCGCGCCCGGCGCGATCCTGCACATAGCCCTTGAGCCCGCCGCCGGTGCCGATTCCGGGAACCGACGCCGGAGCCAGCACGAAGACGAAGGCGTCGTTCAGCTTGGAAAGTTGGCCGTAAAGGTCGGCTTGGATCTGCGCCGAGGACAGCCCCTTCTTTGCACGTTCCTCGAAGGCCTCCAGCGTGACGAAGATCACGCCGGTGTTCGGCGCATTGGTGAATGTCCCGCCATCAAAGCCGGTGAAAACGACAGCGTCCTTTACGCCCGCACGTTTCAGAATAATGTCGGTCGCTTCGCGCATCACCTTGTCGGTGCGATCGAGCGTCGCTCCGGGCGGCAATTGGAAGGCGGCGATCACATAGCCGCGATCGAGTTGCGGAATGAGGCCGGTTGGCGTTCGGCGCAGCAGATCGAAGGCGAAAAAGATCAGGATCGCGTAGACGGCGAGCATGACGACGCCAAGCCGCACGAGACGGCCCGTCGCCGCGCCATACGCCGTCGACACCCTGTCGAACGCGGCGTTAAAGACGTCGAAGAAGCGACGCAGCGGCGCATGCGCCCAGCTCAGCCGATGAGTCTTCTCCTCCTCCTCCACATCATGCGGCTTCAACAACATCGCCGCCAGCGCCGGCGACAGCGTCAGCGAAACAAAGGCTGAGATCAGCGTGGCGCTCGCGATGGTGATGGCGAACTGCTTGTAGAACGCGCCCTGCAAGCCGCTGATGAAGGCGGTCGGGATGAACACGCCGCAGAGCACGAGCGCAATCGCGATCAGCGCGCCGCCGACTTCATCCATCGTCTTGTGCGCAGCTTCCTTCGGCGAGAGTCCTTGCGCGAGATAGCGCTCGACATTTTCCACGACGACGATCGCGTCGTCGACGACGATGCCGATGGCGAGCACCAAGCCGAAGAGCGACAGCGTGTTGAAGCTGAGGCCGGCGGCCTTCATCACCGCGAAGCTGCCGATCAGCGACACCGGGATCGCCGCCACTGGAATGATCGCCGCGCGCCACGTCTGCAGGAACAGGATGACGACAAGAACGACGAGGACGATCGCCTCGAGCAGCGTATGGACGACCTCATCCACCGACTGCTGGATGAATTCGGTGGGATTGTAGACGACCGTGTAATCGACGCCGGCAGGGAAATTCTTCTTGAGCCGCTCCATCTCCTGCTTGACGGCTTCGGCCGTCTGCAAGGCGTTCGAGCCGGGACGCTGAAAGATGCCGAGCGCCGTCGCAACGTCGTGGTTGAGATAGGCGTTGAGCGTATAATCCTGCGCGCCGAATTCGATGCGCGCGATGTCGCGCAGATAAATTTGGCCGTCGGCGTCGGCGCGGATGACGATGTCGCCGAATTGCTCCGGCGTGCTGAGCCGTCCCAGAGTCTGCACCGAAAGCTGGAAAGCGCCCGCCGAGGCCGCGGGCGGCTGATTGACCGCGCCCGCGGCGACTTGCAGATTGGCGCCGCGCAGCGCGGCGATAACGTCGCCCGCCGTCAGATCGCGCGCCTCGACTTTCGCCGGATCGAGCCAGACGCGCATCGAATAGTCTCTCGCGCCAAAGAGGCGCGCGTCGCCGACCCCGTCGATTCGGGCGATGGCGTCCTTCACATAGAGCGTGGCGTAGTTCGAAATATATTGCTGGTCGCGCGAGCCGTCGGGCGACAGCAGATGAACGACCATCATCAGGTCCGGCGAGGCCTTCTTCACCACGACGCCGAAACGCGTCACCTCCTCCGGCAAGCGCGGGTTGGCGATGGCGACGCGGTTCTGAACGAGCACCTGCGCGAGATCGATGTTGACGCCCGGCTTGAACACGACGTCGATCGACACGCGTCCGTCGCCTGTCGATTGCGACGTGATGTAGAGCATGTCGTCGACGCCATTGACCTCCTGCTCGATGGGGGAGGCCACGGTCTCGGCGATCACGTCCGCCGACGCGCCGGGATAGGTTGCGCTGATATTCACTGTCGGCGGCGCGATTTCCGGATATTCGGAGACGGGAAGCGCGCCTTGCGCAATCGCTCCCGCAAGCGTCAGAAGCACGGAAAGCACCGCCGCAAAGATCGGCCGCTCGATGAAGAAGTGCGAAATGCGCATAGCGTTCCTGATCTCGACGTCTATCGGTCGCTGACCGCGACAGGCGCTTCCTTGATCTCGCCTTCCTTGGGCTGAACGGTCGCGCCGGATCGAACCATCGGATTCGCGAGCCCGCCGATCACGATTCGATCCTTCGCGTCGAGGCCGGATTGGATCACGCGCAGACCATTGTGAATGGGGCCAAGACTCACCGATTTGGCGATGACCTTGTTGTCGTCCGACACGACAAGCACGGTCTTGCTCGTCTGATCGGAGACGACGGAAGCATCGGGAATGAGCAGCGCCGAGACGTCGCCGCCAAACAGGCGCAGGCGACCAAAGGTGCCGGGCGTCAGAAAATAGTCCTTGTTGTCGAAGACGGCGCGGCCACGGATCGTGCCGGAGCGCCGATTGAGCTGATTGTCCATGAAGTCCATGACGCCGCTGCGGGTCCACTCGGTCTCGTCAGCCAGCCGCACCGAAACGCGATTCTTGAACTCGCGCGAGGCTTCTTTCTGGCCTTCTGCTGAGCGCGCATAGCGAATGTAGTCGGCCTCGGAGGCGTCGAAGATGAAATGGATGGGATCGAGCGTCACGATCGTCGTGAGCAACGTCGCATCCGCCTGTCCGCCCTGAACGAGATTGCCCGAATCGACGCGACGGTCCGACACGCGCCCGGCGATCGGCGCGCGGACCTGCGTCCATTCCAGATTGAGTTCCGCGTTGCGAAGCGCGGCTTCGGCGCTCAAGACCTGCGCCTTGGCGATATCATTGCTCGCTTTGCGCTGATCGACGTCGCGCGCGGTGATGGTGCGGCCCTGCGTCATCTCCTGCGCGCGGGCATAATCGCGGGTCGACGCCACGGCTTGCGCCTGCGCCCGAGTAAGTTCCGCACGCGCGCTGTCGACCGCGATCTGATACGGCCGCTGATCGATGATGAAGAGGACGTCGCCGGCTTTGACGAACTGCCCATCGGTGAAATTGATCTTCTCCAGAGCGCCGGAGACGCGGGCGCGCACCTCGACCTGCTTTAAGGCCTCGAAACGACCCGTATATTCGTCCCAGCGCGGGATCGTCCTGGCGAGCGGCCGGGAGACCACCACTTCCGGGGCCGGACCCTCTGCGCGCGCCACTGCTGATTGGGCGAGAAACACCAACGCCGCGAGCGTTTTAAACACTGCGCTTACGACTCTCCCGTGACCATCGCCGCCGCGCGCCGCCACAAAAGCCAACAGCATCTCACCTCCGGTTTTGATGTTCGCATTAAACCGGCCATTCTTGACCGGCGCATAACGCAGGGACGACGTAAGGGCAGCGCTCCCAGAAGGCAATCGCGCTCTGCAGCGCCTCGCCCCGCGCATTGCCAAGCATTGCATAAACGCGCAAACTGCCGCCTCCGGACAGAGGATGAAAACATGCCCTTGTTCCTGGCGCAGTTTGCCTATTCTCCTGCCGCTTGGTCCACCTTCATCAAGGCGCCGCAGGACCGCGCCGCGGCTTCAGAAGCGCTTCTCAGGCACTTCGGCGGCCGCCTTATCGGATTATATTACACGCCCGGCGCAGAATATGACGGCTTTGCGCTCTTCGAAGCGCCCGATGAAACCACCGCCGCGGCTATTGAGATCGCGGACGTCGCCGCAGGGCATCTGAGCCGCAATCGGCTCACCAGAGTATTCTCGGCTGACGAAACGAGCGCGATGCTCCTGCAGGCGGCCACAGCCCCGAGCATGACGCCTAAGAGCGCGGCGTAGGATCCCGGATTCAGACGCTTTTCGCACATCAATAGGCGCTGAGCAGGTCAACTTTGTTCGCAAGCACCAGACGCCATTGAATTGCACGCCGAATACGTCAGACTTCAACCGTTTATGGATGAATCGGACGAAAGCAGAGGGAGATCAGAACGTCAGACAGAACGCGCTGGCGGAGCGTTTTTCGATTTGCTTGCAGTTGGTCGGCGATGAATTTTTCCGCGCCATGACGCAATGCTATGTGCGCGAGCGCCTTCCGCGCACGCCGATGCTTTTCGAATATGGCGACGCGTTTGCGACATTCGTCTCGAATTTCGAGCCGGCGCGCGAACTTGCTTACCTTCCGGACGTCGCGCGGCTGGAATATGCCGTGGGCGCCGCCTATCACGCCGCTGACGCCGCGCCGCTACCGTTGGATTTCCTGCGCGCCCTCCCATACGAGCGGCTCGACTATGATCCCCTACTCTCTGATCGCCCTCTTCCTGCGCATCGTCGCCGCGCATCCTTTCTTCGTCTCCGGTCAGACAAAGATTGAAGGACCAACTCTCGGCCGCGACATTTTCGGCCTTGATCTGTCGTTCCAGATCCCGACAGCGGTGCGCAGCGCGACCTTCGCGCTATTCGCCGACGAATATAAACTGCCGCTCATTTCGCCGACCGCCGCCGCCTATGTGACGAGCGGCCTCGAATTCGTCCTGCCGCTGCTGCTTTTGCTTGGGCTTTTGACGCGCTTGTCGGCGTTCATTCTTCTGGGGATGACAATCGTCATCCAGATCTTCGTCTATCCCGATGCATGGTGGACGGTCCATGCCTATTGGATGGCGATCCTCACCGTGTTGATCGCCCGTGGGCCCGGCGCGATCTCCCTCGACCATCTGCTGTTTCGAGCGTGGTCGCCGAGGCGCGCTTAAGGCGCCTCGACATAGACAACAGATCCTGTCTGCTGAGGCGCAGTATGGGCATGAGCCAAACCGGCGCCGACTCCGAAGAAGATGACCGACCCGATGACGGCTCCGACAATCGCGCTGGTAAATTTCGACATGACGTCCTCCTGTTGTTTTTGCTGAGGAGAACGCTACCCGTTACAGAACCGTGCGAATGTGCGCCTTCGCACGCGGCCCTCACCGAGACCGATCGTCGCCTGGCTTCTCAGCGCCTTCAGCAGGAATTGCGTCAGCGGCGATTTGCCCACACGCCGAGGATCGCTCCGCCGATCGCGCCGGCGATGGCGCACACGAATGCAACGGAAAGTCCTGCCGCGGCGACGCCCAAACCTGCGGCCAGTGCGGAGCCGATTCCGGCAAAGGCGAGTGGAGCCGTCGCGCCGCTGATGTCGTCAGAGGTCTTTGCGTCTGTATTGGCGTATGGCTTGGCCATCTTCGGTGTCTTGGCCATTGTTCTGATCCTCGCTTACGCTCAGGCCTTCCGCCTGATCGCGCTCGCAAGACAGATAGGGCGCCTCTCTCCACCGGGGCATACTGCGTAAGGCTGCGCTAAGGACTCTGAAGCAGCTTAAGGACGGCGCTCACGAGCGCTTCGCGCGACGCCGCGCTCTAGCGGGATCTTTAATCCGCGTCTGCGCCTCAGGCGCGATGGGCGGGACTTGTTATCGACCGGCGGCGGCGCAACGGGTAATCTTCGCTGTCGTAAAGCGGCCGAATCTCGCGGCCGAAAAAGTGCTGTTCATCGACTTCGAGGGAACAGCTGGCGAGCGCTTTTGGCGTAAGCTCCTCTACGGCGAAGCGTATGGCCTCCGAGGCGTGCGCGAAGCGCCGAAAATTGAGGGACTTCGAATTCGAATTGGCAGCCTTGGAAAAAAAGAGGGCGGCTTCCGTTCGATATTGCTTCGCGTCCATCGACCCCTCCAGAAACTATTGCATGAAGTCTTCCCGCGCGACGAGTTCGAGAGCGGATTCTACGGCGACCCTTTCCTGCCCATCGCGTTCTCTCTTCATTCGGTATTGCAGGCCGGCGCCGGCGTCGGGCAGGTGGCGCGTGACGCTGAACGAATCCGTCCCCGTCGCGGCCCCGAATTTTTGGATCACGCGAACCCCGATCGCGAATTTATGCGATGGAGAGGCGGTGAGCCTTTGCGCCGGACGCCGAAAGCTTCGGATCGTGTCGTTGTCATTGGTCATGTGGAGGCGCTCCTCGAGTGATCGTCATGAGCGCATTCAGGCGCTGGAGCCTGCCATGCGCTCGACTTACCGCCGTCGCTTCGCTTCGGCTTCGCGCGCCTGGAGCTTTTCAACGGTCAGCCAGGACGAATCCTTGACGACCACCGCCGCACCCCCGTCGCGGGGTTTATCTTTCTTGGGCTTTTTCGCTTCGCGATTACTGCGTTGTTGGCCTTTAGCCATGTCCGCCCCTCGTATGAATGGGCCGCGCGCTCAACGTCCGCTGCTGCGCAATCCTGCGCGGACTCTTGAAGAGTCTTGTTCCTCCTAAAAGGAACTCGCCGGCCCCTGGCGATCAGCCGCATTGCGGCCGGGCCACCAGGGGCCGGGACGATAATTAGGCTGCGACTTGCAGCTGATCGGCCGAAGACTTTCCGCTACGACGATCGATGGCGATTTCGTAGTTGAGCTTCTGGCCTTCCGCGAGACCCATAAGTCCCGCGCGCTCAACCGCGCTGATGTGGACGAATACGTCCGGGCCGCCGGACTCCGGCTGGATGAAGCCAAAGCCTTTTTGGGCGTTGAACCATTTTACGATACCGGTCTGCATGACATGTCCTTTCGAGAACAGCTGTCTGCGCCATGCAAGATTGCGTGGCGCTTAGGGATCGAAGTTCTGGAGAGGAAGTCAGAAGCCGACGCGCCAAGGGAGCGGAAGCAAGATCATTCGGCCGAAACTCGATAGGCAATATTTAGCGCATATGGGCGAAAATACAAGCTGAAACGCGGGAAGAACTGAGCGAATATGAGGCCTCGGCCGGCCTTCGAAGGCGAAACATTCCGACCCGTTGATGGAACGCAAGAATAGGTTCAGCTTCAACTTCGAGACGAAATAAGGTCCCAAAAGAAATTGCTTTCATCGGCAGCAACGCCCATTTCGTGAACACGCCCGGCTTCGCGGCAGAGCGCCAAGCGAAGGAGCAAGGGTGATGAATGAAAAAGCCACTCTCCGATTTGCATCATCCGCGTGGTGGGCTGAACATCCCCGGACGAACCTCGTGGTTGTGCACGCGATTCTCTCGCTCTCCACCAATGACCGGACCCCAGAGGAGATATGGCTCTCGCCGACCACCGACGAGTGGCGAAAAGTTGCTGAACTCGCCGCGAACTGCTGCGATGACGGCGATTTGGCGTTGACCGGCGATAGAATGGCTTGGCGGATCCTATCGAGAACATTTCGCGGAGACGCGCCGCCCTTCTCGATCTAAAGGCGTCGCATCAGTAGCGGAAGCCGCGAAAATTTGGCGCGCCCGAGAGGATTCGAACCTCTGACCTCTGCCTTCGGAGGGCAACGCCCGGGATTTGCTGGGATTTGCCGGGATAAGCCGGAAGAAATTTTTCCGCCAATAACATATTGATCATACAAGATTGAGCGCGGTAGCTTCTCTTGCGCTTCTTTGATCGCCATTGCTAGAGCTTGCGTTTCGATGGTAGCTATACGGTTGCTAGCCCGATTAGCTACCGCGGATTTGCTCTATGCTCACTCTCAAGACCATTGGGGCGATTCAGCCGGGCTCGACCGTCTGGGATGACGGCAAGGGCGCTGTGCCGGGCTTCGGCGCCCGGCGGCAAAAGGGCGATGCAGTCTCCTATGTGCTGAAGTATCGAACGGCCGATGGTCGCCAGCGGTGGCAGACAATTGGTCGGCATGGCGCGCCGTGGACGCCCGATACCGCCCGCGCTGAAGCACGCCGCATTCTTGCGGAAGTCGCCAAGGGCTCGGACCCGGCGGGCGTGAAGCAAGAGGCGAGGAAAGCCCCAACCGTCGCCGACCTCTGTCGCGAATATCTCGCCAAGGCAGAGTCCGGGAAACTGCTGACGCGCCGAAAGACAGCGAAAAAGGTTAGCACCCTCTCCACTGACAGGGGCCGTATCGAGCGACACATTATTCCGCTGCTGGGTCGCCTGAAGGTGGCGGCCGTGACCCGAAAGGACGTCGAGAGCTTCCAGGAGTCCGTGACGGACGGCGAGACCGCCGCCCGCATCAAGACTGGTCGGCACGGATTGGCGCGCATAACCGGCGGGCGCGGAACGGCGACACGAACGCTCGGACTCCTGGGCGCAATTTTTACATACGCCATCAATCAGGGTCTGCGGCCTGATAATCCATGCAGAGGGATCGATCGCGCGGCCGATGGAGCGCGTGAACGGCGATTGAGCGCCGACGAATACGCAGCCCTTGGGAAGACTCTGCGCTCCATGCCTGAAAGCGCATGGCCGATTGCGATTCACGCGGCGCGCTTCCTCGCGGTCACCGGCTGGCGTCGAGGCGAAATGCTGGGGCTGCGATGGTCAGAGGTCGATCTTGCGACGCGCACTGCTCGCCTCTCCGACACCAAGACCGGGTTCTCAATGCGCGCACTGTCTCACGCCGCTTGCGATGTCCTGCGCGCATTGCCGCGCCTCGGCGACCTTGTGTTTCCGTCGTCTGCGAACCCCAGCAAGCCGATGGCCGGCTTTCATAAGGTCTGGCTGCGCATAGCCGAACGCGCCGTCCTGCCCAACGATGTGACTCCGCATGTCCTCCGTCATTCCTTCGCGTCGATCGCGGCCGATCTCGGATATTCGGAGCTGACGATCGCCGCTCTCATCGGCCACAAGAAGGCCAGCATAACTTCGCGCTACGCCCACCACGCCGACGCTGTGCTGTTGGCCGCTGCTGACGCGGTGGCGAGCAAGATTTCTGAATTGATGGGAGACGCGCAGCCTGCGGGCGTCGTCGTCCCTCTTAGAGGATCGGGCGGAGGGACCGCCTGATAAACGGCCGGGCGAGGCGTTGCAGCGCCGCGCTCGGCCTAACCCAACGCGAACTGGAGTTTCGCATCATGGCTAGACAGTCTCATACACCATCGCGGCGGGCCATGCTCGCCGGCATTGCCGCTGCGCCCGTCGCCGGGCTTCCCGCCATTGCTGGCGTCGTCGCGGAGGCCGATCCGATCTTTGCGGCCTTCGCGCAACTCGAGCGCGCGAAGGCCGCCAATAAGACCGTCACCGAAGCCGTTGACGAACTGCGGGGCGAAACCTGGGAAGCGATCGAAGCTGCCGGCTTAGACCCGAGAGTGACTATCTCCTGCCGCAAGCTGGAAGAGCGGCGCGAGCTTAATTTTTACTCCGATGAGGACTACGCGGCCGGCCTCGCCAAACTTGAAGGCGCTCCGGTGAAAATTCAGAAAATGTTGCTGCGGCTCGATGAGGCGGAAGACACAGACGCGGAGGCCACCGAAGCGGAAAAGGATTCTGAGTGCGCATTATACGATACGCCACCGACGACGCGCGCGGGCGCTTTGTGGCTGCTACGCCACATCGCCGACTTTCTGGACGAAGACGACGTCGTCAATGACAATTGGGTCGGCGACATGATCGGCGACTCCATCCGCAACGCCATCGCGGCGCTGGAGCGGGAGGCGCTGTCATGAGCAACATTACCAAGCTTGCCGACGTGCGCGACCGTCGGCGCGGCGTCCCCCACCATGCTGAGGCGCTATCCTTTATGAAGCGGCGAAAACCAAAGGGGACGGGCATAAGCTATTGGACCGTGAAGCCATCGGGAAGCTACTCCCGTGACTACGAAACCGGGCGCGCGCTTGGGCGCGAATATCTGGCATTCATCGGACGATATCCCACGAACGGCAACGCCACTCTCCTAAATAGCATCGTGCGCGAGATGGCGGAGCGTGGCCGAGTCGGTGGGTTAGAATTCGGTTTCCTCAACTGCGTTAATGAATATGCCATGTTCGCCGCGTCGACTGTGGCCAGTGTGGAGGCGCGCCGATGACCGACCCTTCCAACGTCAAGGCGCGGCTTCACCGTCTGCCGCTGTCGACGCTCATTGCGATGACATGGCGGTTCAAGCTCGCGCGCCTCTTCCTTTGGCTTGCGCGCGTGACCGACACATACGACGGCGCGGCGATGAGCATATCGCGGCGCATCGTCGAGAGCGCTGAGCGATGCGCCGTCAGGGCGGATCATTTGCAGCGCACGCTGTGAACCGAACGCGTGGGGATAGCGCGACGGCGCGACAAGTGAGACTTAAGCCCCCTCGCTTCCCCACGCACCCTTGGGGCGCTCGCGAGGGCTCGCGATGGGTGGCTTGAACAATCGACCTCCAAGTGTGGCTGGCACAATCCTAGGCCGCGCAAAGACGCCAGAAGACATCGAGTTTGAAAAGGAGCGGGAAAGACTCATTCGGAAAGCCGAGAGCGAAGCAAAGAAACTGCGCGAATGGATCGCAAAAATCTCCAATTTGCTGCTCGATGACGCGTCAAGAGAACTCGGACTAATGTCTGAAGACGACGCTGACGCGCCGCTTCTGCGTAAGAACTACGAGCTGCTGCAAACCTCTATTGGCAACCTCGACGCAATATTGAGAATCACGCCCTCAGCCATCCGACGCAGTGAAATTCTCTACGTGGTAACGGAACTGCTTTGGAGCGGACAAGCGATTGCACGGTATTTGCCCATAGGAGCGACCCATAGAGCAGTTGAGAAATGGAACGGACGACGAGCTGGTTACGCAAAGTTAGCGAGGGCCAGCCTCGATCTACAGCGCCTGCGAGAGGCGATATTGGACGAGACGAAGGGCGTTGAACTTGTTGGGTCAGAGTCTTTCGCTGAGTCCATCCGCGACGGCGTGCGGAAGCACGAAGCACTTGAAAACCGAGAGACGAAGCGCAAGGGCTGGCCTTCTACGCGGACTATCAGGCGAGAGATTGAGGCCATTCTGAAAGAACGCCGAAATACCTAGGGCCATTCTAATAGAACGCCGATGACGCCCAGGAGAAGTTGAAGACTTTCACGCTCCGGGATGAGAAATAGATTGCCGCAAACTCGAACAAGAGGCGGCACAATGTCTCCGGGCAATTCAAAGAACCAACTCTCCGAAATCGTCGCGGCGCTTGAAGCGCTTCTCAATCGCGACACGATCTTGACGCGCCGGCAGCTCGCAGAAAAGTCGGAGCAGGCGAACGTTCCCGTCGCGGAAAGCTCGCTGGCGTCGATGGCGTCGCGAGGCACGGGGCCGACCTTCACCAAGTACGGGAACCGCTCGCTTTATCGATGGGGCGATTACGTCGACTGGGTGGCCAGCAAGTCGACGGTGGCGCGCTCTACATCCGAACATCGTGCGAAGGCTGCTGCGTAGCATATGCAGCCCCTTGAACCGGCGAGAGCCGCAACCGCGCGATGCGGAAGCGACCCCCGGAATTGTCATGAGCTGGCGAGCCGTGACAGTTCGGATCATAACCCCTCCCTGCAAAATCTTCAACGCCAGCGCGCCACTGCGCGCGACGCCCGGCTATTAAGCCTCGATTATCTGGCCGAGCTTGGCGACGACCTTGTCACGGCCGGCGCCGCGCTCGCGGCGGGGGCGAGCGCCGACAACGTTGGCGTCGTTGAACGAGCGCTGCGAAGCGCGCGCGCGGTTCTTATGGACGCGATCGGCGAGTTTAAGTCGCTTCCGGGAGAAGACGGGGGCGCGCTATGAGACAGCCGCCCTTCCGTCCTCGCTCGCAATTCGGCGACGCTGCGCGCGAATATCGGCACGAGACCGAACGAACGCCTCCGCCGCTTCCGCCCAGGTGGGAGACAACAGCCGACCTCCCGAATGGGCATCGACCTCCGATCCAGGTTGTAGAGGGTCAACACTCAAAAACGACTGTCGAATTGACCTGCGCTTCGACCCTGAAGGCCGAGCCCGTGGACTGGGTGTGGTGGGGGTGGCTGGCGCGAGGCAAGCTCCACATCATCGGCGGGCAACCTGGGGCGGGCAAGACGACGCTCGCCATGCTGATGGCCTCTACTGCGACGATCGCTGGTCTATGGCCGGATGGCTCACGCGCGCCGCGTGGCAATGTCATCATTTGGTCTGGAGAGGACGATCCGGCCGATACGCTTCTACCGCGCCTTGTGGCGTCTGGCGCCGATGTCGAGCGCGTCTTTTTCGTCGGCGATGTCGCCCAAGGGGAATACCGCCGACCATTCGACCCGGCCAAGGATATGGAACCGCTGCGCGAAGCCATCGAAAAGGCCGGCGGCTGCGTCCTGATCGTCGTTGATCCGATCGTCTCCGCCGTAGCTGGCGACAGTCACAAGAACGCTGACACGCGGCGGGCATTGCAGCCGCTCGTCGATCTTGCCGCAAGCGTCGGTGCCGCGCTGCTCGGCATAACGCATCTGAGCAAGGGAACGTCCGGCCGCGAGCCGATCGAGCGAATTACCGGCTCGATCGCCTTTGGCGCTCTCGCGCGCGTCGTCATGATCGCTGGGAAGGAAGGCGAGACCGAAGACGGGACGCCGCCGCGTCGCTTCCTAGCCCGCGCGAAAAGCAACATCGGCCCCGACGAAGGCGGCTTCGCCTATGAGCTGCGCCAAGAGCCTATGCCGGGCGACGACCGCATCATCGCCAGCATCGCGGTTTTCGGCGAGGCCATAGAAGGCTCCGCCCGCGACATGCTCGCGGCGGCAGAGGCGGAGCCGTCAGAGGACAAGGGCGCGTTTGGAGAGGCCGAAACCTTCCTGAAAGAGCAGCTAGCGGACGGCCCGGTTCCGACGACAGAACTGAAGGCGGCGGCGACCGCGCACGCTATCGGTTGGCGGACAGTCGAGAGCGCAAAGAAGGCGATCGGCGTCGAGGCGTTCAGGCATGACAACAAATGGTCATGGCGACTAAGGCCGCAAGGCCGCAACTCCGCAGAGACGGCGGTCTTGAACCCAACACCGCAAGAGACTCCCACCTCAAATTCCTTGCGGCCTTGCGGTCTTGGCTCTGATGAGGGGGAAGACGAGATATGAGCGCCGACCTCATCATCAAAAAAGCAGCCGCAGAAGGCGTTAGCGTAAGGCTGGAAAACGACAATAAATTAAAGGCTTGCGGCCCGGCAGAGGCGCGCGCGAAATGGCTTCCGGTCCTTCGCGAGCATAAGTCCGAGCTTCTCGCCGAGCTGACGGGGGGGAACATTAAGGCCGCAAGACCGCAACTCCGCCAAGGTGGGGAAAGCTGGCGGTCATACGACGGCGGATCGGTCGAAAACTCCCTCGAAGAGAAGCGCAACGCTGTCGAAACGATCTACGCGCAGATGGAAGCCGAGCGCGAGCGGCGGCGCGATTGGCATGTGCTGCCGGTTGAAGGCTGGCGCGATGGCCGGCTGACGCTGCGCAACATCGCTCGCGACGAAACCGTCGTCGTCGATCTTCGGAAATGGAGGTCGGGACGATGAACCGCTGCCGCCTACCTAACCGCCGCGCGGGCGAAACCATCGGCTTTGAATTTCGCGGCGCGGCTTATACCGCGACCTTCTCCCACTTCCCCGATGGAAGGCTTGCAGAGCTTTTCATCGATTCCGCAAAGCCATCAAACGACGCCGCGGACGATGCTCGCGATGCTGCGGTGGCAATGTCGATAGCCTTGCAGCATGGGACACCGCTTGAGGCAATCCGGGCTGCTCTGACGCGCGACGGCGTGGGCCGTCCCGCCGGGATTTTGGGCGCTGCGCTCGGCGCCATCGCCGATGAAATCGGAGGCCGGGGCGAATGACGAACGTCATCGGAATCGACATAGGCGCGCGCGGCGCGCTGGCGTTGCTCTCGCCGACTGGCGAGCTAATCGAAGTCGCCGACATGCCGATCCTGCGCGACGGCCCTGCAAACCGGCCCAACGTGAACGCGCCGCTACTGGCGAGCATCGTCCGCCGCTGGCAGGCGTCGCAGGCATTTGTCGAATACGTCGGCGCGCGCCCCAAGGAAGGTCCTACAGGGGCTTTCGCCTTCGGGCGGTCCAAAGGCGTCATCGAAGGCGTTTGCGCTTCTGCTGGCCTCCCTGTGGCTTTCCTGACGCCGCCAGTGTGGAAACGCGCGGTGGGCATTCCGCCGGGCAAGGATGGCGCAAAGGACGCGGCGCGCTCTGAAGCCATCCGACGATGGCCTGGCCAAGCCGCATTGTTCGCGCGCGTCAAAGACGATGGGAGGGCGGAAGCGGCGCTGATCGGACTCGCCGGCCTGTTGCGGGATAGGAGGCTTGCGGCGTGAGCGACGAGCCTCGGATTCTTATTCCATTCGATCGTGACGAAGCGATCCCCATCCGCATTATGGCGCTGCTCGCTGGCATATCGGAACAGACGGCGCGCAACTGGTGTGCTGAGCATGGACTCGGCCGACGCATAGGCGGTCGCTGGTGGGGATCTCGCGTCGCCCTTGCGATGTTCCAGGATGGCGACAAGGCTGCATTGAGAGCCTATCACGCCGGACAAAGAGACGGCCGTGTCGCCGACTATTTTGACCGCGCTCGCGCACAAAAACTCAAAAATCTCCAAAGCGCACAAAGCTCGTCTGGCGCGTAGGAATCGGCGCGCGCAAATTCAGATCATGCTCGACGCCAACCAAATCGCGACCGCTTTGACTTGCGTCTTGGATGCAAGTTTGTCCGCCGTCGACCCGAGCGGCGCTGCGCTTCGCCGGGCTCGCTTCAACCTGCGCGAAGGGCTTCGCCTCGCCGAAGAAATGAACGCGGCAAACAATGACGCCGCATCCATCATTCGCGAAGTCGTCGCCTCAATCTCAGAAAGCGAGAACCTATGACTGACGCGCCCGCCTTGCTTCAACGCCGTTTCCAGATCGCGGAGCATATGCGCGCCATTTACTTCGTGACGGTCGAAGAAAGCATAAAGCCCGAGGATGTATTGCGTCCCGATTTCTGGCTGCACGTCGCCTCGCAACTGAAACCGTATGACTTGATCGAAGTCGCCGTCGATTCCTGCGAGTGGCGTATGGAACTTGTCGTCTGCGATGTCTGGCACTGCGGCGCCCGCGTCGCCGAGCTTAACCGCATCGACATGGCGGGGAAAGAGGAAGAGGACCAAAGCGTGGGCGCGGACCTTCGCGTCAAATGGCGCGGTCCCGTCAACAAGTGGTGCGTCGTCAGAGCTGATGGCGTCATTCTGCGTGGCGGCCTCGATAACAAGAACACGGCGCTTGAAACCCTCACCGCCATCGCTCAAGAGCGGCAGTAGGCAACTAAATGCCTGTCCTCGAAAACCCGCGCCATGAAATCTTCGCCCGTGAGATCGCCAAGGGCGCCTCTCAGCGCGAGGCTTATCGTTCGGCGGGTTATCAGGGCGACGAGCGCTCCATGGACGCCAACGCCGCCCGACTGATAGCTGACGATAGGGTTTCGCTAAGGATACAGGAAATCCAAGCGGCAGCGGCCAAGCGCGCCGAGATCACGATCGAGCGCACGCTGCTTGAACTGGCCAAGATCGGCTACGCCGACATTCGGAAGGCCGTTCGATGGGGCGAAGGAATCGCAATCAAGGACGTGGACGGCAA
Organism: Methylocystis sp.; assembly: GCF_051062815.1. GTDB lineage: Bacteria > Pseudomonadota > Alphaproteobacteria > Rhizobiales > Beijerinckiaceae > Methylocystis. The sequence continues at coordinate 83,103 of NZ_JBPFDU010000070.1, read as the reverse complement.
CGAGGCCATCAGCAACGGCGTCGCCATGCTGGATAGCGCCGAGATCGACGACGACACCGCTGCGGCGATTGCAGAGGTCGCGCAGACTCGCGACGGCATAAAGATCAAGTTCCACGACAAGCTCGGCGCGCTGGAAAAGATCGGCAAGCATCTTGGAATGTTCGTCGACCGCCATGAGCATTCCGGCAAGGACGGCGGGCCAATCGAGACCGTCGAACTAACGCCGCTTGAATACGCTCGTCGACTGGCGTTCGCCCTGGAGAAGGGTCGACGCGTTCTAGAAGGAGAGACCACCGGATGACGGGGGCTTATACCTCCGGTGGGGCGGTCTGGGCTCCAATGCTTTGCAACGGTTCCGCATGGTCGACGCATTGAGGCGCGGGCAAGCCAACCGCTTGTCTGGGCGGCAAGTGATGACCGATGAAGAGGGCAGATGAGCGGACTTGAAATAGCGATGGCGGGGGTAGGAGCAGCGGGAACGCTGCTCGGCGGCTATGGCGAATATCGCTCCAGCATGGACAGCGCCGCGGCGATCGACGCCTCGCGCCCATACGATATCATCAACGCCACCAATCGCGCGACAGGGCTTAAATATGCCGCAGATACGGCGCTCGCCAGTTCACAGCGCCAAGCCCAGAGCCGCGCACAAGACAAAAACCTTGCGCTCTCTCGCTCACGCGCAGTGGCTGCTGCCGGCGGGGGCGGAACCAGCGACACGACAGTCATCAATCAAGAGGCGCTCATCGAGCGGCAAGGCGAATTCTACAAGGCGTTGGAGATGTTCGGCGGACTGGAAGAGTACAACCAACGGGACTATGAATCTCAGAACGCCTTGCTTGAGGGCGTCAACACATACAACGCCAAGGGCGTCGCAGCCAGTCGAGCGCGCAGCGCGGCGCGAATGCAGGCAGTTGGGACGCTACTACAGGCCGGCGGGTCGTCGCTCGATAAGTATGGCAAGGCGAAATACCGGAAGCGCCGACTTCCTGGTGACCCGGATTACCAAGATTGATGGCCAGGAAGCCGAAGAAGCGGCCCTCGCCGTTCGAGAGCGCCGAATCTAAAGAGGCGTTCCGGCAAGCGCTGCGATCCGCCTTCGCAGCGAACCGGGCGCTTCTGGACTTTACCGAAAGCGTCCTGCACGATCAGCCCACCGTCGAGCCTCTGGACGCGATCCAGAAGGCGGCTGCGGCGGCGCACGATGCTGAAGCGGCCTGGGCTTACTTCCTGCGGCTCTCGCACAAGAGCTTTCCCGACAAGGTGAGTTTGAATTAGAGGGCTGGCCCGATCAGCGAGCGCCGAGCTTGGCTACGAATTCTTGCGCCACACCATCAAGCATGCAGGACGAGCCGTTCTGAGTGATTATCTCTTCTCCCGTTCGATTATCGATGACGCTCAAGTCGTAATCCACGGCTGGCCCGCCGATCGGAACAATGCAGATGTCGTACTGTCTCTGCTTGATCAGCAAACGATAGCGAGTAAGAAAGGTTGCCCCACTGGCCAGTGCTGTCTTTTCGCCGATTGAACCTTGGATCATGTCCGGGCCCCTATCCACGCTCATCCGCCAGCCGGCCTCGGAGAACTTCTGTTTGAGCGGACCTAAAAGCATTGCTGAACCTGGCGGCATGGTAATGCTGCGGTCGCTTTGGTCGATACTCCCGAATTTCGATGTCGACTGACACGAAGCCAACCCAATGGCTCCAAGGATCACGAAGACCCAAAAGCTATTCTTCATCAAAATGGCTCCGAAAACCGACGCCGCAACATAGCAAAAATCGGCGGGCAGCAAAGCCGAGGTGCATGGATGCGAGATCGGACAATCAAATCACGCGCGCCGGTAGCTATGTGGTAGCTTTCACCGAAGCCGTGGCCGGATTTTTCGAATAAGACTTTGATTTTGTTGGCGCGCCCGAGAGGATTCGAACCTCTGACCTCTGCCTTCGGAGGGCAACGCTCTATCCAGCTGAGCTACGGGCGCAGGCGCGCTGCTTTTCTACAGGAAGCGCGCCTGCGCCGCAACGGCGGCGTCTGCCCCGAGACGACGTTCTGGCGACATGCTAAGCGAAGACCTGAATCTTGAGGGCAAGACCTGAATCTTGAGAGACTGTCTTGGCGTTACTCGATCAATGGCTGGAGCGATTGCGCAACGCGCGCGACGAGATTGTCGCCAATCCGCGATTCCAGCGCTGGGCGTTGAAAAATCCCGTCACCCGGCCCTTGGCGCGGCGCGGCGCGCGCGCCGGCCTCGATCTCGCCGCTGGCTTCGTCTACTCCCAGGTTCTCGTCGCCTGCGCCCAACTGAAGCTCTTCGACGTTTTGCGCGACGGCCCGTTGAGCCTCGACGCGCTGGCGACGAAACTCGCGCTTTCTGAGCCCGCCACGCGACGCCTGCTGGAGGCGGCCGCTTCGCTGGGCCTTGCCGAGCGACGCGGCGCGAAATACGGGCTCGGATTGCTCGGCGCCGCCTTCGCCGGCAATCGCGCGGCGCTCGCGATCGTCGAACACCAGCCGCTGCTTTACGCAGATCTCGCCGATCCCGTGGCGCTGCTGCGCCAGGAAAAGCGCGGGCGGCTCGCCGATTATTGGCCCTATTCGGATGGGGATGCGCCCAAGGCGCTGTCGGCGCAACAAATCGGCCCTTACAGCGCGTTCATGGCTGCGACGCAGCCGATGGTCGCGCAGGAGGCGCTCGACGCCTACGACGTTTCGCGTCATCGGCGCCTCTTGGACATCGGCGGCGGCGAAGGCGTGTTTCTCGCGGCCGCCGCGGCCCGCGCGCCGCGTTTGCAGCTTGCTCTCTTCGATCTTCCCGCCGTGGCGGCGCGCGCCAAAGAGCGGCTCGAAGAGTCCGGCCTCCTCTCGCGCGCCGACATTCATGGCGGCGACTTCCTCAATGACGCTCTTCCAGAAGGCGCCGACGTCGCGACGCTCATCCGAATCGTGCATGATCATGACGATGCTTCGGCGCTGAAACTCTTGCGCAATGTGCGCAAGGCGCTCGCGCCCGGCGCAACGCTGCTGATTATCGAAGGCATGTCCGGCGTCAAAGGCGCCGAGCCGCTCGACGCCTATTACGGCTTCTACACGCTGGCCATGGGACGCGGCGAGCCGCGCCGCGTCGAAGAGATCGAGGCGCTGCTGCGCGAAGCGGGGTTTGGCAAATTTCGGCTCTTGCGGAATGCATTGCCGGCGCTCGCGAGCATTCTCTTCGCCGAGGCGGTGTGATCCGTTTCAAGCAGCGCATACCGCGCGTGCGGCGCGCTATTGCCGGCGCTCTCCGAACAGCGCGCCGGCGGCGATGCGATCCCTTGCGAGCCGGTCAGCTATCGGCGTTTCGCCGCGAGTTCCGCGCGCCGAACAATTTCTCGTCCAACGACCAGCGGCCCGCTCCCGAAAGCAGCATGAAGAGCGCGCCGAGCAACATCGCATAATCCAGTCGGGCCTCGTGCGTCATGCTGAAGAATCCATAGCGCTCCAGCTTGCGCACGCTGAAAACCCACCAATCGCGCCCGAACAAAACGGGGATTTTCGTGCTCACGATCGCGACCGCCATGACAACGATCAGAGGAATCGCCGCGATCCGATTGAACAGGCCGATCGCCATGAGAATGCCGCAGACAACCTCCGTCCAGCCGACGAGGGGACCGGTGACGTCCGGCCAGGGGATCCCGATTTTCGCGAAACGGCCCGCGCCGAGCCAGGCCGGGTCCGAGAGCTTGAGATACCCTTCCGTAACGAACACGCCGGCAAGCATGAGTCGAATGACGATAGCCCAGCGAGAGTCGCCAGGCGACAGGATAAACTCCCGAAAGGTCACTTGCGTCGCTCCATTCAAGAGAAGAGGTTCAAAGCGCCGCAACCGAGCGGCCATCAATCCCGGTGCGGCCTTGCAAGGTCGAATATCACCTGATTGTTCATGAACTCTAGTTTTTCCGACTGGTGACAGGACTGGCAAGCCGTTCGGGCGCTGTCGAATCCGTCCCAGGCCTCACGCTTGTCGCCCGAGGCGAAGGCTGCGCGAATTTTCGTCCAGGAATCGCCGAGGAACAGTCTTCGCGCACTTTCGCCTCGCGCAGGCCTTTTGGCGACGCCGTTCTCGATCGTCGTTTTGATCTTGTCCCAATGGTAGACGGCGAGTTCATAGTTTTCACGTTGCAGAGCAGCGTGCAGCCGCTCGAAACGCTCGCCAACCTCCCACATGGGCTGATCGAACCCTCGCATTTGCTGCTGAAGCAGTCGGAAACGAGCATTGTCGTTTTCAGCGCGGAGCAACCAATCGTTTTGCGAAAACTCCTCGGCTTCCGTCGCAGAACCGGGAAAGCCGGCGCCCACGAGAAACAATGCTAGCGCGATAATGCTTGCTTTTTGCACTCGCTGACCGTCCCTCGTGTTCAATCGAAGAATCGCAGACTGCGGGCGATCTCGAAACAATTGTAGTGAACGACAATCTATTTTTGACAGTCCGCAATCCTCAAAAATCAGACGAATGTCTCCGCAAGCGCCCACGGCGGAGGCGACGACAGAGCAGAGGCGTTTCTTAGTGCAATCTTCTCCACGCGATCAGACCCGCCGTCGATCCGTCCAGCCCTTGCGTCGATTCGTCCCTGTTCTCGACGATCGGCGCCAGGCGGTTCGCGAGCTCCTTGCCCAGTTCAACGCCCCATTGGTCGAAGGGATTGATGTCCCAGATCACCGACTGAACGAAGACCTTGTGTTCGTAAAGCGCGACGAGTCGACCGAGCGTGCGCGGATCGAGATGTCGGTAAAGCAGAACGCTGGACGGGCGATCGCCTGGAAACGTCTTATGCGGCGCGAGGCGTGCGATTTCCTCCTCGCTCAGCCCCTGCCCGCGCAATTGCACTTTCGCTTCCGCTAGCGTTCGACCGCGCATAAAAGCTTCGGCTTGCGCCAGGCAGTTGGCGAATAGCAATTCATGATGATGCTCGTCGGCGGCGGTGGGCTCGGCCGCGACGAGGAAGTCGATCGGAACGACGTCGGTTCCCTGATGCAGCAGTTGAAAGAATGCGTGCTGGCCATTGGTGCCGGGCTCGCCGAAAATCACTGGGCCTGTCTTATAGCTGACGCGGGCGCCCTCGCGCGTCACCGACTTGCCGTTCGACTCCATGTCGAGCTGTTGCAGATAGGCGGGAAACCGCGCGAGGCGCTGATCATAAGGGATGACCGCATGCGCGGCGCATCCCATCACGTTCCTGTGCCAGACGCCGAGAAGTCCCATCAGCGCGGGGATGTTTTGCTCAAGCGGCGCTTCGAGGAAGTGCGTGTCGATATCGTGCCCGCCCTGAAGAAACTGCAGAAAGTGTTCCGGCCCCACGCCGATCGCGAGCGCAAGGCCGATCGATGACCACAGCGAGTAGCGCCCGCCGACCCAATCCCAGAAGCCGAAGACGCGCGCGGGATCGATGCCGAATTCGGCGACCTTGTCGAGCCGCGTCGAGACGGCGGCGAAATGCGCCTTTACGGCAGCTTCGCCGAGCGCGGCGACGATGCGGGCGCGCGCGCTTCTCGCGTTCGCCATCGTCTCCTGCGTCGTGAACGTCTTCGATGAGATGATGAACAGCGTGCGCGCCAGATCGAGATTGTGCAGCGTATCGGCGAGGTCGGCGCCGTCGACATTGGCGACGAAATGCATGCGCGGACCCTCGCCGCGATAGGGCGAGAGCGCGCGCGAGGCCATTGCCGGACCAAGGTCCGAACCGCCGATGCCGATATTGACCACATCGCAGAACGGCGCGCCTGTCACGCCGCGGACGTCGCCGGAGCGCACGGCGCGGGCGAAGGCGAAAACCTTGTCGCGTTCGGCTTCGATCAGGGGCCGCATGTTTTCGCCGCCGACAAGAAGCGGACGCGACGAGAGATCGCGCAGCGCCATATGCATGGCGGCGCGCCTTTCGGTGTTGTTGATGATTTCGCCAGAGAACAACGCTTCGCGCCGCGCGTCGAGATCACGCGTCTTCGCCAGCGAGGTCAGCAGCGCGATCGTCTCGCGCGTCACTCGGTGCTTGGAGAAGTCGAAGAGAAAATCGTCAAGCTTGACGCTGAAATTTTTAAAACGCGCGGAGTCCTCCGCAAAGAGATCGAGCGTTCGCGTCCGCGCCAAAGCGGAGGCGTGGAACTTCAGTGCCTCAAAAGCGACGGCGACGGCGTCCGACATTCTTTTCTCGAAAAGCAAGCGTGTTTCCTTAGCGATTTGTAGCCGATTCGAAGGCGGAGGGCGCGCAACGACTTTACGCCGAAAGGCTGGACCCTAAATTTTTACTGTATTGTGACAGAGGGATGTGAAATCCATATCTGTTCAATGACGGTTTTCTGACAGCAAGGACGACGATGGACGCGATTCACTTCCTCGACGTGCGCGACGGCGGCCCGGTCGCCCATGCGACGGCGCGGATCGACGCGGCGGCCGCGCTTCGCAAGGCCTGTCTTGGCGTGGTCGCGCCGATGGGCCGGGTTTGCCTTCCGCCAATTGACCGTATTGCGGCGAATTGGCTGAAGCGCTCCGCCTCCGCCTATCGGGGGGAGCTTGAGCGCATCGTCGCCATTCTCGGCTTTCCCGGCGCGATGACGCTGAACATGTCCTATCTCTTCGCCTGCACCACCCAGGCTTACGAGGATGAAAGCGGTTTGCCGCGCCTGCGCCGCACGCTCGACTGGCCTTTCCAGGGCCTCGGCAGGGGCGTTGAAATCGCGTTGCAGTCCGGCGGGGCCGGCGAATTTTACAACGCCACCTGGCCGGGGGCCGTGGGCGTGCTCAGCGCGATGGCTCCCGGCCGCTTTTGCGCCTCGATCAATCAGGCGCCGATGAAGCGGCGCACGCAGGGCTCCATCGGCTTCGCCTATGACGCCATCCTCAATCTGCGCGACGCCTTGGCAAGCGAGGGCGGCTGGCCGCCGGACCATGTGCTGCGCTATGCTTTCGAAAATTGCGCAAATTTCGAGGCGGCCGTCGAGTTTATCGCCAGCGCGCCGATCGCGCGTCCGACGCTCTTCACCCTGGCGGGCGTCAGGCGCGGCGAGATGGCCCTGATCGAACGCACCGAACATGAGGCGCGCGTGCTGCGCGGACCGGTCATCGTCGTCAACGATTGGCAAGAGCCGCAGGCCGGCTGGCAGGCGCGCATGAGCCATGAAAACAACGTCAACCGCAAGGCGGCGATGCGCGCCGTCGCGCCTGACGCGCCGCGCTTTTCCTGGGTGCGGGAGCCCGTGCTCAACCGCCTGACGCGCCTCGCGGTGGAAATGTGCGCCGTCGGCGCAGGCGATTTCGCCGCTCGCGGCTATGAGTGCCCCTATGTGAAGGGCCAGCCGGCCCCGGCGACACAGGACTTCTGCCTGCGCGCGGCGACGCCGACGGCGCTCGCGGCCTAATCGAGCTTCGGGGCGCTGGCGCGCCGCAGCCGATCGTTGATCGCCTCGCCCAGTCCCCGCTCCGGCACATGCGCCACCGCGACGTTGGCGATGCAGCGCGTGTCGAATTCCCGTAAATGGGCGAAAAGATTGGCCGCCGCCTCTACGAGATCGCCCGACGGCGAAAGATCGAGCACGAAGGCGCCGGGTTTGGCGCGCGGGGCGAGCCTACCGCCGAAATCGAGCGCCGCTTCGCCTTCGTTGAGTTCATGCGCCTCCAGACGCAGGCGCGCGGCAGGCGCGTAATGGGACGGCGTCATGCCGGGCGCAAGGACGTCCGCACGCGCCGGCGCCGCAAGCTTGGCGCCCAGGACTTTCTCGATTGCCTCCCGCGCGACCGCCCCGGGACGAAGCAACACAGGGGAAGCCTCACAGAAGGACACGATCGTCGACTCCAGCCCGGCGGCGGTGCGGCCGCCGTCCAGGATCATGTCGACCTTGCCCGTAAGATCTTGCGCGACATGCGCCGCAGTCACCGGGCTCACGTGACCGGAGCGGTTGGCCGAAGGCGCCGCGATCGGCCGGCCGAGCGCCGCGATCAGCGCTTGCGCGACAGGATGCGCGGGCGCCCGCACCGCAACGCTTGGCAGGCCGGCCCGGACGAGATCGCAAACCGCCCCGCCCGGCGCGACCGGCGCGACGATGGTCAGCGGCCCCGGCCAGAAGGCCGCGGCCAGACGCAGCGCGAGCTCAGGCAGCGCCGCCTCGCGGCGCGCGGCTTCCGTATCGGCGACATGGGCGATGAGCGGATTGAACGAGGGGCGGTCTTTGGCGTCGTAGATCCGGGCGACCGCCCATGCCTGCGTCGCATCGGCGCCGAGGCCATAGACGGTTTCGGTCGGGAAGGCGACCAGCCCGCCCTCGCGCAGGATCGCCGCGGCGCGAGCAATCGCCGCGGCGTCGGCCGGCGCAATGGTCGTCACGCGTCGCGGCCGCTGTACGGAGGCTTGGGGATCGCCATATGCGCCTCGCGCAGCGCCTTCGACCAGCTCTCGCGCAAATCGCGAAAATACGGATCGTTCGAACCGATCCGGGTCGCGACCTCCGTCTGCAGCGCGTCGCGACGCAGCAGCGCGATATCGATCGGCATGCCGACCGAGAGATTCGAGCGCATGGTCGAATCCATCGAAATGAGCCCGATCTTCAACGCATCATAAATGTCGGTGTCATAGGCGACCGCCCGGTCGAGTATGGGCTTTCCGTATTTGTGCTCGCCGATCTGCAGATAATTGGTGTCCGGCGTGCATTCGATGCTGTTGCCAGCCGTATAGATCATGAAAAGGCGGAGCGGACCTCCGGCGATCTGACCGCCAAGCAGCAGGGAGACGTCGAAACTGACGCCCTGCGCCGCAGGCTCCCCCTCGGCGTTGCCCATCTGGGAGCGCGAAAGGCGGACCGCGCGCCCGACGAGCTGCGCGGCATGCAGCATGTTCGGCGTATTCATGACGCTTTCCACGACGCCGCTCTCGGGATGCTCGATCCCGTCGCCGATCAGGTTCACGACGCCCTGCGTCACCGAGAGATTGCCCGAGGCGGCAAGCATCAGCACGCGCTCGCCGGGCCGCTCGAAGAGATACAGCTTGCGGAACGTCGAAATGTTGTCGAGCCCGGCGTTGGTGCGCGTATCGGCGATCATCACCAGTCCATCGCGCACGAGAATGCCGCAACAATAGGTCATGTGCCCCCGTAGCGGTTCGCGCCAAACGCAGCAGGACTTACAAGTTTCGGGCCATGAGGCAAGTGCGGCGCGGCCACAGCGAAGGAAAATCAGTCGCCGTTTTCGCTCTTGTAGGGAAGCTCGGCCGCATGTTCGGCGGCCCATTCCGCCACCGCTGCGCGCTCGCGCGCCAAATAGTCCGAAACCGCCTCGGCGAGGCGCGGGTCTGCCAAATAATGGGCCGAATGGGTGATCACCGGCCCATAGCCGCGCGCGATCTTGTGCTCGCCCTGCGCGCCGGCCTCGACGCGCTTGTAGCCGCGGCGGATGGCGAATTCGATCGCCTGATAGTAGCAGACCTCGAAGTGTAGAAACGGCAGCGCTTCCAGCGCGCCCCAATTGCGCCCGTAGATTGCGTCGTCGCCCAGGAAATTGATCGCCCCGGCGATATGCCGCGCGCCCCGACGCGCCATCACCAGCAGGATGCGATCCGCCATGCGCGCGCCGATCTCGTCGAAGAACGCGCGAGTCAAATATGGCCGGCCCCATTTGCGCGCGCCTGTGTCCATGTAGAAGTCGAAAAACGAATCCCAGTGCGCCGGACGAATGTCGCTTCCCGTGAGCAGATCGATTGCGAGGTCGTCGCCGAGCGCTTCGCGCCTCTCGCGTTTGATCGCCTTGCGCTTGCGCGCCGTGAGCCGCGCCAGAAAATCCTCGAAGTCGGCATAGCCTTCGTTGACGAAGTGGAATTGTTCTCCGGCGCGAGAGACGAAGCCGGCGCCGCTCAGCGCCACGCGCTCGTCCTCCGTACAGAACGTGACATGAATGGAGGACGCGCCGCTCGCCTTGCGCAATCCCTGCAAGGCGGCAATCAGCGCGTCGCACGCGCCTTCCGGCGCATCACGCGCAATTAGCAGGCGGCGCCCGGTCACAGGCGTGAAGGGCGCGGCCACCTGTATCTTCGGATAGTAGCGTCCGCCCGCAAGCTCATAAGCCTGCGCCCAGCTCTGATCGAACACATATTCGCCAAGGCTATGCGTCTTGATATAGGCCGGCGCGCAGGCGACGAGACGCCCGCGCGAATCCTCGACGAGCGCATGCGCCGGCGACCAGCCGGCGCGCGCGCCGACCGACTTCGACGATTCGAGCGCGCGCAGGAACGCGTGCGAGACAAAAGGATTATATCGCTCGCCGACCGCGTCCGGCAGGCCGGGCGGATTGGCGCAGGCGTCCCAAGCCTCAGCCGCGACCGAGTCAAGCGATTCGGCGTATCGAACCGAAAATTCTTGCGCCGAAAATTCTTGCGCCATGTGTCCAGTGGAGCAGCCGCGTTTCAAAGCTTTCTAGCACAGCGCCGCGGCGCCCTCTAACATGGCGCGAAGGACGACCTCATCCAAGCGCAACGTTTTGATGGAAGCAAAAAGCGAGCCGCATGAGAATTAACAGTCGCGACTACAGAACGATCTGGCTCGATTCGGACGGGCGGCGAGTCCATGTCATCGATCAGACCGCGCTCCCGCATCGCTTCGAGACGAAAACGCTCGCGAGCTGCGAAGACGCCGCTGCAGCGATCAACACGATGACGGTGCGCGGCGCGCCGCTGATCGGCGTGACCGGCGCCTATGGCATGGCGCTCGTTGCCTGGCGCGATCCGAGCGACGCCGCGATCGCCAGCGCCTATGCCGCCCTCCTCGCCACACGGCCGACGGCCGTGAATCTGCGCTGGGCGCTCGATCGGCTGCGCGCGCTTCTGCTCGCGGCTCCGGTCTCGGTCCGCGCCAGCCTCGCCTATGCGGAGGCCGCCACGATCGCTGAAGAAGACGTCGCCGCCTGCCAGGCCATCGGCCGCTTCGGCGCCGAACTCATTCATAACGCGCGCCGTGGCGATGGCCCCGTCAACATCCTCACCCATTGCAACGCCGGCTGGCTTGCCACCGTCGATTGGGGCACAGCGCTGGCGCCGATCTACACGGCGGCGCGGCAAGGCGCGCCGATTCATGTTTGGGTGGACGAAACGCGTCCGCGCAACCAGGGGGCGAGCCTCACGGCCTTCGAACTGCTGGGCGAAGACGTTCCGCATACGATCATCGCCGATAACGCCGGCGGCCATCTCATGCAGCACGGTCTTGTCGATCTCGTCATCGTCGGCAGCGACCGCACGACCCGGGCCGGCGACGTTTGCAACAAGATCGGCACCTATCTCAAGGCGCTCGCGGCGCATGACAATGGCGTGCCGTTCTATGTCGCCCTGCCGTCTTCGACCGTCGACTGGCGCATCGCCGACGGCGTCCGTGACATTCCGATCGAAGAGCGCAGCGCGCGCGAAGTCACCCATATCAGCGGCCGCGGCGCCGACGGCGCGCCGATCGAAATTCAACTCACGCCCGACGGCTCTGCGGCGCGTAATTTCGGCTTCGACGTCACGCCGTCGCGCTTTGTCACGGGCCTCATTACCGAGCGCGGCGTCTGCGCCGCGACGGAAGAAGGGCTGAGGGGATTATTCCCGGACCTTGGCGGTTAGCGAAGCTCTTTCGAACTCTCACGCGTTCCGTAAGTCTTGAAGCGCTCCACCGTGCGCATGATCTCATCATCGGAAAGCACGACGGGTTCGCCGGCGAGCCCGCCAAGGTAGAAGACTTGCGCAAGCGCTTCGAGTTCGACCGCGCGCCACAATGTTCTGCGCATCGTCGCGCCGGTGACGATCGCGCCGTGATTGGCGAGCAGCACGCCGTCGCGATCCGCGAGCCCCGCGACGACGAGTCGCGACAGTTCCGCCGTGCCATAGGGCGCGTAGTCGACGCAGCGCACGGTCGGGCCGCCGAAGGCCGCGATCATGTAATGCACGGCGGGAATGTCACGCCGCAAGGTCGCGATCGTCGTCGCATAGGGCGAATGCATATGCGCGATGGCGTTCACGTCGGGCCGCGCGCGGTAGATGTCGAGATGGAACCGCCACTCGCTTGACGGCGGCAAAGGGCCCTCGAAGACGCCCTCGCCCGCCAGCGGCATGCGGGCGATCAGACCAGGGGAAAGCTCGCGGCTGGGAACGCCGCTCGGGGTGACAAGCGCGGCCTCGCCGACCCGCAAGGACAGATTGCCGGCCGAGCCGTGATTGAGCCCCAGCCGCTCCATCTCCCGCGCGGCGTCGACGATCGCCGCACGCTCGTCGCGCTCGTTCATGCGAGAAGCCTTACAGGCGCGGCGCGGCCCGTGGCAAGATAAGCTGACGCATGCACATGGCCCGCGCTTCAGGGCGAACGCGAGCGCGCGATGAGAGCGATTGCATCCAAGCCCGCGATATTGCGCGCGCTCGGGTTGCGGTATAGGAGGGGCGTCCCCGTCTCGGGGCCGGTAGCTCAATGGTTAGAGCCGGCCGCTCATAACGGTCTGGTTGCAGGTTCGAGTCCTGCCCGGCCCACCAGCAAATTCAATTACTTAAATCACATTTTGAAACCAGTAGCTTGATCAATTTAGAGCGCCCTTTAGCGCCCGCACCTTTCGATCGCTATTCGTTTCAAAAGATTTATTCCAGAGCGGCCAGGCGCCGCCCAGTCCCAGTTCATCCTCAAGATCAGCCGCTTATAATCACATCGATTTGTCAGCCCTCGCCTCGCCCCGCTTCCTCGCGACTTGCGCGGAACGAACGCTCGAACGCTGCGTTATAGAGACGATCGCTTCAGCAAACGCGAACGTAAGCTTTCGATCCGTCGCGGCGACGATCTCCCCAAGATGCTTGTAAAATTGGCTGAGGGATTTTGCGCATGTACATGACGCCCATCGACTTTATCGACCTCGGGTTTCGCACCTTCATGCGCAACCCATTTTCCAATCCCGAACAAATCTCCCTGCGGCAAGGGGAAAGCGACTTTCGCCTGTTGGGCGCGCGCGAAGGGGTCGTCGTGACGCTCGGTCCAAAGACGTCCTTTTTTGATCGCCCAAGCAGGTCTGTTTGCCGGTGGCCCGGAACACGCACCATTCCGCGCCAAAGTCCTCACTTCGTGCCGAAACGCTCCTGGATCGTGAACGAGTTCGCAACATTCCTTTACGTGTGTTTTGGCGGCGGAGACGTGAAACTCAATCGGATCGCCACTTCGGAGAAGCAGAGAGAGATTTTGCTGACGGCTGGCGAAGGCAATGTCGTCGAGAAAATCGATCTGACGAAACTTGCAGGAGACAATTCGCCGCCGCTTCTGTTTCTCCAGCCTGCCTATCTTTGTTCATCCGCAAATGTCGCGATTGAATCCGTTCCCTGTGACGCATCGACCATGAGTTGGGCGCGAGCGCCTTATGTCTACAGGACGTGCCCTGTCGACGATTCGTCGACGCCCGCGATCTTATGTCTTGCCGGCAAAACGATGATCTGGTGCGAACGGATCGAGCCCGGCGAGAGTCGAGACTACGCGCTTGGAAACGTCATCGCGACGACCGCCAATGTGGTTTCCAAACTACGGCCCACCAGCCAGACGCATCCTGAGGATATTAGGGTCGCCGCAGTCGAACAGGATCGCTCCAGAGCGAATGCAATCATTTCGGCTTGCGCAAAAGCCAGCCGCAACAGTTCGATCCACATGCGACTGCGTGAATGCGCCGCCGCCACGAAAATCCTCTTTGAATCGATACGCGCCCGTGAGGGATTCTTTGTGTGCGAAGTGACCAATGAATCCGACGCGCCGGCCCACGTCTTTATCCAACTCAACAAAAGCGATTTTTACGGCGGCTCAGGCCTCGTTGGTTTCGTGATAAAGTTCGTATCCAGCATCTTCCGTATGTCACACCTGTCGCTGGGTCACTGATCGAGCGGCTGCGAGGCAGTCTGTCGGGGTCGCAATTATCTATCCTACCGCCCGTAGGCGCCGAGCGGACGCGGCGCGCCGGGCGCCTCCGGATATTTTGCCGGCTCGAACGCGTCCCCGCGACGTATTTTGGGGCGCCGCAGTCCCTCGCCGATTTTCACCGTAGCGGAGACTGTCGTCCGCCTCGGCGCGCTTTGTTCGACAGCGCCGCGCTCGCTTCGATCCGGTCGCTCGCCGGTCTGCGCCGGTTTCGCTGCGACCTCGCGGTGAAGTCCCTCGACCTGACCGGACAGCGCGCCGATCGCGGCGCTTGTTTCCGTTTTCATCGCGTCGATGCGCTTGCCAAGGCTTTCGACGGCGTCGGCGCCGGGAGACGCCGCTTGCATCGAAGATCGCATCGCCTCCATCTCAGCGCGGAGCGCACGAATGTCCTCCTCCGTCTTCTGCGCGGTTCGCAGAGCGGCGGCGCGCTCCGCGCTTTCTTGCGTCGCCATCGTTCGGACGAGGTCCGGCAAGGCGGAGACCGTCGGCCAGGCAGCCTCGGCGATTAGCCAGCCGGCGAGTGCGGCGGCACCATAGAGCAATGCAGCCCAAAGAAGCCGAGAGCCATGGATGAATGTGCTTTTAAGCGCCGGCAGCAGGCGTTGCGCGACAGCCGCCTTGGAATGATCCGACACATCTGCGGAGATCGTCGCGTCCGCAGACCCTAGTTTCGGCTCCGGAACGTCAGCCGCAGGAGCCACGGCAGGGCTGAGGTCGAAGGCGGCTAATCCCGTTTGCTCGGTCATGGCAAGGCTTCGAATGAGGGGCGCAAGATTTTTGAGCCTCACGCCGATTGCTTGAGAATGGATTAACGGCCTGCGCGACTTGCCCCTCGGCCACGCCAAGAATCCAAAAACCATGATTCAGGAAATATAGTTGATGCGGAAGGAAATCGTTCGTTCTTGGGGAATAAAAGGTTTCCTCATGAGGGGTCGCGGCCCTCTCGCGAATTTGAAAGCAGATCTTCCTCGATCAGTTTCAGGCTCGAAGCAGGCGTCAGAAGATTAAGGCGATTTTCAAAGCGCCGAGGCGCGGCGCCTTTCCGACACAAGCGCAAGCTCGCTTTCTGAAGCATCATTTACAATTTGATAACAGGATGCTGTTCCCCTCGTCTGCCATCGGATATTCGCCCCGCAAGCGAGGAGTGAGCTTATGGACGAGGCAAGCTCTCCAAACGAGACGTCCAAAGAAGCAAGCGCGCGAGCGCGCGAGGACAAAGCTCCGCCAGCTTGCACGGGAGCAGAAGCCGCGGTCAAAATTTCCACTTGCGAACCCGCGACGTTGGTCTCTGACGGCGAGAGTTCGGACACGGGAAGAAAGGTCGAGATCAGGATCAATCTTGGGTTCGACGACCAGACGCTGCAAAGCTTTCTAACTTCTCTCAAGAACGCGCAAATACAACCGCAGACCGCTGAATATATCAGCCTGACCGCGCCTTATCGGGAAGAGGCTTGCACCACGCGCAGGCAGGCCGGCGACGAACAAAGCACGCGTGTTTCTCCAGTCGCTCTAATGCTGGTCTTCGCCGTTGGATTCGGACTGAAACTGCACTTCCACGACGTTCATTTTCCAGTTTTTCCCGATCAGGCCGCCTCGTCGCTCAAGGCTCTGGTCGATAGGATCACCATGTCCGAGTCACAGGGAGATCCGGACGCTAGAAACAAGTTTTCCTCTGCGGCCGGGCTGGGACAGTTCATCAACGCCACATGGATGGGGTTGATCAAAAAACACCGTCCCGACCTCGCCGGCGCTCTGAGCGACAAAGCGATTCTCGACTTGCGCAAGGATCCTGATCTCTCTCGAGAAATGACGGCGCGCTATATCGAGCAAAACACGTCGATCCTGATGAAAAAGGGTCTGCCGGTCACGCCGGGGGCGCTTTATTTGGCGCATTTCGCCGGCCCGGGCGGCGCGGCGGCGATCCTGTCCGCGCCGGAAGAGGTCGATGCGGCGACAGTGATCGCCAGCGTCGACGGACAGCCGGGCAAAACCCGCGAAAAAATCGTCAATGGAAATCCCTTCTTGAAAGGCTTCACCGTGAAAGACCTTAAGAACTGGGCTCATCTCAAGATGCAGGGGATCAGCTTGGAACTGGGGGCGACGGCGCAGGGGAGTTTGGCGCGGCCAGATTAATCCGCAACGTCAACGCCTCCGGGTTGCCGCCGCCGATCCGTAGCTGTGACCGAATCGCTACTCTCTGACCGTTCTTCCGACCGCTCTTGATTTCAGCGCCGCTCTGCTTAATTCGCCATTGCGGCTCTTTCCCGAGGATTTTGCAATGGCTGATGACAAAAATCTTCAGAAGCAACTGACCGACGAAAACCCCACCGTTAAAAAGAACAAATATCTTTTTGGTGGCGTAGGCGCCTTTCTCGGCGGCCTGACCGGCGTCGCGATCGGCGGCCCGCTCATCGCGGTGGTCGGCGCGGGACTTGGCGGTCTGCTCGGATACAATATGCTGAAGCGGCTGTGACGCGTTAATCGTCGCGCTGACCTAGAAACAGCATCACCAGCGCCGCGCAGCCGATGAAGCGGAACGCGGCCTGTTGCAGGTCTGGTCCAGCGCGCCACATCTGGAACCACTCGCCGCCCACGGCCATGAAGCCGAACAGGTAAAGCCCGACCGCGAGCGCAAGCCCCGCAGTGGCGACATCCTTTGCGGCGTTGAAGCGGGCCGCTTCCGCATTGCGCCTCAGCAATAGTCGCCACACGCCGGCGAGAATGAGCGCGGCGGCGGCGAATTCGATTGCGATGATGAATGCGTAAAGCATTCGGTGCGGCGTAGCACTGGTGACGGCGCGCCACTCGAGCGGGCTGCCGAGTGGCACTTGGTCCATCGACATCACATGGCTGACGACCTGGTAGTTTGTGTCGTAGTCCGTGACATTATTGATCGCGACGAGCAGAATGAGCGCGCCGAGCGCAGCCGTCAGCAAAATCTTCGAATATCTCATCAACATGTCGACCACTCCCGGGCCCAGCCTAGCATGACCTGAGCCATTGATCTTGCGACGCGAGGGCTTACAACACAGTCTGCTCTCCCGTCGGACATGCGACCATGATTGATCTTTATTACTGGCCGACCCCCAACGGCCACAAAGTCACGATTTTTCTGGAGGAAGCGGGACTCGCTTATCAGATCAAGCCCGTCGACATCACGAAAGGGGATCAATTCAAGCCAGAGTTTCTCGCGATTTCTCCGAACAATCGCATGCCTGCCATGGTCGACCGCGCGCCGGCCGACGGCGGCGCTCCGGTCGCGCTATTCGAATCGGGCGCGATCCTCGTCTATCTCGCGGAGAAGACTGGACGGCTTTTTCCCGCGGACCTCCATCCCCGTGCGCGAACGCTGCAGTGGCTGTTCTGGCAGGTCGGCGGGCTTGGCCCAATGGCCGGTCAAAACCATCACTTCGCCAAATACGCGCCGGCGAAAATTCCCTACGCGATCGAGCGCTATCGTAACGAGACCGGCCGGCTCTACGGCGTCATGGACGGTCAACTCGCCAAGACGCCCTACCTCGCCGGCGAATATTCGATCGCCGACATCGCCTGCTATCCCTGGATCGTTCCGCATGAGGATCAGGGCCTGGATCTGCACGACTTCCCGCATCTCAAGCGCTGGTTCGAGGCGATCCGTTCCCGGCCCGCGGTGATCCGCGCCTACGCGGCCGGCGCGCCCTATGAGCGGTCGCGTCTCGATTTTACGGCGCTGGAGCGCGAAATACTTTTCGGTCAGACCAGCGAGCGCGGCGGCGCGAAATAGGCTATGGCTGCGCGGCTTTTTTAAACAGGGACACGCCGCATCCATGTCGAACGACCGCCAAACCGCCGCGCGAGAGACCGCCAAGGCGCTGATCGAAGTGCAAGCGGTTCTCGTGAACGTCGATAAGCCTTTCATAACCACCGCCGGCTGGGCGTCGCCGGTCTACATCGACATGCGCAAGATCATCGCCTTTCCGCGGCTGCGGCGGCGCCTCGTCGAATTCGCGACGCGGACGATCGAGCGCGACATCGGATATGAATCGCTCGACGTCGTGACGGGCGGCGAGACGGCCGGCATTCCCTTCGCGGCCTGGATCGCCGACAGCCTCATGCTGCCGATGCAATATGTGCGCAAAAAGCCCAAGGGCTTCGGCCGCAACGCCCGCATCGAAGGCGACGTGATGGAGGGCGGCCGCGCCCTGCTCGTCGAGGATCTGGCGACCGACGGCGGCTCGAAGAAGGACTTCGTGCAGGCGCTGCGCGACTCAGGGCAGCGCTGCGACCATGTCTTCGTGTTCTTCTTCTACGATATATTCGCCGGCGCGCGCGAGGAGCTGGCCGCGCTCGGCATCAGCCTACATGCGCTCGCAACCTGGCGTGACGTGCTCGCCGTGGCCCGCGAGCACAAATATTTCCCCGATGACGCGCTGAACCAGGTGGAAGCCTTCATCGCCGATCCCATCGCCTGGTCGGCGGCGCATGGCGGCCTCGCCAAGGCGAAGGGATAGGTCGAAGCGGGCGCTACGTCTTACTATATTTGGCATAGAGGCGATCAGCGTTCGACCAGCTGAACGCCTCCATCACAACTTTTATGTAGTCGGCGGCCTTGGCGCCGAAATCCATCTGATAGGCATGCTCGAACATATCGAGGACCATCAGGGGATCGCCTCCAGCCATGTTTTGCGTGTGGTCATTCGCCCAAGTGTTGACGAGCCGCTTGCCATGCTTGTCGTAGGCAAGAATTACCCAGCCCGAGCCGCCGCCGAGCGCCTTGCCCATGCCCAGGAATTCGGACCGCCAACGCGCGAATCCTCCGAAATCGCGATCGATCGCCTGCGCCAAATCGGCGCCCGGCTTGCTTCCGTCGCCAAGTCCGGCAAAATAAACTTCATGCAGGATCATGGAATTGGCGGCGATAAGCTCTTCGCGCTTTAAGCCGTTGATCTGAAACCCCGGAGCCTTGTCGAAATCGAGCGCCGCAAGTTCCTGGCCGATCGCATTGAGGCGCTTGATCGCGCCGATATAGTTGTTTTCGTAATGTGAGATGAGGAGCTTTTCCGAAAGCCCTTTGATCTTGGCGGGATCAAATGGCAAAGGCAGCGGCTTGTTTACCCCGCCCTTGCGCAAAACAGCGGCGTCGTTCTCGGCGCTCGCCGCGGCGGCGTTGAGCGCCGCGCCAGCGGCGGCGGAGGCGGCGAGAAACTGCCGACGGCCAATCCGAATTGTCATGCGTCTCTCCAACTGCGCCGTCGAATTTCCGAAACATAGTCAGTCCTCATGACGCCCCGATCAAGAGCAGCGGATGAATTCGCGATAAAGCCAGCCGAGCCGCTTGCCGCCGGGGCTCGCCACATAGGCCCAGGGCCTGCCGTGATCGTCCTCGCCATAGCGCTGCACGATAATAGCCTTCCCGTCTTCAATGGCGTCGATGACATTTTTGCGCTGATCGCGGATGGCGATCGAAGCGCCCACAGCGCCCGTCGCCTTACAGCGATCGCCAGCGAGCGCCGTCGCGCCCCATGCGATCGCGGCGGCGAGAGCGGCAAGAGTGAGGCCGGCGAAAGGCGCGAGTTTCTCGGACATGAAAGGCCTCCCGATTGCGTTGGAAAGACCTATAGTCAAGGTTCGAGCGTTACGAATTGCGCCAACGCACGTGGAGCCGCCATGCGCAGAGTGATGTTTCTTCTTATTGGGGCGCTTTCCGCGCCATATGCGCACGCCGGCGAACCGCCGCCAGGCTTCGCGCGCCTTGCGGACGTTGCGCCGAGCATCGTTCAAGAGATGCGCTATGCCGGCGCCGATAATTTCACCGGCGCCCCGGTGCCCGGCTATGGCGCGCCGCAATGCTGGCTGCGCACCGAGGCCGCCAAAGCGCTGGCCGCCGCGCAGAAGGATGCGCGCGCCCGCGGGATTTCGCTCGTCGTCTACGATTGCTACCGACCGCTGCGCGCCGTTTCGGCCTTCGTCGACTGGTCGCGCAACGCCGACCAGCGGACGAAGACCGAACATTATCCGCGCCTCGCCAAGAGCGCGCTGTTTCCGCAGGGCTATATCGCCGAACATTCCACCCATTCGACGGGATTGGCCATCGATATCGGCGTCAAAGGCTGGAACTTCGGCACGCCGTTCGATTTTTTCGATACGCGCTCATGGACGAAAGCTAAAACCTCAAAGACGGCGCGGGCGCATCGCGACGCGCTCGTGACGCTGATGCGCCGCCACGGCTTTGAAAATTTTCCGCGCGAATGGTGGCATTTCACTTACAAAGGCGCGGACGGGGCGCCGAGCTATGATGTCGAGATCAAGTGACCTGTTCCGCGCCGGCGAGCTGAACTGAACCTTCATGCGTCCCTCCCTGCTCGATCCCGTCTTCGGTCGCGTCGCCGCACTGCCCGGCGTCGGGCCGAAAACCGCTAGGCTGTTCGACCGGCTGCTCGCCAAGCCGGGGACGGAAGCGCGACTCGTCGATCTGCTTTTCCATCTTCCGTCGACCGTCATCGACCGAAGCGTGCGGCCCACGATCGCCGCGGCTCCGCTCGAGACGATGGTCGTGTTGAAGGCGTGCGTCACCGAGCATCGTCGACCTCAGGGCCGGTATTCGAAATCGCCCTATCGCGTGCTTGTCGAGGATGACACCGGCGACGTCGAACTCGTGTTCTTCCTCGCCAATCCCGACTGGATCGAACGCAGCCTGCCGCTTGGCGCGACGCGCTGGATCTCGGGACGCATCGAGCTTTATGACGGCCGCCGCCAGATCGTGCATCCTGACCGCGTGCTCGATGAAGCCGGATTGGCGAAGCTCCCCGCATATGAAGCTGTCTATGGCCTCACCGAAGGCTTGCAGGCGCGTTACGTTTTACGCGCGACGGAAGAAGCGCTGACGCGGCTGCCGAACTTTCCAGAATGGCAGGACGCCAGCGTTCTCGCGGCCAACAAGCTTCCCGCATTCGCCGAGGCGCTGCGCGCGGCGCACCGGCCGGGAAGCGCCGATGCGCTCTCGCCGCAGCATCCTGTCTGTCAGCGTCTCGCGCTCGATGAATTGCTCGCGAGCCAGCTCGCGCTGCGCCTCATTCGCGCCAAGATGCGCCGCCCTCCGGGTCGCGCGCACAAGGGCGACGGCCGCTACGCCCGAGCGATCGAATCCGCACTGCCGTTTCGCTTGACGCGCGCGCAGCAGCGCACGCTTGACGAAATCCGCGCCGATCTTGCGTCGGAACAGCGCATGCTGCGGCTTGTTCAGGGCGACGTCGGATCCGGCAAGACCGTCGTCGCGGCGCTCGCCATCGCGAGCGTGGCGGAGGCCGGCCGGCAAAGCGCCTTGATGGCCCCGACCGAGATCCTGGCGCGGCAGCACTACGCTCGGCTTACGCCAACGCTCGCGTCCGCGGGACTGCGCGTCGCGCTGCTGACAGGCCGCGCCAAACCGAGTGAACGCGCAGCGCTCCACGCAGCCATTGGAGCGGGCGAAGTCGACGTCGTCATCGGCACGCACGCTCTCGTGCAAAGCGATCTCGCCTTTCACGACCTCGGCCTCGCCGTCGTCGACGAGCAGCATCGCTTCGGCGTCGAGCAGCGGCTGGCGCTCGGCGCCAAGGGCGACGCCGTCGACGTGCTGGTGATGACCGCGACGCCCATTCCGCGCACGCTGGCGCTGACCGCCTTCGGCGACATGGACTGCTCGGCGCTCGACGAAAAGCCGCCCGGCCGCACGCCGATCTCGACGCGCGCGCTTCCGGCCGAAAGGATCGATGAGGTGATTGCGGGGCTGCGCCGCGCCTTGGCGGAGGGCGCGCGGGCCTATTGGGTCTGTCCGCTTGTTGAGGAGAATGAGGAGCTGGACCTCTCCGCTGCGCAAGCGCGCCATGCGGATCTCTCAAAGCTTTTCGGAGCGGCGGTCGGCCTCGTTCACGGCCGGATGAAGGGCGGCGAGAAGGACGCCGTGATGGAAGCCTTTCAGCGCGGCGAAGTCAAAATTCTGGTCGCGACCACGGTCATCGAAGTTGGCGTCGACGTTCCGGAAGCGACGATCATGGTCATCGAGCACGCCGAACGCTTCGGCCTTGCGCAGCTGCACCAGCTGCGCGGACGCGTTGGTCGCGGCTCGGGAAAGTCTTCATGCCTGCTTCTGTACAAGGGTCCTTTGAGCGAAGCGGCGAAGGCGCGGCTGATGATCATACGCCAGACGGAGGACGGATTTCGTATCGCCGAGGAGGATCTGCGGCTGCGCGGCGAAGGCGAAATTCTCGGCGTGCGCCAGGCCGGTCTACCGAGCTTTCGGCTCGCCGACCTTTCCGCCCACGCGCGTCTCCTCGCGATGGCGCGCGACGACGCCGAATTGATTCTGCGGCGCGATCCCGAGCTTGCGAGCGACAGGGGCCAGGCCTTGCGCGCCCTGCTCTACCTCTTCGAACGCGACGACGCCGTGCGCCTGCTGCGCGCCGGCTGATGCGACGTCAACAGCGACGCGCGATCACGATTCGGTTGCTGTTGACGCCCTTCACATTATTGGCGACGCCCCAGCAGTTGCTGGTTTTCGTGAAGCTTTGCTCGTTGACGAGCACGCCCAATCGTTCGAACGGAAGATCGTCGAGCGCGCGCCAGACCAGTTGTTCGAGCGGGAGCGCCCCGCCCCTGACCTCGCCAACCTCGTAAGCGACGTGACCGCCCGGCTTCACGACTCGCGCCAGTTCCGCGAAGACGTCGCGCGTCATCGCGCGCCAGTCTTCCGGCGCGCGAAGCTGCGAGAGGCGGATGCTCTCGGCCTCGATTCCCGCGAACCAGTTGCGCAGCCAATTGTCGCCGCGATAATCGACGACGTCGAGAAAGGGCGGCGACGTGACCACGAGATCGACCGTCGCATCGGCGATGTGCTGCAAATGCGCGGCATCCGCCACGACGAGCGGCGCGTCGCAGGCAGTCAGCGCCTCCTCCGCCAAAAGCGCGCGCGATTTCTTGAAAATCAGCTCGGCGATGTCGCGCCGCGGCGGCGTTTGTTCCCGACGCGCATTGATTTTCAATTGCGCCTTCACGGAAACGGCCTGGTTCGGCGGCATCGTATAGACGGAAAAAAACCCGGGAGAATGGCCGGTCAATCGATTGAGCGCCACCATTCGAATCCAGCTGTCCACGGCGTCGAGGCGGCCATCGTTCGCGCGGATCAGCAGATAGCGGCGCAGCGCGCAAATCTGCCGCAGCGTCTCGGAGTGGTAAAAGACGAGAAGATCGTCGCGCTCAACCTCGCCGGGTCCCCAGGGCGCGGCCGCGAGCCTGGCCTCGATCTCGCAAAGCGCAGGAGGCCGCAGCCGCGGGTGCGTCAGCAGCAGCGACAGCGGATTGGCGTCGGAGCCGATGGGCCTTCGCCCCATCAGCGCGGCTTGCAGGATGGTCGTGCCGCGGCCCATGAACGGGTCGCAGACGACATCTCCCGGCTGCGTCAGCCGATCGATGAAAAAGGCTGGGAGCTGCGGTTTGAAACAGGCGCGATAGCTGATCTCATGCAGCGGATGCGCGCGCCTTTGCCCGGCGGTCCAGAAGGCGTTGAGGTAATAAGGAACGCCGTCTGCGACAACGGCGCGGGTCGCCGCGCCGAATTCTGCCGACCAACGCAGGTCGTGGAAGAATTCCGCTTCCGCGAGCTTTTCAACTGCGCTCATGCTCAGTCGCGCTGACGATCGGCGAGGCTTGGCAGCGACTTGATCCTCGCTCCCGCCGCGCGGCGCGCGAGAGAAAGCTCATATTGTGTCTGTAACTCCAGCCAATCTTCGGGCTGGACGCCGAACCAGTGTCCCAGTCGCAGCGCGGTATCGGCGGTGACGCCCCGCTGCCCGTTGAGGATGGCGGTGACCCGATTGACCGGCACGTCGATATCTCGCGCCAGATCCGACGCCGTCAGTCCGAGTTCCTGCAAATGACGGGCAAGAATTTCGCCAGGATGCGACATCCCATTCTCCATCGACGCCAGTTTGGATTTTGACGGGCGGGCGCGAACGCTCTCGCGTCGCAGATGCGTCGCTCGACGCCCATTTGCCGGCGCTTCCCGCCGAACGCCGATCAAAAATCTTCTGGTGAGCTCTTCATGGTAGCGGCCCATGTTCCGCCCCCGCCGAATATTGTTTTCGTAAACCATATTATCTGGTCCGTAAACTCGGCTGAGGTCGTTAAGCAGGGCGATCGGGTGAAGGGCTTCCTCATCCTGAGGAGCGTGCGCAGCACGCGTCTCGAAGGACGAGGAAGCCCCCGTTTGCGTATGTTTTCCTCACCCGATCCGCCAGAAGCTAAGCGGTTTCGCCCTCGATCCATTTGGCGCGCGTTTCGGCGATGAAGTCGGCGAGGCGCCCGGCGCCGATGGCTGCGCGCAGGCCCGCCATCAGCTCCTGATAATAGGCGACATTGGCTTGCGTCAGCAGCATCATCCCGAGGATTTCCCCTGCTTTGACGAGATGATGCAAATAGGCGCGCGAATAGTCGCGTGCGGCGGGGCAGGATGACTGCTTATCGAGCGGCCGCTGATCGTCGGCGTGGCGCGCGTTGCGCAACGTCACCCGTCCGTGGCGCGTATAGGCGAGGCCGTGGCGGCCGGCGCGAGTCGGCATCACGCAGTCAAACATGTCAATTCCCCGCGCGACGGCCTGAACAATGTCGTCAGGCGCGCCCACGCCCATCAGATAACGGGGTTTTGATTCGGGCAAATGCGGGGCGGTCGTCTCGAGCATGTCGAGCATCACGTCCTGAGGTTCGCCGACGGCCAGACCGCCGACGGCGATCCCATGGAACTCCATGCCGGCAAGCGCCTGGGCGCTTTCGATCCGAAGCCGCTTCGATTCGCCGCCTTGCACAATGCCGAACACCGCCCTGCCCGGGCGTTCGCGAAACGCCTTACGCGAACGCTCGGCCCAACGCAGGGAAAGACGCATGGCGCGTTCGGCCTCGCCTTCCGAACATGGCAGGCGCACGCATTCGTCGAGCTGCATCTGGATGTCCGAGTCCAAGAGATCCTGAATTTCCATCGAGCGCTCGGGAGACAGGTGATGTCGTGAACCGTCGATATGCGACTGAAACGTCACGCCGCTTTCATCGAGCTTGCGCAGCTTCGCAAGCGACATCACCTGAAAGCCGCCGGAATCCGTCAAGATCGGATAGGGCCAGCGCATGAATTCATGCAGTCCGCCCAGCCGCGCGATCCGCTCAGCGCCCGGCCGCAGCATGAGATGATAGACATTGCCGAGCAGAATGTCGGCGCCTGCGGCGCGCACATCATTGACGAACATCGCCTTCACCGTCGCCGCGGTGCCGACCGGCATGAAGGCCGGCGTACGGATTGATCCGCGCGGCGTGAGAATTTCGCCTTGGCGGGCGAGGCCGTCGGTCGCGAGAACGGAAAAGGAAAAAGCCTGCGTCACGTCCTGTCCTTTGCGCCGAGCGCGGCAATTTTCACAATGCGATAGCGACCGCTGTCGCATTCGTTGAACCATACGGCGAACTCTGAGCCGACATTTATCGTCGCCTCGCGCAGGTCAGATCGCCAGCTCTCTCCATGACCAAAGTCGATTCGTCCGTCGCGCCGCAGGATGAATGGACGCACGCTATCGCCGTCGAGCGCAAAGGCGCCGAATAGATCCCATGCCGAAACGATTCGCGCGCCGTCGATCCGCGCGTCAATGGTCATCGGCGCCTCTCGCGGATCGTCGCGCCAGAGCGCGAGGATGCGCATATCGCGAGTCTCGCTCATGTTTCGGAACGCTGAAGCAGGCAAGCGTCGCCGTAGGAATAAAAGCGATAGCCGCTTTCGATGGCATGCGCATAGGCGGCCTTCATCCGCTCGAGGCCGGCGAATGCGGCGACCAGCATGAATAGCGTCGAGCGCGGGAGATGGAAATTTGTGAGCAGCATGTCCACGGCGCGGAAACGATAGCCGGGCGTAATGAAGATCCGCGTGCGCGCAGCATAAGGCGCAAGCCGTCCGGCGTCGTCCGCGGCGCTTTCCAGCACGCGCAACGCCGTCGTGCCGACGGCGACGATGCGTCCGCCTCCCGCCCGCACCTCGTTCAGCGCCTGCGCCGTTTCAGCGTCAAGCCGGGCGAATTCCTCGTGCATCCGATGCAGGTCCGTGTCATCCGCCTTTACGGGAAGAAAGGTGCCGGCGCCCACATGTAGGGTAACGCGGTAAAGACGAACGCCGCGCGCTTCGATCGCCGCCAGCAGCTGTGGCGTGAAGTGCAGGCCGGCGGTCGGCGCCGCCACCGCTCCCGCTTCGCGCGCAAAGATCGTCTGATAGTCACTTTCGTCACGCGCGTCGGCCGAACGCTTGCCCGCGATATAGGGCGGCAGGGGCATGACGCCCGCCTGCTCTATCGCGATATCCAGAGCGGGTCCGCGAAGCTCGAAAGCAAGCGTAATCTCTCCTTCGTCGCCCTTTGCTTCGACGCGAGCGTCGATCTCGCCCCCGTGGCCCATAAAGCTTATGCGATCGCCGATCGCGAGCTTCTTGGCCGGGCGCATCAGCGCGCGCCAGCGGGAAGCGTCCAGCCGTTCGATCAGCGTCGCTTCGACATTGGCGGTCAATTCGCCGCGCAGGCGCCGACCCGACAGCCGCGCGTGAATGACGCGCGAATCATTGACGACGAGCGCGTCTCCCGGGCGAAGGTAATCCGGCAGATCGCGAACAATCCTGTCCTGGAAAGTCCCGCCCGCCGGCACGACGAGCATGCGGGCGCAGTCGCGGGGATCGGCGGGCCGAAGAGCGATCCTGTCTTGCGGGAGGTTGAAGTCGAAAAGGTCGACGCGCATGTGGAGCTTGCAAAAACCATAAGCTCCGTCAGGTCAAGTGCGCCAGAGCGGTCAGCGGCGCCGATTGCCGATCAACCGGCGCCGCTGCAAAAGCTTATTGGTAGGAGCCGACGCGCCGGCGACGCTCGTCGAATCGGAACTCCGGAGCGTTTCGCAGATCGTCGCGAGTCGTGTTCACAATCGCTTCGACGTCGCCATCTTCGTTCCGAGAAACGACCATTGATGACGGGTCAATCGCGATATGGCGCTCGCCGATGCCAAGGAAACCGCCGACGCTGACGATGACCGCGCGCACGTTCCTATTATTGTCGAAGATGACGTCCTCGATCTCGCCGACGTTATCATTCTGAAGATTGCGGACGTCGCTGCCGATCAGCTGAGACATGCGCATATCGGTGGGGCCGAGCCTGTAAAAAATTACGCGGGCGGAGCCGAGCTGCTCCAGTTCGCGCATTTCAGCTGCGGATCGGCCTTTCGTCATCCGCCGATCCATGCCCATCCGGTCCATGCCTGACTGGCTGTCATGATCGCGCATCCGTTCCCGCGCTGCGCTGCCTCGCCAAGTCGGCGAGGGGTCGTCATCGCGGCCCATCTCCCGCCAGCCGCCGCCAGATGTCGTATCCTCCATATCCTTGGCTGGTTGGCCTTGTTTCTCCTGCCACTGATTGCTGCTGCGAGACTGAGTTTGATTTTTGCTCGAGCTCGCGCCCGTGCGATCGCGCCCTGCATTCGCTGTCACGCTGGCGGAAAGCGCGATCGCCGCGACTGTAGCGATCAACAACTTGAGCGATTTCATCGGATACTCTCCACTGTTCCGCTCGCCCGTCTCGGCGAGCGATACTTTGCAACCAGCGTCTGGAGAGATAGTTCCGAATCTCGCGTCCAACTCAGGTCTTTACTGCACATGCGCCCAAGGCCGGGGCGCATGCTTGACCAAGAAGCCTATTCTGTCGCGTCAGTCGATCAGCCCAACGTCGCCTTGACGATCTTGTCCGGATCTTTCACCGGCTCGCCGCGCTTGATCTTATCGACATTCTCCATGCCGGAGATCACCTCGCCCCAGACCGTATATTTGTTGTCGAGGAAGCGCGCATCGTCGAAGCAGATGAAGAACTGCGAATTGGCGCTGTCGGGGCTTTGCGCGCGGGCCATGGAGCAGGTTCCGCGCACATGCGGCGCGCTGTTGAACTCGGCCTTGAGGTCTGGATATTGCGATCCGCCCGTGCCTGTGCCGCGCGGGCAGCCCGTCTGAGCCATGAAGCCGTCAATCACGCGATGAAAGACGATGCCGTCGTAGAATCCTTCCGAGACGAGCTTCTTGATATGCGCGACATGATTGGGCGCGAGGTCTGAACGAAATTTGATGACGACCGGTCCCTTCGTCGTCTCAAGCGTCATGGTGTCGGCGGCTTCGGTCATTATCATTTCCTTTGATTTTTGCAGGCGTAGCGGCTCTTGAACTCAGCTCTCGTCGCCAGCGACGCGCATCTTGATGATCTTATCCGGATTATCGACCATGCCATTATTGGACTTCGAACCCTTCTTGATCTTGTCGACGACGTCCATGCCCGAGACCACTTCGCCGAATACGGTGTATTTGCCGTTGAGCTGCGGCGCGTCTGCGTAGACGATGAAGAACTGCGAATTGGCCGAGTCGTTGTCGCCTGGCTGACGCGCCATTCCGAGGACGCCGCGCTTGAACGGCGTATTCGAGAACTCCGCCTTAAGATCGAGATAGCGGGAGCCGCTCATGCCCGTCCCCGTGGGGTCGCCGGCCTGAGCCATGAAACCGTCGATGACGCGATGGAACGCGATGCCATCGTAGAAATGCTCTTTCGCGAGCTTCTCGATGCGCTCGACATGCTTGGGCGCGAGATCAGGCCGCAGCTTGATGGTGACGCGGCCGTCTTTTGTGTCGAGGTAGAGTGTGTGGTCATCGGCCGCTCCAACGGGCGCGGCGCTAAGCGCGGCGACGGCCGCGGCGGCAAGCAGCAGACGGCGGGTGAGTTTCATGAAGCCTCCCTATGTATTGCCGCGCCTTTTTATGGCGCGTTTGAGTGCGGCGACGGAGACGGCCGGCGCAAAGGCCGACACGTCGCCGCCAAGCGCCGCGATCTGGCGCACGAAGGTTCCGCTGACATGGCGTAGCCCTGGCGAAGCAGGCAGGAAAACCGTGTGAATGTCAGGCGCAAGCGTCCCATTCATCCCCGCCATCTGCATCTCATAGTCGAAGTCGGCGCTATCGCGCAAACCGCGGAGAATGGCGCAGGCGCCGTGCTGGCGCGCCGCCTCGACGACGAGCCCGTCGAAGCCCGCGACCTCGAAAGCGCAAGACGCGCCCAGCCCGGCGCAGGCGTCGCGAATGACCCCCGCGCGCTCGTCGAAAGAGAGCCACGGCTCCTTGCCGTGGTGCACGCCGATCGCAACGACGATCTTGTCGAACAGCGCCCCGCCCTGCGCCATCATGTCGAGATGGCCAAAGGTCAACGGGTCGAACGTGCCGGGGTAGAGGGCCGTCCGCACGGTGGTGGCAGAGGTGGCGATCATCGCAGCGGTATAGGAGATTTTGCGCGGTTTCGCGAGACGGTGAGCGCCTTCGCCGCCACGACCCGCTGCGCGCCGCCTACGATTGCCCGGAAGTCGCGCCCTGGCGCCGCTTTTCGGACACGCCTACACTCGCGCGTTGCGAGCGGAGCGCTACAATAGATCAGGCGCATCCGGCGTGAATGGCCGGAGCTACGAAGGAGACTCCAGCATGGGACTTTTGGATTTTCTGACCGGAAAAGGCAAACCGGGGCCTGCCCCAGACGCGCTCAAGAAAACGGCCGAGGCTACCCCTGAGGCCGAAGAGAAGCCCGCGGCCGCAGAGTCGTCCGCGACAGAGACCTTCTACGTCGTGAAGCCAGGCGACACGCTGTGGAAGATCGCCGAAGCGCATTACGGGGCCGGCAAGGGCGCCAAATATATGGAGATCTTCGAGGCCAATCGGCCGATGCTGACCGATCCCGACAAAATCCAGCCGGGTCAACGCCTGCGCATCCCAGACGCGCCGACTGGTCCCTCGGCCGGGGGCGACTGGAAGCCACCAAGCGAAATCGCCAGCAAATAGGCTTAGCCGACAGCTTCGCTTCTGGGCGGAGCAGATCCCGGACAGGCGCTATAAGCGCTAGGGCCGAATTTGGACCTTCGTCGCGTCGAAGGCAGGGACGGCGCGCCCAAATTCCTTAAGCCACGAAACGAGACCGGGATGTTCCTCTCGCCACGCGCCGGCGAAACGCAAATCAAGATAGCCAAGCGCGCAGGCGACCGCGATATGGCCGATGTCGACCAAACCGGTCGGGGCGGCGGCCTCCAGCGCGCCGAGCGCCCGATCGATTTTGCCTTGCTGAAGCGCGATCGCCTCATCGTAGCGTAAGTCTTCCGGGCGATTAAAGGTCTCATAGCGGATCAACAGAGCGGCGTCGTTGATCCCGTCGCCGAGCGCCTGCAGCCGCAAGGCCGCGAAGCGGGCCGTCGCCTCGGTCGGAATGATCCGCCCGCCGCCGGCCAAATGATCCAGATATTCGGCGATGACCCGACTGTCATACAGCGACGAGCCGTCCTCCAAAACCAAAGTCGGGATTTTGCCGAGCGGGTTCTGACGACGCAGACTGTCGACGGGATCGGCCGCATCGGCGGCGGCGATTTCGATCCTTTCCGACAAGCCGAGCAGGTCGGTGGCGATTCGGATCTTTCGGGCGTAGGGCGAAGCGGGAGAAGAGCGCAGAACGAGCATGGCCGCTCCTATCATCCGTGTAGGAAACCCACAACGGCGTTATGGGGGACCGTCAACTTTTTCGGCCTCCGCCGGATAGACTTGCAAAGCGCGCATCAGCTCATTCGCCAGCGAGCCACGCAATCTCGTAGCCCGCGCCTTCGCCCTGCGCCATCCGTGCAGCGAGGAAGGAAAGGATAATTCGCGCTTCTTCTTCGAACACGAAGGGCGGATTGACGACCGCCATTCCGCAGCGGCGCAACCCGTCACCGTCTCCGCCAATACTCAACGAAAGCTGCAGGATGCGCCGTATGCCGCTTTCTCTCAGTCTATTGTGCAATTTCCGAATGTCGCGGTCGCTCTTTGCGGGATGCCACAAGGCGTAAATGCCGGAACTCCATTTCGCATAGGACTTATGCAAAGCATCGAATGCGGCTTCGAATTCGTCCTCGCGCTCGAAAGGCGGATCGATCAGCGCGAGCCCGCGCCGCTCCTTTGGCGGAACATAAGCGCCAAGCCCCAAATAGCCGTCGATATGAATCGCCTTGATGCGCTCGTCGCGTGCGAACCGGCGACGCAGCGCCGCGAAGGCGTCAGGCCGCAGCTCGCAGAAAATCGCGCGGTCCTGCGGGCGCATCAATTTCTGCGCGATCGCCGGGGAACCTGGATAGAGCGCGGGCTTTCCCTCGCGATCGCGCGGCCCGAGACAATCGATGTAGGGCGCAAGCAGCTCGCGAACTTCCGCACTCGCGCCGGAGAGATCTGCGAGACGTCCAACGCCGCCGCGCCACTCGCGCGTGCGCTCCGCCTCCTCGGCTGAAAGATCATAGGCGCCCTCTCCTGCGTGTGTATCGATCACGCGAAACGGCGTCTCCTTGCGCCTCAGATAGGCCAGGAGGCGCACCAGCAGCGCATGTTTAAAGACGTCGGCGAAATTGCCGGCGTGAAACCCGTGGCGATAGTTCATGCGCTACAACGGCGCGGGCGCGCTGATTTCTCGAACGTGGCAACCGCGCTGCGCAACGGCAGGACAGGCGCGAAACTCGCGCAGGTCCTTTGACAGGCAGATGCGCACGCCGTCCATAACGCCCCGCCGGCACGACACCGCCATCATGCCGGGCCGCAGCCGTGGATTGGCTTCGTAGAAGGCGCGCTCGACGTCGATCGGCGTAAAGGTCTGGTCGCGGGTGGGCTTGACGAAAAGCGGCGGGATGGCCAGGGCGGCGTGGGCGCGCGCCACGTCGGCGAA
The DNA here is from genome assembly GCF_051062815.1 of Methylocystis sp. Lineage (GTDB taxonomy): Bacteria > Pseudomonadota > Alphaproteobacteria > Rhizobiales > Beijerinckiaceae > Methylocystis. The sequence goes on along the minus strand of NZ_JBPFDU010000070.1, from coordinate 51,415 downwards.
ATAGTCGCTCGGGCTTTTGCCGCTGCACACTCCATGCTTGCGCCACTCGTAACGCGCCAGCCGCTCGTCGGGAAACAAGCCTGCCGCTTTTTCGATGGCGACGCGCGATGGAGAGCGCGCGCCCGGACATTCGCTCGGGACGCCGCTTTCATACTGTGGCCAGAGCCCGTGAACGACGAAGCCGAGTCCCTTTCCCGGCTCGCACTGGTCGCGCGCGCCTTCGACGCTTTGGCAGAAGCCGGGCGACCAGCTGAGCGCCAGCACGTAGAAGTCGAAGTCGCGCGCCGCGCCGGCCCGCGAGGCCGCGCGATTCGCGCAATCCTCCGCCGTGCAGTCGCCTTCCTTCGCGATAGCGCCCAAAAATCCGCCCGACGCCACCGCGCCAACAATTAGCGCCCATGCGGCGCAACGAACGAAAACTCTTCTCATTTCAAACGACTCTTCAAATAGGAAGCTAAGGTCCTGCGGCTCGACAATTAGGACTGAAGGCATGATTACGGTCCAGCCCGACGACGCACCATGTCACGCCAGGTCCCGCGCCGATGAAGCCCAAGGATTCTCCGATATTATAGACGACCTCGCGTCTCACGCCGTCGTTAAAAAGCGCCAATGCGCGACAATAGCGACGGGGAATATAGCTCAGGCCGTTGTTGCGCGCGCCGATGTCCTCGACGCCTTCAAAGGCCACAATGACCAAAGGCGAATTCCAGAACCAGGCTTCTCTTGCAGCAAAACCCTTGACGACTTCGTTGAGAATCGTCGGATCGACGCAGTAGGGCGTCAGTCCTGAGTAAGGCAGAATTCGAAATTCCGCGGGCGGGTTTTCCTCGCGCGCCGGCTGGGCGGCCGCCGTGGCCGCGGCAAGCGCGAAAAGCGCCGTCGCGGCGGCTCGCCTCCAAACTCCGCCAGATCCCTGGTTACGGCGCCGCATCTCGCTTCTCCTAAATCCCGCCCAATTGCTGACGATTGACGCCAAAACCGCTCCATGCGTCAAGGTTATGCGGCACACTATTAAGCGAAGAATCGCAACAAGGATGCCAAGGCGTTCGGGACGCGCTATAATGGCCTCCATGTCTAGGAACGTACGGACCCTGCGCCGCGTTATGGCGCTCTTCCTTGGCGCATTGTTGACGAGCGCGACGCCCGGCGCGTCGTTCGCGCAGGACCCCTTCACGGAATTCTTTGGCGGCATCTTTGGCGGCCATCCGCAGCATGGTTGGGGGCCTCGTGGCGAGCCTAGGGTGCGACGGATCATGCCGCACCGCGAGAATCGCGCGCCGACGTACTGGCACGGCCAGACGGATAATCCGCGCCGCGCGGCGAAGCGTACAGACGGCGCCGCCCCCGACCAGGCTCAGAACACGGCCGTTACCCAGCCGACGTTCTTTGTCGCGACGATCGGCGACACTTTGGGACTGCTTCTCGCCAACGGCCTGAAAGACGGGTTTTCGGATCGCCCAGACGTCGCCATTCTTCGAAAAGGCCGGGAAAGCAGCGGTCTCGTACGCGAAGACTTTTACGATTGGCCCAAAGCGGCGAAGGAGATCGCGGCCGACCCGCAAAAGATCAATGTCGCCGTCGTCATGCTCGGCAGCAACGACCGTCAACCGATCCAACAGGGCGAAGAGTCAATCGAGCCGCTATCGCCGCGCTGGCGCGAGATCTACGCAGCGCGGGTCGACGCGGTGATTGCGGCTTTCAAGGAAAAGAATGTTCCGGTCATTTGGGTCGGTCTGCCGGTCATGAAGAACGAGCGCCTGTCCGCCGACATGGCGCAGCTCAACGAAATCTTTAAGGCGCGTGCGGCCCACGCCAATATTCCCTATGTCGATCTCTGGGACGCGATGACTGACGAACATGGGCAGTACAGCGCTTTCGGGCCGGACATCAACGGCCAGATCGTCAAACTGCGCTCTGCGGACGGCGTGCACTTCACCAATGCCGGCGCGCGCAGCGTCGCCCATTTCGTCGAAGGCGAGATCAAGAAATATTACGACGCCTCTCGCCAGCAGGCTCCAGTCGCTGGCCCGCCGGCGACGCCCCAGCCCGAGGCGGCGGGCGCGACTCCGCCCCAGCAGCCCTTGGCGGCGACCCCAGCGGACGGTCAGCCGATCGTATTCCGCTCGCCCGTCGGCGGGCCGTCGGCGGCGCCGAGCTTGCCCGAACGACCTGCCGTCGGCCCGACGCAGCAACTGACGGGCGCCGGAGCGGCGACAGAGCTCGCCAGGCGAACCCCGGCCAGCAAAGCGGCGACGGACGCAGGCACGCCTGCGCAAGCGCTCGCGCGACATGTTTTCGTCGAGGGCGGGGACCAAAATCCACGCAGCAACCGCGCCGACGACTACAGCTGGCGCCCGGCGGCAAACGCACCTTCTCAGCCGCGCTAACGATTTGTGCGTTGGCGCACGGAACGCTTTTCGGTGGTTCTGCATTCTCTCTGCACGACAGAGAAATTGGAGCCGCCGTCATGTCCCGCCGTCAATTCAACGCCAGCCGCTTTCTGAAGGTCGCCGCCGTCGCCGCGTTCGCGGGACTTTCGTCTTCCGCCGTCAACGCTCAGGAACGCTCCTTCATGGCGCTGTTTGACCCGTCGGCGGGCGCGCAGGAAATGACCGCGTCTTACGATGACGCCCGTGAACAGCAAGCCTATTATGGCGGCCAGGATCAGCAGGCCAATTATGGCGCGCAGGACCCGCAGGCCTACTACGGGGATCAAGAAGACGCGCGGCTCGCGCGCGAATATCCGACCACGACGCGCGAGATCGTGCAGGATCCGACCAATGAGCGTCCTGGCACCATCACCGTCGACACGAACAATCGCTATCTCTATCTGTCGCTGCCGAATGGACAGGCCGTGCGCTACGGCGTCGGCGTCGGCCGCCAGGGCTTCACCTGGAAAGGCCGGACGCATATCGGCCGCAAGGAAGCCTGGCCGGATTGGACGCCGCCGGCGGCAATGTTGAAGCGCCGTCCCGATCTGCCGCGCCATATGGTTGGCGGCGAGGACAACCCGCTGGGCGCGCGCGCGATGTATCTTTTCTCGGGCAATCGCGACACGATGTTCCGCATCCACGGCTCGAACGAGCCCTGGACGATCGGACAGGCGGTCTCGTCGGGCTGTATCCGCATGCTGAACAACGACGTGACCGATCTGTTCAGCCGCGTGAAGGTGGGCGCCACGGTCGTCGTGCTGTAAGCCGGCTCTCTGTCAAACGAAAGGCCCCGATTGCCGGGGCCTTTTTATTTTGCGCCTATTCGAGCGAGCAACTGAACACGAGATTGGTGAGCGCCGAAAAGATCACTTGAGTGGCGACCCAAAAGCCGATCAGCGACCAGGCGAGCTTGTATTTCTCGCGGCCATAAAAGAAGGCCCCTACGAGCGGCACGATGAGAAAGTAAAATTGCCAGGGCGTGCTGACGAAGGTGTCACAATACCAGAGATTTAGCTTTTCACTGACCATTTACTCTCACCTTGGCAGATTGGTTTCGCCCATCAGGAATTCGTCCACCGAGTGGGCGCATTGGCGTCCCTCGCGAATGGCCCAGACGACGAGCGATTGTCCGCGCCGCATGTCTCCGCAGGCGAAGATCCTCTCGCGAGACGCCCGATAGGCGCGCGTGTCCGCCGCGACATTGCCGCGCGAATCGAGATCGACCCCGAGCGTTTCGAGCAAGCCTTCCCGCACCGGCGACACAAAGCCCATCGCAAGCAGCACCAGATCGGCCTTAAGCTTGAAGTCGCTTCCGGGCTCCTCCTGCATTTTTCCGTCGACGCGCACGCAGCGCAGCGCCTTCACCGCGCCTTCAGCGCCTTCGAATTCGCGCGTCAGCACCGAAAATTCGCGCGACGAACCCTCGTCGTGGGAGGAGGAGGTGCGCAGCTTTAGCGGCCAATCGGGCCACGTCAGCAGCTTATTCTCCTTCTCGGGGGGAAGCGGCATGATTTCGAGCTGGGTGACCGAAAGCGCCCCCTGGCGCACCGAGGTGCCGATGCAGTCCGAGCCGGTGTCGCCGCCGCCGATGACCACGACATGTTTGCCGGTGGCCAGGATCGGCTCGTTGGTCGAGAGCGGCTCGCCCGAGACCCGGCGATTTTGCTGCGGCAGAAAATCCATGGCGAAGTGAACCCCGCGCAATTCGCGGCCGGGGATCGACAAATCGCGCGGCTGTTCGGCGCCGCCGGCGAGGACAACGGCGTCATGGCCTGCGACCAGATCGGCGGCGGTGAGATCAACGCCGACATGAACGCCGCAGTGAAACACCGCCCCTTCCGCCTCCATCTGCTGAACCCGACGGTCGATGAAGTGCTTCTCCATCTTGAAGTCGGGAATGCCGTAGCGCAGCAGGCCGCCGGCCTTTGGTTGCTTTTCGTAGACATGCACGTCATGGCCGGCGCGCGCCAGCTGCTGCGCCGCCGCAAGTCCCGCCGGCCCGGAGCCGACGACGGCGATCTTCTTGCCTGTTTTGCGCTTGGGCGGCTCAGGAACGACCCAGCCCTGCTCGAATCCGCGGTCGATGATCGCGCATTCGATGGTCTTGATGGTGACCGGCTGGTCCTGGAGATTCAGCGTGCATGAGGCTTCGCAGGGCGCCGGACAGACGCGGCCGGTGAACTCCGGGAAGTTGTTGGTGGAATGGAGATTGACGAGCGCGCGCCGCCACTCGCCGTGGTAGACGAGGTCATTCCAGTCGGGAATCTGATTGTTGACCGGACAGCCATTGTGGCAAAACGGAATGCCGCAATCCATGCAGCGCGAGGCCTGGCTGCGCGTGGTCTCGTCCGACAACGGAATGACGAATTCGCGATAATGGCGAATGCGGTCGGCCGCCGGCTTATATTTGCGGTCATGCCGGTCGATCTCGAGAAACCCGGTCACCTTACCCATCTTGTCGCGCACCTCTCGCGCCGCGCGTCGCGGCGGCAACGGCAATTCTCATCGGCGCGGCAGTCTCGCATGGAAAAGCCAATTCGCTGTCCCGTGCGCCCTGAGCTGTCGCAATCTTGGATGTTTTCTAAACGCTTTCGAGGGGTCGCCGTCAAGCCGCGAAGCTTCCGCGTCATGAACTGACGGTCGCCAGCATCCACTATTGAGTGCTGGGGCGCATGCCGCGCGACTCGGGCGCGAGGCGGCGAGACTGATCCTCCTTAACGAGGGTGTGCAGCAATTTCACCTGCCGCTGAGCCTTCGCCTCATAAAGCGCTTCATCGGCCACCGCGAGAAGCGCCTCCGCGTCTGCGCCATGTTCCGCCACCAGAGCTATGCCGACGCTTACGCCGATCGTCGCGTGAATACCGTCGCCGAGGTCATAAGGCGCCGATATGGAATTCGTCAGCCGGTGACCCAGCTCCGACGCCTGCTCGCTCGTCAAACTCTTGGCGAGCACCACGAATTCGTCGCCGCCAATCCGCGCCGCCACGTCGGTCGCGCGCAAGGACTGGCGGAGACGCTCCGCGACCGATTTGAGCAGCCTGTCTCCGGCGGCGTGTCCGTACGTGTCGTTGACGGCTTTGAAGTTGTCGAGATCAAGAAAAAGGACAGCCAAATCGCCGCCCTGTATCGGCGCGCTTTTCAGGTTCGCGTCAACCGCGGCGGCGAGCCCGACACGGTTCGGCAGGCCGGTGAGCGCATCATGCTTGGCGCGATGGTCGTTCACGCGTTCGGCCTGCATCGTCGCGACAAGCAATTTGTTTAGATTGTAGGCGGCGGCGATCATGGCGGTAAGATAGAGCGGCACCTGCAGAAACACGACATAAAGCAACGGTTCGCCCGAGAGGGCCGCGCCCGCCAAAAACGGGCCGAGAGTCGTCAGGATCATTGCGCCGGCGAGACGCGGCGCGCCAAAATTGCGAAATCCGATGCCGCCGACCATGGCGGACCCAGAAAGGCAGGCGAGCGTCGCGGCAACCCAGTCGCCGCTCGCGAGGCTGATGAAAGCGCCGTAGCCGACGCCGCTGCTCCAGAGCAGCTGAAGCAGCACGTAAAGATCCGTGGGCGTCTGGCGATGCGCGAGAGCGGCGCGCCGCGAGACTCTCAGGACGATCAGACGCGCGGCTCCGAGCACGATTTCAAAGACGAACCAAGCGACGAAAGGGAGCGTCTGTTCGCGCGCGGCAATCGCTCCCGACACGACAATCGTATTGATGACGCCGCCAAAGAAGACTGGCAGGCTTCCGAACAACCCGCCAATCAACGCCACCTGGATGTCGCGAGTCGCGCCATGCCCCGGGTTCACGAGCCAGCGCATCGCAGGCCAGCGCGGCAAGCTGTAAACTCTAGAGTCGTCTCGCATCAGGCTTCCTGGCCGCCGTCAAGGAAAAACCTCCGAGTTTAAAGCAGGTTAGCCCGACTCCCTCTCTTTAACAATCACTGCTGACAAAGGCAAAGGCTACGCCCAAGCATTCCGCTCATCCGTCGCCCAGCTCACTCGCCCGCAGCTTTCAGCTGTTGCGGCTGCTTTTTGCGCGCGTTGAGTTCGTTGAGCGCCCGCCGATACTCGACCGGCATCACCTTACGGAACTTGCCCACGTAATTTGGCCAATCCGCCAGAATGTCGCGCGCCCGCGTCGAGCCGGTGTAGCGCAGGTGATTGGCGATCAACTGACGCAGCCGCTCGGCGTCGAAGCGCGTCATGTCGCTCATCACGTCGACGCGGCCATGGCCTTCCAGATCGCCGGACTGGTGATAGGTCTCGGTCATGACGGTCTCCTCGTCGCGCACCGGCTCGAGGTCGACCATCGCGAGATTGCAACGCGTCGAGAACGCGTCGTCCTCGTCGAGGACATAGGCGATGCCGCCCGACATGCCGGCCGCGAAGTTGCGGCCGGTCTGCCCAAGAACCACCACGACGCCGCCCGTCATGTATTCGCAGCCGTGATCGCCAACGCCCTCGACCACGGCGAGCGCGCCCGAATTTCTCACCCCGAAGCGTTCGCCGGCGACGCCCCGGAAATAGCATTCGCCGGCAATGGCGCCATAGAGAACGGTGTTGCCGACAATGATCGAATTCGAGGGGTCGATCTGCCCGGCGTCGCGCGACGGATAGATGATCAGTTTGCCGCCCGAGAGGCCCTTGCCCACATAGTCGTTGGCTTCGCCTTCCAGACGCAGCGTCACGCCGCGCGCGACAAACGCCCCAAAGCTCTGGCCCGCGGTGCCCGTCGCGCGAATGTCGATCGTGTCCTCGGGCAGTCCCGCATGGCCGTAGATGCGCGCGACCTCGCCCGAGAGCATCGCGCCCGTGGCGCGATCGACATTGCGGATCGGCGTTTCGATGGAAACCTTCGCGCCGCGATCGAGCGCCGCGCGCGCTCCGGCGATGAGCTTGTTGTCGAGGACCTTATCCAGGCCGTGATCCTGCGTCTTGCTGTGACGGATCGCGCCGCCTTCTCCCTGCGGCTTGAAGAACAGCTTGGAGAAATCGAGACCGCGCGCCTTCCAGTGCGCAATCGCCTTCTCCTTGTCGAGCATTTGCATCTGCCCGATCATTTCGTCGAAGCTGCGATACCCCATGGAGGCCATGAGTTCGCGCGCTTCTTCGGCGACGAAGAAGAAGAAGTTGATGACATGTTCCGGCAAGCCGACGAAGCGCTTGCGCAGAACGGGATCCTGAGTCGCGACGCCGACCGGGCACGTGTTGAGATGGCATTTGCGCATCATGATGCAGCCCGCCGCGATGAGCGGCGCCGTCGCGAAGCCGAACTCGTCGGCCCCGAGCAGCGCCCCGATCACCACGTCGCGGCCGGTGCGCAACCCGCCGTCGACCTGCACGGCGATGCGCGAACGCAGATTGTTCAGCACGAGCGTCTGGTGCGTTTCGGCGAGCCCGATCTCCCACGGCGAGCCCGCGTGCTTGATCGACGTCAGCGGCGAAGCGCCGGTGCCGCCCTCGAAGCCGGAGATCGTCACATGATCGGCGCGGCCCTTGGAGACGCCGGCGGCGACCGTGCCGACGCCAACTTCCGAAACGAGCTTCACCGACACGGCGGCGCGCGGATTGGCGTTCTTTAAGTCGAAGATGAGCTGCGCCAAATCCTCGATCGAATAGATGTCATGATGCGGCGGCGGCGAGATCAGGCCGACGCCGGGCGTCGAATGGCGCACCTTGGCGATGACCGCGTCGACCTTGTCGCCGGGCAGCTGGCCGCCTTCGCCGGGCTTTGCGCCCTGCGCCATCTTGATCTGAATCATGTCGGCGTTGACGAGATATTCCGTCGTCACGCCGAAGCGGCCGGACGCCACCTGCTTAATGGCGCTGCGCATTGAATCGCCGTTCGGCAGCGGCTTGAATCGATCCGCCTCTTCGCCGCCCTCGCCGGTGTTCGATCTGCCGCCGATGCGATTCATGGCGATGGCGAGCGTCGTATGCGCCTCGCGCGAGATGGAGCCAAACGACATGGCGCCCGTCGAGAAGCGCTTGACGACCTCGTTTGCCGGCTCGACCTCGTCGAGCGGAATCGGCTTCCGACCGTCCTCCTCAGCGCCTTTGACGCGGAACAGCCCGCGCAGATTGAGAAGCTTCTCGTCCTGCTCATTCAGCAGCTTGGCGAAAGCGCGATATTTGTCTTGCGCATTGCCGCGCACCGCATGCTGCAGCAGCGACACGGTTTGCGGCGTCCAGCTGTGCGCTTCGCCTCTGATGCGGTAGGCGTAATCGCCGCCGACGTCGAGCGCCTCCTTGTAGACGGGCGCGTCGCTGAAGGCGAGGCGATGGCGACGCACGGTCTCGCGCGCGATCTCTTCGAGCCCGACGCCTTCGATGCGCGTCGTCGTGCCGGTGAAGAATTCGTCGATAAAGCTTTGCGCAAGACCGACGGCGTCGAAGATCTGCGCGCCGCAATACGACTGATAGGTGGAGATGCCCATCTTGGACATCACCTTGAGAATACCCTTGTCGACCGCCTTGATGAAGCGCTTGACGGCGGTCGGACCGTCGACGTCGGAGGGAAACTCCGCCGCCGAAGCGATGAGCGTCTCAAACGCGAGATAGGGGTTGATCGCTTCGGCGCCGTAGCCCGCGAGGCAACAGAAATGATGCACCTCCCGCGCCTCGCCGGTCTCGACGACGAGGCCGACCGAGGTGCGCAGCCCTCTGCGGATCAGATGATGATGCACCGCCGCGGTCGCGAGCAGCGCCGGAATCGGGATACGGTCCGGCCCGACCATGCGGTCCGAGAGGATGATGATGTTGTAGCGGCCGCTGACCGCCTCCTCGGCGCGTTGACATAGCCGCTTGATCGCGGCGTGCATGCCTTCGGCGCCCTTTGCGGCGTCGTAAGTGACGTCGATCGTCTTGGTGTCGAAACTATCCTCGACCGTGCCGATCCAGCGGATCTTTTCGAGATCCTCGCTCGTCAAGATCGGCTGGCGCACTTCGAGTCGCTTCTTGTTCGCCGAGCCTTCGTGGTCGAGAATGTTGGGCCGCGGACCGATGAAGGACACGAGGCTCATGACCAGCTCTTCGCGGATCGGATCGATCGGCGGATTGGTCACCTGCGCGAAGTTCTGCTTGAAATAGGTGTAGAGCAGCTTCTCCTTGTCGGAGAGCGGCGACACTGGCGTGTCCGTGCCCATCGAGCCAATCGCCTCCTGGCCTGTGACGGCCATTGGGAAAAGCAAAAGATCGAGATCTTCCTGCGTGTAGCCGAAGGCCTGCTGACGGTCGAGCATCGACACGTCCCATCGCGCGGGACGCGTATCGACGGGCTTCAGATCCTCGAGCTGAATTTGCGTGCGCGCCAGCCACTCCTTGTAGGGGTGAGAGTTCGACAGCTCCTTCTTGATCTCGTCGTCGGAAATGATGCGTCCCTGCTCCAGATCGACAAGCAGCATCTTGCCGGGCTGGAGACGCCACTTGGTAATGATCTTCTCTTCGGAAATCGGCAGCACGCCCATTTCTGAAGCCATGACGACGAGACCGTCGTCGGTGACGAGAAAGCGCGCAGGCCGCAGCCCGTTTCGGTCGAGCGTCGCGCCGATCTGGAGCCCGTCGGTGAAGGCCATGGCGGCGGGACCGTCCCACGGCTCCATAAGCGCCGCATGATGCTCGTAGAAAGCCTTGCGGTCGGCGTCCATCAGCGGATTGCCGGCCCACGCTTCCGGAATCAGCATCATCACCGCATGCGCGAGCGAATAGCCCCCACGCACAAGAAATTCGAGCGCGTTGTCGAAGCAGGCGGTGTCGGACTGGCCCTCATAGGAGATCGGCCACAGCTTGCTGATCTCGTCGCCAAACAGCGGCGAGGAGACCGACGCCTGGCGCGCCGCCATCCAGTTCAGATTGCCGCGCAGCGTGTTGATTTCGCCGTTATGCGCGACGAAGCGATAGGGATGCGCAAGCCGCCAGGAGGGGAAGGTGTTCGTCGCGAAGCGCTGATGCACGAGCGCCAGCGCCGAAATAAAACGCTCGTCCTTGAGATCGAGGAAATATTCGCCGAGCTGCGAGACGAGCACCATGCCCTTGTAGACGATGGTGCGCGAGGAGACCGAGACGGCGTAAAATTCCCGTCCGCCGTTGCCGAGCCGGTAAATTTCGTTCGAGGCCGCCTTGCGCGCAAGATAGATGCGCCGCTCAAAGATGTCTGCGTCAGCGACGTTCGGCCCCCGCCCGATGAAGATCTGCGCGTGATGCGGCTCGACGGCCTTCACCGCCTCGCCGAGATCGCTCGAGTCGACGGGAAGATCGCGCCAACCAAGAGCGACGAGCCCCTCTTCTTCGATCGACTTTTCGATGATGGCGCGCGCGCGCGCGCGTGTTTCGGGATCGCGCGGCAGGAAAAACTGCCCGATGGCGTAATCGCCGGCGGCGGGAAGCTCCATGCCGAGCTTCGCGCACTCCGCTTTGAAGAACTCATGGGGGATCTGAAGCAGGATGCCGCAGCCGTCGCCAAGCTTCGGATCAGCCCCGACGGCGCCGCGGTGATCGAGATTGAGCAATATCTGCAAGCCCATCTCGATGATGGCGTGCGACTTCTCGTTGCGCATATTGGCGACGAAGCCGACCCCGCAGGAATCATGCTCCTTGGCGGGATCATAAAGCCCTTGCGCCTGCGGAAGAGCGGGGTCGCGGCCGAGCGGCTGCGGTCCGGCTTCAGCGAAGTGCTCGGCGGGTTTCGTCATTTCGGCGTCTCCTCGACAGGACCGCGCGCCTTTTCCTGCGCCCCTCCCGCCCGCTCATCGAACCATAAAACTGTCGTGGGCGTGACCTAAATCGTCGCAGCCCGACTCTCGCATTCCCGTAACGCAGGTTTCGCAACGATTGCGAATCCCTCGCGTCCTCGTCTCGCGACCGGGCGCAAGGCAAGGGACGCGCCACTTTGCGAGCCTCTCATTTACGTTGGCCGGGGCGCGTGTCGAGCGGCGACCGTGAAAAACAGAGGCTCCAAAAGCGAGCGCCGCTTTAAGGTCAGCAACGCTGACATATCTGCGGGCTAAATTACTGCCAGATTTGCGCTGAAGTGACAAGCAACCGCTTGGGCTTTGGGCGCTTGGCGGTCCAATGCTCGCCGCAATGTTGTCAGAGCATCCGCGCGCGGCCGAGAGGGCTTGGATAGGGAAGAAACAATGCGGTCATTCAATGGGAAAGCGGTTTTGCCGTTCGCGTTGGCGCTGGCGGCAAGCGCCGCCGTTCCGCAGCACGCCTTCGCGCAGTTTTTCTTTCGGCCGTTCGCCTATAGCTACCGCTCCCAAGTTCCGGACGAGGCGCCCACCTTCGCCTCCCGTCGGGCCGTCGCCTCGATTCTTGGAAGAGAGGGCTATCGACTCGTTGGGGCGCTTGGCCGTCGGGGCGAGCAGATCGTCGCCACCGGCGTCAGTCGCCGCGAGGGCGAGATGCGCTTTATCATCGACCCCTACGAGGGCCGCATCTTGCGCGCAGTGAGACTTGGACCTCCGCCGATGTATGATCGCGGGCCACGCTATGGCGGCGCTTACGGACCTTCTGGCGGCGATGCTTATGTGGCGCCGCCGGGCGGCGCCGGGGGTTCCGGGTCCGTCGGTCCCGGGGCGGTTGGCCCCGGCCCGGCCGCTCGCGGCTTTGACAATGGCCCCTACCCGAATGGGGAACTCGGACGCCCGCAGTCCGGCGGCGCAACTTTGGCGGATAAGGCGCCAAATAGCGCCAGCAAACAGCGCGCTCGGACGGCGCAGAAAAGCGCGGCGCCGAAGAGTTCGCGCGCAATCGCCCCGACGACGAAGCCCATAGCGCCCCCCGAGGCGCCGATGGCGATCGCGCCCGCCACGTCCTCCCCTGCTCCGACGCCGACCGAGCCCAAGCCTGCGCCGGCCGCCGCGCAGTCGCAGGAGCCCAAGCCGAACGCTCAGAGCGCCAAGACCGCGCCCGCGCCGGGCGCTGAGACGCCGCCCGCGTCGAGCCCGGAGCAGAAAGGCCCCGATTTAACGGCGACGCCTCCGGCGGCGACAGCCGATAAGACCGCTGGCGACAAGCCGGCAACCTCTTCGGCACCGTCAGAACTGAAGTCGAACGAAGCCAGCGCCCCCGCGCCGGCGCTATCCCTCCAGGTGCAGCCAACCACGGAAAGCTCAGCTAAGCCGGCGCCGACCTCTGCTGAAAAGGCGCCGGACTCTGGCGCGACTCCGCCGTCGGGTCAGGCCGCCAAGGAAACGCCCGCCGATAAGCCGGCGAATTCGGCGTCTGGGGAGCCGAAAGCTGATCCCGCCAGCACACCGCCGCAAGCGCAAGCGACGCAGCAGTCGCCGCAAGGTCCTGAAAGCGCCCCCACATCGCCGGCGCCGGTCTCGGCTGATCATGCGCCAAGCGCCGCGCCTCCAGCGGAGCAGATCGCCGAAAAGCCCGCCGCTCCGTCGCACAGCGTCTCCACGCCTGCCAAGCGCGCAGCGGCCGTCCGCGCCGCCGGGGGCTCCTCGCGCCGGGCGATCGTCCCGCCGTCAGGCGCGAGCGGCACGACTGCCGTGACCCCGACGGCGTCGACGCCGCCGGCTTCCGCCCCGATGGGTTCAGCGACGGCAAAGACGCCCGAGGACGCCGCGAAGCCGAAGACCGGCGGATAAGGCGGATAACAAGAGAGGCGCCCGAAAGGGGGCCTCTGGCATTTTCAGCAAACTTTCCGCCGTTACGCAGCCTTGGACTCGACGATCGTCGCGGACGGCGTCGTCACGCCGATGTCGATGCGGCGTGGCTTCTGCGCCTCCGGAATCTCGCGGACGAGGTCGACGTGCAGCAAGCCGTTGACGAGGCTGGCGCCCGTTACGACCACATGGTCGGCAAGCTGGAACCGACGCTCAAAGGCCCGTGCGGCGATGCCCTGATGCAGGACCGCGCGGCCGTCGGAAGGCTGCGCCGGCTCTTTCGAGCCTTTGATGGACAGCGTGTTTTCCTTGGTCTCGACGGACAGCTCCTCACGCCCGAAGCCCGCGACCGCGAGCGTCACGCGATAGGCGTTCTCGCCCGTGCGCTCGATATTGTAAGGCGGGTAGCTTTGGGACGTCTCGAAGCCGCTGGCCTGATCCAGCAAATTGAACAGACGGTCGAAGCCGACGGTCTGACGGTAGAGCGGAGAGAGATCGAACTGACGCATGACATATCCTCCAGGTGAGCGACATGCGGCGCGCTAGCGTTATCGCGCCGCGCCTCTTAGCGCGTCCGTTACGGCCCGCGCTGGCAACGATTTAGGAAGCGCTGCGGCGTCGTTCAAGAGGCGCCGGCGACGCGGATAACAGCGTCTCCGTCGGCAGCGGATGGCGCTCCGGCGCGCGGAAGGGGGATTCCAGAGCAAGCACGAGCTTGACCAGATCCGCCTGACGGCTCGCGCCGGTCTTCTGGAAGATGCTTTTCAGATAGCCCTTGACGGTTCCTTCGCTAAGACCAAGCGCGCGCGCGGTCGCCGGGACGCCGCCCACTTCGGCGATGGCGAGCAGCACCGAACTCTCGCGGGCGGTGAGGCCGAACACGCCCGCGGCGACTGCTCCACCCTCGCTGGAGTTGAGCGCGAGCCTGCGCAGAAACAGCGCCGACAGTCCCTTCGACAGCGGCAGCACATGCATCACGCAGCAGCGCGACTCCCCGCGTTTTACCATGATCGCGAAGGCTTCCGCATCGGCCCCGCCGATCCGGGCGAGCGCACGCTCCAATGCTTCCTTTGCGCGCGGATCGCGCAGAGTCAGCGTTTCGCCGCAGATCGCCAGCGCATCGCCTTCGCCGAGCATCTCGTCGGCGCTGCGATTCCGATGGACGACGCGCATCCTGCTGTCGACGACAAGCACGGGCGACGTCAGCTCCTCGAACAATTCGACGAGAGCGGATGTGTCAGGCGCCGGCTTGTGCCGCGCGATGGCCTTCGCGAGATGCGGCAGAAGCGCGTCAAGACGCCCCTTCGCCTCGATGTCGGCGAGACCTGCGGAATCATCGCGAAAGGCGACGAATAGGCAGACGCCCGTCTCGGAGCGATGAATGACGCCGCCGATCATATCGGCGAGGCCGAAGGGCGCCATCCAGCGCTGATAGGCGCCGCTTCGATGAAGCTCGTCCCGCGAGACGAAGTCTTCCGACGAGAACGCCCGACCGACGCCAATTTCGGCCAGGACTCGCGCCTTGACCGGATCGAGTTTGCGATGATTGCGCAGATATTCGACGATCCACGCTTTCTCGGCGCGTGTCGAATGCTTGAGCTCCAACAGCGCCGAACAACGGTCTTCGAACAGCAGCGCTGCAAAACGCGCATCTAGGAAACGCGCAATCTCGTCGAGCGCATCTGGCCAGTGCTGCGCTTCGGCGCCCGCAGCTTTGATCGCCACGATGGCGCGCGCATCCGCATCTTTCGTCGAGGTCATGTCTTCACCCGGTGCGACCTCTCGCCACACCTTCGCAAAGCCGGTCTTCGCGATGGCGCTTTCCGCGCAGCGAAACGTCTTATTGCCCTGGAGCCCTAGAAGAATCAGCAAAAAAACCAGGGCGCCATTCAATCGCACCTTAGCTTCTGTGTTGCGCAACTGCAACAAGGACAAGAATTTACGTAAGTGCGGAGCGTCACCCTCCCGATCGGGGGGAAACGGAGAAAAACGTAGCGGCTAAGTTGCGCAAAATGAATCGGCGCGGCGGCATGTCACCCACGACTTCAACGACGACAGCAAACACGGACGCAAGGCGGAAAGGCCTGCGCGCCTTTCTTGCTGCGACGCTTTTCGTCGTTTCGGCATTGATGCAGGCGACGATCGCGCCGCATGCGGCCCTGTCGGCGACGCAAGAGTTCTGCGTAAGAAGTCACGACGCTGCGAACGGGAAAGCGCCGAGCGGCGCGCCGACGCACGGCTGGCACGCGCATTGCGGCGCCTGCCCGATCGGAACTCCGCCGATCATTTCCGAAAGGCCGCCGATCGCGCGGCTGGAACAACCGCCAACCGCCGTTGTCTTTTTTTACTCCTGGCCTTTCGAGCCGCGAGAGCGACGCCGGCCCGGCGAAACGCGCTCGCGCGCGCCTCCCGCGCTCTCCTGACGAAACAGAACACGAACCGTTTCAACCGCCGTTCGCCGGCGGATCAGGAGAACTCATTCAATGTACCGTCCCGCCCTACTGCGCGGCGCAAGCGCTTGCGCGTTGATCCTCGCCTCGCTTGCGACCGCCAAGGCCCAAGTCTCTCTTCCGCAGATCGTCGTCGGCGCGGCGCAGAGGACGCCAACCACGCCGCCGCTGGAGAAGGCCGACGAGACCATCGTCACGCAGAAGGAAATCATTGAGGAGAAGCCGCCGGAGACGGATACGGCGAAGCTTCTCGAGCATCAGCCGGGCGTCAGCGTGCAGACAGGCGGCGGCGTTTCCGGCCTCCCGGCGATCCGTGGTCTCGCCGACGATCGCCTGAAGATTGTCGTAGGCGGCGTGCAGGCCACGTCCTCCTGCGCCAATCACATGAATTCGCCGTTGAGCTACACCGATCCGAACACGATCGGCCGCGTTGAAGTCGTGACCGCGGTCTCGTCGGTCAGCAAAGGCGGCGATTCGATCGGCGGCTCTATTCTGGTCACGCCGAAATCGCCGGTGTTTGCGACGCCCGTCGTCGCGCCGGGGGTCGTCGGCCCTGGCGGCGCGCCGGTGTCGCCGATCGTCGCCGCGAGCCCCTACGGCCCCGTTCCTTACCTCCCATTGCCAGTTCCCGGCACGCTGCGTTTTGGCCCCAACAATGAAGTGCTGGCGACGGGAACGATCTCGGCCTTCTTCCGCGGCAATAACAACGGCGTCGGCGTTTCAGCCAACATCAACATGGCCAACGACCATTGGAGCCTTCTTTACAACGGGTCCTGGCAGCGGGCGACGAATTATCACGCCGGCGGCAACGGCGACAAAGTTCTCTCTACGAGCTTCATGTCCGAGAATCACGCCGTCACGCTCGGCTACCAGAACGAAGGGCATCTGTTCACCTTCCGCGGCGCTTATCAGAACATCCCCTATCAGGGCTTTCCGAACCAGCGCATGGATATGACGCGCAATCGCTCCTATTCGCTGGACGCCCTCTACAAAGGCGCCTTCGAGTGGGGCACGCTGGAAGCGCGCGCCTACTGGCACCAGGTCTTCCACAAGATGGGATTCCTGGAGGATCGCTTCTATTTAAACCACCCGATGATCGCGCAGGGCCGAGATTTCGGCTATTCCGTCAAGGCGGAAATTCCATACAGCGAGCAGGATCTCTTCCGTATCGGCAATGAGTTCCACGGCTATCGGCTGCAGGACTACTGGCCGTCCGATCTCACCGGCTTCCCCAACGTCAACGCGCTGTCGCGTCCGTTCGCGCAGATCAACATCAACGGCGGCCAGCGCAATCGCATCGGCACTTATGCTGAGTGGGAGCGCCGCTGGACGCCGCAATGGTCGAGCCTTATCGGCGTGCGCAACGACGTCGTTTGGATGGATACGGGTCCCGGCCGCAGCTACACGCCGTTCGCGTTCGCCAATCCGAACGTCGTCGCGGTCAATCTGTTCAACGCTCAAAGCCACGCGCGCACTGACGTTAACTTCGATATGACCGCGCTTGCGCGCTACGAACCTGAGCCCGGCAGCTTTTACGAATTTGGCTATTCGCGAAAGACGCGCTCTCCCAATCTTTACGAGCGCTACATCTGGCCGGTGTCCAGCCCATTCACCGCGATGTTCAACTGGTTCGGCGACGGCAACGGCTATACCGGCAATCTCAATTTGAAGCCGGAAGTCGCCCACAATTTCGGCATCACCGGCGCCTGGCGCGACATGTCGGGCGCCGACAATTGGGATGCTCGGATTTCGCCCTTCTACACCTATGTCGAGAATTACATCGACGGCGCCAGAACCGGCGGGACCTTCAATCAGTTTCCAGTGGCGAATTCCTATATTTTCCAGATCATGCAGTTCCGCAATTTCAGGGCGGAGCTCTACGGCGTCGACGGCTCGGGCAGGATCAAGCTGCATGAGTCGCCGGAATACGGCAGGCTCCAGGCGGTCGGCGTCGTCAGTTTCGTCTACGGACGAAATCTCGACATCGGCAATCCGCAATTTTGTCTGCCGGGCAACGGTTTGTGCTCCGTCGCCTCGTTTCTGGTCAAGAAGGGCGACGGCCTGTGGAATCTGATGCCGGCCAATGCGCGCATCGCGCTGGAGCATCAGATCGGCGGATTGAGCATGGCCGCCGAAACGCAACTCGTCGCGCCCAAGGATCACGTGTCGGCGAACAAGGGCGAGTTCACGACCCCGGCATATGCGCTGCTCAATCTTCGCGCCGCCTATGAGTGGAGCAACATGCGCATCGACCTTGGCGTCGACAATCTCACCGACGCCCTCTACTCGCTGCCGCTTGGCGGATTCGACCTGTCGAACTATTCGTGGAACGCGCGCCTGCTCGGACGCAATGCGGGTCTTGCGAGCGTGCGTCAGGTACCCGGCATGGGTCGGAACTTTTATGCCGGGCTGACCGTGAGGTTCTGACCGCGACGCTCTATTTTCAAAGGCGGCGCGCTGTTGCGCCGCCTTTTCTCCGGACGCTTATGATGCGGCGATCTCTCCTTTTGACCCTTTTGCTCTGCGCTTCGCTTGCATCGGCGCACGCCGAGATCATTGGCGCGAATGCGCCGCGCGCTGTCACCGAGGACGAGATGAAGGCCTCTCTGGGGGAGGTCGATCTCGTGGGCGCAAATGGCGCGCCGCTCGATCTGCGCGCGCTGATGGCGAACGGCCGGCCGACGCTTGTCAGCCTGTGGGCATATTGGTGTCCGAATTGTCTCGCTGAAATGAAAGGCTTCAAGGCGATCGCCGCCGCCTGCCCGGAGCGCTGGAACATCGTCTTCGTCTCGGCGCGCGCCAGCGATTACCCCAAGGATGCGGCGAAGTTCAAAACCTACGGACTGCCCTGGAAAATCTTTCGCGTTGGCGATTCCACGAGGATGGACGTCTCAAAAGCCATGAGCGCCCGGGCCTTCTATGGCGCGACAGCCGACGGCGGCGTCGTTACCCCTCTCCACTATTTCATCGGCGCGTCCGGACGGGTCGACGCTATCGTCAGCGGCAGACTGAACTTCGCGGAACCCCAACGTCTCGCCGCCTTCTGCGCCGATTGAAACGGCGGCGTTCGGCCTTGTCGCCAAAATGCATTATCTTGGCGCGAAGATTCGGCTCTGAAGCGCCGAGGAGATCCCATGCGAGAACTTGTCGCGTCGCCCGGCAACCCGATTCCCGAAGGCGCCGCCGTTTACACCCTGAAGACGCGGGACGGCCGGCGATTGCGCGCCGCCGCATTTCCCTGCAGCGAGAGAGCGCGCGGCACGGTGGCGCTGTTTCAGGGCCACAATGAATTCATCGAAAAATATTTCGAGACCATCGAGGCGTTGCGCCGCCGCCGCCTCGACGTGGTGGCTCTCGATTGGCGTGGCCAGGCCGGCTCGGAACGCGAGCTCGCCGACCCGCGCAAGGGCCATATCGACGACTTTTCTCAGTATCAGCGCGATCTGGAGGTTTTCATCTCCCAGGTATTGAGCGACCGGCCAAAGCCCTGGTTCGCCCTCGCCCATTCGATGGGCGCGGCCATCCTGCTGGACGCGGCGCATGCAGGAAAAACGCCGTTCCAGCGCTTCGTGCTGACCGCTCCCATGATTGATCTCGCCAATCTGCGGTTTCCGCGCGCCTCGCGCTGGCTTGCTGACACGCTCGACATGTGCGGACTGGGCGGCATGTACATTCCGGGCGGAACCGGCGCCTCCTTTATCGAGAAGCCCTTCGAAGGCAATCTGCTGACCACCGATCGGGTCCGCTTCGAACGAAACGCCGCCATTCTCAGGGTGGCGCCGCAGCTCGCCATCGGCGATCCGACGATCGGCTGGGTCAACGCCGCCTTCCGTCTCATGAGGGGCTTCGAATCGCCCGACTATGCCCGAAGCATCCGCGCGACCATCCTGATGTTCGGCTGCGGGCGCGAGATGATCGTCTCTAACGGCGCCATCGAGCGTTTCGCTCAAAATCTCGACAGCGGCGTTCTCGCGATGGTTCCCGGCGCCAAGCACGAACTCATGATGGAGCGCGACGAGTTTCGCAGTCAGTTCTGGCGCGGCTTCGACGCGTTCATTCCGGGCGAAGCGCGCGTCTCATAGAGCAGGTTCCGAAAAAGTTGACAGACTTTTTCGATGAGACCTGCTCCGACATTTTGATTTTGAGCGATTCCCCAGCCATCACATGATTCCATGTGATGGGGAAGCGCTCCAGACGCGCTAATCGCCGAGCAGCTTCAACGCCTCTTCGTGCAGCGCTGGGTCGCCCGCCGCGATGATGGCGCCGCCCAGCGCCGCCGGGCCGCCGCTCCAGTTGGTGACGACGCCCCCCGCGCCCTCGATGATCGGAATCAGCGCAACGATGTCGTAGGGGTGCAAATTCGTCTCGATGACGAGGTCGACATGGCCGGCCGCAAGCGCGCAATAGGCGTAGCAGTCGCCGCCGTAGCGGGAAAGCCGCGCCCCGCGCTCAACACGGTGAAAATGCTCGCGCAGCGCCGGATCGATCAGCAGCGGCGATGTCGTCATCAGCGTCGCCTGCGCGAGCTTTGGACAGTGGCGCGAGGCAATCTTGCGCGTCTCAAGAACGCCGCGCGCGCCCTCCGGCCCGCGCGCCGGCCCGCGCCAATATGCGGCCTCGCCGTCGCCGAAGAACCGCTCTCGGGTAAACGGCTGGCTCATCAGGCCGTAGCAGGGGCGCCCGCGATGCGTGAGGCCGATCAGCGTGCCCCACAGCGGCAGGCCGCAGATGAAGCTCTTGGTGCCGTCGATCGGATCAAGCACCCAGACATATTCGGCGTCTTCGCGTAAGTGCCCGAATTCTTCGCCATAGACCCCGTGGTCGGGGAAGGTCGCCTCAATCAGCCGCCGCATGGCGAGTTCGGCGCCGCGGTCGGCTTCCGTGACGGGATCGAACGCCCCGCCATGCGCCTTGTCGTCGGCGGCGAGCGCGGTCCTGAAGAAAGGCATGATGGCTTCCGCCGAAACGTCGGCGAGGCGCTCAACGAACTTCTCGAAATCAACGGCGGTCATGCCAGCTCCCAGCGGGGCGCGTCGAGCGCCCGGCTATTCGGCCGCCGCCCGCCGCTCACCGCCCAAAATTTCGCTCAAGTCTTCGTGCCGCGCCACCATCGCCATGACGTCCGCAAGATCCCGGGCGACGGCGTCGAAGCGCTCGTTCTTCTGGAGCGTAGACTCGTCCATGTAAAGACCACGCGACACTTCGATCTGCAGCGCGTGCCAGCCCCCGACGGGCTTGCCGTAATGCTCGGTAATAAAACCGCCCGCGTAGGGCCGGTTGCGCATGACGTGATAGCCGCGGCCGCGCAATCGATCCTCGACGACGTCGACGAGTCCGGTGGAGGCGCTGGCGCCGTAGCGGTCGCCAATGACGAAGTCGATGCGCCGCTTGTCGCCCCGCGTCGAGAGCAAAGGATCGCGGGCGCCGGTCGAAGGCATCGAATGGCAGTCGATCAGCACCGCGACCCCGAAACGCGCCGCGGCGCGCTCCATCAGGCCGCGTAAGGCCGCATGGTAGGGCTTGTAGAGGCTGTCGATGCGCCGCAAGCCCTCCTCGAGCGTGAGGCGGCTTGCATAGATCTCGCGCGCGTCGGCGACCACGCGCGGGATCGTCCCAAGTCCGGCCGCGACGCGCAGCGAGCGCGTGTTGGCGAAGGACGGCAAAGCGCCGTCGAAGAGCTTGGGGTCGAGTTCGTAGGGTTCGCGATTGAGATCGAGATAGGCGCGGGGAAAGCGCGCCCGCAGCAGAGGCGCTCCCAGGGATGAGGCCGAGGCGAAGAGATCGTCGACATAGGCGTCTTCCGAACGGCGCAGCGTCGCCGCGTCGAGCGGCGTCGCGGCGAGAAAGCGCGCAGGATAGATCCGCCCCGAATGCGGTGAGGAAAAGACCAGCGGCGAAACGAGCGCGTCCGGCTCGATGATGTCGAAGGCGCGTTCAAATTCCGGTTCGCAGCAGGGCGTCGCCGTCGAATTGGTTTCGCGCCACTCGCGCATGCCGTCGTTCATTCGTTTTTCTCGTTTCCGCGCCGCGACCGTCTCTTCAGACGAGCGCCGGCGCGGCGGATCAGCTCAAAAAGGACGATGCGTCGCGCTATACTGGGCGCTAAGTTAACGCGGCGCCACCCCGGTTTCACCTGAAATTTACGAAGCTCGGGCGATATGGCTAAAAACCCGCGAGGATGGCGATGAACGACAGACCAACCGCAAGAATTCTGCTTGCGGAAGACGACAACGACATGCGGCGCTTCCTGGTCAAGGCTTTGCAGCAGGCCGGTTTTTCCGTCACCTCATTCGACAACGGGCTTTCCGCCTACGATCAGCTTCGGGTCGAGCCCTTCGAACTCCTGCTGACCGACATCGTCATGCCCGAGATGGATGGAATCGAACTCGCCCGCCGTGCGACCGAGCTCGATCCCGACATCAGGGTGATGTTCATCACCGGCTTCGCCGCCGTGGCGCTCAACCCCGACAGTCACGCGCCGCGACAGGCGAAAATCCTCTCCAAGCCGTTCCATCTGCGGGATCTGGTTACCGAGGTGCACAGAATGCTTGCGGCATAAGCGCTTTAGATCACGCGGCTTTTGGACCTGGTCGCCCAAATGCAGATCACATAGCGCGCGCTAGGCGCAGGCTTCACAGATCGCGGCGACATGGCGGTCGTCCGTCCCGCAACACCCGCCCAGGATGCGCAAGCCGGGATATGTCTCGCGCAATCTCCGATATCTGCGGCCGAGATTGATCGGATCGCCGGAGTCGAGCGTTTCCGATTCGTCCAGCTCGGCGTGACTTTTTGTCGAAGCGTTGGCTTTGACGCCGAGCAGCCGTTTCATCCACGGCGCGTCCGCAGAGAGCGCCTGCTCGAAATGCGTCGGATGGGCGCAGTTGATCATGTAATAGGCAGGCGCTGCGTCGGTTTCGCGATCCACCGTCTCGACCGCGTCGCGCAAGCTCCGCCCGCCGATCAGTTTGCCGTCGGTCTCCACCGTGAAGGAAATCGAGCAGGGCATGGCGAGCGCGCGGGCGGCGCGGGCGATCCCGATCGCCTCCTCGACATAATTCAAAGTGTAGGCCGCGACCATGTCGGCGGCCGTTTTGGAGAAGGAGGCGATCTGCGGCGCGTGATAGTCTTCCGCTTCCGCGGCGCTCATGCGCCCTTCCGCATAGCCGTCTCCGCGCGGCCCGATCACGCCGGCGACGACGATCGGCGCTTCAGCCGTCTCCCAGGCCCGCCGAAGTTCGTCGAGAAGCGCGATCGATGCTTCATTGATGCGCTTCAACCCTGCCGCGTCATAGCCAAGCTTCGCGCCCCAGTCGGGATTGGCGCGCCAGGTCGGACTGTCCAGCATCAAGCCGCGTCCATGGCGCCGTGCGATCGCGAGATAGCGCTCGTAATAGGCGCGGAGCCGCGCCCGTCCCTCTTCACTGTCGAGCAGAACAAACGACGCGAAATGCGGCAAGTCGACGCCCTCATGGAAGATCAGCGTCGTCTCCATGCCGCCGTCGCTAACGAAGAGCCCGGGCTTCAGCTGCGGCAGATCGGCTCGGCGTCCGGTCATTTTCTATATTCCTCGCTTGTGGCGCCCGGCCGTGAGGGGTCAACTTGCCCATTTGCCCGCAGTGCGTTATCAGCGCCAGCAAATTCGCTTGTTTCGAACGGCCGACCCCGCGCCGCCGCGGCGTGGGTCTTCAGTCGTTTCCATCGCAAAAAGGATGCATCGCTATGAAAAAGGACATCCACCCCGGATATCATATGATCAAGGTCGTGATGACCGATGGCACGGAATTTACGACCCGTTCCACCTGGGGTAAGGCGGGGGACACGATGCACCTCGACATCGACCCGAAGACGCACCCGGCCTGGACGGGCGGGTCGACGCAACTGCTCGACCGCGGCGGACGTTTGTCGCGCTTCAACTCCCGCTTCGGAAATCTCTCTTTCGGCAAGAAATAAAAAGAAGGCGGCGGTCAAACCGCCGCCTCCAGTTGGTTCGCCTGAAGGATATTACTGGGCGAAAGCGGCGCGCAGCCTCGCGATCTGCGCTTCGACCGGACTGAACGTCGGCGCCGGCGCGGCGAGAGCCGGCTCGAGCGCATGGATCAGCCGGTCAAGGTGGATAATCCGAGCTTGCAGGCGCAGCGACTGCAGCGACAGCTCGCGCAGGCGGAGCGGCAGGCGCTGGAAGAGGTCGGGGGCGGAGGCTAGCTCCTGTTCGCGAAGCTTGACGCGATGCCGGTTGCTCGCCGCCTGATGGCGCGTCAGCTCGCCCTGATTCACCGCGCGCTGCAGCAACAGCCAGGACGCAATCTGCATCAACCTTGTGGTCAGCCGCATGCTCTCAGCCGCATAGGCGAGAGCTTCGGTCCGCGGCAGCGCCTTCGCGTCGAGACGTCCGTCGCCGTCGAGATAGGAGGCCGCCTCCTCGACGAGGCTCATTCCTTCGCGGAACAGAGCGCAAAAGCCCTCGGATCCCGCCAGTCTCTCGATGAAAGAGACCGGCTGCTTCTCCCCCACGCTGCCTTTGACTCGAGCCATACGAACGTTCACGCAAATGCGACGCGGTTGCGTCTTTCGATGGCATGAACTGTAACGCAGAGGACCGAGGGGCGCGCGCTTAGCCTTTCCTTAACCTTAACGGGCCGCGCCGCGCCGAACGCAAAAAGAGAGCCGCGACGGCGGCTCTCAAGGCTTCTTGACAGGGAGGCATCAAGGACGAGTGGAGAAGAAGCCACTCGGATGTCCCACTTAAGGGACGCATTCAGGCTGCATGATAATCCTTAATTTAAAGTTAACGCGCGCCAAACTGCCATTGTGTCGAGCGTTTTTGGCCGACGGAGAGGTAGCGGCGGCAAAGCCGAAAAAGGGACTGGCTCCAGGACGAAAACTGGCGCATTTGAACAAGCCTCCGCGTTCGTCCCCGGGCGCCCGCCGCGCTCGAAAAGCGTTGAACCTCCCACAACCCTCCCCCTAGGCTCTCCTAAAATGATTCGCTCCGCCTTGATGAATGTGATGACCGCCGCCGCCCTGAAAGCGGGACGCGGCCTTAAACGCGATTTCGGGGAGGTGGAGAACCTCCAAGTATCGGTGAAGGGTCCGGGCGATTTCGTTAGCGCGGCTGACAAGCGCGCCGAGAAGACTCTGTTCGACGAGCTGTCGAAGGCGCGCCCCGGCTATGGCTTCATTCTGGAGGAAGGCGGCGTCGTCGAAGGTTCCGACAAGAGCCACCGCTGGATCATCGACCCGCTCGATGGCACGTCGAACTTCCTCCATGGCGTTCCGGTCTTCGCCATCTCTATCGGCCTGGAGCGCGAGGATCGTCTCGTCGCCGGCCTCGTCTATAATCCCGCCACCGACGACATGTTCGTCGCGGAACTAGGCCAAGGCGCCTATTTCAACAATCGCCGCATGCGCGTCGCTGCGCGGCGTTCGCTCGGCGAGTCCATGGTGGCCTGCGGAATTCCGCCGCTGGCGCGGGTCCGCGATCATGAATCCTTCAAGCGCGAGCTTGCGGCCGGCATGGGAAAGATCGCCAATATTCGCCGCTTGGGCGCCGCGGCGCTCGATCTCGCGATGGTCGCCTGCGGACGTTTCGACGGCTATTGGGAGCGCGGCATTAACTCCTGGGATGTGGCGGCGGGCATCGTGCTCGTGCGTGAAGCCGGCGGCTTCGTCAGCGACCTTTCCGGCGGCGCAGACATGCTTGGGAAGGGCGAGATCTGCGCAGGCAATGAGGCGATTCACCGCCAGCTGCTCGATCTGATGAGGAAGGCATGAACGCCCCCACCGCACATGCGCCGCTGAATCTGCGTTCGCGCGTCGACGACGACTGGCCCTTCATCCTCGACGTTTGGGTCGCCTCCTGGCGAGCGACCTACCCCGAGATCGACTTTGAGGCGCGCCGCGACTGGCTCCAACGCCGCCTTCGAGAGCTGGAAGCGATTGGAGCGGTGACGCTCTGCCTGTTTGACGCCCAGTCGACGCTTGCAGGCTTCGTCGTGATCAATCCGGCGGACGGCTGGCTCGATCAGATTTGCGTCGCTCCCGATCGATTCGGCGCAGGCTTCGGAGCGTCGCTGCTGTCGGCGGCGCGAAACGTCTCGCCAAGGCTTATTCGGCTGGACGTCAATGCGGACAACGCTCGCGCCATCCATTTTTACGAACGTGACGGATTTTCGCGCGTCGGGCGCGGCGCGAACACTTTGTCCGGGCGCGAAACCATCATGATGGAATGGCGACCGCTGGGAGACTAACAATTCTCGCCTGCCGGGTTTTCATTGGCCCTCCGCTCCTA
This sequence comes from Methylocystis sp., assembly GCF_051062815.1. Lineage (GTDB taxonomy): Bacteria > Pseudomonadota > Alphaproteobacteria > Rhizobiales > Beijerinckiaceae > Methylocystis. The sequence continues at coordinate 25,631 of NZ_JBPFDU010000070.1, read as the reverse complement.
TAATATTCATCGCGCATTCGAGTTTCGGCCGAACGATCTTGCTCTCTCGTCTCAAGACGCGCGGCGCCTGACCTTTCCCAAGCTTCGATTGACTGAGAAGAACGCAGCGATCCGCAGCGTTCCCGCGATTTTGAAAGGAAAAGCCATGCCGACAGGCGCCGTAAAGTGGTTCAACGCACAAAAGGGCTTCGGCTTCATTCAGCCGGATGCCGGCGGCCAGGACGTCTTCGTTCACATCAGCGCCGTCGAGCGCGCAGGCCTGGACAGCCTCGCTGAAGGCCAGAAGGTTTCCTACGAACTCGTCGTGGACAAGCGGAGCGGCAGGTCCTCCGCCGATAAGCTGCAACTGCAGGATTAGACTTCGCCGCTTTGGCGCTGCTCGCCCAGATGTGCGATGCGGATCATGTTTGTCGCGCCCGGCGTGCCGAAAGGCATGCCGGCGACGATGATGACCCGGTCGCCAGGGCCGCCGAACCCCTCGCTCTCCGAATATTCGCAGGCGCGCCCCACCATATCTTCAATGTCGACGGCGTCGCGCGTCTCCAGCGCGTGCACGCCCCAGACAAGCGCCAGGCGACGGGCCGTGTCGCGCTTCGGCGTCAGCGCGAGAATCGGCGACTGGGGCCGTTCGCGGGCGATACGCAGCGCCGTCGTGCCGGATGACGTCCAGGCGATGATCGCCTTCGAATGAAGCGTTTGCGCCACGTCGCGGGCGGCGACGGCGATGGCGTCGGCTGAGGTCGGATTGGGCAATTCGCCGCGCTGGGCGTTGATGATCGAGCGGTAGATCGCGTCCGTCTCGACCTCTTCCGCGATCCGGCTCATGGTGGCGACGGCTTCGTGCGGATACTGCCCCGCCGCGCTTTCGGCGGAGAGCATGACGGCGTCCGCGCCTTCAAAGACGGCGGTGGCGACGTCGGACACTTCGGCGCGCGTCGGCAAGGGCGACAGGATCATCGACTCGAGCATCTGCGTCGCGATGACGACCGGCTTGCCCAGCCGTCGCGCCGAACGGTTGATGCGTTTTTGAAGTCCTGGGACGCGCTCGAGCGGCACTTCGACGCCAAGGTCGCCGCGCGCCACCATTAGCGCGTCAGAAACCTCGATCACCTCCTCGAGCCTCGAAATCGCCTGAGGCTTCTCGATCTTCGCCATGACCATCACTCGGCCTTGCGTGATCTGCTTCACTTCAAGGACGTCTTCGGGACGCTGGACGAAGGAGATCGCAACCCAGTCGACGCGCTCTTTGAGCGCGGCGTCGAGATCGGCGCGATCCTTGTTGGTCATCGAAGTGATGGGAATTTCGGTATCGGGCAGGCTGACGCCCTTGCGGTTCGAGAGGCGGCCAGCGACGTCGACCACGGCGTGCGCCCGCTCCGGAGACGTCTCGACGACATGCAGCCGCACGCGGCCATCGTCGATGAGGATCGAATCATTGACCTTGAGCGCCGCTAAAATCTCGGGATGCGGCAGACGCACCCGCGTGACGTCGCCGGGTTTGGGATCGCTGTCGAAGACGAACACGTCGCCCTTGCGCAGATGCACCGAGCCTTCCTCGAAGGCGCCGATGCGCAGCTTCGGGCCCTGAAGATCGACGAGCACGGCGATGGCGCGCGACATGTCGTTCTCAATTTCGCGGATGATCCGAACATAGCTGGCGAGGCCGGCATGATCCGTGTGGCTCATGTTGATGCGGAAGACGTCGGCGCCGGCGCGCACGAGCCCCGCGATGACCGCTTTGTCGACCGTCGCCGGACCAAGCGTTGCGATAATTTTGACGCGCCGCGACCTTCTCATGATGAAGCAGTTCCTGAATTGAGTTATTGCGCGGGCGCAGCGTTGGGGTCCGTGAGCTGAACCGTCCAGCTCTTCGCGTCCCGTCCCGTGTCGATTTCGAAAAATCCGGTTCGATCAAAACCGCGCGCGAAACAGTCCTCTCGGCCGTCGATGCGGAATTCCCGATCACGCGTGCACATGAACGCTTTGCCCTTCCACTCGCCGCCGCGCTCGTCCATCGCGTAGACATAATAGTATTGGGCGGCGAGCGGACCGCGCAGAAGCGTTTCGCAAACGCTCGGCCGAAGGTTCCACCAACCCTCCGACAACCAGTTGCGCCCGTCGGTATAAGCGATGGCGACGCTGACGCGCGCGCTCGTGTTGTTGCACAGACGAAAATCCGCTCGGGCCGACCCGGCGGCGCAAAACGTTAGAGTGGCGACAAGAACGGCGCGTTGAATCATATCTTTAGCGAGGCCTGGAGGGGGCTGAAGATAGCTCGCTGACGCGCGCGCAAGCGGCGCAGCGGGCGGTCCTGCAAACCATGCTTGCGAGTCTTTGTCCACCCCGCGACCTCGGAGTCTCGCCGCGCCGCCCGCCCTACCGACGCGCCCCGACCTGCAATCCGCCGGAACAAAGCAATCGGCCTAATGTTTAGGACCCGTACGCGCATGCGTCCTCGGGAGGCAGGAAAATGGAAAAGTTTGAAGTCATCACCACGTTGAATGAGCTTGCCGAAATCAGTCGCGACGGCGAGCAAGGGTTTCTGGCCGCGGCTGAAGACGTCGAAAATCCGACGCTAAAGACTGTGTTTCGAACGGCGGCCGCGCGCTGCGCTGAAGGCGCGCGGGAACTCGAATCGAAGATCGCCAGCTTAGGCGGCGAACCTTCGAAGAGCGGCTCCATGACCGGCGCCATGCACCGGGCTTGGACAAATCTGAAGGCCGCTCTGACAAGCCGTTCGGAACAGGCGGTGCTGGAGGAGGTCGAGCGCGGCGAAGACGCCGCCAAGGACGCCTATCAGCAGGCCATCGCGCAACCTCTCCCTCCAGAGATCCGATCGATGGTCCAGCGCCAGTATCAGGGCGTGAAGGAAAACCACGACCGCGTACGCAGCCTGCGCGACGCGGCGTGACCATCCTTTTGGAAGGACGATCCTTCTGGAAGAAAGTGACGCGCGCGTCACTTTCTTCCTTGCAGCGCCCGCGCCGCGCTGAGCGCGAAATAGGTCAGGACGCCCGAGGCGCCGGCGCGCTTGAAGGCGAGTAGACTTTCGAGCATGGCGCGTTCGCCGTCGATCCAGCCGTTTTGCGCGGCAGCGGTAATCATCGCGTATTCGCCCGACACCTGATAGGCGAATGTTGGCGCCCGGTAGACGTCGACGACGCGTCGCACGATGTCGAGATACGGCATTCCGGGCTTCACCATCACCATATCGGCGCCCTGCTCCAGGTCGAGACCCACCTCGCGCAGCGCTTCGTCGGAATTGGCCGGATCCATCTGATAGGTCCGCTTGTCCCCTCTCAGCGTCTTGCTCGTGCCGATTGCGTCGCGGAACGGCCCGTAGAACGCCGACGCATATTTCGCGGCGTAGCTCATGATCTGAACGTTCTCGAAACCCTCGGCGTCGAGCGCGTTGCGGATCGCTTCGACGCGTCCATCCATCATATCCGAGGGCGCAACGATGTCCGCGCCTGCGCGCGCTTGGCTGACCGCCTGCCGCGCCAGCACGGCGACCGTGGCGTCGTTGACGATCTCGTCGCCGACCAGAAGGCCGTCATGCCCATGGCTCGTGTAAGGATCGAGCGCGACGTCGGTAATGAGGCCGATGTCGGGAACGGCGCCCTTGATCGCCAGGCAGGCGCGGCAGACGAGATTCTCGGGATCGAGCGCCGCACTCGCGATTTCGTCGCGCAAGTCCGGATCGGTATAGGGGAACAGCGCAACAGCGGGCACGCCGAGCGCGGCCGCCTCTGCGACGGCTTCAACCGCCGCGTCGACCGAGTAACGGAACACGCCTGGCATCGAGGATACGGGCTCGCGTCGATCCGCCCCGTCGATCAAAAAGAGGGGCCAGATGAGGTCCGAGACCTCAAGTGCGTTTTCCCTGACGAGACGGCGCGCCCATTCGCTCTTCCGATTCCGACGCGGGCGCTGTAGCAGACTCAGCCGCGCTGCTGCTTCGACGGGCTTTCGTGCATCGTTCATGGCGCCTCCTCTCTCTGTGCTGGCTGACATGCGCCCTCCTTTGGTCATCGGCGTCATCCGCTTTCGAGGGGAACGGACTTCAGGCTATAGAGGATCAATGGCCATTGCGCTTGCGCGAGGAAAAGCATTGAAAATCGGCTCGCGCAACTCTTCTCTGAGCCGCTTGGCGCGTGCTTCGGCGATCGCCGCCGGCGCCCTTCTCGCTGCGAGCGCATCACTCGCACAGGTCAAGCCGGCGACGCCAACGCCGCCAGTTCGAGCCCGCTCCGGCCCGGCGCAGCAAAAGCAAAGAACCCCCTCGCTTCCACGGGAGGTTGGGCAACCGCCGGCGCGGCAGCCCCGCGCGACGCGATCTCCGACGGTCGTACCGCCGACGCCGAGTGTGAAGCCCGCTCCGCAAACTCCGCAGGCGCCTGGCGTCGACGCGCTGTCGCCACCGCGAACGCCGCCTCCGGTCGATACAAGCCAGCCGCCGCCGACTCTCCCCCCCGCGCCGCGCGAGAAGATGCGAGCCTGCGCCGAGGAATGGGACAGGATGAAACGCGAGTCGAAAGATGGTTTGCCGATGTGGCGCGATTTCGCGACGGAATGCCTGACGCGCTAGGCGCCGCTAACGGCTGACGCGCGTCGGACGCGGCCGAAAATGCAGTGAGCAATGCTATCGCCCGGGATGCGTCTCGCTGGACGCGCGCCCCCGGGCGATGAGCGCGTGAAGCGCTGCCGCAGTGACGCGAAAGACCGATCGCGCATGCGAGGCGCTTCGGCTTACGCGGTCGCTGGCGCAGCTGGCGGGGTTGGCGTTTTCGCCTTGCGCGGCGTGCGCTTCTTCGCGGTCGCCTTGCGCGTGCTCTTCTTGGCGCCGGCCTTTTTCACGGCGCCGCGCTTTTTCGTCGCCACCTTGCGGACGCCCTTGCGGGCCGTCTTTTTCGCAGCGGACTTTCGCGTAGCCTTGCGGGCGCCCTTCTTGGCAGCTGACTTCTTCGTCGCTGCCTTCCTTGCGGTTTTACGCGCACCTTTCTTCGCCGCAGCCTTCTTGGCCGGCTTACGCTTCATTGTAGCTCTCGCCATAATAAGTCCCCTTGATCCGAATTGCCGGAACTATGGTCCACCGACAATACGCGCAAATAGCGTAACGCGGTTAAGCAGTCGTTCAAGTGCTGCGCGCGCAGAAGTGATCAACGCAACGCATGACGAGGCATGTTGAGCGCTGTCGCGCGACAAGCAAAATGATCGTGAAGCTGCTTTGCAAACGCTTCGGCGAGACTATCGCGACAGGTTTGCGCCGCGCGTTTTATTGACGACGATCCGTGCGCGGATTCGGTTGGCGACATCCGCTCCGAGAAGGCTCCAGAGGTGCAGCCGCACGCTTTGCCGCAAGTCGCGCCTGTTGTTCAATTACTTGATTTGCTTTTGTATCCGCGAAAAATTGCGACTCGCGCACGCCGCCTGAGATCGATCGCGGCGCAATATATCGGAACACGATTAAAAATCGCGGAGCGCGCCTGTAGCGGTCGGGCGACTCGACGCCGGCGGAGAGACGGAGGACGTGGAGCGGCGCAGACCTCGCGCGCCTCGGAGGCGCGCGCGAGGTCGCGCATTCGCAGAGAAAAAAAAATTGTGGTCAGCGCGGTCGGATCAAAAAAAAATGGCGCACGACAGCTTCGCTGGGAGAAGAATCGCGCAGCGCGTGTCGTGAACTGATTCGTTTTTTCGACGAACGGGCGCGCGTCAGACGCCCAACTTGCGCTTGAGCAGCTCGTTCACCGACTGCGGATTCGCCTTGCCGCCCGTCTGCTTCATCACCTGTCCGACGAACCAGCCGAGCATCGTTGGCTTCGCCTTCGCCTGCTCTACCTTGTCGGGATTGGCGGCGATGACGGCGTCGACGGCGGCTTCAATCGCGCCTGTGTCGGTCACCTGCTTCATGCCGCGCGCTTCGACAATCTCCTTGGGATCGCCGCCTTCAGTCCAGACGATCTCGAAAAGATCCTTGGCGATCTTGCCCGAAATAACGTTCTGCGAGATGAGGTCGATGATCGCGCCCAGGGCCTGTGACGACACTGGTGAGCGCGTGACGTCGAGCCCCTCCTTGTTCAGACGGCCGAACAACTCGTTGATCACCCAGTTGGCCGCAAGCTTGGCGTCGCGTCCCTTCGCCGTCTCCTCGAAGTAGTTGGCGGCCGCCCGCTCCATCACAAGCACGCCGGCGTCGTAAGGCGGCAGGCCGTATTGCTGGATAAAGCGCGCGCGCTTCGCGTCGGGTAGCTCCGGCAACTGCGCCCTTAGCGCGTCGACATATGGCTGGTCGAACTCGAGCGGCAGCAGATCCGGATCGGGGAAGTAGCGATAATCATGCGCTTCCTCCTTGGAGCGCATCGATCGCGTCTCTCCTCTCCCTGGATCGAAGAGCCGCGTCTCCTGGGCGATTGCGCCGCCGTCTTCGAGAATGCCGATCTGTCGACGCGCCTCGACGTCGATCGCCTGGCCAATGAAGCGGATGGAGTTGACGTTCTTGATTTCGCAGCGCGTGCCAAGCGGCGCGCCGGGGCGGCGCACGGAGACGTTGACGTCGGCGCGCAGCGAACCCTGCTCCATGTTGCCGTCGCAGGAGCCGATGTAGCGCAAGATCGTCCGCAGCTTCGAAACATAGGCGCGCGCCTCTTCCGCCGAACGCAGGTCGGGCTTGGAGACGATCTCCATGAGCGCGACGCCGCTGCGATTGAGATCGACGTGGCTTTCGGTCGCCGAAAGATCATGCAGCGACTTGCCGGCGTCCTGCTCGAGATGCAGACGCTCGATGCCCACGGTGATGCGCTCGCTCGGCGATACGTCGACGATCACGGCGCCTTCGCCGACGATCGGGTGCTTGTACTGAGAGATCTGGTAGCCCTGCGGCAGGTCGGGATAGAAATAGTTCTTGCGGTCGAAAACCGAACGCAGGTTGATCTTGGCCTCTAAGCCGAGACCTGTGCGGATCGCCTGTTTGACGCATTCCTCATTGATGACCGGCAGCATGCCCGGCATGGCCGCATCGACCAGGGAGACGTGATTGTTCGGCGCGCCGCCATACTCCGCGGAAGCGCCGGAGAAGAGCTTGGCGTTGCTCGTCACCTGCGCATGTATCTCCATGCCGATCACGACTTCCCAGTCGCCGGTTGCGCCGCTGATGAGCTTGTTGGGAGCCGCCTGTGTCGTCATATCCGCCTCGCTAAACTTACCCGTTCCATATAAACCACGCTTCGCAAGAGCGGAACGGCCGGCGCGCAGCAGAGGGAACGGGCGAGATGGCCACGGAACGCAATTCTGAGGACAGCCGCCGAAAAGGCCTCATCGCCCGCATGCGCGGCGCGCCCCGCTATGTGAGCATTCCTGTGGGCGTCGGCCTGATCCTCGGCGGAACCATTCTTGCGCCGCTTCCCGTCTTCGGGGTGTGGATGCTCCCTTTGGGCCTTGCGATCCTCGCCCCGCACTCCCCGGGCGCTCACAGGCTGTCCCGGCGTTTTCATTGGTGGTCGCTAAAATTCCTGCGCTGGTCGATCCGCAACGGTTTCGTCCGCGTCAAGACAAAGGCCCCCAACGGCGATCAAGAAGAGCGGTCGCCGTCCGCCGATCCTTGAGAGACGCCCTTTAGCGCGCGAGCGTCCATCAGCCGCTCTTCGTACTGGATCGACCAGTCAATCAGCGCGCGCCACAGGGTCATCGCGACCTCGACCGACAGTCCCTCGCGGTGCGCGGCGCCAAGCACATGCGCCAACACTTCGTCGACGCGCTCGGGGACATTGGCGGGGATACCCAGCGCGGGTTTGATCCTTGCGGCCCGCTCGATCTGTCGCTGCCGCTTTGCGAGCAGCGCCACAAGCTCTTCGTCCAGCTCGTCGATCAAGCGACGCACGTCGGACATTTCGTCCTGCAGCGCTTGCTGCGGGCGCTCCGCAATGTCCTTTTCAGCGCTCGGCGTCGTCATCATCAGCCCTCGCGCCACCATGGCTGCGGAAGTTCGATCTTAGGCGCCGCCCGTTCGATCGCCGCAGCGAGAGAGAACAGCGTCTCCTCGTCGAATGCTTTGCCGATGAGCTGCAACCCGAGCGGCAAGCCGTTCGCCGCGAGACCGCCCGGAACGGCGACGCCGGGAAGACCGGCCATGTTCACCGTAACGGTGAACACGTCGTTGAGATACATTTCTACAGGATCCGCCGAACCCTTCTCTCCCTGCGCGAAGGCGGTCGACGGCGTCGCCGGCGTCAGGACGGCGTCGACGCCGGACGCGAAGGCTTCGTCAAAGTCGCGCTTGATCAGGCTGCGGACTTTCTGCGCACGGACGTAATAAGCGTCGTAATAGCCGGCGGAGAGCACATAAGTGCCGATCATAATGCGCCGCCGCACTTCCGGACCAAAGCCCGCTGCGCGCGTCTTCTCGTACATTTCGCTGACGTCGCGGCCTTGCTCACGACACCCGTAGCGCACGCCATCGTAGCGCGCGAGATTGGACGAGGCTTCGGCCGGCGCGATAATGTAATATGTCGGCAAGGCATAGCGCGTATGCGGCAGGGAGATTTCGACGATCTCCGCGCCCGCGTCCTTCAGCCAAGCGGCGCCTTTATCCCATAAAGCGGCGATCTCCGCCGACATTCCGTCGAGGCGATATTCCTTCGGCACGCCGATGCGGCGTCCCTTCACGGAGGCGCCGACAGCGGCTTCGTAGTCCGGCACAGGCGCGTCGACGCTGGTCGTGTCTTTCGGATCGTGGCCGGCCATCGACCTGAGCATGATCGCTGCGTCGCGCACGGTGCGCGTTATCGGACCCGCCTGATCCAGCGACGACGCGAAGGCGACGATGCCCCAGCGCGAACAGCGGCCATAGGTCGGCTTGACGCCGACAGTGCCCGTGAAGGCGGCGGGCTGACGGATCGAGCCGCCTGTATCCGTCGCCGTGGCTCCCAGGCAAAGACGCGCGGCCACCGCCGACGACGAGCCCCCCGAAGAACCGCCCGGCACGATCTTGGCGTCGGGATCCGCGGCGCGGCGCCACGGCGAAACAACGGGGCCGAAGGCGCTCGTTTCGTTCGACGACCCCATCGCGAATTCGTCGAGATTGAGCTTGCCGAGCATGGCCGCGCCGTCGCGCAGCAGATTTGCCGAGACCGTCGATTCATATGTCGGCGTGAAGTCGTCGAGAATTCGACTCCCCGCCGTCGTGCGCACGCCTTTGGAGCAATAGAGATCCTTTATGCCGAGCGGCAGACCCTCAAGCGGGCGCGCGTCGCCGCGCGCAAGGCGCGCGTCGCTCTCCTGCGCCTGCGCCAGCGCGAACTCCGGCGTCTCCGTGATGAAGCAATTCAGCGCGCGCGATTTGCTGATTGCGTCGATGTGCGCCTGCGCCAGTTCAACGGCGGAGAGCTGTTTGGATTTGAGAGCGTCGCGCGCCTCGGCCAATGTAAGATGCGTGGGGTCGGACATTTGTCCCTTTATATCTGAGGCCGCTGCATGCGCGGCGCCGGCGCGACAAGCGCTATTCGATCACCTTGGGCACGACGAAATAATGATCCTCGCGCAAAGGCGCGTTGGCGAGAATCTCATCGGCGATGCCGCCGTCGGTCACGACGTCGGCCCGCTTCTTCATTTGCATCGGCAAAGCGGAGGTCAACGGCTCGACGCCGTCGACATCGACCTCGCTCAGCGTCTCCACGAAAGCCAGGATGGCGTTGAGTTCGCCGCGCAGGCGCTCGACCTCGCTGTCTTCGATGGCGATGCGCGAGAGATGGGCGATCCGGCGGACGGTCGCGGAATCAACGGACATCTAGGGCTCCGCAAGAAAGGTCTCGACGGGCGCTATAGCGCCTGGCCTTTCGCGGCGCAATGTTGCGAAGCGGATCGCAGAGGGAAAAAGCGGGAGCACGGAGCCAGTGAGTTTGCGGAACGGCCGCGGCGTGTTAGCGGAATCGCGGTGACCATGCGCGCGACGACCCTTGAAGAACTGGCGGCGCTCCTGCCGCCGAAGGGCCGACTGATGGGATTGGATCTCGGGACCAAAACCATCGGATTGGCGCTTTCGGACGTCGAGCGGCGGCTCGCGTCGCCGCTCGATACGATCGGGCGAGTGAAGTTTTCTCAGGACGCCGCCGCCTTGCTCAAACGCGCGGCCGATTTCGATATTTGCGCGCTGATCGTCGGGCTGCCGCTCAATATGGACGGCACCGAAGGGCCGCGCGCGCAGGCGACGCGCGCCTTCATGCGCAATCTTTCAAAGCTCGCCTCCCTGCCCTTCGCCTTCTGGGACGAGCGCCTGTCAACTGCGGCTGTAACGCGCGAATTGATCGCGCAGAACGCCTCGCGCGCCAAACGCGCCGAAGTCGTCGACCGAATGGCGGCCGCCTATATCCTGCAGGGCGCGCTCGACCGTTTGAAACGTCTGTAGCGGCCTCGATCGCAGCATTACAACCTTTGATAGAATTTTGTTCTTGACACGGGATAGGCGTGATGGAAGAAAAATATAAGAAAGTCTGATGCTTACCCTATTCATAACCTGCCTCGTGGTCCGTGGAGACTGACAGCGATGCCCCGGCCAGATACTTCTCAAAAAGATTGCAGCAAGACCCCTGGAACGACCGCGGAGAGCGCCAAAGCCAATGAGGAAGCGGCGTCCATCGCGTCATATATAGCTGACATGTCAGACGAAATGGCGAAACTCGCCAGTCGCTGCGACATGCCCATGCTCTGCTATTTCTTGAACCTCGCCCGCGCCGAGGCGGACATGCGGGCGCGCGAGCTTGGCGGCTATCCAGTCGACCGCTCGGCCTAACTTACAACTTATAGTTGAGTGTGAGGGAAACGCTGTTGGCGCCGTGACGCTGCAAGCGCCCCTCGATGTCGAGTTCGACGAGGACTCCCTGCACCTCGCGCGCTGTCAATCCGGCGACGCGGATGAGATCGTCGATCGCGATAGGCGCAGGCCCGAGCAGCGACAGGACGACCTCATGCGCGTCGCGCTGAGGCGACTCGTCGCCTCGCGTGCGCGCGTCAATATCGGCGACGCAATCTGCTGGCGGGCTTGGCGGCGAGAATTGTTTGGGCGCGGCTCTTTCCTCAAACGCCGAACCGTCGAGGCCGGCGAAAAGATCCAGTTCGTCGATCAGAGCGTCCTGTCCTTCGAGGGAGTCGTCGTCAAAGAGATTCTTGCGCGGCGGGGTCCCTGCGTTCTCGGCAAGCACCGAAATCACGTCCTCGGGACGCGCGCACAACGTCGCGCCTTGGCGAATGAGATCGTTGACGCCTTCGGCGCGCGGATCCAGCGGCGAACCAGGAACGGCGAAGACCTCTCGCCCCTGCTCATTGGCGAAACGCGCCGTGATCAGCGAGCCGGAACGCCGCGCCGCCTCGACGACGATGGTCGCGCGGCTCAACCCGGAAATGATGCGATTTCGGCGCGGAAAATCGCGGCCGCGCGGCTCCCATTCGATGGGCATTTCAGAGACGATCAGTCCCCTCTCGGCGATCTCTTCGACAAGCCGCGCATGTTCGGCCGGATACGGTCGCGCATGGCCGCCGGCGAGCACGGCGACCGTGCCTGTTTCGAGCGTGGCGCGATGCGCGACGGCGTCGATGCCGCGCGCAAGGCCAGAGACAATGACGTAATTCTCGAGCGCGAGGCTGCGCGCGAGCCGTTCGGCGAAGGCGAGACCTGCGGCTGAAGCGTTGCGCGAGCCGACAATCGCCACGCCGTCGCGCTGCGCGGTCCAGGAAACGCCGCGCATTGCGATGAGCGGCGGCGCATCGGCGATTTCCCGCAGCAGCGGCGGATAGTCCGGATCGCCCGTGGTGGCGAAGCGAACGCCGAGCGCGCGCGCCGCCTCGATTTCGCGCAGCGCTTCCTCACGAGTGGCGATGCGGATGATCCGCCCGCGCAAGGACCGCGCCGCGAGGGACGGCAGCGCGTCCAACGCCGCGCCGGCGCCGCCGAAACGATTGATGAGCTGTCTGAACGTGCGCGGCCCGACATTTTCGCTGCGGATGAGCCTCAGCCAGTCGACGAGCTGCGCTTCGCTCAACCGACCTGGCGACGCCTCGGTCACGCCTTCTGTCCTATGCGCGTTTCGGTGCCGGCGCGCAGACGCGCGATGTTCGCTCGATGCCTGTAGAAGACGATTGCGGCCATCACCGCGACGGTAAAGGCCTCGCCGCCATGGCCGAGCATGAACAGGACCACCGGCGCCGTCGCGCTCGCGGTCAGCGCGCCAAGCGACGAATAACGCCACAGCGCCGCCGCCGACAGCCAGACGGCGCAGAAAATCAACGCCGTCGGCCAGTTGAGCCCAAACAGCACGCCAAGGAACGTCGCAACGCCCTTTCCGCCCTTAAACTGCAGCCAGACCGGCGCAATATGGCCGATGAACGCAGCAAGACCGGCGATCATGCCTCCTTCGGGCGAAAGCGAGGCGCCGATGAGCGCCGCCGCCGTGCCTTTCAGCCCGTCCAGCAGCAGCGTCGCCGCCGCGAGATCCTTTCGACCGGTGCGCAACACATTAGTTGCGCCGATATTGCCGGAGCCGATCGCGCGCAGGTCCGTCGTGCCCGCGAGGCGCGTGAGCAGCAGACCGAAGGGAATAGAGCCCAGCAAATAGCCGATCGCAAGGGCGACGATGTCGTAAATGATGGAGTTCATGCGGGAAAACGCGATCTTCTCGACAGCGAAAGGCAAGAGGATGCTAAAGGAGGCGCTATCGCGCCGCAATAAGCGTTTTCAGTCGCGACGACCGCCTATATTTCAGGACGGTCGTCGAGGCCTTGTGGGCGCCTTTTTTAATTGAAATCGCTCTCTGGAAGCTCGCGCGACACATCCGCGCGTCGCGTTTTCGAACTCGAGACGGTAAGAAGGCTAAAATCAGGAATCGAATGACTGAGCAACGCAGGCCGCGCCCACGGGCTTTTCGCCTCGAAGGCGACCAGACGGTCACAGCCAAGGCGACGCCGCAGATCGACGATGCCGGGAGGCCGTCTATCGAGGTCGTCGAAGCGGAATTTGACGCTTTCGCGCTTGAGGCCGCCCAGCTCGCGGACGGCATGACCGGGGATGAAGCCGCCGTCGAAGCGGCGCAGGCCGACGGCATGCTGCGCCGCTACATTTTTTCTTGGGGCGGCGTCTTTTTGTCGGCGGTCAGCGGGCTTATGTCCCTGGCCTTCACGCTCTGGATCTGGGGGTTTGTCGAAGACCTGTTCCAGCGCTCCGCCCTTCTCGGCATGGTGGGACTGAGCCTTGCGGGTCTCGCCGCCGTCGCCGCCCTCATCTCCGTCACGCGCGAGTTTCGCGCCATCGGCCGGCAGAATCGTATCGCCAAGCTGCATGCCGCGCTGGCCGAGGCGCATGCGAGCGATGACGGTAAGGCTGCGCGCGAGCGCGTCGGCGAACTTTGCAAGCTCTATGAAGATCGCCCGGACACCGGCCGGGCGCGCGCGCTGCTCAACGACTATTTGCAGCGGATTATCGACGGACGCGATCTGATCACGCTTGCCGAGCGTAATCTCGTCGCGCCCCTGGACGAAGAAGCGCGGCGCGAGATCGCCGGCGCCGCCAAACGCGTCTCCGTCGTCACGGCGATCAGCCCGCGCGCGCTCCTCGACGTGCTGTTCGTCGTCGGCCAGGCGATCGTGCTGATGCGAAAAATCGCGGAGATTTACGGCGGCAAGCCGGGGCTGCTCGGCTTCTTCAAACTGGCCCGCTCGGTCGGCGCGCATCTCGCCATCACCGGCGGCGTGGCGGTCGGCGACTCTATCCTTCAGCAGGCGCTCGGCCACGGCATCGCCGCACGCATTTCGGCAAAGCTCGGCGAAGGCGTATTGAATGGGCTTCTCACCGCGCGAGTCGGTCTTTCCGCCATGGCCGTCTGCCGACCGACGCCCTTCATCGCCGAGAAGCAGCCGGGCGTCAGGGACGTCGCGCCTTTCCTCTTCGGCGACAAGACCAAGAGCTGATCCGCATTGAAAGCAGCAAGCCTGAAGATCACCACCTGGAACATCAATTCCGTGCGGCTGCGCCTGCCGCTGATCGCCGACTTTCTCAAGAGCCGGGCGCCGGACGTGCTCTGCCTGCAGGAGACGAAATGCCGGGACGCCGAATTCCCGATGAAGGATCTCCATGCGCTGGGCTATGAGCATATCGCGATCAACGGCCAGAAGGGCTACCACGGCGTGGCCGTCATTTCGAAGCGGCCTTTACGTTTCGTCGAGAAGCGCGATTTCTGCGAAAAGGGCGACGCGCGTCATATCTGCGTGGAAATCGACGCCCGGAGCGGCCCGATCTCGCTGCATAATTTCTATGTGCCGGCCGGCGGCGACGAGCCCGACGTCGACATCAATCCGAAGTTTCAGCACAAGCTCGATTTTCTCGATGAAATGCGCGACTGGGTTGTCACCGAAGGGGTCGCGCGCGGCCGCGTGGTGCTGGTCGGAGACCTAAATGTCGCGCCGCTCGAACATGACGTCTGGAGCCACAAGGCGTTATTGAAAGTCGTGAGCCATACCCCAGTCGAGGTGGAGAAGCTGACCGCGGTGCTACAGGCGGGCGCATGGATCGACGCCATGCGCCATTTCGTCCCCGCGGAAGAAAAGCTTTATACGTGGTGGAGTTATCGCGCCGCCGATTGGGCGGCGTCGAACCGGGGGCGCCGGCTTGACCATATTCTGGTGAGCGAGGCGCTTGGCGGCGGGCTGGAACGTTTGGACGTGCTGCGCGAGGCGCGCAGCTGGACCCGCCCGTCCGACCACGTGCCGGTGACGATCGAACTGTCGGACTGAGCGCATACGAGGATCGGGAGGCGAGACGGCGGCATGATCGCGCGCGATCTTATGAACAGCGACTTTCCTTATGTAACGGCGGACGCGGATCTCGATTACGTCGCGAAACTTCTCGCTGAATGCGGGCTGGGCGCCGTGCCGGTCGTCGACGACGAGCTGGCGCCGATCGGAATCGTGACGCGCAGCAATCTCGAACAGGCGCGCCCGCACCCCCTGCCTGACCTCGGCGCCATTCCGGCATTTCTGCTGCGCAACAGGCCCAAGCATGTATTCCATGCGAATGGTCGCGCGTTGCGCGAAGTGATGACCTCTCCGGCGATATCGATTTCCGACATCGCCAAAGTTCCCGACATCGCGCGAATTATGGAGAGCCATAGCCTCAAACGCATTCCCGTCGTTGACGGCCACAAGATCATCGGCCTCGTGCTGCGCAAAGAAGTCATGGAGGCGATGGCGGGAGGCTTTGCCGCCATGGCTTTGGAGGCGCATCGGCGTCGTCCGCTGATTTCCCTTCCGCAGCAAACCGGCGATCGCTGCGCCGTCGCGACGGCGCAGGAATTTCGCCAGCTCGTCGCGGCGCATGAGCGCCAGCTCGACCTCGAACGCGTAGAGCGTCGACGGGCGGCGATCGAACTGCGCGAGCAACGCATTCGTGATCTCGCGAGCCAGCGGCTGACCGACCCGCAATGGCGCGAGATGCTGGAGCAGGCGCGACGCAGCGCGGCGGCCGGGCTCACCGAACATGTGCTCATCCGATTTCCATCGCAGCTTTGCGCCGACGGCGGCCGCGCGATCAATGCGCCGGACCCCGATTGGCCGGCGACTCTGCGCGGCGAGCCAGCCGACGTCTTTCACCGGTGGCGTAATGAACTGCACCCTCGCGGCTTTCGTATCGCCGCGCAAATCGTCGATTTCCCCGAAGGTCTGCCGGGCGACGCGGCGCTCTTCCTGATGTGGAGCGCGGCGCGTAATTGAGTGTGCGTCACCCGCCGCCGACGCCCGTGTCGGCGCGTAATGCCGCAAGCGAAGGGTAGCGGCGCGCGGCGCCATCGGTCTGCACTTCAACTGATCCGTCGGAAAACATCACATAGACGGATCCGCTGGCGATATATCGATCGACTTCAACCGGCGGCTTCGGCGGCGGCGTGGCGGCGACAGGCTGCTGCTGTTGTTGCGGCGCCTGCGCGTCTTCAACCAGATCTGCCGCCGCGCGCGCCTGCGTCGCCGGAACTTTGTCGGCGATGCGGCCCAAAACGCCGATTGCGCGCCCAAGCGCTATCGTCACCACACCGCCAGAGACCGCCGTGGCGCCGCCGATGAACAGGCTCCAACCGCGCTCAAGCTGAATGTAATCCCACCCGGACCACATGCCATAGGCGCCGGAAAGCGCAAGCGCGAGCCCGAGAAAAATGACGCCCAGGCCGTATCGTCTCATCGTCATCCTTCAGTGGTTGTCCGGGCCGGAACCTATCACAAGGCGCGCCGACCGCCATATGAACGCAAGTCCCCGGGGAAGACGCGCGAATACTTGTACGCGCGCGCACCGCCGCGCCGCCGCGAAAATTTTAAAACAATATATGCGTATGTTACTGCATTTAACATCAATATGTAGTGGTTGAATTTATCTGCCATGCAAGCACTGGAGTATATTTTTTCGTTTATTTTCAATTAGATAAAAGTATTTATAAGATGCGGCACGGTGTCACATCGTAATTCGATCAATCAATACAAACGTCATCGTCACAGCGTCGACGCGCGCGTGCGGCGGAAGAGCGCGCGGAAAACCGGCCGACGTCGGCAATCGTAGGGAGAACCTTAGATGGCAAGTTTAACTGGCGTGCGCGGGCTGCTGGCTGGCGCACTGATAGCGGCCGCAGCTTTTTTCGTCGCGCCATCAGCCGCTTTCGCGCATGGCGGCGTGATGCTCGAGCAAGACGAGTGCGTGCTGCGGATCGGTCCGAACACCATGCACTTCATCGGCTATCAGCGCTCGGGAGAAGAAGCGGAGTTTTGCGAGGACATCGCCAAAACCGGGCCGACCGTCATTGCGCTCACCGCGGTTTCGCCTGATCTGCGCGACATGGCGATTGGCATCCGCATTGTTAAGGATGTCGGCGAAGAGAAAGAAAAGGCCAACCTCAATACGATCACCGTCGCCTATATCGAGCCGAAGGTCTATCGCAACGGCACCATGACCTTTGAACACGACTTCAAGGATGCTGGTCGTTATGTCGGAATCGTCACTGTGCGCGACGATCTTGGCAATGAATGGGTCTCGCGCTTTCCCTTCTCCGTGGGGCTCTACACCTTCTGGGGACTGATCGAATATATCCTCTACGCCGTCGGCTTCTTCTCGCTTGTCGGTCTGATGTGGTGGATGCTGCGCGCCGGCGCAAAGAAGAAGTCGCAAGCGGGCGACGCAATCGCCTAAGCAAGCGGCCCGAAGATTGCAGCATGGCTCGGTCGCCGACGAGCCATGCTTTTTTGTCGCTACAAAGCGAACATAGCTGCGCCATTCGGGATCTCGCGATATTGCCGCATGCGGCGCGCGGGTTTAGTTAAGCCCGTGCAGCCGAGGCTGACAGGCTACGCTCGTCTAACGTATTCAGGAGAGAATTATGTCCTTCACCCTGGAAGATTTGCCTTATCCCTACGACGCTCTGCAGCCTTATCTTTCCCGCGAGTCCTTCGAATATCACCACGACAAGCACCACGCGACCTATGTCGCCAACGCGAATAATCTGGTGAAAGGCACCGAATATGAAGGCAAGCCGATCGAGGAAGTGATCGTCACCGCCTACAACCGCAACACGCCGATCTTCAATAACGTCGCCCAGCATTTCAACCATCACCACTATTGGAAGTGGATGAAGCCGAACGGCGGCGGCGCCATTCCCGGCAAGGTCGAGAAGGCGATCATCGAGTCCTTCGGCTCGGTCGACAAATTCCGCGAAGAATTCCAGAAGGAAGGCCTCGGCCAATTCGGCTCCGGCTGGGTATGGCTCGAAGCGAAGGATGGAAAGCTCGCCATTCGCAAGACGCCGAACGCGGAAAATCCACTCATCCATGGCGCCGCGCCGATCCTCGTCGCCGACGTCTGGGAGCACTCCTATTACATCGACTATCGCAATCGCCGCGCCGACTATCTGAAGGCGTTTCTCGATCATCTCGTCAATTGGGAACATGTCGAGGAAATGTTCGACGCGGCGTAGCGTCCCTTCATTCCGCGCGGTGCGCCTAATTCGCGCGCCGCGCATTTTTTGAGTTGTGAATAAGCGCCGAGGCGGTAAGCAGCAGAAGCGCCGCAAAGGCGAGCACCGCCGCCACAGCATGCGAATCTTCCCATTGACGTCGCGCCGCCTCGAACGCCGCCGGCATCTTGGTCCAATTCTGCGTCGCGACATTCATGGGATAGGTCCACGTCCAGAAGATGGCCTGCGTTCCAGTGAGCGTTACGAAGGAGGCGAACGAGAGGACCGCGGCGATCCGGTTGCGGCGAACGGCGATCGTATGCGCCAGCGTCGTCAGTAGTGCGAGAACGACGGCGATTCCGAAATAGGCCCAGCCGGCGTAGATCTGCTGAACGCTCATGTAGTCGGCCGGCGAGAGCGCCATCTTATTGGCGCGCTCGAAAAAATGCGCGCCCGCCGGAATCACGCATAGCGCGACGCTCGTGATCGCGGCGATCTGCAAGCCAAAAAGCATCAGCGGCTTCCTTCGCTGCGTCTATAGTCCGCTCGGCGCGGTCAATCAGCGGCGATTTTCGGCTGCGACTCGACGACTCGCTTTAGGTCAGCGAGGCCGCGATCGAATTGCGCCCCGACCGTCTTGTCGATGTTCAAAAACTTATGCATCGCCTTGCCCACAAATTCATGGTGGCCGGACATCGCCCAGGTGACTTCCGTGCTGTTCTCGCCCAAAGGCTTGAGATTGAATTGCACGTCGCGCTTGGCTTTGAACGGCTTTTTGAATTCGAGCTTGATGCCGACGCGCTCGCCCTGGCGGCTCTCGACGATCTCCATCTGACCGACGCCGACCTGCTTGTCGCCGGACCATGAATAGGTCGCGCCATAGCCCTGCGGCGTCCCTCCATATTCTTCCTTCATATCGGGATCGAGCTTGGCCCAGGGCGACCAGTCGGCCCAATTGTGAAAGTCGTTGATGTGGCGAAAAACCACTTCCGGCGGCGCGTCGATCACGATCGAGCGGGCGATGCGGAATTTATCGGGCAGCAAGGAGATGTAGGCGATCAGCGCGCTGACGAGAGCGAGGAGAAGGAGAGCGAAAATCGTCATGGTGCAGGTCTCCGCAAGAGCGTGAGTCCGTCGAGCGAACGGCCCACGGACTTGCAATTTAGTTCCGCGCTCTCCGGGCCGAGAGAGACTCCGCTCTCCTGGCGAAGCCACTCGCCCACGGCCCGCCGCCTGACGCGCTGGGCGTCAGTTTAGAGCGGCGGGCGCAATGCGCAATGCATTGTGGGGTTAGATGAGGCTTCCGCAGAAAGCCTGGATCTTTCGGCAGGCGTCTTCGAGCAACACGTTCGAGGCGGCGTAGGACACGCGGAAATTAGGACCGAAGCCGAACGCCGAGCCTTGCACCACGGCGACGCCCTGCGTTCCCAGGAGTTCGGTCACGAAGTCCTCGTCGGTTTCGATGACCTTCCCGTCGGGGGTCTTACGCCCGATGGCGTCGGCGCAGGAGGGAAACACGTAGAACGCGCCTTCCGGCGTCGGGCACTTCAAATATTTGGCCTGGTTGAGCATGGAGACCACGAGGTCGCGCCGCTCCTCAAAGGCCTTGCGGAAGACCGCGAGGTGGTCCTGCGGCCCTTCGAGGGCTTCGACCGCCGCCCATTGCGCGATCGAACAGGCGCCCGACGTCTGCTGGCCCTGGAGCAGGTCCATGGCCTTGATCAGGGCGCTGGGCCCCGCCGCGTAGCCGATGCGCCAGCCGGTCATAGCGTAGGCCTTGGAGACGCCGTTCATGGTGAGCGTGCGCTCCATGAGCGCCGGCTCGACCTGGGCCGGCGTGACGAATTTGAAGTCGCCGTAGACGAGGTGCTCGTAAATGTCGTCGGTGAGGACATGCACCTGCGGATGGCGCAGCAGAACGTCCGTCACCTTCTTCATTTCATCGAATGTGTAGGCCGCGCCCGAAGGGTTCGACGGAGAGTTGAGCACGAGCCATTTGGTCTTGGGCGTGATGGCGCGCTCGAGCGCCTCAGGCTGGAGCTTGAAGCCGTCCTCCATCCGAGCTTCGACGAAGACGGTCGTTCCGCCGCAGATCGCCACCATCTCCGGGTAGCTCACCCAGTACGGCGCCGGAACGATCACTTCGTCGCCGGGATTGAGCGTCGCAAGAAATGCGTTGAACAGGATGTGCTTGCCGCCGGTGGCGACGATCGTGTCCGACGCCGTGTAGTCCAAGCCGTTTTCGCGCTTGAATTTTTTTGCGACGGCCTCGCGCAGCGGCGGAATTCCGAGCACCGGCGGATAACGCGTTTCGCCGCGATCGATCGCCGCTTTCGCTGCGGCGCAGATGTGCCCGGGCGTGTCGAAATCGGGTTCGCCGACGGAGAGGCTGATCACCTCCCGACCCTGCGCGCGCAAGTCGCGGGCTTTCTGCGTCACCGCGATGGTTGCCGAGGGCTTCACGCGCGACAAGGCGTTGGCGAGGAAAGTCATTGGAGTGGAGTTCCTGCGGAGGGGATAGTGCGCCGCACCATAATTTGCGCGGCGTAGCGTCGCAACGAGATTCACGAGGCTCGCAGAGCCACATGGGTCTATTGTTGATGAAGACTTTTAACCGCCTCGCGCGGGGCACGCGCGATCGCCGCTCTGCCGCGCCACGCGCCGGCGCGAGTGTCAGCCATGCTGCGTATCGGTGTTTTCCAAGGAAAAACAACCGTCTTTTATCAAATAGCCCGAATCGGCGACTGAGCTTTGGCTCAACTTGATCAAATCAATATTGCCAAGTGTTAACCCCGTTTCACGCACTTCTTAAAAATTTATAAAATTTCCGAAGAATGATGCAACTTTTTCAGCCCATCCTCGTTTCTGTCTTGAGAACGCGGCGACGCGAGTTAATCGCGCGCGGGCCTTGGGGAGAGGTCAAGCGTTACAAGGGCGAATGCGAGAGGATTAGGGAAAATGTCGCTCGTTGACAAATTTGAAGATCAGATGGAGCCCGCCTTCACGCGCAGCTTCGATAGGGATTCGGCGCGTCGCCAGTTTCGAGTTTCGCTCCTGCTGGTCGCCGCCATGGCGATGGCCGCCTTCGTGCTCGGCTTCGCCCTGCCGATCGGTTCGCCCGCGCAAAAGGCCACGCCTGTTGCGACCGACGGCGGCGTTTTCGCCGGGCGACTGGTGACGATCGACCGCTAATCTTCGCAAATTTCGTAAGCGGCAAGTAACGCGCGCGTCTGTCGACGCGCGCAATCTTTTTGGCGGGTTCCAAACCGGCTGCTTTTCAAGCGGCCGGTTTTTGATTGCGTTACGCTGATAAGACCCTCTTAGCCCGCGATCACTTCTTTTCCATGTGATGGTGCTCGTGATGCGAGTCGCCGCCTTCCTTGGGCCCGGCGGAGTCCTGGCCATGCGCCTTTTGCCATCGTTCCATCGCTTCGGCGTCATGTGCATGGGCCGCGTCCGGCGCATCGATCGCCGCGTCAATAACCACTTCGCCGGCCTTTTCGAAGACGAGCGTCATCTCCAGGCCCCAGCCCACCTCAAGATGCTTCTTGATGTCCAGAAGCGTCACATAGACGCCGCCAGGCGCGAGCGTGACTTTCGACTTGGGCGGCAGGACGACAGGCGTGATGAGGTCGAGCTTCTTGGGGTCGCCGTGGATCTCGGCCTTCCCGAATTTTTCCGACTTGACGGCGATCAGCCTGTCGGGCGTCGCGCCATTATTGTGCAGCATTGCGTAGAACTGCGCCTTGTTGTCGCCGTCGACAGGGGCGCGAAGCCAAGGATGCTCCACTTTCAGATTGCCGACGTCGTACTCATGCGCCGCCGCGGAACCGCGCCCGGCAAAGAGCCCGAGCGCCGTCCCGGTGAGCAGAGTCCCTCCGGTCAGCAAAAATTCACGCCGCTTCAGCATCTCGCTTCTCCCTTTTTGCGCCGGACTTCTCTCTCGCCGGTCTGATTGGCATCATGACGAAGGACGCGCCGCTCCGATACCCTCGCGCCCCGTTCACGCTTGCGACAATATGGCGCGCTAATGCGAGTGCAGGCTGATCTCGATCAAGGGTTCACGCGCGAATTCGGCGACGAGGCCAGAAAGTTTCTGAGCGTTGCCGTCGTCGGGGGCAAATGTGCGGAAACGCGCCCGAACGTAGCCCGAGCGATCCACAAGGAAGTGCGCCTCCCCGATCTCCTCCGACGGCGTTTCATTGGGGTAGCGGTTGATCACCGAATAGGCGGTCTCGACCGCTCTGGGATGAACAACCTCTCGAGCTTTCGCCTCCTGCGGGCAGGCCGCGTCGTAGATCGTCACCTGGTTTGCGCCAACGGCTTTCGCGGCGTCATGCGCAATCTTCACGCTGGCGGCGCGCGCCTTTGGATCGGCGTCTGGCGACCCGCAGCGCGCGAAAGAGATCAGCGTCGGCACGCCGCGCAGCCTGTAGAGCGACGTTACGTCCTCTTCGGGATCGATCAGCGCAAAGTCCGGCGCAATCAGCCATTGAATCATGGGCTGAGGGCTCATGAAACGCGACCGGTTCGAATAGGATATCATCAGCAGGAAGTTGATCACGTCCCAGCGATCGTCGACGTCGAGCTGCTCGCGGAAACTCGGCATAACGCCGCTTTGTCCGCCGTGAGTCAGCCAGTGGAAGATGTCGCCGATCGTATGGGTGCCGACATGCGGGGCGGTCAGATCGGCGGGCTGCACGAGGAGTCCTTGCTCGTTCTTGAGATCCTTGGCGAGCGGTCCATTTCCCTCGCCCTGTGCGCCGTGGCAGCCGATGCAGTTCTCCTGAAAATGCGCGAGCCCGCGCGAAACCGATTCCGCGGTGTAGTCCTGCGTCGGATCGTCGTACGTGTCTGTGTAGGCTTCTGTCGCAAATGACACGGCGAGCGAGATCGCCGCCGCGGCGGAAATGGCTGGCGTTGCATAGAGACGATACTGGCGAGTCGATGGCGTCCACCAGATCAGCGCCGCCATGATTGCGAGTACGACGGCGGCGATGCCCCACCACCAGATCGAGCTGAACATCGCTGGGTTCTGTCCCCACGTCGCGATGTAGGACAGGCGAAATGGCAACGGCCAATAGAGACTGGTTTCATGCGAGGCTGGCGTGATGACCGCGATGTAGCCGGCGATCGCAAGCAGGGCGAGCGCAAAGACCGACTCCCCCGCGCCGACCTTGCTGTACCAGGCAAAATTGAATTCGCCTTCGGGTCTCCGGGTGATGTAGCGCGCGAGCGCCAACGCCGCGAGCAACACAGCGCATAGAAAAACCAGCTTCAGCGTCAGCAGCCGACCATAGGGCGTCGCCAGCATATTCGGGATGCTTCCAACGTTCTCCCAGGCGATCGCAAATCCCGTAACGGCGACGATCGCCATAGCGACCTTTGCGATGAACGACCAGCGCTCGGCGAGCTGCGCCGCAACTTCCGGCGGTTTGCCGCGCGCAGTGAACATCCACCAGACGAGACCGAGCAAGCCGCCAAGCCAGGTGAGGCCGGCGGCCGTGTGGAGAAGGAAGCTCAGCTGCGTCCAGCGCGGCAGGCCGTCGTCGATGGCGTGGCCGGTCACTGAAACAACGGCGATAAGGACCACGCCGACCCACAGCGTCACCTGATCGAGCACATCTGAAGCGACGAAGAGGCGCGCCGCCGCGAGAGCCGCGAAGAGGAACGCGACCAGTTGCGTCCCGATCCAGGCGTTTCCGACGCTCGTGTTGACGGTGAACTCCCATAGCGTGTCGAATTCAATCGGACGATCGGCGGGAAAGATCGCACGCGCGGTGACATACAGCAGCGCGAAGCCGAAAACGGCGCGCACCAGCGCCAGCGCCGCGACGGCAGGCTTGAAACGCCCGCCGTCCTCGCCGATGAGACGCGGCAGGAGCAGGAGCCCGACCGCGAGGGCCGAAGGCAAGCTCAGAAGGAAGCGGATCGCCGCAAGAGAGAGATACATTTTTGTTTCGCCCGATGTTCTCTGGCGCTCATCTCTTCAGCTCGCATGAGAAGTGAGAAACGAGCAGCGTGTCGCGCAAGCGTAGCCGCGAGCTGTCACTCGCCCGATGGCGCTTACTTCGCGTCCACGGTGAACTCATAGTTTCCCTCCACGATGTGGCCGTCGGTGGAGAGCACGCGATAGCGTACGATATATTTGCCGGGCGCGAGTTCCGGCGCATTGGCCGACAATTCGCGCGGCTTGTCGGGAACGGCGCTATTGCCTTCGGCGAGCACCTTACCGTCCGGCGCTTCTATGGTGATCTTCGAGTAAGGCGGTTCGACTCCGCCGCCGAACCGCAACTTGATGGTCTTTGGCGGCGCCGCGACATGTTCCTTCGAAGAAGGCGTAGCGTCGACAAGGAAAGAATGCGCGAGCGCCGAACTCGTCCCAAACGCAGCTGCTATGACGATGGCGCAAGCCCCGGCGGCGGCGGAGAACCCGACCTTGGCCTGACGGCGCACGCGCGCCGGCGAAGTTCTGTCAGCGTTAGTCATGGCGTCATTAGTCATGGCGTCCCTCCCCAGAGGCCTGAGCCCCTTTTTGTTTTGAGATGTTTACGCATGTCGCCGCGATCAAGACACAGCGGCGGCGTCGGCATCCTTCTTCTTGCCGGAGGGATGCGTGTGCTTCCAATACACGAAAACAATGCCGGCGATGAGCACGGTCCCGGCGATCTGCGGCACCCAGGCCCACAGCGTTTCGCCAACCGTGAATTTGAATTCGGACGTCTCCTGCGTGCCGTCGGGGCGGGTCAGCGTGACGAGTCCGATATAATGGCCGTTGTCCTTGAAGTCGTGCTCAAGATTGAAGGTGCCCTTGGTGTATTTGGTCGCGGGACGATGAACTTCGGTCAGCGCCTCGAGATCGGTGCCCTTCGTGATCGGCGTCAGCGGGTCGCGAATGATTCGCAGTTCCAGCGGCATGTCCCGAAACGTCGGATTTTCGATGTCGAACACCAGAATGGTTGGTCCGGAGGTCGGGATCTCGGCGCAATATTCGCTGCGCGATTTGCCGGGTTGATAGGCCGTAATGTGAATCATGTCGTAGCCGAACATGACCATGCACATATTGCCCATCGACATGGCTTCCGGGCCTGCGCCGCCCTCCGATGCGCGCAACGGGGCCGTCAACGCCAGCGAGAAAAGCGCGCCAAAAACAGCAGCTGCAACGCTACGCCAATTCTTCATTTCCATCCCTCGATCCATATTGAGTCCGGGGCTGCCGCTGTTATTGGCGAACGTTACTGAGCCCTGGATCTTCTATAGCGGATTTTTGGTTCGCGGCTCGACTATTGTCATGCCATTGCATCGCCAGCGCCGATGGACGCTCGTCCTACTTTTGACAAATGCCAGAAATTGACGCGAGGAAAAACGACCGCATCATTTGCGTCGAAAGGACGCACCGCTCATCGAGGCATTCGAAAGGGACACGGCATCTGCCCTAGCGAACGCGTTGCGCGGGATTTCGCGGGCGACTTGCAGAACGCCGCTTGACGCTCGGCGCAACGCCTTCACGCAGAAGGCGCGTTCTGAGTTCGCGCGGGAGGCGCGTCGTCATAGGAAGGCGCGCTTGGTTTGCGGCACAGGCGGCGCGGGGCGGCTCCAAACGAAAACCCCCGGCCTTTTGGGCCGGGGGCTTTTATTTCAATTCGTCAGTATCGCTTAGGGCATATC